>NZ_CP139137.1:2400000-3600000 GCF_034047335.1 Chryseobacterium sp. JJR-5R
GGATTACATCCTGCCCGAACAGCAAAGGAATCTTCAGCCTGGACTGTAACGCCAGCTTCTGGAAATTCCTGGTTTCTTCCGCGCCTGCAACATTGAGCATGGAACCTACTTTCCCTTTTTTAATTTCATCTAAAACCGTTGCCGAATTGGAATTCTGAGGGCCTGTAGCATATTCAAAACCACTGTACTGAACCAGCTGCCCTACTTTTTCTTCTAACGTCATTTTAGACAGCAGCTCAGAAACTTTCTGATCGGTTGTCTTCTGCCCGTATGCATTCATCCCAAATGCTGATAATAGTAATACAAATGAAATTTTCCTCATCGTTTGGTTTGGTTTTAGTTTAAAAAATATACGTTGCAGTAGAAATTCCCGGCATGGTAACAGAAGCGGTCTGCTGATTATATTTAATATTAAATGTCTTATCTCCGGTGTTGCTGTTCTGTACAATTAAAACCGTTTTCCCCTGAGGCGTCTTGAAAGCGACCGTTGAAAGGTTATCCCCTTGTGTGGAAGCAATTCTCTGAGAATTTGCCGGAACAAATTTTGAGGCATGGGCAATGATGTAATAGGCAACATTTTTATCATAACTTGATCCACCTGTGATTGTAACGGCACCTTTACATTGCGTACATCCGCCCGGCGTATGCGGTCCGAATGATGCATCATTGGCGACATTCCATTCCAATGCGTTTCTGCTCCAGTTCCTCATGGAACCGATGACAATATTTTTAACATGCCAGTCCAGATCTCCTGAGAAATTTCCGGTAGAGCTCGTCCACTGTTCCGTAAAATACACATTTTTATTCGGAAACAGGTTGTGGACGGTACCTAAGGCAGAAATATCCCCGGCGTATAAATGAAATGCCGAACCGTCTACGAAAGGATTTGCAGCCGGATCATTTAAAACAGCCAGCGGATAAGCCGGATTATCGCAATTGTGGTCATACGCGATAATCTTGGTATTGATGTTGGCAGCTTGAAAAGCCGGCCCTAAATGTGCTTTGATGAATGTTGCCTGATCTCCGGCCGTCATGTACATGCTCGGGTTGTTACCGGGATGCAACGGCTCGTTCTGAGGCGTGATGGCATCAATCTTAATGCCCTCAGCCTGCATAGCCTGGATGTATTTCACAAAGTATTTTGCATAAACACTGTAATACTCCGGTTTTAAGCTTCCTCCGATGCTGTTTCCGTTGTCTTTCATCCATACCGGGGCCGTCCACGGCGTAGCAAGGATTTTAATATTGGGATTGATTGCCAGAATATCCTTTAACATCTGAACAACGGCCTGGTCTTTCGTAAGGCTGAACTGTGCAAGGTTTGCATCGGTCTGGCCGGAAGGCAGATCATTGTAGGTAAAAACTTCACTGTTAAGATCGGAAGCCCCGATGCTGATCCGCAGGTAGCTTATCCCGATTCCCGAACTGCTGAACAGGTCATTTAGCAGTTCCTGTTTTTTGGCTGTGCTCAGCTGGTTGATCACCTGGACACTTCCTCCGGTAAGGGTATACCCGAACCCGTCCACTGTCTGGAATACCTGTGAAGCATCCACCTCAATGGTTGTTCCCGTACCAGCGGTTCCTGAAAAAGACGCATTGCCCTGCTGCTGGAGTTTTACGGACTGGTCTCCTTTGGTAAGCCATACCTGTATAGGGTCTCCCGTACCGGTTCCTGCTCCTGTTCCGCTTCCGGGATTATCATTATTCGATAAATCCGAAGATGTACTGCTGCAGTTTAAAAAAGAAAGAAGTGCTACACCGCAAAGCGCAGCACCTCTAAAGAAACTATATGAATGTTGTGATTTCATATTAAAATTTGTATGTAAGAATTATTGCATTCTGCGGAACTCCACTTTGTCTATGCTTAAGCTGTTAACGGTTTTTCCGCCGCATTTGATAACAAGATAGACGGTTCCAGTTGTCGTGGCTGTATAGACTCCACCGTTTTTATCACCGTTACAGCCAATAGCAGATATTTTATCGTCAAAAGCTGCTTTTCCGCAACCGTCCCATGTGTTAATATTTCTGTAAACATTACCACTGATATCCTGACCTTGTGCAGGAATACTGTTTACGACATACACTTCAAACCAGGTATCTTCCAGTGCAGTATTAGACTTTACGCTCATATCAATCGAATACTTCTGACCTGCTTCAACCTGTATCGGCTGATAAATAGCCTGCTGATTACTTCCAGTAGCTACAAAAGTGGCCATTCCTGTAGGATTGCTCAGTATCCACTGTGCTCCCGACGTACTGATGTTATGAACTGTCCATTTTGATGCATCAGCAGGCGTATCAAATCTTCCCCCTTTAATAATATTACCATAAACAGGATCAGAATTAGTAACAGTTATGGTTTTACTGTCTGTACCCGCGATAACGCCACCAATTCCTATTGCCTGGTGTTTTATTATATATATACCTTCATCAGGAAGAAATAAATCCTGTATATTTTTTCCTATTTTGAAAGCATCACCATCTATGCTCCATTTTGTCGTTATATAGTTATTGGCATTTGTTGTAAGCGTATATTTATTCTCTGTAATTTTTTTTACATTAAATGTGCCGTCTACCATATCCTGAGTAATACCGTTTCCGTCACCATCAATTGTATCAGGTGTACAAGCGGCAAAAGAAAGAACTGCAATACCCATCAGAAGACTCTTTGTAATATATTTAGCTATCATATTTATAGTTCAGAATTAATATTTAGGATTTTGTTTAAGAATCGTACCGGTAAGTTCTGTATAAGGAATTGGCATAATTTCGTTTTTACCTGCTACAAAGCCTTTAAATGCTAATGCTGAAGGAGCATCTCCCCATCTTACCAAATCGAAAAACCGATGTCCTTCTCCTATCAGTTCTCTTCTTCTTTCATCTTTAATTGCCTGTATAGAAACTGGAACTGATGCCAGTCCGACTCTTGCCCTTACTGCATCTAACAGAACTTGTGCTCTGGAGCCCGAACCGTTAAGTGCCTCAGCTTCCATAAGATAAGTATCTGCCAATCTTATCAGAATATAGTTTTTTCTGAAATTTAATTCCCAAGCACCTGGCAAAGTTGTTTTTTCACTTAATGTAGGAAGATATTTATTAAGAAAATATCCTGAATCCATATATGCACCAGAGTAATCAGCCTTACCCTGCTGTTTTAATGATTTTATGTTCATAATGGATGCATTGAGTCTCGGATCTCCCTGCATAAAATTAAAAAGATTTTCTGTAACAGGATTAAATGCCCATCCGGCTATAAGATCCGGGGCATCATCTTTAAGCTTACTGTAGCCTCTTGGAGCCGTCATAATACAGATTGAATTTCCTTCATCTTTACCTTGTCCCCAAAAACCCCAGTCTGAACTTCCCTGATTAGTATGCATTACTTCAAAAATAGATTCGGTAGTAAACTTGTTATCTGTAACCCAGAGATCTGCAAAGTTCTGTACAAGTTTATAACCATATTGGCTGCTTGTTCCGGGAGTACCATTAACAGATGCTAATTGTGCAGCAGCTTCAGCTTTCTTATTTTCATACAGATATACTTTTCCCAACAGTGCTTTCGCAGCACCTTGTGTAAGCCTTCCTCTTTCTACACCGCTCACTGTAGCAGGCAGATTGGGAATTGCAGCCAGCAAATCCTGCTCTATCTGTGTGTATACTGCGGCAGGAGTAGCTTGAGGAATATTATAATAATCATCTGTTGCCTTTATTTCTTTAAGGATAAGCGGAATATTACCGAAGGTACGGAGAAGATCGAAATAATATAAAGCTCTAAGAGTTTTTGCTTCTGCTGTGAATCTATTCTTAACGGCATCACTCATATCTGCCTGAGGAATTTTTTCGATAAGCACATTTGCTCTTGAAATTCCCTGATAATAATCTCTCCAGTAACTTGCTGGTATGGTATTCGGATTAATTTGAAAATTAGATATCCCCTGAATTCCGGCCCCGTCTGTACCACTTCCTCCTCCTGCATAGAAGTCATCTGAACCTGCATTAAAGAAAGTTACCATGTTTTCAAATCCTCCTGCATATTTCCGTACAACATCATAAGTACCAACCAATGCGAAAAAGCATTCTTGCTCATTTCTGAAAAAGCTGTCTGTAGGAAATGCTCCCAAGTATTTTACATCTTCGATATTTTCATTATTACATGAAACACCGGTAATTGCCAGTCCTAAAAAAAGTGACGCAGCTATGCTTATTTTATAAATTTTATTTTTCATTGTTAATTTTTTAGAATGTAATATTCGCACCGAAAATAAATGTTCTTGCCTGCGGATAGTAAGCTCTGTCAATACCAAAGCTGTCACCTGCTGCGATTTCAGGATCATATCCCGTATATTTTGTAAATGTAAACAAGTTTTCTGCAGTTACATAAAGACGAAGTTTACCCACACCGAAATTTTGTGTCATGGTTTGTGGAAGAGTATACCCAAGCTGAATCAACTTTACTCTCACATAATCTCCTTTTTGCAAATAATAACCTGACATCCATGTGTAATTATGATTGGTATCATCAACCGTTACCCTTGGTGTAGAATTTGAAGTGCCCTCGCCTGTCCATCGGTCTAAAATTGCTGTCTGGTAATTGGCATTTAACAGATCAAGCCTTCTTAAACCCTGAAAAATTTTATTACCTGCCTGGCCCTGTGCAAATACCATAAAATCCCAATTTTTATAATTCAGATTAACGGTCATCCCGAAAGTGAATTTAGGTACAGAATTTCCGAGATTCACTTTATCAGCATCTGTAATTCTTCCATCTCCATTAGCATCTGCCCAGATAAAGTCTCCAGGTTTAGCATCTGGAAGAATCATTTGTCCGTTGGCGTTTACATAAGAGTTAATCTGAGCTTGGTTTTGGAAAATCCCTAATGTATTATATCCATAAAATGAACCATAAGATTCTCCTACCTGGATTCTTGATACTGGTCCCATAGACTGAAATCCGGGGCCATCAATATAGTCTCTGCCTTGTTCAAGTCTTGTAACGGTATTTTTCAGATAGGCGAAATTTCCGTTTACAGATACACCCCAATCAGACCAGTTTTTCTTATATCCCAATTCTACCTCTACTCCTTCATTCTCCATATCACCTATATTCGCTGTCGGAGCTACTGTTACACCAACATATCCCGGAATATAAATTTGCCTTAGGATATCAGAGGTTTTTTTCTTATAATAATCTACTGTTAAGTTAAAATTATTTAGGAACCTAAAGTCGGCGGCAAAGTTTAGCTGCGAAGTAGTTTCCCATTTCAAATCAGGATTTGCTAAAGTGTTAGGCAGGTATCCGGGCTGTATAACTTCAGTACCTGAACTGTTATAAAAAGGATAGTTAGCTCCCGATACATAGAAGCTTGCAAATTGGAAATCATTAATTCCGTCATTTCCTAAAATACCATATCCTCCACGAAGTTTAAGCGTATTAATGATTTTGTTTTCAGGCCAAAAGCTTTCATTATTTACATTCCAGCCAAGGGAAAATGCAGGAAATGTTCCCCAATGATTATTCGCTCCGAATTTTGAAGAACCATCTCTTCGCAATGTTCCTGTAAATAAATATTTATTATCATAATCATATATTATCCTTCCGAAATATGATACTTTATGCGTATTGATGTTATCCCAAGCATTGACTGTCTGATTTGCTCTTCCCACATCAAAATTAAATGAAGCATCCAAATAGCTCGAAATAGGCAGATTACTGTGCGTTACAGTTTGTCCGAAACCGATATTATATTCGTAATACCCATTACCTGCTAGCAGGTTCAGATTGTGTTTACCAAATCTTTTTTGATAGTTAATTGTATTTTCCAGACTCCACTCAAACTTTTCCTGATTCGTTCTGCTAAGGCTGTTTACTCCTAAATTACTATAATTAGCACTTAAATAATACAGAGGAGTAAAATTCTTATTTCCCCAATATGCTTTTTTCCCGTTGATCGATGATCTGAAAGTAAGATCTTTCATAACCTTTAGATCTGCAAACACATTAGCAATAAAATCATCGCTCCATCCGGTATTGCCCAGTTGAGTATATCTGAAAGCAAGAGGATTTGTCATTTCATTCTGAACAAGACTGGAAATACCATATGGGACTCCATTGGCATCTTTTACTACAAAAGGCCTTGCAGCCAGAGGAACACTGGAAATGTCAGGATTAAGAATAGGTGTTGTAGGATCCAGATTAACTGCAGAGCTCAATGGTCCTCCAAATTCTCCATTGGAATTGATTCCCTGTGATTTTGTATGTGTGTATGCTAATGTTTGTCCTACTGTAAGCCAGTTCGTGAGTTTATGAGTAGAGTTTAAACGTGCTGTAAGTCTTTTGTAATATGAAATATCACTCATTACGATACCGGTCTGATCATAATACCCAAAAGATCCGTAGAATGTTGACTTCTCGTTGCCTCCGTTGATACTGAATTCATGGTTTGATCTTTCACTTGTATTGAAAATTACATCCTGCCAATCTGTTCCGGCTCCTAAGGATTGCGGGTTACTGAATTTTGGAGCTTGGCCACCATTTACATATGCCTCATTCAGAATCGTTGCATACTGTGTAGCATTTAAAAGGTCTAATTTCCTAGAAGCATTACCGATGCCGTAAAATCCATTATAGCTTAAATTAAGCCTTCCTCGTTTTCCTTTTTTAGTAGTGACCAGAATTACACCTCTGGCCGCCGAAACTCCGTAAATGGCAGATGATGCACCATCTTTTAAGACTTCAATATTTTCTATATCAGATTGATTCAGCCAACCGATTCCGTCAACAACAATTCCATCAACCACCCAAAGAGGGTCATTGCTTGCTCCGAAACTGGTAATCCCTCTTACACGGATTGTTGCTCCGGATCCCGGCTGTCCGGAATTGGTAATTACATTCACACCGGCTGCCCTGCCCTGAAGTACCTGCTCCGGCTTACCCGCAGGAATGTTTTCAATGTCACTCGCCTTGATGCTGGAAATGGCTCCCGTTACATTGCTTTTCTTCTGGGTACCGTAGCCGATCATTACCACTTCCTCGATTTTGGTCTCCTTGGAAACGGTGTCATTCGATGTGTTCTGGGCACTGAAATTTGCCGTAAAGTAGAGCACGGCAACCATCCCTAAACTTCTAGATATTTTTACATTCATATACAGTTAGTTTTTTAATTCTCAAATTGAGACAATAAAAATATATTTTTTTTTAAATAATTAACATTATCTTAATAAATATTTTAATTTTTCCTTTATTTTTGGGACTTCAAAGGCCTATTTTTTCCCGTACTTTTCATAAAAAATCATAAAAAGCAATAAAATTAATCCCCAAAATGATGACCAGCACTGCCCGAATCTCCCTTCCGCTGAAACTTACTTTTCTTATTTTTTCAATGGTGCTTAATTGTATGGGCCTGGTTATCCTGCAGCTTTCGGAGGCAAAAATCACCTTCGAAAAACTCGGTTTCCTGGAATCTTTCAAAGATCTGCCGATTGCTTTTATCTCCCTTTTTGCCGTCAATTTCATCAGCAGGTTCGGGACTAAAAAATCACTCATTCTTGCCCTGTCCATTGTCGGGATCTGCTCATTAATCCTGCCGTTCGTGGAAGTATTCTGGTTTTATAAATTATGGTTTGCCATTGTCGGGACCTGTTTTGCCATCGGGAAGATTTGTGTATACGGAATACTCAGGCACAATATTTCAGATGAGAAATCTTTAGCCAGGACCATGAACAGTGTCGAGGCTTCTTTCATGATCGGCATTTTCGTTGTGAACATCGGTTTCGGATCGCTTATTTCCAGCCGCTTTTCAGAATTCTGGAAATTCGGTTTCTTATCCATTTCATTACTGTCAGCTATTACAATCTTCCTGTTTTTAAAGCTTCCTGTCTCAGAATCTGTGCCTACTGAAAAAGAGAGCATGCTCAGAGAACTTTCAAAACTGGTTAATCCTCTGATGGCTCTATTTTTAGCCATTATTTTCTCCATCGTATTCATAGAACAGAGCTTTAATTCCTGGCTGCCTTCATTTTATAAGAACCATCTGAAGGTAAATTCTTTTTTCTCGCTCCAGGCTACATCACTCATGGCTGTTTTTTCCTATATCGGAAGAATCATTACAGCTAATCTGATCCAAAGGTTTGCCCTGTCGAAATATTATACCGCCTGCCTCTCGCTCATTATGCTGGTACTGGCTGTCATCAGCGGTATCCAGTTCTTCGGTGCAGATGATGCAGAAATACTATTGTTTTTATTCCCCGTTACCGGCCTTTTCCTTTCACCGCTGTATCCTGTGATCAGTTCGAAAATGATCGCCCGGGTAGACAAAAGCAGGACCCACCTTTTCACTTCACTGATTGTCATTTTCTCATCTCTGGGAAGTTCTGTAAGTTCTATTATGATGTCTGTTCTGTTCGGAAACCGGATGCTGGGCTATTATTCACTGTACATTCTGTCGGCCGTTACCGTACTGCTGATCATAAGTTTGATTTATTTTAAGCTTGCAGACCGTACTTTTGAAAAATAATTTTATTTTTACTGACATGAAAACCAAAAACGAAAAAAACAAAGAAACCCTTCAGGAACTTATCGATACAAAGGACTTTGTAGCACACATATCGGTAGACTGCACCATATTTGGTTTTCATAACAATATCCTGAAAGTCCTGCTTCTTAAGTACCACGACCTGAATCTGTGGTCGCTGCCCGGAGGTTTCGTATTCAATGATGAAGATCTCCGGGAGGCCGCTGCGCGGGTTTTACACGAGAGGACGCATCTTAAGGATATTTTCCTTAAACAGTTCCATACCTTCGGAAGAATTGACCGGACTGAAAACAATGTCCATCAGATTCTTCTCAATAACAAAGGCATTGAAGTCCCTAAGGACCACTGGATTTTCCAGCGGTTTGTTACAGTCGGATACTGCAGCCTGATTGATTTTTCAATGGCCAATACATTTCCCGATGCTTTTAACGAAAGCTGTGAATGGTTTGAAGTAAACAAACTTCCGCAGATGGCTTTCGACCATGACCGCATTATCGAAACCGGACTGGAATACCTGAGGATGAACATCAATACCGAAGTGGCGGCGAGCAACCTTTTACCGGAAAAATTTACGATGAAAGACTTACAGTCGCTCTATGAAACCATTTTAGGGGAATCGTTCAGAAGAAACAATTTCCAGCGCAAGATCTTAAGCCTTAATATTTTGGAAAGGCTGGAAAAGCTGTATGACGGCTCTGCCAACAAAGCGCCGTATTTATACAAGTTTAAAAACAGGATTTACCATCCTGCCAACCAGTACCCTATTTCCAACGAAGATGAACATTAGGATGGTTCCGATGATCACTGCCCTTATAATTTAACCCTTTCATTGCCAGCTGATAAAATGCATGTAAAAAAAATTTCCATGAACTCGTGAAAAGTGCTATTTTTAGGAAAATTAAATTACAATGTCATATTATCCCCTTACAAGCATACCTGACTATTACGGGATTGATGCTTTACTTACCGAAGAACATAAGCTGATCCGTCAATCGGTCAGAGACTGGGTAGAAAGTTCTGTTATGCCGCGGATTGACCAGGCAGCCCAGGATCATACCGATATTGCGGGACTGATGAAGGAATTGGGACAAATCGGGGCTTTAGGCCCTTATATACCGGTTGAGTACGGAGGTTCCGGTCTTGACCAGATTTCTTACGGCCTTATCATGCAGGAACTGGAAAGAGGAGATTCTGCGGTACGTTCAGCAGCTTCAGTGCAGAGTTCGCTGGTGATGTTCCCGATCAATGAATTCGGTTCTGAAGAGCAGAAAAAGAAATACCTGCCTCAGCTGGCTGCCGGGGAAATGATCGGATCTTTCGGATTGACCGAGCCTAACCACGGTTCAGACCCGGGGTCTATGGAGACTAATTTTAAAGATATGGGCGACCACTACCTTCTGAACGGGGCTAAAATGTGGATCACCAATTCGCCGCTTTGCGATATCGCGGTGGTCTGGGGCAAAAATGAAGAAGGGAAAGTGCAGGGACTGATCGTTGAAAGGGGCATGGAAGGCTTTACTACTCCGGAAACCCATAACAAATGGAGCTTAAGGGCTTCCAAAACGGGTGAACTGGTATTCAATAACGTAAAGGTGCCTAAAGAAAACCTGCTTCCGGGTGTTACCGGACTGAAAGGGCCTTTATCCTGCCTGAATTCCGCCAGATACGGGATATCCTGGGGCGTTATCGGGGCAGCCATTGACTGCTACTGTACCGCAGTGCAGTATTCCAAAGAAAGAAGGCAGTTCGGGAAACCGATTGGCTCCTACCAGCTGCAGCAGAAAAAACTGGCTGAATTCTTAACGGAGATTACCAAGGCACAGTTACTTTGCTTACAGCTGGGCAACCTTAAAAACGACCATAAAGCAACACCGGCCCAGATTTCAATGGCGAAAAGAAACAATGTAAAAATGGCCATCGATATCGCAAGGGAATCCCGGCAGATCTTAGGCGGAATGGGAATCATGGGTGAATTTCCGATGATGAGGCATGCTGCCAACCTGGAATCCGTTATTACTTATGAAGGTACCCACGATGTTCATCTGCTGATTACAGGCATGGATATTACCGGGATCAATGCTTTCTAAATATTGAATAAATGTAAACAATAAAGAGCCTGATATTTTATCAGGCTCTTTATTGTTCAGTAAAAGGTTTATATTAACCGGAATACGGCTTCAGCCTTTCAATAAAATTAATATCCGGATTCAGGATTTCTTTAATCAGGCTTTTTACCGATTTCATGGCCACGTCGATATCCCCTTTTTCAAACTGAAGGGAAATGACCCCTTTCTTCGCTTCGGCAAAACTCCAGATTCCCGTCTCTATCGGGAATCCCCAGAATTCGGGGAGGTTCTGCACAACGTATTGATAAATACACAGCTGCAGGGCCTGTTTCCGGTCATTGTTATGGAAATATTCATCTGCTTTGTCGTCATCTATTTTGACTACCAGGTTTTTGATCTTTGCCGTTTTATAATCGATAATCCTCAGCGTGCCGTTCAGCCTGTCGATCCTGTCTATAAACCCGAAAAAAGAAATTTTGTCCTGTCCGTCAAGAGTGAAATCCACTCCTTCAAACCTCTTTTCAATATCAAGAATTTCCAGTGTATTTCCGCTTTTCACCAGATCAAGATCATAGTCCAAGATATTTTTAATTACTTTTTTAGCAATTGCCTTATGGATAAAGTTCATGCCTTTTTCATAAAATTCCGGCTGGTGCTTCAGCTTATTAATTGCGCCTTCTATATATTGATCTATTGCTTCGACCGACCGCTTTAAGTCACTTTCCTTCAATATTTTGCCTTTCAATGCTTCATAAATATCCTGAAGGGTGTAATGCACGAGATTCCCGTAATTCCTTACCGATAATTCTTCTTCGATTTCATCGCTTTCCGAAGTATTCAGGATCTTGGAAAGGTAAAAATCAATGGGATTGTATAAATAGCTTGTCAGATGGGAAGCCGAAACTTTCTTCTTCCACTGCTCAAGCCTTGCCAGGACAACCGGTGTTTTTGAGACCTCAATAGGCTGGGTCATGATCGGTTCAGAAGAATTTTCAATGATCAGGTGCTCAATATGGTGTGAACTTTCCATTTCGATCTGCGTAATGAACCTGCTTTTTTCCCCGGTATTGACCCCGGAGCTTAATGCATTGAATAAAAGGTGCACATTCTTGGCATCCTGGATCAGGCGGTAAAAATGATAGGCATAAATACTGTCATTCTCCAGAAAAGTATGAAGATCAAAAAACTTCCTGATGTCAAAAGGAATATAGGTGTTCTGGGAATTTCCCAGCGGTAATTTGCCTTCATTCACAGAAAGCAGGATCACATTTTCAAAATTCAGAAGACGGGTTTCCAGAAGTCCCATTACCTGAAGTCCCTGAAGAGGCTCGCCCTGGAAATCAATACTCTCCGAATTGATGTGCTGGTTGATCAGGATTTCCAGGGTTTCCATTTTAATCTCGAAGCTGTAAGGGGAAAGCTGGTTCCTGATCATCCTGAACGCATTCTCGAAGTGGGAAACGTTTTCATATTGTATATCATCAATTTCCAGCCATTTTATCTGCTGGCAAAAGGCAATTAATGAATCAAGATACATATTGGTTGACTCAGCTTTCTGAAGCAGGTTGTAATATGAAAGTTCCCCCAGCAATTCCTGCATGAGCTTTTTTGAGATGTAAACAATATTCCTCTGTTCAATACCGGCTTTAAAATTATTGATGATCTGATCATCCTCCGCAGATTTCGGAAGCTCTTCAAGAATCGGGTAAACATCCCGGTAATAATAGGAAGACCTGTTTTTTTCCAGCTGCTTCTGGAGATAGAAAAGCTGCCTGACCGCGTTGGAGAAAGAAAGGTTCTTCAAAGGGAAACCCATGGTAATATTCAGGTTCTGAACCCCATGCATGGCATCCAGGCTGGCCGGAAGCAGGTTCTCATCCAATAAGACAACAGCCGTATTGGAGTAGGTTTTGTTCTCTATTTCATTAAGGATTTCCGGAAGGATCTTGGTCTGGGAAATATTTCCGGAGACTTCATAAACCTTTATGTTTTTCGGCTGGTTAAAATCTTCTTCAATCCACCGGAAAGGACGCTCGTCGGTAAATTCTTTCCACGTTTTATGGTTCCTCATAAATTTACCGGCTTCCTGCCTTTCATCATCAAAATAATAACGGTCTGCCTGGAAAAAGCACTGTGCCCTGTTCCACTGCAGAAGGCTGCGTACCAGCTTCTCCTCCACCGGAGTAAAAGCGTTGAAACCGCAGAAAACAAACTGCTGCCGTGTATTTTTAGCAAAATCAACAACCTTTTTATCTGCCGTCTCATGGATCATGCCGGAGGTGGCCCAGTTTTTTTCCTTTAACCTTTTCTTGAGGACAGGCAGGTAAATATTCATGTTTTTCCAGAACGTAAGGAACTTTTTTCTCGGCACATCATCATCTTCCCCGAGATCCTGTGCCCATTCCTTGATCCTTTCTTCATCAAACATATACTCAAGAACCGCTTCATCGTTCCCTGAAAACTTCAGGATATCATCCCAGTCTTTCTGTAACGTGGGAAACCATTTCAGGAATTCGGAAAATTCATCTTTGGGGATCAGGTTCAGGCTCTTGTATACATCAAAGGCAAACAGCCACAGGGAAATGCCCTTGATTTCCTGTTTATCTGCAATATGGCCGACCAGCTCTTCGATGGTATAAAAATGAGGAAGAAATCCGGAGTAATTATTTTCTTCAAGAATCCGGCGGATAAACACCACAGGCCTTTTACCGGGCAGCACCATACTGAAATCCGAAAGATCAGGGTTCTGTGCCAGTAATTCGGTGATGACTTTATTAAGGAATTTCAAGATGCTTTATGGCTTTTGTAGTTTTCTAATTCTTCAGCAATAATACGATTATATTCCGACTGTTTTTCTTCCAGCATCCCGTTTTTGGTTTCTGCATCATAGGTCTTCTGGAAAGCCTGGTATTCTTTGAGAATACGGTTGTAGGTGGATTTAAAATATTTGTCAAAATCCGAAGACGTCCTGATCTTTTCCGCAATTTCCTTCCGCAGCTTGCGTGCGAAAACTTCGGCCGCATCAAAATGCTTCTGCTCATGCAGGAGGACATAATTATTGATCCGTTTTACATCTTTCCAGGATTGGTTTTCATTAAAAATAGTTTCAACCTTTATCTTAATAGGCGCTTTGGGGTTTGAAGATTTCACGTAAGAGTAAGACCAGCCACAGTTGGTATAGGCTACTACATTGGTACCCGACTGGTTGTTGGTCCTGCTTTTAAAATTATCCCAGGTAAGTTTCCTGCCCTCTTCCCAATATATTTTCTGTCCGTATAAAATATTGGAAATCAGAAAACAGGCTGCAAAAATCCATTTCATGTATTTATTTATTCAACTACAATTGTTTTGGTGATCCAGCCGTTGCCGCCGTTCCAGAATTTAAAAGTATAAGTCCCTTTCTGGCGCGGGCTGAAATTAATCCGGCTGGCTGCTGTGTAACTGTTTTGTGTGCAGGGCCCGTTTGTCCTGTATTTATAGGCGGTAACCGTCCTTGTCAGGTTATCGCTCTGAACATAATCATACCCATAAAACCCTTCACATTTGGACGGGTACGTGGAGTACGTCCTTATGCTCTGAATCCCGTAAACATCCATGGTGTCACTGTCAATTTTTACACTGTCAATTTTAATCTTATCTGCAGATTCTATCGTCTGATAGTCGTCATCGTCATGACACGATGCTAAAAATAACCCTAAAACCAATGCAGAAAACCCAACAGAGAAAAGATTTTTCATAACTACAATTTTTTGATTATCAGTACTATTCCATCAAACAGTATTCCCCGGCAGCCTCTATTTAAGAATTAAAATTACCTTTTGACACGTAGACTACTTTTTTGGTATCAAAAAATTCTTCATCAAAATAATTTTTGAGTGAGAAAATTTCACACCTGAGGCCCGCGAGCTCTTCGGCAAGGTCACCGCCTTTCAGATATAAAATCCCGTTGTGCCTGGTATTGAACTGTTCTTTTTCAAATTTGCCTTTCAGCCACTTTAAAAATTCCGGCATCTGCGTTACGGCCCGGCTTACCACAAAATGGAATTTTTCCTTTACTTTCTCAGCCCTTCCGTGAATGGCCGTCACGTTCTTGAGTCCCGTCCCTTCTGCTACCGCCTGCACCACGCTGATTTTCTTACCGATGGAATCAATCAGGGTGAATTCGGTTTCCGGAAACAAGATCGCCAAAGGGATTCCGGGAAAGCCGCCGCCGGTCCCGATATCCAGAACCTTTGTTCTCGGAGCAAACTCCATCACTTTTGCGATTCCCAATGAATGTAAAATATGCTTTTCGTACAGAGATTCCATATCTTTTCTGGAAATTACATTGATTTTTTCATTCCATTCATGGTACAGGCCTTCCAGCTTATCAAACTGTTCGATCTGTTTTTCTGTGAGTTCAGGAAAGTATTTTAATAATAACGTTGTAGACATGTGAAATATTATAAAAAGCAAAAATAAGTTTTTATTCATATTGTATTCAAATTAAGAGCTTGTTTTTAAATGGAATTCAGAATATGATTTATCCCAAGTTACCTTAATCAGAGGGATTTTGTTTAAAATCACAGCAATATGTTTCCGGTGGACTTCAAAATTTTTTCTAAAGTTTCAAGGCTAAAATGTAAACCGGCTCTAAGTTTTTATTATATATTTGTTCAAATGCAAAAATTTTATGAATAAACTTTCAGAAAGGGTCGAGAGATTAGGATATTCTCAAACCTTTGTCATGTCAAATAAGGCCAGAGAAATGAAAGCCAGCGGAATAGATGTTATCAGCCTTACCCTCGGCGAGCCGGATTTTGATGTTCCCGACAATATAAAGCAGGCCGCTTTTGATGCCATCAACCAAAACTACAGCCACTACTCCCCTGTTCCGGGATTCTTGGAACTTCGGGAAGCCATTTCCCATAAACTGAAAAGAGACAATCATTTAGACTATAAACCCGCACAGATCTGTGTGTCGAACGGCGCAAAACAGGCCATTTTAAATGTCCTGGCAGCACTTCTTAACGACGGTGACGAAGTGATCCTTCCCAATCCGTACTGGGTAAGCTATGATGAGATGGTAAAAATGATGGGCGGGACTTCCGTAATGCTTCCCACTTCTTATGTTACTGATTTCAAAATTACAGCCGAGCAGCTTGAAGAAGCAATCACGGATAAAACCAAAGCGGTCCTGTTCAGTTCCCCGTGCAACCCTTCCGGAGGCTATTACACCTATGACGAACTGAAATCCCTGGCTAAAGTGATTGCCAAATACCCTCACGTCACGGTAATTTCAGACGAAATCTACGAATACATCAACTACGAAACAAAAACTGCTTCCATCGCCCAGTTTCCGGAAGTCTATGAGCAGACCGCCGTGATCAACGGAATGTCCAAGGCATTTGCCATGACAGGCTGGAGAATCGGGTATTCCGCATGCCCGGAATGGCTTGCGAAGGCCTGTGAGAAAATCCAGGGCCAGATGACCAGCGGGGCAAATACGGTGGCACAGAGAGCTTCCATTGTTGCTTTGAAAACCGATCCTTCGGAGTATAAATATATGATTGATGCTTTCCGTAAAAGAAGGGACCTGGTGTATGATTTAATTACAGAAATCCCGGGGTTCAAAGTGGTCCTGCCGAAAGCGGCATTTTACTTTTTTCCGGATGTTTCCTATTACATCGGGAAAACACTTGACGGGACGGAAATTAAGGATGCTGATGATTTTGCGATGTTTATTTTACAGAATGCCCATGTAGGATGTGTCGGCGGCGTATCTTTCGGAAGCCCGGAATGCATCAGGTTTTCTTATGCGGCATCAGAAGAAGATTTAACGGAAGCGATGGGCAGGATAAAAAAACTGCTGGCGAAATTCAATTAAATAAAAGGCAAGGAATCAAATAATACCCACTAAAGTTTAACTATCATGAATTTTTTAAAAAGGCTTACCATTGCGACAAGCATTGCTGCAGCGAGTTACTGCGGATATGCCTACGGACAGGATTTCCAGTGGAAAGAAGCGCAATCCAACGGATATTCGTACAGATATGTAACGAATGATCCTACTTCTGCAAGATACTACACACTGAAGAACGGACTGACCGTTATTTTAAGCCCGACGAAGAAAGACCCGAGAATACAGACCTACATCGCGACCAAAGCGGGAAGCAAGACTGACCCTGCAGACCATACCGGCCTCGCCCATTATCTTGAGCACATGCTTTTTAAAGGGACCAACCAGTTCGGTTCAAAAGACTGGGCAAAAGAAAAGCCGCTTTTAGACAAGATTGATGCGTTGTATGAAAAGTACAACCAGACGACAGACGAAGCCAGGAGAAAAGAAATTTACAGGGAAATTGATAAAGTTTCCGGTGAAGCATCACAATATGCCATTGCCAATGAATACGATAAGATGATGGCGGGAATGGGCGCGGACGGAACCAATGCATTCACTTCTTTTGAACAGACGGTCTACACCGAAGATATCCCGGCCAATGTTGCCGACAAGTTCCTCGCGGTTCAGGCAGAACGGTTCAGGGAGCCGGTCCTGAGGCTTTTCCATACCGAGTTGGAAGCAGTGTATGAAGAAAAAAACAGAGGCCTGGACAATGACCCGAGAAAAGTTTATGAAGCAATGTTTGCTGCCATCTTCCCGAACAACAACTACGGGAAACAGACGACGATCGGGACTGTTGAACATCTGAAAAATCCATCCCTGAAAGCAATCCGGAATTATTTCAACAATTATTATGTCCCGAACAATATGGGCGTAATTATGTCGGGAGATTTTAATCCTGATGAGATGATCTCAAAAATCGACAGGGCATTTTCCTACATGAAACCGAAAACGGTTCCCGAATATAAAATCGGGACGGAACAGCCGATTAACATTCCTGTTACCAGAGAAGTCTACGGGCCGAATCCTGAAAACATCACCATCGGGTTCAGGTTTCCGGGTGCAACGACCAGAGAGGCAAGGATGCTGAACTTTATCGGAAGCATGCTGACCAACGGGCAGGCAGGACTGATTGATCTGGATCTTATTAAAAAACAGAAGCTGCTTGCAGCCTACGCTTCGCCCTATGTTTTAAAAGACTATTCGGTTCTGCTGCTTCAGGGGAACCCTATCGAAGGCCAGTCGCTGGATGAAGTAAAAACATTGCTGCTTCAGGAAATCGACAAGCTTAAAAAAGGTGAATTTTCGGATGACCTCATCCAGTCGATTGTTAATAATGAAAAGAAAAACACCATCCAGAAGTATGAAAAATATACTTCAAGGGCAGAATCCCTGATGGATGAGTTTACGTCTGACCTAGACCATAAAACCCAGCTTCAGTATGTAGAGGAGATTTCAAAGATCACCAAAAAGGACATCATGGACTTTGCTTCGAAATACCTTCAGAATAACAATTATGTAGCGGTATACAAAAGGAAAGGTGAAGATAAGAATATTGTAAAAGTAGACAAGCCTTCTATTACGCCGGTATCCGTAAACAGGGAAAACCAGTCCCCGTTCCTTAAAAAGATCGATGAGATGCCGGAAGCCCCGATTGCTCCGGTGTGGGTGAATTTTGACCGGGACATTGCTAAAAATACACTGGGCAGCGTAGATGTACTTTCGGTAAAAAATACAGACAATGCTTTGTTCAGGCTGTATTATTATTTTGATTCAGGAAGATGGAATAATAAAATCCTCCCTTTAGCGGCAGAATACCTTCAGTACCTGGGCACGAAAAATAAATCTTCCGAGGCCATCAGCAAAGAATTTTATAAACTGGCTTCCAGCTTTAATGTAAATGCAGGCAATGAAGAAACGTATGTTACCCTGGAAGGCCTGAATGAAAACTTTGACCAGACCGCAGCTTTATTTGAAGACCTTATCAAAAACTGCCAGCCGGACCAGAAAGCCCTGGAAGCTTATAAAGCTCGGGTGAAAAAATCCAGAGCAAATGCCAAGCAGAACAAAGGATCCATAATGAACGGACTGAGAAGCTACGCGCAGTACGGCCCGCAGAACCCATATAACAATGTGCTGAGCGATGCGGAACTGGATGCGCTGAAAGCGGAAGACCTGGTAAACATGCTTCATGACCTTTTTAATTTTAAGCATAAAGTGTTATACTACGGGCCGAAATCCGGGAATGAACTTACCGCTTCTTTAAAACCGGTTCATAAAGTATCCGGTTCACTGAAAGAAATGCCTAAGTCAAAAACTTTTGTACAGGTTCCTACGGATAAGAATAAAGTACTGTTCGCGCATTATGATATGGTTCAGGCAGAAGTGTTCTGGGTAAGGAATAGTGATCCTTATAACCCGTCTATTACCCCGACCGTAAGCTTATTCAACAACTATTTCGGCGGCGGAATGGGATCTGTCGTATTCCAGACGATCCGGGAATCCAAAGCACTGGCGTATTCCACTTACTCTTATTTTTCGCTCCCGGGCAAAAAAGAAGATAAGGATATGATTACGGCCTATGTAGGAACGCAGGCCGATAAATTCAATGAATCTGCCGTTGCGATGAATGAGCTGCTGACTACCCTTCCGAAATCCGACCAGCTGTTTGAAACAGCCAAAAGCGGCCTGAAGAAATCCATTGCCGCCGAAAGGATTACGCAGGACGGGATCATCTTCACATATTTAAGAGCACAAAAGCTCGGCAATACAACAGATATCAGAAAAAATACCTATGAGCAGGCGCCGAAGCTTACGTTTGCCGATATCAATAACTTCCATGATAAGGAAATGAAAAGTAAAAATTACACCTACTGTCTGGTGGCATCCCAGGATAAAGTCAGCGAAGCCGACATGCAGAAACTCGGTGAAGTGAAAAAACTTAACCTGACTGAGATTTTCGGTTATTAAAACAAAAAGCAGCTGCCTTGGCAGCTGCTTTTTTTATCGGTCATCTATTTTCCGGTTGAGCTGGATGGGATTATTGTTTTCTTTAACCTGCTTCTGCACATTTTCGTCAGGGTTTTTATATCCGTGGGAATCCTATCATTCCTGCTTTATTTCCGTTACTTTACTCAAATTTTCCGGACTTGGAACAATAAAAACAGATATGTCATACGGTTATTATTTATCAGTAACAGCTTGTATAGCAAACAGAGGCGTTTCTGTTGCAGTAGGTACATCAGATATGGAGCAGGCATCGGATTTATCAGATATGAATTACATGAGATAACAGATACATTAACTGAATTGAATGCTGTTATTGCAGGACAGTCAGATTATTTGGATTGGGGTACAGATTCGTTATATGTATCTTCTGAAACTGCTCTATCTCAGTATGTACGATACGATAAAGTAGAAAAAAACCAAGTGTCTACTTTAAGCTTAAGAAATTTTTTAATAGAACTGAAAAATTTCAAAGAGCAGTGTCAGGCTGGAGACTATTACAAAACCATCATTGGGCAGGCATTTACAGCAGTTAAGGCTAATCCTTCCCAATATAAAAGATGGCCAACTTCCGATTTAGATTATTTAATTACCTTAAATAATATAACAATTGCTCTGGTATTGGAAGCCAATGATTTTAGTTTATCAACAGGGCAATATTTAGCTCAGTTAATAAGATATTTTTAATACAAATCTCAAATATGTATGATGAGTACTACAATAAAATTTTTGAATAGTAATAATAAACTGGTTACCGAACAACTGACTACTCAAATGGGTAATTTTTCAAAACTTTAATTATGCCTGTCAGTAAAATCACATATAAGCAAAACAAAGGGTTTTGGGTAGAAGAAACCTTTATGCAATTAGTGTATCACTACATACACGAAGAATTAATAAAAACCCAATATTTAGTTAAAGATAAGCATATACTGTTAAAATCTATCAGAGATCGTATAAACGGTTATTTTATTGGAATAATGTCATTAGGCTGGAGAAATTTAATCGAGACCAATTCAGAAATTAAAACGATGACTCAGGTTTTAGAAAATGTAAAGACAACATTGAAAAGCAAGGGAACATATATTTCTATTGTAGAGCTTCAAAATATTTCAACTGAAGATGTCGAATTTAAGTTATATCTTTCAAATCCTTTTCCAACTTCAGATCTTATCGAAATTTTAAATGCATTAATTCAAATGTTAAATGGTTCTTGGACCTCTACAGATTATGAGATGCAGATTGATTTTATTTAAAATATCTTCATAAACGAATGAATGTAATATTTTACATGAATAAAATATTTAACAATGCAAAAGCAAAAAACAGAAACAGTTTTTCTATCATATTTATTTTAAGAAAAAGAGATGCAACAAAGTATCCCTGATGATTATACATCCCCTCAAACTGTTTTATTGGTAATCTATTTTCTGGTTCAGTTCGATGGGATTATTGTTTTCTTTAATCTGCTTTTGTACATTTTTCGTTAAGGTTTTCATATCCATCGGGATGATATTACCGTTAGCATCCCCTACCTGAAATTTTATATTTCTGGCTTTAATCTCTGCAAAAGGATCGCTGTAATAATTTAACTGCATTTTATTTAAAACCTCCCAGCTGATTTCTTTACCGGTTCTTAAGGCGAACATATTATTCTTATCCGATCTCTTTGTTTTAACTAAAGCAAATTCAAAATCTGAAAGACGGTCTGAAATTTTGACAATCATACCCGGCAGGCCGCTGAAAATATACGGCCCTTCCTGTAAAGGGATACTTTGTGTAAACCACGCCGTCCATTCCCTGCCGCCATACTTTACGGTTGCTTTCTGGCAGTCATACTCCCCTATCTTTAATTTATCTGATCCTATTTCCCACTCAAGATTGTCTGAAATCCTGATAAAATATTTATCATTCATAACCGGCGCGGTAACAACTTTAATGATACTTTTCGATGCCAGGTTTTTTTTAATGTAAAGCTGTTGTGTAAATGTCATTTTCTCGCCTGCGCCGAAACCTGTTTTTTCAGTTAAGGAATCAGATCGTCTTGCTTGTGAAGATCTGAATACAGATTGCCGGCCTAATACATCAAGATAATATTCATCTGTAACAATACTGTCTTTATTAAAACCAGGCCTATACTTAAGTTCATATATAAATGTTATATTCTGGGCGGGTAGAACAGATGAAATTACAAAAGCAAAAAATAATAACAGTTTTTTCATGGCATTTATTTTTAATGACTAAAATACAAAAAAGAGATGCAATAATGCATCCCTGATATTACACATCCTTTCAAAACGTTTTACTGATAATTTATTCTGTGATTAATTTCAATAGGGTTATTATTTTCTTTAATCTGTTTTTTTGTTTTGTCAGTCTGAATTTTCATGTCCGGCGTTACAGCATTACCATTACCATCATCAACTTTAATAGGCAGGCCTGAAGACTTCATACGGGCAAACGGGTCAGAATAGTAATTTTCAGATAATCTTTTAAACTGTTCCCACGTTAATTCCGAACCGTTATTTCTATAATGGATCTTTTCACTTCCATTTTTTATTTCACTTAAACTAAAATTATAATCATTCTTATCGTCAGAAATTTTAACAATTAGACCCGGCAAATCACTGAAAACATACGGTCCGTCTTGAATAGGAATTTCAGTTGTAAACCAGGCTGTCCAGTTTCTGCCTCCATAATTTACTTTTGCTTTTTGGACGTTAAAAGTTGCTATCTTATCTTTTTCAGGTAAAATTTGCCAGTCGAGTTTTTCATTTATTTTTATAGAAAATATTTCAGCATAGATGGTTTGAATATTTTTTCGGATTTCATGATCAGACCGTTTTTTTATTATGTAAAACTGATCTTCAAACCTAGGCTTTCTGCCTAATCCAAAACCTGTTTTTTCAATAAGAGAATCAGATTTCCTTTCAAATTCTGTTCTGAAGACAGATAAAATTTTATCATCAATATCTAAAATCATTTTTTCTGAAATCGTACTGTCTTTTAACGGATTTGGCTTATAAGTCAGATCATATTTAAATACTTGATTCTGGCCAACGACATTATTATAAAATATCATAGCAAATAGGAACAGTGAAAAATTTAAAATTTTATTTTTTTTCATGATATGAAGGTAATAATCTTTAACAAATAAATTACAAGCCTTAATTTGTTTGATTATTAATAAAAAAATACTATTAAACAGAGACATACATTTTACGTCTCATTATTTTAAAATTCAATTTACATGCATCTATTACATGAATTTCCATTTGAATCCATCCACCATCCGCAGGTAAGACCATATTGTTCACATATATCAGCAGAACCTGTTCCCATACGCGGCATACACATATTTGCACATCCGTCTACAGGCAGACGTTTTCCTCCCACTAAAGATTTCAAATCATTTCTCGAAAGTTTTTTCAGATTTTTCATAATTCAACTGTTTTAAAAATTAAAAATTCATTTTTTACACTGCAATTTTTTCCGGATCAATTGTTTTACGAATTTGAAAATTCTTTATACCTTTACCAATCAGTAAATTGATTATTTCAACCAGAAAACTAATTGCACCTAAGATGGATATCGGCACTAAAATCAAAAATTTAAGAGAAGAAAAACATTTGTCACAAAGCGATCTTGCTTTTGAATTAGGCGTTTCCCAAGGAACCCTGCATAATATAGAGAGCGGAAACTCCAGAAAGATCGATTTCCTCTTGATGGATAAAATCTGCCGGTTTTTTGATAAGGATTTTGAATACTTTTTGGATACGAAAATCATTAATAACATAACTGAAAATAAAGGACAAGTTAGTTGTGAAGACTTTACAGTCAATAATAATTTCCCGGATAACTTTCTCGAAGAATTTAAAAAACTGGTGGAACAGAACCAGATCAATCAAAAGATTATTGAAGAGCTTAAAAGCAGGTTCGAAGATCAATAACCACTATCGCCAAAGCGCTGCATACAGCGTTTTTTTTAGCTTAAAACCAAAAACATCAATAGATTTTATTTATCAATACCAAACCGTTTGATAGATAAAATACCTATATATTTGCACCAGAAATTTAAATAAAAAAAATTAAGAATTATGTCTTTAGTAGGAAAAAAATTCCCTAATGTAGCGGTTGATGCTATGTCGGAAATGGGTGATGATCTTAGAATCAATATCTTTGAAGAAGCAACCGCCAATCAGCAAAAAGTTCTTTTGTTCTGGTACCCGAAAGATTTTACTTTCGTTTGCCCGACTGAGCTTCACGCATTCCAGGAAGCTTTGGGTGACTTTGAAAAAAGGAACACCAAAGTAATCGGTGCCTCTTGCGATACCAACGAAGTACATTTTGCGTGGCTTAACGTATCCAAAGACAACGGAGGAATTGAAGGGGTAACTTATCCGATCCTTGCGGATACCCACAGACAGCTTGCCAACCTTTTGGGCATTGTTGACCAGGATTTTGAATACAATGAAGAAGGTGAGGAAGTGTTTACAGGATCCAACGTTACCTACAGAGCAACTTATCTTATTGACGAGACCGGAAAAATTTTCCATGAGTCTGTAAACGATATGCCTTTGGGAAGAAACGTTAAAGAATACCTGAGACTGATTGATGCTTACACGCACGTTCAGAAGCACGGTGAAGTTTGCCCTGCAAACTGGGAAGAAGGAAAAGAAGCCATGAAAGCCGACAGGACTTCTACCGCTGATTATTTATCAAAAAACTAATCAAATAAATAATGTGACAATATAACCAGTGCAGCAATTTGATAACGGAGGCTGTCACCTGATCCGGAACGGATGAATGGACAACCGGTACCTTATTAAATTGCTGCATTGTTTATTTCATGCTAAAAAAATAAACTTATGTATACAGAATTAACAGAAGATACGCTGCAGTCTGTGATCAGCGACAATGAAAAAGTAGTGGTGCAGTACGGCGCTACATGGTGTGGGAACTGCAGGATTATGAAGCCGAAATTCAAAAAGTTAGCTTCTGAAAACGAAAGCATCCCTTTCCTGTATGTAGACGCGGAAAAATTACCGGAAAGCAGAAAATTAGCCAAGGTTGACAATTTGCCGACGTTTGCAATTTTTAAAAACGGAGCGCTTGTAAACCAGGTTCAGAGCAACAAAGCAGAAAGTTTAACCGAATTATTTAATGAATTGTAATTATGAAGTTACCCATAATCAGACAGTTTTACCAGAACCAGACCCCGGAAAACCTGGAAAAAACACTGGAGGTTTTAGAAAGCTTCTCTGAGTTCAGAGGAACCAGCGAAGAGGACCTGAATGTGGCCGGAGAACTAATTACCAACATCTGCGGAGCCCTTGAAGTGCATGCTGCCGTAAAGAACGGAATGAGCGAAAAGGATGCGCTGAATTCCTTTGCCCAAAAAGTATTGGGATCTATTGATAAATAATTAAAAAATTTCTGAGAACCAGCATTCCTGGAATAAAAAAATCCCGATGAAACAACATCAGGATTTTTTAGGTTTATAAGCAAATTATAAATCCGTACGGATTCATAACTCAAAACTCATAATTCATAGTGCTTATATTATTCCTTAAGACCTGACATGCCGGATGTTTCATAAATTACATGTATTTAATTTCGCCTGTATTTATTTATATCAAAAGAAAATCCCGATGAATCAACACCAGGATTTTTCAGGTTTATAAGTGAATCATAAATCCGTATGGATTCATAACTCAAAACTCATAATTTATAGTACTTATATTATTTTTTAAGACCTGACATGCCGGATGTTTCATAAATTACATGTATTTAATTTCGCCTGTATTTATTTATATCAAAAAAAAATCCCGATGAATCAACACCAGGATTTTTCAGGTTTATAAGTGAATCATAAATCCGTACAAATTCATAATTCATAATCCAAAATTCATAATTCATAACTTTTACTCTATCAGCTTCTCCTGCTCATCAGTATGCTTAAGATATACCAGAACAGAAGCATAATCGAAGCAAACAGCTGTAATGATGCCCCAACATACTGATTGGTGCTGTAAACATCTTTCAGCTTGCTCGTCTGATATAAGATAGTGGCAGAAGCAAGGATTACCATGCCTACGGAAAACCATAGCCCAAGGTTGAACCCGAACAGCATTCCGCCAACGATCAGGCCAATGGAAATAAATCCTCCGATAACAATGATGTTCCTGAGGAATGAAAAGTCTCTTTTTGAAGTAAATGCTACCGCTGAAATCCCCGCAAACATCGCGGTTGTTAACATCGCAGCCTGAAAGATCACCTGCGGCCCGGCATAAAGCGTGGCTATTTTAATCAGCGGAAGAAAAATAACGGCTTCCAGGATAACATAAAACCCCAACCCGAAATACTGTGTAGACCTGCTTAACGAAAGCGACCATTTGGTAGCCAGCACCGAAGCCAGCCAGAATACCCCGATAATCAGCAGCCAGAGATACCGCTGGGCAAACATGGCAAAGATCAGCTGATCCGGAACCATCTGTAATAAAACAGTTTCTACCCCGATAAAGGCTAAGATTGATAAAGCAACGTGCAGATACGTTTTCCTGTAAAAGCCCGCTTTGTCCACATCTGAAGAATGTGCGACTAAAACATCTGTCATCATAGTTATTTTAATTTATTTTAAATTTATTTTTTTAAATAATAAATAAGAAGTCAACCAAATACTAACCTCTAATCCATAACTTCTAATTATTTGCTGTACTCCGGCTTCACGCCGAGAATTTTTCCGTCATTTTCAAAAATTACCGTTATGATATCCCTCGGAGGATCCAGTGTATCATCAGCATATTTATACTGTATGGCAGGATACGTCTCGTTATCCAACAGCTTCTGATAGCCGGATTTATATACTTCCGTCTTTCTCTCAAAACTGATGCCTCCCGATAGTTTCCGGATGATATCGTCGTTCACAATATCTTTTACTTTATCCGAGATAAGGCTGCTGACCGTATTTTTATCGGAAGCTTTCAAAGCCGCGACAAACTTTAAAAATGACTGGTTATACAGGTCGGTTTTATCCCTGCCCAGCTCAGAAGTAAGTTCAATCTTCTTGCTTTCAACAATTTTTATACTGCCTTTCTGCTGGGAAAAGCCCAGCTGAAAAGCTAAAACGGCGGTGGCCAGTACTGTTTTTTTCATATCCGAATTCATGATGGGTTGACAGCAAGATACGAAGAATTATATTACCGATAAAAATTTCATTGTATCCACATTATCCGCATACGTATCCAGTCCCGGGTTCTGCGCTTCTCCCAAAGCCACGGAATCCAGGCTGAGTCCACCCTTTGCCACAACGCACTGGATATGCTCTTCATTTTCAGCAATAAAACTTTTTACCTCGTCAAGGGAAGAATACCTGCTGAAATTAATTACCGACAGCGGACTGAAAAGCTGGTCATCTTCTTTCAGCATGACAAAATTGTTATCCCAGAATGTATCCCGGTTCAGGAGATACACCGCCCTGTTGTAATCGTAATTATTGGCATATTTATGGTGATTGATGATCTCCTTGAAATCCACGAAGCTCTCAAACAGCCGGTCAATTAAAAAGTCGTCCGGAATAAAAAGCCGGGTCACGTTCCTGCATCCCAAGCCAAAGTACCGGAAAATATCGGTTGCCAGAAGCTTCAGCTCCTCTTCCGTTTCATCCCCTTTCAGAACGGCCACGGATGTCCTGTTCTTTCTGATGATATGCATGCTGTTTTTAAAATAATATTCCAGGTACCTTGCGGTATTGTTGCTTCCCGTGGCAATAACGGCATCAAAATTTTCCAGCCGCTCTACGAATTCAAACGGAACGTTCCCCTCTGAAAATTCATTCCATTTCTTCAGTAAAAAAGGGATCATGTACCTGTCTTTTGAAGACAGCTTGATTACGGGAATATGGTTTCCCAGCACAACTGAAATCACATCATGGAAACCAACCAACGGAATATTCCCGGCCAGGATGAGCCCTACCCTCTTGGAGATCTTTGAAACGGAATATTTTCCGAGCCAGCTGTTTATATTTTCTTCAGTAAGCAGATCTGCCCATTGCTGAAAAGCAAATTTCTGGTTTTCAATGGTAAACCACGGATTTTCAATGGCTGTTTTGTTCATTAAGAGCTCAAGATCAGAACCGGGTTCATGATGATCCTCCTGATTTTCCGCTAAAAAGTCTTTGATATAGCTGCTAAGCCGCGTAAGTCCTAAAACTTGATTTTCCATATTCATAATTACTGCAAAATTGGGGAATATTTTGTAATTTTGTGCAAATTTAAAAAAAATTAGCGATGGCTATTAAAATAACTGATGAATGCATTAATTGCGGAGCCTGTGAGCCGGAATGCCCTAATAATGCGATTTATGAAGGAGCGGTAGACTGGAAAGCTTCAGAAGGCACTGAACTTAAAGGTACGGTAACCATGCCGTCCGGACTTACGATCAACGCAGATGCTCCGCAGGAACCTGTAAGCGATGATGTCTATTTCATCGTTACCGATAAATGTACAGAGTGCAAAGGCTTCCACGAGGAACCTCAGTGTGCCGCCGTCTGCCCTGTTGATTGCTGTGTGCCGGATGAAGACCATGTGGAATCTGAAGAAACACTGCTGGATAAAAAAGCATTTTTACACGGAGAATAAAAACTGCCGTCTCAATCACCATGAGGCGGTTTTTTGTATATAAAAATCAGAATTCATTAATAAGAAACGATAAATGAAACTGTAACAGCAAAAGTTTACAGCAAACCAAAAAATAAAAATATGAGCAAAAAGCACAACTTCAGCGCAGGACCATGCATCTTACCTCAGGAAGTATTCGAAAAATCGGCACAGGCGATTCTGGATTTCAACGGAATGGGGCTTTCTCTTCTTGAAATTTCACACCGGAGCAAGGATTTTGTAGCCGTTATGGACGAAGCACGCGCCATTGTGAAAAGACTGATGAACCTGGGTGATGATTATGAAGTACTGTACTTAGGCGGCGGTGCCAGCCTGCAGTTTGCCATGGTGCCTTACAACCTCATGAAAGTGGGCGGAAAAGCGGCATATACCGATACCGGAACCTGGGCGGCAGGTGCCATTAAAGAAGCTAAAAAAGTAGGAACAGTGGACGTTGTAGGTTCTTCAAAAGAAGAAAACTACAATTTCATCCCGAAAGACTATACCGTAGGTTCAGAATATGATTATTTCCACTGCACCTCAAACAACACCATCTACGGAACCCAGATGAAATCCTTCCCGGACGTGGATACGCTGATGGTGTGCGATATGAGCTCCGATATTTTTTCCAGACAGCTTGATTTTTCGAAATTTGACCTGATCTACGCCGGCGCACAGAAAAACATGGGGCCTGCAGGGGTTACCTTGGTGGTGATTAAAAAAGAAATCCTGGGTAAAACGGGACGGGAAAATATGTTCTCTATCCTTGATTATTCCCAGCACATTGCCAAGGAATCCATGTACAACACACCGCCGGTTTTCCCTGTCTATGCATCGTTACTGACTTTACAGTACCTGGAAAACAACGGAGGGATTGCAGCTGCCGAAGCCAGAAACGAAGCAAAAGCAAAGCTTTTATATGATGAAATCGATAGCAATCCTTTATTTGAGACCTTCTGCGTGAAAGAAGACCGATCGTTGATGAATGTGTCATTTAAACTGACAGATGACAGCAGAAAAGAAGAATTTGATGCCGCATGGAAAGCTGCAGGAATCAGCGGGCTGAACGGGCACAGGAGCCTGGGCGGATACAGAGCCAGCCTCTACAATGCCATGCCTGTTGAAAGTGTTCAGATATTGGTATACGCCATGAGATCTTTAAGATAAAGTAAAGATTAAAAAATGTGGATTAAAGGGGTATGAACATTATTTTAAATTTTCTTAATTTGCGGGAATGATTTAGAATTTTTGAAGACCTTTTTTTAATCTTCAAATCAAAATATACGAACCATGAAAGTTTTAGCTAACGACGGGATTTCTGCAGCAGGAGAACAGGCACTGAGAAACGCAGGAATTGAAATACTGGACAACAGGGTGGCGCAAAACCACCTGATCGGTTTCATTAACGAAAATAATGTGGATGTTCTTCTTGTAAGGAGCGCAACCAAAGTAAGGCAGGAGCTTATTGATGCCTGCCCGGGCCTTAAGATCATCGGAAGAGGAGGCACCGGGATGGATAACATTGATGTGAATTATGCTATTGACAAGGGCATCTACATCATTAATACCTCCACAGCTTCTTCAAAATCCGTAGCGGAACTGGTATTTGCCCATTTCTTCTCCCTGGCGAGGTTCCTTCATGAATCCAACAGGCTGATGCCGCTGGAAGGGGAAACGCATTTTGACGCGATGAAGAAATCATTCGGCAAGGCTTATGAGCTTTCGGGCAAAACGTTAGGGGTCATCGGTTTCGGAAGTATCGGCCAGGAAGTCGTTAAAATGGGGATTTCCCTGGGAATGAAAATCAAGGTCCTTACCCGGAAGCCTAAAACGGAAGTCCTTACCCTGGATTTTTTTGACGGGCAGTCTGTAAAATTTGAAATCACTTCAGACAACGATATGGATGCTTTCCTCCGGGAAGCTGATTTCATCAGCCTCAATACGCCGAAAACGAAAGAATATATCATCGATACGCCTCAGTTTGAAAAAATGAAGGACGGAGTGTATATTGTGAACACGGCAAGAGGCGGCGTAATCAACGAAGTGGCACTGATTGATTTTATTGAATCTGAAAAAGTAGCCGGTGCCGCACTGGATGTTTTTGAGAACGAGCCTAATCCGGAGCTGCCGCTGCTTATGAACCCTGCCCTTTCGCTTTCCCCGCACATCGGCGGGAATACGGTGGATGCACAGGAAAGGATCGGAGCCGAATTAGCGGAACAAATTATTAAGATAAAAGAAACTATACTATAAAATATGCCTATTTTTAAACCTTTTCGTGGAATCAGACCTCATAAAGACCATGAGAGCACCTTCCCTACCCATCCTCTTGACAACTTCACTCAGGAAGAAATAGCGGGAAAAGCTCAAGTTGAAGACACTTACATCAATATGATCAAACCTTATGTTGTAAGTAAATCCAAGGACATCGACAGGAATTTAAGAAAAATCCGGTCAACATTTGAAGAACTGATGGAGGAGAAAAAACTGGTCCAGGATAATTCTTCCTACTACCTTTATGAGCAGATCTACCCCACCAAACAGGTTTTCAGAGGGCTTCTTGGCTTAGCGAGCATTGAAGATTTCTGGAGCGGCAAGATCAAAAGGCATGAAAGCACCATCCCGCAGAAGAAGGAAAAGCTGGCACATTACCTGGAAAAAGTAAACCTGCAGGCAGAACCTGTACTGCTTACCTACCCTTCCAATTCCAAGATCGAGCTGCTGATGAACCACGAGGAAAAAAACGTCCCTATCTTCAACCATGTGGATACAAAAGGGATCCGGCATAAAATCTGGAGGATAGACAACCGCCTTAAGCTTCAGCAGTTTAAAGAAGTCATTGACCAGATTGATGCGTTTTATATTGCAGACGGCCACCACAGGATCGGCTCAACGGCCCTTAATGCCAAATACCACAAAGAAAAAAACAAAAGGCATAACGGTACGGAACTTTACAATTTTGTGTACAGCTTCATCGTATCCAACCAGTCCATTAAAATCCATGACTACAACAGGATCGTAACGGACCTCAACGGCCTGTCCAATGAAGTATTTTTAAAAGAACTGGAAAAATATTTCCTGATTCACGAGAAAGGGGAAACGGCATATTTCCCTTCACAGAAATTCCACATTTCCATGTATCTGGACGGCAAATTTTACTCCCTTCACGTAAAACATGACCTGCGTTCACAGGAAATGTCCCTGGATAACCTGGACCACCATCTTCTGGATAAGTTTATCTTTAAGAACATCCTGAAAATTGAAGACCCGGACAGTTCCGAGAAAATCGATTATGTGAAAGGGACATCCAACCTTGAAGGCATAGCGCTGATCAAGGAAAAAATAGACAAAGGCGAAGGCAAGGCAGGATTCGGGATCTATCCCGTAAGTTTTAACGATATGATTAAAATCTCAGACTTAAAGCTCAGCATGCCTCCGAAATGTACATTCATAGAACCGAAATTAATTACGGCCCTGTTAATGTATGACATGAAACAGTAAAAAATAATCAATTTTTCCTTACTTTTAGCACCAGAAAAGAAAGGTAAATAAAAAATGAAAAAAATATTCATTATCCTTCCACTCTTTTTGAGTGGATTTTTATTTTCTCAAAAAAAGCCCCAGAAAAGTCCTGCTAAAAAGCCCGTGATGGTAAAAATGAACTATCACGAGGAATTTAAAAAAATTTCAGACGAAATCATGGCTCACGGTACGGCGTATGACAACCTCGGAGAGCTGACCAAAGGCATAGGCCCCCGGTTCAGTGCTACCATCGGCTATATGAAGGCGGCGGACTGGGCGGAAAGGCAGCTGAAGGAAATCGGGATTGAAATGATCTGGAGGCAGGAAGCAAAGGCCCCTATCTGGATAAGGGGCAAGGAATCCCTTTTTATAAAAGCCGGAAACGGGGATTGGAAAAACATAAGGATGCTGTCTTTCGGGAATTCTGAAGGAACAGGCGGAAAAGACCTGACGGGCGAAATTGTGATGATCGGCAGTACTTCTGAACTTAACAGCCTTTCAATCGGGCAGCTGAAAGACAAAATTGTTTTCGTCAACCTTCCCATGGATCCCACCATTATCAATACGAGCGATTCTTATCTGGCAACGGCAAAATCCAAACTGATCTCAGCTTCCGTGATTGCCAAAACCGGAGCGAAAGCTTTAATCATCAGGTCTCTGACCACAGCCGGTGATGATACGCCGCATGCCAAGATGATTTACTATGAGGCAGATGACAAAGTGAAAATCCCGGCACTGTCCATTGGCGTACGTTCTGCAGATGAGCTGGAAAAATTGCTGAAAACACAGAAAGTTACGGCAAAGCTCAACATGAATGCAGAATCCAAAGGGCAGACCAACAACCCGAATATCATTGCTGAAATTCCGGGTAAGAAAGATTCCAAAGTTATTGTTCTGGGGGCGCAGCTGGATTCCTGGGATTTCGGGGAAGGCGCTACTGATGACGGTACGGGAGTGGTTCAGTGCATTGAGGTGCTGAGAACTCTGAAAGCTTTAGGCATCGAAAACAACCATACGATCCGGGTTGTTCTGTACGCCAACAGCGAAAACGGCGGTCAGGGACGCGATGTGTATGCCGCTTATGTAAAAAAGAAACAGGAAAAACATATTTTCGCACTGGGTACGGATGCCGGCGGATATTCTCCGAGAGGGTTTTCACTGGATATGTCCCCGCAGAGGCGGCGTCTTATTTTCCCGTGGAAAGAATATTTCCTTCCTTACGGGGTCTATAATTTTGATCAGACTGATGCCATTCAGGATATTTCACCGTTAAAAAAACTGGATATCCCTTTGGCAGAACTGGTAGTAGACACCCAGAGGTATTTTGATTACCACCATTCCGTAGAAGATACCTTTGATAAAGTAAATAAAAGAGAGCTTCTCTTAGGCGCCGTTGCCATGACCCAGATGATCTTTATGATTGATAAAAACTGGTGATATTCCGTTCAGATATACTTTAATATACCTCTAAATAAAGATAAAAAAGCTCTTTGAGCTATAACGCAAATACATAATAACCAGGCCGGACTCATACGCGTTGAAGGAGCCAATGGCCGGTCTGCCGGGTTAAAACCTATAATAAGCCTGATTTTCTGCCGCCGCTGCCACTTACCTGACGGGAAGGCTTTGTGGCAATTGTCCTTACCTGCCGGATGTCCCGGTTAAAAAATATCCAGTGGGCCGGCGGCCAACATATGAACTATGAAATGGCTGACTGCTATAGCGGCGGCAGAAGTAAAAGCCTCTATTATGGCAAATAATGAATTTTCAGGGCAAAATCTTAAAAGAAGTATATAAACATATTCCATATATGCCTCCACCCTCCTGAACGCCAGTTGACATCAAACTTTTCATCGTTTTTGTAATACAACGGAAGCTGAATTTTCGCATGAACCATTGGAGGATTATTTTTTACTTTTTCGAAGTAACTGGGATCCAGTGCTGACTTTCTATAATACTCTATTTCAATAATGGTTTTATTTCTCTCCGCTTTAAAAATATATAAAACAACATCATACAGATCAGCATATTCTTATTTCGGGATTTCAATTGATAAATCAAAATTACACAGGGTTTTATGACAGTTGATTTTATTTCTGAGTGTACGGTTACGGTCTTCAAAGCCTTTGCTGCGAGTAAAATCACTGAAATCAGATATAATAAAGAAACATTCCGTAGATAATCTGTTCCTGCAGCAACGATCTGCCAGATTAAAAAGATCAGCAACGGCTTTTTCTATTTGCGTTTCAACGTTTTCTCTGGAAATCAATTCACCATCCATTCGCTTTTAAATTAAATAAGTCTAGTCAAGTTCAGTTCATTTCATTTCAGATATTCTTTCTTACTGAGCTTAAAGTCAAGGATCTTTCCGTCCCTGTTGATCCTGACATCAATAGACTTCTGGTCTTTTTCGATCCGGTTGATAAAATAGTAGCATGCCTGATCCTGATCCAGGTTTTCCAGTGAAATCCCGTTGATGCTGACAATAGAATCCCCGATTTTCAGAGGGAAATTTTCTTCTTCAAAAACAAAAGTAACGCTTGCTTTTCCGTCGGCAAATCGGTAGCTGAATCCGAAAGAGGCAAGCATGGGCTGGCTTGTCCCGATTCTTTTCATGTAAATTTTATTGGACCTCCAGTCGATTACAAAGATAAAGTCTTTAAAAAACTCATTTCCTGCCAGATTCATTTTTCCGCTTGATATCCTTTCATTCTGAAACAATGTATTTCCGATCTTCATAGAGTCTGCACGGAAAATATATCCCGGCACGGGCTTCGCGGTTCCGAAAGCCCCGGTGGTACGCGTCCCGAAGGTTTTTACATAATGATTAAACTTCTCAGGATCTAAGTGGTCGCCGGAGGTTTCCAGCCTGCCGGAAAAGCCGGTATCAAAAGTGAATTTCACTTCTCTGTTCAGCAGTGCTGCACTCACCATCGGAGTTTTCTGCGGCTTTGCCTCGAAAGGAATAACGGTCCCGTAATCCCGGAGATCAAAAAGTGAAAGGTCCTTTGATGCTTCCAGTGAATTTTCGGAATAATTGATCTTCCAGAAAAGCTTGGCCATCTGGTTGGCCCCGATGATGCCATCTACCTTAAGACAGCCCAGCTCCGCGGAATTAAGATCGATAACAATGGCTCCTATATTTTTGAAAACAAGCCGGTCGACCTTCATCTCCGGAAGCTCCGTAAGGATCTGCTGCTGCACGTTCTGATCAGAATCCCTGATTGCCTTCCTGTATTTTTTCTTCAGATTCAGTTCCTTGTAAATGGCCTGGGAAATGACTGTTGGTGCACCGGTATCAAACAGGAAATTATACATTTTTCCGTTGATATCCACCTTTACGAACGGCAGGTTGTTTTCAAACCTCAGGTTTACTTTTTCAAGAGGATGCTGAAGCTGTACCTCTCCTTTTTCAAAAAACTTTTTTTCCTGTGCGAAAGCAGCAATCGCAGAACATATAAAAAGTGAATAAAGGATTTTTCTCAATTGGGTATTTTATGCGAAAATAAGGTTTTTTGTGGGGATGAAAAAATGAAGAACTGTTTAATCATAGGTTACTATCGCATTTAAACAACCCTTGGTTAATTCTCTTTCCGGAATTTCATCAGAAGTTATGTCGTGCAATATTTCTTCCTTTTGTATTTTTTGTTGCCTGTCTTATCGGCAAGATGTGATATGCTTAAGATTCCTAAAAACAAAAAGCCATCCTCCCGGACAGCTTTCATTATAATTCAGTTCTAAAATTTATCAAGAATTTTCTTCGGAAGCACTTTCACCAATTGTGATTTATATTCCTTTTCAAGGATCACGAACTTCCAGTATTTACGGTCTTTGGAAACGGCGCAGGCTTTCATATGGGCGTTGATAAGATAGGTGCCTTCGTTAGTGAGGTATTTCACATTGTTTTTGCCGTACTTACCGATAAGTACCGTGCTGATTTTCTTCTTCATATCGTCATTCATTGAACTCACATTGCATTTCAGCTTTAAAAAGTAACTGGCAATGGAAAAATATTCATTGGTGATGAGTTCAGGTTTCTCCACAGAGGCAAACTGCAGGTTCTGCACTTCAACCTTCATAAACGGATTATTGTACGTCATGTTCAGGAGCTGGGTCATCTGATCTTTCGGGACAACCGTAAAGAATTTCGGATAGATACAGCTGACCGCCCGGTCAATCTGTCTGGCCTTGATACTGTTGACAAAATACGTGAGTGATTTTCTGATCGCCGGGTCATCCGGATGTGCTTTGGCCTGCGCAAAAGGCAAACATGATAACAGAACGAACAGAAACAGAAGTGATTTGGTTCTCATGAGTATTTAATATTATAATTGTTTTTTTGACAGAAAGATCTTTAAACCTTCATCACATTATATCATTTAAATCAGTCGTAGAGGTCAGGTCAATCGTTACAATTTATTTTTAGCTGAATGAAAAAAGCCGTCCTCCCGGACGGCTTTCAAAAATATCTTAAGGATGATATGATATAATTTAATTATTTTACTTTCACAAGCTCAACATCAAATACTAGCCATGCATTTGGCGGGATTACGCCTCCTGCTCCGTTAGCTCCGTAGCCCATTGCCGGCGGAATCAGTAAAGTAGCCGTTTCCCCTTCTTTTAACAAAAGGATTCCTTCATCCCAGCCTTTAATTACCCTTCCCATCCCGATTGGAATATCGATCGGCTCATTTCTCTTGAATGAAGAATCAAACTCAGTTCCGTCTACCAGCTTTCCAGCATAGTGTACCGAAACATTGTCACCCGCTTTCGGCGCTTTTCCTTCAGCGGTTTTCGTGATTTTATAATAAAGACCGGATTCCGTTTTCTGCATTCCTGCTTTCAGGTCCTCTACCATTTTCTCCTGGTTGGCTTTAAACTCATCTTCTTTTTTCTTCTTGTCTGCTTCTTCTTTAGCCATAGCCGCTTTGTTATTTTCTGCGATTTTAGCTTTTCCTTCCGTAAAGGTCCTGGCAGCGTCGTAGTTTTTGTACTCGTCACCTTTGCTGAATACCGATACTTTTTCCAGTACGATATCCGTTTTCGGCTTATCCTGAGCTCCTTTTTCTACATTGGCAATTGCATCAATCACATCGTTACCTTTTACTACTTTTCCGAAGATCGTGTGTCTTCCGTCCAGCCATGGCGTAGCCACTTCGGTAATGAAGAACTGGGAACCGTTGGTATTCGGCCCGGAGTTCGCCATGGAAAGAATTCCTTTTCCTGTATGTTTAAGGTCGTTTTTTTCGTCCTCGAATTTATATCCCGGATCTCCCATTCCCGTTCCCTGAGGATCTCCCCCCTGGATCATGAAATCTTTGATCACCCTGTGGAAAATGGTTCCGTCATAAAAAGGAACCCCTTTCGCTTTTGCCTTGTTATCAATTTTCCCTTCTGCAAGACCGACGAAATTAGCTACCGTTACGGGTGCTTTTTTGTCTTCAAATTTTACAATCAGGTTTCCTTTTGTCGTTTGAAGGTTTGCATACAGTCCGTCGTTAAGACCTTCGTAAGTTTCTTTGTCTACGTTCATTTTTTTATAAATTGGTGTACAACTCATCAGCGAAATACTTGCCGCCGCCAGAATTATATTTTTGTTAAACAATTTCATTGATTATAGTGCTTTTAATTTTATGATTAACGGAATGTCGTTATCTATCTTTTTTTCGTCTCCGTAGGTCCCGTATCCCAGCGAAGAAGGAACCAAGAGCGTAACTTCTTCACCATCACGGATAAAGCGTAAAGCATCTTCTACTGCCTTCAGTTCGTTAAAGTGCCCGAAGCTGGCATCTCTCCGTTCAATAGGCTGGTCATAGATCTTGGTTTCATCAAAATCATAGAGATCATAGGAATAGGAAATCGACGTATTGTCCTGCCTTCTCTGTCTCTGGTCAAAACCTTCCATATTTACCCAGTAATTAAGCTGGGTCGGAAAAAATTTTACCGGCTGCCCGGTAATCCATTCCTGGATCTGCGTTCTTTCCCTTGCATTCAGGTTTTTCATCCGTTCCCTGGAAACATTCAGGTCGTCATGGCTCAATACGCCGCCGACAGGGGGATGAGTCTGCGCATTTTTGCTGCAGCCTGCCATTGCCAATACCGATATGAAGAATATTCTTTTCATAAACTGTTGCGAAAATACACAATTCAGGAATCAATTACAAAACTTGACGGATTTATTGAAGGATATTTTTAACATCTAAGATTTTACCGATGGTCATGCTGATGGGAAAAGATTATTTTGAAAGAGATTTTTCTTTCCGCTGCCTTCATTTCAGAATGCCAGAATCAGCCGTCACTTTTCGAAACAAAAAAGCCGGGAAAACTCCCGGCTGTATATTGGTTAAAAGTCTGTTGTTAAACCGTTTCCATTACGTGGTCAACCTGTACTCTCCATCCAAAAGGGTCTTCTGCAAGGTTGGTCTGCAGGCTAACAAGGTCATTTTTCAAAATAGCGGCGTAGCTTTCTTCATCCGATAACCTCGGCAACTCCAGCTTTTCACCGTTGTATCCCAATGCCTGGAAAACTGTAGTTACCACTGCAGTCCCTACACCCCAGACTTCTTTCAGGGTACCGTTTCTCTGCGCTTCTACCACCTCTTTTACTTTGATCGGCTCTATCTTTACTTCAATGCCTCTTTTACCGGCCAGCTGGATAAAGCTGTCCCGGGTAACACCGTCCAGGATTTTCTCTGAAGTCGGCGGTGTGTAAATGGTATCGTTGATTCTTACGAAAACATTCATGGTCCCGCTTTCCTCGAAATATTCGTGGGTAGCATCATCCGTCCAGATAATCTGCTCATAGCCTTCTTCAATGGCCAGCTGTGTCGGGTAGAAAGATGCCGCATAATTACCGGCGGCTTTTGCAGAACCTACCCCGCCGCTTGCCGCTCTGGAATAGTGGTCTGAAATTTTTACGGAAACAGGCTCTGTATAATAGCTTTTTGCCGGCGTAGCCACAATGGCAAACATATATTTATTGGCAACCCTTGCCTTTAACGCTTCTTCTGTTGCAAAAATAAGCGGCCTGATGTATAAAGAATTGCCTTCTCCCTGAGGAATCCATTCTCTGTCGATATCAACCAGTGCTTTAAGCCCTCCCAAAAATATTTCTTCAGTTAGTTCAGGCATTGCCAGACGCTTAGCCGATTTATTGATACGTTCAAAATTCTTTTCCGGCCTGAAAAGGAAAACCTGTCCGTCTTTGTCTTTATAGGCTTTCATACCCTCAAAACAAGCCTGCCCGTAATTTACGCCCATCATGGCAGGGGTAAATGCTAAAGGACCGTAGGGAACCAATTTTACATCCCCCCACTTCCCGTCTTCATACTCACAGATGACCATATGGTCTATGAAAGTATTTCCGAAAGAAAAGTTTTGTGGGTCGAATGTAGAAATTCTGGAGTTTTCAGTTTTTTGAATTATCATTTCTAAAATTTTTTATGATGTTCTACAAATTTAATATAATTTTCTAAATATAAAAATTTTGGAGTAAATTTGTAAAAAAATAGCTTGAAAAGAGAAATCAGGACCACCAATGACGGCAGCAAAACATTGTTTATCAATGATTTAAATGAAAACTACCATTCACATCACGGTGCCCTTCAGGAAGCGGAACATGTGTTTATCAAAAATGGACTTATTCTTATCTATGATTATGAAATTAATATTTTAGAACTCGGTTTTGGAACAGGTTTGAATGTTTTGGTAACAATTAATGAATATTTAAAAACTGACAAAAATCATATCATCAATTATTTTTCCCTTGAGAAATATCCGATAAATGAATTTGAAATGACTGATCTGGCATATTTCGAGCATTTTGATAACCCTGAATTCAAAAATATTTATCAGAAAATTCATCATGCAGACTGGGAAAAACCGGTTGAAATTGTTAAGGGCTTCCACCTTAAAAAAATACAGTGTGACTTTTTCGACCTGAAAGACATAGACTTACCCAAAATCAACCTGGTTTATTATGACTGCTTCGGAGCACGCGTACAGCCTGACCTCTGGGAAAAACCACTGTTTGAAATGGTTGCTGATAAAATGGCGGTTAACGGACTGTTAACAACCTATGCTTCAAAAGGCAGTGTAAGAAGGATCCTGCAGGAACTTAATTTTAAGGTAGAAAAGAAACAGGGACCGCCGGGAAAAAGGGAGATGATTAATGCGGTTAAATTACAGGGATCAGATATATAAAAAGTCAGTGGAATTACATATAGGTGTTGAAATAAATAACCAGGGTTTAATGACCGTATAAAGTCTGTTGTTCTGAACTAATTTCTGGTTTCCAATCTCTGAATTCTGTATAAAAATCACTACATTAGCTTTACAAAATATGATATATGATAGATAAGATCAACGTCAGGGTATACGCCTGTGTTGTAAAGGATAAAAAGGTCCTGACCTTATTTGAGGAATATGCAGGTGAACCTCTGATGAAATTCCCGGGAGGCGGACTGGAATTCGGTGAAGGGATTACAGACTGTTTACATCGTGAATTTGATGAAGAACTGAATGTAAAAATCGAAGTGGTAGAACACCTCTATACCCAGGAACACTTTCTGGTTTCCCGTTTCAGGGAAAATGAACAGCTGCTTACCGTTTATTATATCGTCAATATCCTTAACGAAGAAGATTTCCTGATCCTTGATCCCTGCATTGAAAAAACAGAATGGGTAGAGATCAGCAGGCCTGATAATCCTTTCTCCCTGCCGGTTGATAAAATTGTCTTTGAAAAACTGAAAGAAAAATTCCTGTAGACCAAAGCCTGCAGGAATTTTTTGTATTTGTATGTTACTTGTAAATTTTAAAGTCTTTCGAGCCCGGGTAAGGCTGCAGGTATCCGGAATTCCAGTTAGACTGCAGCAGGGATTCCAGGTATTGGTCTGTCCTGTTTACATGGGGATCATATTTTTCCTTAAGATCTATATCTGCCATTTTTCCTTTTACATTCCACCAGAAAGCACTCCATCCGCCTCTCAGTTCCTTAATAATTTCATATACGTTTTTTCCGGTTGCCCGGTTCATGAGTTTTGCAAATACCTGGCCTTCCGTTGTGGTAAGATCCCTCAGCTGTTTTTCGTACTGATCGGCCAGCATATTCTGTCTGTCCCGCACGTATTTTTTCTTCGCCTTACTGTCCATGTCATTCATATCCTTCTGGATATCCCTGTACTGCTGAAGTGCCGTTACGAATAAGGGATATACCCTGGACAGCTTTTTATTGAGGAAAAAGTAGTAATTCCTGTCAAGCTGGTTATTGAACTTGGGCTTGTTAAGCAGCACCAGCTCATCCATAACCACCACGGTTTCCCCATTAATTTCATACACCTTCATCTTCTGCTGTTCGTCGTAGTAATATTTTTTTCCGAACTCATCCGTTTTCAGCAGTTCCTGCGGGTATTGGCTCAGCGGAACGGCAATCACAGAATCCTTCTGACCGAAAACACTTATCCCCAAAAAGAAAAGAAAAAGACCTATAATCTTGTTAAATTTCATTATTTTTACACCTAATTATAACAAAAATTAAACGCAAAAATCATTCCTTTTTTATGAAATTTGATAAGAAATCTTTGAAATTTTTAGAAAAATATTTAAATACTTCATCCCCTACCGGTTATGAACATGAAGGCCAGAAAGTATGGATGGATTACATCAGGCCATATGTTGATGCCGTTGAAATAGACCATTACGGAACCTGCTACGGGATCATCAATCCGGAAGCTGAATTTAAAGTAGTGATTGAAGCCCATGCGGATGAAATTTCCTGGTATGTGAATTACATTACGGATGACGGACTGATCTATGTAATCCGCAACGGAGGATCCGACCAGACCATTGCGCCTTCAAAAGTAGTACATATCCACGGAGAGAAAGGAATTGTAAAAGGCGTCTTCGGATGGCCGGCTATCCATACAAGAGGAACCCAGAATGAACCTGTTCCGAAAATTGAAAATATCTTTATCGACTGCGGTGCCGTTTCCAAACAGGAAGTTGAAGATATGGGAATTTATATAGGATGCATGATTACCTATCCCGATGAATTTTTTGAAATGAATGACCGGTATTTTGTATGCCGCGCACTGGACAACCGGATCGGAGGGTTTATGATTGCCGAAGTGGCCAGGCTTTTAAGTGAAAATAAGAATAATCTCCCGTTCGGGCTATACATCACCAATTCCGTTCAGGAGGAAGTCGGTCTGTACGGTGCCGATATGATTGCGGACACCATAAAGCCCAATATCGCCATCATTACCGATGTTACCCACGACACCACCACCCCGATGATCGAAAAGAAGAAGGAAGGCGATCAGAAGTGCGGTGACGGGCCGGTAGTTTTCTTTGCGCCAAGCGTACATCACATCATCCGGGAACTGATCATCGAAACGGCTAAAACCAAAAACATCCCTTTCCAGAGAGCGGCTGCCAGCAGGGCAACCGGGACTGATACGGATGCTTTTGCCCATTCAAACGGCGGTGTGCCGAGTGCGCTTATTTCCCTGCCTTTGCGGTATATGCATACAACAGTGGAAATGGTTTCCAAGGAAGATGTAGGAAATGTAATCAAGCTTATTTATGAAACACTGCTGAGCATCCAGCCGGAAATGAAACTGAAGTATCATTAAAGATTATGAGAGGTCAGACAGCAGATACAAGACTTGATGATTGACATTAATAATTTTAATTCTGAAATCTGATATCTCTTATCTTAAAATCTTATAAAAAGTAAAAATGAAAACAAAGCTTATTGCTCCTTCCCTTTTAGCCGCAGACTTCGGGAACCTGCAGAGAGATATTGAAATGGTGAACAACTCTCAGGCCGACTGGTTCCATATCGACATTATGGACGGCAGGTTTGTTCCCAATATCTCATTCGGTTTTCCGGTGATGAAAACCGTTCAGCAGCATGCCAAAAAGTTTGTGGACGTACACCTGATGATCGTAGAGCCTGACAAGTATGTTGAGGAACTCATCAACCACGGCGCAGACCTGGTTTCTGTTCATTATGAAGCCTGTACGCACCTTCACAGGACCATCCACCATATCCAGAGCCTGGGCGCGAAGGCAGGTGTTGTCCTAAACCCTTCCACCCCGGTGCTGATGCTGGAAGATATTATTGCCGATCTGGACCTCGTGTTGCTGATGAGCGTAAACCCCGGATTCGGAGGCCAGAAATTCATAGAGAACACCTATAAAAAAATTGCTGAAACCAAAGATTTAATTTTAAGCAACAATTCCACCGCCCTGATTGAAATTGACGGCGGCGTAAACCTTGACAATGCCGCTAAATTATTTGATGCCGGTGCCGATGTCCTGGTTGCGGGAAATGCTGTCTTCTCTGCGGAAAGTCCGGAAAGGACTATCGAACTGCTGAAGATTTAATTTTTGGATCTGTTAACCGGATTTATTTGTCAATCAATTCTGTTATACTACATAAAAAGGCAGCTAAAAAATTTAGCTGCCTTATTCTTTCTGGAAATCTGAGCGTTTAACGGTTATTAGTTTTGAACATTTCAATGCTTAAATCTCCTGTTCTAATACTGATGTAAAGATGCGGAAAAAGCACATACCACACATCCGTATAAATACTGAATTTAACGATACCGTATTTCTACGGACTGTAATTTTTGCTGAAAGACTTCTGTTACCAATTTCAAAACCGTTTATAAGACCCTTCATTTAATTAATACGGATTCCATTTTTTAACAATCTGAACAGCGGTATGGATCATTTCCGGATCCCAGCCGTCCATCTTAAAATAATTGAATGCATAATTCGTGATCGTTTCGGGATCCTGAGCCTCAAATAAAAGCTTATTCAGATTTTTCTGGTCCTCAAAGAGCAGAAGGTTCTCCAGCGGATCCGTAAGAGTAGTATTTTTCTTTTTCCACTGATGCTGTACATCTTCTTTAGGCTCTGAATTATTTACGATCTGTCTTACTTTTTTAAAATCGCTTAAAAAACTCAGTTTATCAGATTCGGTTCTTACCGTATGCCCCAACCTTTCGATGATGATATATTTCAAACAGCTGCATCTTGATATGACCTCGGGCAGAATATCAAATAATTCCTGCGGAATATCACTGTCATGGGTATCTCTCCGGATCTTCCTGTCCTTGGTATAGATACTGTTTTCCCAGCTCCCGCCGGACAGGTGGATTTCCTGTACCTTCTCCAAGGGATAAAGATCAACCAGGTCCATGATCTCTATATTGAAATTTGAAGCCTGGCAATATATATTATGAAGGTCTAAAATCAGGAACCCGTTGATATCTTCAATTAACCGGTTCAGAAACACGCCCTGTTCTCTGACATCGTCAGGCGAAAAAGAAAAGGCAAGATTCTCAATGCCTATCGGAACTTCCACAACATCCTGAATGCGGAGAAGCCGGTCTTTCCCTATTTTTAAAATTTCAGGATGCAGGGGTACGGGTAACGGCACTCCCTGATGGAAGTTTTCCGTATTCATAAAGCCAAAATGTTCGGTAATATGATTGTAGCTGCGTCTCTCAGCTTCAACTTTAAGTTTCTGAAGCCATCCGGCCTGCCGTTCAGTCCATCTCGCATCAAATAACGAGTAATAGACGCCATGGCCCAGCAGCCTTTGGCTATCGGAATAAAAATCAAGCAGGTCACTGAGCCACTTTGGTTCATCAGTATCATAAAAGGTATCGAATGACCATTCCATAACATCAATTTCATTGCCTTCCAGCAACGGAAGGATGGCAGAAACAAAACCGGTTTCTGCCATCATTGATACGCCTAATAAAGGTTGTGCTTTCATTATCCCATTCCGCAGGCAGGACAATATCCGTGGCTCACGACAACAGTATCCTTTTTAGCAGTCGGCTGAGGGTTTTTTATCCTAGCAGCTTTAATTTTGCCAGACTTTTTTACTGTTTTTTTGGTTGTTTTTATAACAGGCCTGGTTGCCTGTGCTGTTACTGATACCGTAAACAGACTCGCCATCAATAGTGCCGGGATTTTCATATTCTTTTGTTTTTATTTATTATCTATTTGATACTACAACAACTATTCCTCAGGTCTCCGTTAAATATAAAAAACGTAAAATTGATATAAAACCGTAAACTTATTGTTGATTTTTAAAGATATGAATAATTATGGGCGTGTTTTATTTATCTGGAAAAATAATATCTTACAGATTATGATGGTTACGCTGATTTATTTTTTTTTATCTGATGAACATTGATCAGGAAGAAATTAGGAGCCCGTTTAAATGTAACTGAAAATATATGCTCCCGCAGATCAAGGCAATTATGCAGATCTGAATATCGATAGAAAATCTGCTGAACCTAATAAATCAGCTATAAAATGCAAAAGTATGATTTTGGAACAGGCTCTACGCAAATTAAAATAAGTAAATAAAAAATCCGGAGAAGTATTCAATCCCCGGATTCTGTATTTTAAAGCTGATGATTCTTAGAAAATCTCCCTTCCTGAAAAATGGAACTGGGCTTCGATAAGTGCGTTCTCATCAGAATCTGAACCGTGAACGGCATTTTCCCCGATACTTCTTGCAAACATTTTTCTGATGGTCCCTTCTGCAGCATCTGCCGGATTGGTAGAGCCGATTAAAGTTCTGAAATCTTCAACAGCGTTGTCTTTTTCTAAAACCGCAGCTACAATTGGTCCTGAACTCATGAAATCTACCAATTCTCCGTAAAAAGGTCTTTCTGCATGTACTTCGTAGAATTTTTTAGCATCAGCTACTGTAAGCTGAGTTAATTTTAAAGCTTTGATTTTGAATCCGCCTTCTGAGATTTTACCCAATATAGCACCGATATGCCCGTCTGCAACTGCATCAGGCTTAATCATAGTGAATGTAATGTTAGACATAAAATTTATATTTTTTTAATGGCGCAAAAGTACAAAAAAAATCCTTTCCTTCAGTTTAAATTAATTTTAACACAAAATAACACTTATTAACAATTGTTAACGTTAATTTTGGCACAAAATTTGTTATTATAGATTCGATTCTCATGTTTAATTTGAGTTTTCATGGTTATTAGTTTTTACCCAGCTTCGGCTGGGTTTTTTTATGCCTGGTTTTTAATACTGTTGTTTTGCTTAGTTAGTAGAAACAGAGATTCATCCTTAACACAAAATATGAAGAATAATGAGTGGATAATAGAAAGTTAAAGATTATTTCTGGGCTGTTTCTTCGGCCTCCTCCATCAGTTTGATGTAAGTAGCATACCGGGAATGCTGGATTTCACCTGTTTCCAAAGCATCAAGGACAGCACATTTCGGTTCATTGACATGCATACAGTTATGGAATTTGCATTCTTTCCTTTTTCTGAAAATCTCCGGAAAATAGTGCTGAACTTCTTCTTTTTTAATATCGATCATGGCAAATTCCCGTACGCCGGGCGTATCAATAACATTTCCGCCAAAATCCCAGAAGTGCATCTGTGCAAAAGTAGTGGTATGCTTACCTTTTAAGTGGGTATCTGAAATTTCAGAAGTTCTGAGGTTCAGGCCGGGCTGCAATGCATTCACCAATGTTGATTTCCCGCAACCGGAATGCCCGAAGAACACAGAAGTTTTATCTACTACAATATCCTGCAGCTGCTCCAGGTTTAATCTCGAATAGGATGAAATTTCCAGGGAATCATAGCCTATTTCCTGATACAGGAATTCGATATCTTTTACAATTTCGATTTCCTCTTCGTGCAGGACATCAATTTTATTAAAAAGAATAATCGGCTTGATATTATATGCTTCACAGCATGCCAGGAACCGGTCTAAAAAACCAAGTGAGGTTTCAGGATGTTTCAGGGTAAAAATAAAACAGGCGAGATCTATATTGGATGCAATAATATGGGCTTCTTTTGAAAGGTTAACCGATTTCCTGATCAGGTAATTCTTACGGGAATCAATTTTTGTAATCCAGGCTACATCGTCCTGCTCCAGCTGGAATTCCACAAAGTCTCCTACCGCAAGCGGATTCGTAAGCCGGGTTTTAATTAATTTAAATTTCCCGCGGATTCTTGCTTCAAAAACTTTACCGGATTCCGAATCCAAAACCTGGTACCAGCTTCCTGTGGATTTAATGACTTTTCCTTTCATATTGTAAGATCATACAAATATAAGAAATTAGGGCTTAGAAATAAGGGTAAAAAAATCCTTACTTCCAGGCCCTGTTTCCTTAACGCTTATCTGTTGATCATTATGTTGTTCTGAACTTCAATAGATTCTTCATGAATGGTTTTGAATACCCTTTCAATAAATTCCTTGGACATTCCTGTTTCCCCTGCCTTCTGGTCAGCATATTCACGGATTACTTTCCAACGCTCCGGCTGGAAAATCGCGATATCGTTTTCCTTTTTCAGCTTGCCGATCCGCTCTGAAATTTTCATTCTCTGGGAAAGAAGCTCAATCAGCTGGAAATCGATATCAGAAATCAACGTCCGGTGCCTGCCCATATCCCCTTCAAATTCAGCCAGATCCGTATTCCTGACTTTCAGGTTGCCTATCAATGCCGCCAGGACTTCAGGTGTGATCTGCTGCGCAGCATCGCTCCATGCTTCATCCGGATTGCTGTGGGTTTCAATCATTGCACCCTGGTACCCTACGTTCAGGGCTTCCTGTGTGATGTCTGCCAATCCGGTCCTGTTCCCGCAAATGTGGGAAGGGTCAATAATCATCGGAATATCCGGGAACTGGCTTTTAAAATCCAGGGCAATCTGCCAGTTCGGGTTGTTCCTGTATTTGGTCTTCTGGTACGTGGAGAAGCCTCTATGAATCACACCCAGTTTTTTAATATCCTGCCCCAAAAGCCTTTCCAGCGCTCCGATCCATAAAGCCAGGTCCGGATTTACCGGGTTTTTAACCAGAACCGTTTTATCTGTTCCTTTTAAAGCCATGGCTATCTCCTGAACGGTAAAAGGATTTACCGTAGAACGTGCCCCGATCCACAGGACATCAACATCTGCTTCCAGCGCAGCAAAAACGTGATGGGCATTGGCTACTTCTGTGGCAGTCTTAAATCCGTATTCTTCTTTTACTTTTTTCAGCCAGTTTAAACCGATAACGCCCACACCTTCAAATCCGTTGGGCTTTGTACGCGGTTTCCAGATTCCGGCACGGAAAACAGGTACCTGTGCATGGGTTTCCCTGATTCTTTTTGCCGTTTCCAGCATCTGGGATTCACTTTCCGCGCTGCAGGGCCCGGCGATCATCAATGGCTGCGGAAATTCATTGATCCAGTCGTTCTGTAATTCTTTTAAATCCATTATTTCTTTGTTTTTTTTGATTGGGTTGAGTTATATCCATAGGAACGGTATTATAAAATTACTTTATAATTCTTTTCAAAAAACACCGTTAAATTTAATTATTAAGGAAGCAGGAATTAGAAAGTGTTCGGTTATTCCTGTTTATTTTTTGGAAAGAAATTCAGTTAGCAGTACCAATAATAAAATTGATAATGGTTTCTGAAATTTCTGTAATAAGCAGATACAAAGCCGAAATGTCCGCTTAAAAAATTAGCGGATTGAAAAAGAGACACATATGGTTTTATTAAATTTTCCATTGCAGACCGCCTGTTTTCAGCTTTTCTGTCTATTTGTTTTGCCGGAACCGATTTTCCTGACGATTAATTATCTGACAAATATATAAAATTTATTTAATAAAGTGATTTTTGGATGATTTAATGCTGCTTACTTATCGCAAAGCAATATGATATCTGAACATTATTCTTAGAGCAATCTGCTTCCATCACATGTATACATCAATCTGATATTGTTGCACTAGGTTAAATCAAACCGCATCAGATCGTCAAGATCTTTAAGCAGCGGATTTTTTTCTGCGAATTTTTCAAAAATCTTTCTTTTGGTCATTACTTCTATCTTCAGGCTTTCCATGTCTCTGTGATAAAGGATTTCAATGGAAAAATTATGGACCTTTGTTTTAAAATGATTGAAGAATTCCCTGCTTATTTTATCAAATTCCGTCTTGGCAGAATCAGACGGAAACAGCACGGTAATCTGATGCTCATCAGATTTAACCATTTTGAATGTTTTAACCGCATTGAAAATAATGGTATTCTTTTTCTGAAGCTGTTTAAGGAACAGGCTCCACTCCATCTGCAGGTCTGTTTCGGTGAAATGGCTTTGCGGAAGGTCTTCGGTTTTTACAGGCTGTACCTCTTCATGCTGAGGCTGATCTTCTTTATTCAGAAAGCCATTAATGCTGAAGCCTGAAGAAACTCCCCGACTTGATAAAGGTTTTGTTGTCTTTTTAATTTCAGGTTCGGCAGGGGTACTCTGAATAATGGCCGGTTTTTCCTGGATAACGGCTTCCGGTTTTTTCTCCTGTGGTTTTTCAGTAATCTTTATTTCTCCGATGTCATTGACAGCCGGAGGTAATATTATGAATTTTTTTTTTTAGAAACGTCTGAGTGGGCGGTCAGCGAAGCCATTTGCATTAATGCAATTTCTACGGTAAGCCTCGGATTCTTGGAGTTTTTGTAATTGATGTCTGCATGGTTACAGATTTCAATGGCATCAATCAGCTGCTGGGCATTCCAGTTCTGCGCCTGCCGGACAAATTTAGCCTTGGTCTGCTCTCCTACTTCAATTAAATCAATAGTGGAAGGGTTCTGTGCCATCATCAGGTCCCTGAAATGGTTTCCGAGCCCGGCAATAAATATATGGGAATCAAAGCCTTTTTTTACGATCTCGTTAAATGCAAAAAGCACGTCAGGGATTTTATTTTCCTTAGCGAAATCGACAATTTTCAGATACTGGTCGTAGTCCAGGATATTCAGCACTTCCGCTGCTTTCTCCAGAGTAATATTCTTTTGGGAGAAGGTAGACAGCCTGTCGAAAATAGACAATGCGTCCCTTAAGGCACCGTCTGCTTTCTGGGCAATCAGGTAAAGGGCATCATCCTCATACTGAATCTGTTCTTTTTGGGCAATGATTTTCAGGTGTCCCTGGATATCTTCAATGGTAATCCTTTTAAAGTCATAAATCTGGCAACGGGACAGGATCGTAGGAATGATCTTGTGCTTTTCCGTGGTTGCCAAAATAAATATAGCATGCGCCGGCGGCTCTTCAAGGGTTTTCAGGAACGCATTAAATGCGGCAGAAGAAAGCATATGGACCTCATCGATAATATATACTTTATAGGTACCCACCTGCGGTGCAAAACGCACCTGGTCGATCAGTTCCCTGATATCATCCACCGAGTTGTTGGAAGCTGCATCCAGTTCATAGATATTATAAGCGAATCCGTCTTCTGAGACCGACCCGTCTTTTTCATTGATCTTTCTCGCGAGGATCCTTGCGCAGGTGGTTTTCCCTACGCCCCTAGGACCGCAGAACAACAGGGCCTGAGCCAGCTGGTTTTCTCTGATTGCGTGTTCTAAGGTATCTGTAATATGCGATTGCCCTACAACAGTGTCAAACTCCTGTGGACGATACTTTCTTGCAGATACAATAAAATTTTCCATTGCCCAAAAGTAAGAAATATAGTTCTAATCTGAAAACGAAAAGCCTTCAAATTATTCATAAAACTTATCTGACGGCCAATTGGAAAATTTTTCTTTTTATTTTTCTTCGTAGGCGAAATCAATAATTTCAACTATTGCTTTTTCAATTTCTTTTCTGCCTTCATCTGTTTTCAGGTCGATACCGCAGAACTTACTGGCATTGTATCCTGTATAAAGGTTCAGATAATAGGATCCTGAAACAAGAAGTGCAGCAATGGCACGGTACCTTGTCGATTTATCTTTAAAATGCGGGTCAATAATATTGGTAAAAAGCATTTCCCCGGTTTCTTCCCTGTCATCGGCTACTTTTTTCAGGATCGGCTTGCTTTCTGAAAGCCCCCACAGGATAATCTTCTGGAGCTCCTTGTTTCTTTTAACATGTTCAAACTGGTTCAGGATGGCTAATTTTGACAATTCCTTACCTCCGTCTGATATATCCACCTCAACACCTTCCTGGTTCATTTTGCTCCAGTAATCCTGAGATCTGATATACTCATCTATAAGTTTTTCGGTACTTCCGAAGTATTCATAGATCAGTTTTTTATCAAAACCCGCTACTGCCGCTATTTTGCTTACCTTTAATCCGGAATAACCTCTGGTCTTTAAAATTTTTCCTACTGCTGCCAGCAGTTTTTGTTTTGTTTTTTCTTTATCCCTTATCGGTCCCTGTACAACTTTTCTAGGCATTTTATTATTTTTTTGCAATATGCAACTTTTTATTGATATCCTCAAATGCATTGAGTGTTTTATCAAGATGTTCTCTTTCATGGGTGGCGGTAACACTCATCCTGATACGGGCATTTTTCCTTGCTACAGCAGGATAAATGATAGGATTTGCATAAATACCGTTATCAAGAAGCATTTTGCCTACATCTCCTGTAATATGCGGATCACCAATTTTTACGGGTACTACCGCCGAACAGGTAGTCCCGGTATCCAGACCCATATCATCCAGCCCTTTTTTAAAGTAATTGATATTTTCCCAAAGCTTTGCACGCCACTGCGGCTCCTCGTCTATGAGTTCAATAGCTTTGACAATACCGGTTGCGGAACCGGGAGGCGTAGTGGCGGAAAATATCTGCTGACGGGACTGGAACCTGATAAATTCAGCGAGCTTTGCATTGGTAATCACATAGCCGCCGAGATTACCGAAGGTCTTACTGAATGTCCCGGTAATGATATCAATTTTATCCAGTAGTCCCGGATCTTCAAGGGTGCCCCGGCCTGTCTTTCCTAAAATACCTACTCCATGCACATCATCCACCATTAAATAGGCATTGTACTTTTTTACGAGCTTATAAATTTCCTCCACGGGGGCAACATCCCCGTCCTGGGAGTACACACCGTCAATCACCACCAGTTTTGTGCGATACTGGTTTTCAGAAGTTTTTAAAATCTGCTCAAGGGCCTCAAGGTTATTATGCGGGAACGTTTTCCTGTTTGTCAGGATACATCCTTCATGTACACTGGCATGCACGGCCATGTCTAAAATGGCAATATCTTCTTTCTGCAGCAGGATCTGCAATGTAGCACTGTTGGCTGTATAACCTGTTGTAAAAATAACAGCTTCATCCTTTGTCCTTCCGAAAAAAGATGCTATGGTATTTTCCAGGTTATTGTGATAAGAATAATATCCTCCGATCAGCGGAGTGGCGGCAGTACCGGTCCCGAATTCTTCGATCCCTTCCATAGCCGCCTGCTTTACCTTGGGGTGTTGTGTAAACCCTAGGTAATCACTTGTCACGAAGCTTATGAATTCTTCTGTTACACTTTCCGCACCTACATTCATCACCGAACTGCAGCCCGTATTATTCTGCAGCCTGTAATGGTGGCGTCCGTTTGATTTCATGTATTCAAGGAAGTCAGAATAAATGTCTGCGCGCTTCATCATATCGAAGCCGGGAATATTTTCAAAATCCTTAAATGTTGCTGTTGAGAAATTGATGTTCATCCTTAATTTGTTAGCTGTTAGGTATAACAAATATAAGATTATTTTAAAATAAAAACTATTATTTTTTTATTATGAATGTGATTTTTCACTAAAAAATTCTTAAATATCTCCTATATTCGTAATACTTGCATTATTTATCAGTTAATAATTAAATATTACATTTTATAATGAATTGATTAATTACTTATTATGAGACATTATCACGCTTTTGTGAAGTTTCCGTTAAATGCTTCAACAGAATTTTTAACATTAAGTTTTTTCAGGATATTCTGGCGGTGCCTGCTTACGGTATTAAAACTGATTGAGAGAATATCTGCAATTTCTTTACTGGTTAATCCCTCTCCTACACAATTCAGTACTTCCAGTTCTCTCTGTGACAGGACACTTCTGTAATCAAATTTATCTTCCGCCACCACTTCTCCCTTTATCGTATTGATAATTAAAAATTCCGGTAGCATATTTTGTGAACGGTCTGCAATCCGGTCATACAGGCAAAGCGCAAATCTCAGCTTATGGGTATCGGGAGAATAAAAGTAAAACATCCGGTGCCGGACCCACTGATAAGTCCCGTTCTTATCCTGCAGCCTTATCCTTGACACCACGCAGAATGCAGAACGATCTTCCTGCCTGTTATCTTCCAGCAGCTTAAAAAACCTCAGCTCATGCACGTATTTTTTCATCCGGTCATCAGGGTGGATTTTCATCAGGATCTCTTCTTCCCAAATGGAATCAATCACTGTAGGGTTTTCAGGATAACTGAGACCCAGCCCGGATGCTGCCCCTGAAGAAAAAATATAACTTGTGTTCATCTGCATATCACTTAATACGGCTATGGAATTCTCCGTCCGCGTGTAAGCCGCAGCAATATTTTTATAAACTTCCACATCCATCCGGCATATCTTGTCCCGTGTCCGGTTTTTCAAAAGGGTTTTGTTGAGTGTTTCTACAATTGTCATAAAATGGTTATTTATCAGTATTGGACAGGACCTGTTTTTAATTATACATTTGCTAAAATAACAATAATTACACGCAGTGTATCCATCAGACCATAATAATGAAGAGAATATTTTTAAGTTTTTGTGCATTAGGCATCATCAGTAAAAGCATGGGACAGACTTTGGAAAAAATGACGTGGTTCAACGAACCTGAAAAATGGGAAATCAAAAACAACAGTTTAACCATGTTTGTTACGCCGCAGAGCGACTATTGGAGGATTTCGCATTACGGCTTTACGGTAGATGACGCTCCTTTCCTGTACACTACATACGGAGGGGAATTTGAAGCCAAGGTAAAAATCACGGGAAATTATAAAGTCCGTTTTGACCAGATGGGTCTGATGCTGAGAATAGACAAGGAAAATTATATAAAAGCCGGAGTTGAATTTGTGGATGGAAAATATAATCTGAGCACGGTAGTTACCCATAAGACCAGTGACTGGAGCGTGATTGCTTTGGACAAGACCCCTTCTGCAGTATGGATAAAAGCCGTAAGAAGGCTTGATGCGGTCGAAATTTTTTATTCTTTTGACGATAAAAACTACATCCTGATGCGCAATGCCCATTTACAGGATAATTCGCCCGTAATGGTAGGCCTCATGGCTGCCTGTCCGGACGGAAACGGGTTCCAGGCGGTATTCGAAAACTTCAAGGTAAAGCATCTGCCTGACGAACGTCGCCTGAAATGGCTGGAAAACAACAAATAATTCCATGAAATCATTAAACCGATAATCAGTTTGCCTCACCTGCCGTGGGGCTTTTTTATTTGAGCAGTCCCTGCCTGATTTACGATTTGGCAGAAACCTGGCGATACAAATCAATAAAAGAAGCAATAGATCTGATGATACCACAAAAGAACATCATTTATAATCTGCCATTTTTAAAATATATTACATTTTAATATCATTTTGATACATATATTTATTATTTTTAATAATATTAATTTTTTGGTTATATATTTGAATTAGAAAATTAACTGAAAACAGATTCATCAGTTTGAATCGTACACACCAATCACTAAAACAGAATATCATGTTAACGCACTTTATTTCTCCGAAGGACTGCCTGATCAAGGTGATGCACAAGTCCTTTTCTATTCCCGTCAATGGTCAGTAATTATTATCATATAGTTTTCTTAATTATTTCCGAATTTTAAATTTTTACCGATCATGATTTTTGAAGATGAACATTCTGTATTACAGGATAGCCACAACCTTTCGTTTGTAAAAAATATTATTAACTTCCAGGGAGACAAATCTTTTATATTGAATTCCCTACAGAAAATAAAGAACAATACACTCTGTAAGATAAAGAGGAAAACCATCAACAAGCTTATAAAAGATTATACCCGCCACCTGAATTATATTGAAAACGAAGATATCGGTTCAAAACCCGATAACTATGAGCTTTCCCCGGTGTACGCTCGCAGGTCCTACAACAAGGTGGTCCGGGAAAACGAATACCTGGAAAAGGTAATGGCCCTCTTAATGAATCAATAACAGCCTTCCTCCGGATGTCTGATCAGTACAGTCAGCAGATCCGGAGGATTATTTATCTTTAAAAAATTTAAGATGAATTGTCAGTCTGTTAAAAATATACATTCCGAATAATACATACCCTTCCCTTGCCTTGTCTTTTACTTTGCATGATAGCTTCTTATCAGCTCCATTTTATTGCCCGATTTACAAATTTAATTTTACACCAGCTTCACGCCGCTTTTACATATTAATTCACATCAATTTGATTAAAGCTCTTATGGCCCAATCTGTAATATGCCATGTAAGGGCTGTAAATTTAATTTTTACAACAACTTTGTAACAATAAGATAAGCAAATTATGTATTGATAATCAAAATATTAACTTAAATCACCCAATTGTAATTTAAATATTAAAAATATTATTCACTCCATAAGGCATGGTATTTGCAATTAAAATTTTACCATATTACCTAATATACAGTAATAACATTTAACACACAGAATATTATGAACGTTGCAGATCTAAAAATCAAGAATTTAGTAGAATACAAAAATCAGATCTATAATATTACTGAAATTTTTCAGGATAATGAGAGAGACTATTTTGTGAAGATTGAAAATGACATCCACAGTTTTTCTGTACCGGCGAGATCCATCAAACCGATCCAGATTACTGAAGAATGGCTTGAGAAGTTTGGTTTTTCAAGGGCATACAGCTCTGAACAGCGTATCAGATATGAAAGACCGGAACCTTTTATCAAGTATGATATTGATCTGAGTTCTAAAAAAATCGTTGACGGACTGAAGATCTATGGAAACTCAATCAGATGTAAATACATCCACGAGTTCCAGAATATATTTTCATGCCTGTTTGGCAAAGAACCATCCGCAATGAGCTACGGATTAGTAGGCACCGAATCTTAATAATATATTTTCAGTCAAAAACCCCGCATCTTCCAGGTTGCGGGGTTTTTCTTTTTTTTTAGACAAATAAATATGTCCGGTTCTGAACAGATTTTCCTGTTTCTTTAAAGAGTTTTCTTCCGTTACCTTCAGACCGACACATGATTAATACTGTTCAGAGGCTGTTTCAGGCTGGCTTTACAAAGGATGATCTGAATAAAAAATTTCCGCCATGAGTTGCGAAGATTATATTTCGGTTCCTGCTTACCGGAGATCCAGATAATCTTTAATAATTTTCAGCACTCCGAAATTATCATTGGTACATGCTTCAAAGCAGGCCGCTTCTTTTACAGACGGATGCGCGTTTTTCATTGCATAAGAATACCTGGAGTTTTTCAGCATTTCAATATCATTCATATAATCCCCGAAAGCCATTGTCTGCTGCGGGGAAATATCCAGCGCATCCTGCAGCTTTTCCAGTGCATTTCCTTTATTGATATCTTTATTCATAATATCAAGCCAGTGTTTGCCGGAGACTACAATTTCAAGGTTATATTTTTCAAACTCTTTCAGGACAGGGTATACATTTAATTCCGAACCTTCGGGATGATAGATGGCAATTTTAAAAATACGGTCATCAATATCCTGCGTCAGGTCTTCTATTTTTTCATTGATCGTATAAAACTGCGAGATATAGGTGATAAACTCCACGTTATCAGTGTCTACATACGCTTTTTTCTTCCCTGAGAGCACAGCATTGGCACCGGTAATCGTACGGATCTTTCTGATAATTTCGGCAATATAGGTAGGCTCAAGCCGGTCTGCAAAAAGTTCTTTGTTTTTGTAAACCACATAGCCGCCGTTTTCTGCAATGAATGCCATTTCATTTTCTATGTCTCCGAAATATTTGGTAATTCCTGTCATCTGCCTTCCGCTGGCCGGGACGAATAAGATATTCCTTTTTTTAAGTTCTTCATATACAATCGGAAAATCCGGACTTACCTGATGCTTAGAGTTCAGAAAAGTTCCGTCCATATCCGTTACAATCATCCTGATGTCATCCATAAAAATACTTTTCGGTGTTTTTTTTTCAGAACAAATATATTACATATAATTTTAATAATGTGGCATGCTGAATACCTGTTTTGTCCAACGCCGGGTCTCACTTTCATCCATTTGAGGTCAATTTGTTGATTATTTCTTCAATTTATTATTCATGATATAAGCATTGAAATATTTAAATATAAAAAATTAACATCACACTGTCAAATGGTTAAGCCATAAGTATTTTTTACCTGAGCCATGACAAATGTGCTGTGCGTACTGCCAATGGAAGGTACCGCCCCGAGTATATTAAATACAAAATTCTGATATTCTTTCATATCCTGTACATACACTTTAAGCAGAAAATCGAAATCCCCGGAAATACTGTAACATTCTGCAACTTCTTCGATCTTCAGTATTTCCCGTTCAAACTCTATTGCGAGGTAACTGTCATTGCTCTTAAGCTTCAGCTGGCAGTATACGGTAAGACCCAGGTTTAGCTTTTCGGCATCCAGAACGGCAGCATATTTTTTAATATATCCTTCCTGCTCCAGGCGCTTTACCCGCTCAAAAACCGGGGATGCAGAGAGGTTAACTTCTTTGGCAAGCTCTTTTACAGTAAGTTTTGCATCTTTTTGCAGAAGCCTCAGCAGCTGCATGTCTTTATCATCAAGGTGATCCATAGAATAATATTCTTAAGGTATATGTATTATGCTAAAGATACAGAATAAAATACTTCATATATGCTATTTACAAGTTTATTTTGCTTAATTTTTGTGGTACCATATCTTTTTTATCCTTAATAAGTATATTTGATCAACACAAAAGCAAAAAATGACGGTTTTTCAAAGCTGTTAGATAAAAATAAGGGAATATTTTATTTTGAGAATGCTCCTCACGGGGAGCACTCTCTTTTGGTAAATTTCTATCATGAATATTCTTCAGACATATAATTTCAGTAAAATTATTTTTAGGGAAAACAGCTCTGCAATACATGCAGAGCTGTTTATTTACGGCTGATATTCATCGCCTGTTAACTTTATTTCATAAATGATTTCATGCAGATTTTTATGCGTGTCTGCTTTACACTCTTAACGGGGCAGCTCCGGCATATCTGTTTTTTGAGGTTTGGATGACAAAGTCCGCAGGAATGCTTCCAACCGGTAGATTTCCTGGGGAGACAGCTCCAGCATCCGTACCATTCCCGATTTTTCCGAATGCAGCACCGTTCCTTCAAAGACGGTGGAACGCTTCTGCGAATGCTCAGGGTTGCCGTTGCTGTAGAACCGGATTACCTCTGATAAGTCTGCCATGGATCCGTTATGGAAATAAGGGCCTGTGCGCGACACTTCCCGCAGACCCGGAACCCGGAATTTGCCGGCGTCTTCAGTTTTTTTCGTTGTAAGGTACCTTCCGGGATCCTCCCCTTTTTCACCCAGCAGGGCCGTACCTATATTTTCAAACCTGCTATTGGAGAAATAACCTGAATTATGGCAGTTGATACACTGTGCTTTAGTACGGAAAAGATGCAGCCCCATCAGTTCGTCATCGGTATATGCTTCAGATTTTCCGTCGATAAATTCATCAAATTTACTGCGTGCGCTTTTCACCGTTCTTTCAAAAACGGCAATTGCTTTGGAAATCCTGTCTTTATTTACGGTTTTATCACCAAAGGCTTTTTCGAATAATATCTCATAGCCTTTTATTTTTGCAATTTTACCGGCTGCAATATCAATATGCTCCCCCATTTCTTTGATGTCTTCTATCGGCATTTGCGACTGCTCTTCCAGAGACCCGGCGCGTCCGTCCCAAAACAGTTCTCCCGCATACGCTGCATTCAGGATGCTCATGGCATTTCTGGTACCCAACTGACGGTCATGCCCGAAAGAGAACGTCCTGTTATCGCACCATGCCAGCTCCGGGTCATGGCAGGAAGCGCAGGCAATCTGATTGGATTTTGAAAGCCTCGGATCAAAGAAAAGGGTTTTCCCCAGCAATTCTTTTTCTGCTGAGTACGGATTGTCACCGGGAAACCGGATATCCGGCAAATGCCCGATTTCGGAAAAAGAGGGAATGGATTCCGGGTCCAGTACAGGCTTCGGCCACTTTGAAGCATCGCCGGAAGAATACAGCTGCCTCAGCCGGCTGATAAAATCTTTCTGCTGACGTATCTCTTTTTTTACCGAGTTGTTCAGGCAGCTGTTAAACAGCGAAACCATAAGGAATACAACGAAAATCCAGCTTAGAACATTCTTCATGGGCATTCTGAGTTTCAGCAAAAATATGATATTTTTTGATTTCCGCCCATTTTAAAGGCCTCGTAAGAATTATTATTGCAGAATTAATCTGACATGATGTAACAAAACCCGCGTGCCGGCTGTCTTATTGATAAACTTAATTGTAAATGAAAACTATTTTGGTCCCGATTGCTTTATTGGCAGGTGTTATAATTTCCGCACAGGAAAAGCAGGATACAATAAAATCCAAGGAAAAAAGCATAGAAGGCGTAACGGTTACGGTAAGAAAACCGACGGTAGAATCTAAAGTGGACAGAACGGTTTTTAATGTAGCCAACAGCTCCATCCTCGCAGGGAATACCACATGGGATGTAATGAGAATGACACCTCTGGTAAGTATTGATAACAATGATGCCATAAAAGCCGAAGGTGAATCTGTAACGGTATATATCAATGACAGGAAATCTGTATTTACCGGCAAGGAGCTTAAGGAATACCTGAAAACCATCCCGGCCGACAACCTGATGAAGATTGAGGTCATTACCAGTCCGTCCTCACGGTATGAAGCTGCCGGATCTGTTATCAATATCGTTTTAAAGAAACGTGATGATGAAGGAATTAAAGGGAGCGTCACTTTTAACAACAAGCAGAACACAAAAAACTCGCAGTATTCTAATCTTAATATCAATTATCATAAAAAAAGCTTTACCCAGACGCTGATAGGAGGCTACAGCGATAATACCAACGTACAGAGAAATTCAAATACCTATACTTTATATAAAGATAATTCTGTACAGCAGACCACTTCCAGAACCATCGGCAGGTACCGGAGCCCTTCGGTTTCTTCCACATCGGAATTTGAGCTGAACAATAAAAATACCGCCGGTGTTATCCTGGAATATTATCAGAGTAATTCAATAACAGCCTCCGAAGCTGCCGGAATTACGCATAAGAATGTTGAGTTTGACAATTCTTTCGATCAGAACCAGACTTCCAGCGGGCTTAACCGCAACCTGGGAGCCAATATCTTTTATAAATTCTACGATAAAGAGAAAAACAGGATTTTAGACGTTAATACAGGAGTCAATTATTACGGTGAGTCCGGAGATAATTATTTCATTAAAAATATCATCTCGACAAAACCTTCAGTAAGTAAAATCGGGATTCTTTCCGATACCGAAAACCGGAATTATTTCCTTAAAGTAGATTACACCCAGCCCTTGGGAAAATCCGGCGGCACTTTCGAGGTAGGAGGGAAAATGGACTTTAATAACAATGTAATCCCCAATACGCTGTACGGAAATAACCTGGAAGGCCTGAGTACCCATGACATTTTTCATTATGAGGATAATATCAATTCCCTGTACGCGAATTACAGCAGGAAATTTTTTGATAAGCTGGAAACAAGAATCGGGGTCCGCTATGAGCATATTGATTACAGGATCCGCCAGGAAGTTTCGGGAAGGTCAAGGAAAGATGCTTACGGAGCTTTCCTGCCCAATATATTGGTAAAATATTCTTTTTCTGACAAGTATGACCTGAGCCTGACGTATAACAGAAATCTCTGGAGACCCTGGTATGCAGAATTCAACCCGTTTATGACTCCCAATACCGACGGGATTTACAGCCGCGGGAATATAGACCTGGAACCTAACCCAAGCGACAGGCTGTATATGAAGCTCGGAATTCTGAAGAAATATTTTATTTCTGCACGTTATTCATTTACCGATCAGGATTACTGGACGGATTACCTTACAGAAGATGTGGGCAATTATAAAAATGCTACCATTATGCAGGAATCCAACTTCAGCGGGAAAGTGCATAAATACTACGTGTTTGCCAATACCAACCAGACTTTCTTCAAAAATAAATTTACCGTAAACCTAGGTTTGGGATGGTACTATATTGACAACAGCGACTTTAACCTTAAAAACAACCTTAAAAACAACAACTATATCAATTATTTAAGTGCTTCTGCCAATTTATCATATACCAACCTATTTAACAAAAACATCAACCTGAGTGCATGGCTGGAAGTATCTAATCAGAACAACGGAAATTCCACGACAAATAAACCGAATATTTTCCACAATATTTCGGCCACCAAGATATTTCCTAAAACACAGATGGAAGTCAGCCTGCAGCTGATGAATATTTTCCAGAGGCCGAATTATGATGCGACTACCTACAGCCAGGGCGGTTATGTAAGGAGTATTTCAAAATGGGACTGGTACGGGGCTTCCATTTCATTTGTGAAACGTTTCGGGAACCAGAAAGTAAAGGAGAATACAAAAACAGATGTTGAGAAAAATGGCGGTGGCGGGAAATAAGCTGTTTTTCCCCAAGTAGTTTTGTTAATTGGAACACATATTGGAACAATTTCGGTTTTTACTGCAAAACAGGCATTAATATTGTGAATTATTACATTTTGGCACGGATATTATATATAGTATTAGGTAAATACCCAATGATGAATGCCCACGCAAAAATAAAAGAACTCATCCGTAAATATTTAACCAGATGCATCAAACTGCAGTTCAATATGGATGTCGATTTAAATAACGAATATACGCTGACAGAAAATATCGTATCGAAAAAGACAATTATTGCCCGTACTTTTTCAGATAACATCCTGTCTAAACCGAGCCTTAAACTATTTCTGACTTCATTGATTACAGAAATCAACAATGAACGATGCAGCTTAGAGTTTATGACTGTTAAAATGAAATCTATGCCGAAATCGGCTTAATAATAAACAATAACAATACAGCAAATCCCCGATATCATCATATCGGGGATTTTATTTAAACATATTTTGCCACCTTCTCCTCCAGATCATCCAGATTGAAAGGCTTTGCCACATAGTCATCTGCCTGGGCCTCTCTGGCCAGCGCCACAATATCATTGTTGGCCGTTACATAGATCACCGGTATCGTTTTAAATTCTTCATGGCTTTTCAGAAGCCTGGTAGCTTCCACTCCGCCGATCCTGGGGATCCAGTTATCCATCAGGATAACATCCGGGCGGTACCGGGCCACTCTTTCCAGGATGTCATGGGAAGTCTCCGAAATTTCTACCTGAAAGCCGTTCTCTTCGAAAATAATCGTAATTACTTCAAGAATAGTTGCATCATCATCAAAAATCAGGATTTTCTTTTTGTTCATATTATTAATTAATTAGAATTTTAGTTTACTTTAATTTTATCTGTACTAAAGGCCGTTAATATAGTCGGCCAGGCTGCCGGGAGCAATAATCAGGTCATAATTCACTTCTTCCACAGCATGCCTTGGCATATAATCTACCTCAGCAGTTTCAGGATCCTGGATCCATACTGTGCCGTTATTTTTTTTGATATAGGACAAGCCCTTTACACCGTCTGCATTGGCACCGGAAAGCAATACGCCGATCAGCGTTTCACCGTACATTTCCGCTGCCGACCTGAAGGTTACATCAATGGAGGGACGGGAATAGTTCATCTTTTCAGAACTGTCCAGCGACATCATTTTCTTATCTTCAAAGAGCAGGTGGTAATCTGCCGGGGTAATGTATATTTTATTGGTTTCAATCTCCGTTTTATCGTCTATTTCCACAACCTCCAAAGGTGAAAGCTGCTGCAGCAATGCCTGCAGTATGTTATTTGAATGCGCTTTACGATGCAATACCAGCAAAACAGGAACAGCAATGCGGTCATTGAGTTTTTTAATCATTTCCAAAATGACCTGCAGGCTTCCGGCGGAACCTCCGATCACTACCAATTCTGCTTTCATACTTTCTCTTTTAGACGGTGATAATGATGCCATTAATTATGATCGAGCTTTTTCCAGATTCTCTGGTCATCCACCTGATGGTAATTTTTATCTAATTTAGAAAATCTCAAGGTTTCTTTTGCACCCAACGCCAAAAAACCTAGATTTTCCAGGCTGCTGTCAAATAACCGGAACACCCGTTCCTGCAATCCCCTGTCAAAATAAATCAGCACATTCCTGCAGATAATCAGTTGGAAGCTGTTGAAAGAGCTGTCCGAAACCAGATTATGGGTTGACAGGATAAGCTTTTGCTGCAGGCTTTTATCAAAGCGCACACTGTCATAGTTCGCAGTGTAATAATCTGAAAAATCTTTTGTCCCGCCTGACAGCATGTAATTTTCTGAATACAGCTTCATCTGCTGCAACGGGAAAATTCCGGCTCTTGCTTTTTCCAGGACAGATGGATTGAGGTCAGTTCCGTAAATCAGTGATTTGTGGTAAAGGTTCGCCTCTTTCAGCAAAATGGCTATGGAATAGGCCTCCTCTCCTGTAGAGCAGCCTGCCACCCAGATCCGGATCAGCGGATAGGTGCCCAGCTGCGGGAGTATTTTTTCCCTTAATGTTTTGAAAAAAGAAGGGTCCCTGAACATTTCCGTGACGTTCACCGTAATTTCCTCAATAAAACGCTTCAGATATTCCGGGTCGTTCAGCACGGTATACCGCAATTCTGCAAAGCTTGTAAAACGGTCCAGCAGACAGATGCGGTTGATCCTCCGTTTGAAAGACGCACGGCTGTATTCGGAAAAATCATATCCGTACCTATCGTATACCTCTTTGATAAGAGATTCCACTTCTTCGTCTTTTACTATATTCGGTTCCAGCATTTAGAACAGTTTTTCAATCGCATTCATGAGCTGATCCACATTTATCGGCTTGGATACATATTCCTGTGCACCGGCATCAATGCATTTCTGTCGGTCTTCAGGCATGGCCTGTGCGGTAACGGCAATTACCGGCACCCCGCTTATAGAAGGCGTGCTTCTAATAATTTTTATCGCTTCATAGCCATCCATTTCAGGCATCATCATGTCCATTAGCACAGCAGTGAACCCAGGGTCTTTTTTCAGGATATCAATTGCTTCCTGAGCCATGGTACAGCTTTCTGTCTGGTATCCCCTGGATTTCAGTGTCAGCTTCAGGGCAAATATATTACGCGGATCATCATCCACAATTAAAATCTTCTTATTCATCAGGATCTTTACTGTTTAACTTTCATATAACCAGACTCTGAGCAGGGACAGCAGCTGGTCTATATCCACCGGTTTGGAAATATAATCCGACGCACCTGCCGTAATGCATTTTTCACGCTCCCCGATCATGGATTTTGCGGTAATGGCAATAATCGGAAGCCTTGTGAACTTAGGCATTTTTCTCAGCTGGCGGATGGTTTCATAGCCATCCATTTCAGGCATCATCATATCCATCAGCACCACGTCCACATCAGGATGTTCCTTAATCTGCTCTAAGGCATGTTTGCCGTCCATGGCAACCACTACCTCTACTTTATATTTCTCCAGGGCTTTTGTAAGAGAAAAGATATTGCGGACATCATCATCCGTAATCAGTATTTTCTTACCGCTCAGGACTTCGGTGAGGGAGCCCAGTGTCTTGCTCCTTACCGTTTCCACAGAGCTGTTTTTCTCTTCCACCAGGTGCAGGAACAGCCCCACCTCATCCAGGATTCTCTGGTAAGAATGCGCTGTTTTTACAACGATAGAATCGGCATACTGCCTTATTTTCAGTTCTTCGGATGTAGAGAGGTTGTGTTCCGTAAAGATAATGATTGGCAGGTTTTCCAGTCCGTCATAGCTTTTAATGGATTCAATAATCTCGTATTCGTCGCCTTTGGAAGCCCCGATATCTAGAATAACGCAATCTACATGATCCTGGGTAAGTGCTCTTACGCTGTCTTCCACATTGTTCTGAACAGACAAAGAGATATTAAAGTTGCCCAGGAAATAAGACAGGGCGCTTGCATGCTTAGCGTTTTCTTCCACAATCAATACTTTCTGCGGCGATTTGCTGAGTGCTTCTTCAATGGTCCTGAAAACGTCCGTCATCTGGTCCAGCGCCATCGGCTTGTTGATAAAATCAATGGCCCCTTTCATCAGGCTTTCTTTCTTCACGTGGAGCACAGACATCATGTGTACCGGGATATGCTTGGTTTTGGGATTGGCCTTTAGCTGGTCCATCACCTGCCAGCCGTCTTTAACAGGGAGCTGAACATCCAGAAGTATGGCATGCGGACGGTATTTTTCAGCTGCGGATATGCCATGGTCTCCCCTTACCGCTACAATTCCTTTGTATTTCTGAAGGCGCGCATATTTCAGCAGTGCTTTGGCAAAATTGGTATCATCTTCAATAATTAAAATTACCTTATCGTCTTTGGCGATATGATCCCGGTCATCTTCCACATCTTCAGGAATTTCCAGCATGTTGATCCATTCATAGGATTCATTTTGCTTTCCTTCCAGAATGTTCTGTATTTCTTCTACATCTTCACGGATATTTTCCATCAGGTCTTTATCCGTTTCCGCAGACTGCTGTACTTCAGCCGCTTCTTTAACAGGTATGATCAGGCTGAATTCACTGCCTTCATCAACTTTGCTTTCAAGAATTAATTCACCGCCCAGCAGCCTTGCGATTTCGCGGCTTATGGAAAGCCCTAATCCTGTTCCGCCGAACCTTCGGCGGGTAGATCCGTCGGCCTGCTGGAAGGCTTCAAAAATAATCCGCTGCTTTTCCTCCGCGATCCCGATTCCGGTATCCCTTACCGAGAAAATAATGAAATCAGCTTTTTTCGGGTCTTTTTTAATATTGAGGTTGATACTTCCTTCTTCTGTAAATTTAATGGCATTTGATAATAAATTCCTCAATACCTGATCTACCCGGAGCCTGTCCGTTTCTATAGAATTCGCTACATCATTTTCAATCTCGATATTCAGCTGAAGCTTCTTTTCCTGAATCACCGGATTGAACAGGTTTTTCAGGTCCTTAACGATATCGCTGATCATCACATCCTGATATTCCAGGGTCATTTTCCCGGATTCTATCTTGGCAAGATCAAGAATCTCATCAATCAGCGTAAGGAGGCTGCTTCCGGAGCTCTGTATCACCTTAGCAGATTCTACCTGGTCTTCATTGAGGTTTTCTTCCGGGTTTTCTGCCATTAAACGGGACAGCAGAAGGATTGAATTAAGCGGCGTGCGCAGTTCATGGGACATGTTCGCCAAAAATTCCGACTTGTATTTTGTGCTGAGCGCCAGTTCTTCAACCTTTTTCTGAATCTCGTTGTTGCGTTCGGCAATCATGTGGTTTCTTTCTTCCAGCAGCCTTGAACGTTCTTCCAGTTCGGCATTGGCCTGCATCAGCTCTTCCTGCTGTACTTTCAGTTCTTCTTCGGAAGCCTGCAGTTTCTGTGTCTGGGCTTCCAGTTCCGTATTCAGGTTTTCAAGCTCGGCATGCTGCACCTGAAGTTCTTCAGACTGTGCCTGGGTTTCCTCCATCAGCTGCTGCTCTTTTTCACGGCCTTTTGCCGCACCTAGTGCCACCCCGATATTGCGGCTGCATTCCTGGAAATACTCAAGCCTGCAGGTATCGAACGCCTGCGTGGTTCCCAGTTCCAGTACACCAATGCAGATCTGGTCCGCAAAAACCGGAATCAGTACAATACCGTTTAATTTAATTCTGCTGCTTGCAAAACTAACGGCAAAGTCGTCTTCATCAAGATCACTGTACACCTGTGATTTTTCGTTCAGAAATACCTGGCCTACCATGCCCTCGCCCGGTTCGAAATACTTTTTCATATTTCCTTCCAGCCCGAAAGAGGCCGTAAGCTTCAGCGCTCCTTCATCAAAAAGGTACAGTGCACCGTTGATGCATTTTCCGTAAGTAATAAGCTGGTTCAGGGATTCTATGGAAATTTCTTTTACCGACTTGTTTCCTACAAGGGATTCGTTCAGCAGGGCAAGTCCCTTCTGGCGCCAGTCGCTTTTATTGATGGTATCGAAAGAGTTTTTCAATGATTCCGTCATGTGGTTGAGCGAGCCCACCAGATCCCCCAGGTCATCCTGGGAATGATCTACGGCTTTCTGGCTGTAATCTCCGTTGGCCACCCTGTTGGCAATTTCACGGATGGCGCTCACACGCCTGCTTATTTCAAGATCTTTTGCCTGCAATGCTTTTTCAAGCTTCTCTCTGCGGATGAGGTCAGACCTCAGCCTGATATAGAAAAAGGCGGTCACCACAATCGCTGCAATGGAAGAGAAAATGATAAATAGCACCGTTGTGGTGGAAGATCGGTTAAGATCTTCGTTTTTTATGGCAAGCCGGGATTCTTCGTACTGGACAAAATCTTTGACGATCTGCCGGCACCGGTCCATATATACTTTGCTGGACATCACCTGGCTCTGGGTCATTACTATACCCTTTTTCCTGTTTTCCACAAAATATTTCAGGTTGGAAATATTGGTGTTCACATTCCGTTCCAGTTCATTCAGGCGGTCCATCTGGTTTTTATCAGCAAGGTCAAATGTTTTTGCCCGTTCTATGGCTTTCGGAAATTCGGACAGGCTGAGGTAATACGGCTCCAGGAAGATTTCTTTTCCTGTAAACTGGTAGCCCCTGCTCCCGGTCTCCGCATCCAGGAGCGCAATTAACACGTCTTTGACGGCGGTAATGGCTTTCCGGCTGTTGGAAAGGCTTTCCCGGTGCTGCATCTGTTTCTGTATGCTCCAGTAGGATGCAATTGAACTGGCAATAAGGATGACTAATGATAACCCGACTCCGAACTGCAGGTTCCGTATGATTTTTTTCGGCATGAAATTAATTTAAGGGTAATGTAAAATAAAATGTAGATCCTTCATCCACTTTGCTGGAAACACCGATATTTCCGTGGTGCTGCTTGATGATTTCAGAACAGATGAACAAGCCTATGCCCATCCCCTGGAACTGCAGCGAAGATTCTTCCACACGGTAGAATTTACGGAATACCGCCTCCTGCTTGAAATCCGGGATCCCTATTCCGAAGTCTGTGATATTGACCCGTACTTCCTGTTCTTCTTCATCCACGAAAGTGGTTACGATAATCTGATTGTTCTTGGGAGAATATTTGATGGCGTTGGTGAGGAAATTGATCAGCACCTGTTCGATGCGTATGGCATCAAGCGGAATTAAAATATCCGGGCGTATGCCGTCCCGCCTGATTTTTATCCCCAGTTCATCATGGGTCTGGAGAATGGTATCAATGGCATTGCTGATGACGCCTTCCAGATTGGTGGGCTTTTTATTGATCTTCAGTTTTCCGTTTTCTATTTTGGAAACGTCCAGCAGATCTGTAATCAGCGTATTCAGCTTTTCGATCTGATCCTGGGCCTTGGTTACAAATCCTGCTTCCACGCTTTCCTTATCCAGCTTCAACCTTCTTTCAAGCAGCTGGACATATGCTTTGATGCTTGTCAAAGGCGTCTTCAGCTCATGGCTTGCAATGCTCAGGAATTCGTCTTTTTCTTTTTCTACCTTTTTCTGGTCATCAATATCGGTAAAGGTACCTACCCAGTTTTTAACGGCATTCCCTTCATAAACCGGCGTAACGCGCAGCAAATGGTAACGGTAACTGCCGGATTCTATATTCTGTATTCTTACTTCGAGTTCCAGTGCCCTGCCTTTCTTTCTGCAGCGCTTAAATTCTTCTTCAATACTGAAATCATCAGGATGGGTCTGCGGAAAATAAAGGTCAGATGCAGCATACTCATACCATTTACCGTTCACAAAATCAACAATTCCGTCTCCGTTTACTGTAAAGGCAATCTGTGGCAAAGATTCCAGCATCAGGTGGAAATGATCGATCTGCGACTTCATGGTCACCTGAGATTCCCTCCTTCCTTTTACTTCAAGTTCCAGACTCTGCTGTGTTTTCCTCATCGCCACATTCTGTTCCTGAAGGTTATAAAAAGTTTTCACCTTCAATAAAAGAATTTCCGGATCTACAGGTTTGGTGACATAGTCTTTACCGCCTGAAGCATATCCCTTTGTAATAAATCTTTTATCGGTATTTACAGCTGATAAAAATATGATCGGCACTTCTTTTGTTTTACTATATCCTGCAAGGGTTTCTGCAACTTCAAAACCATCCATGTCAGGCATCTGGACATCTAAAATTATCAAAGCATAATCACTTTTCAATGCTTTTCCCAAAGCTTCCTCTCCGGAGTTAGCCGTATCTACCAAAAAATCTTTCGATTCCAGCAATTTTTTCAGTGAATAAAGGTTACTCTGGTTATCATCAACAATTAAGATCATAGAAACGTAAAATCAATATTTAACTATATTTACTTCAGTATCAAAAATACTCACAATATTCCGAAAAAACGCTATTTTTTGCTTAATATAGGCCGCCTACCACATTTTTATACTAAATCTGTTTATTGTGAAAAAAATAATTCAAATTAGTTAAAAGGTATTTATTGCAGACTGTCAGTAAATTAAAGACAAATAAATTAAAATACTGTAATATTTAAGCAATAATTATCCCGACCTGTTCATCGCGGCACGCTGTTTGAATACTAATAAACAACACTTTTTCACTTAAATATATACTTTCAAATTATAAACCCCTGAGAAAATCAGGGGTTTATTTTTTAAACATAGTTTTTAATAAATGAATAAGGAAATATGCCCTTTTCATCAGAATATAAAATTCAATATGGCTTTATATATTATATAGTATTTAATTTAAAAGTACGGTCTGTAAAATCAGAGGTGCGGTTATCCGTTAAATATGTGTTTTAAAGCTTTCCGCATATATGGAAAACCTTTTTACAGTTTCTAAATTATTGTGCCTTATATCTCCGATATCTTATAGTTCACGCTAATACAAATACTCAACAGGGAGCCCCTGCAGCAATCTTCAATATTCATATTCATATTTATCCAGCTAATATCATACTTTTTCACGGCTTTCTGTTAGCAGCTTCATGAATAACAATTTCCGGAAGATACATCACTCCGGTATTAACGGCCTTAACAAAAACTTTTAAGACCGGGCTGCCACTTATTCATTATCCGTCTGAACTTTTAAAGGATTTCCTTTTGCCTGTAAGGTATGCGATTCTTCCTGGAGGGTACGGACGGTATCAGAAGCTCTGTCATTAACGGTTTCCTTTTTATTGTCCTGGTCTTTGTACTGGGTCTCGGATTTTGTGCACTCTGTTAGGGTAATCAGGATCAGCACTGCAGTCATCATAACGGTTTTTTTCATATTGATTTATCGATTTGGATTCATCAAACTTAATGAGCAATAATGCCGTATTTTATGAGTTGAATCACAAATGAACCGGAATTATTTTCTTATTTTCAGAAAAAAGACTTAAATTACTGCTTTAATATTTTATGATTCGAGTCATACGCCCAAAAGGTTATTTTTTTAAATCTAACAGGCAGCGACAATGGATCATAATTTGTATCTAAGAAACATTAGTCCCTTAAATTATCTATGTTAATATCAGAAAAACTTTTACTGTCGTACGGAGCGGAAATAGAAGACCTTGATCCCTCTTATGTTATATTTACGGAAGGCAGCAAACCTAAATACTATTACCAGATCATGGAGGGCCGGATAAAACTTAACCACTATGATGATGAAGGGAAAGAACTGATCCTTGCCATTCTGAGTAAAGGTTTAAGTGTATGTGAGCTTCTTTTGTTTATCGATCAGCAATATCCTGTGAATGCCGTTGCTTTTGAGCAGACCCGGGTGATCCGCCTGCCGAAAAACAGGTTTGTGCAATTGCTTGATGACCATCCTCAGATATCAAGGGATATTAATAAATTCCTTTCTGAGCGCCTGTACCATAAGTATATCATGCTGGAAAACAATGCCTCCCTGCGGCCTGAAGTAAGGATAAAAGGCGTACTGGGCTATCAGAAAAGCTTCAGCAGTGACCAGAGCCGGTTCTCTTTCGAGGTTCCTTTAACAAGGCAGCAGATTGCTTCCATAACTGCTTTAAGGGTAGAAACCGTGATCAGAACCATTAAAAAACTGGAGAAAGAAAATTTTCTTAAAATCATCAACAGGAAAATTCATATATAAATACAAAACAGGGATATTGCTTTCTAAATCTGATAAGTAAGAAAGCTATAGAAATAAACAATACCTCAATTTTGATTAAATAGAAGCTTTTATTTTGTTTTTTTTAAGCTTCTGACTAAATTTGTAAAAATTTAAATTAATGAACTATACACTTGAGCTTAATACACAGGAGGCCGGCTCTAATATTGTATTCAACACAATCATATTTGATTCGTTCAAGGTTAATATAGTTGAAAGGTACGGCGGGAAAATGGGTTTTAACCCCAAATTATGGGAAGCTTTGTTTAAAGTAAGAACCATCGGCAATGAACTTATTGCCAGGAGAGACGGTAACATGAGGGTTAAAATCAAAGGAGACCAATTGGAAGCGTACAAGAAATTATCACAAGTGCTGAATTCGTACGACTATAAAAACAGACTGATCAACAGAAAGGCAGCTGAGGAAGACTACGTTCATTTTATCCTGAGCTTAGTCATCCAGAATTATCAGCTTAATTAAGATTTCTGTTAAATTTCTTATTTCACCGGCATCATGCCTGATGATAAGTAATGCGGAGCGAATGAATGATAAGATCTTAAGATTTGATTTATTGAGATTTGCCTGATGAACGGCAGTATGTGCTGACAGAAACAATTAAATGCTACGGTTAACAAGATAACGGCTGAAATTATTTTTCAGCCGTTATCTATTATGGTCTGACCATATCATCAAGCCTTTTATAAAATACCGAACCGGAGGCATCCATTTAATGTTGAAATACCATTGTAGAAGAAAATTATAGGACAGCAGCAGGTATTATGCATCTGTGGGAACTGAGCAACAGACGGACTGCATACAATGACCGGACAACCCATTCTGAAATTCCGGTTAAGATTCCGGACTGCGTACAGAATCCGATGCATTGCATTATACTACCTATCTGTTTATAAAATATTCTTTTTATCTTTGCTCCTCATTAATTAACAGACCGTATGCAATGGATACCTGCATCTGCTTTGAAATTTATACGGTACAAAATAATTTACAATCAGTAAATCCTACGATTAAAGCTTATGAACAAAAAGAAAATATTGGTTTTCGACGACGATAAAACTCTTTTGGATGTTCTTACGATGGTATTCTTTGATGAAGGTTATGAAGTTGAGATTTCAGAAACTTCACATGATATCATTGAGCGGGTTTCAAAATTCTGCCCTGATCTTATTCTCATGGACAACTATATTCCGGACATCGGCGGAACGGAAGCAATCAGGCTCCTAAGGACTCACGGACAGTTTAATCAGATCCCTGTTATTATCATAAGCGCAAGTACCAACATTGTTGCCCTGAAAAATGCATCAAAAGCAAATGATTACCTCAGAAAACCGTTTGATCTGTACGAACTTGAAAAACTGATTGCCCGATATCTTAAAGCGGAAACGGATGAATGAATGTAATATTACTGCTTCCCTATTCTGCGTAAAGATTTAAAATCTCCCTACATTCAGCTTATTCACCAACGAAAATAACCTCCTTAACTGGTCAATTTCAATCAAGATTATTATGGTTAACATTTATTTATAGAAATCCTTGTGCTTCACTACTTAATAAATAAGAGTTATTTCATGTCATATTAAAATTAAAAGACATAAAGCACAAGCCGCTAAAGCTGCAGTCGTATTGTTTACTTAACCCACTGATTGATTACAAATCTGCAAAATCAGGTAAAATCTAAATAATCGGATTTTTTTTCTGCACCCGTCTTTTCAGTGAAATTTTATTTTTTAAAAGAAACGTAGGACACCGAATCCTGAAGTTATGTTACAACAGCCTGAAATACCTGTAATAAGATATCAAAAGTTTTTTTTGGATCTAAGAAAATCTGTTTAAGGATGTACTTTGGTGCAGGTTCAGCAGATATATGCCACATGTGCTTAACATTCGGACCATTTTTGTATTTTTGTGACCTAATGCCTAACCCCCATACTATGACTGAGCCAGTAACATCTCTGAATTTTGAACAGCTAAATGAAGTACTTTCTTTCAGCAGTACCGCTACTGCTGTTCATGTGGGTGAAGAGGCACGGATTGAATTTGCAAACCAGGCAATGTTAACCATCTGGGGCCGGGGTATTGAAGTTATAGGTAAAGGATTGGTAGAAGCAATGCCGGAACTTTCAGACCAGCCATTTTTGGAAATGTTTGCCAGGGTATGGCGTGAAGGGATAACCATTTCAGGAAATGACACCCCTGCAGAGCTCCTGATAAATGGCGTACTTGATACCTATTACTTTGATTTTGAGTACCGTGCCATCAAAGATAAAAGCGGCCGGGTTATAGCCATTCTGCATAGCGCAACTGATGTGACTGAACGTTACCTGAACAGACGTACATTGCAGGAGGCGGCTCATAATAAAGAACTGCTTATTCGTGAGCAGTCGCTGAACGAACAGCTTGCAGCCTCAAATGAAGAACTCAATACCATCAATGAAGAACTCCAGGCAAGCAGGGAAGAGCTTTTCCGGATGAATCTTGAGCTTGAATCCATGGTGAACGACCGTGTGAAAGCATTTATTGAAAGTGAAGAACGCTTCAGGTCCATGGCTGACAACACAGACATCCTGGTAGCCGTCCGCGAAGAGACAGGAAAGCTGATTTATTTTAACAAAGCCTGGATTGAGTTTACCGGAAGAACTGCAGACCAACTGATCAGCACCGGATGGCATGACCTGATTCATGACCTGGACAGACAAAAATTTCTTGACATCCATCAGCGTGCATTTGGGAAGAGGGTTTCCTACAGCGATGAGGTCCGGGTACTCGGGGCTGACGGAGTCTATCATTGGCTGCTGAAAAAAGGAACGCCCAGATTTCTGTCTGACGGAAACTTTACCGGATACATCAGTTCCTGCATTGATATTACCCAGCGGAAGCTGGATGAGCAGCTGCTGCAGGATATGAATGAAGAGCTGGCAGCCTCCAATGAAGAGTTTGCCGCCCTTAATGAAGAGCTTGCGACAACCAATGAAGAGCTTGCAGAATCCAATGATGAACTGCTGCTCAGCGAAGCACGGTTCCGAAACCTGATCAACCAGGCGCCGTTTGCCATATGCGTGATCCGGGCGGAAGATCTTATCGTGGTTGAAGTAAATAACAGTTACCTGGAACTGGTAGGCAAAACCCGTCAGCAGTTAGAAAACCATACCATCTGGGATGGCGTAGCTGAAGTAGCTGAGGTATATGCCCCGCTGATGCAGCAGGTTATTGACACCGGTGTCGCATTCCATGGAAAAGAGCATGAACTGATACTGAACCGGAACGGCATTGCCGAAACAGTGTCTATTGATTTTGTTTACGAACCGGTAACGGATTTAAAAGGTAAAGTAACGTCAATTATGGTAGTGGGCAACGATGTAACCGATAAAGTAACGGCACGCAGGCAGATTGAAGATGCTGAGGAACGCAACCGTCTGGCCATTGAAGCGGCAGAAATCGGAACCTATGAGCTCAGTTACGCAGACCAGACCCTCAAAGGCTCGAAGCGTTTCGACGAAATCTTCGGGGTTAACAGCCCTGTTTCCAGGCAGCAGGTATTGTCTGTTTACCATCCTCTGGACGCCCACCTCAGCAACGAGGCCCATATGATCGCCCGAAAGACCGGCAGGCTGTTTTATGAAACCCGTATTCTACTTACAGACAGCTCTGTAAGATGGGTTCGCCTGCAGGGAGATGTTCATTACGACAGCCAGGGCAACCTGAAAAAAATGCTGGGGACCGTGATGGATATCACCGCTTTCAAGCAGCTTCAGCAGCAGAAAGACGATTTTATTTCAATTGCCAGCCATGAGCTTAAAACACCGCTCACCAGCCTGAAGGCTTCCTTACAGCTTCTGGAGCGGATGAAGGCAAGTCCGACCGCTTTGCTTCCCAGACTTGTTGAGCAATGCAACCGAAGTATGGAAAAAATTTCCGAGCTGGTGGAAGATCTGCTGAATGTGACAAGAATAAACGAAGGCAAAGTCATGCTGAATAAAAAGAAGTTCAGCCTGGCCCATATTATAGACGAATGCTGTACCCATGTAGCACAGCGGGGCACGCATGAGCTGATTGTGGAAGGCGAAAAAGACCTTGAAATTGTGGCAGATGAAAACCGGATAGAACAGGTAGTTACAAATTTCATTACCAATGCTATCAAATATGCACCGAACAGCAGGCAGATCTTCCTCACCATTGAACATCCCGGTGACTCGGTAAAGATTTCACTTAGGGATACCGGCCCCGGTATTCCGACCGATAAGCTTCCGCATCTGTTTGACCGCTATTTCAGGGTAGACCAGAGCGGCGTACAGGTTTCCGGACTGGGATTAGGGCTTTATATCTGTTCAGACATCATCCAGCGCCATGGCGGAAAGATTGGTGTAGAAAGTGCGGAAGGTGAAGGAACAACGTTTTGGTTTACACTGCCGGATTAAGGCTGGTGCATCTGGACATAATTAATCACAGGGAAACAAGTCTGAATTTTTATTTTATATTTTTAGTCTGTTTTAAATTAACAAATCCAATTATTTATTAAGTTTTAAAATAATAATCCGAGAGTTTTCCGGCATGAATTGTTTTTTGGAATAGCATCTGGTTTTTCTTTTAAACCTGCCAGGTAATGCCTGATTCTGGAATCAATTATAACGTTCAACCGTGAATGTTTCAGTTTTTGATTCTCAATACTTATCCAGCGAATCAATTCTGAATAACTTTTCCGGTGATCAGATCACTGCAAAATCATTACGATCCCTGTCCTTCAGTCATTCCCAAATTTTTTAAAAGTTGCCGTGCTTCTTTCCGTACAAATAAAACCGATGAGGCGTTTTCCAGATCTATCAACAGCAACCCGCGTCCAACACCAGTTTTTTTGTTTTCTATGTAACTTTTAATTTCATCCAGTTCAACAATTTCCAGAGGCTTTTGTGATGTAGGAAGAGAAACCGATTCCCGCCATTTTTTCACCCATTGGTAAACTGAACCGTGGCTGATATTCAATAATTTTCCAATAGCTCTGAAACCCATTCCCGCCAGATACATTTCCAAAGCTAATCTCTTCTGTTCGGGGCTTTTTACATCAGATTTCCTTTCAACGCTGTAAAAACAACCACAGTCTTTACATTTATACCTCTGAAGCTCTCTTATAAAGCCTGCTTTTACCCTCTTCTCTGATTGACATTTATAACATTTCATAAAGCTGATTTATAAATACATCTTAATTAGCCGTTTCAAGCAATCTGCACTTTTGAGACTATTGGTCATATCCATGAGATATTTCCTGATTTCCCTCCGCCGATATATTTTAATATCTCATACAGTAAGCAAGGCATGTGTTTCCGGATCTCAAAATTTATTTCATATACCATTTCTGTTATCTGCCGGTTTTCCCGTTAAGCACATATGACAGATGGTATTGATTTTATCCTGTATTCTACCTGACTGAATTTCACTCTGATATTGATACATAGAGATACTTTTTTCCGGCTTTCATTCTCATGATCTTTATATTTAATTTAATCTTCTGTATTTCTGGTCATTATTAATTTAAACCGGAACAGGGAAAAGGTTAAAAGTCAGTCAATGAAAATCCCTGCTATGAAAATGCCAGGTGAGAACTATATCTATATATAAACTGTACTATATACTTACGATATCCGTCAAATCATTGACAGATAACTGACTATTCAATAAAGATTTAAAGTCCATTTTTAAGCTTAAAAACAACTTTACCGCCATGATCTGGTAATTGAAACATCACAGACGGTTTCATTTTCAAAACTGATCAGAAGGGATACTTTTTGTCCAAGCCAATTGGTCTTCAGTTCATATATCCAAACATCAAAAGGATAGTGGTTCATCTGATTACCCATTTCCAGCATCACCTGCTGTTTTGACTTTCCAATAAGGTATTTATATTCACTTAACTTCATAATTAGATTATTAGTCACAGTAAAACTTTTATGATATTAATGTTTACAACATCAATCCGGTAATGATTAGCACTAAATTAAATACAATGACCGTCATCTTAAAATTTTAATTTATCATTAATATATTGAATACTAACCATTTGGTTTCAGCTATTTAAGCTGTGTGGTCATTAATTACTGCAATATCTGATCGTTGCCTTTTGTCACACTAATGTATATATTATTGATTTATGACAACAGATCCAGTTTTAAATAAAATACTTATCCAGAGCACAAAATAATGAAGAGGCTTCTGCTTAATTACAAGACCCCATTAAACAGACTTACCGTCCCCATCATACTGCATTACAAGCAACCGGCAACTAATTTGACTTTCATTCTATTTTATATTTTTAGTATCAGCACTGCAATCCGAGGCTTTTGTCATGATAAGCCGGAATCCAGTCAGAGTTGATGCTTTTCGGATACTGGATTTTATGTCTTTTTCTGTCTAAGTACATCTTATCTTCAGAAACTACAATTCTATCACAGTTTACCGATGTCAAGATGATCTGATCTGAGGCGTATAAGGTATCCTGCGCTACGCAAGCGGCTATCCGGAATATTTTACAGTTGCCAGGGCTAGGGCCATATCACAGTAAAAATTAAAACAACAGTTTTATTTTATAAGGTTTAAAAATAAAACCGGGACAGATAAATTTTAAGGATGAATCATTTTTGAATGTTTCTCTGCCCCGGAACTAAACATTACCTAATTATTTAATTTCATTTAAAATATTTTTATAAAAGTCATTCCTTATGATACCGTTCAATACAACTGCTACAGGCTTTACCAAAAGTTATATAAAATAGTTATCTGGGACGAGTTTAATGTATGGTTATCAGTCTTTCAGTTCTAAAAGGGTATTTTTAAAAATATCTTTTTCACTTACATACAATTTTTCACAGATTTTAGTTTCCACTAAATATTTCCCTTTCTTCAGGGTGATGAAATTTTCTGAGTTTTCTTTCACCGGCATCTTATAATAACTGTCATTTTTCAACCTTATAATGAAATTGCATTTGGTTTTGTTACGGACAAGAAGTACAGCCGTATCATTTTCTGAATTGTCGGTAAACAGATTATTCAGCAGCTTAACTGTTTTTTCGTTATGTTCAGAAGATGTTTCAGAAATAAGTTTCTCAAATTCTTCTTTTTCCAGTGTCTGATAATTAACAGAAGGTATTGTTGTTGAAACCAATGGCCTCATTTCCATAGCGGGACCGCTCCCTGGTTTTGTCCATGCCTGGTTTTTAAGATCTATTAATTTTCTTTTTAAAATCTGCCTTCTTGGATCATCTGCATGACAGGTTTGTAAAAAATTTGTTATTTCTGTAATATCATTTGATTTTAAGATATTTTTTGTGTTCTTCTGGGCGTTTAAAATAAAGAAACCCAAAAAGAATATAACCTGGAATACTTTTTTTATCTGTGTTTTTTTCATGATCAGCATTTATTGTGATAGGGCATGCCAACCCTGCAACGTATTATCTGGTTTTGTTCCTTTTAGAAATACAGCTTTTTCCAGCTGGCAACTGTGTTTCTGCTCATGTTGAAATGCTTGGCGAGTTCTGCATTATTAAGACAGTGCTTTTTCTGATAATCCAATATTTTAAAAACAGTAGTTTTATCATAGGATTTTAATTTTTGGTTTTCAGAATTATTGGTCTCTGATAAATCTTTAGTTAAAAAATTATTAAGCTTAATAATGTCTAATGTGCTAAGCATCTCTTTTTTTAAGATATTTTCGCATATTTTCTTTTTCTCCGGGTATTTTAATGCGATCATATCATTGTAGATTTTTTTGTAATCAGGATTGTTATTCATTGCAGTGATAAATTAAGGTTGATGAAATATTTATAATACTTGCCAAAAGGTTTATTCGTTTTTCAAAAATAAATCAATCCCTATGTTTATGTATCTATAATGAATTTCCTGATTGTCAGAATGCGAGTTTCAACAAATCACCCGTGCAAAGACATGAAATAACGATCAGTTCTCTTTAATTCTGAGATTTTAGATATTGAAGTCATTTCAGTTTCCCTCTGCAAATTTTGTGAAGCGTTGATGGTAAAGCTGAATAATTATCCGATCCGAACTGATTAATAATGATAATTATAAAATTTTACTGAAGATGATTTAAATTTTATAAAAGTTCACATCTTTGGTAAGTCCTAAATACTTTGTTTTTGATAGAAAGCACTTTTGAAACAGATATTTATTCTATGATTATATTTTGTTCATGAAACATCATGTATTTCGCTGTACCCTTTGTGAATGACGGATATCTTACCTCCTTGGCTGCAGTTGCAAAAACTTGCTTCAGTAAGGATTTTCAGTTCGTTAATGGAATCTTTTATTGTGGTATTTACCCATGATGTCGGCATTGGCTGACAATCTTTCTGTGTGATACTGCAAGATCCGAAAACAGGAATATTAATGTTGGCCTGTTTATCCATTTCAGTTGCAATGAGCTTATTGTCAGCTTTGCAGAAATTCTGGCTGGTTACTTTTAATTGAGCAGGCGATGTGCCTTTATCACATGTTAATTTTGCCTGTTCTGTAATTTTTGCCGGCATATCGTATGTTTTATTAATTACTATATATAATTTTGATGCTTGGTTGAAGCTAATTTTCTTCAAGGGAGTTTGGTACCTGCAAATTACAATTAACAGATTTTCAAAAATACACCGGGCTTTTAATAGCGGGGAAGAGTTGTCTGGTATTTATTAAATCTTCTTATTTAATAAAATGATTATAACCTGACTTCAAAAAGTGGCGGCGGCTGTTTAAAGTATTTTCTTGACGATGCTTCTGTTTGTGAATTTTCCTGTAAAATTTTCCACTGCCAATGATATGTAGTGATAACATCTTTTTTCCTCTCGTCCCCAAATGCATCAGAATAATCCATTAAATTGTCGGTTTCGTATTTTTCAAAAACAAATTTGCTTTTTTCTTCAAACGTATGGTGCAGCCCCATGGCATGCATAATTTCATGCGTGGTCACACTCCTGTTATCTGAATTATATCCACGATCAAAGAGAAGTGCTGTTTTATACTTACATATAGCATAACCTGTAGCTTTTGTACATCTTTCATTGATAAAGAAAACTTTTACAGCATCTTTATACTTTTCAGGATACAGTATCTCTAATTCTGATAATAAAAACTTCATTAATTTCTTATCATTATCACTGTCATTAACAATTTCGTTATTTTCCAGGGTTACAGAATTAATAAACCGTGACTGCCTGTTATGTTTTATTCCGCTAACAGGATGAGAGTTTACACTACAATCCAGATTAATAGTATCCTTAAAAACAGGATTGATAAGAGCCTGGTTTAAAAACTTCTGAATCTCATGTTCGCGTGCCCATACTGTGGGATATTTCTTTTGATTGCCGATGTCCGTTGACACTTCTATGAAAACCACAGGTACATCATACCTCTTTTTATTGGCTTTGACCGTTAATCCGCCGGCCAGTATTTTATTAACATTGCCATCTTCAGTCTTATAAGAGGCAAAGAGTTCTATTTTACGGTCCAGTGACAGCTCTTCCGTGCAGGTGATGGTTACCGAGATCTGATGGTTCCCCTCCGTCAGGGGAAAGGGATCATGGGTAATTTGAAATTTTTTAGTGTCGTATTTTAAAGTGACTTCCTGCGCCGCTTCCTTTATGTTGATTAAAAGGGTGAGCCGGGCTGTAGTATTGGTATAGAGGGAATTCTTCCTGACGCTTTCCCCGTTTACTTTTCTGAAATAGGTAAGCGGATAAAGGCATAAATAAGGATACGCGTACGATTTGGGAACGCTATTCCCCGATTCATCCGTATGGTTGTACACATAATACGAGAAACTGGAAATCAGCTTGAGATACTGCCCGCGGCTTTTCACAAATGCACCATTCTCTATCTTTCCGGTAATCTGTGAGTAAGGCACATCCCCGGGAAAATCTGTATCCCCTGCCCTTACCCAGTCAAAACCATATCCCTCTCCGTTCCAGTTCGGCAGCGGCCTGAAGTGGGCAATGTACCGCCCGTCCATCTCCTTCTGAAGAGGCTGAAAATCCCTCGGGATATTGGACAGGTTGTTGCCGTCCTTGCCCAGTATATGGGTTTTGCCTTTACTGTTTATCGTGGTTTCCTCATCAGAATGGACCATTAGTTTTTCCAGACCGGATATCCCGGTAGTTTTCCCCTGGATTTCAGTATGCTGCTCTGAATGAAGCGTTGTCTTTCCGCTCTGGATGTTAAAATGTACCGGTACCGACATCTCCATGAATGGCGTGGAAAACATGGCTCCGGAAATCATATGGAAAGCGGCCAGGTTGCCGGACATAAATTCCATGCTGTTTCCCGTTTTTACCTCCAGGTTTTTACCCGCATTCATCGTGATGTCTTCACCCGCATCAAAGGTGATGCTTTTAGGGGCACTTACCCTGATATTCCCTGCTCCGTCCATGAAATAGGTATTCCCGCTCGGATCATACAGCGTCACGCTCTTGTCTGTGTCGTTGAGCAGTACTCTTATCCCGCTCCTGGTCTGAATGGATTTTAAATGGTTGTCAATGCCTCCTCCCTGCCCGTTTTTCCCATGGAACATCCCTCCCATGGCAAACGGGAAATCCGGGTGGCTGTACTCAAACCCTACCATCACCTGGTCCCCTACTTCCGGAACGGCCACAAAACCCCGGTTCTGCTGAACTGCATCCGTCCCTCCCGCATCGGGGCTCATCATCCTGATGAAGTGCGTCGAGCCTTCAGACTGCCAGTCAAAACGTACCCGGATCCGGCCCTGGCTAAGCGGATCACTGTTGGACACTACCGTAGCCAATTGCGGCTCGGCCCTGGAAACAATGAGTTCAGGCCTTGGCAGAAAGCCCGTACCTTCTGCAATCGATTTGAACTTACCGGTGTAATTCCCTAAACCATCTACAACATGAGAGACTTCTGTAATCATAAGCCTGGTAAAATATGACGTCCGGCAGGTACCGGGGCGCCTCATCTCCAGATCCGCCACACAGCCGGGATATAAAAAAGGAACCGTGGTTTTTCCCGATACTGTAAAAACCCCTGAAGCTGAACTCCCCCGGGCGCTGTTCTGAGAGTCGTCTATATCAAGCTCCATGTTGGCACTCAACGGAACAGGCAACAGGGACTCGGACTTATAAATATTTTTATTGATTTCGTAAGCCTGCGAGGCAAGCTCCCCGACATGCCTGGGATCCGAATCCAAACCCGACATCCTCTTGTCACTGCTGCTGTTATAACCGAAATAATAAGAACGGGTATAGGCTGCGTTAAGCTTTACCTTGACCTGACGGACACTGCTCCCGTATGCCAGCACTAAAGCTTTTTCAGCAGCCGGGAGCTTCCCGAAATGAAGCACCCCGCCGTCATAGTAAAAATGCTCCCCGTAGGCCTGCGCTATCCTTGACAGATAGTGATAGTGGGTCTCATTGTACTGTGCACTGTAATTGATATAGCTTTTACTCCGGGTATCAATCCTGACATCGAAGGTGCCGGAGGGCAGGCTCTGCTTTATAATGTTATCCGCAATGATGGATGTATTGACAGGCTTCTCGCCTCCGAAGCTCTGGAAGTGCGGCGCGGCATCCATAAGCAAGGTAGGGCTCCCTCCCTTTAGTACAAGATCACCAAGGCTCATCTCTTCCTGACTGAAGGCCACCTGGGTTACCACCCCGGTAAAAGAACGCTCAGGGCTCTCTTCTTCAAGATCCCTGTACCTGAAAATAACCGTTATCCGGCTTCCCAGGAATTTCTGGGCCTCTTTTAAATGATGGTCCTGGGCCTGACCCAGGACATCATGTGCCAGAATAAGCTCAAAAAAGTGATGCGTCACCGTACTTTGCCGGAGCTTAAAATACTTGAAATGTCGGATGATCCGACCGCCGATCACAATCTCAAGCCGGACCATGCGCGAAATGCCCCGGACAGTGCTCCCTGAAAGCATATCCGAATTAGAAATCTTTTTCATAATATCTGTGTTACATGGAAAATAAATTAATAAAAAAGTTAAAGCGTAAATTGCATGGAAATCTTTTGAAATATAATTTTCCTTTATGTTTTAACAATCTCTCTGGAACTTATGTCACTATTATTTATTCTCGCCATAATAAAAAAAGCATCAGTAATATATTTTTACAATATCAATTTTATACTATCTTATCTCATCAGTAGCCATGCCTGATTTATTCTTTAATGATTTTGGCTTCGTATGTACGTATGCTGTTGTTAACAGAAAGAATGTAGACTCCTGATTTCAGGTTTTGCAGATACTTATTTATTTCTTTATTTATTTCATCCAGAATATTGTCCGAAGAAAATAACAGCTTTCCGGTAGTATCATATAATTTAACCCTGACATTTCCTTTTGAATTTTTAAGAGCAATATTTATCTTCTCTCCGTTTTTAAGAGGATTTGGATAGACTGTAAAGTCATGGTTATTTATAGGATTGCTATCCGTAATACCCAATGTTGAAGCTGGGTAAACGAGAATTTTCTGTCCGTTATACCCTATAGCAAATACTTTCTGAGCACCATATGGAAAATCTACAAAGGTTTCGGACAGCGTTGTATCTCCGGCACCTACAATAGAGACACTGATCAACTGGTTTAATGCACCGTAAGTCTCAAATGCTACCGCATTGTTCCATTTAGAATTATCGACTTTTACAAAACTTCCAAGACTATTATTAACCAACTGAGCACCTGCGCCTGTAATCCCTGAAACCGGCAACAGGTTTTTGTAAGCCTGTAAACTGTTTGCTGAAATGTAGTTTACTACAGGAGAAACAGGCTTGGCATAGCCTTTTATAAGTATGTAGTTTTTAACTTCATCAATCATGCTCTGGGTAATGGTAAGCTGTGCATTGGAATAATCTGATATTAATGTATTGACGGGAATTAAAAAACCTGTATAGGTAAAAAAGTCTGTGAGATCTTCCTGTACGGCATCACAGGTGTTTTTTATAAAATTCATTACCAACTGTCCCTGACTAAGCTGCGATTCATCCGTATTTAAAACTTTATCGGCAACATTAGCAAACCAATGTGCGTAATCTATTCCCATAACAGGAGTTGCCGGAGCCGTGGTATTTTCATCAGATATATCAGCATCAAAAGCCAGAGGAACAGCATTTTTAGAAGCACCTGCCAGCTGGTAGTAAAGCATAAGCTGCCAGAAAGGAACGAGTGCCCTGAAATTTTTATCTAAAGGATTTACAAAATCCGCCCTGAACTGTTCTGCATAACTTTTTCCATTAATCCGGGTCTGTATGATGAATTCTCCAAATCTGTTTCCCTCAATCTGAGGATAGGAAGTCCTATCTCCTATTTCGCTCTCCAGTCTGGTAAGCCTGTTTGCTCCCAAAGGCGTATAAAGATGATAACAGGCCCATAATGAATAAAGATTATTGGTGATTTCTGAGGTTCCAACCCAAGCTAAACCTGGCCTGATTTGATTGATATGCCCTAATTCATGGGCAACGCCCCATAAAGAAAGGCCATCAGAAGAAGCTGATGCTGAAGTTCCCCAGGTGAGATCCAGATGAACCCCCAGGTCTCCTGCATACCATCCTCCTGTAGATTCCGTATATACAAGCTGTCTGTTTTTTATATTTTTGTTGAACTTAAAAAAGCCCATCATTTCTCTTTCTGATTTCGCAACAGCATCATATTTATCAATTAAAGGCTGAGCATTAAAATAATGAAAATTGCTTACAGCGGATTTATCTATTACCAGTTTGGTATAGTAACCTTCGATATCTACTTTAGGATAAACGTCATTGGTCAGTGTTTGAGTCCATTCTGAAGATGGAGTTCCCTTTTTGTAGAAACCATTTACAATACCTCCGGCTATATTTACGGAAACTTCCGGTGCCGTTACATCATCTGTGAAATATGAAATATATCCTATTCCCGCACTCGTAACAGGAAGTACATTAAGTCCGTTTTTTAACGGATATTTTTTTTCCGGTGACGAACCTTCCGTTGCAAAATCCCTTATTTTTAAATACACTTTATTGGCCGTTGAAATATTTTTTGCAAAGACAACAGCAGTCGTATTTGCCTTAAATGCTATTCCCGTGGGATTTTCATAGCTGTTGTAATTCCCAATTTTGTATGATGTGTTAATTGATTCAATTTTTTTATACGCAGAGAAGGCCTGAACTCTGTATTTTTTATTGTACGTATTGTTGAAAATGCATTGTGCAAGCCCTTTTATAAATGGTGAAGCAATAGAATTGATATCCTGTTGGGTTATCCCAGGCTTCAGGATACTGAAAACCGGATCATTGAAAATATTGGAATAGTCAGAGAGATTAAATCCGTTGGGATTAAACTGGAAAAATTCCATTTCAGCACAGCTGGCAAAATTATTTTTACCGTCAAGAACCTCAATTTTTATAGTCAAGGGAACAATTGCAGAGGGAAAATCCATAATCTTCACATTCTCATCCTGTCCCAGATTATAGGTTAAAATATCAATATATGCTGCATCAGAAATTGTATTGTAACTGATTTTTACATTTCCGAAAAACCCGTTTGTCCCACCACTCTGCCTGGGTGAATATTTAATGTAATTTATGGCTTTCAGACCATCAAACTTATAAATCAGTGAAATAGGAAATGTTGCAGATGTCCCGTTCCAGTCTGAGTGGTACATCGTATTTAAATCCCCGTCAAAGGACTGATCAATATTTTGTCCGGGCTGAAAGCTGGATGCTGAAGAACCTGTAATTTCAGGCACTATGAGAATATCCGGATTGCTATAGAATTCATTTACAGGAAGTGGACACTCTTCTTGTACAGGATCCATTTGTTCTGCAGAATAAAATTCTGTTTCTGCACAGCTGGAAAAATTATTTTGAGCATTGAGAACGTCAATTCTAATGGCAGCAGGATGAATAATCGGTGCCGGCAAATTTATTGTTTTTGCAGTGTTATCTGCAGAAAACGGAATCACTCCCGTTATATTGATGAAAACATCAGGATTGGCCTGTGTAGAATACGAAACCTTTATACTTGTCCAGATCCCATTATACTCCGTAATCCTGGGATTATATATTATCTTATTGATACTTTTTACCCTGTTGGAAAAATAAAAAGTCAGCTGATCCGGTACGGCTGTATTCAGATTATACCGTGAATGGTATAATGTGTTTAAATTATTGTCAATGCATCTGCCTGCTTCCTCTCCGTTTTGTGATGGCTGTAATGAACTGGCATATGCCACCGGCATCTTATATTGGGAAGAGACAAGCTGACAGAAAAGAAAAAAGAATAAGATAAAATTATTATTTTTCATAATACTGATGTTTAACTTATTTGAAAGATGAATCAGAAAGATTGAGCGTATTGCAGCTTTATAAAATTATCTCTTGCTTCTGTCAAAAGAATTAAAGATGCGGGATGTTTAAATCCCGCCTTCTTTAATCTGCTGTTAAAGCATGGAAATGAATGGTGTTTTTAAAGAACATAACATAGCAGCATAAAAATAATCTGGTGGTGCAGTTACTGATTACGTGCTTTTTTTAATAATCTGAATTATTATTGTATTTTCTGCTTATTCAAAGTATCAAGTGCTTCGCCCAATGAAGCTGTTTTTAATGCGATCTTTCCTGATTTATCCAGAATAACCAAAGTAGGGGTTCCTGCAATACCATAATTTTTAAAGTTAACTCCCTTTATTCCTTCAAAGTCACAATAAATATCTTTCCATAGAAAAGTTTTCGCTTTATTTTTAAAAGTGCTTTCTTCTTTATCGGCTGAGATAGAAATGATCCTCACTCCTTTTGATGTAATATCATTATAATTCCCGGAAAGCTGGGTCAAAAGATTTTCGCAAGGTCCGCAACCCGACTCATAGAATACCAGGAGTGTTTTTATATAGCCTTTTTCAGCCAGCTCGCTGCTTTTATAGGTAAGAGTCCTGTGATTATGGTCATCTGGATTTCCTATATGTTCTGTAAAAGTAAGATCCGCACCCATACTCCCTACTATGCCTGCCGTATATACTTTCAGCGAACCCTCATATTTATCAATTTTTCCTGAAGCTGTTACATAAGGAGCTATTGCATTGATCTGTACATCTCCTCCGTTCTGTGTGAGATAATAGGCAGTTCTTCCTGCAAAATCAGAATACAGTGCGCGGTTTTTTATTTTTGATGTAAGCTTTGCAAAATCATTGACAAAAGCATAATTATCCTTAAGAACCTTTGTATTAATATCCACCCAGGCCGAGATTACCGTAGCCCAATGCCCTGAAGTGTAGAGCACTTCCCAATCCATCTCATTTGCGATATAGGAAGCAATATCTCTGGCTCTCCGTTCTTCGTCCTCTGTGAGTTCTGAACCTAATCCTCTGGTAATATTTACAATAGGAAGAAGCTTTTTTACATAATCCTGGTTGTCATGCAGATTTTTATAAAAATTTTCATAGGCTGTTGCCTGGTTTTTGTATTCCTGCTGAAATAAAGGATAATTTTTATCATGCGTACGGTAAGCCGCGGTAGCCTGTGCCATAGCGGCATACTTTGATATGATATCCTGTTGCTGTGTATAAAGGTCTTCTAGCTCCTTTATCTGTTGGTTTTTTACATAAATAATATTAGAATTATCAGGCTTGCTCTCTTTGCAGCTTACCGAAAAATCTGTTCCCGGGACAACCATGTCTATACCGCCACCTTCCATGGTACCGGTAATCAGCCACCGGCTCATGCCTGTATAAGGTGCATATGAATCCGGAACTGTGAGCGTAAACTTTCCGTCTGCAGGGATGTTGCCCTGCATCACTTTTATCTGCTTATCCCCCTGAAAAATTATAAAATCATAAGCTTTACCTGCAAAGTGAGGAAAATACATATTAATGCGCTGAGCCTGCACCATACTGCATAGTGTACAGGTAAATAATAACAATGCTATCTTTTTTCTCATCGATATTTCTAAATGGTCAGAATTATTTAATTCTAATTTTAAATTATTAATTCTCATAAAATTTATAATATACCGGCGATTATCTATCGCCGGTATTAACTTTATATTTATAAATATTACTGTGCTACACAACGAACAGATCCACCACTTGGAGCATAATCATCAGTTACCAAAGCCATGATACTTCCACTAATACTGAACTGTACCTGTAATGAAGAAGCGATTGTTGCATTGCTTCCATCGCCTTGTTGTTGTTTAAATCCTCTCGAAGACCAAATATGAATGAAGCCTCCTCTACCGGTTAAATTGCCGTTCTGCACATTATAAGGACCTAAAACATTTCCTCTTCTACCGGCTGTAGGGAGAAACAGGTAAGGCTCGCGTTCAAAAACACCTTTTGAAAAGCCTAATCCGGAAGCGTAATTATTAGGATCAATGGTCCATGGCCCGATTGTCCACATATAATTAAATTTAATGAATTGTCTTATCGTTTCTAGGGCAGGAACAACGTATCCTGCAGGACATGGGTCTTTAGCTGTTTTCACTGATTCCTGCCATGAAGTTTCACTCACAAAAGCATTGCTCCATCCTGCCGGAGTAGCCGTAGATGCCTGGTCCTGGGCCTGTGTAACCATAGGGGCAGAAGTTCCCCACTGGTATTTGGCTCCATGTATCCCGGCTGACGGAGTAAAGGGGTCAAGACTGTAGTCAGCTCCAAGATTGTGGCACATAAAGGTTTTCCACTCTGTAAGTGATACATAAGCACCACAACATGAACAGTCCTGTACGGATACCCTCAATTTTACCGTTTTATCCGTCCCTGTATTATTTGCACTGTCATTATAAATTACATAAATATCGGCAGTTAATGCATTGTCTTTGGCTCTTCCTGTTGCCAGCGCATTCAGGTTTGTATTATAGCTTACCAATGCCGTTACCGTACTGGTAATGTTATTGCCGGAATTTCCTCCGCTGACAGAATTTATTACATTGCCATTATTGTTTACGAATATAAACCGTACGTTGCTTACTGTACCGGAAGGTGTAAAAATATAAGACTGTGTATTAACAGCTGTTTGGCTGAAATCAGCTTTTTGAGAAATTCTTGATGCGGTATCTCCACATCCCAAAGAGGATGTCATCACAACGTCAAAGCATGTTCTGCCGGATAATGTTCCGGCTCCTAATCCGGCCGTCGTAGGATCTTTTCCTACCGTGCGCGTAAAAGTACAGGCTTGCCCGCCTATGTTCACTGCAAATGTTGCTGTCCCAGCTGCTGAGGGTACTCCTGTAATATTATAGGTTACAGACCCTGTACCGGAAGAAAAGTTACCGCTTTGTAAAACAGCAGTTAGACCTGTTACCCCGGTTGACTGTACTGCCTGGGTAGCATATGATCCGGTACCTCCTGTGTATGAAATAGAAGTTGACACCCCTGAAGCAGGAAAATTAGCAACTAATGATCCTGTATGGGTAGGTGTACTGCAGGCTACTGCGGTTACTGTTCCAGTGTTGCTACATAATGTTCTCCAGGCACTGTCCTTTTTATAATTAAGGCATTTTTCAGTTGTGTTATAAACAATGAGTCCTTCTGCCGGCGAGGATATGTTATCACGCTCCGTGGCTGACATTCTCGGAGGTAAAAACCCCTGGCTGGTACTTGATATATCAAGCTTTGCAGAGCTGTTCGGGGAAGATGTGCCTATTCCCATATTCCCTGTTCCTGAAAAAGACATGCTTTTATTGCCCTGGTCAATAGCGGTATTGGCAGATAACGCACCCCCAAGCCTTACCTCTGTACCGGACATGGTTAAACCGTTACCCGCTGTATATGAAGAACCGCCGGAATCAGCTCCCGGTGCCCAACTGGTCCCGTCGAACTTTAACACCTGGCCCAGGGCAGGAGCCGTAGATACAATCGGGGTACCGTTTATTCTTTCAACCTTGGTCACGTTGGAATTCGCCGCGGCAGTCACATCACCCGTAAGGGCAGACCGCTGGAATGAACTTCCGCTTAAAGTTACCGAGGCTGATCCTGTATAGGAAGACCCGCCGGATTCAGTACCCGGTGCCCAGCTGGTCCCGTCGAACTTCAATACCTGGCCCAGGGCAGGAGCCGTAGATACAACCGGGGTACCGTTTATTCTTTCAACCTTAGTCACGTTGGAATTCCCCGCGGCAGTGACGTCGCCCGTAAGGGCAGACCGCTGGAATGAATTCCCACTTAAAGTTACCGAGGCTGATCCTGTATAGGAAGAACTGACTGAGGAAGATGGAGAAACAGGTTTCCATGTTCCCCCGTTTAAGCTCCCCGACCTGTTCTCGTAGTACCAGTAACCTGGAGTCAGCGTACCCTGCGTACTCCCCGCTCCCGCCACGCCGGAGGATGCCGTATTGTAAACGATTAAACCGTCATAATAATTGGGATAACTCGTTGGGGTACCTGTTACAGGACCGCCAAATGCATTGAAGGCCGTCAAATCTACCCGGGGAAACAGAAGGCCCTTACCTAATGTGGAAGAATTATTAATCGATACATTCGATGATGCGTCCAAAAATGCTGAGCTCGATGGGGCAGAGCTGAAAGTAGGGCTGTTTACGACCCTGATCTGTCCCTTGGTCTGCGACCATCCTACTACCGCAGTAAACAATGATAAATATAGATATGATTTCATGATTCTGAAAGTTGTAAATTAGTATACGGGAATATTATAAATTGGATTGTATAAGTGCCCAGGAGCCGGGCGAAGAACTAAGCCCTCCCCTGTATATCAGTATCCCCTGGTATTGGGACGGGACATAATTAATATTGGTCTGGCTGATAAAGTTATTGGCCGTTACATTCCCGTTAAAGACAATATTCAGCTGTACATTATTAAAGCTTAAGTTCGAGATGTATACCACCTGGCCCGGCGTATACGCCTGACTGTCGGATAAATTCAGATCTACCGTAGGGCCCGATGCATTCTGGTCAACCGTTATGTAACCATCCCCGGGTAAAAGCGTGTAGCTCCCCGATGTTATATTGCGCAGGTTAAATGTGGAACCGGCAGCAGCGGTACCCGTTGAGATCCTGGACCACCTGGTACCATTAAAGTAATAATACCCGGCAGCCGTAATGCTTTCAGTCTTGCTTCCCGCAACGGGAGTAGTAACACCTGCTGTTGCATAAATGATGGCCCCCGTCTGGGCAGTACCGTACTGCGCATCGCCGGCTTTTATCTGGTCTCCCGTTAAGCGGGGAGCGATAAACCCTTCAGCTTTGCTGCCGTCAGTCGTCTTAGCTGTAATATCAAGTGTGGCCCTGGGATTCTGGTTGTTTATTCCTACCTGCGAAAATGCAAAGGAAGAAATAGCCAGACCCGAAATAAGTAGAACTTGTTTTCTCATTGGTGATTTTTTTATTAATTATATGTTATTTTATTACTTGGATTAAAAAATTTTATTCCCCACACAGACTTATCCAACTGTTGGAAATTCTAGAGTTGAGGCATTTTTCAGTTGTGTTATAAACAATGAGTCCTTCTGCCGGCGAGGATATGTTATCACGCTCCGTGGCTGACATTCTCGGAGGTAAAAACCCCTGGCTGGTACTTGATATATCAAGCTTTGCAGAGCTGTTCGGGGAAGATGTGCCTATTCCCATATTCCCTGTTCCTGAAAAAGACATGCTTTTATTGCCCTGGTCAATAGCGGTATTGGCAGATAACGCACCCCCAAGCCTTACCTCTGTACCGGACATGGTTAAACCGTTACCCGCTGTATATGAAGAACCGCCGGAATCAGCTCCCGGTGCCCAACTGGTCCCGTCGAACTTTAACACCTGGCCCAGGGCAGGAGCCGTAGATACAATCGGGGTACCGTTTATTCTTTCAACCTTGGTCACGTTGGAATTCGCCGCGGCAGTCACATCACCCGTAAGGGCAGACCGCTGGAATGAACTTCCGCTTAAAGTTACCGAGGCTGATCCTGTATAGGAAGACCCGCCGGATTCAGTACCCGGTGCCCAGCTGGTCCCGTCGAACTTCAATACCTGGCCCAGGGCAGGAGCCGTAGATACAACCGGGGTACCGTTTATTCTTTCAACCTTAGTCACGTTGGAATTCCCCGCGGCAGTGACGTCGCCCGTAAGGGCAGACCGCTGGAATGAATTCCCACTTAAAGTTACCGAGGCTGATCCTGTATAGGAAGAACTGACTGAGGAAGATGGAGAAACAGGTTTCCATGTTCCCCCGTTTAAGCTCCCCGACCTGTTCTCGTAGTACCAGTAACCTGGAGTCAGCGTACCCTGCGTACTCCCCGCTCCCGCCACGCCGGAGGATGCCGTATTGTAAACGATTAAACCGTCATAATAATTGGGATAACTCGTTGGGGTACCTGTTACAGGACCGCCAAATGCATTGAAGGCCGTCAAATCTACCCGGGGAAACAGAAGGCCCTTACCTAATGTGGAAGAATTATTAATCGATACATTCGATGATGCGTCCAAAAATGCTGAGCTCGATGGGGCAGAGCTGAAAGTAGGGCTGTTTACGACCCTGATCTGTCCCTTGGTCTGCGACCATCCTACTACCGCAGTAAACAATGATAAATATAGATATGATTTCATGATTCTGAAAGTTGTAAATTAGTATACGGGAATATTATAAATTGGATTGTATAAGTGCCCAGGAGCCGGGCGAAGAACTAAGCCCTCCCCTGTATATCAGTATCCCCTGGTATTGGGACGGGACATAATTAATATTGGTCTGGCTGATAAAGTTATTGGCCGTTACATTCCCGTTAAAGACAATATTCAGCTGTACATTATTAAAGCTTAAGTTCGAGATGTATACCACCTGGCCCGGCGTATACGCCTGACTGTCGGATAAATTCAGATCTACCGTAGGGCCCGATGCATTCTGGTCAACCGTTATGTAACCATCCCCGGGTAAAAGCGTGTAGCTCCCCGATGTTATATTGCGCAGGTTAAATGTGGAACCGGCAGCAGCGGTACCCGTTGAGATCCTGGACCACCTGGTACCATTAAAGTAATAATACCCGGCAGCCGTAATGCTTTCAGTCTTGCTTCCCGCAACGGGAGTAGTAACACCTGCTGTTGCATAAATGATGGCCCCCGTCTGGGCAGTACCGTACTGCGCATCGCCGGCTTTTATCTGGTCTCCCGTTAAGCGGGGAGCGATAAACCCTTCAGCTTTGCTGCCGTCAGTCGTCTTAGCTGTAATATCAAGTGTGGCCCTGGGATTCTGGTTGTTTATTCCTACCTGCGAAAATGCAAAGGAAGAAATAGCCAGACCCGAAATAAGTAGAACTTGTTTTCTCATTGGTGATTTTTTTATTAATTATATGTTAAAACCAACATTTTCAATAAAAACAATAGCAGGCATTTAATTTATATTTAACTGCTTTGCTATTGTCTGGATATATAATTTATTTGTGTTTAATAATAATGGGTAGATCCTTCCCTGACGATACAGGATTGAAATCTTGCTTAGAAGCATTTTCAAATGTATCCATAATCTGATACTTTCACAGGTAATTGATTTTCCTGCTTGGTTAAAACTGTATTTATCGGGTAGTACAGTATAAATAACAATTCAAAATTTCATATTAAAAACACTGAATATCAGAACATTAAAAATTTTACAACTTATTTAAACACGTAAATACATCAGGAAAAGCATCTGTGAAAATCAAAACTTTTTATCTTCTTATAAAGGAAAATATATATTGTAAAGTCTTTGAAAATATATTTGAATCAGTAAAAGCAGGCTTATCTCATTCCATTCACCCGGTAGACAAAATTATTTTGACTTTAATTAGAAAACCATAGTATTTGGTTAAGAACCTGTCTAAACTTTATTCTTCTCAGAAATAAAGTTTACCTGAACTCTTCTATCCTGAAAAAGTTTAAATAGGTTTTACAACAAAAGAAATCTGAAAGCTAATAAACTCTACTGAAATCCTATCAATTTTATAAAGGAGTAAAGATATACAAGAGAATCATAAATTGTTTTTTATATTCACATAAAAAGAAGAAGATTCAGCTTAAAATTTCCTGTTACTGGGATTATCAATATCAACTTGTCCCCGTGCCCGACCAATCATATTGACTGTTTTCTTTCTGATTTTGTTCAGATCAAATATTGATGGTGCCGATAACCTACTTACTTTTTAATTATCTTTTTCTTAAAAATACCACTTGTAAGCTCTATAGTTACAACATAGACGCCTGCAGGTAAATTTCTTAAGTCTAAATGATTCTTATCTAATTGTATATTTTTTCCAAAAACATCTGTAACTGAAACTGATTTAATATTTTCATCAGTTTTTACATAAAAAATACCTGTTGTAGGATTTGGATATAAAATTGGATCTGCGTTTTCTAAATGTCTTATTTCGTTTGTGGAAAGAACAGAAGCATTTGTAAATTTAAGATTAATATTATCAACGCCAGATACATTAGCTACCGTATTTCCAGCTAAGGTATAAGATATAATACTAAAATCGCCAGGCGTAAGTCCGGGCTTAAGACTATAATTCGGATTACTAAATGAGAAAGTCCCTTCCGGAGAAGTCCAGGTACATGCGCCTGTGGTTTTATTGTAGGTAAAAGATACAGGTATCCAGCTATTAGCGGGATATGTTGCAGAACCCAATCCGATATTATAAAAATTTGACTCTGCGGGTACAGAAACAGGGGATAAGCGAATTGATCCACCAAGCTTTTTTGTCGTATAGTTATAATTAATTCCTATAATTCCTTTAGGCGTACTATCAAATACAGCGAATTGAATTCTTCCTGATCCTATGGAAGGGCCGGTATATATTTCCAGTGATCCGCTTAATATATTGTTTCCGACAGCAGCAACCGTATTGATTTTCTTAACAGCATGCCTGTTATGAACATTTGTTTCATCGGCATAAGGTCCCGGTGTTGGCTGCCCGGGACCGGTAATTAATTTCAGAGAATTTCCATGAGCTGCATCAAAAATACCAATCTGAAAATCAGCGGGTGTTGCTGATCCTGCAGATGTATAATATCCGCCCTGTCCGGGGATCCCGCCTGTGGTATCACTACTCAAATTTCCTAAATTAAAGGAACTGAAGTTTTCACTCTGTATTATCTGAATCTGTGCAACTGCCATATGAGAACATACTAACAGAGCATAAAGTAATTTTTTTTTCATAATGTTTTTAATTTAAATAGTACAGTTTCGGATCTTCTAAATTTCGTTTCTACAGTAGCTGATTATCAATGTTAACGTACCGTTTTTTAGCATACAAAAGATTTTTATAAGTATCTTAAAATTTTTAATCGGGATTTAAATTATTATATATCAGACCTATAACATATATTACTTATTTTTATATAATGTTTCAGCGGACTCCTTATAAGTTCCGTTATTTGCAGATCACTTTTTCAACATCTCCTGTAGTTCCGTTAATTTCTGTAATAATTACTGAGCCAAATTTACCGTCATATTCCCCGCTATGATAGATTACGTATTTTCCTATGGAATCTTCATTGTAGTTTCTGTCGATTCTTGTATTATTGGAAAGTATATCAATCCCTTTTTCTTCACAAAACTTAATAATATCCTGAGGTGTTACTACATAATGTTTATCCATATCCGTTTTCTTTATCAATCTCCCATTTATATCAAACTCATATTTAATACCTACTATAGCTCCTCCATTTCTTAAAACAACATGCTTTTTTTTGATAATTGCCTGGTGACTGTATTCTTTATAAACGGAAAAGCAGCTTCCGGAACGGGTGGTACAGGAAACAAACCAGCCCCCGTCTTCACCCGCCACTTCCTGTATAATAATTCCATTATTTACGGTATAAGACTTTACCAGTCCATTTTTGTTATTGAGATAAAACTTATCTTTATCAAAATATTCAATTCTGTCATTGATAAGTTGCTTATAATCTTCTGTTCTCATAAGGTATTATTAGGATTTAAAATAAATTATTTGCAATACCAATATATTGATTGCCAAAATTATTTTCAAATTTCTTGAATCTGCTTGATGAAGCTTCTGTTTGTGAATTTTCCTGTAAAATTTTCCACTGCCAATGAGATGTGGTTATAGCATGTTTTCTCCTGTTATCATTCAAGACATCAGAATAATCCATCAAATTATCGGTCTCGTATTTTTCAAAGACAAATTTGCTTTTTTCTTCAAACGTATGGTGCAGCCCCATGGCATGCATAATTTCATGAGTAGTCACACTTCTGTCTGGGGAATTATATCCGCCATCAAAGAGTACTGCTGTTTTATATTCAAATATGGCGTATCCTGCAGCTCCCCTGCAATGCTCATTCATGAAGAAAATTTTTACCACATTGTTATAGACTCCCGGATATCGTGAATGCAATTCATCTTTTAAAAACTTTATCACTTCATTATTATGGTTGTCAGCATTTAACGCCATATTTCCGTTTCTTCTTCTTTCTAAAGCAGCAATGGCATTGAGTCTGGATTTTCTGTTGTGCCTTACACCTTTTTCAATATTGACATCTACGCTGCAGTCCAATGATACTATACCTTTAAAAACAGGATTGATAAGAGCCTGGTTTAAAAACTTCTGAATCTCATGTTCGCGGGAACCTATCAAAGGATATTTCTTTTGATTGCCGATGTCCGTTGACACTTCTATGAAAACCACAGGTACATCGTACCTCTTTTTATTGGCTTTGACCGTTAATCCGCCGGCCAGTATTTTATTAACATTGCCATCTTCAGTCTTATAAGAGGCAAAGAGTTCTATTTTACGGTCCAGTGACAGCTCTTCCGTGCAGGTGATGGTTACCGAGATCTGATGGTTCCCCTCCGTCAGGGGAAAGGGATCATGGGTAATTTGAAATTTTTTAGTGTCGTATTTTAAAGTGACTTCCTGCGCCGCTTCCTTTATGTTGATTAAAAGGGTGAGCCGGGCTGTAGTATTGGTATAGAGGGAATTCTTCCTGACGCTTTCCCCGTTTACTTTTCTGAAATAGGTAAGCGGATAAAGGCATAAATAAGGATACGCGTACGATTTGGGAACGCTATTCCCCGATTCATCCGTATGGTTGTACACATAATACGAGAAACTGGAAATCAGCTTGAGATACTGCCCGCGGCTTTTCACAAATGCACCATTCTCTATCTTTCCGGTAATCTGTGAGTAAGGCACATCCCCGGGAAAATCTGTATCCCCTGCCCTTACCCAGTCAAAACCATATCCCTCTCCGTTCCAGTTCGGCAGCGGCCTGAAGTGGGCAATGTACCGCCCGTCCATCTCCTTCTGAAGAGGCTGAAAATCCCTCGGGATATTGGACAGGTTGTTGCCGTCCTTGCCCAGTATATGGGTTTTGCCTTTACTGTTTATCGTGGTTTCCTCATCAGAATGGACCATTAGTTTTTCCAGACCGGATATCCCGGTAGTTTTCCCCTGGATTTCAGTATGCTGCTCTGAATGAAGCGTTGTCTTTCCGCTCTGGATGTTAAAATGTACCGGTACCGACATCTCCATGAATGGCGTGGAAAACATGGCTCCGGAAATCATATGGAAAGCGGCCAGGTTGCCGGACATAAATTCCATGCTGTTTCCCGTTTTTACCTCCAGGTTTTTACCCGCATTCATCGTGATGTCTTCACCCGCATCAAAGGTGATGCTTTTAGGGGCACTTACCCTGATATTCCCTGCTCCGTCCATGAAATAGGTATTCCCGCTCGGATCATACAGCGTCACGCTCTTGTCTGTGTCGTTGAGCAGTACTCTTATCCCGCTCCTGGTCTGAATGGATTTTAAATGGTTGTCAATGCCTCCTCCCTGCCCGTTTTTCCCATGGAACATCCCTCCCATGGCAAACGGGAAATCCGGGTGGCTGTACTCAAACCCTACCATCACCTGGTCCCCTACTTCCGGAACGGCCACAAAACCCCGGTTCTGCTGAACTGCATCCGTCCCTCCCGCATCGGGGCTCATCATCCTGATGAAGTGCGTCGAGCCTTCAGACTGCCAGTCAAAACGTACCCGGATCCGGCCCTGGCTAAGCGGATCACTGTTGGACACTACCGTAGCCAATTGCGGCTCGGCCCTGGAAACAATGAGTTCAGGCCTTGGCAGAAAGCCCGTACCTTCTGCAATCGATTTGAACTTACCGGTGTAATTCCCTAAACCATCTACAACATGAGAGACTTCTGTAATCATAAGCCTGGTAAAATATGACGTCCGGCAGGTACCGGGGCGCCTCATCTCCAGATCCGCCACACAGCCGGGATATAAAAAAGGAACCGTGGTTTTTCCCGATACTGTAAAAACCCCTGAAGCTGAACTCCCCCGGGCGCTGTTCTGAGAGTCGTCTATATCAAGCTCCATGTTGGCACTCAACGGAACAGGCAACAGGGACTCGGACTTATAAATATTTTTATTGATTTCGTAAGCCTGCGAGGCAAGCTCCCCGACATGCCTGGGATCCGAATCCAAACCCGACATCCTCTTGTCACTGCTGCTGTTATAACCGAAATAATAAGAACGGGTATAGGCTGCGTTAAGCTTTACCTTGACCTGACGGACACTGCTCCCGTATGCCAGCACTAAAGCTTTTTCAGCAGCCGGGAGCTTCCCGAAATGAAGCACCCCGCCGTCATAGTAAAAATGCTCCCCGTAGGCCTGCGCTATCCTTGACAGATAGTGATAGTGGGTCTCATTGTACTGTGCACTGTAATTGATATAGCTTTTACTCCGGGTATCAATCCTGACATCGAAGGTGCCGGAGGGCAGGCTCTGCTTTATAATGTTATCCGCAATGATGGATGTATTGACAGGCTTCTCGCCTCCGAAGCTCTGGAAGTGCGGCGCGGCATCCATAAGCAAGGTAGGGCTCCCTCCCTTTAGTACAAGATCACCAAGGCTCATCTCTTCCTGACTGAAGGCCACCTGGGTTACCACCCCGGTAAAAGAACGCTCAGGGCTCTCTTCTTCAAGATCCCTGTACCTGAAAATAACCGTTATCCGGCTTCCCAGGAATTTCTGGGCCTCTTTTAAATGATGGTCCTGGGCCTGACCCAGGACATCATGTGCCAGAATAAGCTCAAAAAAGTGATGCGTCACCGTACTTTGCCGGAGCTTAAAATACTTGAAATGTCGGATGATCCGACCGCCGATCACAATCTCAAGCCGGACCATGCGCGAAATGCCCCGGACAGTGCTCCCTGAAAGCATATCCGAATTAGAAATCTTTTTCATAATATGTGGGGTTACCGGTAAAATTAAAATTGATAATCAGGTCATTTATACAGATCCGGCTCTATTTTATTGCTGTTCTTCTTTTCTTTTTCCCTAACCTGCCTCTCAATACTTCTCTTCATTTCCTGTGTATCCGTTACCTCTTTCCCGTTATTGATCATTTTTGTTTGAGAGTCTCCAATGGATTTAGAAGGATTTGCAATGTAATCTTTCCATATTTTCCTAAACTGATTTTTATCTACGGCAATCTCACTTCTGTACAATCTAAATCCCTTGGATTTAATATCTTCAAGATCTTCTTTGTCCTTGTGATGCTGCGCTATAAGCGTCATCATATGTGTTTTTGAAGCGTCTTCTATTTTTACGATAAGTCCCGGCAAACCGTGAAATTTGTACGGCCCGTCCTGAATGGGGATATCCTGAGTAAACCATGCCGTCCAGCTCCTGCCGCCAAAATCAGTGGTTGCTTTCTGTGTATTATATTCTCCGATCTTTTGTTTTTCTGAAGAAATATGCCATTTCATATCTTCATTTTCTTTTACTTTATATAAGTCCATATCAACCATATCATAAAAATAAATATCATATGACGGATATGATTTAGTAATTCTATAAGATATAAGATTATTCTTTTTCATTGAAGAAAGGTTCTGCATAGCCGGACTATTGGGATTTAAAGAAAGATTGCCGGAAGAGGGCATCATAACCGCATATGTCAACGAATCTGTTTTTATTGCATTTAAACTCCTGAATGAAGAACCGTTAGCGTTTATATCTAAAGCCATAAGCTCTTTCTTTACCGGATTTTGAGTACCCATATCGGGAACATATTCATATTCATAAATAAAACGGTTGCCTTGTGCGTGCGTTATCCCTGTACAATAACAAAATAATAATAAAAATAAATTTTTCATATCATGAATTTTAAATTTAACCTCAAGTATATACTACATAGAAATTTATTTCCTGATCCTGATTATATACCAGATGTGTTTATTGATTCAGCAGCTGCTTGAATGGCTGCATACTTACTGAATGGAATTATAACTTTATTCCTTTTTCAGAAATTACTTTTCCGCTTTCTGTGGTAGTTATAATGATATAACTGCCTTTTACAAGGGTTGAAGTATTTACTTTGTCAGAATTCCCATTGATTACCGTACGCCCTGACATATCTTTAATCTCAACAGTTTTTATTTTTTCCTTAGAATGAACAGTTAATTCATTATAAAAAGGGTTATTGAACTTTATTGCATTCATCAAATCAGATGAACTTTCCGTCAGGGATAGTGTTGCTGATTGCTGGACTACATATCTGGTGATGTTATTGTCATGGATGGCATACAGATAATTATCTTTGGCAAACAGATACCCCAGTGTTTCATAAGATGAACCTGATAAAGGCACAAACGGACTTCCGTTAATTGTTAGACTGTTTCCGTTTAGTGCGTAAGCACTAATACCCCAATTTTCAACACCTTGTGCATCAGTATATTTAGCAGGCATTAGAATTTTGTTGTCATATATTAAAGGTTCCATATTCCCGGTGGTATAAACATTTCCGTTATTGGTAAAAGAGTTGTTCCCCGTAATCAGCCCGCTTGCTCCAAATCCTGAATCGATATTCCCGGTACTGTTGGTTTTGGTAAAATAAATGTTGTTACCATCAGACAGCTTATTAATAAAGGAACCGTCCTGCTGCGTATTTTTCACACTAACATCATAATTTGCTGCTGCAGGGATTGTTGTATTTCTTACCTGTGCATATCCATTTTGGCCATAGGCTGTGTCCAGAACTCCGGTATCAACGTTTATTTTTCTTACATTAGACTGTCCCGGTGACGGATAAATAAATTCATAAATGAAATTATCTTTACTAAAAAAATAATTGTAAGAGCTATTCTGATCTCCGACAATGCTTCCACTAATGGCAAGGTTCCCGTTGGTTCCATAGGACAAGTCAGGATTTCCGTTTGTAAGAAACTTACTGAATCCTGTATCTGCCCTGAAAAATATTTTTCCTTCAGGAAGCATTATTTTATACATCCAATCTGCATTCTGCATTCCATTACTGTTGAAAGCCGTATCTTCCTGACCGTCTGAAAGGTATTTTTTATTGCCGTTTAAGTAAATAAAATCATTATCTGCAAAGAAATAATAAGATTCAAAACTGGGAATCTGAACGATACCGTTGGTTCCGAAGCTTGTATCTAATGTTCCGTTTGCGTTTAATCTTAAAAACTGTGTAATAGAAGTAATCGGGTTTGCAGGATCAACTGTCTTATAAGATACGAATATCTTATTTCCCTGAAAAAAAGAGTTGATATTAGGTATCAGCAAGGTAAAGCTGTTATAAATAGCCATGCCTGTCTGTACCGTAACAGTTCCGTTATTTCCGAAAGATGTATCTTTAGTTAAAGATACCTGGGCCTTGGCTATCATCCCTGTAAGAAGCAGGCATGATGTGATAATTTTATTCATAATTGGTTATTTAAAAATTTTGGGTTAGTATAAAATATATCATCAGTTGTAAATTTTACAACAATGAATTGTCATTTCTAATTATTAACTGATACATTTTTATACATAATATTTGTCATATTATTAAAGCAAGATAGGAATTACAGTTCTGCATCAACAGATCCAGTTTCAAATAAAATGCATGACCAGATAAAAAAAGATGGTGAAATTATTTAGGATACTGAATTCTGTTTTAATCTTCATTTATCTTATAAATACTCACCTATTATTTTTATTCCGATCTCTAGTTTTTCAAGGTCTGCAGAACCGAAGCTTAAATAAAATCCGTGCCCTGAAATTTTGTAATAGTCGCTATTGATGATCATGATATCTTTAGATATGAGTTCGTCTATAATATCATTGTAATTTTCTGATTGTTTTATTGGGGTTATCCAATACCCGAGACCAAGCTTTGGCTTATGATATTTGACTTTATCATTAAGATATTTCTTTAATAACAGATCTACCTGATCTCTTTTTTCCTTATAAAACTGGGTATATCTCTTAATATGCCTGCTGAATACACCATCCTGAATAAGATTGAAGAGGGCAGCCTCCATGATCATATCGCCCGAGATATCTATAACTTTTCTTAAATTTTTTATTTCATTGATCAGGTCGTGGCTGCCTACTACATACCCTATTTTTAACAAAGGACTTACAGATCTGCTGAATGTTCCGATATAAAAATAATTTTTAAGCCTGTTGCTACTGCATAAGGGGAAAAGTGGAGCTTCATAATTCAGGTCAATACAGTAATCATCTTCTATAATAAAAAAATTGTATTCATTTGAAAGCTCAATAAGTTCCTGGCGTCTTGCTTCACTTAATACAGCCGTTGTGGGAAATTGAGAGTTAGGAGTGATATATACTGCTTTTATATTTTTCTTCTGCTGCAGTATTCTCTTCACATCGCTTACAATAATTCCATCATCATCTACTTCCGCAGTAATAACATTAGCTCCGGAATACTCAAAAGCATCCCAGGCAAGCCTGTACCCTGGATGTTCTACAATAACGTGATCGCCCTTATTAAAAAGGCATTGGGAAAGCAAAAATATACCCATTTGGCTTCCTCTGGTGATGCAGATATTGTTTTCATCTGAATGTATTCTTCTCTGTTGTGCCAGCATTTGTGCCAGCTTCACCCGGAGTCTAATATAGCCTAACGGATCAGTTTTTAAAGTGATCTTACCCTGATGTATTTTAGAAGCTATCCTTCTGTATTCTCTCATGACATCTAAAATCGGAGAATGCCGGGCATCCGGAAGGCCCTGGTCAAAAATATTGTTGCTTGCTGTTCCTTGATATTTTTCATCATCACTTAAAATATTTTTCGGTAAAGAATGTGAGACAAAAGTTCCGCCCTGGGGAACGGAAAAAATCCAGCCTTCCTGTTCTAGACGACTGTATGCTTCAATAACGGTGTTCCTGCTTACGTTCAGTGACGAAGCAAGCGTTCTGGTACCCGGCAATGCGTCTCCTCTTCTGAGATTTTTCAATTCAATTGCATTTATAATCCCAGTTGAAATCTGAAGATAAATCGGCACTGTTGAGTAATTTTCAAAAATATTCAGATTAAAATCCCAGGGTCGCAGCATATTTAAATGATAAAAAGTATTTTTTCTGATTGAAGATGGTTGTTATACAACAAAGGGTAAACAGATTATATGTAGAAAGATAATCAGTACCGGCTCTTAGCCATTTGTAATCTCTAGAATTCTATCATATCGTTATTTTTATTGTCAAAATAATAATATGATAGAATTTTTTTGTGTACATCAGGGAAAGGTTTTATGCAATTTTTAAACTGCTTATCTCTGATTATTATAATGCCTTTTACATAGCATCTGTTTTTTCTGTTTTTTCTCAGAAGATTTGCTGTTTTTTTCAGCAATATGTTTTCTATGATATCAGATGATCAGTATTCTTCATCCAGATTCATATTTTTGCTGATCCATTTATACAGGGTTGTTTTCGGGATCCTGTATTCTTCTACGATCTGCATTTTGGTTTTCTGTCCTGTGTTTATCAATTCCAGGATAAATTCTATCACTTCCCTCGTATAGATATTTTTCCTGAATTTCGGCAGGCTGGTTTTTTGTTTGTTTTTTGTTTTGAGGCAATCTGTGGAACAGGAAGGGGAATACAATATAATATGCTGGCTGTACAGCCTGAAAAAATCGTATTTCAGAAGTTTGCTCCACTTCAGCAGATCGGAAGCTGATATATCTTCAGACTGGTATACATTGCGTATCTGCTGTTCTTCGAGGTGAAAGAAGTTACAGATGCGGGATATTTCTATCCCGCTCTCTATAACACTTTTCTCAATCATTTTTCCTATATGGATAAATCTAAAGTCCATAAGTGTTTTCTATTTATAGTGACTTTGTGTTCATTAATTAATTGGTACATACCGTATGGGTAATCTTAATGACAGCCTAAGGCTTCCAGAATGACCATACCGTACCGTTGAATACGGCAAGCTGGTGCGCAGTGGTGTCATATGCCATCATTCCTGCAGAAGGGTTGACAATATTCAGGTGAGGACTTGCCATCTTAGGCAATACCATAGCTTTATTGGTATCGGTAAGCACCAAAATCCCGGGTGTGGAATCTGTGGCCGCATTAGTGCCTATAGCGACTTTTGCATTTGATAATTCTGTTTTGGTATCCTGTAAAACGGTGTTTACCAATCCTGTGGCATCAACACTCATATCGAACCAGGATCCCGATTTACGGTATTTCACCTTTTTATCGGAAATATCATAAACAAGGGTACCGTCTACCGCTGACGTAATGGAAGCAGCCGCTGTTACCCAGGGCAAAATAATACCTCTGTTACCGCTGGCAAATTCAAGCGATACGGATGAATTGCTGACCGCTGATTTTCCAATGGCCACCTGGCTGCAAGCCATGCCGGAAAACAGCAGTGATAATGTTATTATTGTATTTTTCATTGTTTAACTTTTTTGTTATCTGATAATTCCCGATGCATGGGGCCATGCTGCCCCGTGCATCAAAGAATTAAAAAAATTAATCATTTAGTCCGGACAGGTTTGTGTAGTCATACACTTCCATCCATAAGTAGTTCCGTTATCTGTTGTGGTGTACACTTTCAGACAGTTATTTGTGGAATCATATACCATCATTCCTTCAATGAAATTCGCAGGGGCAATGCCTACCGGATTTCCTGATGAGTCGAAAGCAACACGGTTGACTACAAAACCTTTTGTTTTGGCTTCGAGTGCCGTCCATGCTCCTTTTCTCACCATTGGCCAGTTGTCACCGCTGATTCCCGCTCTTCCCAGTGCAGAAATACCGAAATTGGTATTCAGCGTAACTCCTGAAGTAATAGCAGGCCTGTAACAGCTCAGACTGATACAGTTGGCAGGCTGGGAGGCGGCATTCTGCGAAGTGCCGATTCCCTGGCCCTGGTCATTACCGATATCAGCAGCTCCTCCTGTATTAACAAGTTGTGGAACTCCCTGTGAATCTACACATGACGCGGAAGCACATATGTTCCTGTTAGGCGCGGAAGATCCCGGTCCTGAGGTTACGGTGCCTGCCGCAGTTACCAGCTGGTTAGGGTTTACATTTTCATCCCCTTCCACGGCATCCGGACAGCCGTCGTTATCTGAATCCAGATCTAAACGATCTGGTATGCCATCGCTATCGGTATCCTGGTCTATTCCGCATGTCTGCCCTCCATAGCTTAATATTCCACTATTATCAGAATATTGTGTATCTGCAAATACTATATGTAGTTTTCCTGTTGCCGTAGCCACAAAACTAACTCCACCCTGGATACCTTGAGACATATTAAGCAAATTAGGAATCAGCTTATCTCCATTTGCCGGATTATACTGACCGTTTGAGTTTGTGTCAATCATTCCGACAAATTTTAATAGTGTACTATAATCTGATGCTGTTAAGTTAGCAAAAGGGAGATCAACTGGAGGATTTGATCCATAAAGAACTCCATTACTTACATTATATTGCAAACCATCATAATCAGCAACTCCATTTGACGCATAACCTAAAGCGTAGAATTGCTTCCCATTGTTTGGACCTCCTATAGCAGTATATACTCCTACATTTGAACCAGTCAATTGAAGTTTGTAAATTTGACCTTGAATTACATCTAAGTTTGTACTTTGCCAAGCCTGTAAATTATTATTAAAACTACCGCTAGATGAATTAATACATTTTGTTTCATCTCTATCAAGTATTCCGTCATTGTCATCATCCAAATCAATAGAATTAACAATACCATCACCATCAGAATCAACATTTGTACATTCAGGATCTTTCAATACATTGTTTTGTGAAGTACCTATGCCCTGACCGACATCACTTCCGATATCAGCTGCACCGCCTGTATTTACCAAAAGAGGTACTCCCTGTGCATCTACGCATGAAGCAGAAGCACAGATATTTCTGTTAGGAGCAGTCGACCCTGTTCCTGAAGTTACGGTACCGGCTGCATTCACCAGTTGAGATAACAAAACATTTTCATCGCCTTCTATAGCATCAGAACAACCGTCGTTATCGGAATCCAGATCTAGTCCGTTAGGGTTTCCGTCACTGTCGGTATCACATACACCTAATTTACTGGCTCCGAATGTAAAATTCACCCAGTTTTCCGCAAGCATATAGTTAAATGAAAGAGAAGTGTGAACACCTGGAACTTTTACTATTGCGTATCCTTCTTTACCGGTAAACTGAGTCGGCGAATCTACTGTAAAACTGCCTCCGGCAGTACCCGACCATAAAACTTCTACCGGCCTGTCAAACATGACAGGAACACCTGTGCTCGGATTACCTATAGATGCAAATACTAAAATTGGATCTGTCATCGGCTGATCAAATACAAGGACATTCGATGAAATGTCTGTATTAGCTATGGTAGGGTTATTGTTAGGAACCCCATAAGAAGCCGGGAAAATTGAATGATTGTACACTGCAGGCGATTGTGACATAGGCTTGTCAGACGTAAATGTAAATCCTACTCCATTTATAGTACCTGTAGCCACTTTATTGTCTGGAGAGAATGATATAGGACCTGTCCAGAAGAACTGATTCGGGCACTCTACCGTATCTAAAATTCCATCATTGTCATCATCCAGATCATCCGCATCTATTACTCCGTCTCCATCACTGTCTTTAGGAGTAGCCATTAAAGCTAAATATCCTGACTTTAACTGGTTCCCAGTAAAATTACCCTGCCCGTTTGAATTGACTGTACCTAAATTTACAGCTCCTGAAGTAAAATCCCCATCAGCATCCCATACGACATTCCACACGATGGTATTGTCTAATGTAGAGAACTGAAGATGTGCATCCTGAGTAAAGTCAGTATTCTGCAGCTTCCATTCACGGGCAATTCTTCTTGTAAAACCAGGCATGAGATCTGTATTAATCTTATTAACTGTAGAAGCATTATCATCCCCAATGGTGAGGAAATTCAGGTTATTTATTATCCCTGTTCTGCTGGTGGCACTGTTAGGATTGGTAAAGTCTGCATTGGTTGAAAGGGTCAGTATTGATCCTGGGTTTACCGATTTAGAAACTTTCTGCTCCAATCCGGAATTATCATCCCTTCCGATTCCTGCTACGTTGCTGTTATAGCCTGCAACAGCTGTCCAGAAAGCGCTTCCTGTAGAACCTGTATAATTTCCGGATTTCGTGTATCCGTACTTAAGCGCTAAATAGGATTCCACCTTATTTTGGTCTGCTGCGTTTAATGCTGTATTATAGGTAGCATATTCCGGTGACACTACGTAGGAATTCTCCCCGCTGCTGCCTCCGATGGTTCCCCTGAAAGCGGTTGCCCCCGAAGCTGCTCCTGAAAGAATACTCAAGCTGTTCCCGTAGAAAGCGAACGGCCCGCCGTTTCTGATATAGGTATACTGTCTTACATCCGTTGTAGATGCCACTACAGAATTGGTACCTGCTGTCAGGCTGTTAGGGGCTGCATCATAATACACGGTATTCATTAAATTATTCCAGTATCCTAATATAACATTAGACAGTGCAGATCCGAATACCCGCGCGTTGGAACCAGCTATTTTTAACTTAGACACTCCGAACATTGAATAATTTCCTGAGACATCCAAAGCGGCAGGCAGTGTAAATACGCCTCCGTTTAATGTATATGACTCATTGAAATTAACCAGATCATTAGTTGCATTGGTAGCATTATACACAATGCTGCCTCCGCCGGTAGCATCATTGGTACTCAGGGCATTTCTCCAAACGGTTGTCGTATTATTTATATTCTGCTTATTCCAGGAAATAAGCCCTGCATTTACGCCTCCCGGCGCAGTTGCCAGTGCAGAGAACGTATAGAACTGACCGGTTGTGAAATTTGCAGTGGCTGTAAAATACGGTGCCCCGGCAATGGTTTCCAGCGTCATTTCCGTTCTTGTATCTGTACCGTCAAAGGCAGCATCATTGCTGATTACCAGATAAGGTCTGGAAACATTACCTGCAATCTGATCCAAAGGAATAGCTACTTTTACATTACCTACCGTACCGGTTTTCTGTACTTTCCAGATCCGGGTCATCCTCTGAGAAGAATTTCCAAAGGCAAACGGAGTGGCAAAGCTAAGGCTTCCCGTATCCGACCCCCATACAAGTGAGGAAAGATCCGCCGTAAATGCATTGGTATTCGCTGTATTGGTACTTGCAAGACCGATATTTCCGATAACAGGCTGGAAGCCCGTGTTGGAACTTTTCGACTGCTTCTGGTTCAATATGGAAGCATCATCCCTCATGATCCCGGCAATGTTATTGCCATATCCTGAGTTCAGAGAGGCATCCCAGATAGTTCCGGAAGCGGAATTGGTATAATTCTGCGTCGTAGTCTGGTCTAAGGTAAGACCGTATTTAATAGCATTATAAGAATCTACCTTGTTTCTTTCACTGGCCGACAATGCCCTGTTGAAAACAATGATGTCTCCGATACGGCCATTATAGTTGGCTGAATTAGGTGAAACTCCGAAATACATCGGGCTGTTATTTCCGGTATAAGGAACCAAGGTTGTTCCTGAAGCAATCTGCAGCCCGTTTCTTCTGAGTGAAGTTTTCGGTGTCAGACTGTTGTTGTTCCAACCGGTCCATAGGTACGGAACGTTGAGCGTTCCGCCCCAGGCAGCACTGATCCTGCTGGTAAGAGCACCATCCCAGTAGAAATTACCGTCACTCCAAGGAGAATGCATATTAAGCTGTCCTCCTGTACCCAAAGATTCAAATAACGAAGAACTGTTGGTTAGGGAAGCCGCTGCATTTACCACAAATGCTGAAGCATCAGCATACGTATTGGTTGCCAGGATACCATCCGGATCAAGCATGTTCTGTGAACCGTTGAAATTCATCACCGGGTTAAAGTTCAGGTTATCCGTTGTATTGTTACGATAGGTTGGGCGAGCCGAAACGACGGTTTGCATCGCATGGTTACTGCTTCCACTCTGATCGGTCCAGTTAGCGATAGCATTGGTATCCGCCGCTGCCGTTACATTCTGGATGACATCTGCACGCATAGACGGATGTCCGTTGAATCCGGTTACCGTGAAACGGATGTATCTTGCTGTTATCGGTAAGGTAAAGATATTGGAAACCTCAGAATTATTATCCGTATTTCCTTTATAGTTTCTTCCCATATCCGTGTAGGCAGTACCGTCCGTAGAATAACTCAGCGTATAGCCTGTTACCCATTGACCGGCATCTCCCCTTCCTTTGGTTACCACTCCGTTTACGGTTTGTGAAGAACCCAGGTCGAGGGTTAGGTAATCTCCTGTAATTGCTGTTAAGGCAGACCATGAAGATCCTGACGTGAGCGTGGAATTCGCCGGTGATAAAGAAGCAGAATTTGAAGAACTTGCCGTTCTGCTGCCTGCCGGAACATTGAAATATGTGGTTGCAGAAAGACTTCCGGCATCAGCACGAAGCCATACACCGGCGCCTGCTACTCCTCCCGGACCTACTCCTTTCCCGGAGAAGGTAAAAAACTGTCCGCTGCTTAAATCGACTGTAGCAGTATAGTATCTTACCCCGCCAAGATCTTCCTGGCTCATGGCAATTCTGTTATCGCTGCCGTCAAAAACAGCATCACTGCTTACCACGAGCTGAAGTGCCGTAACGGCTGTAATCTGGTTTACCGGTACAGCAACCTTTACCGTTCCTACCGTTCCGGTTTCCTGCACTTTCCAGATCCTGGTCATTCTATATGTAGAAGTACCAAATACAAAAGGCGTTGCAAATAATGTATTTCCGGTATCAGAACCCCATACCATGTAGCTCTTATCTGATGTAAAATCATTGATATTTGTGGCATTATTAGCTGTAATATTACCGTTTCCGATGACAGGTTGTAATCCGGCATTCTGTGAAGCAGACTGTTTCTGGTTCAGTGCTGTAGCATCATCGCGCCCTATTCCGGCAATATTATTCTGGTACGTGGTATCCCAGTTCCAGTATATTGTGGTTCCATCTGCTGCTAGATAGCTGAACGGCACAGCTGTTGTTCCCAGAGTAATACCATAGCGGATCGCAAGATAAGAATCAATACGCTGCCTGTCGGTAGCGGATATGGTCCTGTTGTACATGATGTACTCTCCGATATTTCCGTTAAAATACCCTCCTACTTCTCCAAATCCTAAACGTGCTAAACTGAAGCCCGCAGGCACAGATGCGTTTGTACCGGTACCGGTCTGCACATTATCCCTATAGGTCAGCATCTGTCCGGAAGGATTGGCATAGGTATAAGTATTTAAGTAACTGAAGTTAGGATTAACAGCGGTAGAGCCTCCATAATTTGGCTGACTGTTTCCACAGCCTACATCCATCCATAAATTTCCGAAAGTATTCCATATAAGGTCACCGTTTCCTCCACAAGAACTGTATATATCAGAAATTCCTGTGTTTGAAGCTGTAGCACTGTTAAAGGCTGTAATCTGGGTATGGCTGCTGTTTATGCTTCCATTTAACAAATTAGATAAGGATGCAGCGGATGTAATTTCCATTAAATCATTTCCGTCAAATTTCGTCACGGTGTTAAAGTTCATGATCCCTGTTGAAGGCTGGCTGGCCGCAACAGGCTGCGAAAAGGTTCTTCCGCCGAGCGACAGATCCTGCCACTGCGCACCTGAGAAACCTTTATCTCCTTTTACCCACATATCAAGTCCTGCAATAACACCTCCAGGGGCTGCAACATATCCTGAAAAAGTAAAGAACTGTCCTGAAGCAAAGTTAACAGATGCAGTATAGTATTCTGTACCTCCTACTGTTTCCGGGGTCATGGCGATCCGGGTGTCACTGCCATCAAAAGTATTGTCATTACTTACAAGAACGAATGGCATATTGGCAGCTGCGATCTGACTAACAGGTACCGCTACTTTTACATTGCCTACTGTTCCGGTCTTCTGCACTTTCCAGATTCTGTTCATTCTGTAATTAGATGTACCAAATACGAATGGCGTCCCAAATAAAGTACTTCCGGTATCAGATCCCCAAACCAGTGAAGAAAGATCCGTCGGGAAGGCGTTGGTATTTGCTGCATTAGAAGCAGCCAGATTTACATTACCAATCACCGGCTGCACACCCGCATTCTGGGAAGCAGACTGCTTTTGGCTCAATGCTGAAGCATCATCCCGGGCAACAGATGCAATGTTGTTGTCATATCCTGTTCCGGAAGTCCAAATTACCGTTCCTGCGGAATTGATATAATTTCCGGATTTGGTATGCCCGTATTTCACGGCAAGATAAGTCTCGACCTTATTCTGGTCGGCCAGACTTAAATTGGTGTTATAGGTAATATATTCCGGAACAACTGCATTTGAGTTTTCTCCCGAACTTCCGCCAATGGTTCCTCTGAGTGCCGTTGCCCCTGAAGTACTTCCGGTTAACAATGAAGTCCCGTTGCCATAGAATGCAAACGGACCATTGTTGCGGATATAGGAATACTGCCGTACATCCGTAGTGGAAGGAATTACACCATTAACTCCGGAAGTAAGGCTGTTCGGTACTGCGTCATAATAAACAGTGTTCATCAGATTTCCCCAATATCCCAATATCACATTGGATAGGGCTGAACCGAACACTCTTGCGCTGGAACCTACGGTTTTCAGCCTTGCAACCCCAAACTGGGAATAATTGCCGGTGAGGTCCAGTGAAGCAGGCAGAGTAAATACACCAGAGGTGTTGAACGTATAAGACGGGTTAAAGTTAACCGCATCAGTGCCTGAAGTATTATATACATTGGTACCGGTTGCCGTAGCGTCATCATAGCCTGTGGCATTTTTCCACAGTGTTCCGGTATTGGATGCATTTTCCTTATACCATCCGGATAATCCTGCTACAACACCTCCTGGTGCTGAAAGGGTTCCTGCGAAGGTAAAATACTGTCCCGTAGTGAAATCAACAGTTCCGGTGTAATAGTCCACACCGCCAATGGTTTCCAAGGTCATCGCAACTCTTGTATCGCTTCCGTCAAAAGAAGAATCGCTGCTTACCACCAGGGCAGGCTGTGAAAGGCTGGCCGGCAGCTGGCTTACGGCCAATGCTACTTTTACTGTTCCCACGTTTCCGGTTTCCTGTACTTTCCATATACGGGCCATGCGTCCTGTAAGCCCTCCATAATTAAAGGATGAGGCAAACAGATTGGTGGATCCGGTATCAGAACCCCAGACCAGATAGCTCATATTTGATGAAAAGCTATTGGTATTTAAAGCATTGCTTCCTGCGATGGTCACATTTCCGATCACAGGCTGTATCCCGGTATTGATGGATCTGGACTGCTTCTGAAGCAATCCTGAAGCATCATCTCTCCCTACTCCGGCAATATTGTTATTATAAGGAATATTGGTAGCTGCATCCCATACCATGGCTGATGATGAATTAAGATAATTCTGCACCGTGGCCTGGTCCAGCGTAAGTCCATATTTTACAGCTACATAAGATTCCACGCGGTTTCTTTCATCTGCGGAAAGATTCCGGTTGTAGATGATAAGGTCTCCGACCCTGCCGACATACGCTCCTCCTATATACATAGGGCTGTTGTTCCCGGTATAAGCATTCTGCGTTCCTCCGGAAGCAATCTGGAGCCCGTTTCTGCGTAAGGTGGTTCTCGGTGTCAGTGTGCTGTTGTTCCAACCGGTCCAGAGATACGGCTGGCCGGTAACACCGCCCCATGGCGCACTGATCCTGTTAGTCTGAGGTCCGTCCCAATAAATATTTCCGTCTGAAGCCCATGGCGCATGCAAATTCAAAACAGCCCCTACCCCAAGCGCCTCTACAAAAACACTGGAATTAGTAGGTGTTGTAACTGCACTCATCAAAAAGGTAGAGGCTCCCACGTTGCTTGTTGCAGGCACTACTCCGCTGCCGTCGATCAACTGCTGGGTATTGCCGAAATTTACGACAGGATTAAAATTGATGTTATCCGTGGCGTTATCTTTAAAGACAGGGCGTACCGCTGCACTTGCTGAGGCATTGGACTGGAACGTGCTATTGTTATTCCCGCTCTGGTCCTGCCATACGGATAAAGAAGAATTATCTGCCGTAACGCTTCCTATGCTTTGCAGTACATCAGCACGCATGGAAGGATGCCCGCTGAAAGCCGTTACCGTGATCCGGATATACCGCGCATTTACAGGAGCCGGAAACTGATTGATAATCTCCGTATTCTGATCGAAATTCCCTCTGAAATTGACAGGGGTACCCGATATATTGATTGTATTATAGGTAACATTATCCGTAGAATAGCTCACGTTATACGAAGTTACCCACTGCCCTGCATCCCCGCGTCCTTTCGTAACAATACCACGAAGGGTTTGTACCGATCCTGTATCCAAGGTAAGATAATCTCCATTTACCGCATTTAATGCCGACCATGATGTGGTAGACGTCAGCACGGAATTGGCGGGTGAGAGTACGGCAGCATTTGTAGAGCTGGCAGTACGGTTTGCAGCGGGAACATTAATATAGGTGGTGTTTCCTATACCCTGATCTGCACGGAGCCAGAGACTGGCACCCGAAACCCCGCCGGGAGACTGTCCCGAGACCCTTAGTCCCGTCAGGAAAACCATCAGTGAAAAAAGCCCATATCGAAATGAAACTTTGTATCCTGATGATTTACATTTATCAATAAAAAGTAAATTCATTATTCATTTATATAATTATTATTATTTTTTAAGAAGCTGCTGATCTTTTATTTTACTTTTAAGTAAAAAGATTACTAAAAGGACATAGCACAGTACAAAACCATATCTGGTACTGCACCTAATAAAACTTGTTATTGTTACGCTCCGTTCTTGTAAAATATGTATGTTATACATAATCAGGCAGCTGCCGGGTATTAAAATATTTTCAGACTTTTAAAGGCGGAGGGCGGTTATTGTAAGGAATACAATAATTTAATATGATATAATATTGAATATAATTATAAAATTTTATACGGATTATATCTTTCTTTTTAGAACTTGTAAAGTAAATATGTGCAGCAACAGCTGCCTTACCGGTTGCTCCGGCCACCCGTGAGTTCAAACAGGCAACATATTGTAAAAAGTAAAATTCTCTTGACGGAATATAATAGAATGCTGTTTCCGGCAGTGACCCTGTATTTCTTGAAACATGTGAATCATTACTTTCATGAGATGCCTGTTGATTATGAATATATATATCTAAGCTTTTTTTCTCATGATTTTTGCCTGCATAAGCAGAAACCGGACACACCTGCCTATGGGTAATTAGTTTCTGATCTGAGACCACTATAGAATCCAGATAAATATAGACCTTTCCGGTTATATGAACAGACAGACTATCATAAGCGAAAGAATAGGAAGACCAAAGAATTGTAAAAAGCAAAAAAGCATGAGAAAGATTATTTTTTCCCATCCGGGAAAAATATTTTATTCTGCTTATTTCACGATTAAATGTCATTTTATTCTGGACTTAACAGTATAGAATTAGTTTCCCATAAATTCTTTATTGATTATTACTAATCAATAACAAATTATATATTACTTTGGATGATGCATGGAAAAATTGGCTGTATAATGATCAGAATATAGATCGTTATAAATTGTCTGACCATTACAAAGTACTGTTACATACCACGAAAGTATACTATTTGATATGTAAATAAAAGCATTTGATTTATAGCATTTTCTTACTTGTCAGAATATGAATTTAAATAATAAAATATTTCATAAACAGGCACTACAAAAAATGCGCAGGCATATTCCAGAACACTTAAAATAAGAGTTATAGATTTTATATCCCTTATAAAATTTGTTCAAAAGCGTAAATTGACAACAAAAATTCTTTTAAATTGATGCTATTCCAAAATGCGAGTTATCTTTACAAAAAATTTAAGGATGAAGCATTTTTACAAAAAAATATTCTATATTATTAACATATTGGTTATTAATATAGCATACTCAAATGATTTACTATATAATAAACTTTCTAATAAATCACCTGAAACATTTGTAAGAGACAGTGACAGATATCTCAGCGAAGCCAAATCACAAAGTGATAAGTTAAATATCTTGTATTATACAGCAAGATCATATTTCAAACTTAAAGAAAATGACAAATCAATTGAATATCTCGTTTATCTGGAGAACGAGTTAAAAACATATGGTAACTATGTTGAGTCTGCAAAAATTTATGGGGAACTCGCATATCTTTATACCTACTTAAACTATACATGGAAGTCAAAAGCAATGTTGGAAAAGAGTAATGATTGTATCATGAAATTATCCAGACGCCAAGATAAGTTTGAAGCAAAATCTTACTTTTATTTTTTTAAGGCTAAAATCTCATCAGTGAATGAGGATATTGAAAATTCAATATATTATTACAAATTATCCAATGACCAATATATACAGTTATCAAAAATTGAAATTAATGCAAACCCATTCTTAGGTCATGATATCGCAGTTAATCTGGGAGATGCTTACATGAGAAATAAGGATCTGAAATCTGCATTGTCTTACAATAAACTGGCTCTAAAGAGATATAATGGAAGTGACTATTCAGGCACAGCTCTTTTAAATATAGGATTAATATACTCTGCCACAAAAAAGACAGACAGTGCGCTGCTGTATTATAAAAAAAGCATATATCCGTTGCAGTCTGAAGATAACATAGAATATTTAAATGAATCGTTTGACAGTATCAAATCGATCTATACTGCAAAAAAAAATAAAGCAGAAGCCGACAAGTATTATGGCATGCAGTTGAAAATACTAAACAGACTTGAAGATATGGATGATGCTTCAATTCAGAAAAAAGGAAATTTTGAAACGATTTATCCGGAAAATTCAGGTAAATATTTTATACTTTTTTTTTCAGCATGTATGCTCATGTTGGTATTAATAATTCTGTATGTATATTTAGTTAAAAAGCAGAAAAAAACAGAGGAAAATAAAAATTTTGTACTTTCTGCAGAGAAAATTTTATTACCGGAGCCAGAGGAGCCAGATGTTGAAAATGTGGCCCATAATCAAATTGCTGCATTATTAGAGGAATATGAAGCTACCCATTTTTATCTTAGCCCTAATATTACACTTGCTAAAGTAGCAGTAGATCTTAATACCAATACCCGGAGTTTATCTGAGATCATCAATAAAAATAAACAAATGAATTTTAATTCTTATATCAATATATTAAGGATTGACTATATTGTTAAATTACTGAATGAAGAGGCAAAATACAGGAATTATAAAATTGCTTATCTTGCTACGGTCTGTGGATTTTCCTCTCACAGTACTTTTACTAAAATCTTTAAAAATATTAAAGGCATCTCACCCTCTGAATTTATAGATATTATAAAAGCAAATTCCGGAAGTGAATTTTCCCAAAACTTATAATAGTTAAATATGGTTTTATATTTATTTTATTTATGGGGCTACTGATCTGATACTATTACCATACATAGGAAATGTTCATTTTATTCCCATCCTGAATGTATCTTACTTCAGATCAAATCAAATGAAACTGATATGAGACGCGGGAAAACACTGCGGATACTCCAGTAGATCAATTCAGATTATCCGCTGCCATAATGAAGGTATTTTCTACGTCCATGCTTTAAGATTGGTTAAAAAAACCCATCCGGAAGCTACAACTCTCATTCTCACCGAGCCACATCACAAGAACTTCTTTCTTTCCTTCACAATTCAAGCCTGCTGCTAAATAGATGGTATTGTTCATGATTTTTTTGTGATGAAAATAAAAGTGCCATGATATTGCCACAATTGTTTCAATTACTTTTCAAAATCAATTTTCAGTTCTCTTCTGAGCTACTGCGGAAAGTGAGAGATTTTAACATCCGCTATTAAACCGCTAATATTCTGCATGTCAAAATTTTAACATTTTCGTGCGCCATAATAATGCCACTACAAAAAACATTAAAAGTTCAACTATCTATTTACAAATTAACTTAAAGAACGTTTTACTTTTGATATGCAAATACACGCAATTTCCATTTGCAAGACCATTACGTATTAAAATTTATATATCTACAAACCGGATCAAGATACCACTGCCCTACTTCTTCTATGATCTGGTTGTAAGACAAAAGGTAAAAATTCATTACGCTAACAGAAATTGGTTCTCCGGTTGCAGGTACATCAAAAAAGTTCCTTTAACCAATAAAAAAGATGTATTATTCTACATCTTTTTTTATTTTTCATATCAAACTGCCCATGAGTGAGTTGAACTAAAAAACTCCACATCTGAACCGTTACCTTCATTCTGAAGCTTATCTTCATAAAGCGAGTTTTCGTTTTCTTCGCTATCCTCTACTTTATTATCGTCCAACCATGAATCAATTGTCTCCAATTGCTGCTCTATTATGGACGTGATTTCTGGAACGGTCTCATCATCAAAATCTTCCAGGAACCACAACAATAAGAACTTAACCCTGAAAGCATTTACACCTTTCTGACCCGGGAAAACAATTGGAACCATGCACAGGCAAATCAGATCATCGTTTTGATCAATAAATTAAATACAGGTGCCAAGTTTAAAGGCGGAACTTTGACAGAAGCCAAAAGACACCTTGACAGGTGGAAAGGCACCAAGTAATAGTTATACTTAATTTCAGAAACGATAATAACATACAACTATAAAAAACTTACAGAAAACTTCTGTTACATTTCAGTTTAAAATAAAAAGATGAGTTAAATTTAACTCATCTTTAAAAATCTTTGTACTGTCAAATCATCTGAAAATAAATTTTTTCAATTTAAAATTGATAGAGTTACTCTTTAAATATTTGGCTGCCAGCCAGCCTTGTAATACTTTTTGGATCGTGGCAAGGAAGGATAATGGTAGGTTCATTTAGAGCAAATTTTTTAATTGCTCTGACAGTTGCCATAGCTTCATCTGGTTTAAAGGTAACTCCGTCCGTTTTTTCGTTTCGAATATTATCTTCATTGTAGGAAGCATCTCCAGCTATAAAATATGTGAGATCTTTATCCCTGACAACAACGGATAAATGTCCGGTACAATGTCCTGGTGTAGGAACCAGAAAAATGCTTCCATCTTTTGTTAGAGGATAAGATGCCGGAAAATCTCCGACAGGATTTTTGGTCTATTAATTCAGGTTTCAACCAGATTGGCATCCGTTGTGGAAGATAACCTGCCACTTTCCCTTTAAAGCTTCTTGCTTCCTTATAATTTTCGCGGCTTCCTATAATCCTTGTGTGCGGAAAATGATCTAGACCTCCTGCATGGTCGTGATGAAAATGTGTAATGATCACAGCTTCGATATCTGTGGCAATATTAATATCTAAAAGTTGAAGTTTATAACCAATCTCCTCTGTTGGAGCTACTCTTACAGATACCATCTTTGTAAAGAATGGATTCCATGTTGGGAGATAACCAGGTACTGAATTTCTGGCGTTGTCCCCTGTGTCCACTAAAAAATTTCCTTCGGGATGTTCTATTAAAAAAGTGAGAATCGGAAGTGGTTCAACAAAATGATCGTCTTTAAAAATATCAATTTTTCTGCCTATGGGAGATTGTCCAGTCTTACCTGTTACCTGAGCAGATTTGACGATTACTTTTCCTGTTTCTATAGCAGTAATTTTTATCATATTATTTACAAATTTTTATGATACAAATTTCCCAAAGTCTAGAGGAATTATTTTTGATTGAAATCAAAAAATGGATTTTTATTTTATTTTCGCACGAAGTCTGCTCAATGTTTCTTGTGTAATACCCAAGTAAGATGCAATATGCCCGGAAGATACTTCCCGGAAAATAGAAGGAAATTCGCTGATCAAACTATTGAATCGCTCTTGAGGTGTTAGAAATTTCAGGTTATATATTCTATCAGTAGCATTTTTAATGTATCCGATCATCAATTTTTGAGTGAATAATTGCAATGCCAAATCTTTAGCGGCTATCTCCTGCCAATTTTCATAAGCCAGAGTTACGATATTAGTAGAAGAAAGGGCTTCAATACCGAATTTGCAGATCTGATTATAGAAGATGCTATCCACCGGAAAACCTATTCCATTTTCACGCAAAAAATGGAGTGTAACATCTTTTTCTTTTACAACATAAAAAACCCTTGCTATTCCTTCTTCAAGAAAATAGATTTGTTTCGACCTATTTTCTACAGGAAGTATTAACTCTTTTTTCACGTATGTTTTCCTGCGAATGGCTTTTGTCAAATTGCTACACGTTGCCTGAGAAATTGAACTCTGCTGTTCTATGTACTTTATAAAATCCATTATCAGTTTAAGTCTAGATTATAAACCATAATATACCATTCCTAAATCTTATGACAAAAAAATATGAAATAACTTCGCTAGAAGAATTAAAAAAGGGCAACTTGCAGTTACCCTTTTGAAAATTATTTCTTATCCTTTGCTAAAACCCACTCATATGCCTCTACAGATCCTCTTTTTGGCAAAAATGTAAAACTTAGGATTTCTTCATTTCTTTTAATTTTTACCGTTATGTTCTTATCATAGCTCCCATAATATTCATAGAGGTAAAGAAATTCAACGATCTCGTCACCTTCTTTAATTCCAGCTCTTTCAGCATTTGAACCTTTTACCAGATCTGAAATGATCTGACCTTTCAATATTCCTTGCGATTTATTAAATCCGAGATCAAAGATACCTGTTTCTAAGCGTTTTGCAACAAAGTTTTTTCCAAAAGCTCCAGGGTAAGGCTTTATCAACTTACCAGCTTTCATTGCCTTCCAATCTTCTACAGCCCAGTTACCAGCTCTTTTCTTAAGCAGATCAACCCATGTTTTTTCTGTAACTTCTGTTGTACTTTTCATCTTTTCAAGTTCTAAAACTAAGGAAAGAACGGTCATTTTATTTCCTTTTGTCAAGGCTTTTAATTTTGCATCAAGATTAGCGAAATATAAAAAGCCGCGGTTGTAAGGTAGAGTCCAGGAATTTGCAGTAGAAAATTTAGTGTTGCTGTCTGTTTCATCCGGCTGCATTCTAATATCGTTTGTATAATATCCTGCTGCTTTCTGATTGATCAATTTCATATAAAATTCATCAGTGTAAAATTTACCTTCGTGAGGAAGAACTGTCGATAAATACTCTGCGATTCCTTCATTGAACCACTCATTACTTACGCTTGAAATGAAGATATGCAGCATTTCATGCGATATCACCGCCAGTAAACTGCCATTATCTTTCAATTGATCTGAAGGTGGAATGCAAAGAAGAAAAGAACCATATCCATCACCTTGTATTGCTGAACCACTTGGAAAATAAATTTCAGGATAAGAGCGATAAAAAAAACGAAAAGATACATCAGATGAGGCCTGAAACTGCTTTCTTAAATATTCATAAACTTCCTGAAATTTAGGCAGGGAGTTTCCAATCTTATCTTGGCTTAGTCCTAATCCGGCTACACTGAAACCTTTATCAGGCAGTGGGTTGGGAAACATGTTAAGAGGGCCAACGATAAATTGTGCATACAGTAGACTTTCATAGGAAAGCGAAGGAATTGAAGTTGTATTGCCTACTCCGAAACTTGACACGGCGGTATTACCTTCAGTTAAATCCCATTCCAATCTGACAAAAACATTATTTTCGAAAGGGGGTAAAAGTAATATACTGATAAAAGATCCGGTGAGTCCACTTCCACTTGCCTGCATATCGATGTATGAGCCACGATTTCGAAAAGGGCTTGCAGCTGTAATAGTGTACTCCACTGTTACTTTTCCAGTAACTGGTTTGACCGCTTGGTAAACAAGAACATTTTTTTCGGTATCTTTCTTATAGGGGTGTATATCTACGATCCCATTCTCATCTTTTACAATGAGATCAGAAACTTTATCATCTTTCCTGCCAAGGTTTTGCATCAGATCAAGATACAGATTGAGATGATGAGTGCGCAGATCATCCTCAAAAACCACATCATACGAAACATGCATGCTATTTGCTTTTCCAAAATTATCATATTGCGGCTTCAAATGCAGCACAAGGGTTTTGTCTGCGTTGTTTTTAGCACTTAGCATATTAAAAAAACAACTTAAAAAAGCAGTGATGATAATGAGATTATTAAACATAGATTTTATATTAATATTAGACATAAATTCTTCAATTACAGGGTTACATTGTTTTTGAATCAAAGATTTATTATAAGACAACTTGCAAAACAAAAGTATTACATATTATTTCAATTTAAATGGGTATTTCAGTGAATGTAGCCTAGCGATTCCGCATTTTAGGTGACCCTCTCTTTCGCTTCAAATTACACCCCTTTTTTCGCTGCAAAGTAGCCTACTTAAATCTTTTAGCTGTATTTTTTTATCGGATCATCTCTGGTAAAGTTTTCAATTCTAAGCCCTTTTTAGGCCTTATAAGAATTGATATAGTGTCGATGTAAGTTGATAACATGAAGTCCGAAATCGCCTATTCTGAGGCTTTATTTTCGTTTGGCTTTGCCTGGTGGAGGAAATGGAACCTTCAAAAGTCGCCAAAATAGATCTTAACAGGCTTTCAGGAAAGGAGAATGCTCTTTTTGAGCAGGGATGAATATGCTAGAAATGGATTGGTAAGTTTAAGGGAGATTTTTGCCAGGTCTGTAAACCATGCAGGGGCTACTTTACAGCGTAATTGAGGGTGTACATTTGCCGGAATTCGCATTAGCAAATACTATTATTAAATAATGCACCGTCTGCCGATGTGGCAAGATAGGCAGTTTCAATTCATAGACAGGTTGGAAAGATGATGTTTGGGGAAAATGGTCGTAATGCTTTTTATCAAAAAGCATCTGATCATAGTAAGGCGTCATAAACTTTTTAAAATAAGTAGGCTCAATTGTTGGTATCAGATTCATTCAGAATTATTTCAAGTGGTTCTTAAGGATTCATTTTATAAGAATAACAAAAGAAGACAAACCAACCAAGTCAAAGTGTAATACATTCGATCCATTTCTGAAGAAAATTCTATTTTTCAACCCATCGGTATCCATCTACAACCCCCTTTCTGGGATTATAGGTAAAGCTTAAGATCTTTTCATTTCTTTTGACCTTGACAGTCAGCATCTTGTCAAAGCTGCTAAAGTAAGGCTTCAGATAAATGAACTCAACGATCTCGTCACCTTCACGCAGTCCTGCCTTCTCAGCATTAGAATCCTTTTCCAGATTCGAAACGATCTGTCCTTTACTGATACTGACCGATTTGCCAAAGCCAAGATCAAAGATACCTGTTTTGATCTTTTCAACCATGACATCATTTCCAAACGCGCCTGGAATCGGCATGATCAGGTCACCATTTTTCATAGACTGCCAATCTTTCACTGCCCAATCTCCTGCCTCTTTTCTTATGAGCTCTACCCAGGTATTTTCGTTGATCTCCTGACTCTTTCCCAGCTTCTCAAGTTGCATTGCCAATGAAAGGACGGTGGTTTTTCTGTCTTTTCCCAATGTTCTTAATTTAGCATCTAAACTGGCAAAATAGAGGAACCCCCTGCTATAAGATAAAGTCCACGAGTTGGCGGTGGAAAACTTCAGGGGACCGACTGCCGAATCAGGAACTTTCCTGAGGTTATTGGTGTAATACTGTGCTGCCTTTTGATTGATAGACCTCAAATAAAATTCTTTAGAATAAAACTTCCCTTTGTACGGTAGAATGATGGATAGATAATCGGCAATTCCTTCTCTGAACCATTCCTCATCTAGTCCCGAAATAAAAATATGCATCATTTCATGGGCCACCAGTGAAAACAGATTATCATTGTCCTTTAGTTTTTCAGAGTAAGGTATACACAGCAGAAAAGAACCGTACCCCTCCCCTTGCACAGCCGTTCCCGACTGACTTAGCAATTCCGGATAGGATCTGTAGAAAAAGCGGAAGGCCACATCAGGAGATGCATGGAACTGGGAGTTTAAATATTCGTACATATTCTTAAATTTAGAAAATGAATCGCCTATGCGATCATCATCCAGTCCAAGTCCCGCAACACTGAAACCTTTTTCAGGCAAGGGAATTGGATACGTTTTAAGTTTACCAACAATAAACTGGGTGTACATAAGCTTGCCGTAAGAGAGTTTGACCGATGAAGTTGTATTACCAGTACCAAAACTTGACACGGCAGTATGTCCTTCAGGTATATCCCAGACTAATTTGACAAACATATCTTTTTCATAGGACGGTATCAGCAAAATACTCATCAGAGATCCGGTAAGCCCGCCTCCACTTGCCTGCATATCTATATTGGATCCTCCTTTACGTATAGGACTTGCGGCTGTGACAGTATACTCTACCGTGACCTTTCCATGCACCTCTCTCGCAGCATCGTATGCCATAACATTATATTCAGCGACTTTTTCCGGCTGATTGATCTTCACTATCCCGTCTTTATCCTTAACTACAAGATCATATATCTTGTCTGCATTTCTTCCATGATTTTCCAGCAGATCGAAATCCAGAGTCAAATTATGAGAAAGTTGGTCGTCCTCGAAAACAACTTCATAAAAAACATGAATGCTTGTGGCCTTGCCAGAGTTATCAAACATTGGCTTCAGATGAAATACAAGTATTTTATCGTCGGGAACGTGTGATCCGAATAGAGTAAGAAAACTACAAAAAAAGGCAATGATGAAGATGATTTTTCTAAACATAAATTCTTGAATTTAAAAAGTGAATGTTAATTTTTTTTCTGAGGTGTTATACTAATCTTGAATATCAGACCAATTGACAGATTCCTTTTGGTTTCTTTTTGTCTTGTTTTTGATCTCATTTTGCTTTTAGGACAAGCGATAGTTCAAAATCATTACATCTAAATAATTAAGAATTTCGTTTTATGATAGTTTAAAATATGGAATGCCAAAATATAATCTGAAAAAAATCGTGATTTTCAGATTAAAGCAGAACTAAGATTATATCGGGTATTTCGCTAAATCTAGCCTAGTGATTCCGCATTTTTGGTAACCTTCTCTTTCGCTTCAATATTTGCCGAAATATACAGCCTGTTTCAGTATTATATTCTTAACTAATGAACTTTCCGGTCGGTCCTTCCACTCCGATCATGGCATACTTTGCAATGTGGATTCCACCTTCCTGTACGGTTCCTTTACCTCTGTGACCGTTAAAATCAGTTGCCACAAATCTCGGACAAACTGTATTGACCCTGAAAGGCGTATCTCGAAGTTCATACGCCAGATTGATTGGTTAGTTTTCAGAATTCAGTTTTGATTTAAAAAAGTTGAATATTATAGTCTGAATGTTATCTTTTAAATTATTGCTGACTTTTGAAGTTCACATTGTGTCAATCTTATACAACTTTTGTAAAGCTATTATATTAGCATAAATTTTATCATTTTTTTAAGATTTTTATTTTAATAGCACAACTATTAAAATAAAACTTATCCGTTTGCTTTGATTAAAAAAACAAATCAAATTAAAAGTTTTTTAAATTTCTCTAATAATTTTAGCAGGGTTTCCACCTACAATAGTATTTGGAGGAACATCCTTAATCACCACTGAACCTGCAGCTACTATAGAATTGTCTCCGATTGTCACACCTCCAACTATAACTACATGACCTCCAATCCACACACTATTTCCTATATATTGGTGAAGCATGACCTGACTTATGCCTATCTATTGGATTTATATTATGGCCTGCCGTATAAAGTCCTACATTTGGTGCAAGCAGGCAATTGTCTCCTATTCGAACTACAGCCATATCTAAAACTGTGAAATTATATCCAGCATAAAAATTTTTACCCACATGAATATTATATCCTAAGTCACAATGGAAATTATGCTCAATATTAATGCCTTCATTCAATGAACCTAACAATTCAGTAAGTATTGAAATTTTTAAACTAGTATTATCATAATCAACTTGATTATATTTCTGAATTAACTTTCCTGCTTTCTTAAATTTTGTAGCCAAAGATGAATCATTTCTTTTATATTCTATTCTTTCGTCCATATAAATATTTTTTTTGAGATTATTTAATGACTAAATGATGATTATTTAGATGCTTATAAAAACTGCTGTATTTATAATTTTTTTCTTTTAAAATTCAAGTTGAGTTCAACGATTAGCATCGCACAGAAAATTAAGCTTCCACCTATAAAAATTTCTTTGTTAAAGGTTTCACCTAAAATAATTACTCCGGCAATTGTGGCGAAAATAGGTTCGAAAAGATATGTCATAGCCACTTTTTCCTCACTTAAATATCGCTGACCAATATTTTGTACGGTGTACATAAATGCAGTTGCGAATAGTCCTGCAAATAAAACTCCGTTCCAAAAATCAAAATTCTTAGGAATCCAGACTGACTGACTATCAAAAATGCCGAACATTCCGCTACCGATAGCACAAAACAGCATTAGAATGATGACACTGGGAATTGGATCAGCTTCTTTAGAGTATTTTCCGACTTGTAAAACGTAAAATGCAAAAGCAAATGCACACGCTACAATCCATAAATCTCCATAATTTAGAGAAAGACCGTCTTTGACAACGATTATATACAATCCGATTAATGCCAAAACACAGGCAAGCCAGATTTTATTAGCAACCTTCTTTTTATAAACTGCAAATTTGAGAATTGGAATTAATAATACATCCATACCTGTAATAAATGCCGAGTTTGAAACCGTAGTATATTTAAGTCCTATTGATTGTAAAAAATTTCCAACAAGAAGGGGAATTCCGATTAAAAATCCGATTTTCACAGTTTTCTTGGAGATTTTCTTCAGGTGATTAAAAAATACAGTGCTGAGTACTACAAATGCAATTAGAAATTTATAAAAGAGAAAAATATATGGGGAGCCAGAACCTATTCCAACTTTAACGAAAGTAAAAGAAATTCCCCAAAAACCGGTTCCTGAAATTAAAAGCAGTAAAAATAGATGTTTTTTTTGCATATCTAAATATTTTAAATGAGTTTTACATTCAAATATTAGAGTATGCATTCTGATGCAAAGAAACACTACTATTCCCAATTTCTTCTCTAACGATGGAATAACAGCTAAAGTTTAATTTCTTATCCATTACAAAGATATTTTTTTTCTATGTATTTACAAAATAGGGTGACCGTTCAGATGTGGAGTTTCTAAAGTATTCCATGTTTGAACCGTTACCTTATTTTAATTAAAACCATATATAAAATTAAATATCTGAGCCTCCTTGAGCTTGGGACACTTTTATATTATTGTTTCTGTCAAAATATAAAGCAACAAATTTTCAGATCACCTACCTAACTTAGATAAGATAAACATCTACTCTTCTTATTTTCATTCTTGGGAATTCCCCAGAAATAAATTCTTAATATCGCATCAGTATATCTGTCTTTTTCACCTTTATTGATACTCTTTCTCCCTAATCTTTTTATATGAGTTCTTAAATCAGGAAATTTTCTCTCAATATGATTATTTTCTCTTCTTTTAGTATTATGAAGACGTTTAGGTATTAATTAGGATAGATATTCAGTCGATCAGTATATATCTTAACCGGATTGGCAAAAAGCAATGTATCTGTAACACATTGTAGAGTCTTGGTAGTTCTTCTACCAAACTTATAATCAACTATTTTCTTGGTCTCTCGGCAATACGCTGCAACTACCCCAATATTCGTTACTTTTGTTCTTAGTGTAAGTTTTTAATTCATCAACTTCGATGGTAATTCCTTTAGGGATTGGAGGCTTAATTATGTTAGTCGATATGTTAAGGATTTTTTTGAGTATTGTCGTTTTGCTTATACTAAGCAATCTACCTACTCCACTGATACCAACACTCTCTGTTATCAGTTGCTGTATATTATGATTAGTACTTCTATGATAAGTATTATAGGAATAGTTGCCAATGAATTTCTTCTTACATCTTTTACATTGGTAACGTTGTTTATGTTGTGAAGCTTTTCCTGCCTTAATACAGTAACTGTAATTACAATGAAAACAGCTATTTCGAAGTTTATCCATAAGGGTTCACACGATTTACCAACTCCACATCTGAACCGTCAGGCATACGAAAGTTCATTTCAGAGCCGTTATTTTACGATTTTAGCCGACAAAAATAAAAAAAGATGTATTATCATACATCTTTTTTTATTTTTTCGCATTAAGTTATCCATCAGCGAGTTAAGTTAAAAACTCCACATCTGAACCGTTACCCTAACGTAAAACAAAAAACGCTGTAAACATTGACGTTTACAGCGTTTTAGCTTATTTTAGTTTCTCTACCAGCGGAGAGAGAGGGATTCGAACCCCCGGACCTGTTACAGTCAATAGTTTTCAAGACTATCGCAATCGACCACTCTGCCATCTCTCCAAAAACTCCGATGATATCGCCGTTTTCAGTGGTGCAAATATACAACTATTTTTAATACCGACAAATATATTTTAAAGGCTGCGGAAAATTATGCCTTGTATTTTAGCGGTTAAAAATATGTGTCCTTTACGGAAAACCGCAAAAATTCCTGTTGCAACATCGGTAATTTTAAAAAATAAAACAATTAACCAAAAAACAACAATCGTACTATGGGATGGAGTTATAGAAAAAGGATCCGGCTGATGTCCGGTGTTCACTTGAATATCAGCTGGAAAGGGGTCAATACCACCATTGGCAGGCGGGGTGCTAGTGTCAATTTCAGTTCAAGAGGCACGCGGATCAATAACAATTGGGTGAGCCTCTTTAAAAAGCTGTTCTAGCCGAAGGTTTCATAACAGAGGCCGCCGTCACGGTTTGTAAGGCGGCCCTGTAAGATTTTCTTCTAATTACCGGGGATTTCAATTTCCGATATGATCAGCCTGCCCTGTTCCAGTTGCTGACTGATACTGGAATCTTTCCTGAAGAAATCGGTTTCCCGGAAAAGGGTTTCATAATAAACGATTCCCTGCAGAAGGTTATCCTTAAAGGTCTTCCATTTCTTTATCTGCGCATTGGTAAGCATTCCTGAAAAGTCCTGTACTTCTTTTTTAAGGTGCTCCACATACATTTTCAGTTCATTGATAAACATATGGGGACGGTTATTATCCGGAAGGATATTTTTATTTCCGTAAATATGCTGTACCATTTCCGAAAGGGAAACTTCTTTATCAAAAAATGCCAAATTAGGCCCCGGACAGATCACCACGCCCTGTTTTTCTCCTTTAACAGGAAGGTTCTGTTCCATATAGGCGGCGTTGACCAATCCCACACAGAGACAGGCTTTTTCAGTAATAGCTTCCTTTCTTTTCTGGAATACCTCCTCGGTTATGCTTTCTTTCTCAGCATCCAGTTCCATGAATTTGATGTCCTGGTATTTTTTTGATGCGGTACATATGCCTTCCGGTGAATACTCCCTGCTTAAAGCCAGGAATTTTTTAGGGCATGAGCTTCCGTACCGGTTTCTTTTCTCCTTTTCATGCCTGATGATTTCATTGGATGTTCCTTTTACAGTATTGAAAGGCACACCCAAAGGCGAAAGGTTGCTGAGGTAAAAGTCCGCTTCTTTTGACTGCACAAGCAGCTCCCTCGTTTCACGGTCAACGGACGTGGCTTCCGGCACCAGCAGGAACGGAGATCCCCAGCCGATACTTTCAATATCATAAGTTTTCAAAAGGAAATCATGTTCTTCGGAAGTCCCCACGCCGCCCTGAACGGTTATTTTCATCTCCGGAGGTACAGAAACGGGATATTTCTGTTTCTGTTCCAAAGCTTTGGCCATCAGATCATAGGCAGACCGGATCAGCTCGTTTTTCTTCTGTTTGAATTCTTCCAGGATGGTCCCTAAAAGCAACCCTTCCGTAGCAAAAGCATGACCGCCGCAGTTCAGCCCGGATTCGATCCTGTATTCGGAAACCCAAAGCCCTTTTTTAGCCAGGAAATTCCCCTGGACTATTGCGGAACGAAAATCACTCACTTTCAGGATAATTTTTTTCTTCAGGATTCCGTTACTATCAGGGAAAAAATCAGCAAACTCTTCGAGGTAGCTATACAATCGGGGATTCATTCCTGCAGAAAGCACCACGGATGAAGACAGCCTGCTGTTGGCAAATCCGCGTAAGGAGGCATGGGCATCGTTGTAGATCACCGGCAGGGGCTCGCTGTTCTTAAAGTTATCTTTATCCACCTTCGTCATGATGTTGACATCGATATTTCCAGGCGAAAGATGCTTTTCAATAAAGTTTCTCACGGAGGCAACGGTAGGGTTCTGGTCAAGCATATTCTTCAGGCCGGCTTTCACCTCTGACGTATTGGGAAGCATATCCGTGAAATTCCTGAGTGCGGCTGCATTCCTGGAGATTTCTTCTTTAAACGCCTCGAATTTTTCATTCACAATATCATCTACCATGTCCAGATAGGCGGTAATCCTTTTGGCGCGGTAGTCATCAACCCTGTCGGAAATACTCAAATCTCCGAGATTGAACTTTTTACTGTAAAAGTTTTTCATTTTCTCTATAATCTCATCATCAATTATAGAAATTACGGAAGAGATTCCGTACTGTGCCACACGGATAGGGCTGTCTATCGTGTAAGCCAATCCCATAACGGGAATATGGAAATTGTGCAAAGGTTTTTTGATCATTTTTTATTTTGATTAAATAATGTAATGTCTTTTCCTCTAAATTCCCATCAATTCATTCACTGGTACAAAAATATCCGTTTTAAATGAATTATGCATTAAATAAGAGATGAATTTCTTAAATGATGCAGAAAATCACGTTTTTGGACTTCCTTTAAAAAAAGTTCCGGGCAAATCGAAGATTTGCCCGGAACTTTCGGTGTTATTTATAATCAGAAAAGCATTGGGTCACACTACAACTGTCATTATGATTTATTTCCTGAAGATTTTGATTTAAGCAGCATAAAAGCAAGTCCTAACCCAAGCCCGGCAAGTGCAGCCATCCTTGTTTTTCTGGATACTGCCGGGAGGATCGTTTCTCCATAAATTCTGTGGGGGTTCGGTGAAGGCTGTAGGATATTCCCGGTATCAGACGGTGCATTTTTAAGCTTCATCATCAGCCTCATGCCTGCAGAAGCAGTATTAATGACCGGTTTAGGAAATAATTTATAGGCCGTAGTAAGGATTTTTGACATGGCATCCGGGAACGTTTCTTTCCGCGGGTGCTTGGCCAGTTCCACAAACTTGGCAGCCGTGTCCCGCGGATCTGCTGCAAATGGTGGGACTTTAAAATCCAGCCCTGAAAATTTAGCCGAATGCATATTTCCCGTAGAACGCTGGATCTGCGGATAAACGTTGCAGATATGGACATCAGGAAAATCTGAAATCTCCCCGTGAAGGCATTCCATCATCCCGCGGATCCCGAATTTTGTCGAGGAATACACGGCACTGTACGGAGCCGGCATAAAGCCCCCGATGGAAATATTATTGATCAGAATACCTTCTTTCTGGTTTTTAAAGATCGGCAGTGCAGTGTATGCTCCGTGCATATACCCGAAAAGATTGGTTTTAATTACCTGCTCGTTCAGATCCATCGGGATTTCTTCAAACTTGCCGCTTGCCATTACCCCTGCATTATTCACCCAGATATCTATCCTGCCGTTAAACTGCATGGCTTTATTGGCTAAGTTCTGCATCTCGGATGCAACGGATACATCAGTAGGGACACCCAATGCTGCCACTCCCAGATCCCTGCACAGGGCAACGGTTTCGTCCAGCGCCTCTTTGCCTCTTGCTGCCACAACAACCGTACAGCCTTCCAGGGCAAAAGCTTCGGCAACGGCCCTTCCTACTCCACTGCTTCCTCCTGTAATGACCACTGTTTTTCCTTCAAGGGTTCTTTCAATACTATGGTCTGATTTCATTTTGCTAATATTTTATTGGTTTGTATTTAGATTAACCTATTATTATGCCACAGGGACGCTTTGTATTTAATCTTTTGATTAATGGTAAAAAGAGGTTTACTGCGGTCAGGATTATGGAATTGCCTGATAAAACAGGCATCGTAAAAAAATCCCCTTGTTATAAAGGGGATCTGATTTAATGTATTATTCGCCGAAGGTTACTTTGCTGTCGAAGAGCAGCCTTCCGTTAAAAGGTTCGCTCCAGAAGATTTCCACATAATCGTCGTTACGGTGTATGTTGGCCATCACGACTTCATGCTCACCGGAATCATCAATCCGTTCTACCGTAAGGTCTGAACCGATCCCGATTTCGTCTTTACGGAACTGCAGCTTATAATCTTCCGCGTCGCCTTTTATAAAATCTTCTTTTCTAAAACTTTTTTCTGCCATGATGTTATTCTTTTATGTGTAAGAGATATACAGAATAAACTGTGCCAGAATTAAAAACTATTAAATTTTATTAAAAAATCTTAATTTTTCTTAATCACAAAGGTATATTTATAAATTGGCACAATATTTTAATAATGATAAGTACTCATGTTTAATTTGAGTTTTCATGGTTATTAGTTTTTATCCTCAGATCCTATCTGAGGATTTTTTTATGAATTAATATCGAACTCTGTTTAACTATATAATACCTTTAAGAGGCTATGCATGTACATCTGCCGGGCCTAAGCGATCAATAAGAATTTATTTTTTGAATCTGTTTCACAGGACGTTTATGTAAATAAAAAAACAGCCTGTGAAAGCTGTTTGTATGTATCTTGTTTAATGAGCAGGCAATTTATAAAAGTACACTATACTGCATATGCCCCTTTGTTCTGGAATACATTGATTCCCTCCACCTTATTGTTCATTGTATTATAAATCATTTCTACCGTAAAATGGGAAACTTCGTACAGCACATATTTTATTGTATTGATTGTTCTTTCATTCATCACACGCCCCTGGTTCATCACCAAACTGCACTGATCCTGATCCGGCATATTTTTAAAATCGTAATAAGAAATATTCATAGCTGCTGTATTTTAACACTTTCTTTTAGATATACACAATTTCTTTGCCAACTTATGTTAAAATGATTAATTATTTATGTTCTTAATAAAAATAATCCATTATCGTATTATTCTCGGATTTCTGAAATTTCACGGATCATCCTGAATGTAATATTAATCCCCGGTTCCTGTATATTTTCAGACTTTGACATGCGGTGCTCCCAGTGTATCTGCAGGCCGCCTTTCATGATCAGGAGTGAGCCATGCTGAAGCGGCAGGCTGTATTTCTTTTTGCGGTCATCAAATTTCCTGAAATCAAAATCCCTCACCTGCCCCAGGTTTACGGAAGCCAAAACCGGACAGTCCCCCAATTCACTTTCTTTATCCCGTTTCCACGCTGCCGAATCATTTCCGTCGCGGTATAAATTCAGCAGCGCAGTATTAAAATGGTATCCGGTAGCTTTTTCAATCTTTTTCTTCAGATTCAGCAGTTCGGGGGACCACTGATTCACCATAAATTCATTTCCCCCAAGATGATAGGATTTGCTTCCATCGCCGTACCATGCCGTTAAGCGCGGAGCCCGGACCTCCTTATCGTAAGTCTTTTGAATATTCTTATCCTTCTTCCAGGGCGTGGCATCCATGAGTTTCTGCAGGAGCTTGCCGGCTTTTTTCTCGTCTAAAAAATCTGCGGTATACTCCAGCAGTTCTTCGGGGAAACGGTAATATTCATCTGGATTAAATAAGGTCAACTGATTCATCTTGCTTTACCTTTATTTTTGCTTAAGATCTTTATTAATTTGTTTTTCGGCGTTTTTTGCTCTGTCTTCCTGGGCTTCTTTTTCCTTCCGCTGCTGTCTCCGGGTCTTCTTTTCAGCTCTTTTTTCCTGACGGATTATTTTATTGGTCTTCTTGTTGTAGACGGCATCCAGGATTCCCTGCCCCTTTTTGCTGAAAATTTTAATCTTCGGCTTATCATGGGTACCGGTAACCACTACCGGGAATCCGATAATTCCGCCCGGCAGGATCCCGATTCTTATCCTGAGGTCAAGAAGACCGTTAAAACTGGATGTTCCGCTTACCGTAGGCCTCAGGATCGAAACCTTAAAGGTAAACTTATCCACATGGATCAGATTGTTTTTGATATGGGTTTCGATATTCACGCCTTTCATATCCGGATCATTGAATGCTTTTGACCCCAAATTGTCGCCTACTGCAGAAAGCATCTTAAGATTCTTTACTTCTACATCCCTAAGATTTACTACGCCGCCTCCTTCAAGGGACGGATAGATAGGCTTCATGTTTTTATCAAAGTCGCCTTTCAGCTTATAATCTATGGAAACAATCCCTTTAACATCTTTTGCAGCCGTTGCCATTTCACGTACCATATCGATCTCTTTATAAGCACGCTGGACATTAAAATCCAGTACTTTAAGCGCCACGTCATAATTGGCTGTTAACGGAGATTCATTCTGGTACCTTGCATCAATATTCATCCGGCTTCCGATAATATCGAAAGAGGTGTTTTTAAGGTACACCTGTCCTTTTTCCACTGCTGCATTTCCTTTGATGTGGTTTAATCCAAGCCCTTTAAACTCAACCTTTTTTGCATTTACAGTTAAAGCAACATCAAGATTATCAGGGACAATCACAACACCGCTGCTTTTCGGGTTCTCTACTTTTGCATATTCCACATCTATTGATTTTTTGGAATTATCACCGTTCTTCAGGGCCATGAATTCATCAATCAAAATATAATTGGAGTTCAGCCCGAATTTTCCGTGAAGCGTTCCGCGCCTTTCAATAAAATAATTAATGGTGTTTAAAAGATAACCGTTCAGTGCAAAATCAGATTTTCCGTAGGTGGCAAAAAACTTCCTGAACCACATTTTCTCATTTTCAAACTGGAAATTCCCTTCTTTGATAAAAAATGACTTCGGCAGGTATTCTGTGGTTGCCTTTATGTTCTTTAAAATCAGGTTACCTTTATTATCGAGCCTGCTGTACTGTCCGTTCGTAGCGTAGCTCTGTCTTCCGTTCAATGAAAGGTCGGCCATGATCAGGCCGCTTACATCAAATCCTTTCTTCGCAAAAACCTTATAAATCCTTCCGATATTCAATACCCCTTTTGCGCGGACTTTGTATAATACGTCCTCAAAATTCTGAAGGTCTGCATTGATAAAGACCGGATTGCCTTCAAAATCAAATTTAAAAGGATTCAGTTTCACTCCCAGGCTTTTGAAAGTACCGTCGGTATTGACAATATTGGCCACCATGCTGATATTCTGGATTGCATTCGGATAGTATTTTGTTTTCAGCCAGCCGTTCTTCAGGTTGAGGTATCCGTCGGTTTTTGGGAATAGTTTCTTATCAAGGCTGAAAATCCCTTTCGACTGAATATTGGTATCCATCATCCCTCTCACATCAATATCTTTAAGCCCCAATGCCTGGTCCAGGGTCTGCAGGTTTACGGCTCCTTTGATATTGGCATTTACCATCATTTCATTCAGCCCTTTGGTCTGCACTACTGCTTTAAAGCTGTTGTTCGCGCCCAGGTCAAAGCTCAGGTTCTTAAGATCGATCCCCAACTGGTCTGTATTCAGGGAAGGAAGGTCAACATTCAGGTTCATATTCAGGTGGTTCATCGGCACCGGTGCCTTTCCGTTGGAAACGTAGCCGTCCTGTATAAACAGCCTTGCATTTAACCTGGGCTTCAGGTTTTTGGGTTCGCTGAACCTGCCTTTCAGGCTGAAAAACAGATCACTGTTGCCTTCTATCTTGGTATCTTTTGCCCAGTTCAGGTATTGGGGCGGCAATACGGAGATCATATCCCGGATGGTTGTTTTTTCCGAAGCGGCTTTGATATCAAGGTTATAACCGTCTTTCAGGATACTTACGAAACCCGTAAATTTCAACGGCAGGTCATTGATCCTGAGCTCGTTTTTCCTCAATACAAAAGTTAATGCGTTGGTGTTGATTCTCGTAATTAGATCTGCATGAAGCGTTTTCTGTTGCGCGTAATAAATCCGGTTCAGGCTGAAATCAAGCTTGTTGATATCAAGGTCGGTTTCAAGATCGAAAATATCTTCACTCAGCCCTCCCTGTCCGGTATAATTAAGTCCTTTGGCATCCACCAGAACCCGGGCTGCATGGTCGTTGTATCTGATATTCCAGTTCTTCAGCTTGATAAAATCAAGCTTTATGGAAGGGCCTGCAGCGGCAGTATCTTTAGGCTTTTCCGAAGGTTTTGAGACATAGACATTGTAGTTGGCCTCTCCTTTTGTATTAACGAATACATTGGCGTAGGCATCGGTAACGTATATCTCATCTATTTTCACCTGCCGGTCGAAGATCAGGTTTTTCAGGTTGATCCCTACGGAAACTTCCCTGGCTGCAAGCAGCGTATCATTCTGGAACGGTTTGGACCCCTTCAGTAAAAGATCATCCACGGTAACGGTAAGCGACGGGAAATGCCTGAAAAAAGTAAGATGCGTCTTGCGGTAATCCAGCTTGCCCGCCAAGTGCTTATTGGCAAATATCTTCACTTGTGAGGAGATGGTTCCCGGGAAAAGAATGGGCAAGATAAACATCAGAAAAAGAATGGATGCTAGAGAAATCCCCGTCCATTTGAGGATTTTTAATATGATGTGTTTAAATTTTTTCATCTCCGGTTATTTTTGAAATTAACTCTTTACAGTTATCTAAAATCAAGCCATTGCAGTAGAGATCCAGGCCCCGAAGTACCACACACTGTAAGTATTGTTTAAAAATGAGGCAATTGGCACAGTTTATTCATAGCTTCACCAACCCCATAAAAAATACAGGTATGAATTATCAGGAAGCTGTAAAGCATAAGAAAGAATCTTTTAACAATGCAGATGAATCTGTTTTGAAACTGTTCCACGTTGTGATTACCCCGGCCAATACGGATGAAAGCGCAAAGTATATTGAAGATTTCCTGAAGGATCCGGAATCATTTACGGATGAAAGCTGTAAGGAATACTGCTCAGACGGAAACTATGAAGTGGTAAGCTTTAAGAAAGAAAAAGACGGCGAATAAAAAGGTTTATGCTGTCTGAAAACCGGCAGCTAGATACGATTCAATATATGTTCAAGTTCTGCAATAAATTCTGCCTACGCAGGATTTATTTTTTTACAGGCTTCTTCTGTCTCATACCACTCCCACCGGTCTACCTCCGGGATTTCCAGCTTCTTTCCGGAGCGCGGCGGCCAGTCTATCAGGACGGTATTGCTGTATAAACCGGACAGTTCCAGGTCACTTTCCAGTGCCCAGGCATGCACTGTCTTACCGGATTTCTGTTTTACCGGCTGCAGCGGGATAAAATTCCCGTTGATATTTTTCCCTGTCTCTTCTTCAAACTCAATAAGGGCCCGATCCAGCAGGTTTTCCCCTTCTAAGGCCTCGCCTTTCGGGACAGACCATGCGCCCAGGTCTTTATTCTTCCAGAACGGACCGCCCGGATGCACCAGGAAATAAAATATTTTCCCGTGTTCTCTTTTGAATAATAAGATGCCTGCGCTTGTTTTCATGTTGGAATAGTGCCTGGAGTTAACCGTTTTTGATCAGGGCATCCAGCCGGGCCATCATTTCGTCTTTCTCTCTAAGCATGCGCTCGTAAAGGGAAATTTTTTCTTCATGAATCTTTATGATTTCTGCAATTGGATTAACATTATAAGTACCGACAGAACTGGCAAAAAACGCTCCGTTATGAAATGTATTTGAAATTACATTGATGGCCTGTTCTTCATCAAAATTCTGAAAAGCTTCTACCGGAATTTTCATGACTTCGGAGATTTGCTTTAACAGAGAATCATCAATAACATCCTTTTGTTCCATTATGGATATTTTTTTCTGATTCCAGTCTCCTCCGAGGTCGAAGGCTAAAGCTTCCTGCTTGATGCCCAGCATTTCCCTGAACCGTTTGACGTTGCGTCCCTGATGTATTTTCTGTTCCATGTGTTTTTATTTTTATCAGCCGTAAATATACGGTGGTTCCGTTAAAATCCGAAAGGTTGAAGTAAAAATTATTCCGGTAAAAATCCCGATTTTTATGACTATAATATCCGGGCAGGAATTGAATATCTTTTCTCAGCAGCCGTACTTTGCACAAAAACATATCCATATGAAAAAAAGAAAAACAAATTTTGAAGCCGATTTCTGGGCAGGATATACCGGCGGATGCCCGCTGCAGCTGTTCGATGCATTTTTCGGTAAACATTCTTTAAGCGAAGCCAAAGGGCTGCTGTTTTCCATGATGGAATATCCGGTGAAGAAAAAAGTACTTTCAGAAAAAGATCCTTCCGTGGTCTTTTATTTCTATCTGTCGATGCGTTCCTTTATCCGTGCCGGCTTCAAGATCAGCCTGTTGCAGGAGAAATACAAGTGTACACAAACTGCGGAATATAATCCGCAGGCCATGCAGGGAGCATTGTCGGATAAAGAATACGCTGACCCTTTCCTGGTATTCCAAAAGGCTTTTAACGGGTACAGCCTGAAGGAATTTGATTTTTTCATCACCGGGATTGCTTATTTTTCGTTAGGGCCTTACGGAGACTACCCTGAAGGGAACAGCATATCACCGTTCCTGCACCTGCAGAAAATGCTGGATGCCGCAAAGGTGATTCTTGAACGGCGCATAAAGGATGAATAATGTGTCATGTTACCTTTCTTTTGATGAAGAGTTCAGATAGTTAAAACAGGGTTGTTTGTAATTTCCTGCCATTGCAGAAAGTCTCCGGCAGGTTGCGGGAAAGTTCCTGCAGGTGCGGTTTGTTTAAAACAGAAGTGTTTGTAATCTCCGGAGGGCTCCGGAAGTCTCCTGCAGGTTGTGGCAAAGCTTCGGAGAACTCCGTTTGTTTAAAACAAGAGTATTTGTAATCTCCGGAGGACGCTAATGGCACATGAATTCGGATTAGCTTTTGAAGAAAGTGCATCAAAAAGTTAATAATTAATAGGCAATTATGTATAAGAAATGTTTGTTTGGCAGTTCATCGGTTCTCAATACATTTTTCTCCGCTATGCTGCGAAAAACACTCGAACTGACGAGGCGATTGATTGAATGGCAAACTTTGTACATCGTCACTTCGAGTAGCTTTTGAAGAAAGCCTATCGAGAAGTTAGTGAATTGAAAAGTTTCAGTTTATCTTAAAAGTATTGTTTGGGAGTTCACCGGTTCCCGATACATTTTTCTCCGCTACGCTGCGAAAAACACTCGAACTGACGAGGCGATTGATTGAATGGCAAACTTTGTACATCGTCACTTCGAGTAGCTTTTGAAGAAAGCGTATCGAGAAGTTAGTGAATTGAAAAGTTTCGATTTATCTTAAAAGTATTGTTTGGAAGTGCACCGGTTCTCAATACATTTTTCTCCGCTACGCTGCGAAAAACACTCGAACTGACGAGGCGATTGATTGAATGGCAAACTTTGTACATCGTCACTTCGAGTAGCTTTTGAAGAAAGCGTATCGAGAAGTTAGTGATTGATAGGCCTTAATGTATAAGAAATGTTTGTTTGGAAGTTGTGATTAGATTCTCGATAATCACGATTACATCTGGAACCCGGTGAGTAATACTGATGAGGGTTAACCACATAAAAAATTCAGCCTTTATCATCAAAAGGCTGTGTAATGTATCCCAAAAAAATTAAAAAAATATAAAGAAAACTTCTGTCAAGCTTCTGCCATCACCGGCTCAGTTTCCGGATCCGGTTTCTTGAACTTCTGGAATAAATAGATATTCCAGAGGATCATTTCATAGCCGTAAGCCGTATCTTCAATAGGAATGGTGAGGATCCTGATCCCGAGGAATTCCGCAGGATTGTAATTCACGATCGGAGATTCAAGGCCGGTACCGGTAAGGATGCCGTTGACCATCAGGAAGCCTGGCATCAGCATCAGGTATATAAAGGAAGCTTTGCCGATCCATCTTGATTTTAAAACAAAATACAGCATAAACAGGGTAAACGCCGTGGTGGCCAGAGTCATGGAGGTGTATATTTTTTCACGGAAATAAACAGCCCCGATTACGGAAAGGATCATTGCTACGATGACAAATATCTTTTCGGGAAGCGGCTTCCAGTCCAGCTTAAAAAATTTATTCAGGCAGAAATAGGTGAAGATGCATGAAAAAGGGATACAGAAAAAGAAGAGTATTTCTTCAATGGGAAGGTCTAAAATCCTTAACCCGACGAGGTAACGGTCATTGAACCACCATACCCCTATGCTGGTAAACCAGGCATCCCAGATGATGAATACCAGTGCTACGATGAAGGAAGCTTTCAGAAAAGCCCCGAAATGCCTGTTGAATTTCAGCTTATGATGAAACGAAAAAATAAAGCAGACGATAATGGTAAAAAAGTTAATCAGCAGGTAGGTATAAGGCAGCATGGATTATTTGTTTTTATTAAAGTACATCTGAAAATATTTCACGGGTACCCAAAGAAATCCGAAACACTCGCCTTTTTCTTTGCCTGTATGCTTATGGTGCTGCTTGTGCGCACGGCGGATGGCTAACAGGTACGGGTTCTGGGTGTCCCGAAGCACTTTGATCCTTTGGTGAATGAAGATATCATGGACGAAAAAATAAGCCATCCCGTACAAAGTAATACCTAATGCAATGTAGAACCAGTGGTTAAAGCCCTGGACTGTTCCGTAAGCCATAAGAAGGATGGACGGAAGCGCAAAGATGAGGAAGAAATAATCATTCTTTTCCATAGGGCCGTCAGTGCTGTGGTCATGGTGGTCTCTGTGCAGTGCCCAGAGAAATCCGTGCATCACATATTTATGGGTCAGCCAGGTTATCCCTTCCATCACAAAAAAAGTAGCTGCTACAATTAGAAAATTCATATTAACGGTTTAGGATGTAAATTTTATCTATAAAAATGAAGTCTTGTACTGTACATAGCTGCTCATCATCAGGGAAATCTTGGCACCGTTGGATATCCTGATCCTTTCGCTCAGAATGGCATTCGCAGATTTTCTTTTGATCTTCCTGAACAGGGAAATATAATACCGGTAGGCCAGATAAACCCCGAACCGTGCGGAAGGCGGGAGCTTTTTGATCCCGATCAGTGCCTGCCTGAATTCTTCTTCAATTTCCTTTTCAATAGAGGATTTTACGTTATTATCAAACAGGGAGAAATCAAGGTTCGGGAAATAACTGCGTCCTAAGGTATGGTAATCGTCTTTCATATCCCTTAAAAAGTTCACTTTCTGAAATGCGGACCCAAGCACCATGGCATACGGCTTAAGCCTTTCAAACTGTTCCTTGTCCCCGTTAACGAAAATCTGAAGGCACATCAGGCCCACCACTTCTGCCGAACCCAGAATGTATTCCTTGTAAAGGTCTGAATTATAATCAAGCTTCTGAAGATCCATTTCCATGCTTTTCAGAAACCGGAGGATGAGCTTTTTATCAATAGCAAACCAGTGTACCGTTTCCTGAAAAGACTGCATGATCGGGTTCAGGGAAATACGGTCTTCGAGTGCCTGGAACGTATCTTCCTTGAATTTGGCCAGCAGCCTTTCCTTATCATATTCATGAAAGCTGTCTACAATCTCATCGGCAAGCCGTACATATCCATAGATGGCATATATAGGATTCCTGATGCTGGAAGAAAGGGCAAGGATTCCCAGCGAGAAACTGGTACTGTACTGTTTTGTTGTCTCTTTACTTACTTTATAGGCGAGATCATCAAATAGTTTTTTCATATCAATTTATTTTGGTGGCTTCGTTTGCAGCTATTTTTCCGGAGATGATGGACGGCGGTACGCCCGGACCGGGAACGGTAAGCTGCCCCGTGTAGAAAAGGTTTTTTATCTTTTTGTTTCTTAATGACGGTTTTAAGACGGCAGTTTGGGAAAGGGTGTTGGCAAGGCCGTAGGCATTCCCTTTATAGGCATTGTAATCTTCCTGGAAATCTTTGACGCAGTAGCTTCTTTTATAATCAATTTTCAGCAGAAGATCAGATGCGCCGGTATGCTTTTCCAGCCTCAGCATCATTTCCATGAAATAACGTTCCCTGATCTCTTCGGAGTCTTCAATCCCCGGTGCTACGGGCATCAGGAGAAATACATTCTCACCATGCTCCGGCGCTACGGAAGGATCTGTTTTTGAAGGACAGCATACATAGAACAGCGGCTTGGTAGGCCATTTTTTATCTTTATAAATTTCTTCGGTATGAAGCTCCAGGTCGTTTTCAAAAAACAGAGTATGGTGCTTAAGGTTTGGGATTTTTTCCTTTATCCCTAAATAATAGATCAGACAGGAAGGCGCAAAAACCCGTTTTTCCCAATAGTCTTCGTCATAGTTCCTGTATTCTTCCGGAAGCAGCTTAGATTCGGTATGGTGGTAATCTGAGGAAGCAATAATCACATCAAAATCAATTTCCTCCCGGTTAACCGTTAATGATGAGGCCTTCTTACCTGCCACGTTGATTTTCTGTACATCAGCATTCAGATAGACCTCTGTTCCGTGGTCTTCTGCTACCTCTTTCATGGCATCAATAATTTTGGAAAACCCGCCCATCGGGTACCAGGTTCCCAGCTTATAGCCCCCGTAGTTCATTAAACTGTACAGTGCGGGTATGTCTTTGGGTGCGGCTCCCAGGAAAATCACGGGAAATTCCATAAGGACAATTAATTTGGGATGGGTGAAGTATTTCCTTACAAAACGCTGGAAGTTGGTCAGGAGATCAAGCTTGAATGCACTTTTGGCGATCTTGGGAGACATGAACTCAAACCATGAATAACAGGGCTTATTGACAAAATCCTTCATCCCCACTTCATATTTATACTGCGCATCGTTCATGAATTCATCCAGCTTCTTCCCTGCACCCTTTTCGGTTCTTTCAAAAAGGGCCTTCATTTCTTCATAATTCTGCGGGATGTTCATGGTACTGTCTGAAAATACCATTTCAAACTGCGGATCTAAAGGGACAAGGGTATAAAAATCGGCAGCGGATTTCCCGAAATCATTGAAGAACGATTCGATGATATCAGGCATCCAGTACCAGCTGGGGCCCATATCAAAGGTATAGCCATTGTCTGTTTTAAACTGCCTGGCCCGTCCGCCCACCTCGCTGTTTTTTTCGAAAAGGTGAACTTCATGTCCTTCCTTTGAAGCATAGGCAGCTGCGGACAGCCCTGAAAATCCTGATCCTATGACCGCAATTTTTTTCGCCATTTTTAATTTGTCTGGTTTTTAAATGAATACTCCTGGTATACCGTTTTTATAAGTTCTTTATTTTCTATGTTCCTGGAATAGATCGCATGATGAAAACGGTCCAGCTTATTCAGGATACGGATCAGCTCCATTTTTTCAATGTAACTGAGGTCTCCAGTTATAATATCTGTTGCTTCCCGGATTCTTTTCATTTGCCTGTCCAGTACATCCATGCCTTTTTCCGAGATGCGTACAATCCTGTTTCTTTTATCAATCTCAGATTCTTCCTGGGTAATCCAGCCCTGTTTCAGCAGCCTGGTGATAATAAGCATGCCTACAGGCTTATCATGAATATTTTTCTTAATAAGCTCCATTTTCGTCATTTCGCCGAAAGCTTTTAGGTTAATAAGATAGATAAAGTCTTCCTGAGTTGTAAATTCAGACTCTGAAATAACAGATTTAGAATATGTTTTTGCATAACGGTTGAGATGTACAAGCAGCGTGCTGATGGTACTTTCAGCGCTTCTGCCGTTTTCTTTTCCTTCCCAGTACGGTTCATCTAAAATTGTACCACCTTTTCTGTTTTCAGTGTCACATACCCATTTTTTAAAACCGTCTATATTATTAGGATAGGAATCACCTTCTGTATGCTTAGCCTCAAACTCTTCCAGAAGCCCGATGATCTCTTTTATATTCTGATAATCCATTAATAATTTACGTTAGTATACAAATATACTTTTTATTTGGATTCCGTGTATATTAATAAACTTATTTTTAAAATTTTTAAATTTAGATTAATTAAGGCACGCATCTTGTAAGTCTATTGGTACACCAATAAAAAAAATATTATGAACAACGAAAAAACTGTATCAGTACTAAACGATTTACTAAACATTACCAACGACAGAATTGAAGGATTTTCAAAAGTTGAAGACAAAGTTTGGGAAAACCATTCCGGATTAAAGAATGATTACGATCAGATGGTATCACAGTCGCAGACCATGAGGTCTGATCTTGTAAGATTGATCAGCGAAAAAGGAGGAGAAGCGGATAATACAACCAGTACAGCAGGAGCAGTACACAGAGCGTGGATCGACATTAAGAATTCTTTTACAGGAGATAATGCAGAATCTACCCTTGAAAACGTTGTATTCGGAGAAAAGGCAGCCATTAAGGCTTATGAAGATGCTTTAGAAAGCGGGGATCTGTGTCCTGAAAGTTCTCAGGTAGTTTCGGATCATTTGCATCATTTAAGATCTTCTTATGCTAAATTCGAAAATTTAGAAAAGGTCAATTAATCAATAATTATCCCCTAAGGATAATTTTAAAATAAGGGAGCTCTCGGGTTTCCTTATTTTTTTGTGCAGTATAAGAGTTTGTTTAAATTTAGCTGAAAGTATACTATTTCGCAGATCAAAGGCAATTACGCAAACCTGAATACTAATAGAAAAACCTGTGAGTCTGCGGGTTTATATTTCAAAATAAGATTTAAATCTGCTACACAGTATAAGGTATAATTCTTAAACAGGCTCTAAGAATTGGCAACCTTTGTTGTTTTCAAAGTCTGTAAAATTTGCCCAGATTATTCGTTCCCGAATTTCTTAACACGGATCTTTTTTTCTTTTACTTTGATAACAAACGGTTCAAGGCTGACTATTTTTCCTGCTTCTATCTTTGCTTCTGAGCTGTTACGTTCCACATACGTATTGGCAGGAAGCGAGTTTTCATTGAGCTCAATTTTATAACTCCCGGATTCCAGGAAAGAAATAAATTCACCGTTGTCATCCGTTACCACACGCTGTAAAAGTTCATCCCTTTTGTAAATATTGAAGATAATGCCTCCGATCTTGGGGTCAAAATCCAGTGCTGTTTTTGCGTTGAATTCGTAATCTATTTTTCCCTGTATAGTTCCGTTCTGGTGCAGAGGGATCTGCAGGGCATAGTTGTACCTGTTCATATCAATTTCCGCTTCATTGTAATACCAGCCTTTCTGTATGATCTGTTTCAACGCATATTTTCCGTAAGGAAGCCCTTTATAATTAAGCTTCCCTTTGCTGTCTGTCCTGAATGAAATGGTATTGAGCATGACTAAGTATCCTTCTGCCGGCATATCCCCGTTATCAAAAACTCCGTTATTGTTGTTGTCGTAATAGACAAAAGCGGCTATGTTCCCTTTATTGCCCGGATCCAGGGTATTTGATTTAAGATTCAGGGTAACGCCGGCTTCAACGGTAAGGAGGTTGTTGTTCAGTTCCCTCGAAGAATAGTGGAACCAGGATGTATTGAGATAAAGGCCGTACAGCTTGCCGGAATACTTCAGGTTGATAAACCCGGACGGCGATTTTCCGTACAGGATATCATCGGTATACGTGAAGCCTGAAGTAGCCGCAAGTTTCTGATCAAAAAAATCCTCATTCACAAATGCTGAAAAAGAAAGCTTTTTATACGGGTTATTTTGATTGAATATTTTTGAGAATGCATATTCAGACAGGAAATAGCTTCCGTACTGATACATGAAATTGAAATTAAGCCATTTGTAGCTGTAATTACCGGTGGCTTTCATCTGGTATTTCATCTGGTCGATATCCGGATACTGAGCCAGCCCGGCTTCAATCCCCAGTACGGAAGAATGCTTATGGTTTGGGCTGGACCACGTCATATAATCTGTGATCCTCTGTGCCTTGAGCTGTTTGGATTCCCGGTTGATCCCGGTGTCGAAGAAATTATTATACGTATTGGATTTTTCATTCTGGTACTGGAGGCTGAGCGCATATCCTACGTTCCCTTTCTTCGGGAAATTGATTCCGGTATCTACCCTGGTGGTATTTGATTCTAAATTATTGTCATAAAAATAAAACTTAGGGGAAAAATCTGAAATCAGGATATTCGTATACATGTTATAGTCCTTGATGATGCTGGTGGAAATATTCTGCTGGATCTGCAGCATGCCCCGCCTGTTTCCCGGGTAATAATCCGTACTGTAAAAATAGTTCCCGTTAACATTAAACTTATCAATAATCCCGGAATACTGTGATTCCACAGCCAGCGAAGGCTTGGTGACATGTATGTTATCATATATGCTGAGCCCGCTGTATACTTTTGCCATCATATTCCAGTCTTTATTAAAGGAATACTGCATATCGGTTCCTAAAAGGCTATGCCTTGCATTTTCATAAGGGTCATTTCTGAAAACATAGGTTGCCGACATATTCCGGGCCGCATTCTGCATGCCCATACTGCCCCTGGCGAAAAAGCCGTAGCCGTATTTCAAAAATGAGTTCCTTTCCACCAGGCTGAAGGTCTGGTCTACAAACCCTACTTCAAGCTTTTTATCTTTGTCTGAAGATGTTACCGCATATTCCGCACCCCTGCCGAACATGGACATTTCCATGATTTTGCTGATATTTCCCAGCGTATATTCGCTGTTTTTCCGGTGATAGGTAATATAGGTGTTGGTAACTACAGGATCACTCTGGTTGTTCATGGTATAAATATTCCCCCTGAGAAATACATATCCTGAAGGAAGATTGAATCCCCCGGAACCGATAAGCTGATACATATCCAGGTTGTCTCCTACCCTCCTGTACCCTGCCGTAATGCTGTTTTTTTTATAGCTGGAAAACGAATTGTTCTGAAGATCCTGGTAACGCTGCGTAGAGGCCACATTCTGCACAGATACCGATGCATTACCGAATATTTCTTTTTCCGGGTCCCTGAACCCTGCAATATCAACGGAAAACTGTGAGCTTTTTGCCAGCGGGCCGGAAGGCATGAACCGGAATACGAATACAGTGTCTTTTTCTACGGCAATGCTTCCCTTTTTTTCAATAAAAACATTTCCCTGTGCGATTTCCGGAATTTTAAAAACAACGGTAACTTTCTGCCGCGTGTTCCCGAGGTTGGAAATCCTTGCCCTCACTTCCAGGGAATCTTTTATATTATTGATAAACAGTACTGGATTTTCTGCAGTAATCCGAAGTGCATTGTTTTCGGCAACATTAAATGAGATGGATTTTTCCGCAACCATCCGTTCTTGGGAATCCGTCAGGTCAAAGCTTATTTTTTTCTCCCCTGCTGCTGCATTATTGTTCACAATCATTTTTACCGGCATGAAAATACTTTCGCCGGCATCCAGCTCCGCATCAATTTTTCCGGCTGAAACCGCTCTCAGGCCCTGCGGCGCATGAATGGCGATCTTACCTTTAAACGGCACGGCATCATTATTTTTAAGGACGACGATCAGGTCGATGATGTTGTTTTCCGGTATCCCGGATTCACTGCGGACCTCCATGCTTACATCAGGAATACCCTGTGCAGGAATGATGATAAAAGCGAGCGGTATCAAAAAAACAAACGCTATTTTTCTGAGAAGGTCGTAGTGCATTGTGATTTTATTGCGGGGTTATCTCGAACTGAAGTGTTGTGGAATAATCTTCTGTCTTGGCATTGATGAATCTCTGGTCGTTAGGGCTGGTTGAGTAATTGATATCATAATAAACACTGGAACCCTGGGTATACGCTCCTTTTGCCACCAGCTGCTGAAAGGAAGCCAGTACGATGGGATAAACAGTTGCATTGTTTCCTGAAACGGGGGACAATCCGAATTTTACCGCTTCCAGAGGAAGCGAGTTTCCGGCAGGGGAAGTAAATTTGCTCTGAAGGGATCTTATTTTGATCTGATAATTGGTATTGCTCTTTACACTGAGTGCATTGGCATATACGGAACTTACACCGTTGGTATAATCATTTTTACTCTTGAATTCCAGAGAGCTGTTCACGGCATTTGCAGAGAACTTCAATGACATTTCAGGCACATCGGGAGGAGTTCCTGAAAGCATACCGATCTGAAACTGGAAAACATGGTCCATCCTGCCGATTACATTATTATACCTGTCATAGGCCGTGAACTGCATGGGTGCTACAAAAGTGGTCCAGGCAGGATAATTGCCGAGATAAGAACCGCCGGCAACCATCAGGCTGTACTTGATCTGAAGATTGTAATAGTACCCGATAAAAAGAAAAGGAAAATTATATAACGCGGCATTTGATTGCGGAACCAGGAAAACTTCCGGCCCTTCCTGCATCATGACATTCAGCGGCATCCCGATTTGTGAAACGGAAGGCACGGCAAAAGGATAAGCACTTCCGGAAGTTGAGACCGGAGTGAAAGAAATCTTATTGGCAGGCAGCGTGTAATTGCCGTCTGTGGAAGTAACAGGCTGGGTCAGCCTTACGGACAGCCTCCAGTACGGAACGTTGATATATCCGTTGGCGGTAAAATTAGCGGTATAGGCATCAGGAATGGTATTGCCTCCGTATGAAGCAATGGACATATAACCGTTGATCCATGAATTGTAGTATACCTGTGAACAGCAATGCATCCAGATAAACAGCAATGTGACGACTGAAAACTTCTTATTGTTATTCATAAGTAAAGTTTAATTCTCCAAGTTCAAGGTTATCACGATCTCCGTAATCTATCATGACCGAAGCTGTATATTTTCCTTTCTCCAGACCGGCAGGCAGTGCGATGCTTACTTCCCTTTTATTGCCGGGCATCGTATAAAAAACAAGGGTCTCAAGAGAAGTTTTTTTACCGTTCTGGGTATTGACAAGGTCGGTGTATATCTTACCGTCTGCCCACAGTTCTCCCAGGTTATCAAAAGTAAGGTCAAGATTTGGGCTTGATTTTTTATAGGTCAGGTTACTGATTTCCAGTTTTTTGTTTTTGGCAGAAGGAAGTTTATGGAAAAGCTTGATCCCGGAACGGATGCTTACTTTAATATTGGCCCCTTTGTTATCTACATCGTCTACCGGGTTCATCTGGCTTACGTAGAGCACCGCGGTATGGGTTGGAAGTTGATCTGATAAATTTCCGGGAACCGTAATAGTTACATCAATATCCTTCCGCTCACCGGGAGCAAGGGTAAAATAGTTGTCTTCTTTTTTTACAGAGACCCAACCTGCACAGGAGTTGGGAAGCGTATTGGCCGCAGCCATCATGTTTTCCCCTTTTTCATTGTATTCCCAGTCTCCCAGGCTTACAGCAAGGTCTAAGGAATTTTTGGCACTTACATTGGTGACCGTTATTTTCTGGGTATTGCTGTTTCCGGTTCCGGATTCAAAATAAAGTCTTGGAGGAGAAACAGAAACACCTGTCTGAGCGTACAGGCTTAAGCTTAAAGAAACCATAAGGCACAGAAATATAAAATACAGTTTTTTCATGACGGAGATTTAATATTAAAAATACACAAAAAGTGCTACAAATAACCTTGCAACACCTTTAAATTTTCAATATTCCAGAAAGCTTCTCTATTTATTATTGGGAAATAATGGTATAGGTTAGTTCTGTAGTATATACGGTAGGTGTCTGCCCCGCAATATAGTTATCAAGGTAAGCATTTGCGCCTGCACCTTTGTATTCAATGCTTATTTTTTTATCTACTCCTCCTACAGTTGAAGTAACAAGGGTAGTTTCATTTGCTGATAATTGTACGTTCTGCGCATACTGAGCTCCTGTAATAGGTTCTGATCCTGCACTTGCCTTAACCTGGATGGTATTGGCCTGGATGGTTTTGGCTCCGTTCAGTAAAGCAGCGTTTGCACTTTTCACTTTCACCTGGAATCCTCCGGTACTGTAAACATTTAAATGGTCAGCATTCACAGATGATACACCGTTAGCATAATCATCTTTTGTAACGTAGTCTAGGTTAACTGTTTTTTGTGCGGTGTTAACTACAAGAGTCTGGATCGGCTTTAATCTTACATTTAAAGTTACGGTCTGCTGAGCTTTTACTGTTACAAATCCTATTAGAGAAAAAGCGGCAAAGATGAATTTTTTCATGAGACGATGATGTTTTTTATTGTTATGAATTATTGTTCTAAATTTTCTAATGCAAAGATAAATACGCTTAAAGACATCTTTTTTGTAAAAAAATGCTCAAAATTTGCAAATATGGTTTTAGAAAAATAATGAGAAATCTACCGGTTATTACAAAAAAACGTAAAAAGTAGAATTATATAAGCAATAAAAACTATCAATGTTACAATAAAATCAATACAACATTAACAATATATCAATTTTACAGCCTATAATTGTAATAAAATTTATAATATATTGTTATTCAGAACATAATTAATATCGTATTTTTTGCCTGATTTTCTATTGAGAAATTAGAGTTAGTACAAGGTAATCAGGTTTTTCAGATGAAGCGGTATACATTTCTCTCATCAGCTTGCGCATCCTATGGTCTATGGTATATGTTTTCTGTACAGCTCCTCTTCCGCTGTTGATGATATTCATTTTATTATCATTATTCACATGATTTATATTTACCTCAAATCCGGCTGTACTGGATATCGCAAAATATTTTTTTTCATCGATGCTTCCTGAAGACTGTTTATTCTGAATATCGCCAATTGAAAGAATCTGTACAGGATTCAGGTGCATGCTAAGATAAACGCCGTCATTCTGGGCTGAAATATTGACAAATGCAAAAAATAAAATACCTAATAAAAAAAGTTTGGTACCCATATCACCTTAATTTTTCACTGAGTTGTTACTTAATGTAAAAGTACAATATTTTTCTTATTTATTTCATTTCTGAGGGATTTTTTCCTGTATGTTTTTTTACAAAGTTGCTGAAGTTGCCTTCATCGTTGAAACCCAGGTCATAAGAGATTTCCGAAATGGTAAAATTTGTAAAAGCCAGGGCTCTTTTAAATTCCGTGATTACCTTTTCAATAATAATACTCTTTGCGGTTTTCCCCAAAACATATTCAGTCATCTCTGTAAGCCTTCTTGATGTGATATTGAGTTCACAGGCATAATGGGAAACTTTTTTTTCTGATTTGTAATCCCTCTGAAGAAGTATCTTGAAACGGTTTACATAGTGGAGATAATCAAATTTGACGTCCTTGTTTATCTCTTCATTTGGTATATACAAAAATGCGTCCAAAATCAGTCTTTCAATGGCATTATGTGCGGCAGATACATAAAGGTTTTCATCTTTTTTCTGAAAAGCCTCCATACGTTCCATAAAAACCACTTTCATCTGCTCGGTATTCAGGAAAGGAGCAATAAAAAGATCAGTATAATAATTGAAAAAAAGCTGTGAGTTTAAGAAAAGGCTGTCTTTGGAAGACCTTTCATAAAAACTGGAAGAAAAAGCAATAATCAGTATCTGATGCCCGTCTGCCTTACCGAAAACGATCTGTTTTTCGGGTCCTAAAAAAGCAATATTCCCGGCCTTTACGGAATAAGGTATATTTTCTATCTCAAGGTCGATATCCTCCATAAAGATATAGATACAGTAATATTCCATGGTATGGAATTTCCTGGTGTAATTATTCCTTTTGATAATATCATCCAGACGGTTCACACTGAAACCTATATTTTTTAGCTGATCTGTTATTACATACATAATACAACGATAAGAAATTTTTCACATAATCATTTTATAAAAATAACTTTTTTAGTTACAATATATTAATAAATTATTTTATGTTACATATATATTATGTAATTGTAAATTATGTCCATAATAACATAAAACCAATACAATAACGATGCAATACATAGGTTTTATGAAGAATTATAAAAAATTAAATATTTTAAAATTGAATTTTATAATGGAGAAGGGGTCTTCCTCTGAGAACTTCCGCACTCTGTTCCGGCGTAATGTCGCGCTGTGTTTCGGCAAGCATTTCATAACCTACCATAAATTTTTTCACCTTTGCACTGCGCAGCAGCGGCGGATAGAAATGCATATGGAAATGCCATTCCGGATGGTCTTCCCCATCTGTAGGCGACTGATGGATCCCGGAAGAATAAGGAAATGAGACATTGAAAAGGTTATCATATTTTGTGGTGAGGTTTTTTAAAATTTCCGCCAATGCGTTTTTTTCCATTTCCGAAAACCGGGAAATATTTTCAACCTTCCGTTTACTGATGATCATTGTTTCATAAGGCCATGATGCCCAGAAGGGAACCAGTGCGACAAATCCATCGTTTTCAAGAACTACCCTTTCCCCTGCCTCTATTTCCTGCCGAAGATAATCCTCCAAAAGCGATTTTCCGTTTTTACCGAAATACGCTTTTAAATTTTCCTGTGTTTTGCTGATTATGGTGGGAATGGAAGACTGCGCCCAGATCTGCCCGTGCGGATGCGGGTTGCTGCATCCCATGATTTTCCCCTTATTTTCAAAGATCTGGACATGGCTGATAAAATCCTCAGCCCCCAGTTCTTCATACTGCTGCTGCCAGACATCAATTACTTTTCTGATGTCTTCAGTTTCCATTTCAGGCAACGTAAGGCTGTGGTTTTCGGAGAAGCAGATCACCCTGTTAATACCGCGTTCGGGCTGCATTGAAAAAAAATCAGTCTTATCTTCAGAAATTTCCACGTCTTCATTCATCAGAGACCCGAAATCGTTATCAAAAACATAGACACCTTTATAATCCGGATTTTTTTCACCGCTGATGCGGAGATTCCCTGCACATAAATAACAGCCGGGATCATGGTGCGGAAGGTGCTCCTTTTCAGTTGCTTCGGTCTGGCCCTGCCACGGGCGGCTGGCCCTTTGCGGTGAGACCAGGATCCATTCATCCAGTAGCGGGTTATACCTTCTGTGCGGATGCTTTTTACTGTCAAATGATGGATTCATTGTCTTTATATTCTTTTATTCCTTCGGAAATATTAATTTTATAAACGTTCATGTCAATACCGAAGGCTTTCCGGTATTTTTCTTTAATAACCTTACTGATCCGGTCTGCCTGATCTTCTTTCACCAGATTAATGCTGCAGCCACCGAAACCGCCGCCCATCATCCTTGCACCCAAAACGCTTTGTTCCTTCAGTGCCTCTTCCACCAGGAAATCAATTTCATTACAGCTTACTTCATATTCCTGTGAAAGCCCTGCATGGGTTTCAGTCATCAGGCGGCCAAGGCATTCCGGATTATTTTCTGAGAGGGCCCGCACCGCCTCTTCTACCCTTTTAATTTCTTTCACCACATACAGGCAACGTCTGTAGGCCAAATCACCCATATCATCCTTCAGCTCCGTGAGGATTTCTTCAGTGACCTGACGGAAATTAACAATCTCCGGATACCGCAATCTGATCATCTCCTTTCCCAGCTCAATATCTTTTCTCCTGTCGTTATACCCGGAAGTAAGATGGGTATGCTTTACACAGCTGTCAAATAAAACCCAGCTGTATCCATCAAGCTGCGCATTGTAATAATGATGTTCCAGGGAACTGCAGTCCAGCATCATGACTTTGTTTTTCTTTCCGAAGACCGAAGCAAACTGGTCCATAATCCCGCATTGTACACCTGCGAAAGTATGCTCTGCTTTCTGGCCGACCAGCGCAATTTCTTTCTTCGAAAGCTGAAGATCAAACAGCGTATTCAGAATATAGGCAAAACCACATTCCAGTGCCGCGGACGAAGACAATCCCGACCCCATGGGAATGATACTGCTGAATGCAATCTGTAATCCACCCGTTTTTCTTCCGCAGTCCTGAATGGCATCAAAAACCCCTAGCAGGTAATTGACCCACATCTGCCCGACCGGACTTTGCTTTTCACTGATGTTAAAACTAAAGGATTCACCAAGATCTGCCGCAAAAAACGTACAGGTCTCAGAATCCTGCTGCCGTTTAACGGCAAAGCAGATATACTTGTCAATGGCAGCAGGAAGTACCCAGCCGTCATTATAATCTACGTGTTCCCCGATGATATTGATTCTTCCCGGAGCAAGAAAAATATGTTCAGGCTCCGACCGGAATACTGACTGAAATACTGCTTTTGTAGAATCGATTAGCGTGTTGTGCATATATAGATGCAATTTATCATTTTTCAGTCAGGAATTAATGACCTTTCTAAAATTTTTATCCGGCTGCAGCTGAAGATTTAACCTATTTAATAAAGAAATATTATAGTTTTATTTCAGAACCTTTTTAAAATCTGTCCAGAAGTGTTAAAAGTCATATTTGAATCTTGTTGACAATACATCATCCTGTGGAAATTCAATCAGATTTATTCAATCAGATAATTGAATTCTTTCCTGTACTGTGAAGGGCTTTTTTTAATGTATTCTTTAAATGTCTTATTAAAATAGCTGAAATTATTGAAACCGGATTCAAAGCAGACTTCGGTAATGCTTAACGGCTGTTCCGAAAGAAGCTTTAACGAATGTGTAATCCTGTATTCATTCACAAACTGGGTAAAAGTCTTGTTGGTGATTTTCTTGAAGTAACGGCAGAATGAAGGCACTTTCATATTCGCGAGGTCGGCAATCTCCTCCAGGGTCATCTGTTCCCTGAAATGGTCTTTTACATAATTAAAAATAACATTAATTCTGTCATTGTCTTCCACCTGGGTCTGGAGATAATATTTTCCGGCATTCAGGATCCTGCAGTCCTGGGTAAAAGCCAGTTCATCCAGGATGCCCAGAAACCTGATCAGCCGGTCCAGCGATGATGAGTCATGCATATCTGCAATTTTTTTACCGATCTCTTTCTTGGTTTTTTCGCCGAATACGATCCCGGCTTTTGATTTTTCCAGCAACCCTGTGATCCTCTGCATTTCCGGAGTTTTCCAAATGGCCTCGCCTAAGAAATCAGGCTTGAACTGGACAACCATCTCATAATCATTGTTGGTGTTTTCATTCGTAAGCCCGCAGTGGGGAAGATTGCTGCCGATGAGCACCAGGTCGCCATCCGAGAAATAAGAGATGTTGCTCCCGATCTGCCTTTTCCCCGAACCTTTGCATACATAAATCAGTTCAATTTCCGGATGGTAGTGCCAGACATGGGATTTGATATTTTCATTGGTAAGGAATTTCAGGCTGGTAAAGCTGCTTCCTATGGTAGGATGGATGGCTTCAAAGGCAGGATGCGAATGTTTCATGGGAATGGTGTAATGCTATATTGACTAAATTATACACAAAATTAACAATTAATATTTAATTAATATACATACAAGGTTAATATAAGACATATATATGAAAATTATATGGTAGAATGCAGTAGATTACCGCTGTATCTTTGTCCTATAAATTATTGATAACAAAAACATTATCATGAATACATTCTTAAAAACCGGAATTCTTTTAGGATTCTCACTGATGTCAGCCAGCCTGATGAGTAAAGACAGGGATTTTTCTGTTTCCGTAGGAAAGATAACAGCTAAGACTGTTCATTTTGAAGTATCGAATGCCAAGAATATGTCAATATTCATCTACAATGATACGGAAGGTGAACTGTATTCTGAAAACCTGGGTTCGGAAGGCCATATAGCAAAATCCTATGACCTTCAGGCACTTTCCCCGGGAACCTATTACCTGATCGCAGAATCTGATTCCAGGGTAGAAAAGTATAAGATAAGCATTGATAAAAATAACCTGGTGAAGATGGAAAAAACGCCGGTAAGCGCCATCAGCAAACCCGAATTTACCATTTCAGGACATACCGTGAAACTTCACCTGGCCGAGGTTACTGTCCCTGTACAGATTTCTGTTTATGACGCCTCCAATACGGCCTATTATTCAAGCAGTAAAAAATCAGCTGAAGGAGCACTGGACCTGACATTTGACCTCAATCCGGAAAATTCTGATACGTATGTTATCCGGGTTGAACAGGGCGGGAATATTTTTAACAAAGTCATTGCTTTTAAATAAGATCCATAACTAAATTATAGATACATTCCTGAATTAAAGGGAATACAATTTTACGTACAGTCAGTTTTGAGGCAGCTCTTCTTTTCTTAAATCACGGAGAAAGAGTTGCCTCATTTTTTTAGTTATGGTGTCCCATATCAAGCTTAATTTTTTTCAAGTCCTCAAGTTCGTGAACCGGCCGTTCTATGTCATAAGGAAGGGGCATTTTTGAAAAGGTCTGAAAATACAGCAGGCAGGCATCTTTCCACCAGACAGCATCTCTTGACTGGATTTTAAGCTTAGACTGTACTTCTGCAAACCTCTGTTCATCAACATAAGGCTGCATGCGGTCCCAGGTAACCTGATAACGCCGTACATTTCTAACACCTGTATCATATTTATAACACAGTTCTTCCCATAATGTTTTTCCATCCTTCATTTTATAATTCCAGGGAACATGGTGAAACCACAGCAGGAGGTTTTCCGGGCAGGTATTGATATTGCCATAGATTTCGTTCAGCGGAGGATGATATTGTGAAACCGCGTTGCTTCCTGTTTTGGTCCTGTTAAACCCGAGTCCTTCCGCATCGGCCTGATGGTAATATACGGGAGACCAGTCCGGCCTGCCGCCTTTGTAATCGCCCCACGGCTCCGGCCCGTAATGGTGGCCTCCTGCGAAAATATGGTGAAGCCCTAAAGGCATCATATAATCCACCACGGTTTCCCTTGACGTGAGCATCATATCTTTCACCGGATCCAGAAAACGTTTATCATCTGTAAAAGTCATTTTTATCCATTCATCGGCAATCTGTTCCGGATTGAGCTCATGGTTCCAGGCCAGCCTCCCGAAGGCATACCAGTTTGCCTGTGCAAACTGATGGCCGGTCCAGTTCTTATCTTCCCCGATATTCGCCACCGCGGAGACAGCCGTAAGCTTCTGTGGGTGCAGCGTACCGTCTGTAATCCTGGCGATGGTTGATCCTTCTCCTTCTGCATAGGTATCGCTTTCCAGGGTTTCCTTAAACAGTGGTGCAAGATACGCCAGGTGATTAGACTGTCCCAGGTATTCCTGCGTGATCTGGAATTCAACCATTTCAGACGTCTTTTTTAAAGCCCCGAACAACGGGTTGAATGCTTCTCTCGGCTGGAAATCAATCGGTCCGTTTTTGATCTGGATGATCACATTATTCCTGAATTTACCGTCCAGCGGCACAAATTCCAGATAGGCCTGCTTGGCACGGTCTTCTTTGCTGGGACTGTATACAAAAGCCCTCCACATCACGATTCCGTTGTAAGGCTTCAGGACATCCGCCATCATATTGGCACCATCGGCATGGGTCCTGCCGTAATCCTGGGGGCCCGGCTGTCCTTCCGAATTGGCTTTTACCAGAAAACCTCCGAAGTCGGGAATCAGTCTATAGATTTCAGCGGCTTTATCTTTCCACCATTTCCGGACATTTTTATCCAGCGGATCTGAATTTTCCAATCCGCCGAGAGCTTTCGGGGATGAAAAATTAACAGAAAGATATACTCTGATCCCGTAAGGGCGGAAAATATCTGCCAGTGCCTTCACTTTAACCAGGTAGTCATTGCGGAGCATATCGGGTGAAGCGTTCACATTGTTAAGCACCACGGAATTGATTCCTATGGAAGCATTTGCCCGTGCATATTCTTCATACCTCGGCGAAATCTTTCCAGGTAATTCTTCCCATTTCCATAATGACCTGCCGGCATAGCCCCTTTCAATACTGCCGTCGAGGTTGTCCCAGTGGTTGAGGATCCTTACATCATAAGAAGGCTTTTCCGTAATATCAAGATCCGTTACAACTGATTTTATCTGCTGAAGGCGTAAAATATGATAGACTCCGTATAGCAGCCCGGTCTCTTTTTCAGCAGAAATAACCAGTTTGTTGTTAATGGTTTTGATAGTATAACCCCCTTTCAGGTTTTTTAATGATCTGTCCGTACGCAGTTCGACCGCCTGTCCCTGCCAGTGGCTGCTTAACTCTTTTCTGGCAATGTTCAATGTTGGATTATTCCCTCTGGAAATAATTTTATCTGCTGAAATTCCGTTTTTTGCGGGAAACCTGAGCCAGAGCCGACTTCCGTCTTCTGCAAAAACCGTTAACGGAATTATTACCATTAAAAATAACATGATGTATAATCTGAACTGTTGCATCTGGAACTGTTTTTTATCTATAGGCTAACCCTATGATTATTGATATTCCACAGGTTGTACCTATGGCGATTGTCGTTGAACCCTCCGGGTTCTCCGTAAAGCTTTTTTTTAACACAATAAATCTCTATACCGGATTAATTATAAGCACCTTTACCTATTTCTGACCTTCTATGGTTTTAATGTTACCGTCGCTGTCATATTCCAGCTCAACAACTTTCATGCTTCTGAGCCATGTTTTTCCTTCGCTCGGGACACTATCATGGAAGAACAGGTACCATTTCCCTTTGAATTCCACAATACTGTGATGGGTAGTCCATCCCACAACCGGTGTCAGGATTTCTCCCTGGAAAGTAAACGGTCCGTAAGGATTGTCACCTGTTGCATAACAGATCAGGTGCGTGTCGCCGGTAGAATATGAAAAATAATATTTACCATTGTATTTATGCATCCATGAAGCTTCAAAAAAGCGGTGTTTGTTGCCGTGAAGCAAAGGATTTCCGTTTTCATCGAGAATCAGGACATCTTTTGGTTCTTCACCGAATTCCAGCATATCATCGCCCAGAACAACAACTTTTGAAGAAATGGCCGGTTCATTTTCATGAGGAAGAATGGCAGACTCCAGGGCTTTATTGTTCCGGTAACGCTGTAACTGCCCGCCCCAGATCCCTCCGAAATACATATAATGCCTGCCGTTGTCTTCAAAAATACACGGGTCAATGCTGTAGCTTCCCAGCATCGGATGTTTTTCAGGGATGAAAGGACCGTAAGGCCTGTCGCTTACCGCAACGCCGATGCGGAAAATATCGTTTTTATCTTTCAGCGGATAATACATATAATATTTCCCGTCTTTACAGGCAACATCGCAATCCCACAACTGCCTGCCTGCCCATGGGATATCTTTTACCGAAAGTACGACCCCATGATCTGTAATGTCTCCGTTTTCCACCTCATCAAGGGAAAAGACATGGTAATCATTCATGTCAAAATGGTCGCCGTTGTCATTTTCCTCAATTCCGCTTTCGCGGTCGTGGGACGGATAGATATAAAGCCTGCCTTCAAAAACGTGTACGGAAGGGTCTGCCATGAAGTCTTTTGGGAATAGATATTTTGGTTTGTTCATTGTTTTAATATAGATAATTAGATAATAGACTAATAGATGATAGACTGATAAATTTTCAGATAATGGAGATCAGGCATCATGTTTTTATGATCAAGAATTATTTTGTTTCTGTGAGTCTAATAATTTTTCCAACGACAGGTTTTGTATTGTACCGGCGGTCAAACAACAACGGATAATCGGTTCTGCCTTTGATGGGGAAATCGTTTTTCCACGACTGGCTGTCGGTGACACCCCACAAAGTAACCCTTCTGATGCTGTTTTTATGTTTCAGAAATAATCTGAAAAAGTCCTGATACCTGTTTTCCCAATTGGCCTGCACATCTGCAGGAAGCCCGTTTCTGTAGGGATTCATTTTTTCGTCATACGCTATTTTATCTGATACATTGGCGGACGTTCCCCACGGCGAAGGCAAAGCACTGATATCCAGCTCTGTAATATTTATTTTCACACCGGATTGGGCATATGCGGAAATGGCTTTTTCATATTCTTCTATTGAAGGCGTGTCTAGGCCTACATGGGCCTGCATGCCTACCCCGTCAATCCGGATGCCTCTTGCTTTCATGTCTTTTACCATTTTGATAACGGCGGCTACTTTCCCCGGATACCATTCGTTATAGTCATTATAGTACAGTTCCGCATCAGGATCCGCCTCATGGGCATACCGGAAAGCCAACGGAATAAAATCCTCGCCCAGAATCTCGTAGAATTTGCTTTTTCTGTATGACCCGTCTTCCATAATGGCTTCGTTTACCACATCCCATCCTTTTACTCTTCCTTTGTAACGGGAAACTACAGTGGTAATATGGTTTTTCATTCTTTGTTTAAGCACCTCCGGCGAAACATCTTTTCCGTCTTTATCAACGAAAAACCATTTCGGCAGCTGTGAATGCCAGATCAGCGTATGCCCGATGATAAACATATTGTTCTTCTCACCGAAAGCCACGAAGGCATCGGCATCATCAAAAAAGAATTTATTCTCCTCCGGCTGCAGGAACATGGATTTCATGCAGTTTTCCGCTACAATGGAACTGAACTGTTTCCTGATGATCTCTACGGATTTACGGTCTTTACCATAAATCTGCGGCAGGCTCATGGCTGTCCCGATATAGAATTTATTTTTGAATATGTTTTTCAGGGTGATGTCAGAACTTGCCGTGCCGGTTGTTCTGCACGAGACTGTCAAGGTTAAAATCCCTAATAATGCTGCTATCTTTTTCATAAGATTTTTATTTTTCATTTGGCTTTGGACGAAAATTGTATGATTTTCAATCAGCCTTGTCAATAAGTTTTGGACCTTGACAAGGCTGATGCAGCCCGGCTTGAACGGAGCTCTTTTTGTGAAGCGGAGCGGAATAAAAAAGCGGGAGTGGAAGACGGACCAGCTGCCCAAATTCTTAGCAGCTCATTAATCTTTTGCTTTTCTCCTTTCTTTGAGATCATGCTCGATTTCGATTTCTTTTTTCTTGTTGATTTCATAGAACATCAGCAGTCCGCAGGCTGAAAAGAACGGAATGGCCGGAAATACACTGACCAGCATTTTTGCACCTTCGGAAACGGTGTCCGGTTGTAAAACATTTACGGCTCCTTCCGAGGAAATATAGCCGTACCGGCCAATAATATAAGCGACTAATGAACTGCCGATGCTTAAACCGACTTTTAACCCAACCATCATTGCCGAAAAAATAATGGCAGTTGCCCTCCGGTTGTTTTTCCACTCGGAATAATCAGCAACATCAGCAATCATCGCCCAGAGTAGAGGCGTTCCGATTCCGTAAAAAAAGCCATGTAAAATTTGTGACAGGAACATCAATCCAACCGATTTCGGCGGATAGAATATGAATGCCAGTACAAACAGTGTTGAAATAAACAGTGAAGCGATAAATGTATCTCTTTTGCCATATTTATCTGCAAATTTTTTGGAGAATGTAATCCCGACAATCATCATGATGATTCCACCTGCATTGAAGAGCCCGAAGCCTGCTGAACGCGGATCTTCGCCAAAGAAATTCATCCCGACGGAATTAAATAATCCGGTAATCGGCGATATAAACTGCTGAAGAGCAGATTCATCTACATAATTATTAAAATAGTATACATAGGAACCGCCTTTCATTGCCAGGGTAATGAAAATCAATGCCGTAACCACCAACATGATAATCCAGGGTTTGTTTTTCCTTAAATCTTTTAGATCAGCTCCCAAAGTAGATTCCTGCTCCGGTTTCGGGATCACTCTTTCTTTGGTTGTGAAAAATGTTATCAGCAGCATCAGGGTCCCTATAACGGCCAGCCAGGTCATTACCGTTTCAATACCCGCTGCTTTATCCCCGTTTCCTACGGATAAAATAATCGGGAGCATGAATACCTGTACAAAAAACTGCGCAAACATCACGGCGACAAAACGGTAGGATGAAATGCTGTTCCTTTCCCCCATATCACCTGTTATTACGCCGCTCAATGCGGCATACGGTAAATTATTGGCTGCATACAGCAACAGCAACAGTGAATAGGTTGCCGCCGCATAGATCATTTTTCCTTTATAAGAAAACCCGGGCGTGCTGAAAGCCAGCAGGGCGGCAATTCCCAACGGAACTGCTGTAAACAGGATCCACGGACGGAATTTCCCCCATTTGGTGCGGGTACGGTCTGCCAGTGCCCCGATGACCGGGTTGAACCCGAATCCCGCAATCAGACCTACAATAAGGGTAATGATGGAGGCATCTTCAGGTTTAAGCCCGTAAATATCGGTATAAAAATAAGCGAGGTAGGTCACCAGGGTCTGAAAAACAAGATTGGCAGCAAGATCGCCTAAGCTATAGCCTATTTTTTCCGCTACTGATATTTTTTGTGGCTGATTGTTCATATGAAATAAGATATTTGAGGACAGGAAGGCGGATTATGGACTAAGATCCGCGTGTCCTTGTTTTTTTATGGGTTGAGTTTGATAATTATTCTGTGGTAAACGGTGAAGCAGGAATCCCGCTCTTGTTGGTGAGGTTCCCATCCGGGTTATCTGCCCAGTCATACCGTACGGCAACCGGATTGCTGATGCGGTCATTCCAAACCATGACTGTATTTCCTTCAATTTTTGCTTTTGCCCATTCATATATTCCATCTCTACTTTTGACAGCGAAACCTTTCAGTTCTGAAACCGGGGCCAGATGATCCGTTCCGGATTTAAAGGAAAGGATAATTGTATTGCCTTCTTTTTTCATGGATTGGTAAACGGGCCCGTCTGCGATGATGTTTTTTTTACCGGCAATTTTGAATGCCTGCAAAGCAAGCCGTTTGCCTATGGTTTCTTTGTTTAAAGGATGAATATCATTCCATTCTCCTGCATCGATGCTTACGGCGAGCCCTGTATTGGGAATGGTTAATGAAACGGTACGCTGCTGGTTTCTCAGTTCGGCCCACTTGCTTTCAGCGGGCTGGCTTTTCGGCTCCATAAAATTGGCGAGCTGAACAATAAGGAACGGTGCTTCTTTTTCATTCCATTTTGAACGCCAGTCAGTGATCATCGTGGTCAGCAAATCTCCGTATTCTTGAGGTTTTGAAGTATTGCTTTCTCCCTGGTACCAGAGGAAGCCTTTAACTTTGTAATTAACCAGCGGGCTGATCATGGCATTGTACAGCCCTGTAGGTTTCCAGCGGATAAAAGTCTGGCCCGGGGCCGCCTTCCCCATTTTGTTACCGATTTTGTATTTCCATTCGCCTTTCAGGTCAATTTTCTGTCCTCCGGTTTCCAGATAATAGGGCTTATCAGCAATAAACTGCCCTTTTCCGCTTCCGTTGGTAATCCTCACGGCAATGACATTTTTGCCTTCTTTTAAAACACCTGCCGGAATATCGTACCACCGCGGCGGATATTCATAGGTTACATTCCCCACCTTTATGCCGTTAATGTAAGTAACGTCCGCATCTTTAATTCTTCCCAGGTTTAAGAATGCCGGCCGGCCGGCTGAACCTTTCGGCAATGTGATTTCTTTTCTAAGCCAAACGGATCCGTCGAATGAACCTTCCCGGTCTTCCCAAGATCCAGGAACCGTTATGGTTTTCCATCCGGAATCATCAAGATCAAAGTTTTCCCAATGTTGATTCAAGCCGGAATCTGTCCGGTCAAGTTCGGTATACCATGCTTTGCTTAAGGCCTGCTCATCAGATTCTGTTGATTTAATTAATTCATCGTCCTGCCATTTTTGGGCTTCCTCCAGATATTCAGGATATTTTTTCAGGGAATTTCCGTCCATCCATGCCTGTACCGGGGAACCTCCCAGGCTGGTATGGATAATGCCTACCGGAATTTTATTTTTCTCGTTCAGTTCTTTGGCAAAGAAATAGGCAACGCCCGAAAAGTTAAGAATGGTCTGCGGATCCGTGGCTTCCCATTTCCCTCCGTCCAGTTCAGTCTGCGGGGCTTTAAAATTATACTTCTGCGGAACCGTGAAAAACCGGATATTTTGGTTACCTGCATTTTTGATTTCGTTTGCGTACAATGGCTTTAGCCGGCGCATCGGAAGCTCCATATTGGACTGTCCGGAAGCTACCCAGACATCGCCTATCAGGATATTTTTAAGGGTAATTTCATTAACCGTCATCACAAAGGGACCGCCTGCTTTAAGCTCAGGGAGCATAATATCCCAGTTCCCATTTTTATCGGCAACGGCGGTATAGGACTTATTCAGAAATGCGACACTCACTTTCTCTCCCGGATCCGCGTAACCCCAGATTTTCAGTTTTTGATTCCTCTGGAGAACCATGCCGTCCGAAACGAGAGCCGGAAGTTTTATTTTGGCTTCAGTAAAAGAAATGGCGAAGATGGCGGTGAGCAGAAATAAAATCCTGTATTTATATATTTTCATGGGATAACCGGTTGTTTTTAATTTTATTTGAGTGGATTTTTTAAAAATTTTCAGTCAGTAAACAGTATTCATCATAAAAAGGCGACCGCTGTTAATTTATTATGATTTTACTGATTCCTATATTTTTTAAAAATAAAAGAAAGTATCAATATACAAAAGCAATTTGAGGCTGCTGCCTTTCTGTAAGATATATCTGACATGATAAAAAGTCCGTCAATACGAATAAAACCATCTGCCTTATCATAAAAAGTAAGAATATCAAAAAGAAGATATTCTTACTTTTTATACGGTACAATGGGCTGTTATCAAACCATTCATGAAAGCACCAGGATGATCAGCTGCTGTTTTAATGAATGCTTATCGTATTTTCAATAATATCCACAAAAACAAACTTTATGATAAGCTGTTTTTAATAGTAAAAAACTTTAACATAATTTTAACATTAAATTAATATGGATGTAAATTATTTTATGATGAAATCCCATTAATTCACATGATAATAATCCCCTGAAATGCTGTCCGGCTTACACAAGCTTCCACATTCCCGGAATTCTGTTAAACAATAACAGCTATGATTATTCTAAATTTTATTATACAGGCCTGGCAAAAAGAAATATCATAAGCGAATTCCAGAAGAATATACGTTTGAATCCCGATCTTTTCAGGCTTATCCAATACACAAGAAACACCTTCAGACTTTATCATTCTGAAGGGGTTTTAAAAGTAATTCAGGAAATATTATAACCTTTCCATTACCATTTTTCTTGTGCCTAAATCAATTTCCTGCTTCAGTACGTCACGGGTTTCCGCATCAATATAATAGGTGCTTATTGCTTTTTTTTCTGAGATATCATCGGTAACGGAAACCATCCATACAGCCTTGTTATTAAGGGTACCTTTCGTGGTCCCGGTAATGTAAGCTTTGATGATGCCTATGGCAGATTTCGGGTTATAATCAAAGATGGCAATTTCAACTGTGTAGTTTTCTTTCAACGGAAGCCAGCGGATCAGCTGCGGATAAAAATTGCTGTCAAAGAACTTTCCGTTTGTCTTTTCACTGATCTCAGTTTTTTTATTCTGGACCTTATCCAGATAATATCCTGTTACCTTATTCTCTTTCCCGAAATCCAGCAGCATGTCCCTTTGGGTATTGAATGAACTGTGCTTTACAGGAGCAAGGCCGGGGAACGTTACTGCGGTTTCATCTGTCCAGTCCGGCATATTCTTCATTTTAATGGTGGTGGTGACATTGACACGGGTACCGGTTTTCAGGATTTTCGTATCTATCTTTGCCATTTCTATTTTTGCAGTGTCTTTCAGGGCATACCAGGTCATCGAATAGTCTTCATTTCTGATCAGTGACACATCAACCTGATTTTTTCCCGGCACCTGTGGAGATTGCTGTGCCTCCATAGAGGAAAAGGCAGACTGGAAAACGAGTATTACAGATAAAAGTTTTAAAAATCTCATAATTTTAATTTTAATTTTAATATGAGTATACATGACGGTAAGATTGTTACACCTGAAGCCGTTATTCTATTTTATTCTTAAACTGCTGCCGGTTCTTCATCCGGGGGCCATCTGATCTGTAAAAAAACAGGATGCCCGAAGGCATCCTACTGTTTAAATTTATGATATGCTTTTACCAGAACCTTACGTAAAGAGCAGTCAGCAAAAGCAACGTAACCACCACCATCACCAGTGTCCTGTTATCCACTTTGAACATTGAAGCATCAATGGCAAAAGCTTTCGGGTTCACTTTCGGGCCGGCCAGGCTGATCAGCACCATGACCACTACCGTGATAAAGAAAGACCATCCCATATTAATGAGAAATGGAATTTCCGTAATGGTATGAACAACACCGTTTTCTAATTTTTCATAGGTGAAAGCCGTGTATAGCCAAGTTTCTTTCCCGAAAATGCCCACTGCAAAACTGTTGAAGAAAACCGCGAGTAAAAATCCCAGAAGGACGCCTACCAGAGCTGCCGTTCCTGTGGTTCTCTTCCAAAACATGCCCAAAAGGAACATGGCAAAAACCCCCGGACTGATAAATCCCGTATACTTCTGGATAAACGTAAATCCGCCTTCTCCCCCGATTCCCAACACATCGGTCCACGTGAATGCAAGGGCAACGAACATGGCGATAATAATGGACCAGCGCCCTGTTCTTACCATCTGGATTTCCGTAGCATCCGCCTTTAAATATTTTTTGTAAATATCCAGCGTGAAAATGGTTGAAATACTGTTTACCTTTCCTGCCAGAGATGCTACGATCGCCGCCGTGAGTGCGGCAACGGCAAGACCTTTCAACCCGGTTGGCAGAAATCCTAAAATGGCCGAATAGGCACCGTCTTTTACCCCGTTGAACCCTGTTAAATGACCTTTCGTATATAAGACATACGCCGCAATCCCCGGAAGCATGACGATAATCGGCATGAATAATTTTAAAAACCCCGCAAATAAAATCCCTGTTCTGGCCGTTTTTAAATCAGCTCCCAAAGCACGCTGGGTAATATACTGGTTGCAGCCCCAATAGTTCAGGTTAACAATCCACTGGCCTGCAAAATACATGGCCAGGCCCGGCAGCACCACGTATTTCTGCACATTCAGGTTTTCCGGCATTGCCAGGGTTGTGGTTGTTGTGGCTGGTTTGTCTAAAATTAATTTAAAATGCTGCGGCGCTTCATTCATCAACGTCTGAAAACCTGCCAAAGCATTTCCTACCGCTGCCCCGTTGATCCTCTGATCGACAATCTGCAGTGCCATGTAAACAGTGGCAAAACCTCCGATAATCAGGACGGCTACCTGAATAACGTCCGTGTACCCGATCACTTTCATTCCGCCCAGACCAATCAGCAAAGCCATCAGCAGCAATCCGATCATGATGATATGGAGATTGTCGCCTCCCAATAAGGTATCAATTGCCAGAGCCCCGAGATAAAGGATGGAGGTAAGATTTACAATGACGTAGAGAAAAAGCCAGAACACCGCCATAATCAGGGAAACCGATTTGTTGTAACGGGTTTCCAGGAACTGAGGCATGGTGTAAATTTTATTTTTAAGATAAATCGGGATAAACCAGATGGCAATGATGATGAGCGCAACAGCGGCAAGCCATTCGTAAGCGGCAACCGCAATCCCTACAAAAAAGCCTTCACCGCTCATTCCGATGAACTGCTCTGCGGAAATATTGGAGGCTATCAAACTGGCCCCGATGGCCCACCAGGTAAGCGACCCTTCTGCGAGAAAATAATCTTTGCTGCCTGTTGCCGCAGATTTTTTCCTGTTGTAAATCCAGATCCCATATCCTGCGACCACCACAAAATAAATAAGGAATATGATGATGTCGATAGTTGATAAGTTTCCCATAATTATTTTTTAACAGAGAATTTATAAATTGTTTTAGTCTGATATTTTTGTCCCGGCTGTAATTCCGTTGAAGGAAAAGCCTTCTGGTTCGGGGAATCCGGATAATGCTGGGTCTCCAGGCAGAACCCGCTCCTTTTTTCATATTTACCACCGGTTTTGGTTTCATACTTCCCATCCAGGAAGTTCCCGGAATAGAACTGAACGCCGGGCTGGTCGCTCATTACTTCCATTACCCTTCCGCTTTCGGGATGGCAGACGGCAGCAATGGTTCTCAGGTCTTTTCCGTTCAGCATCCAGTTATGATCATACCCTTCACCCAACCGGAGCTGTTCGTCATCGGCATCAATGTCTCTGCCGATTGTTCTGGAAACCGTAAAATCAAACGGAGTTCCTTTTACTTCCCTGAGTTCTCCGGTTGGAATTATATTTTCATTTACAGGCAGAAACTGATCTGCAATGATCTGCATTTCATGATCGGTAATTGCTTTTGTAAAATCCCCTGAAAGGTTAAAATAAGAATGCTGGGTGAGATTGACAACGGTAGCCTTATCCACTATCGCTTCATATGAAATTTCCAGGGCATTGTTATCAGTTAGCGTATAAAATACGGTTGTGGTAAGCCGGCCCGGGAACCCTTCTTCACCGTCTGCGCTAACGTAGGTCAGTTTAAGGGTGGGAAACTGAGCATTTTCTACCGGTTCTACCGTCCAGATTTTGGTATCAAAGCCTTCTTTACCGCCATGAAGGCTGTTCAGACCGTCATTTGCATACAGCTTGCAGGTTTTCCCTTCTAAAGTAAATTCCGCATTGCCAATCCTGTTCCCGTACCTTCCGACCAGGGCTCCGAAAAAGTACGGATTCCCGTTGAAATAATCTTCAGGTTTTGTAAACCCTAAAACAACATCTTCATATATTCCGTTCTTATCGGGTGCAGTAAGAGAAATAATGGTACCGCCGTAGCCGATAACCTCTACTTTCATTCCGTTTCTATTGGTCAGGGTATATTTTTTAACAGAATCCCCCTTTCCGGTTACTCCATACTCTGAAACCTCTGTGTTTTCCATATTTTATGATTATGTTTTTTGATTAATTCTTTTTATTACAGCCGAAAATACATAAAACTGTTAAGAAATAAAGCGATTTATTTTCTGTTTTTTCCATAATTGATTTTCTCTTTGAAGAATTAATTATGGATTTATCTGACTACGGATCATCGTAGTTTTCAAACTTAACCCGATTTTATGAAAAGGCTGTAGGGGCAAGCCGACAGCCTTTTCTTGTGTAACCAGTTCAGGCTATTTCTTTATGAATTTACCTGCTGTGGTTTTCCCCGAGCCTGATATTTCAATAAAATAGATTCCTGAAGGAAGTTTTGAAACATCAATTCTGTTTTTGCCATGAGTTAATTTTGCTTTTTGAGATACGGTGCTTCCTTTTGCATCAATGATAGAATAATCTGCATCAGCCGATTTCCAATCAACAAAAATTTCATTTTCAGCCGGGTTCGGATACAGGACTATTCCATTATTATCCACCCTTACGTCATTAACGCCAAGCGTGGCAAAGCTCAACGAAAGAAAATCATTCGTGTAAGCATTATTTTCAGTAAGATACCCCTGAAACGAACTGATTACCGGTTCATTACCCGCTGTTACTTTATAAAATCCGGTAATACCGTTTTCTGTTTTCAGTACATATCCTCCCGCAGCCGCTTTTACGGACTGGTAAACACCGTTGATCTGGTTAACGGTAATGGCTTTTGGTGTAGAAACAGCACCTGATCCGGTGAATGTTTTGCTCCCTGTAGCATTGATTAATACGGGAATATTGGCAGGAATCACCCCATTTGAAACAGGCGTGCATACAACAGCTCCGGAACCAGGCTGCATTGTGTATGCCATAACCCCCGAAGGAACGGCTGACTGAAAGGGTAAAATAACAATACCATACCCATTAAAAGTTCTTGTATACGTGGCAGAACCCGTGTTAAAACCGAACGGCACCTGAAAATCTTTGCCCAGATCCGAAAGCACAAGGTCCTGGCAGGAATTGCCTGAAACCACATTGGTATTGCTGTTGCCGACACTTCCGTTAACGTAAAAAATACTATTGCGATTGGCAGAAGCACTGTTCCAGGTATTTGCAGAAGTTATTCCTGTAACATCCCTGAAGTCTATGGATGTGTAATATTCATTTTCCAGGGCATCCATGAGACTGCTGTCTGTAGGCGAGTAAGCCGATGCAAATTTTGAAGCTCTTTCATTTCCTACATTGAAATAGACATCTCCAAAAGTCAGGGTAAGAATAGAACTGTAGTTCCCGCTCCTGAGCCCGATGATTCCTTTGCAACCATACGGAAGTACTGCTCTGGAGATGTCAAATACTAGATTGAAGCTCCCTGAGCCCTGTGCAGGAAATGCAATGTTGCCATAATTATGAGACCTTACCGTTCCGCTGGTGTCTACATAATACAGGGTTGTATTGGAAGAAGTCGGCAGGCCGCTGGTGGTGTAGGATAATACATTAAAAATTAGTTTATTATAACGGTCATCCAGATTTAAATACCCATTGTTGGTATTTGTGTTTGAGCTTATCAGCGGAGTGGAATTATAGAAGGTAACTGTTTTTCCGCTCAGCTGGTAGCCAGTCCCGAATGCTGAATTGGTAGTGGCCTGGGTTTCAATTTTATTATAATGAACATCGCCGCCCGTCATTAATGATACCGGCCTGTCGCTGCTTTTATTAAAAACAAAGGTCATTACACTGGAAGGGCTCACCTGAACTGTCGGACGGAAACTTGCCGTACTGAAAGAGAAAGGTGATGAAGCCATATTTACAGATTGTGATGTAGTGGTCTGTACTCCTGAAGTGGTAAAGAACGGCAGGTCAACCTTAAGATCATACGTGCCGGAAGAAGGATTGATAACCACAAGGGTAATCTGGCTGCCGTCCGGCGAGATATACGACGAGCCTTCCAATGTTCCGCCTGGGGTCTCCCATTTTGCATCAATTCTGGTTTTTCCGGTGGTATTTTTAGCATACTGGGATAAAATATACCCTCGCTTGGTCATATTGCCGGAAGCTGTTCCGTATGTGCCGTCACCCATCAGCCCGTAATATCTTTTCGATGCGTAATGAATCCATGCATTTACATTTCCCAGCAATGCAGTATTGACGCTTTTTGCGAAAGTAAACCCATCGGTATTCCATATAAAATCTCTCGGTGTCTGGCTGCTGGGAGAATTCCAGTTGATCAGATATTCCGTCTGCCATATCTCTTTGTTATGATTCTGAAACTGCTTGTAGACAGACTGTATGGCACCGTACTGATGGCCTCCGTATACTTCAAAATTTGCCATAACGGCCGGGTCTAAAAATGCATTGGCATAATTATCCGTAAAACCGACACTTTCCGGCGCAATTACTTTACAGTTGATAAGCTGACCGTAGTTTTTCACAAAATTCGCAATTTGTGTCGGTGTCCAGATGCATCCCTGGTACTGTGCCATTTCATCTGGTTCATTCTGTATGGATATATAATCGAGAGTTACCCCATTATCCTGCAGATAAGTAACAAAACTGTTGAGATACAGGGCATAGTCCTGATATTTTTCCGGTTTTAGATACCCGATTTGCTGTATGCCGTTGGCGTCGGTATATACTGCATTCACATGGTTATTGGTTTTCCAGTCTGCGGGCATCGTCCACGGACTGGCGAACAGGGTAAGCCCCATGGATTTTGCCAGCTGTGCCGTAGCCAGAACTGCATTCCAGTTGCTGCTCTGATCCGGGATGTAAAGGCGCATGATATTGTAGCCTCCTTCGCTGCCAGTACCCCAGAGCTTCTGGATTTCTGTAGTCGTCATATGGTTGTATGCGAACTGCGGACTGCAGACAAAACCGCCGAAACCGGTAATTTTCTGATAAGCCACCGTCTTATCAATTTTAACTTTTGCCTGCACGTTTTGTGCTTTCAGCTGTACTGAAACGGCAATACCTGTAATCATTACAAGTATAAACCTGAAGATTTTTTCCATAGTAATAAGTAGTTTAATTATGATAAATAAGTTTAATGTATGTGTTAAATTATCATTTCGATATCCAAATATTCCAGCTTATTTCTGAAAATGATCCCTTCATTAAACCCAGCATCATTAATTTCCAACAATTACGATCTTCATTATTTTCCCGAATAATTGCTTTCCGGTGCTCCTAAATAACTCGGTTTAAGCCCGCCTGTATCAATTAAAATCTTTTCTAAAACAATTCCGGGCTCCAAAACCCTAAACCGTAAAGTGTGTTTACCCGACTGAGGAATCCGGTGTTTTGTGACTGATTTTATAATGTGTTCTGACTGCCATCTTCCCAATTCACCTTTATAATGACCGTTGAAATTGACGACCTGCGGCGTCTGTCCGTCGAAAGAAATCTCATATCGCAATCCTTTATTGTGATTATAATTTAAAGTTGGAGCCAATAACAGCTGGACATCAAACTCACCTTCAGATTTGAAATCAATATCATATTCCAGATAAATATTTTCATCAGCTTTCGGATAGGCATTTTGTGGAAAAGTAGTCACACCGGATCTGGTTTTCCCGAAATCAGGAATCACTTCCCAGTGGATCCGGGTTGAATTACTGATTCTAGCAAAATTTTCAGCTTCTATGGAAACATAGCCGTCTTTCTCCTGAAACATTTTCTCTCTGGAAGCATTATCATCATATACATAAGTAACTTCAGGCATGATGTTTTCTTTTGTATCATTCCATGTTTTGTAACCTATACGCATCTGGTCCATCATGTGTGTCCATTTTCCGCCGGCAATCTCATTGTTGTATTTGTTATCCAGATAAGCATTTCTCTCAAAACATTCTTTTACCTTGTCAGCGTAATCATTTGCTTTGGTGTCATATTTGGCAGCCAATTCCCTGTTTTTGGCTACGGCATAATACATTTCATACAAATTGCTGCATGCCTCAATGGGGTAAAGAACCAATTGATAGTAGGCATCCTGATATTCTGCCGGAATCAGTTCTTTTAAACGCAAGGCATCAATTGCCAATGCTCTGTAATCATTTAAAACCGTTTCAAATTCATTGTAATTTTCCAGGCTGAACGTTTTGCTGTCCAGCGTTTCCGGTGTTACGCGGCGATTGTATTTGGCATACCGATTAATCATTCCGGCAATTTCCCTCGAATATTTTTTTCCAAACTGCTGGGCGGCCCATTTTTCGGTATATTCCAGAAGGTTTTTAGCATTAAACTGTTTCGGGTTCCATGCCATTTCCATGAAAAAACTGATCGGGAATTCCATCGGTTTCAAATCGCCTACGTTGACTACCCAGACTTTATCTACTTTATGTTCATAAGACAGGTTCATCTGTTCCCAGATCCGCTGTACCGGACTGATATTGATCCATTTGGAATTTCTCGGGCCGCCTACATAATCAAAATGGTAATACATTCCGTAACCGCCTTTATGCAAAGGTTTTGAAAGATCCGGAAGCTTTCTCACATTGCCCCAGTTGTCATCACAGAACAGGAGAATCACATCATCAGGAACCTTCATCCCTTTGTCATAATAATCCTGGACTTCTTTATAGAGTGCCCAAACCTGAGGCGTTTTGCTTGGATTTTTACCGGTCACATTCTGAATAATTTTGCGCTGGTCCTTCACGATGTTCTCCAATAAGGAAATATTGGTTCCCTCTCCCATCGCCTCGTCGCCGTCGCCACGCATCCCGACGGTTACCAGTTTTTCCCAGTTTTTGCTTCTCACGATTCCCGCTTTCCAGAATTCCTGCAGGACTTTGGCATTTTTGGAATAATCCCAGACATTCGGAAGGTTGTTTCTTTTGATATACCGGTGCCAGTCGGTCTGTGCCTGTGCCATCGGTTCATGGTGCGAAGTTCCCATCACGATCCCCATTTCGTTGGCTAACGGTCCGCTCAAAGCATCATCGTCATAAAATGCTTTCCCCCACATGGCAGGCCAGAGATAGTTGCCTTTCAGGCGGAGGATCAGTTCAAAAACCTTTTCGTAAAATTTAGAGTTGATCCCGCCGAAAGTGGCTCTTGCCCAGCCACCGAGTGAGGGTTCTTCGTCATTGAGGAAAATTCCGCGGTATTCCACAGCCGGTTCTCCATCGGTATAGATTCCTTTTTTGAAATATAAATTTTCTTTCGGTTCTACCGGGACATCTGCCCAATAGTTCCAGGGCGAAACGCCGATCTGCTGCGAAACTTCATAAATCCCGTAAATGGTTCCGCGTTTGTCGCTTCCCGCAATCACAATCGCTTCCGGAACTCCAGGAAACGGATTGCTGACATTCTGAATGATGTATTTTTCGTGTTTTCCCGTTAAAGATCTGCCATCAATTTTTTTCTGTCTGATTAGATCATCAATCACGGATTTTGTTCCGGCAGTCCCGATGATAATCAGGGGAGAATTCATGCCTGAAATCTGATTCAAAACAGTAGGCTGCCCGTCGGTCACTTTTTGAAAATCGGATTGCAGGTTTTTAACAGCCCTGAGTATTCCGGCATCGATATTAGCATTTGTATATAATGAAATCCTTACTGATTTGTCTTTCAGAAGAATGGCGTTACTGTTTTTTTCGGTTGTTATAAACGGTTCGGTCGCCTGCGCATTCATGCTGAAAACAAGCAGCAGTAAAACCAGCAACAGCATTGGTAATCTTTTCATAATCTTTATTTATATTTCGATTTGATAAAAAATGATATCTAAAAATCTGTAGAGTTTTTAATCCTTGACTGGTATCGTTGAACCTTTTCAGGATTCGTCTTTTGTATGCTCTGTTTTTCCGTAGATGCCAATACAGCTATCTATATTGAATCCTACGTATTCTTTTTGAGATCGAATCTCCTGCAGCCTGAAGTGCCTCTCTTCTTTCCTGATAACACAAAACCTGAAGCAAATACAACTGATTTATTCATCAACTTTTTATTTGTATTTCTAATACTTATTAATTTGGATAAAAAATAACGGCCGTTAATTATTTTTCTATTTTTAATATTTAATCCTTTATTAACATTACATTCTTTCAATTTATTACCACAGGTTTCACCTACAGCTATTAATATTGAACCCTTCGGATTCACTTGTGGCTAATCGTATGCAGCCCGACCTGAGAGGAGCTCTTTTTGTGCAGCAAGCGGAACAAAAAAGCGGGAACGGAGGGCGGATAAAGCTGCCCAAAATATCACATTATTTTTTTATTTTAAACCCGTATTTACCCTGAAAAAATCAACATCTACAAATCCTCCGGTACTTTTTGTTGCATAATTAAAAATGGCAAATTTAGATCCCATAAATAACTTCCTGTAATCGAAAATCATTTTATAATCTTTCGCCATTTCTGTCCAGTTTTTCTGGTCGGTGCTGTAAGAAAAATCCGCGAGGTCTTTTCCAGGGTTAAAATCTGCTTCAATACGGAGATAGATTCTATCTGAAGTTAAAGGGATGCGTTTCAGCTCTTCCTTTTTTACTCCGGTAATTGCTTTCGTTTTATGATCTAAACTGACTTCATGGGTGGAAAACGTCAAAAATTTCTGGCTGCCTTCTTTTATCACCTCGAGCAATCCGGAATCCCCATTAAATGCACCGAAACCAGCAACATCGCCGTCTTTCATTCCTGTTAAATCCAGCGCTACAACAGCACCTGATTTTGGTCCGGTCATTCTTTGCGTCAACGTATTCGGAGCAGCATAAATATTATCAGCTATCCTGCCCGTTTTTAATCTCAAAAAACCTTTTCGTTCAGACAAAGACCAGGCTTCGTTTACGGGATTATGGTTCCACTGCCACTGGATTTTTAATTTTTTATCTGAAAACTCATCGCTTTCCACAATATTGTTTTTCGGTTTAAACGGTGGAAGCGGAACATTACCGTTCAATGGAACTTTTCCGTTATCACCCAAAACCGGCCAGTCATTTTCCCATTGTACGGGAATCAAAAGCGGAACCCGCCCTACTCCGCCTCTGTCCTGAAAAATAAGCGAATACCAGTTACCGTTTTCATCATCAATTAAAGCGCCTTGTCCGGCATAAGAAAATCCGAGAAAGTTGTCTTCCAGAATAACTTTTTTCTCGTAGGGCCCGGTCACTTTATCAGCTTTGTAAACTACCTGGCGGCGTTTTTCACCTTTGGGCCAGGAAATCATCATCATATAATATTTTCCGTTTCTTTTAATGATCTGATTGCCTTCGAGAAGTCCGGTTTCTGACGAATCTTTCTGAAAAACCACAGTTCCTTCGGGATTCCCAATCACTTCTGTAAAATCAGGGCTCAGTTCAAAGACTTTATTGGAAGTGAAGACATACACTCTGTCGTCATCGTCAAAGAGCAGTGAAGCATCGTGAAAATGCCTGGACCTTGTAATCAGTTTCCAGCTGCCTTTTTCCGGATTGCCCGTTACATAGATATAAGATCTGAAAGGTTCGTCATTCGGGGAAAATAGCACGTAATATTTTCCTTTGTGATAGCGGATGGAAGATGCCCATTGCCCGCGGCCGTAAACCGTTCCGTCCAATAAATCGTATCTAGAATTGTCATTCAGTCTGTCAAAAACATAACCAGACATTTCCCAATGCACCAAATCTTTGGAATGCATCACCGGAGCTCCCGGCATCAGGTGCATTGTGGTGCTTACCAGATAAAAATCACTGCCATTTCTTGTCACCGACAAATCCGGCGCATCTGCCCAAATAATGGGATTGGTAAACGGTGTCTCCTGCTTTTTCTGAACAGGATTTACCTGGGCCGAAAGAAGATTCAGCCCGATAAATCCATAAAAAGAAACTATATAAAATGATTTTTTAATTTTCAAGATTTATTATTTTGACGGTTTACTTTAAATTTCTCTCCTGCAGATTATTGTGTTATTAAAATCTGCATAATCAGGGATTATCATTTTTTAATCAGGTTTAATATCGTTAGCCGACGTACTGTACAAACCAATCAAACTACCCGTAAAACCACCTGCAACATCTGTGGATAAAATATCTCCGGAAACCGGACCGCCGAGGTTTTTGAAGTTTTTGCCATCCAGGGAATAATTAAACTGATGTTCATCCTTTTCCCCGGCTACCTGCAATTTGATTGGTTTGGAAAGTGCAATCTTTTCGCTGGCAATCAGTTTGGATTCTCCTTTTTCCGTTCTTTCCAGAACGATGTAAAAATCCTTATCTTTTTTTGTAATCCCGAAAACGTAGTTGAATTTTTCACTCTGATAGCAGGTAATCCCTGCCAGTTCTTTTTCAGATTTCGGCTTGTAATCAAGCGTTACGGAAGTTTCAAAATCTTCATGCTGCAGCCTGTAAAATAATGCCGAAACCGGGGCCAATGCTTTGATATTGGTTTCAAAAGGAGCTACTTTCACTCCGTTTTTAGTGATACTGATGAAATTCTCCCGGGGTCCCCGCATGGCTACCCATCGGAAATCCAGGTTTTTATCCGTCAGCTTATCGGAATAAGTGAAGTTTCCGTTCGGGAAAAATCCGTTTTGGCCGACCTGGTTTTTAACGCCTTCCGGCATTTTTAATTTCGGTTTCATCGGGACCAGTCCGTTCTGGAAGACAGGATACGTTCCGCTCCAGTCCACCGGAAGAATGAAAGTCTCACGGCCGCTGTTGACCCTGTTGTTTACATTCGGGCGGATAGCCAGAAAAACCCCGTAATATTTACCGTCCGGCGTTTCCACCAAATCCGCGTGGCCCGCCCAATCCACTTTGTCTTTCCGGTCTTTCGGGAAATAGCGCTGGGTCAAAATCGGATTATTTCCTGCAGGAACAAACGGACCTTTGGGAGCATCTGACATAAAAATAACTTCGCTGTGGTTGCCGCCTGTTCCGCCTTCCGCACACATCAGAAAATATTTCCCGTTCTTTTTATATAAATGCGGACCTTCTATCCAGATGGGTTTTTGGGAAAGATCAACACCGCCATTTACGATGATTTTATCTGAACCTGCAATTACCTGGTCTTTTTCAAGATCATAATCCCACATTTTGATGACACGATGGCCATTGTACTGCTCGGTTCCTTTTGGCGGCGCATCATTGTGAACGATATAGGCCTTACCGTCATCATCAAAGAAAATCGAAGGGTCGATGCCGTCAAAATTCAGTTTTTGCACTTCGCTCCAGCCTTTAGCAGGATCTTTGGTTTTTACGACCATATTCCCGATTCCGCCGGCAATCTGCGTGGTGATCATATAAAAAGTGTCGTTGTGCTTATTGTATTTAATATCCGGGGCATAAATTCCCTGTGAAACGCCTGATTTCTCGACTTTCAGCTGTGAAGGCCTGTCCAGAACGTGCCCCACCTGCTTCCAGTTGACCAAATCTCTGGAAGTAAAAATTGGAACCCCGGGAAACATTGAAAATGAAGAGTTGACTAAGTAATAATCGTCTCCTTTTTTGGTAATACTCGGATCCGGATAGCATCCCTGAAGAATAGGAGAATAAAATTCGCCTTCTTTCAATGGATTGTCTGTGTATATTTTATCATTTCCACGGTAGGAAAAGTCTGAAAAAGTCTGTGCAGAAAAGTTATTTAGGGAAAGCAGGGAAACTGCAGTTGCCAAAGTGAGCCTGTTTCTTAAAAAAGCCGAATCTATTATTTTCTGTTTCATATATAGATTTTTATCGTTTTAAATTAATACTGAATTTCAGATGGTTTTGTCATGATTTTATGCTTTGATTTGATCATCAGGCTTTGCATTCTTCCTGTTCAGGAACCAGATAATTCCCCATGCGGCAATGTATGATATCCCGGCAATGAAAAATATAATATTGTATCCTCCGTTGATGTTTCCCGCTTTTTTGAAGGTGTCCAGGACAATTCCGATAAACAGCGGGAAAATGATCCCTGCTGCCGAGCCGAGCATTCCGCCGAATCCAATGACGGAGCTTACATAATTATTGGGTAATTTATCCCCGACCGTTGTCATCAGATTAGCTCCCCAGCCCTGATGTGCTGCCGTTGCCAGTGCAATGATAAAGGTAATGAGCCATACATTGTCTACGTATTTTGAGAACATCACAGGAACCACCATCAATGCAAAAAGCAGCATGGTAAAGCTCCTTGCCCTTCCAATTCCCCAGCCTTTTTTAATCAATAATGAAGAGAGGTACCCGCCGCCAATACTGCCGATTGTGGTTCCGCTATAAATGATAATTAAAGGAACGGAAGGTTTGGTCATATCCATTTTGAACACGTCTGAAAAATAAGCCGGAAGCCAGAACATAAAGAAATACCAGATCGGGTCGGTCATTATTTTACCAACCGCAAAGGACCAGGTTACTTTGTGCCTTAATATTTCTGACAGCGGAACTTTGGACTTTTCCTGTATTTTTCCGTCTTGGTCACTTTTGATGTACTGTAATTCTTCCGGGCTCAGGTTTTTGCTTTTCTCCGGGATTTTATAGAACCTCCACCACAGGACAATCCATACCAGTCCCAGGGCACCGATCCATACGAAGGTTTCCCGCCATCCGTAATGTCCGAGAATAAACGGTACAAGAAGCGGTGCCAAAATGGCTCCCACCGTGGCCCCGGAATTAAAAATACCTGTTGCCAGGGCTCTTTCTTTTTTCGGAAACCATTCTGCCACCGATTTTATCGCGGCCGGAAAATTTCCGGCTTCGCTGATTCCGAGTGTGCTTCTTGCGATTAAAAAGCCAACGGTGCTTTTCACAAAACCGTGGCCTATGGAAGCCAGGCTCCAGACAATCAACGAAACAGCATACCCAATTTTGGTACCTACCCTGTCTATAAACCTTCCCATTGCGAGATATCCGATGGCGTAGGTAGTGGTAAACGCCATTACGATATAGCTGTAATCTTTTTCGTCCCACCTGAATTCTTTTTCAAGAACAGGTTTCAGCAGCCCCATAACCTGGCGGTCAAGATAATTGATGGTGGTAGCGAGAAAGACCAAAGACAGCATAAACCATCTTATGTTGCGGTTTTTAGGAGCCTGCATTTAGTTTTGATTAAGTTGTTGTAATAAATTCCGGACTTTTTCCGTAAGCTGCCCTGCCGTAAATTCTGTTTTGATAAGCGAACTTCCCAAACCGACAGCAATGGCGCCACCTTCGAGCCAGTTTTTAATGTCTTCGGCATCAGCACTGATTCCCCCGGTCGGCATAAAATTCATTTCCGGAAAAACAGGCTGAATGGATTTGATATAATTTTTACCTAAAGCATCTGCCGGAAAAATCTTTACCAAACGAAATCCGTTCTGAAATGCCACATTAACATCCGACGGTGTAAAACATCCCGGAACCAACATGATCTTTTTTTCAGCAGCATGTTTGGCAAGCTCTTCGCTGATCACCGGTGTAATAATGAAGTCTGCTTTTGCAGCAGCATAACCATCCATCTCTTTTATATTTTTCACGGTTCCGATCCCTAATAAAAGTCCGGGGAATTCTGTGGATGAAATTTCTTTCAGCTTTGTAAAATTTTCCAGTGCCTGACTTCCACGATTGGTGTATTCGATTATACGGATGCCTCCGTCGTATAAAGCCTTGATAATTTTTTCTGAAGCCTCAAAAGATTCGTGGTAAAACAAAGGAATGATTTTCTGATCTTTTATTTTCCTGATGGTTGCATTCATAATTCTTCAATATTAATACGGTCATTAATGGTATCACCCTTTATAAAAAGCTTTCTGAAAGCTACTTCCGTGGCGTCTTCCAAAATCTGCTGCGGTGGATTTGTTTTTAAAATTCCGTGGATCAATGCTGCCATAAATGCATCGCCGCTCCCTACTCTTTCCTCAATTTTATCCGATTGGTACTGCTGCGAAACCAGAAGTTTTCCATCAGCATATAAGGTGGAAAAATAATGAACTTCTTCGCCACTTGTGAAGCGGAATGTATTTGCGATCATTTCAACATCGGGATAGATTCCCTGGATTTCTGATGCTGACTGTTCTGCCTGTTTTAAAAGGTTTTGATCATCATAACTTCCATTCAATCCGTATTTGACGGGAATATCCAGGAATTGCTGAACGGACCAGATGTTTCCCATCAAAACATTCACAAAAGGCATCAGATGTTTTATTTTATCTGACGGGTTTTTATCCTGCCAGAGTACTGCGCGGTAATTCAGGTCAAGAGAAACCGTAATGCTTCTTGCAGAAGCTTCTTTCATTAAATCCAGACACTTCAGGTATGCATTTTCACTCAAAGCCGGTGTAATGGTACTGATGTGAAGCCATTTGACCTCTGAAAGCACCTCATCCATACTGAAAGCACTGAAATCCGACTGTGTGAAAACCGATGGAAAACGGTCATAAACCACCGATGCATTCTGCATGTCACCATCCGAAGGCAGGTAAAAGGTCCCGATTCTGCCGTTGTTTTTTTCTGCGAGAATCTCAATCCCTTTATTTCTCAATTGGGACTGCAGCTGCTCTCCCATAAAATTTCCGGGCAAAGCGGAAAGGAGCTTTACCGGGTTTTTCCATTGTGCAAGGGCTGCAGCCACGTTATATTCTGCACCGCCTGTAAAAACTTTGAAAGACTGCTCATTCAGCCAGTTTCCATCAGAGTCCGGAGCGAAATGGAGAAGAAGCTCCCCGAAGCAAAGTATTTTTTTTGAAGCTGTCATATCATGTACTGCCTTATTTCTGTTTTTCTCTTTCAGATCTTCATTGATTCAATTGCTTTTGTTATCTGCAGGAGTTTTTTGGTAAAGACTCCTGCGACAACTCCTTTCATTAGATTTATTTCAAACGCTTTTAAAGTGAACTGTTAAAAGCCAAAATAATTTTTTGTGTTGTGATAACAGATATCCTGAATGGTTCTGCCCACCCATTTCTCATCGTCGGGAATCAGTCCCCTTTCCATCTCGCTGCCGAACATATTGCACAAAAGCCTTCTGAAATATTCATGTCTTGAAAATGACAGGAAACTTCTGGAATCGGTCAGCATACCGATAAAAGTGCTGATCAGCCCGAGATTGGAAACAGCGTTCATCTGTTTTTCCATTCCGTCGAGCTGGTCCAGAAACCACCATGCCGCGCCGAACTGTATCTTTCCTCTGATCCCTTCTTCATTAAAGTTTCCGGCCATGGTTGCCAGTACTTCGTTAAGGGTAGGATTAAGGGTGTAAATCACTGATTTAGCCAACCGATCTTCTGCATTAAGCGCGTCAAACATTACACTCATTCTCTGGGCAAAATAGGATTCACCGATAGCATCGTAGCCTGTATTGGCACCGATCCGGTGAAGCATTCCGGAATTGTTGTTTCGGGTGGCTCCTATATGGAACTGCTGGACCCAGCCTTTTGCGGCATACATTTTACAAAGTTCCTTCAGCAGATGACCGGTTAAAGCTTCAGGATCTGAAAATAAAGCCCTGTCCCCGTTCAGGAATTCCCGGAACTCATGATCCAGAGTTCCGTTCCATCTAGTGGTATCGGGAAAAAACTCAAAACCATGATCTGAGATCCTGGCTCCGTGATCATGAAAATAACTGATTCTCGACTGTAAAGCTTCCAAAAGATCAGAAGCCGACCGTATGCCGGTGCCGGCAGTTTTTTCGAGTTTCCGAATATTTTTACGGTATGCTTCAGCATCCGTAAAAGCAATGTATGCATCCGGCCTGAATGCAGGAAACACTCCTATGGTACAGCCTGATTTTTTCAATGTCTGATGAAATTCCAGACTGTCTGCAGGGTCATCTGTAGTGCAAAGCGCCTCTACGCTGAACTGCTGCAGCAACTGCTGCGGGCGGAAAGTATCAGACTGAAGCGCCTCATCCATTTTAGCATATATTGCTCCCGAATTGTTGCCGGAAAGGTATTCTGTAATCCCGAACGGATTTTTAAGCTCCAGGTGGCTCCAGTGAAACAGGGGATTCCGAAGGGTATAAGGTACTGTTTCTGCCCATTTCCTGAATTTTTCCTCGTCACCGGCATTGCCGGAAATGAATTTTTCCTCTATCCCGAAATTTCTCATGGCCCTCCATTTGTAATGGTCGCCATCTAGCCAGATTGCCGTCGGGGAACGGAAATTCCGGTTGCCTGAAATCACATCCGGCTCAAGGTGGTTGTGATAGTCAATAACAGGCATGTCTTTCGCGTACCCGAAATACAGGTTTTCTGCTTTCGATGACTCAAGCAAAAACGATTCTCCGAAAATTTCCTTATTTTTAGTAGCGTGCGTCATGATTCAGTTTAAAAAATTAAAGAATAGTGATCTTACTTTAAGTAGGGTATACCCGGTAAATATCCATTACCAGCTAACTATGCACTATGGAATACATCCTGAAACAACTTGGTAATCAAAGTAACGCAGACAGGACTTAACCATTGATTACACTCCGCTGAAAGCGCTGAACCCCCCGTCTACAGGCAGTAAAGCCCCGGTGATAAAGCTTGCGGCATCTGAGCAGAGAAACTGCACGGCGCCATGGAGCTCTTCTACTTCCCCGAATCGCTGCATCGGTGTTTTGGCAATCACTTTTTTACTCCTGTCGGTTAAAGAACCGTCAGGGTTCAGCAGGATAGCACGGTTCTGGTCCCCGATAAAAAATCCGGGTGCCACGGCATTTACCCTTATTTTGTCTCCATATTTCAAAGCGACATCTGAAGCAAGCCACTGGGTAAAATTGGTAATGGCCGCTTTTGCTGCAGAATATCCTGCCACCCGTGTAATGGCGGAATAGGCTGCCATGGAAGAAATATTGACGATGCTCCCGCTCCCCTGCTCTGCCATGGTTTTCCCAAAAACGTAACTCGGGTAAACGGTACCGTTGATGTTGAGGTCGGTCACTTCATTCCAGCCTTCTATTTTCATATCAAAAAACGACTGTTCCGGAGATAAAGTGGCAGCGGGAATATTCCCTCCTGCAATATTCAGCAGAATATCGATCCTGCCGTATTGTTCCTTAATTTTTTCTGCGGCCTTTTCAAGGCTCTGAATGTCCATTACGTTGGCTTCTACTGCCAGGGCTTCCCCTCCGGGAGCGGTCAGTTCTTTCACCCTGCTGTCAAGCGTTTCCTGGCTTCTTCCTAAAGCAACGACTCTGGCCCCGGCTTCTAAGAACCTTTTTGCCAGGCTGCCTCCCAAAACGCCGGATGCTCCTGTAATAACAGCGACTTTGCCTTCAATGCTGAATATATTGTTCATGATGTATAATTGCTCAATGTTGTTTATAAATGATCCTGCTGAACCCTCCGGGTTCCGGACATTATTGTTTTGACATCCCGTTTTGTACGGCTGCCATTACGCCTTCAATCTGTCCCAATGCCAGCATTCTCCCCAAAAATGAATATCCGGGATGGTACCCTTTGTCGGCGTCGTCCGTCAAAAGTCTTCCATGGTCTACCCTCATAGGAAGTGACGGGTTTTCTTTTTCAAATACACGGATCACATCGATAAGCTGTCCTCTGCCGGATAGATGCATCGCTTCGATAAAATCCCCGTTTTCAAATACATTGGTGCTTCTTAAATGGACAAATTTTGTTCTTGAAGCATATTTTTTAGCGAGTTCCGGCACATTATTGTGAAGACCCGCGCTCAGTGAGCCGGCGCAGAATGTGAGCCCGTTGTGCGGATTGTCAACGGCATTTAAAAACCAGTCGATATCTTCTTCACAGGTCACAATTCTCGGCAGCCCCAGCAGTGAAAACGGCGGATCGTCCGGGTGTACACACATGTGGATGTTCCACTGTTCACATACGGGCATAATTTTTTCCAGAAAATATTTCATGTTCAGGCGAAGCCGGTCTTTATCAATCCCGTCATACAAAGCCAGCAGGCTTTTGAATTTAGCTACCGGGTCCTGGTCCCCTTCTTTGATATTCCCATTGACAAACCCCTGGGTTTTAACGATAACGGAATCAATAAGGTCTTGTTCTGCTTCTTTGGTAACGGTATTTTTTAAAGTTTCAACTTTGGCGAGAATATCCTGATCATAGTCTTTTTCGGCTCCTGCTCTTTCCAGGATATGGATTTCGAAATAGGCAAATTTTGCCTTGTCAAAATAGAGTGACGAAGCGCCGTCTTCCCACTGATAATACAGATCGGTACGCGCCCAGTCCAGTACCGGCATAAAATTGTAACACACGGTTGTAACGCCTGCTTTACCTAAATTTTCCAGGCTCTGAATATAATTTTCTATTAAAGCGTCCCGGTCTTCACCGCCGTACTTGATTGCCTCGCTTACGGGAAGGCTTTCCACTACCGACCAGCGAAGACCGTGACTTTCTATATATTCTTTATATTCATTAATGGCTTCTAAAGGCCACACCTGTCCGTTTTGGATATCATGAAGGGCAGAAACAATGCCTTGCACTCCAATCTGGCGGAGCATATCCAACTGTATCTTATCTTTTTTACCGAACCAACGCCATGTTTTTTCCATAATCTAAAATATTTCATTAAACAAAGCAGGTGCCTGTGACACCTACTTTGTGTTGATATGAATGTAAATGTGTTTTAAATTTAATATCCCGGATTCTGATATTTAGCCTTGATATCCGCAGAAACTTCCATTGCATCCAGCTGTCCCTGAGGAATCGGCCTCAGGTAGTGGAATTTCTGGATATTACGGGATACCGTCTGAGGGGTATGGGCTCCATAAGAAGCGCCCCCGATCTGATAAGTGGCCGCATATTCTCCCCATTTCTGCGTACGTACCAGGTCATACCATCGGTAGAATTCCCCATAGTATTCTCGTGAACGCTCCGCAAGGATATAATCGATGGTGATGGCTGACGGCGTAGCTGCAGTCATGGCTGCACTGTTATCTGCTATATATGTAATATTCTGAGCATTATTAAACTTCCATTTTCCGGCTCTTGCACGGATCACGTTGATTAAGTTCCTGGCCGTCATGGTTCCTGAAGCTCCTTTTACGGCTGCTTCTGCGGCAATGAAATAAAACTCGGAAAACTTAGCCACATTGAAAGGCCTTGTTAAGCCGGCATTCGGATAGCCCAGTCCGTTCGGATCATCAGTACGGTAAGTTCCTATTTTCCACAGACCCGGATATACAATCCTGCTGATCCCTTCCGGAGCAATTACCCAGTCTGCCCTTCCCGGCAATGTACCTGCGCCTACTCCGTTCTGGCCTGAGCCTGATGGATAAACCGGGGTCTGGGTATCATCATTAAGGAATGTAAGTACAGCTCCTCCCGGCTGTACCGGCAAGTTGTTGGCATTGTATAATACGGCATTGGAAACCCCGGCTTTATCCCAGTTTCCCCTGTAAGTTGTTACAAATGTCCCGTCATATCTGGAGTCGTTGGTTTTATCTGCAAAAGTATTTTTAATTACCCCGATGGTCGGCGCCATACGTACCCAAGGTCTTCCCAAAGACTGTGTTGCTGCACGCTGTACAGAACTTATGCCTGCAAATGAAGAAGCGGAAGTACTGCTTCGTATCGCTGTATAGTTCCAGGTCTGCATCCAGGCTGCAAAATTATCCGGAGACCATCCGGCACCAAATCCTACAGGATCACTTTCATTATAGAAAGCACTGGCCTGTGTATGGTCTGCATACAACATACATTCGCTGTTACGGTCATTAGGCCCTGCATTGACATCATAAAAAGTAGGCTGTAAGCTGTAAGGAGCCGGGGCACTGATACCGGCCATGGCTACATCGTATGCCTGCTGGAAATACCACTGCGCGTTATGCCCGTCAGGATCTGTTCTCGATGCTTCAGGATATGTCGGGATACTGTTTGGGTTTTCCAGCCACCATCCGTAGGTGAGATAAGCTTTGGCTAAGAACAGCCTTGCTACATTTTTAGTTACCCCTCCTGTTACCCTTGGAGAGACCGGCAAATTATCAACTGCTTTTTTAAGGTCGGGAAATATGGCTTTGGTATATACTTCCGGAACGGTATTCCTTACAGAAGTGGTGGTTGCAGATGTATTGAAGGCAAGCTGCCCCGAACCCAGATCCAAAGGTACTCCTCCGTAGGTCTGCGCCAGCATGAAATAATTAAATCCCCTGAAAAACCTGGCTTCTGAAATCAGAGATTCTGCAATTCCGAAATTCGGTCCTTTCTCTATGATCCCATTGGCTGTATTAATATAAGGGAAAACAGCTCCCCAGACCATACCGGTAGGAAAAGTGGCAGCATTGATATTCCCGTTCCCGGACATATCCAAATCCCGGAAATTTCCGTCAGCACTCTGTGCCCAGGTAGATTCATCCGTACCGGTCTGGCAGTTACTCATAAAGTATCCGTTTCCGTACAACAGCCTTAAATTCCTGTATAATGAAGTAAGGCCCTGACTCACTCCCTGTTCGGTATTAAAATACTCAACAGTATAATTTGATCTCGGCTCTTCGTCTAATATTTCATTACATCCTGTGAATGTTAATGATAGAAAAACAGCTCCCAATATCAGTTTTTTATTGAAATGTATCATGATGTAGAATATTAAAAAGTTAAATTAAGCCCCATTAAATAATTTCTTGTGGAAGGGTTATTTGTTCCTATAATCAGTTGTCGGGCCTGATATCCGGTTACTGCCTGGTTCTGATTACCTACAGAGTTGGGTTCCGGATCCATTCCTGATAATTTATGATATGCAGAAAACAATACCACCGGGTTGGTTACCGTAAAATAAATTCTGAAGCTGTTGATTTTTAAATCTTTCAAAAATTCCTTGTTTACGTTATATCCTAAAGTAATGGTACGCAATTTCAGGTATGAAGCATCGAACATCGCTAAAGTGGAAGAATATTTAGGGTTATCACCACTTAAATGCCTGCCCGGGCGCGGGAAATATGCATCGGTATTATCTTCCGTCCAGTAATCTACATCTACGTTATTTCCTCTGCCGGTCAGTCTGTTAAGGTAACTTGCAGAACCATACAGTGAACTGATCAGTATACCTCCGTGCTGAAATGCCCCTACTGTGCTTAAATCAAAGTTTTTGTACGCGAAACGCATATTGAACCCTCCCTGAAACTTAGGAGCCGTATCAAAAATCTGCCTGTCTGCAGGACCTATGGCACGAACCGGCGTACCGTCTGCATTATAACCTCCGGTATACAATACTTTGATCGAACCTGTTACGTCAGCCGGAGTTCCCGGTTCCAGGATACTTTGGTAAGGATCTCCTGCCTGCCAGAGGCCTACATACTGATAATCGTAAATGGCATTGATGTTATGGCCTACAAACCATAAATTGTTTTCATCCCGGTCAGTCCCTGAAGCCAGTGATAAGATTTTGTTTCTATTCGTGTAAAAATTTACGCCTGCCTCCCAGGTGAACCCTTCAGGATTATCGAAGATAATACCGTTTAAGGAAACTTCTACCCCTTTATTTTCAGACTCCGCAACATTTGCGGTCTGAGAGGCAATGCCTGATGAAATAGGAAGCGATTTACGGGTTAAAAGATCTACTGTATGGGTTCTGTAGACTTCTGCACTGCCGGTAAGCCTGCTGTTGAAAAATCCAAAGTCCAATCCGTAATTCTGTGTTTTAGAATATTCCCAGCCAAGATTGGCATTGGGTGCTTCAGTTACATATACACCGGTACTGTTTGTATTACCGAAATTATACGGTACCACACCCAATCTGCCCAATGTAGAGTACTCAGCAACTGCCTGGTTCGAAGTCTGTCCCCAGCCTGCTCTCAGTTTTAAAAGGTTAATGAATTTTACATTTTGCATGAAGGATTCATTGGTAATATTCCATCCCAGTGATATTGCCGGATAGGTATGCCATTTATTTCCGGGAGCCAGCCTGGAAGATCCGTCTGCGCGCAGAGTAGCCGTCAGCATATACTTGTTGTTAAAAGTATACATTACTCTTCCCATAGCGGACAGAAGCCCGTTCTGGATATACAGCTGATCTTCGGGTTTCACAGAAATATCGGCTTGAGGAGCCTGCCCTAGATTATAGTATTGGAAGAAGTCGGCCGGAACATTTCTGGCACTCATGTAAGAACTGACAATCCTGTTTCCTTCGGCTGAATATAACCCTACAGCATTGATTTTATGTTTTCCGAAAGTACGGTCGTACGTCAAGAGGTTTTCCAGTACCCAGTGATAGGTCTGGTTGTTTCCTCTTCCTGCAGATGACGGCCCGAGCGGATTGGTATTGAATACACCTACTCCTGCATAGTTCCCGCTATTGGATGTGCGGTAATCCAATCCTACATTTAATCTGTATTTAAGCCCGTTTATAATATTAAGCTCACCGTACATATTATTATACGAGGCAAAAGATTTACTTTCGTCAATATATTTGTCTCCCAGGCCGTTTATCCCTTGACGTGTATAAATCCAGGTCTGGTCTATCCCTCCTGCTGTGATCATGGTCCGCTTCAGACTTCCGTCAGCATTATAAGGGTTTGCCAACGGCGAATATCCTAAAATCGCTCCGGGATTCAGCCCGTTTCCTTCTGATACAGAATAATTGGTATTGGTTGTGAAACCAAACTTGAATACTTTGCCTATCTGCTGATCAATGGCCATTCTTAAAGCAAATCTTTCATAGTTCTGGATCGGGATCAGTGCGTCCTGTTTGAAATAAGACAGCCCTACATTATAATTTCCGCCTTCCGTACCGCCTGAAATCCCGACGTCATGACTCGTCATCATTGCCGGTTTGTAATATAAATCCTGCCAGTCTGTATTTGTGTTATTGCTTTCATCTACGCCATTGTTATATAATGGGGTATTAGTACCGGCCGGAACGGCATACGCCCTAAGTTTGGCAAATTTTTCTCCATCCATCATAGGATACTTAGAGAAGAGCGTCTGAACGCCGGTAAATGTATTATAGGTAAACTTGGGCTTCTGTCCTTTTGATCCCCTGTTGGTGGTTACCAGGATAACCCCGTTTGCCCCTCTGGAACCATAAATTGCCGTTGCGGATGCATCTTTCAGGATATCAAGGCTTTTAATGTCACTGGAGCTGATGTCGCTCAGTGATCCTGTAAACGGAATGCCGTCAAGAACGATAAGCGGATCATTATTCCCCGTTAACGACCTTGTCCCACGGATACGGATCTGCATGGCAGCCCCCGGTTTTGTGGAGGTCTGGGTAATATCCACACCCGCTGCCCTGCCCTGCAGAGCCTGCGTAATATTTGCGGAAGGCACTTCCCGCAGTGCGTCTCCTTTTACAGTAGCTACGGAACCCGTTACAGACTCTTTTCTCTGGGTACCGTATCCGATAACAACCACCTCATCAATCTTCTTCTCTTTTGTTACCGTATCTTTTTTAACCTGGGAATAAACCATGCCTGAAGGCAATAAAGCCATGGCAAAAAATATTGCCGCCTTATTGGTTTTAGCAAAATAAAATCGGTTCATACTTATTATTTTTAAATATTAGGATTGAAGATAAAAGGCCGTTAATAGTTACAGTATAAAAATCCTTAGTGTTTATTTTCAGCCTTTTACCGTATTAGATATACATATTGACGATTGCTTCAAACAGTTCCTGTTTTCCGCTTTTCGGCTGAGGTTCACCAATTTCGTGTGCTATCTTCCGAAGGTCTTCGAGGGTAAGGGCTCCTTCTTCGAATGCTTTTCCGTTTCCGCTGTCAAAAGAAGCGTAACGGTCTGTTCTCAGTTTTTTATAATCTGAATGCTCAAGAATATCCGCTGCTGCCAGAAGGCCTCTTGCAAATACATCCATTCCGGAAATATGAGAGATGAACAAATCTTCAGGATCAATGGAATTCCTCCTGATTTTGGCATCGAAATTCACGCCGCCTGTTCCTAAACCTCCTGCAGGAAGGAGAACCAGCCATGCCTGAACCATATCATGGTAATCTACCGGGAATTGATCCGTATCCCATCCGTTCTGGTGGTCTCCCCTGTTGGCATCGATGCTTCCGAGCAATCCTGCATCTACGGCCACCTGAAGTTCATGCTCAAAAGTATGGCCTGCCAGTGTTGCATGGTTTACTTCGATATTAAGCTTAAAGTCTTTATCCAGCCCGTAATGCCTCAGAAACCCGATTACCGTTTCAGAATCATAGTCATACTGGTGTTTGGTAGGCTCCATCGGCTTAGGCTCGATCAGGAAAGTCCCTTTGAAACCCTGCTGGCGTGCATAATCCCTGGACATGGAAAGGAAACGTGCCAAATGGTCTTTTTCACGTTTCATGTCGGTATTCAGAAGGCTCATATACCCTTCTCTTCCTCCCCAGAATACGTAGTTTTCACCGCCTAAAGCGATGGTTGCGTCAATAGAATTCTTAACCTGGGTCCCGGCACATGCCAGAACGTCAAAGTTCGGGTTTGTGGAAGCGCCGTTCATGTATCTTTCATGGGTGAATACATTGGCCGTGCCCCATAAAAGCTTGATTCCCGTTTCTGCCTGTTTTTGTTTTGCATATGCTACGACAGACTGAAGGTTTTTTTCATAATCTTTCCAGTTGTCAGCAGGTGCTACCAGATCGATATCATGGAAACAGTAATAGCCGAAGCCCATTTTGGACATAAATTCAAAGCCTGCATCCATTTTGTGCATGGCTCTGGCAACAGCATCGTTTCCTGTGTCCCAGGGATGATGGATGGTAGGTCCGCCGAACGGATCGCTTCCGTCAGCACACAAGGTATGCCACCAGGCCATTGCAAAACGCGTCCATTCTTTCATCGGTTTCCCCATGATGATTTTTTCTGCGTCGTAATAGCGGAAAGCCATTGGGTTTCTGCTTTCTTTTCCTTCAAACTGAATTTTTTCAATACCTGTAAAAAACTCTTTTGTACCTGTTAAAGTGTTCATATTGATCTTATTTATTTTTAAATTTTTATATAAAAATCCCCTGCTCACCGGTATAAGACAGCCGGTAAGTGCCATGGAAGAATTCCTTTATTGTCTGTTAGATGATTTCCTTAAGATGGTTTTTCCATCTGGAATAGGCTTCTATATACTGTTCCTGTTTTTCGTGTTCCGGTTCTATCACGGCTATTTTTTCAAGGGAAGCAAAAGCTTCTTTGGAATCTGCATAAAAACCGATTCCCATTCCTGCCGCTCTTGCTGCCCCCACTGCTCCGTCGGTATCATAAAGCTCAATAACAGCGTTGCTGACACTGGAAAGCGACTGCCGGAAAATGGAACTCAGAAACATATTGGCATTCCCGGCCCTGATTACCCGGATGTCCATCCCGATACTCCTCATGATATCCATTCCGTATTCATAGGAAAAAACAATTCCTTCCTGTGCGGCACGCAGAATATCACCTTTTGAATGGATGTTAAAATTAATCCCGTGAATTGAGCAGTTGGTTTCTTTATTTTCCAAGACCCTTTCCGCCCCGTTTCCGAAAGGCACGATGCTCAGCCCTTTGGAACCGACCGGTGACAGTGAAGCCAGTTCGTTCATATCGCCGTAAGAAGCCAGTGAAGTGGCAAAATTATGCTTCAGCCATGAGTTTAAAATCCCGGTCCCGTTGATGCAGAGCAAAACACCTAATCTGATCTGTTCAGGAGTGTGGTTTACGTGGGCAAACGTATTTACCCTGGATAACTTATCATATTCAAGCTGATCCAGAACACCATATACAACGCCTGAAGTGCCTGCTGTAGAAGCAATTTCCCCGGGGTTGAACACATTCAGAGAAAGTGCGTTGTTCGGCTGGTCCCCTGCCCGGTAGGAAATAGGTGTTCCCTCTTTCAGTCCTAATTCCTGAGCTGCGGCTGCCGAAACTGTCGACTGGATTCCGAAAGTGGGAATAATTTCCGGGAAAAAACTTTTCGGGATTCCGTAATGGTTGATTACGTCCTCTGAGATGCAGTTATTTTTAAAATCCCAGAAAATCCCTTCAGACAAACCTTCAACCGTCATCCCGATATGCCCGGAAAGCCTCATGGCAATATAATCCCCCGGCAGCATGATCTTATCGATCTTATTAAAAATTTCCGGCTCATTTTCCTTTACCCATGCCAGCTTGGAAGCGGTAAAGTTTCCCGGTGAGTTCAGCAGATGCGAAAGGCATCTTTCTTGTCCGATGGTTTTGAATGCCTGCTCGCCGTATGGAACCGCACGGCTGTCACACCAGATAATGGAAGGCCTCAGCAGATTCTGATCTTTATCTACCAGGATAAGACCGTGCATCTGCCAGGTAATGCCGATCCCCTTGATATCTTCAGGATGTACCCCGGACTCATGCATAACGGCTTCGTGTGCAAGTTTAAGATTGGTCCACCAGTCGACCGGATTCTGTTCTGCCCATCCCGGGTGAACAGCAGTGATTTTCATTTCCTTTTTAGGAGAAAATTCCGAAGCAACCACTTTGCCGCTGGATGCCTCAATAAGACACACTTTCACGGAAGAACTGCCAATGTCATAGCCTAGTAAATACATAATTTAGAAAAGGGGTATTATTTTATTAGTTTAGTGTTGTTCTTTTTGTAGACTTTGGCGTCGAACTTATAATATCTTGCCGCTCGGTGCGAAACATTTTTTTCTATTTCATCCAAAGGGACAATGTAGTTGAATGAGGATATCTTTTTATGAAAGTTTTTAATATCGATATGCTTTTCACTTAGGGCCGTGTACAGCTGATACAGCTGCCTGATGGTAAATCTTTTCGGCAGCAGCTCGAAAATAATGGTGAAATCAGACTCGATCCATTTTCTGATCTCCACCAGAGACTCGCTGATGATTTTATTATGGTCAAAAGGGAGTGTAGGCACCTCATCGATCGGAAACCAGTCTACGGTATCGTATTTCGTACTGTTGATCTTATGATCGATTTTACAGAGCGAAAGGTAGGCTACAGTAATAATCCTGTCGATATCATGTTTGTACTCCTCTCCCATCCATCTGATGTCATGCTCACTGGTGGCACGCGCCGGATCTGCAAAGCATTTGAATTGCTTAAGAACCATTTTCTTAATACCCGTAAGCTCATGAAGCACCCTTTGCGCGGCATCGTCAACATCCTCATCACTGAAAATAAGGCTGCCCGGCAGTTTTCTCTGACGCTCCAAAGGAACATCCTCCACATGGCGCTGAACCAGTAAAATGTTCAGCCTGTTTTCGTAATCAAATCCGAACACAACACAATCAACAGATACGTACGTATGAATAAAATCAGGGCTCATTTAAAATGTTAACATTTATGTAACATCACAAATATAAAAATTCAATTGAATAAAAAAAATAAAATTACCACTACTAACTACATATCAATAATTTACATATCTATTTTTAATGATAAGTATTGTATAAAAAAAATGATAAGGTTATCATAAAAAACACACTTATTAATATCCTATTATATGAATCAGCAACCCATTACGTAAAAAAAAATAAAAAATAACCGGATAAATTGTTCATTAAAATCATATGATAAGAAACCTTAAAATCTGCCTGATTTTTTTTTAATTAAAAGCGTATAAAGACACTTTCCGGGCCATATATTCTTAAAAAAAATGATTTTTCTTTTACCGTTTTCACATGCGAGACCGCAAAATCATAGCGAAAGAGAATTTTAGAATCAGAATCAGGATTAATTTTTTGAGAACGGAACATTAAAAAATCAGCCTTTACCGACAATTTTTATTCGGGAAAAATAATGGCATATGCACAAACCGTATAATGGCTGCCATGACAGGTGAACCTGAAACGGACACGCATGATTTCAGGTCCCGAATCTCAGTTACCGTATTAATTTTTTCCCAATTTTACAGGTATGGCACAACTTCTGATGTAGGAAAACCGCAACACTTAAATCCGATATTATGTCTATAAAAATACAGGTTGCTATTTGCACACAATGCAATGGCTACTATTCATCTGCACCTTTGGAAAAAAGAGATTCCGGCCATCCTGAAATTATCGATCATTTTTTTTATCACGGTGAGCCTTGGTTTACGCTGGAACAGGAAACGTTTGACAAATGCAGGAGCTATGAACATACGGAAATAAAAGTGGTTAATCTCCATGAGCATACACAGAACGATCATCAGTACTGCCACTGCAGTAAAAGCATAATTACTGAGGAAAAAATTCTTACGGATGCTCCTAAACTCCAGAAAAGCATTCCGGTTGCAGAGAAATATGAAATAGAAACGGAAATTTATTTTAAAGACCTGTATTATACCTACAATAATTTTCATGGCATACAAATCCCTGCGGCCGGCAGTTACAATTCCAACAGAAAGTACGGTTAACAGGCAACTCTTCTATTTTCAACAAAGAACTGCATCTGAGGATAATCCAAACTAGAATTAGACTCATGGTATTTTTAAGCTATATATAAAAATGCGACATAAAATTATGCCGCATTCTTATATTGTAAGAGGCCTAATCACAATTCAGCAATTGTGTCAATACAATGTATTTCGCAGTAATCCATATATCTTATCATATGGCAAACAACCCGTATTGTTATTGATTGACCAATCCGGTTGTACATAAATCTCATATCTTCTCCAGCAGGTGGCCGAAATAATCTTTCTTGGTCATCAGGTAGCTTTCATTTACCGGATTGGAGTTTATTTCCAGAGGGACCCTTCCGGCCAGGGTAATGCCGCTGCCCTCCAGCGCTTTCAGTTTGTCAGGATTATTGGTAAGCAGGTAAATGCTTTTAACTTCCAAAAGCTTAAGCATTTCTATGGCTGCTTCAAAATTCCTTCCGTCTGCCGGAAGCCCCAGCCGGAGATTGGCTTCAACCGTATCCAGTCCCTGCTCCTGAAGGGCATAAGCTTTCAATTTATTGATGATCCCGATATTCCGGCCTTCCTGCCTCAGGTAAATAATCATTCCCCCTTTTTCAGAGACAAACTTCATGGCTGCGTCAAGCTGCTGGCCGCACTCACATTTTTTTGAATGGAAAACTTCACCCGTGATGCATTCTGAATGGAACCGTACATGAACTGCCCTGTCGAAATCCGTTGTTTTAGAAACCCATGCCAGATGCGGCATCCAGTCTGTATTATCTTCGGAAAATGCATATACGGTAAAGACCCCAAAGTCAGTCGGGATATCAGACTGTGCCTGTATTTGTAACATCATCTAAAATTTAAATCATTTATATAGTACAAATTTATACTTTGTTTTAATTTAAAGTAATATAATTTACTAAATTTGTAAGAAAGAAATTCAAATGGATAATCAAAATCAGAATTATATAACTTCGGAAAGCATACTCGAACTGTATGGCGATTATATTCTTAACCATGGCGAAAAGCCGAAAAATGTATATCTGTTTGCCAAAGAAAACGGGTTTGAAGAAAAAGAATTCTATCATTTCTTTTCCGGGTTTGAGCATATGGAGAGGGAAATTTTTAATCATTTTTTTAAAAAATCCCTGGAACTGGCGGCTGAAGTCAATATTTCGGAAGGAGTGACGGCAAAGGAAAAACTGCTGAATGTCTACTTCATTTTCTTTGAGAACCTGACGATGAACAGATCACTTGTGCTTTCCCTGCTGGGAAAAGACAGGATGGACCATGCAAAGGTATTGGACAGCCTGAAGAGAACCCATCAGCAATTTATCAACACGCTGGATTTCAACGAATGGGAAATACTGAGGAAGGCAGAGAAAATCAGGAACTTTAACGAAAAATCCAGGCAGCAGGCCTTATGGCTTCATTTGGTTTCGTGTATTGAGTTCTGGAAAAAAGACACGTCGCGGGACTTTGAAAAAACAGATATTTTCATTGAAAAAACAATTGATACGGGATTTGAACTAATCGATAATGAACCCTTGAAAAAGCTTCTCGATCTCGGAAAATTTTTATGGAAAGAACACCGGTAAACAAGCATTTATGAAAACATTAGATAAAATACCGACGGGGAAAATTGAAAGAACGGGCAGCCTCCTGAAAGCAGGTGCCAAAGTGGGCGTCAATTACCTGAAATATTACGGCAATAAGATAACCAAGGATGAAGGCGAAGCAAGGAAGATCCTGAATGAGGACAATGCTTCGGACATATATGATTCACTGAAAGAACTGAAAGGCTCTGCCCTGAAAGTTGCGCAGATGCTGAGCATGGAGAAGAATATGCTTCCGGTGGAATATGTGGAAAAATTTTCACTGTCACAGTTTTCAGTACCGCCGCTTTCTGGAGCATTGGTGAGGAAGACGTTCAGGAAATACTTCGGAAGAAACCCTGAGGAGATATTTGATGAATTTTCTTCGGAATCAGTAAACGCAGCAAGCATAGGCCAGGTCCATAAAGCCCGGAAAAATGACAGGCCCCTTGCCGTGAAAATACAGTATCCAGGCGTGCGTGAGAGCATCAGCAGCGACCTTAAAATGGTAAAGCCGATCGCCATGAAGATGTTCAACATTAAAAAAGACGGCTCGGAATCTTATTTCCAGGAAGTTGAAGACAAACTCTATGAGGAAACGGATTATAACTTAGAACTTCAGCGGAGCCAGCATTTTGCAGCGGAATGCAGGCACCTTCCGAATCTTCTTTTCCCTACTTATTATCCGGAATATTCCTGTGAAAAGATCATTACGATGGACTGGATGCCCGGGCTCCATTTTTCAGAGTTCACCAAAAAAAACAATACGCAGGAAGAGCTGAACCTGATAGGCCAGACCCTCTGGGACTTCTACATGTACCAGATGCACATCCTGAAAAAAGTGCATGCAGACCCGCATCCGGGCAATTTTCTGGTTTCTGACGATCAGAAGCTGCTGGTAATCGATTTCGGGTGCATCAAGGAAATCCCGGAAGATTTTTATACGCCTTATTTTGAAATGGCCAGAGCGGAAAACCTGAAGGATCCTGAAATATTCAGGGAGAAATTATACACACTGGAAATATTGCGAGACGATGATACGCCTGAGGAAACAGCATTTTTCTCCAAGCTCTTTTATGAATTGCTGGAACTGTTTACCCGTCCATTCAACAGGGAAGATTTTGATTTTTCCGATGATTCGTTTTTTAATGAAATCGCAGACCTCGGACAGCGGTATTCAAAGCTCAGCGATATGAAAGGGATGAATGCCAACAGGGGTTCCAGGCATTTTATTTATCTTAACAGGACATTCTTCGGGCTGTACCATATGATGCATGACCTGAAATCAAACCGTGTGGTCATCAACAATTACAAAAATTTTGTAAAACCGTAAATATGCCTGCCGGACTGCCTTCAAAGACCTGTGAAGTCTGCGGACTTCCTTTCAACTGGCGCAAAAAATGGAAAAAAAACTGGGACGAAATCAAATACTGCAGCGAACGATGCCGGAAAAACAAAAAATCAATATCCTCTGGTACACCAAAGACCTGAGAACGAGAGACCAGGAATCCCTGTACCGGATTATGCAGGAAGAGACGCCGTTTCTTGCCGTGTATATTTTTGATGAGGATTTTTACAATAAAAGACAGTGGGGATTCAGGAAGTGCGGCCGTTACCGGGCTAAGTTCCTGCTGAAAAGTGTTCGGGGCCTAAGCTCTGTTCTACAAGAAAAGAATATTCCTTTTCTTGTAAAATACGGAAAAACGGAATCTGTATTCAGGGCACTTTCTGAGAAATACACGGTGGAAAAAATCTTCTGCCAGCAGGAATGGACACAGGAGGAACGCGAAACGGAACGCAGGATAAAAAGCGTTCTGCCTTCTGCAGCTTGGGAAAAATCATACTCCCAGTTTCTTATCAGTCCTGATTCTACGCAGGCGTATTTCTCAAAAGTCCCAGTACAGTTTACCGCGTTCAGGCAGAAGCTTGAAAAAAACTTTACGGTCCGTGAGGAATTTGATTCCGAGCATTCGGACTATGATAAATCCGGTCCTGAACTTCATTTTACCAGTGATGATGTCAGCCTGAAGTCATTGGGGTTTGATGAATATGAACCCGACAGCCGTACCGCTTTCCCGTTTTCGGGAGGTGAAAGGCAGGCATCACAGCGATTATCCTATTATTTTTCTGAAACCCGAAATCTGGACACCTACAAAGAAACCCGAAACGGAATGAAGGGTACCGATTACAGCAGCCGGTTTTCTGCATGGCTTGCCGACGGAAGCCTTTCTGCGGTAACGGTTTACCATGAAATAAAAAGATATGAAGCCCGGCACCGGAGCAGCGAATCTTCTTACTGGATGGTTTTTGAACTGCTCTGGCGCGATTTCTTCAGGCATACGTCGTTAGAATACGGAGACAATGTGTTCCGTCAGCACGGCATTAACGGGAAGGCATATGATTATGATCCTGACCCGGAACTGATCCGGCAGTGGACCGAAGGAGAAACAGCATCCGAATTCATCAATGCGAATATGATGGAACTAAAGCATACCGGATGGATGAGCAACCGGGGAAGGCAGAATGTGGCTTCTTACTTCAGTAAAATCCTCAAACAGGACTGGAGAGCGGGTGCCGCTTATTTTGAAGAAATGCTGATTGATTACGATGTACACAGCAATTACGGCAACTGGATGTACCTCGCCGGAGTCGGAAATGATCCGCGGAACAGGGTCTTCAGTCCCGAAAAACAGGCAGCCCAGTATGACCCCGAACAGGAATTCATACAGTTATGGCTGAACAGATAACCATACGGAACAGTCGTTTTTTTTCGGCTTTGGGTTATAAAATACCTAAAAATTCAATAAGAAAAAGACAATAGGTACAATCAGACAATTTTATAAAACAAACACATTATATATTATGGATAAACAATTCAGTCCCCAACAGACAGACCGGATTATTGAAATGGCATGGGAAGACCGGACACCGTTTGAGGCCATTGCCTTTCAGTTCGGGATCAGTGAAGCAGAAGTAATCCAGCTGATGCGCTCGGAGCTTAAACCGTCAAGCTTCAGGTTGTGGAGGAAGCGGGTCAATTCCGGAGTCAGCCAAAAGCACCTTATGAAAAGAAGCGAAGAAATGATCCGGTTCCGGTGCAGCAGGCAGCGTGTAATCAGCAATAATAAGATTTCAAAAAGATAGAAATTACTGTTAAATGCCGGATCTGACCTCTCCTGTTTTCCGGATTGATGGATATTCTGTTTAGGAACAATAAAACATAGGAAACCATTTAATAATTTTCGCAGATTTTTTATATCAAATCTAAAAATCAGGAGAAAATATTTAAGAGTCATCCTTGAAATTTTAATCAATAATAAACTAAAAAATAAGCATATGAAAAATATTGTCATCATCGGATGCGGATCAGGGATCGGACTGGCTGCTGCGAAAATCCTTTCGGAAAACCATAAAATCACCGGTATTTCCAGGACGTTTAACCCGGAACTTCAGCATGAGAATATCGAATTTCATGAAATGGATATCCTTACCGGAAATTTAGACGATATTACCTTTCCTGAAAGTGTTGACGGGCTTGTATATGCGCCAGGAAGCATCAACCTGAAACCGTTTAACCGCCTTACGGAAGATGATTTTAAGAATGATTTTGAAATCAATGTTTTGGGAGCTGTAAAATGCATCCGGAAACTGCTTCCGAATCTGAAAAAACCGGAAAGTTCGTCCATTGTACTGTACAGTTCCGTAGCAGCGAAACTGGGAATGCCTTTTCATGCTTCGGTTGCTGCCAGCAAAAGTGCCGTTGAAGGACTGGTAAAAAGCCTTGCGGCAGAATTTTCGGCACAGAAAATACGGGTCAATGCCATCGCGCCTTCTTTAACAGATACGGCACTTGCTTCACAGCTGCTTTCCACCCCGGAAAAAAGAGAGGCTTCCGGCAAAAGGCATCCGCTGCAAAGAATCGGGAACCCTGCAGAAATGGCAGAGATGACAGCATTCTTACTTTCTGATAAGGCAACATGGATTACCGGGCAGGTTTTCGGGGTTGATGGCGGAATGGGAAGCGTTAAACTGTAATTTTGAATCCCGTATCCAAACATCTATCTTTACACCAAAAATTATATCATGCATACTGATTTTTTTATCGATCTGCTTCTGCAGGTAAAAGATTTTGAAAATTCCGGATCCTACGCGCCCCAGGCTAAAGTGGAAGACTTCCGGCTGTGGCTGAATGATAAAAAATACAGGGAAGAAAGCCCTACCAAGCTTTTTAAGAATGAACAGCATGAGGTTTCCTTCAGAGAAAATGAAATCTGTAAGCAGATCCTTTTGCTGAGCAGGTATTCTAAACAGCTGGTAAGAAAAGGGCTTGGGGAATTCCCTGAACTGGCTAATGAAGAATTCACCTACCTGTACCGGCTGAAAGACGAACCAAACCTCACCAAAATACAGCTGATTGAAAAAAACGGCCATGAAAAGCAGACCGGAACGCAGATCATCAAAAGACTCCTGGAAGCCGGGCTGATTGAAGAAAAAAATGACGAAGAAGACCGCCGGAGCAAAAGGCTGAACCTTACCAAAAAAGGGGAAGACCGTTTTCACCAGTCGGTTGAAAAGGTAAATCTTACTTCTGTGATCCTGTCAGGTAAACTCTGCGATGAAGAAAAAAGCGATTTATTAAAGACTTTAATCAAGCTGAATGATTTTCATTCCCACCTGTATTCCGAGCACAGAAATTCAGACGTAAACCTGATCCGCCAGTTGATTTAATTTATAGGAGAAATCCTGTTTTCCTTATTCAAGGAATACCACAGCGATCTTAAAACTGATTAAGACGATCGGCAAAAAACACATTTAATACGTTATCATACAGCCTATTATCATCAATCAATATGTATAAAACTGACGTTCCTTAAAACATTGATTCATAGATTAATTTAATACAATTCAAGGTATTCCAGCCTTAGTAATCATAAGAACAGTTTTGTAAAGAGATTCTATCGGCGGAAAAGATACAAAAAATCGCATTCTTCAAATTCCATTACTTTTCATTACTGGTCAATAACATACCGGTTTTCATCCGCAAGCACAAACCATTTTCTACCGATGTAAATAATGGCTTCTTTCAACAATCACTTTTGTAAATAAACAGGCTCTGCTTTACGCTCAATATCAATCACATAAAACTTGCTTACCGGAATAAGTTTCGACGGATACAGCCTTACATACTTCCGGTTTATGACGGGCCCTAATAAAGCAAACCATTTTCAGAAGCATATATATCAAAAATCTTTAACAGTTTTCATTAATGGACAGGGAAACCTGCATATCGGGATGGTAAAGTCATCTGTGCTGTAGGGACCATGGTTTAACACGGCATACTAAATAACAAATTTCTGATAATCAACATCTTAAAACTGCTGTTATTCGGTTTTTTTATCGTATGTTTGCAAAAGCATTTACAAACAGGTTTCTGCCTTTGCCATTCTGTATAAGTTTAAAATTACAATTTTTCTTTCAGTCTCGCTTTTCAGCTGCCCGATTTAAACTTCATTTTATTACCATAGAATAATACAGGCGATTGGCTGGCTGAGTTCGGGAATATCCAAACAGGCAAAACAATCCTTTTATAAAGTTTATTTTTACTTAAAGATGTAGATGAGCCGCAATAAAGGTCAGGGGTCATAGATTCATGTGCCACCAATTGTGTGAGATATGCATTGCAAAGCCTGCTGTGTTTTCAATGAGAACATTTGCTGCTGCTGAAGCAAATGAATAGGTTAAAAAAAGCAATTCTTTGAATAACCTGTTTACAAAAATACATCAATTCAGATCATATAAATAAAGATCTGCCCATAAAAACAACAGAAATTCTGATGTCCATGATAAGCTTTAAACATTTAAATCTCATTAATCCTATTGTCCGTGCCGTTACGGAAGCCGGATATTCCAGGCCTACCGAAATTCAGTATACTGCAATTCCCCATATTTTAGCGGGAAAGGATATCCTAGGATGCGTACAGGCGGGAATGGGAAAAACAGCCGCATTTGCAATGCCCGTTATGCAGCTTCTGAAAAAAAACACGCCAGACCATAATGAAATAAGAATCCTTATCCTGACCCCGACACGTGAACTGGCGGTGCAGGTTGAAGATGATTTTAAGATGTACAGCAAATACCTCCCTTTGTCCCAACTCTGTATTTTTGAAGGTGTTTCTGCAGGAGGCCAGCTGGCAGCCTTAAGAAAGAGAGTGGATATCCTCATTGCAACACCGGGAAGGCTTCTGGAACTGATAAACCAAAGGCATATTGATCTTTCTAAAATCGAAATACTGATACTGGATGAAGCCGATATCATGTTTGATCTGGAGCTGATCAGTGAGGTAAAGAAAATCGTACAGATGACCCCAAAAAAGAGACAGACTTTGTTTTTCTCCGCTACGATGCCTGCAGAGATCCGTGCTTTTGCCGGGAGCCTGCTCCAGAATCCGGCAGAAGTTGCCGTTTTACCGAAAGCACAGAATATCCCGCCGCCGGTGTATCCTGATAAAAGAAATATACCGAATGTACCGATAGAATTGACCATGCCTGCCGCCGCACAGGATTTCCGGTATAAGAACTAAGCCCGCAGATAGTTCGGTATCAATGATTATTACCATACACAATTAATAATAACAACAATTTAATATAATTACCATGCAAGAAGGCACCGTAAAATTTTTTAACGAAACAAAAGGTTTCGGGTTTATTTCTCCGTCAGACGGAAGCAGTGATATATTTGTACATTCTTCAGGACTGGCTGTAAGGTCGATCCGTGAAAATGACAAAGTAGTTTTTGATGTACAGAAAGGCGAAAAGGGCTTAAATGCCGTTAACGTTAAGCTTGCATAATTAAAATTTCCTGAAAGATTTCGGATAAGAAAGAGCCTGAAGATTTGTATATAACGGAATTGGTTGGTGAACAAAAAACACAAATACTGAGTCGACAAATCCCATTATCCTGCCTGGTCTGACCATCTGACCTGGCAGAACAAATTTTCCGAGCTTTTCCGAATTAATAAAAGAATAAGATCAATACCCTCTCATGAATATGAGAGGGTATTTTTTTGCTTTTCGTTTTCTGTTACCGTTACCCATATTCAGATTTTTTAAAAATTTAATCAGGTAAGGTTGTCTCCGGTTTATCATGATCCGGATCCGGCCTGCTCCTCAGGTACAGCAGCCGTGCGATCTGCAGAAACTGGATCCCGATAATAAGTCCTCCGAGAATATCGGTAAACCAGTGTGCTCCGAGATAAATCCTTGAAACGGCTCCGCAGACAATGAAGAAAGCCAATAGAGAAATCATTATGCCTCCGGCCTTTCTGCTTATGCTTTTTGAATAATATACGATTATACATAATATCCCGAAGAAAACCGTGTAGAAAAGGACATGGCCGCTGGGGAAGCTCTGGTATTTCGTTTCTTCAATAACCCTTACGACATCTGCACCGGGCCTCGGGCGGTCAATCAGCATTTTCAGGGTCCAGCTTATGGCCCCGGAGAGTACCGTGGAACCGACCAGGATGGCTTCTCTTTTTTTTCCTGAAATCAGAAAAAACAATGAGGCCATACAGATGGCAAAAAAAGCGACCTTTACCCTGCCCAGCCAGCTGAATGCTTTCATAACATAATCCAGAACAGTATGCTGCTGATGCTGAAGGATATCCGTCACATAGTAATCCCAATAGGCAGAGCGGTTAGACAACACGAAAAAAGTCAGTACCAAAAATAAAAAGGAAAGCAGAAAAAACAACAAAGCATTTAAAAATACTGAATTGGCAAAGGACTCAAAGATCCCGTATCTTTTTTTATGCATGAACGGAATAATAGATTGATGAACGATAATTTTAAAGCTGTATATTGGTGAAACTACTTGATCAGAAAAATCCCCTGAGATTAATCAGGTGACTGCTTCAGTAAAATGATGGAAGGAAAATGTACAGCCCTGTATTTTTTTGCAAAAAAAAAGCTACCGAAGTAGCTTATTATTCTTAAAAGGAATCAAAAACTAAAATAAATTATTCTGTTTAAGGCTTCCACTGGCTCCTTTAGGCAAAAAAACAACCTTCCTGCTAATCATTTTCGCTTTTTCAAGAACTTTTATTGCTTTCTGACGTTCGATTTCCTTAGTCATTGTTGAGGAGCTGTCCCATTGAGTAGATTCTTTCATATTGTATAATTTTGTGGTGTTATTGGCAATTAATCAGGCATTCATCACCTGCTTATTATTCTTTTAGCATAAAACAGACCATTTTTTAAAAAACCGGGAGTTAAAATAAAAAAAGTTCATCCTATGGTATCAGTTTTGTAAACTTTCAATGCATAGGGAACTTAATTCTATGTTACAAATATGGGTTCTCTATTCAAGCAGAAAAAAGAATACCGGCAAAACCAATAATAAAAATACAAGATGAAAATATTTCTTACAGGAGCAACAGGATACATTGGAAAGAGACTGCTTATCCAACTTTTAAGCGACGGGCATGAAGTAATCTGTTCAGTACGTGATAGAAAGAGGTTTGACACTTCCATGTACAGTAATTACCAGGATAAACTGAGCATTGTTGAACATGATTATAACGATCCTGAAACCCTTGTTCCGATAGAAAAAGATATTGATGCTGCCTATTATCTTATACATTCCATGTCTTCCAATGCAGACTTCAGCAAAGCGGAAAAAATATCTGCCCGGAATTTCTCCGGAATCATTGAACAGACTTCCTGCAAACAGGTCATTTACCTGACGGGGATTGTAAATGAAGATAAACTTTCCAAACACCTCCAGTCAAGGAAAGATGTTGAGGAAGAACTTAAATCTCCAAACTACAGCCTTACCGTGCTCCGAGCAGGGATTATCATCGGATCAGGATCGGCATCTTTTGAAATTATCCGCGATCTGGTGGAAAAATTACCGGTAATGGTTGCTCCTAAATGGCTTAAGACCCTTTGCCAGCCGATTGGTATCAGAAACGTTATCGAGCTCCTGACCGGTGTTATGCACAAGCCGTTTACCTATAACAGGCATTTTGACATTGCAGGCCCGGATGTATTATCTTACAAGGAAATGCTGCTCATGTTTGCCAGCGAGCGCAAGCTTAAAAGAGTGATTATTTCCGTTCCGTTCCTAAGTCCTAAATTATCTTCTTACTGGTTGTACTTCATTACTTCAACTTCCTATGCACTGGCAAAAAACCTGGTTGACAGTATGACCATTAACGTAGTAGCCGAAGATAACGACCTGGCAGAAAAGCTGAATGTAAAGCTCCTGACTTACCGCGAAAGCCTGAAGCTGAGCTTTGATAAAATCGAACAGAATGAAGTGCTGTCGACATGGTATGATTCATTCGGGAATTACCGCTATACTAAAAATGTGTGGGAATTTTTGGAGGTTCCCTGCAAAGGCGTCTTTAAAGACCGGAGGACCCATGAAGTGAAAGATGAAAAAAAGACCTTAAGTAAAATTTTCGGAATCGGCGGGAAGAACGGGTGGTATTATGCCAATCATTTGTGGAGCATACGAGGTATGCTGGACAAGCTTTTCGGTGGTGTGGGACTGAAAAGAGGCCGTAAAAATTCAGCTACGGTAAATGCCGGAGACAGCGTGGATTTCTGGAGGGTATTATATGCCAGCAAGGAAGATAAAAGGCTGCTGCTTTTTGCCGAAATGAAAATGCCGGGTGAAGCATGGCTGGATTTTAAAATTGAAGACGGAAAACTGATCCAGGAGGCCACATTCAGGCCTGTGGGTTTGATGGGCAGGCTGTACTGGTATTCCGTACTTCCGTTCCATGCATACCTGTTTAACGGAATGATTAAAAAACTTACTGATGACCGGTAATTTTGCAGCGTTTCAATCCGGACAAATCCCGGTAAATCCATGCAGTTGAATTTTTTGCAAACAGCTTTTTAATAAACGGAATATACAAATTTTGCGAGGTACCACTTTTTTGTTTTTTTATAATACCTTTACTGCATCTGTCAGCGCAACTTTTCTTATTTTATCAGAACAGCACTATGATTGAAAATACTTTTGGAATAAATATCGTACCTGAAAACGAAGCACACCGTCTTGATGCCCTGAAGCGCTACCGGATTACCGATACGCCTTCCGAAGAGAGCTTTGACGGAATTGCCAGGCTTGCTGCACAGATTTTTAATACTCCGGTGTCACTGCTTTCCCTTGTAGATGCCGAATCTGTATTTTTTAAAGCAAATATAGGAATGGGTAAAGCAACCCGGACCAACAGAGGCAAAAGCCTGTGCGCACTTGCGGTGATGGACGAAAAATTAACCGTATTTGAAGATGCTCTGAAAGAACCCTGCCTGATCGCCAACCCCAATGTTACCGGCGATTTCGGACTGCGTTTTTATGCAGGAGCACCGCTGATTACCCATGACGGGTTTTCTATCGGTACTTTGTGCATCATTGACCAAAAATCAAGAATATTCAGTGATGCTGACAGGCTGATCCTTGAAGGCCTTGCCAAAACGGCAATGGACCATATAGAACTCCGGAGATCTTCCCTTGATACCATAGATGAAGTAAGGCAGGTAAATATCCAGCTGAATGCAACCAGGAAAAATTTAGAAGATGCAGTACACGAACTGGCCGAGTTCAATATGGAAATGGAAGCCACCAATGATGAGCTTAACAAAGTGAACAATGAACTGAGCAAATCCTATGACCTGACGGTTTCACTGAACGCAAGCCTCAAAAACAGCGAACAGCGCCTGAAATCATTTATCAGCCATGCTCCTGTGGCATTTGGTATCTTAACCGGGAGGGAACTGATGATAGAAGTTGCCAATGATATGATCCTCAAGATATGGGGCAAGACCGGTTCGATTATCGGAATGCCACTTGTGAATGCCCTGCCCGAACTGGAAGGCCAGCCTTATCTGAATATACTTGACAATGTTTTTACCACAGGCAGTTCTTATGTATGCGATACTACCCATGTGAGGCTGGATTCCGAAGGCGTTATCAATGACTGCTACTTCGATTTCATTTATGAGCCGCTTAAAAATGAACTCGGGGAATCTGTGGCTATTATTGTGATTGGCAATGAAGTTACCGACCGTATCAACAAAAGAAAAAAACTTGAAGAGCTGAACCAGCATCTTAAGATCGCCCTGCATGCCGGCCGGCTGGGCTCGTATAACCTGAACCTCAAGACCGGCATAATGAGCTGTTCTGAAATCTGCAAAGCCAATTACGGATTTGCCAATGAAGATCCCTTCAATTTTGATGACCTGATGAACAGCATCCTGCCTGAATACAGGGAATATGTAAAAAAAGAAATAGACAATTCCATAAAGAATGCGCTCCCCTATCATGCCGAATACATGATCAAATGGCCGGATGGCTCGCTGCACTGGATGAGTGCTTCAGGACTGCCGGGATATGATCATGAAGGAAATCCGGCACACATGAACGGGGTTACCATAGATATTACCAAAAGAAAAAACTATGAAGCCCAGAAAGACGATTTCCTGGGAATTGCCAGCCATGAACTTAAAACACCCATTACCAGCCTGAAAGCAACGATTCAGCTTCTGACAAGGCTGAAGGGGAATCTTGGCCATGAAATGGTTCCAAGGCTTATCGATCAGGCATCAGGCAGTATGAAAAAACTGAATGCCCTGGTGGATGACCTCCTGAATATGCACCGCATCAGTGAAGGGCAGCTTGAACTGAAAAAAGAAGTATTCAATGTTTCCAGAATGTTGGATAACTGTTGCAATGATATCCGGTTTATCGGTAAATACAACCTTATTATAGAAGGAGACCGTGAGGCTTCCGTTTTTGCCGATGAAAGCAGAATTGAACAGGTAGTGGTAAATCTTGTGAACAACGCCATTAAATATGCCCCGGATTCCAGGGACATTTACCTTTCTACAGAAACATTGGACAACGGGCAGATAAGAATCAGCGTAAAGGACAACGGTGACGGTATTGATCCTGCTGTCCAGCCTTTTATATTCGACCGTTACTACAGGGCGAACCACCAGGGTAAAAAATATTCAGGACTCGGGCTCGGGCTGTATATTTCATCTGAAATCATCAGGCGTCATGAAGGGGATATCGGTGTTGAAAGCTCGTTAGGCAAAGGCAGTCGTTTCTGGTTTACCCTTCCGGCGAAAGAAAAGGTGTAAATGCATGTTTAAGAAAACTGTGGTAATCTGATGGTATTAAATAAGTTAAATAATTATAATACATTGATCATTAAGAGGCATACTATTTGTGTATCAAGTAATCGGTATACAAATTTGCAAAATTTTATGTTTTTTCTCATATTTGCAGATTAATGTCATTAATACAACACAATTTGAAAGCATTACAAAAACAAGCTACAGAATGACGGATAATAATATTGACATTTATATTCAGGCACTGGATTCGGCTAACTGCGGAATTGTAATCACCGATAATACCCAGCCTGACAATCCTATTATCTACTGTAACAAGGCATTTGAAACGATGACAGACTATTCTTATGATGAAATCATAGGACACAACTGCCGCTTTCTCCAGGCCCAGGACCGTTCACAGTCCGAAAGGCAGTTCCTTAGGGAATGTATCATTAACGGAGATGAGTGCCGCGTGGAGATCAGGAATTATAAGAAAAACGGCAATCTGTTCTGGAATGAACTTTTTATTTCACCCGTTAAAAATAAAGAAGGCAAAGTCACACATTTTATCGGTGTCCAGAATGACATCACTGAGCGCAAGAGGTCTGAACATGAACTGCTTGCAGAAAAATCTTCAATTGAAAGAAAAATCAGGGAACGCACAAAAGAACTTGCCGAAAAAGAAGTATTCCTTTCCAGTATTATACAGACCGTACGGGAAAGCCTCCTGGTGCTGGATTCCGATTATAAAGTACTGAGCGCGAACAACCATTTTTTAAATTCATTTAAAGTCACGTCAGGAGATACCGTAGGGAAAATTTTATTTGAACTCGGAAACAACCAGTGGAACATCGGGCCTTTCAAGGAGCTCCTTATGAAGATACTTCCTACCAATAACCCGGTTGTGGATTACGAAGTGGAACATGATTTTCCGTACATCGGCAAAAAAGTAATGCTGGTGAATGCGTACCGCATTGAGTTTGAGGGACAATATAAAGACAGGATATTAATTGCAATAGAAGATATCACGGAGAAGAAAGAAATTGACCGCCGCAAAGATGATTTCCTTTCTATAGCAAGCCATGAGCTTAAAACCCCTCTAACAACAATAAAAGGGCTTATCCAGCTTCTTCAAAGGATGGTTCCTGAGGGTTCTTCTGATAAATATACCATAACGCTTGATAAAGTATCCTTATATGTAGACCGCCTCAATATCCTGATATCAGACCTTCTGGATACTTCTAAAATCCAGTCGGGCAACATAGAACTCCACAAGGAGCCGTTTAAAATTGATAAAACAATCACCGATACGGTAGAAAACCTGTCGTTAGCCGCTCCCAACCATAAGATTTCCTTATCCGGCAGTACGCAATCAGACGTTTTAGGGGACGAGCTGCAAATCTCACAGGTAATCAACAATCTGATTTCCAATGCCATTAAATACTCACCCGGTTCACATGATGTTGAGGTCTATTTAAGTAAGGTAGGAAATTTTGTGAAGATTTCGGTAAAGGATTATGGAATGGGCATCAATGCCCAGGACAAAGCAAAGATCTTCGAAAGGTTTTTCAGGGCAAGGGATATACAGAAAAAATTTCCGGGGCTTGGTATCGGCCTCTATATTTCACACGAAATTATCGTTAACCATAACGGAACACTTTGGGTAGAAAGTGAAGTAGGTGAAGGATCAACCTTCAGCTTTACTTTACCTATAATGAAAAATGATGAAAATGAATAGCAAAAAGATCATCGTCTGTGATGACGATCAGGGCATACTGGATGTATTGCAGATGCTCCTTGAAACGGAAGGATTTACAGTCTTTACTGAGATCAACAGTACCAACCTGATCAAACAGATTCAAAACAATACGCCTGATCTTATCCTGCTGGATCTCTGGATGCCGCTTTTATCCGGTGACCAGGTTCTGAAGATGATCCGTAATACAGAAGAGATAAAAGATATGCCGGTCATTGTTTTATCCGCCAGTGTAGACGGCAGCGACATTGCCGCTGATGCAGGAGCCAATGATTTTGTAGCCAAACCTTTTGATCTTGATGATATTATTTTTAAAATCAACAATTTATTGAACAATTAATCTACTGAATAAAGGCTGAATTTTACCAATTAAAGACCTGTTTCGGAATGTTTTGTTTCATTCCGAAAATTCGCGCTTGATGCAGTCCGGTCCGGGTAGTAAAGTTATGTTGCTTGTTTTTCAGATTCACAATGGATACCTATAAAGATAGATCTCTGAATTATCACGGGTAAACTTTTATAAATTTATACGCCAATCATAACAGCACCAGTATCAGAACTATGTGCTAAGGAAACGGATTCTTCTTCCTTCAGCCTGAAGATGAACAGAGGGAAATTTCCGCTTACAAAAGTATAATTTATGCTCTTTGAATCAAGGTAATCCTTGGTAGTCTGTATTAAAACAGATATTATCCAGATGTTAAGCTTCATTTGCTGGCCAGGATACAAATGTATGGCATTGCATATGTTGATAAACGTAAGTTCGATAATCTCATCTGAATATTTTTTCAGGCATAAAGACTGTAGTGTAAGGCCATACAACAGGCCGCAATACTTATCATACAGGTAGTCAAAACCATCCTTTTCCTTCCGCATTATCAAGGCATAAAGTTCGGTATCTGAAATTAAGGGTGTTATTAATGTCATTGGTATCCATTATTACTGTTTTATCAAACCTCATCATGTGCTAATGAATAATTAAAAACGGATAGAATAAGATTGACTGTAATCTGCATATATGACCAGGACCGTATTTTCCTTTTTAAAAATATTAGATATATGCTGTGAATCAAAATATATGCTAAACTTAATATTTTATAATCCTGATCATAAAATATATCTAAAATTATCGTAAAATTATATTTTCGTACTATGAAAGGCCTCCTATCATTCTAAAGAATCGCTATGCAAATCACAGATTTTCAGCCCTTGTCTTTCTTCCACACAGCTTTCATCCGGGTATATTGGCTGTCGGCCTCTGCTTCTTTCCATCGGTCATAAAAAATTGCTGCCGATGCTGCCTTTTCAGGATCACCGGTCCCCCTTTCCAGCGATTGGTATCCGTTCTCCTTATCATACTTCCTGCCTCCTTTATAATTGCAGTACCTTCGTGCCCGCGTATACCCCATCTGCAGGTATTTCCTGGCCATATCTGCACCTACAAAATCACGATCTTTAATATATTGCCTAAACATCCCGAAAATCTTTTCTGAACTTTCCTCTGCAATCTCCACAGTCTTGAAACGCCAGTACTGCCCTATTTCACTTTTATACGGTTCACAGATCAGGACGCCCTGTTCGCCTTTTCCCACAAGATAAAGTTCAGGATTAGCACGGTAATCAATATCCGGTTTCCAAGGATAATCCTCAGAATTAAAATTCAGGTAGCTGGGCTTCTTTTCTTTCATATTTAAATATTGTCAGTAAATAAGATAAAGGAATAATGAATTATTTCGCCAGCCTGATTCCCGAGAACTGCCACTGAAGTTCTGCCGGAAAGAAGTTCCGGTACGTATTCCGGCTATGTCCTTTGGAAGTAGCTTCAGAAGCGCCGCGCAAAACCATCTGGTTGACCATAAATTTCCCGTTGTACTCTCCTACTGCGCCCGGTTCTTTTTTAAAGCCCGGATACGGAAGATAGGCACTGTTGGTCCATTCCCAGCGTTTGCCCCATTTAAAATCCGGAGAAGCGATCTCCCATTCCTCTTCTGTCGGAAGGCGCAGCCCTTTCCATGATGCATAAGCTGAAGCCTCATAAAAACTTACGTGGCAGAGTTCTTCATCAGGATTTATTTCCTGTAAGCCGCTTAAGGTGTACATCATCCATGCCCCGTTAATAAAATGCCAGTATAAAGGCGAAACCATCTTTTTCTGCTGTACCCAGTTCCAGCCATCCGCATGCCAGTGCCTGAAGTCCGTGTATCCACCTGCTTCTATAAATTCCAGGTATTCACCATTGGTAACCGGATGTTCCGAGATCTCAAAGTCATCAACATAGACTTTATGCCTCCCAAGTTCATTATCAAAACAGAATCCCGTACCTGAAAACCCGATTTCATAGATCCCTGCAGAAAACGGCAGCATCTTAAGGTTTTCCTGCACCCTTTCAGTATTGCTTTTCCCATCAGGTTTATAGACCGGAAACAGTGGGTTATGCCCCAGAATATATTTGATATCGGTCATAAGCAGTTCCTGGTGTTGCTGTTCGTGGTTCAGTCCAAGTTCGAGCAGAGGCTCAACAGCACCGGCCATATATTCACTTTCCAGGAATTCAGCCATTTTTTCATCTACATATTTCCTGTACCTGTAAACATCTGCCACGGAAGGCCTGCTCAGGTTCCCGCGGTCAGTACGGATTACACGTGCACCGATGGTTTCATAGTAGCTGTTGAACACAAAATTATACTGAGAATCGAATACTTTATAAGAAGGATCATAATGTTGAAGGATAAAGGTCTCAAAAAACCATGTGGTATGTCCTAGATGCCATTTCGGAGGGCTTACATCTACCACCGGCTGTACTACATAATCTTCTATTTCCAGCGGTGCACAGATCTCTGCCGTATGCCTTCGGATATCATGAAACCGCTTAATAAGAGGATCCGTTATTGTATTATTTTCCATAAACATCGGTTTTAAGATGACCTTTTTTCCAGATACTGTCGACAAACCAGTTTTTGGAATCTGTAATTTCTCCTGTTACCTTAAAGCCTGTATGCTCTGCAAGGTGATGTATTTCATCTATTGAAAATTTCTGTGAGACTTCCATATCAAGGATTTCATTTTCTTCAAATATAATTCTTTCACCGGAAATCAGTACTTCCTGATTAACAAGGCTTATCAGAAAGCTCCGGCAGGCTCCGGTAACCGGATCATACGTTGCATAATGCTGAAAATAATCCGGATTGAAATTCCCTTTCAGCTCACGGTTGATCCTTGAAAGAAGATTCAGGTTGAAGGCTGCTGTCACCCCTCCCGGGTCATTGTAGGCATTTAGCACTGTATGGGGATTCTTCTTCAAATCAAAACCGATTAGCAGAATATCCTGAGGATCTGACAGGTGATACAGTTGCTTACAGAAGTCTTCCGCTTCCTGTCTGCTCATATTCCCGATATTGCCTCCTAAAAATAAAATTACCTTTCGCTTAGATGACATGGCCGATGCTTTTTCAAGCATTTCAAAATATTCTCCTTCCAATGGGATAATATCAAGTTGAGGAAGTTCTTTATTCAGATTTTCTTTAAGCACGGAAAGGATGTTCCCGGATATGTCAATCGGCATATAGGTAAAGTCGGCTCCTTTTTCATTGAGATGCCTCAATAGAAAGGCAGATTTCATCGCATCACCTGCTCCCAGCTCAATAAGGTCGAAAGCACTGCCGTACGCATTGATGAGATTGGCAAGGTCCCCGGTTTTATTCCGGAAAATGTCCAGCTCACAACGGGTAAGGTAATATTCCGGCATTGCCATTATCTTCTGAAACAGGCCGTCTCCGGTCTTATCATAAAAATACTTAGAAGATAAATGTTTGGGGTTGCTTCGGAGGCCTGTAAGAACATCTTCGAGAAAATGGTTCATATGATTGCTTTTAAATACCGTTTCAGGGTCTTCAGTTAATGCTAGACTCATATCTGTAATAATTTGGTGGTTAAAATTCTGCAACTATCTTGCCGCCGTGGCTAAAGCATTGTAATTATTTATATATCAGTCCATATAATAATAAAATTCCGGAAGCCAAATCACATTTACGGTAAAAAGATACATGATATTCCAAGCTTGGAATGTTCATTGCTATGATACTGTAGCGGCTGACGAACGGCCTACCACACCACAAAGTTTAATATTATGGAAAAAACAATCACAAGAAGAAATGCGATTGGAAAAATAGCGGCTACCCTTGCTGTTGCTGCTGTCGCTCCAGGCGCGCTGGCGCAGTCACAGCCGCAGAATCAAAAAGTACGAAATACTACCGGTCCGGACCTTACCGATCCCACTACCAAATACCCAAGGCCGCCTTTTAAAAGTCAGTCTCAGCCGTTTCCCGGATTAGCGGGTAAAATGGATCCTGTGCCGGACCATGGCGAGAAAAGCTATATCGGATCCGGAAGGTTAATGGGAAGAAAAGCACTGATTACCGGCGGGGATTCCGGGATAGGCCGTGCTGCAGCCATTGCCTATGCGCGTGAAGGTGCTGATGTAGCTATTAATTACCTGCCTGAAGAAGAATCCGATGCAGCAGAAGTCATTGAGCTGATCCGAAAGGCAGGCCGCAAAGCAGTGGCGATTCCGGGGGACATCAGGGACGAGGCATTCTGTAAAAGATTGGTTTCGCAGGCAGTGCAGCAGCTCGGCGGGCTGGATATCCTGATCAATAATGCAGGACACCAGAAAACCAATGAGTCTATTCTCGACATCAGTACCGAAGCATTTGACAGGACGATGAAAACCAATGTATATGCACCGTTCTGGATCACAAAAGCTGCTCTGCCCCATCTTAAACCGGGATCATCTATTATCGGGCTCTCATCCGTCCAGGCATATGACCCTTCTGAAAACCTGTATGATTACGCACAGACCAAGGCAGCAACCACAAGTTATGTAAAATCCCTTGCCAAGCAGCTGGGACCTAAAGGAATACGGGTAAACGGCGTAGCTCCGGGACCGGTATGGACAGCTTTAGAAGTAAGTGGCGGACAGACCCAGGAAAACCTGGTGAAATTCGGAGACGATACGCCTCTGGGAAGACCAGGGCAGCCTGCTGAGCTGGCTTCTATTTTTGTACAGCTTGCTGCCAATGATGCAAGTTTCACCACAGGGCATATTTACGGGGCCGCAGGAGGAAGCGGGCAGCCTTAATTAATGAATGCCAATAATTTAACTTAATTTACAAAAGAATTATTACTCATTTAAAACAATATATTATGAACAGCAAGATAAAATTAGCATTGGCCTTGTTAGGCACGGGAACGTTGATCTGGGGCTTAAGAAACAGAAATAAAAATAAAAACAGAGTAAAAACCTTCACTGCTCCTGACGGAAATACCTATAAGGAAAACCAGCTGTACCGTACATCTGACAATAAAGCGTATAAAAACGGTAAAGAGGTACGTTTCAGTAAACCTATACCAGAGCAGAATAATACTTCTGTAAATGCTTACAACAATTCTGCAGAAAACCTTTCCAAGAACTACCAGTCTGTAAACAAAGATGTTAACTATCATCATAAAGGAGTAAGACATCGTTAATAAATACCCATTACCATTATAAACAAACAATACTCCGGCTGTCCTAAAGCAGCCGGAGTATTGTTTATGCCTTATTTTGATTATTTCAACAATCCGGAACATAACTTCTATGGCTTATTGAAATAATGTAATTTAAATAGGTTTTAGCTTTCGATTTATACTGATGGCGAAACCGCCGCTTCCTGCCGTTTTAAAACTATCCTTGATTTGCAGGTAATGTCTTTATTATATATATGATGGGTTTAGAGATTCATCATGTGGCCAACACTTTACAGTTTTTATAGATTGTTGCCAGGCCTGATCCATTATTAAACAGCCTGAATTTGATAATCATATTAAGTATAATGAAACGTAAAGGTTAGTCCGTTGTAATAATTGATATAATTTTCTTTTTCTCCCGACACCAGCTGCCGCATTTCATTTTTAGCTTCCTTTTTAACCGACTTTAGCAAAGATGCCGTTCAAATCATTTCCACCATTTCAAGGACGTCTTTTTAAATAATTTCAGTCCGGGTTTTGAATTTTCCGCTACTATGGTTCCTCTTTAACTTTAAACTGTAACAGGGAACGCCGCGCTTTAGCTGAAAATCCATCCCGAATTTCCTTCCGGCGACTGCAAAGACTGTATGCAGATTACAGAGAACATATTTTATAAGGCTTGTATTCCCATATCAATAATTTAGTTTGGTCCTTAACAATGACATTGTACTAAAGTATCCTGTTATTGAGGCGGGCAAAAATTAAGGTTGATATCCATTGGATCCGAAACCTGTCTAAATTCATTTTAATAAAACAATTTTTCAAAGGTTATAATTTTCCAATAATTTCTGATGTGATTAAGCACCTGAACTCCAGTTTTGATAAGAATATAGTTAAAAATTTTGCTTTGAGTGCATTTATAATTTTCTAAGCCTTAATTCATGCAAATCGCATCAAAAACTGATTATGTTGATATATTATATACAATTACATCTATTGAACTAAGGATATCAAATTAATTATTACTATAATCTATCAAATTTTATAAGGTTAATTCATTTATTAAATAATGAAATAAATATATCCTTTTGCTGTGAATTCGGTACTTATTTTGTATACAATTAATTAAATCACCAAATATCATCATTATGAAAAAAGTATTTACTTTTATCGGACTTGTTTCGATAGCTGCATTTTCCAATGCTCAGATTGTCATTAATGAAATTTATACGGGAGGTGGAATTTTAGGCGCCACGCTGACCAATGATTTCATAGAGCTGAAGAATATCGGGTCTTCAACATCTTCTCTTACGGGTGCCACCATACAATACGGGCCTGCTTCCGGTGCATTTACCCAGTACCATACCCTGCCGAATATTACTTTGGCTCCGGGACAGACCTATCTGATTCAGGAAGGTTCGGACGGCGGCGGAATTATTAACCTTGTTAATCCCAATCTTGTTGTAAACACAGTCCTGAATTTTAACGGGTCGAATCCTTTGGTAGGTGTAGGATTAAGTATTGCCTTTACTTCGGGAAAAGTGGCTCTGGCAAGCAATACGATACAGGTTACGGGCCCTGCTGCCTCAAATGTCCTGGATTTTGTAGGATATGGCCTGGCGAATCAGTATGAAGGATCAGGAGCTGCGCCTTCCCCAACGATATTAAATTCAATTAATAGGGTTTCCGGGGACAGCAATAATAATACAGTGGACTTTACCGTTGCCCTTGCTTCTCCGCAGGCAGGTACACTGGCGGTGAAAGATCTTTATACCAGTTCTACACAATATGATTTCATCAGGAATTCTCTAGTAAAAAATAATGAAATTGTATTCGGGTCAGCAGTGAAAGATGTTAAGATTTACTCCCTTTCCGGCCAGTTGATTAAAACTTCTTCTGTGAAGGCTAATGAAACATTAAATATTTCAGAATTGCAGAAAGGAAATTATATTGTTACAGGAGCGGTTAACAACAAGCCGGTTACCCAGAAAATCTTAAAAGAATAGGTAAAATAAATTTATTAATGTTAACAGCTGTCGGTAGACAGCTGTTTTTTTATTTTAGTCCCTATAAGGATTTTTAATTTTAAGCTAAAGCATAGTTAGTGGCAGGCAGCAGAGTCTGAAATTCATGTAAAAAAATTTCAAGCCTCAAGATCATGCCTTTATTCATTGTACAGTATTCTTCATTCAGGATCTGAAAAAATTATTGATCATATTTTGTTCTGATTGACTTTTCTTCCACTACTATCAGCGTAAGGTTTCCTTGCATAGCTTCGGATGCCTTATTCAGAATAAACCTGTCTTTCCGCTATCATAATTCTTAGTCTTTAAAATCAAAATCAAATTAACAGAGCACATTATTTACAGCAGAAAAATAAAGTACCGGGGTAGTTCATACTACATTATAATTTGTCTGGTGATAACAGAAACTTTAATTCCGTGTCCTGTATTTATACTGCTCTGTTTTTAACAGTACTGAATATTGAGTAAATATTTTTTGTATATTGACAATATTGCTTGATAGCATATTTCACCAGCCTACATGCAATAAATGATCACCCTGATATAAGGAAGATAATTTATCTGATGTTATCTTAATTCAGTTTTTCTGCAGTAATGTATATTCTTCCCTGATCGTCATTCCAGGAAGGGCCTTTTACGGTAATGGCATCCCCTATCTGATAACGTTTGTAGATACTTCCGCTTTTCTGAAGGTTCACAATGCTGATGGTTGCCGTATATTCTTTTCCGTTAGCATCTCTGATGGTTGCCATATAACCATCTTTTCCATTTTCGATATGGGTAATGGTTCCGCTTGCAGATATAATCATCTCGTCATCTGCAGCCGTTGACTGAGCTGTTTTATTTGCTGTGCAATCTGTAATGGTGAAAGCTCCTGATAACAAAATCCCCAAAAGAATTATTTTTTTCATGATCATAATCATTTATTGTTGATAATTATTTAGAACAGATAAATTTCAAATGCTGTACCAAACTTTCTGATATAAATTGTGCCTAAAATTAAACCGATAACAAATTCATCAACATTATCAGGTTGGATAAATACTGCTTAACTTTATGGCAGTGAAATGATTTTCAATGGATCAAAGCAGATTTTAACAGATTATGGATAAAGAAACAGCAGGCTATATCATCACATATTTCAGGAACCTGATGACAGCTGATGAAGATCTGGCATTAAAATACCATCTATATACATATAAAAGTGACGGTAATGATAAATTAAGAAAAATAATGACTGACCGAGGCTGGATCAGTGAAAAACCTGAAATAAAAGAATTTCTTAAAAACGGATATGAGGAATTTGAATTAAATGTAGCCGTACGCATTATGAAAGAAACACCTGAAAAAGTTTTTCTGAATAAATGCCCGAAATGCAACGGGCTTGCAAGAACGCCTTATGCAAAGCAGTGCAGGTATTGCGCACATCGCTGGCACACACTCGCCTCTTAACAGGACTAATTATTTTCATTAAACAATAACAGATTGTTTAATCTGAAAAAATAAAAAAGGCAGAGAAAATTCCCTACCTTAATCTATTATAAAAAAATAACCTGCTTTTTTATCTTGGCAGCGGCATCAGCCGTGCATGCTGGATGGCAAATTTCCTGGAAGGGACAGAAGTACTGTCAGTCAGTTCTGAAAATTTGGCATTCATTACCCAAATCTTGTCTTTGGTTTTTGTAGCCGTAGACGGATAAGTAAAACGGTCAGCCGCCAAGGTGGATGCAGACAGTTTTGCAGAAGACCAGTTGTCTTCTGAGGTCAGCTCATAAATTTTATCGCTGCCACCGTTCTGCACCACTACAAGTTTCTGACTATCAGTAAGCAGCAATCCGTCGCCGTTAAGAAAAAACTGTTCTGTGGCTACTTTCGCCACATTTTTAGGATTACTGAGATCAATTTTATATAAGGTCCCTGTACCGCTGCTTACGGTAAGCAGATAACCGGACGGATGATAGACGATTCCGTTCAGCCCGATGCCTTTTGTTTTAAAGAGCGGACTGTCTGCAAAAACAGATGCCTTGCCGCCAGGTGTTACTTTATAAATCACGTTGGCAAAACTGTCGGTAACATAAGCATTCTGCTGGCTGTCGAAAGCAATATCATTCGCAAAATGTTCTCCCGGAACCAATCCTGCAAGATCAATATCATCCGTTTTTTTTCCTGTTGCTATGTCAATACCTACCAGGCGGGCCATTTTTTTACGCGTCTCCGGTGAAGTAAACTTGCTGTAATTGGCATCCCCGATGCAGGCAAACAGGCGTTTACCGTCCGGATGCATTCTGATGCCGTAGCTTGATTTGAATGTCGGATCGTTGATCAGGGTACTGTAAGCACCGGCAGGCGTTACTTTGCCGATACTTCCAAGTCTTGCTGAAGAAACAAAATAAGTATCCGAATTGCTGTTGTACTCAATTCCTTCAGGATAGGCTTCAGGTGCGTTAAATTCTATTCTCGCTGTAGGCTGGTCCGGAATGGCCGAAGCACATCCTACGAATAGCGCGCATACTATTATTTTTTTCATAAAGTTCTTATTTTTTTTTGATACTGTACAAAATGCCGTTTGCATCATCGGAAATATACACTGTGCCGGATGAGGCAATTGCTATCCCGGCCGGCCGGCCGAACCTTGTTTTGCCTTTAAGGAAACCTGTCAGGAAATCCTCTGCGCCTACCGGCTTGCCGTTGACAAACCTTATACGCTGTACTTTAAAGCCTACAGGCTTGCTGCGGTTCCAGGATCCGTGCCAGTTAACAAGGGCATCCCCGCTGTATGGCGAACCAGCAGGAAAAAACTGAAATCCGATCGGTGCCATATGCGCCTGGAACTCCATTACGGAAGGCTCGGTATTTTCTGCCAGCTTTTCTTTGCTGTCACCTGCCGGGTCTTCCCTGCTTTCGTCAATCTCTCTTTTTGCGTATACAAAAGGAAAGCCGTAATTTTTGTTTTCTTTGATCTGGTTCAGTTCCTCAGGCGGCCAGTCGTCTCCTTTAGCATCACCGCCGTTATCCATTGCCCAGAATTCATTGGTCTGCGGATGCCAGTCGAAACCGATGGTATTCCGGAGGCCTGATGCAAAAATGGTCCTTTTCCAGGTAGCCGGGTCAACCTGTACCATAGTGGCTGCCTCCCGGTCGCTTTCCTTACAGTCATTGCAAAGGGTTCCAATAGAAATGTACAGCTTGCCGTCCGGTCCGAAATCCATGGTCCTGTTCGGGTGCTGGCCGGCGCTCGGCATGTCCTTAAACAGCATTTCTTTACCGCTCAGTGTGCCGTCGGTATTCATTTTATACCTCCGCAATTCATTATTGTTGCAGAGGTACATCCATCCGTCTTTCATGGTAATTCCGTGAACTCCCTTGAATTCTGCCACTACGGTTCTGATATCATCAAATTTGCCGTCATTATTGGTATCTTTCAAAAGGAGAACATCTCCCGTATCACGGCGCGTAATGTATATGTTTCCGTTGGGCGTATGGTACAGCATCCTTGGCTTCCCAAGTCCTGAGGCAGCTACGGAAACCTCCCATCCTTCAGGTACTTTCAGGAGCTTTACCATTTCGGGAACAAAATCAAGATGTTCCGGATAGTTGGTGGAATGCGTAATTTTAGTAACATCTCCCGGAGGGGTACCGCGCTGTGCCGATGCACCTGAAAATGCAAGGGCGGCGACCATGGGAATAATTCTGAAAATAGTTTTACTATTCATATTTAATTTATCTTATAATTTAAATGGAAGCAGGCTGCAATATGCAGCCTGCCTCGTGTGTGATTAAATTTATTCCTGGTCCTGATCTTCGTCAGCCGCTTCAAAATTGATTGAGTTGTATGCAGATTCAGTCAGCAATGCGTCCGCTTCTTTTTCTTCCGCCAGTGTGGCTTCCAGCAGTGAGGCGATTTCTTCCTCACCAAGTGTTCTTGCAAACGCAGCCAGCGTACCGTAAGATGCTATTTCATAATGTTCTATTTTCTGTGAGGCAGAGATAATTCCCGCATCACGTACCGGGCCTTCTTCGGTTTCTTCCATAATACTCTCCCCTTCTTTAATCAGCCCCTCCATGGCATCGCACTTTTTTCCCCGGTTGGATTCCCCGAGTATTTCAAAAATCTTTTCCAGCCTCTGAACCTGGCCTTCCGTAACGGCAATGTGGTCTTCGATAGCAGCGGCAAGCTTCGGCTCGCTTGCGTTCTTAGCCATTTTAGGAAGTGCTTTCAGCAAAGCTCTTTCTGCATAGACAATATCTTTAAGTTCATCAATGAACAGTTCTTTAAGGCCTTCTGCAGCGGAAGATTTTGCAGTAACTTTACGTGCTGCTCTTCCATCCTGAGTGTCTGTCTTTTTCATATTATCTATTTAATTAAATGGTTTGTACGGCAATAGATACAAATCTGATACCTTCGGAGTCAAAGATCCTGCTTTGTGGTATTTTTTGTAGAAAATAATTCAATAAATAATATTAATATGGAGATAAAAAATCTGGAATTTCCTATATCGACTGTATTATTGAGCATGCTAAGGACACTGTAATTAAAACAGTAATAATAACAGTAATCATAATCAATAAAATAATAAACGGTTTTCAAAGGTCCTGATGCACCAATATGGGTTTTTCAAACAGAAGGTTTCACAATATCAGTATCTGATATGTATTTACCGTTAATCTTAAAGGAAGATGATCGCCCGGATTCCGCCTGAATTTACCTATGCAGTAAATCACCTGGTACAGCTTTCAGGATATATGACCATAGAATATATCATCAGCAGTAAATCAATCATCCTCAACTTAAAATTCAGTTATACCCGATTACCGCACCGCACCTGTACTGATCTGTTATTCCGTAAGCCGGAATGGGATGCAGCGCATAGCAATTTTTACCAAGGGATCTCCCCTGTCTCCGGATTGCTTTCTTCGCTGAAAAATTTTCCTGTCGGGCCGTCCGGCCTTATTAAAGCATACCTGACGATGCGCTTACCGGCTTCTTCAACCTCGCCTCCATTGTAGCCGGTAAAGTCCGTTTTCGTATACCCCGGACAGACTGCATTTATCCTGATTGCCGCATTTCGTAATTCATAAGCCAGGTGAACGGTATACATATTCATAGCGGCCTTGGATGAAGCATATACTGCATATTTCCCATAATCATATGCCGGCCATTCCGGATTGCTCTGCAATGACAGTGAACCTACACTGGTGCTTACGTTGACGATTACCGGTTCTTCAGACTGCTTCAGCAGACCGATAAATGCCTGGGTAACACGCACAACACCGTATAAATTAACATTAAACACCTCATTGTAATGCTTTACAGAGGTTTCAGCCGCATTCTGCGTGACCACTCCGCTGATCCCGGCATTATTTATAAGAACATCCAGTCTGCCCTGCTCTTTTTCAATGATATCCCGGGCTTTCATCACTGTTTCCTCCTTGGTAACATCAACCTGTATTGCCCTGATGTTTTCAAATCCTTTCTCCTGTAATTCCTTCACTGCAGCATTTCCTTTTTCAATATCCCTGCTTCCCAGATAGACGAGCAATCCTTTGTCTGACAGTTGTTTTGCCGTTTCCAGGCCGATGCCTTTATTGGCACCTGTAATTAATACTGATTTCATTTTTTTGATTTTAAATTCCTGAACAAAGCTAGGACTTACGGATATGGGAATATTTACCATTTGGTAAAAAGTTCAACGATATGATCTTATTCCGATTCATAGTCAGAAGGATCAGAACTCGCCTGGAAGCTATGTAACACCCAAGCCATAATAAATTAATGTCAAATAAGATTCGGCAGAGCAGAAAAAATTTAAGATCAATTTTAATTTCATTCCTGCAGATCATGGCAATCCTGCAGAGTCTTACGTTTCTTTGATAGATCAGCAGAAATTACTCTGTAAGATCTATTTAAACTGACTTTTGGTATGTCACCAAACTGTTTTTCCATACAAAATATTATGAGTACCTGTTTTATGTCAAGATAAAAATGATGAATGTTTAAAAATACAACAAATTATTAGTAAGACTACCTAATTATTATGGATTAAGTACTGTTTGTGAATTTATTATGACAGAGCACGTTCCTCAGTAATAATGAACTATATTTGTAAAAAGCAGCCTTTTATGAGTATACTTAAGAGAAACCATGTCATGGTAAGCGGGACCGGTGATACTGTAATAATGTTTGCCCATGGTTTCGGCTGTGACCAGAATATGTGGCGGTATGTTTACCCTGCTTTCGAGAGCAGTTACAGGACAGTTCTTTTTGATCATGTAGGGGCAGGAAATTCAGATATTTCAGCCTATTCTTTTAAAAAATACAATAATCTTGAAGGCTATGCTGAAGATATTGTGGAAATTGCCCGCGAACTGGATATTAAAAACGGTATTTTTGTAGGGCATTCCGTAAGTGCTGTCATGGGACTTATGGCAGCGGATATAGCACCGGATATTTTTAAAACACTGATTCTGGTCAGCCCCTCGCCTTCGTATATCAATCAGGACGGCTATACCGGCGGGTTCAGCAGATCGGAAATCAATGAGCTGCTGGAATCAATGGACAATAACCACCTGGGCTGGTCAATGTCAATTGCACCGGTCATTATGGGAAACCCGGACAGAAAAGAACTTGGGGAAGAACTCACAAACAGCTTCTGTAAGACTGATCCTGAAATTGCCAGGCAGTTTGCCCGAACCACTTTTCTTACCGACAAACGCCATATCCTGCCGCAGACTGACATTCCCGTTCTAATCCTGCAGTGCAGCAATGATGTAATTGCACCGGAAGAAGTGGGCTGTTATATGCATGAACACATACCTGACAGTACGCTGGTTATCATGGATGCTACCGGACACTGCCCGAATTTGAGCGCTCCTGAAGAAACCGTTTCAGCAATAAAAAATTATTTATATGAACAATAAACTTCCTCTCCCTCCTTCTGCCGAAGATTTTGAAGATTTTTTCGAGTCCTCGCTGTGTGGCTTTGTCATAACAGACAGGGAAGGGAAAATTGCGAGGATCAACAGGCGGGCAGCCGGCTGGCTCAATACGGTACCTGAAGAATTATCGGGGAAACGCTTTTCTGATATCCTGGCTGTGGGTGGTAAAATTTATTTTGAAACGCATCTTTGGCCCTTATTGCGGATGCAGGGGTATTTTGATGAGGTTGCCCTTGAACTGGCAGATTCAGGGAACGGAAAAATGCCTGTTTATATAAACGGCTATGAAAGGAAAGATGATAATGATCAGCCACTCTTTATCCGATTTACAGTTTTCCGTGCGTCAGACCGCCGTCTGTACGAAGAAAACCTGCAGACTGCCAAACAGCTTGCGGAAGCCAATCTGGAAATGGAACAGCAGAATGCCCTGATCCGTGAACAGTTTATTGCCGTTCTGGGACATGACCTCCGGAACCCGCTCGGCGGCGTTATGAGCGCAGCACAACTGGTGGCAAGATCCGATTTGGGGGCGCGTGAAGAAAAACTCGTCAAATTAATCCAGACAGGATCAAAAAGGATGCATAATATGATTAACGACATCATGGATCTGGCACGCGGGCGGCTTGGCGGCGGCTTTCCTGTCAGCCCGGTTGAAACAGACCTTGAACAGTTGCTTAACCAGGTGAGTGATGAATTAAAAGTGGTATGGCCGGAAAGAAGCATCGAATCGGATTTCAATATCACGCAGAAGGTCATATGCGATCCCGGACGTTTATCCCAAATGGCCTCCAACCTGCTGGCCAATGCCATCATCCATGGTTCACCTGTCACCCCTATACTTATACAGGCTGCGGTAACGGAAGATATATGGGAAATTTCTGTAACCAATCAGGGAAAGCCGGTCCCGAAAGAAGCATTGCCGCATCTTTTCCATCCGTTCCGCCGGGAAGGTAAACAGAAGAGCCAGAACGGATTGGGCCTGGGACTGTATATTGCTTCTGAAATAGCGAAGGCTCACAACGGCACATTAACGGTGACGTCAAACGAACAGCAGACCTGTTTTACGTTCCGTGCCCATCTTCTGGAAATGGCAATGCCTTATAAATAAGCTGTGCCTTGTATTCGGAGAATGGAATTTACCTTTTACCTTAAATAATCTATTAAAGATTGTACGTGCGCAAACCCAGTTCCTGAAGCTCTGGCTTCATCCATTGACTCTTCATGCTTTATCATTGTTTTATTCATTATATTTTTCTTAATTAAATAATTAAAATATTTATTATATTTTAATAATAAATTAATTTCATTATTAAAAATGCAAAAATAAAAATTTTATGGTATGATTTTAGCATAATACACTCAAGTTGGAATAATTAATTTTCAGCTTTATATTAAAACAATGAGAAAATTTTTACATCTGGTAGCCCTGGTTACCTTTATGTGCTTTAATTCACATGCGATGGGTCAGGCACCCGTACTTGGTGCAGTATCGAATTTCGCACTTTTTTCAACAAACGGAGCCGTCAGCAATACAGGACTCTCTCACCTCACCGGAAATGTCGGCACAAACAATGGGGCCAGTACTAACTTTGGAAACGTTGACGGTGTCATGCATGATGCCGACGGTTCTGCAGCCAGCGCAGCGGCGGATTTAACCATTGCCTACAACCAGCTAAATGCGGCTATTCCCAATTTCTTTCCTGCACCGCTTTTAGGGAACGGACAGACACTGACTGCAGGAACATATGCCATCGGGCAGAGTGCTGCTTTAAATAACAATCTGATCCTCGACGGAGGCGGAAATGCGAATTCAGTCTTTATTTTTAAAATCCAGGGTGCATTCTCCTCTGCCGCAGGCGCACAGGTACAGCTTACCAACGGAGCATTGGCCTGCAACGTATTCTGGAAGATAGAAGGCCTTGTAGATCTTGCAGCCAATACCGCAATGAAAGGGACGGTAATTGCAAACAATGCCGCCATAGTCCTTAACAGCGGAGTATCACTTGAAGGGCGGGCCCTTTCAACAACAGGTGCAATAACGGTATCAGGCGTCACGGTAACGAGGCCGCTTGGATGTGGATCTCCGGTCCTGACAGGACCTGCCAAACCGGTTTTAAATACCATAGCCTGCTATACCGTGTTCACAGGAAACGGAACAGTTACCAATACCGGGATTTCTTTTGTAACGGGAGACATCGGTTCAAATGCAGGGCTTACCACCGGATTTGATGCCAACAATGTAACAGGTACCATCCATTCAAGCCCTGATACCTCTACGGCAGCAGGTGCCGCAGACCTTAACAATGTCTATACGTATCTCAATACGCTTCCTACGGATATTGAATTGCTTTATCCGGCCGCATTCGGGCAGAACCTTGTGCTTACCCCGCATACGTACCTGATGAATGCCGCTACCGTTCTTAACGGAACAGTAATTTTAAATGCCCAGAATAACCCGGATGCCGTATTTGTAATTAAAATTAACGGAGCTTTATCAACCAGTACATATGCTTCTGTAGTATTACAGAACGGCGCACAGGCAAAAAATGTTTTCTGGAAGGTAGACGGAGCCATCAACCTTAATGATTATTCCAGCTTTAAGGGAACAGTGGTCGGTAATAACGGTGCAGTTAACCTGAATACTGGAACCGTGATCGAAGGACGTATCCTGAGTACGAGCGGCGCTGTTGCCACCTCCGGTATCAATGCACAGATGACCGCCGGATGTACATCTACACTGGGCACCGTTTCCGCCCATGCTAAAGATTACGTTGCCAAGGTCTATCCGAATCCATTTTCATCAGTCCTGCATATCGTCTTAGATGATGCGGAAACGAAATCAGACCTTATAATTTTTAATGCTGCAGGATCAAGAGTCTTAGAAACCCATCTGACAAGCAAGACCAATATCCTGGATATGAACCTTCCTGCCGGCATCTATTTTTATCAGATAAAAGGCAAAACAGGTATACAGCAAAGTGGTAAACTTATTTCGAAACCATAGTATAGTATATTAAAATCCAGACCATATTACAAAACCTGCCATTCGGCAGGTTTTTTTTGTGAAATTAATTTTTTTGAAAATTTTGCTAAAGTGGTTATCCCTTATATTTATTGTAAACTCTTCCAAGAATATACCTTCTTGCTGAATAAGACAGAATCCTAAAACATCGATCTTCTGAACATGAAAGGCATTACAAAAATCTTTTTACTTTTAGTACGTCAACTTTTAATTGATTGAAAGACAGACCCTGCTGCTGTAAAGAGACAATAACTGGAATGGACTAAATTTTTCAAATATCCAAAACACTGTTCAACCCTCTGGCCATGCAGCCTAAAGCAAATTCAAAAGCACACAACCCATTGATAATAAAATATTTATCAGAATAGTCAGCTTTAATCGGTGAAAAATTATTAATTTCGGAGAGAACCAAATCCTATTGTTATGAAAAATTTAAAAAAAGTCAACAGACAGGAAATGAAAGCCATCAAGGGAGGTATTAACTGCCCGGGCGGCCAGCTGTGTTTAATTAAAGGAAAATGGCAATGCATGCCTTATGACGGATGCGGCGGCGGAAACCAGCCTTGATTTTAAGTTTAACCAATCATTTATTATTATGAAAAATTTAAAAAAAGTTTCAAGAGACCATTTGAAGCATATCAATGGTGGCGCATTAAGCTGCTCCCAGGCATGCTGTCCGCCTCCGGGAATCAAAAGATGCCCGTGGATAATCTGTGTAGCTCCTTGTGATCTATTGAGTTAGATCAGGAAAATACACATTGTTCAAAAACAAAACCTGTAAAATCGATGATTTTACAGGTTTTGTTTTTATCGTCTTAATTATTAAATAACTGCCAGTTCAGAGGATCTAAATTTTCTTACAGAAGCTACTCATACTCCAGAGGACTCAGCAGCTTGTTGTCAGTCCTCCCTGCCAGCTCACTATCGTGGGCAACATACTGCATTACGCTGGGATGATCCATCGCTTCCCGGTTTGCATCATCGGGATTGGTAAAAACATAGTTCAGCGTAGACGGCTGAAGTACACTGTGCTTACTCTTGCCATCACTGAGAGGGACACTCTGCATAAAATGCGTTTCTTTCTGTGCTCCGCTGCTCTGGGGATGCAAAGCACTACCATCCGGGAGATACCCACCCATAGAAGGTGATGAATACTTATCCATAGGTGAAGAATAATTAGTGTCTCCGAAATAACTTGTTACCACAACCGGGCTTGCAGATTTCCCCTGTTCTGCAGCATAATTAACAAACGATTGATGTGTACTGTTATTTTTCGTTACAGTTCCTATAAATTCATTAGGTATATGAACCGCTAGCGACCTGTACTTTGTTCCATCTTCAGTAGTATAATTTATACCGAGTGCATTAATTGTTTTACCGTTCAGATGCGTTACTGATTCTTCTGAAACGCTGTAAACTTTCATCATATCATCCCTGATATATACACTCATACTTTGCTTGTTATCTGAACTTCCTTTGGCATTTCTTCCCTGTACGTATTTTACACGTGTATACGGAACATCAACATCCTTCGTATCAACCTTAGTCTTGATGGACAAAGACGGCATTTCCTGCTTCCCTTCAATTACGGCAATGACATGCGGATTTGTCTTATTTTCCAGCAATGCCTGAACCTGGGCCTGGAAATCTGTACCCAAAACAGTTTTTGACTGCAGGGAGAGCATTTTTTTAACATCCGTACTGCTTACCCCTTTTCTTGATTTTGCAGTGGCAAGATCTAAAGTATCCGCGTTCATTTTAGATTTCCACTCTCTTGCAAAACTTTCGAAAGCTTCCCTGGAAAAAACAGCCATTACACTGTAATCTTTCATACTCTCCTTTTTCAAACCGGTATTTACAGTTAACCTGTCAGAAATCGATAAACGGTTTCCATCCGGCCCTATACTATTTGACCGCTTTAATCTGGGCTTCGGTTTGCTCCGGAGCGTTTCAGAAATATGGCTGTTGTTTTCTTCAGATAATTTCACCCTTTTTCTCGGGTTCGAAATTTCTAAATCTTCATCGCTGTCATATTCTCTAGCCCTTTTAAGTCCCATAACTTTATCTATTTATGATAGATTCACCAATTGGTTAAGGTTATCCTTCTACAGATAAAGCCAGTAAGACATATTGGCAAGCAACTGAATTATCCTGGGGTTTTACCGTAATGGTAATTTCATTCCATCCCAATACTAAATAATCATGGAAATTGGCAGACTTCAAATCAAAATTTCTAAGATCAAGCTGGCTGACATTATTCAGGGATCCCTGCCCCTCAGTGTCAGTTACGTTAATAGTGGTCTGATTGCCGTTTATCAGGCAGGACAACATAATATCCCCGCTGTTATTACCTTTCCAGTGTTTTAAAATGAAAGAGTACTGTGTGTTAATATCTGCTACTTTAAACGCTATATTCAGTGTTGCGCCGGCCCCTTGATATTTAACCGGAAAATCTGCATTCATTGTCGTAGAGAACCCTGAGCCTGTCACCAACAGGTCATTTCCTCTGGAACGTATCTTGAATACGGTTGACGGCGTACTTGGGCTGATATCAAAAAGATTGCTTTGAAAACCTATCCCCGTAGTCTGATTATCAGATAACGGAACAAGCGCATACCCGCTTAGCTGAAGCGGAGTGCTTTGCTTCATAACATTTTGGTAAGCGCCGGTGACAGAAGCAATCAGTTTTGCCTGTCCCCCTCCTGCAGGAGCTGTCATTGAATGGGATGCTTGTGTTACACTGACATCATGTTGAAATGTAAGGGTTTCAGCAGCCGTTAAATTCTCAGGAAACGTAATCAGCCATTCCGAAGCCATTGTAAAATCCAGTCCGAAAAGAGACAGATCACTGGGCGGCAAAAGGATATTGCTTTCGGAACTTTGACTGTCGGAGCCGTAATACAGCAGATTAGCCACAACACTTTGAGGCAACAGAATATCTGAACCGGATGCTGTTTCATTATACTCAAAAATACTCCACGGGTACGTTTGCCCCCAATTCCACTGGATGAATTCACCGATAAAAGAGCCATCGGAATTGTTAAAATTCTGTATTGATGAGTATGCGGACCAGTCTTTTACACTCATCTCATTTCCTGATGCAGACTGCCGGCTCGTAGCACCGGAATTTGAGACGCCTGACGACCTGGACGTCCCATTCTCCCAACTGTGAGAATAATTTATGCCTACGCTTGCCACAGGGCCGTCTACAAACCATCCGGCCGATAAATCAACACCGAAGGTATTCACATTTGATGAGCTGGAACCGGATGATGTCTGATTGGTTTGAGAGCTGGAACTTCCTGTAGAGATATTAGTGCTCTGCTCAACATTTGCATTGATCGTTTTCGGAAATATTCTTTTGAGTACGATCTCTGCCCCCGTCTGGCTTACTGCCGTTACACCAGACTGAATATTAATCAATACAGGATAGTTGTTAAATCCTGCAGCCTGGTAATTTTCTTTCGGGCTCCAGTTTATACCGCTTACCAATATGCGGTGCTTCACTGTTACGGAATATGTATTTGCACAATTTAAATTTTTTGTATCAAGTACTTTTAATATATTATAAGTAACGAGATCCAGTCCGATTTTGTTTCCTGAATTGTCTAATATATCGTAAATTTCTTCTTTGGTAAAAAAATTGTTAGTCATGATAATTTATTTTCATTTATTTACGTTCATAAATATGTATTTTGGGCGCCTCTCTTGTCCTGCCGTCAGCACCGGCAAATCCCTGGTGTCCGTTTTTTCCGTTTTGCACTTCTGCAGAGCCCTCATTTTCATAAAGATCACCATGCAGGCCTGCATAGCCTCCTTTTCCTCCGGCACCTCCTTTTCCACCGTTACCGCCTGACGAACAAGAAGTTACTGCCTGAAAAAAATATGCACTCTGAAAAGGGAGCGATAAAAAAATATCGCAGGACATTCCTCCGCTGCCTCCTCTTCCGCCGTTGCCTCCGTTTCCGCCGTTTCCGCCGGATCCTCCTGCAAAGCCTTTTGCAATACCGAATGGCGTTGATAATCCGTCAGCACCGTTGCCGCCATTACCGCCGTTACCGCCTTGAGACCCGTCGGATCCCGGAAAACCGGTTCCGGCACAGGCTTTTAAATGGATGCTGTTTGCCTTAAAACCTGAGAATCTGCCAAATCTGAGGTCTGATAAGAAAAGCATGGCGCCATTTCTGCCGTTACCGCCTTTTAATCCGTTTCGGCCATCGGTTCCGTCAGATCCATGATGAGATTCGCCTCCATCAATAACCCGCAGGCCCAGTGGCGTGGATTCAACATTTAAGCAAAATCCATCAGCGCCGTTTACTCCGTTTATTTCAGGCTTCAGCGCTTCATCTACGGGTCTTAAGCGTGGAAAACTCAACTGCTGTATGAAATCGGAAGTACCTAATTCTATTATTGCATATCCGCCGTTCAGATCATGGGCAACCGCTTCTTCACAATTCAGGATAAACACATTTCCGTTTACTACCAGCCTGCTTTGGCGGCTGAGAATTAACCGTTTTACCGTAAGGTGCAGATAGATCTCTGAATCTCCGGTATCCCATGGAAATTCACCGGGATGCGCAGTCAAGTCAACTGTCTCACCTGGAGGAATGAATAATTCTTCTATCCGCATTACTTTTACTGAAACAGGAAAATGATTTTTATGAGCATCTGAATCCACATCAGGAAAAATCCCGTTCCCAAAAATATACGCTTCCGCTCTGTCATGTTCACCGATACCCAGTTTCGAGCGGGGTGACTTAAGTAATGCATCGAAATACATCTTATCCCGCCATGTACGCTCTTCCGAAGTTATCGGGCCAAAAAACTGTTTGGTTTCTTTTACAGTCGGGATAAGAATATATTCGAAATCAATATTGGAATTAAACGCCTTCTGCTCAGGATCTGTATTCATAAGATTATCAACATAATTCTTCATAGCACAGGCCTTGAAAGCGATTAAGAATTGGTAACAACCGTAATCTGCGGCATACTTCCGTTGGAACCGCCGGCACCTTTACCACCCAATGGGCCTGTAGATCCTTTAGCACCATTGCTGCCATAGTGCCCGTGTTTTGTTCCTGAGCCGCCTGAGCCTCCTGAGCCGCCTGAACCTCCCTGGCCGCCTTCTCCCGGCTGTCCTGCACTTCCTGAAACAGCATTTACAGACAGGTAACCTTTATCCGCTTTTGTAGCCAGGGTAATTGTCATAGTTTGATTGTTACTGCTTCCGTTTCCGGCATTGCCCCCTTTTCCGCCCGTTCCGCCGGTCCCGCCGTTTCCGCCGTTTCCGCCGTTATTATAACATGTACATCCGGTACTTGTTGCATTCCCGCCATTTCCGCCGGTTCCACCGGATCCGCCTGTTCCTCCTGTTCCGCCATTGCCACCGTTGCCACCTTGTGCAAGAACGGTGAAAAGCGTAGAACCGTTAAGTTGAATAGATCCTAATGTAAAATTTGAAACAGGTGTTGCTCCCCCGTTTTGTCCGTCTGTTCCATCATTCCCCGGATCACCGGTTTTACCGTCTGTTCCTGCCTGGGCATCATCACAACTTTTGGATTGTCCGTCCGTACCATTGGCACCCATACCTCCGGTCGCTCCGTTTCCGCCAACCTTGCCAGCAGATCCGCTTACAAGGATCTGATAATTGTTTTTGCTGCTTGGGGTGGTCAGCGTAGTGGTAGTGGTATTAATCGTCAGCTGAACATAAGAAGTTATACTTCCGCCATTGAACTCTAAATTTTTACAGTTAATTATTTGCGGAATTCCAGAGTAGACAAAATCCTGATCTACCACAAAGGTATCTGTTTCAGTAAATTCAGCATAAAAAGGCAGAAAATCAGTAAGTTTTTGATTTCCTGGCAAACTGTCATTTAATTTCTTAAAATCCTCTTCCTTAAAATAATTTAAGCATTCTGCTTCTGTACTGAGTTTAATAATTCTGCCATTCTCATTTTGGGCAGTAAATTTTTCCATTGTTTCCATAATTATTAATATTTGAATTATATAAATTTTTTATTTTCTTCGGTTTCTCTGTTATTTCAGAAACTGCTATAAGGCAACTATGAAAATACCGGGAGTGGTGTATAACCTACATAAACCTTTATCTGTCAGCAGATAAAAAGGTAACGATAAGAATATCATGCTCCTGTATTAATCTGAAATAAAAGTATAGGAATATCGATGACATCTTGGTTACAATGTCACCGGACAAAAAATTTCTGACATGAAAATTGAAAACAATGGTATAAGATTTAAATAAAACACACAAGTGTGTTTTATTTAAAATCCTTTTTACAGTATCGTATAGGTATTTAGAAAGTCCTTGTATTTATTACCGAGGGTTATGACATGATTCCCTTCCATAATAATCGTATTTTCCGATAATATAATTTCAAGAATCTTATTGGAATTGGCAATGTAGTTCCGGTGGGTACGTACGAATTTATGAGAATCCAACAAAGGCATAATTTTGGTCAGCGAAATCTGAATAACAAATTTTTCAGTTGTTGTAACTATATTACAGTATCTTTCTTCTACCTCTATGTACACAATATCTTCAAATAAAACCTTCCCGAGACTTTTTCCTTTTTTAATAAATACAGAGTCGCCGGCCAGAATAGGAACCTGCTGTGTACTGCTTTCCTGATCTTTTGTATAGAACTTTTCCACCGCTATTTCCAAGGCATATAAAATCTCAAGTTCATTAAAGGGTTTCAGCAGATAACTGAATGGTTTTGTGATCTTGGCCTTTTCAAAAATCCGGCGGTCAGACGAGTTGGTAAGAAAGACAAAAGGCTTCGCTGTTTCGGGATTCATATTAATGGTCTGTGCAAGGTTGATACCTTCGGGATAACCATCTATGAAAATATCCAAAACCAGAATATCCACAGCCTGATTGTAAAAACACCGAAGCGCCTGCTCATAGCCGGAGGCAGTAACCACATTATAATTATTGGCAGTTAAAATCTCTGAGAGAAGAAGGCTGTCTTCTTCAGAATCTTCAACGATCAGTACATTTATCTTTTTCATATTTTATATCTTTAACAAGGAAAATGTAATCTGTGTTCCTTTATATTTTTCTGATTTTATATCCAGAGATCCTGAATTTTTCTCAGTCATCAGTTTACACAGCTGAAGGCCGAGCCCTGTGGATCTTCTGCCATCCTGCTGGTTGATTGTCTTATCAGGACTGTTCAAAACTTCATCTATTGTTTCGCTGGTCATTCCCACACCTGTATCTTCAACAGTTACGGTATACCTGCCGTCAGGGATTTCGGTTTCATAAATACTTACTTTTCCTCCTGATTCCGTGTATTTAATAGCATTGTCCAGAAGATTCCTTAAAATTATCTTCAAAGATTCCTGATCTGCATAAACTTTTGTGCGTTCGGATACGGTATTTTCAAACAAAATATTTTTTTCGGCCATCAGTACTTTATAATTATAGGATACCTGCTGTATAATCTGAAAAATACTGATGGCTTCTCTGTGGAAATACAACTGGCCTGTCTGCATGAGTGCCCAGTGCAGGAGATTATTCAGCAATCCGTGGGTTGAATCCACTATGGAAGAACTGGTTCTTATCTGTTCATTTAACTGTTCAAAATTCCGGGCTCCTGCGGTGATCAACATAGCCGAGTGCATTCTCTTTACTGAATTAATATACGATCGCAGATCATGGCTGATCACAGAGAAAAGCATATCTTTTGTTGTGTTGGATTCATCCAGCTTTAATTTTTGCTTTAAAATCACCTTATTTATTTTGGACTTATCAATATAAAGATATGTTCCCCCTGTTAATAAGATAAAAAGTAAGACTGCGATGTATAATATCCTGTTTTTCTCAAATGTCTTTACTTTATTCGCCGCTTTTAATATGTTAACTTCATTTTGTTTATCTTTTATAACTAATTGTTTCTCAAGCTGGGCAGTATTCCATATTGCAGTCTGGTTATTCAGAGAATCATTCCATATTTCATACTCTTTTCTGTATTTTAGAGATGTTATATAATTCTTTCTGTTTTCCTCAACAACAGCCATGTTAAAAGCTGCATTTTTCTTAATAAGATAATTTTTTGTATTTTTTGAAAGCAGATATGCCTTATTGTAATATGCAATGGCTTCTTTATCCATATACTGTTCATAATAAAGTCCGCCAATATCCATATAAGATCCAATGATCATTGCTGTGTCTTTATTTTGTCTGTGCAGCTTCAAACCCTCCAAAAGAAATTGTCTGGCATTTTTAAATTCGCCTAAATGAAGGTAACATACCCCTAAATTATGGATGATGCGGCTTTCGTCTATTCCCGATTTCTTAAACTGATCGTTGTTAATAATTTTCTGATAGTATTTTACTGCCTTATGGAAATTATTCTGCTCAAGAGCAATATCTCCAAGTAAACCCACTGTTTTGGAATAGCCTATAAAGCTAACGGGAATATTCTTCAATTCAATTTCAGCTTCCTTAAACATTCTTTTTTGCATAAAAGCTATACCTCTGAAATAATGACATAAATATTTTACATCAGAATTTAAATTGGTCCGTTCGAGCTGTCTTGTAGAATAGATCAGTGATGAATCATTTTGCTTCTTCAGGAAAAAAACAGCTGCTTTGTAAAAATCAGTATTCTCTGAAAATTCATGGGCCATTTTTTTAATATGAAAATCAATTTTATTCTGCGCTTTTGTCTGAAAAAAGGCAATAACAAAAACCATCAATAACCTATTAACCAAATTATTGACATTGCATTTTATGTTATGCATTGGAAATGCGCGATTAAACGTTATGTTGCACAGTAGTTACTGTCCCACGCGATAAGGTAGGATCATCATCCTTTAAGTAAACAATTATTTCGTTATAATTATTTTCTGCATTGATATTGCTGATCATGAAATCCAGCCGGTAATTTCTGAATATTTTTACCGAATTGGGCTTACTGTCTTTACTATACTCAATAAAAAAAAGAAATTCATTTTCTGAATCCTGAATGATCCTGATATTATCCTGGCTGATGCTTACTTCTGCATTAATGAAGATATTTGCACTGACTGCAATATGGTCTTGGTTATGATATGAAGATTGTACAAGCGGCATCAGTGGGTTGATTCCCAGATTATTTTTAAATTCAATAATATTTCCGGATGTAAATTCAAATGGTATTAGTTTGATATTCATAAAACGTTATTGGTTGTCTGCAATTTACAAAAAATAGCAGATCAATAAAATTATTTATAAATATGAATATGTTAAAATGTAAGCATTATTAAAAATTATAAGGAAAAGAAATAATAAATACCATTGAAAGTATAATTTTCCCTGCAGCAGAACAGGCAGGTAACAAAGAACGCTCAATCCGGTTTTTTTGACAAAATAGTATTTACTAAAAAGCTAAGGGCCGGTTTGCTGTCAACTTATTTCTAAACCTTTAATAACGTAAAACAAAAAACGCTGTAAACATTGATTTTTACAGCGTTTTAGCTTATTTTGGATCAGTTCCCAAACTTGGGGAGAAAAATAAAATTAATAATTTTGAAGAATGTTAAATAATGCCGAATTCCTTATAGTATTTTTACCTGAACGCTTGATTGCGTATTTCAGGTGCTTGCAGGAACTGGAGAGATTGGGAAAATTTCTGGATATTTCAGCAGTCATAGCCAGGAATATAAAATCCCGCAATTTTTAATTGCAGGATTTATAAGTTATTATACTTTTGAAGAGATCTTCTTCCTGTATTAGCGGAGAGAGAGGGTTTTTGTAACTTCTTCCCGTCCTTTTATTGATAAGCATTTCGCTGTAGCATCTTGTGAAAGGCCTTAAATAGGGCATTTGCAAAAAGCGGTAAAATCCAATATAAAAATTTTACGTAGTAAAAGTAGAAATTTTCGTTCGGATTTGCAAGTAAAAATTGCTAAATTTTAAACAAGTTTTTTGATTTGCAATTTGCTTTGGCAATTTGTCAAATTTATTTTTTGGAATATGTCTTATTTGTAATAATTATTCAAAAATATAATTGCCACTTCAATTATGTTTTCTTTCTTTGAAGGAGTAATTAAAATACCTTTTTTATCAAGTTCTTTAAAAGATAATCCGTTTAAAGAGTTCATAATGTCTTTTGTACTATGACTAATAAACCAACCGTCATTAACAGGTGTCATATATGCTGAATTCTTAAGCTGAATAACACTTTCATTAGTGTCTACTTCCCAACCATTATTTTTTATTTTATTGCTAGATAAAAGTTTTGAATCGTGTAAAACTGCATTTACAAAAGAATTTGTATGATATCCTCTTAAAGTATATTTATCTAAAGCATCGATTTTATAATATTTTTCATCTCTAAAAGAATAAATATTAGTGTCTGAAATTAACATTTTAGGATAGTTTATAAATAGTTTTCTCCATTCCTCATCTACGTCTTTCTTTTTAAGTTTTTGAAGTGCTGTTTTAACTGTTTTTTGTTTGACGCTCTCGATATCGGTAAATAAATCCAAAAGGATTGTTGGAAGTTTATCATTTGCATAAAAAATTCTTTCCCATTTATTTTTATTTCCAAAATACCGTAAAGCTCCAAAATAGCATTTTCCCACATGAACGGAATAATCACCATAAGATAATAAACATCTTAAAATATCATTTGTTTCTACAGTTTTCCATAATTCCACAAAATTGTTTGCTACGTTGGTAATATCCAAATTACTCTGAAGTATTAAATCAAAACTTGACAAATTTCCCTTTAAGTTTGGATGATTCTCTAACAACTGGATAGCTTCTCTAAACTGCGGATTCAGATTAATATAATTAATTTTTGCAATTTCTCTATGAACAAATTCTTTTCTATAACTTGAACTTGATGTATTATAATCAAATTGATCAAATGGTTTTTCACTGATGATTTTATCTATAAAACCAACAATTTCAGGGTAATTAGAGAAACGAATATTAGGAACAACGTCATCTCTTGAATTATCATTTCCTTTTTGATTAATATCTACAACAAAATTTCTGACTAATCTTGATAGTTCAATAATTTCATTATTGATTGTGAGTTTTTGATAGTCGAATTTTAAATGAAACTCGATTATTGAGTACAATAAAAATCTATCTAAATGCGTAATAGAACTGAAGCTGAATAAAAGTTTAGTTAATAAATTAGTTTCCTCTTCAAAAATATTGACCTTATTTTTATCTGCTTCATTAGTAAATATATTATCAAAAAATAAATTGATTTCTTTTACATTATCTTTTGAAGCTGAAATTAAGTTCAACGAATCGATTAAAAATTTAAGATTTTCTTTTGAAGAATAAATTAAGCTTATGATTTCAAAATTATTAAAATCATACTCATTATTCGAAGCAATCTCTTCATCCTTATTGAATAAAAGTCCTGTAATGAAACTAAAATAGTTTAAAAATAATTGATCAACAGCAGGCTTCTCAGGAGTATGTTCTTTCGATAACCCCCAAAATAAATCGCACCAAGTAGTGTCTATAGAATTTACAAATTCTTTTCTTAAATCAGAATCCACGTTTTCAATAATGCTTTCAAATCTCGCTTTGAAATTCTCGAAAGAAGTCAATGATTTACCTCGAGCATTCATCTTGATATAAAGATCATCAGAAAGATTGTATTCGTCTAAATTGAGAAATTCAAAACTGATTAATTTATTATTGACAAGTTTTTCAAAATATCCAGATGAGTTTTTGAATTTTTCTTCAATAGCATCCAACATAGTAAGAGCACCTGCAACTGTAGGGTCATTTTCCCATTCATAAAAGTACCATTTTTGGTCTTTTAATAATTTGGAAATAATTATATCGTCATTTAAAATCACCTCTCCGTTAGAAGTAAGATTATCAAAAAAGCTTCTTGAACTGTGTCTCGTTTTATAAGTGAATTTAGATAAGTTTTCTTGTTGGAAAATTGTTTTAAATGAATCAAATTTTTCATCCTTTACTGCCAAATAATAGTGCAATAAAAAAAGGGTGGTAAGACGTTGTTGCCCATCTAATGGAATAAATTTAGCGTTTTCTAAATATCCATATACAAAATCTAAATCTACTATTTTTTCGTCTTGCAATGCGTTAAATAAAACAGTTAAAAATTCATTTCTTATACTTTTTTTATTGTTTCTTCCTTGTGCATAATCTCTTTGAATAATTGGTATTTGAACAGATAAATCTTTGGTTGTAAATATATCGGTAAGCGTAAGTTTTTCTCCGGTTTTCATTTTGTTTTTTTTAATTAAGGTAAAATTTCAATGTTGATTTTATACATTCTTGATAATCTTCTATATCATTCTGTTGCCAAAACATAACTTGGTCAAACTTGTTGGAATAGTATTTCACAAAAACATTTTTTGTACATAAAGGAACAAACATAGCATTTGCTTCATTTTCTAAAATCCATTTTCTTTTAACTGGAAATATTGCATTTTTATAGGCTCTATTGGTATAAGCATCTAGTAAACAAAGATTCCCAATACTGTCTTTCACATCTCCATCTATTTCATCTTCTTTGAAATAAGACAAAACTTTATTGAATAACACCTCAAACTTTCCATAATTAAAATCTTCTTGTTCAAGTAAAGATTTGATTTCATTAATTAGTCTTAAAGTTGTATCATCATTAAATTCGTAATTGCCTGTTACCTTTGTACCAATAAAATATTCATACACAGCCATCATCCAAGATTTTGCATTCTTCTCCTTTGGCATCTCTGAATTGATAGAGCTGATATGTTCTAAATCCCAATTATTTTTCAAATATTCATCAAAAGGAAAACGCAGGTTGGATTTATCATTCTTTAAAATATACTCAACATTGAACAATAGCAGTAGATGTTTAATTGTAGTGGAATGTTGATTATAATTTAAGCTATCAATGTCATACTTTTCGAAATGTTTCTTAATCTTATCTTTTATATAACTTTCAAATTCTGACTTTTTCAAATTAGTGTTTTTATTGATTAATTTTTCAATTGAAATAATCTTTGTGGTTATAACGTAACCCACTAAGTGATAAAGTTTATGATAATTATACCATTCTTTGAAACGTAAAAACAAGTCCATTACTTCCTTCCAGATTTCTGTAATATTATTTTTTCTCATTTCAAATTCTTCATTGTATTTTAGGAAGGTAAACAATTCCTCATCAGAGTTTGATTTCTTTTTTATTACATCAAAGATGTATTCTATACGTGTATCATACTGAGAATTATTGTCCTTTATAAAATACCAAAAATTATCGTTTCGAAGCGTATTTTCAATAACATCCCATTGCGAGGCAATCTCAATTTGTTTCAATAAAACTTCGCTAGAATCTTTGCTAAGGAAATTACGCTTTCTCAAAAAAAGTGCTTTTATCAACTCAGCATTTGTGAGTGGGATTTTGCCTACATTTATTCTAGTAAATATTTCAATAGCATTCTTATTATCTATTTCATACCATATAACTCGTACATTTATTCCTGCTTCTGATGGAGATGTAAGGGTTTGGAGTATATGATTTTTATAAACTCCATCTTTTTCTGAAAACCACTTTTCGATGGCTTTACGGGCTAAACAAATATGATAATAATCGACATTGTCATATTCTTTATCATAATCTATATTTTTCAGAAATGATTGACTATTCTTTCGAGTTTCATATTCGATAGAATATGTTCCTTTCCCCAGTATTTCTCTTAACGGCTTTAAACAATCTAATATTAAAAAAATCGTAGTTAATCTTTGCTGTCCGTCAATCAAAATCCATTGGTCATTCTTTTTAGAAACAACCAAAGGTTGTAAACAATAGAAAGGCTCTATAACTGCATTTTTATTATTGGTATAAAATTCTAAAATATCATTTAAAAGTGCATTGACTTCTGTTTCTGTCCAGCGATATCCTCTTTGGTAGGACGGAACATAAAAAGATTCGCCCAATAAGTCATTTATTGGTTTTAGTTCTATTTTATTCATATTTATTAGTTTTAAATTATTCTGTCAATTTATTAACATTGACTTGTCTGTAATTTTTAATGAAATCAAAAAAGTATTTAGAAAGAATCTTTCCAATGAGCAAAAATAATCTGTATCTCTCATTGAAAATTACGGAAAACCATAATAAGATTACGAAGCCACCCCATCAATAAACACATCCACAAAATCCTGAACTTTTTGGATAATTCTTTTTCCAATATTATTTCGTTCCGTCAGTTTTGGTTTTATTTCTAAGAGTTTTAAGGCATCACTCATTTTGGGTATTTTGGAAGTGAAAAGAAAGCTGTCAATCGTTTCTTGAAATTTTTCTTTGTTCAGGGATTCTTCTTCGGCAATTTTTTCGAAGGCATCAGTTCTTTCTTTGTTCCAGAAATTATCAAATTCATCACTTACAGCATCGCCGTCCGGAATATGTGGCAAGTTCTCGTCTATGAATTTTTCAATCAGTTCTTTTTTGCTTCTTAATTGGGCGTCGCCGGATAGGATTTCGCGGATTTCTTTTATTTTGGCTTCCCGTTTAGTTCCTTTTATATCTGCAATATTTGCTAATAGTGAAAGTATATAGCTCACATTGATTTCATCACGGTGGATGAGCTCTAATTCAAAATCAACATCATCTAAAATGCTGACTTTGTCACCACCTTCTTTCTTTCCCTTAATTCCAGTCCAGATATCAAGATATTTACTTTTATATCCATCAAATTCAAATTCTGTCATCTCCAATTGGTCAAAATCAAAATCTGTAAAGGATTTTAAAACATTCAGAATACGCATCAATTCTCGGAACGCTGTAACAAATTCAAACTTTTCCTGTTCGGTTTGGTATGAGTCTACACTTTGAATTTCGGGTGCAACCAGTTTCAGTTTTTCTAAAGAATTTGTGAAAAGTTCAATATAATTTTCAATGGGTTGGATGATTATTTCCTGTATGGCTTCTTTATTAGAAAATAAAGTCACGGCATCATCTGTCGCAGATTTTAAATTGCGAAAACAAACGATATTTCCTTGCGATTTTTTCTCTCCGATAATTCTGTTGGTTCTTGAAAATGCCTGAATCAATCCGTGGTATTTCAGGTTTTTATCTACGAACAAAGTATTCAATTGCGGACTGTCAAATCCTGTCAAAAACATATTGACTACAATAATCAAATCAACTTCTTTGTTTCTTACTCTTTTCGCAATATCGTTGTAATAGTTATAAAAAGTCTGACTGTCTTTAGTAGAAAAATTAGTTCCGAACATTTCGTTGTAATGACGAATATACCTGTCTAAAATATTTCGGCTGTGATTAAAACCGTATTCTGCCCGAGGTTCTGCAACCATTCCAAACACCTCCTCTTCTTCCTGATAATTTCCGTCTGCATCATTATTCTCTTCATTAGCTCCATAACTGAAGATGGTTGCAATTTTCAGATCGTGTTTTCCCTCTTCTTTCTTCTTTTGGAAAAGATCATAATATTTCTGCAAAACATCTATGCTACTCACACAGAACATAGCATTGAATGTTTTCTGATGGGTTTTTCTATCATGTTCGGTTATAATGTAATCGGTGATTTTCTCCAGACGCTTTGGACTTGCTAGTAATTCTTGAGTATCAATAGCTTCAACTTCCATATCTATGTAAGTATTACTACCTTCCTTTTCTTTGTATCTGCCGACATATTCTACAGAGAATTTCAAAACATTTTCATCTCTGATAGCATCTGTAATGACGTATTTATGCAAACATTCTTTGAAAAGCATATTTGTAGTGGCAGAAATTCCATTTATTTTTCCAACCGAATTCACTTCCGAAATTGGCGTTCCGGTAAAGCCAATCATTTGCGCTTTTTGGAAATATTTCTTAATATTTTGATGCGTTTCTCCGAACTGACTTCTATGACACTCATCAAAAATGAATACCACTCTTTTGTCTTTTAAACGGTCTATTTTTCTACCGTGCTTTTCTTTTGTAATGGCGGTATTCAGCTTTTGTAAAGTTGTTACAATGAGTTTTGTATTATCAGAAAGTTGTTTTACAAGATGTGCGGTGTTTTCTGTAGCATCTACGCTGTCTTTTTCAAAAGCATCAAATTCTTTTTGCGTCTGATAATCCAAATCTTTCCTGTCTACCACGAAAACAACTTTTTCCACTTTAGGAATTTCTTTCAAAATCTGACTTGCTTTGAAAGAAGTTAATGTTTTCCCTGAGCCTGTTGTATGCCAAATAAATCCATTGTTATCGGTGTTTCTAACCCTTTCAACAATTTTTTCTACCGCATAATATTGGTACGGTCGAAGAACCATTAAAATTTTATACGTTTGATTCAGCACGATATATTTCGTAATCATTTTGGCAATGTGACAAGGCTCTAAAAATGCCTGTGCAAAATCTTCAAGTTGTGTGATATTATTATTGTGCTCGTCTGACCAGAAGAAAGTTTGTTTAAAACTCTGCTTGGCGTTATTGGAATAATACTTTGTATTGACCCCGTTACTAATGACAAACAACTGAACGTAGTTGAATAAACCTTTTCCCGAATTAAATGACTGATGATGATAACGGTTGATTTGATTGAAAGCCTCTTTCATTTCCAAACCACGGCGTTTGAGCTCTATCTGAACCAAAGGTAAACCGTTGACAAGAATCGTGACATCGTAACGGTTTTTATAATCTCCTTCCTGAGCAATTTGATTTGTGACTTGGAATTGATTCTGACACCAGCTTTCCTGATTGATGAATTCAATCCATTCCGATGTTCCATCATCTTTGGTAAACTGAAATCGGTCACGCAATATTTTAGCTTTTTCAAAAACATTTCCTTTAGCAAGATGATTTAATATCTTCTCGAATTCTTTATTGGAAAATTGTTTTTTATTATGAATTTTGAGCTGGGTTTTTAGGTTTTTAATAAGATCTGCCTCATTACATATCGTAACTTTTTTGTGACCTAACTGTTGTAATTGTTCTACTAATTTCTGCTCTAAAATATATTCCGGCTGACTTGACATTCGGTTTTGAGTTTTGGTTAAAAACTTTGTCAGAAGTTTCAGTTCTGACAAAGTTGTTTCAGTTTTCCCAAATGTAAGAAATAATCAATGATAACAACAACTATTTTAGTGCTTTAAACATCTGGTCAATCGCTTTTTTCTTTTGTTCCAGATTTGGGTGGACATAAAGATTCAATGTTGTACTGATATTGGAATGACCCAGCAGGACACTCACAGTTTTATAATCACATTTGCTTTCAATACATCGGGTAGCAAAACTATGACGCAATCCGTGAAATTTAATTTCCGGAATTTCCAGTTGTTTCATCAGATTTTTATAATAGCTCCGGTAAGTTCTTGGCTCAGTAGGTTTAGAATCATTTGTTAAAACAAAAAACAAAGGATTCACAATCTTTTTAAAAGGCTTCAACATTCGCAAAAGGTCTCTGCTCATTGGAACTTCTCGAATTGAGTTCTTGGTTTTTGGTGTATCGAGAAGCAATTCTGTTCTGCGTTTTCCATCTTCGATAATGTAGATTCGCTGAATGGTTTTTCTAATGTTGATAATCCCGTTATCCGTATCAATATCTTCCCAAGTGAGTGCGCAGATTTCGCCAATCCGCATTCCAGAACAAAGACAAATATAAACCCCCAGATTCCGGAATGTAAAATGCTCCTGAATATAGTTCATCACTTTTTTCTGATGGGTTCTGGTCAGAACTTCAATACTCTGATTTTCCCGAACTGTTGGATATTGGATGTCAAATGGAGTGTATTGAATCCATTTATATTTTGCCCCAAATTTCATTACCATTTTCAAAACGATGAGAACATCTTTGATGCTTTTCTGGCTCAATCCCTGTTCCAATTTTTGAAAAACAAATTTCTGAACTTCCTCTTCTTCTATACTATTAACTTCCGCAAATTTGGGTAACAAATGGTTTTCCAGCAAAAGGACGTAAGCTGAAAAGCTAGACTTTTTCACATAAAGTTGTTTGTCTTTTTTCCATAGTTCCACGATTTGAGCAAATGTTTTTTGTGTCGTCATAATTTTCTTTTTGATTTTAAATTATTATTAAAAATCAAAAAAGGTATGAATAAAGGATTTGAGAAGAAAATTCTGTAAAATTTAAGATTGGAAATTATTAATCTTTGGGTTTCCAAATTTGCGATTTAAAGCTAATAATGGAGACGATTTTCCAAAATGGGATATGAAATTTGGGAATGAGATTTTCCAAAATATATCGGATAAAAATCATAATTCTGACTTACCAATTCTTGCTATTACACAAGAATACGGCGCAATACCAAGAGACCTAATAGACTACAAAATTTCAGTAACTGACAAGAGTGTTGATAGTTATAAAGTTGTACAAAAAGGAGATTTTATAATTAGTTTAAGGTCTTTTCAAGGTGGAATAGAATATTCGGAATATCAAGGAATTTGTAGCCCAGCTTATATTATATTGCGACCAATAATTACTGTTGATAGAATATTTTATAAATATTATTTAAAAACGTCAAAATACATAACTCACCTTAACCGAAAGTTAGAAGGAATTAGAGATGGAAAAATGATAAGCTATAAATATTTTTCTGATATTTCGTTGCCTCTTCCATCAATTGCTGAACAAAACAAAATATCTTCATTTTTATTTCTCATTGATTCCCGTATCCAAACCCAAAAGAAAATAATTTCACATTTACAAACCTCAATCCAAAGTTATAGACAGAAGATATTTTCTCGGAAAATTAGATTTAAAGATATTAGTAGCAAAGATTATCCAGATTGGGAAATAAAAAAATTAGGAGAAATAGCTATGAGATTAACAAATAAAAACAAAGATAATAATCAAAATGTTCTAACAATCTCTGCACAGTATGGTTTAATTAGTCAGTTAGAATTTTTTAATAAATCTGTATCTGCTAAAAATGTAACAGGTTATTATGTGTTAAATAAAAATGATTTTGCGTACAACAAAAGTTATTCAAATGGCTATCCAATGGGTGCTATCAAGAAACTAATTAAATACGAAAAAGGAGTGGTTTCAACTTTATACATTTGTTTTAAATTTCACTCCCATATTAATTCTGAATTTATGAAGCAATATTTTGATGCAGGTTTTCAGAACAATGAAATAGAGAAAATAGCTCAAGAAGGAGCACGAAATCACGGATTATTAAATATTTTCATTGATACTTCTATTCTATCATCAATTAGTGAAAGTAAAGATGATATTTTTTGTTGTTCTTCATATGAAGGAAATGGAATTTTAAATTTCTTCAAATCACTTCCATTAATAGAATTTATTGTTGCACCTAAATTTTTATTGACAATTTCTTTATATTGTTTTGTATCAAACCACTGAAAAACAAATTTATTATAAGGACTTCTGAATACTGTCATAAAAGCTCCAAATGCTAATCCTTCATTCTCTTTTTTTATAATTGCATTTTTCCCTATAAGATTTTTACTTCCATTTCTAACACATATCAAAATGTCATTTTCTTTGACTGGATTAAATTTTTCTGTTTTGACAAAAACGTTGTCCTTTAAAGTCACAATCCTATTTTGAACATTTGAAGAACGTAATACTAAAATTCCGCTATCATCAATGTTATCAGGATTATACGTTAATCCATTTACTATTTCTCCAATCTCTCCTAATTTTTTCACTTTCCATTCCTCAGTAAACTCTGAGAACCTCAACTTAGGTACACTTCCATAATTTGGAAAATTTCTGATACTTTTATTTTTTTCTGTCATCTTGATAATTTATTGTTACTGCTATAAAAATTAAGGATATTCTAAAGTCAAAAAAATTTAACTTACTAATCCTAATTCTTTTAAATAAACTTCAATTTCACTATCGAGTTCGACACGTTTGGCTTCCAATTGTTTGATTTCCGCCATTACCGCTTGAATGTCGATTTCTTCTTCTTCCTCAAAAGTATCGACATAGCGAGGGATATTCAGATTGTAATCATTGTCAGCAATTTCCTGCAGGGTGGCGAGATGGGAAAATTTTTCTTCTGCTTTTCTTTCCTGGTACATATCGACAATTTTATTGATATGTTTTGGAAGCAGTACATTTTGATTTTTTTGTTTTTCAAATTCTTTGCTTGCATCCACAAACAGAACATCTTCATCTTGCTCTCTGCATTTTTTGAAAACCAGTATACAGGTTGGAATGCTTGTACCAAAGAAAATATTGGCAGGTAAACCGATTACAGCATCCAGATAATTTTTCTCTTTAATAAGATATTTACGAATAACCAATTCCGCTGCACCACGGAACAAAACTCCGTGAGGCATTACAACTGCCATAATTCCGTTCTCATCCAAATGATGAATCATATGCTGGATAAAAGCAAAATCTGCTTTGGAGGCTGGAGCTAATTTTCCATATTGTGAGAAACGCTCGTCTAACAATAAAAGTTCATTACTACTCCAATTCGCAGAAAAGGGCGGATTAGCAACAATAGCATCAAAAGTTTTATCAAGGTGTTGAGGTTTTTCAAGCGTATCTTCCTGTTTGATATCGAAATTACTGTAATTGACACCGTGTAGAATCATATTCATTCGCGCCAAGTTATAAGTGGTTCGGTTCATTTCCTGACCGTAGAAATCACTTACTTTTGCTTCACGGGCAACACGAAGGAGCAAAGAACCACTTCCGCAAGTTGGATCATATACGGATTTCAACTGGGATTTTCTGCTGGTAACGATTCTAGCCAGAATGGTAGAAACTTGTTGAGGCGTGTAGAATTCCCCTGCTTTCTTACCTGCACCACTGGCAAATTGTGAAATCAGATATTCATAAGCGTCGCCTAGAACATCGGCATTGGTATCAGAAAGATTGAAGTCTATATCATCCAGATGATACAACACTTTGGAAATCAACGTATTTTTCTCGTCTTCTGTTTTCCCTAATTTGGAAGAAGTCAAATCCAGGTCTTCAAAAAGATTATCAAAATCGTCTTCACTATCAGTACCTAAAGTGGACTGTTCTATATTAGTAAGAATCTTTGAAAGTTCTGCAAGGATAAAATTAGATCTTCCCTCCTCTTTTTGATGACCTTTTTTAGCAATATTACTGAAAAGTTCTGATGGTTTTAAGAAATATCCTAAGTCTTCTACAACCTCTTCATAAATTGCCTGAACGATTTCTTTTCCTTCTTCAGTATTTTCATCAACGTCATTATAGTCAATGTCTTCTCCAGAATCTAATAAAATTTTGTTGGCTGTAAAATGAATCTTCTCGGACAGATATTTATAGAAAATAAATCCTAAAATATAATCCCGAAATTCGTCGGCATCCATTTTTCCTCTTAAAGTATTGGCTATATTCCAAAGTTGCTGTTGCAACTGACGTCTTTGTTCTTCTGACATTTAGTATCATTAATGTTAATCCTCAAAGATAAAAAATGTTAGATGCATACAATGCTAAAATAGCTAAAAATAATAAAATTGATATTGAAAAATAATTGTCATAATGCATATTATAGTTCAACAAATGTCGCAAAATTACGTCTGCCATTAACTAGCACTTGGGAAATTCAGAAGAAATTTAATTTTTGATTCTTATTTGCTTAGGAGTGGGCTTCAATTCCCCCGCAAAATCCAGCATAAAAACCTGACTTCCTGTAAACGGATTATAAGACGACTGATAATCAATTGGAACATCAAATCGTTAAAACGATAATATTAAAGGGAGTTGTATTAAATAAGAACAATCTGGAATAATTTGGAAATAAGTGGAAGTTAAAAAAAAATAAATAAGGATAATTTGGAATCTTTAAACCAATTTTAAGAAAAACAATTAAGCATCAGGTAATGAGAATCGTAAACTCGCTGTTCCAAAGTTTTAAGATAGAGGTTCAGTGTTTTGGCTTCCTGAGTATTGCCTACTGCCTTATGTGACCTATTATCCCATTTCTGTGGGTCGATGTACCTTTTAGCAGCAATGTCCGCTGCCTTGCCATCTATCGTGATTCGCAAGTAGATGGGTGCGGTTCCATTGGTTCTGATCTTATTCTTTTTTATAAAGAATAACAGGTTGAATGTTTTGTTCATTGTGTGGTAACTTTAATTGTTTAATAATTTAGTTTTTGTTACCACTTTCTGCAAGATGTACAATCGTTAGACTGCCTGTTAGTCGGCTTTCCCTGAATTTTTTGTGACCCATTTTCAAATTTTCAGGATAGGTCACGGAATAGGTCATATAAATCGTGACCTTTTTTGATTTTTTTTGACTCTAGCGTAAAACAAAAAACGCTGTAAACATTGATGCTTACAGCGTTTTAGCCTATTTTAGTTTCTCAACCAGCGGAGAGAGAGGGATTCGAACCCCCGGACCTGTTACAGTCAATAGTTTTCAAGACTATCGCAATCGACCACTCTGCCATCTCTCCAAAACTCCGATCAGATCGTCGTTTTCAGTGGTGCAAATATAAAATGTTTTTCATGACTGCCAAAATATTTTTAACGAAAATTATGAGAGAATACAATAATCAGTTAAAAATCAGAAGAATTAATTTATGCTTGCTGTAAGAAAGAGCATCTGGAAAAGCGTAAAACAAAAAACACATCCCGGAGAATGCGTTTTTGTATTATTTATGGCCTGTAAGATTAATCTTCAAGTTCTGCCAGATATTTTTCTGCATCCATAGCTGCCATACAGCCGCTTCCCGCTGCCGTAATCGCCTGCCTGTAGATATGATCCTGGACGTCGCCTGCGGCAAAGACACCCGGAAGGTTGGTTTTGGCAGTGCCTTTCTCAGTGGCGATATACCCGTTTTCATCCAGGGTTACCTGTCCTGCGAAAACATCGGTATTCGGCTTGTGCCCGATGGCAATGAAAATCCCGTCTACATCGATAGAGGATGTTTCGTTTGTCTGGTTATTAATGACTATGGCTCTCTCCACCAGATTGTTTTCTCCTTCAATCCCAATCAGCTCATGATGCAATCTCACTTCGATATTCGGGGTGTGATGTACCCTGTGGATCATGGCTTTGGAAGCCCTGAACACATCTTTTCTGACCAGCATGGTTACTTTTCTGCATAATTTGGCAAGATAAGTGGCTTCTTCAGCCGCCGTATCTCCGGCACCCACCACTACAACATCTTTTCCTTTATAGAAAAAGCCGTCACAGGTTGCACATGCTGATACACCGCCGCCTGCATATTTTTTCTCATCATCAAGGCCTAAATATTTTGCGGTTGCCCCGGTAGAGATGATTACTGTCCTGGCCAGGATCTCTTTGCTTCCGGCGTACAGTTTATGTATCCCTCCCCTTTCTCTGGAAAACTCGACTTTAGTGATCATTTCATAATACACTTGGGTATCAAATCTTTCCGCCTGCTTCTGCAGATCCATCATCATTTCAGGACCCGTGATCCCTGACGGGTATCCCGGAAAGTTGTCTACTTCGGTAGTGGTAGTCAATTGTCCGCCCGGCTCCAATCCTGTATACAACTGTGGTTTAAGGTCTGCTCTTGCTGCATAAATGGCCGCTGTAAAACCGGAAGGCCCGGATCCCACGATCACACAATCAAAAATATTTTGCTCCATAATCTGCTTTTGAAAGATTTTAAATTTATGTCCGCTAAGTTCGGAATTTTTAACGTTTAATTAAAGTAATTTTAATGATAGTTGTCAATATCTAAGATGTTGGTTTTCGATGACATGATCAGCCATGAATTGTGAATTATAAGTTATCTGGTATGAGGCATGAGTTAATTAAGCTGGATATTAAATTCAGATAAAAATTTTTACCTGCTCAGACTTTCATTTTGATTTTATCCACATGGATAATTTTATAAACCAGTTCTTTAATCAGTTCGGCTTCATTCATATTGACCGCTCCCAGCCCTTTCCCCTTCATATCGAATTCCCTTAAAATGGAGATTACCCTGGTGGCATGCTTTAACGGGTACAGCCTCGCCGATTCTGCATAGTCTTTAATAAAATAAGGGTTCACTCCCATCTGGGAAGCTATGGTCTGCGGCGGCTGTCCTGCCATGGTGTTGTAGATGATGACGTTGGAAAAGTAATTATATAAGCTTGAAAGCAGCATGACAAAAGGATTATTTTTAGGGTTTTTGCCCATGTAATGCGCGATTTTGAATGCTGCACTGGCGTTTTTTGTCCCTAAAGCTTTCTGCAGTTCAAAAACATTGTATTCTTTGCTGATCCCGATGTGGTTTTCGATAAGGGTGCCGTCTAAAACTTCTCCCTGCTTAAGGATCATTTTGAGCTTGTTCAGCTCATTGGCAATCCGGGAAAGATCATTCCCGAGGTATTCCGCCAGTAAATGGGACATGTTCGGGGCTGTTTTTATGCCGAGCCTAATGCATTCATCCGCAATCCATTTCGGGAGGTTGTTTTCCCTTACGGATTCACTTATAAACAATGCTCCGGCTTTCTCCAGGGATTTGGTTACCTTTTTCCGGCTGTCCAGTTTTTTGTGCTTGTGGGCAAAAACCAGGACCGTTGAAGGAACAGGATTTTCAAGATAGGCTTCCATAGCCCTGCTTTCACTTTCATTGAGCTTTAAATCCTGGGCTTCCTTTACAATGATTACCTGCTTATCGCCCATCATCGGGAACTGCCTGGCCAGGGAAAGGATTTCCGGGTAGCCGGTATCTTTGCCGTACACCACGGTCTGGTTGAAGGCTTTTTCATCTTCACTCAGAAAATCATGTTCCAGGGCCTTTACGGCAAGATCAATAAAATAGGGCTCTTCTCCGTGAAAAAAATAAATCGGTAAAACTTCTTTATTTTTAATATTTTTGAGGATTGTTTCTAATTCTTTCATCTTAATAATGGAACTTCCGACACTGAATTTTCAGGACCGTTTTGATTTTAAATTCAAGCAGGACAAAGATAAGTTTTTTATTTATGACCCCGTCCGTAAAACCTACCTTTTGCTTACGCCTGAAGAGTGGGTGCGCCAGCACTGGATCCACTATTACCTTACCGTGAAGTCTTATGCCGCATCGGCCCTGATCACGGAGAAAAAAATAGTCCTGAACGGCCTTACGAAAAGAATTGACCTTCTGGTTACCGAAAAAACGCAGCCGGTCATTTTGATTGAATGCAAAGCGCCGGGCATTAAACTTACGGAGAAAACCTTTGAGCAGACGGCCCGGTATAACTCAATTGTGGGAGCAAAAAAAATCATCTTAACCAACGGGCTGCAGCATATTTATGCATACTATGAAAACGGGCAGTATCAGTTTTACAGACCGGATTAAATGGTTAAGTGTTCAAAATAATTAATATCCGAAGTTGTCTATGAATGATACAATATTGCAGAAGTATGGTTTAGTCATGCAAAAAACACCACAGAAATCTGATGGTATAGTTTCCGGAAATCCAATTGCCAATTATCTTTACAGCTTTAGACATCCCGACGATCCGGATGATTCTGTTTCTGATTTGGATTTAGCCATGTCAGATAATTTTTCTGAAATTGAAGATCCTGATTACGGAGACGGTTGGGAAACCATTGGTTCGCAGAGATAATGCCAACTCATTTTGAATTATGGCAGGAAGGGTTTTCAAAAACGATAATTCCTTTAACAGACTGGAAAGAAATACGGCTCTCCTGGAAAGCATGTTTACAGCCATTTTAATCATCAGACTATTTATAAAATATTATTAATATGGGTTGTAAGTTATTTTTATTAATTTAGATAAGGATTTGTTATTGCAGGGAAAGAAACAACGAAAGATCTCACCTGAAGAAGATGAAGAATAGTAGAGGTTACTTCATCATCCGCCTGACAGACCAAAAATCTGTATCAATGACCAAACCCCAGCCCCGATTGAAGCGGAAATCCTTTTTTGAAAAAAAAGATTGCAGCGGAAAGCGGGAAAAAGCTCCAAATAAAAAAATTAAATTACAAGATATGATACGTTCAGTTTTATTACCTGCGCTTCTGGTGACCTCAGCTACCCTGTTCAGCCAGAAACTCAAACCGGTTTCCTATCAGGACGGTCCGCAGAAACTAAATGGCCTGGTGACATCCAACGCCGGGAAAAAGCTTCCGGGCGTCCTGATCCTTCCCGCCTGGAAAGGGATTGACGATGAAGCAAAAACAGCAGCAGCCGAACTTGAAAAACAGGGATACATTGCTTTTATTGCTGATATTTACGGCGAAGGGAATATCCCGGCAGACAGTGATGCAGCAGCGAAAGCATCAGGTTCCTACAAGAAAAATTATGAGGCATACCAGAAAAGGATTTCCCTGGCTCTGGACCAGCTTAAAAAAAGCGGAGCGGTTCCCGGCAAGATTGCAGTGATCGGATACTGCTTCGGCGGCGCAGGAGCACTGGAAACGGCGCGCGGAGGCCTTCCTGTGGCAGGTGTGGTTTCCATCCACGGAAGCCTGGGGAAAGACCAGACCCGTAAAAACGGACCGGTTTCCACTAAGATCCTGGTAGAAAACCCTGCGGATGATAAAAGCGTAACGCCGGAAGATTACAACAACCTGGTTAAAGAAATGAATGAGGGAAATGCAGACTGGCAGATCATTACCTATGCGCATTCCAAGCATACTTTTACGGACCCGAAGTCGGCAGACTACAATCCCGTGATGGCAAAAAGAGCCTGGAACCATACGCTGATGTTTCTGAAGGAAATCCTTAAATAGTATAGCAATGTATAAATGTAACAGTGTAACAATAGTTTGACCTTCACGATTGTTACACTGTTATATTGCTGTAATGATAAATTTCAATTACTTTGCTTCCAGCTCTATCTTATAAGCGTTCGGGGAATATTTCGTCAGGGAGCCTGTAGCAGCATCAATTCCGACACCGATTACGCCTCCCAAAAGGATATTAACCAGGGATACGGCATTAAAGGTTTTGGTAAGTTTCACTTCTTTGTTATTAAATCCTTCTCTTTGCAAGGTAACCATCTGCCTGCTTAACGACCTCGGAATTTCGGCAGTACACGGCGTGGTACATTTTTCAATACCTTTGTGTATCACTTTTGCTCCTTCGGGAGTTGAATTGAATGTTATGCTGTCTTTGGTCCCTGTAAGGATGGTTGCGCATGATGTTGCGGAAAGCGAAATGCCCAGAAAAAGGGCTGCGGATAATTTGTTTTTCATGTATACAATCAGTTGTTAGTTTTTACAGCGGCGAACTTACAAATAATTCTGCAATGCTCCAAGAAAATTTAAAGATCCCATTTTATGGAGTAACTCAGTACCTGTATTTCAAAACAATCTTCCGCAGATAATACTGATACGCAGATTTTATGTATGCTTCATCTGTTCATATAAAAATTGTCAGTAAGCTTAAACGCAAAAGTCTAAAACAGGTTCCTATCCTATTGATAACCAAAAAAAATAACCTCAGCAATTTGAGGTTATTTAATCTGTATAGCCTAACCAATATCTTTAAGCCGGCTCTGTTTATTTTACAAAATCAATCCACCCCTTCCTGTTCCCTGTTCACCAGTTCCATGGAAAATGCGGGCAGGCAAATGGAGACATATTCACATTCTTCGGGAAATGGGTTGCTGTAGCGTACCCTTGCCCCTTTTTCGATCAGGATGCTCTGCCCTTTTTCAAGCACCACGGTTTCACCGTCGATTTCAAACTGTTTTTTACCGGAAATGATGAGGGTGTATTCATCAAATTCGGGCGTTTGATGAGGCTCGCTCCAATCCGCCGGCGCTACCATGTGAGCGATGGAGATTTCTGAATTCTGTGTCGAGTTTCCCCAGTGTTCTTTAATAAGCTTTCCGTCTGTTGTGGGAACAACGAGCGGTGACTGTTGGATCTTAAATTTTTTCATACCAGTTCTCTTTTTTTATTTCGTATACGATGTTGGTTCTTGAAGGTTCACCGAAATAAGCGACTTCCTGTTCGGCAATGGCATGGGCTCCGAGCCTTTCCATGGCTTTCTGTGAACGGATATTGTCTTTTCCTACATGGAAATATACCCGGCTTACAAACCGGAAGATATAATCAAGCATCAGCTTCTTGATTTTCGGATTGATGCCTCTTCCCCATGATTGGGTCCCGTAAAACGTATAGCCTATGAAAATAGAATCGCCTTCTTTGTCATAATCGTAAAAACGGGTGCTGCCCAGTATATCGCCTGACGTTTTTTCTGTGATTTTAAAAGCCCCTTTGCTTTCCATAGCCCCTTTGAAAAAATTCCGGAACACTTCTTTCCGGTAACGGTCTTTATTGGGATGCTGCTTCCAGACTTTAGGGTCGGAAGCCACTTCGTACAAAAGCTCAAAATCCCCTTGCTGTAAGGGGATTAGTTCATATTCCTGATCCTGCAGGACGGCCTGGACTGAAAAATCCATGCTTAGCTTTTTGTTTTGGCAGCGTCGGCTTCTATTTTCTTGATTTCTTTCAGCTTGTCTGCAATCTTGCTTACGGCTTCAGGCTTTGCAGGCTTTATTGCCACTTCTGCCTGGGCCATGTCCCATTTGATCGCCAGATTGCCGGAGTTTTCATCCGTTGGATTCAGCGTGATCTCAAACCATTCCTGTTTGTCGGCAAGCTTTTTTACCGGAACGGTAACGTCCACCACATCCTGTTTTGCATCATACGTATACGCACCCCACTGCTGGAAGTCTTTGTTTAAGATCACTTTCCATTCCTTTTCCGTAGGGACCACAAATAAACCGTATGTTCCTGCCGGAACGATCTTGCCTCCGAAATTCACCGACTGCCCAAAGGTAATTTTGGTAGATGAGTTGGCTCCCGCTCTCCAAACCTGTCCGTAAGGTACCAGCTCACCGAAGATTTTGCGCCCTTTTACACCCGGCCTTCCATAATCAATGGTTATTTTAGACATGGAAAACTGCTGTTCTACTTTCTGGCGCGGACTTGCTGCCGGCACTGAATAATCCTGGGCAAAACCGAGAGCTGAAGCTGATATGCAAACTGCAAATAGTAACTTTTTCACTTTTTAAAATTTTATTTAAAAATACGAAAACAAGGCCAGAAATCTGTTTTAGGGATACTAAATTTTGTTAAAACCTTTCAGGTGCTGAATAATTAATTCCTGATTAAATCACCATACGATTATTAGGATTATACGGTGCTTTGAAACTTTATACAATTACAGCAGCTATTCCGGCATTGCTTTCCATTTTTTAAGAACACCGGTATAAAAATACATAAACACAAATCCGATTGCCAGTATAATATAGCTCAGAGAGAAACCCAGTGTTTCGATCACCGTTTTGCAGTTGCTGTATCTTTCCGGACTCATCAGATCCCTACAGGCTTTTTCCTGGTGAAGGCTTACGATAAAGAATAACAGCAATACAAACAGCACAAAACCGTTCATGGAAACCGTAATGAATATCGATGAAACGAGCTTTTTAAATTTCCTCATCATCAGCAAGGGAACCGATAAAATAAACAGCCCGATCCCGAATACCAGATAGGCAATAAAGAACTCTTCGCTCCCTCTTCCTCCCGAAACGGAATATAAAACGGTAATAAGCACAACCACCAAAGATAAGATGCCTCCACTGATCATACTGAACAGCAGCGATTTTAAATCTGTTACCCTGAAGCTGAAAATAACCGTAGCAAGAAAGAAGGCGATCCATAAATAAATATGGATATTTTCTGAAAAGAAATCTGTGGACTTTACAGTATCTACATTCCCCAGGAAATTCTTGAGGTCATCCGTATGGTAATAATAACCGGTGATGTTCTTCATGAAATAATCCTCCGGTGAAAGCTGGCTGCTGATATCAGGATTAAAATCTTTGATCTGAACAGCATTATTAACGATCTGCCCCTCTACAACAGTAGCCGCCGAGTCTATCGTTGATGTAGCATATCCATAATCATCATACTGGCTGTTTCTGTTGGGGTCATATTCTTCATTGCTTTTCGTTTCATATTTTTTGATGAAATACCGGACTTCGAAATCTTCAGGATGGCACACCATTTCTGCCCATTTTACGGCATCCAGGTTATTGCTGATCCCGAATTCTCTGGAGATCCTTAGAAAGTCGTTCATCAGTTTCTCGATCTCTGCAGGATTTCTTTTATCCAGTAACTGTGCAGTAAGCCTGCTGGCTTCACTCTTTTCTTTCCAGTAAGCGTTTTTATTGTAATCGATATAGGGATCATTATAATAATTTCTTTTTAAAAAGCTTTTTTCTTCAAGGTTGTTCCGGTAGAATATACTTGAAAAATTATAGAATGTAAGACCGGTTGTTTTGATGTAGGGTGAAAGATCCACCACCTCTTTTTTAAAATAGTAGGTCTCAGAGCTGTCATTCTTTTCAGAATAGGCAAATCTGTCTTCCGGTTCTGTTCCCGGGAACGGATAATCGCCGTTATTATCTTTTTCATATACTGTTCTGGAATATAAAGTATAGTATTGGTAGACGCGGTCATAATAAACAAAGTATTTTTTATTCCGGTTTATCTTCTCAATATGGGTCTCACAGAAAAGCTGCGGATATTGGGGGAAAATCTTATTGTCCAGGGTATAGTTCTCAAGATCCTGTGAGAAGAAGGGATAAGTCCTGTTGATGACCGCTATGCTTTCAGACATCCGTCCATCAGGATACGTATTCTTTACAAACAGTTTGAAACCCGCCATGTAAGAGAAGAAAAACGATGTACAGGTAAAAATGATTATAAAGTACTGCAGGAACTGTGAAAACATCTGCCATTTTGTAACAGGATAAAAATTCTTGAAGGCATTGTTTTTAAACATCAGAATCAGCCATCCTACGATCGTCAAAATCGAAATAATCAGATGAATAAAGATCATTCCGCCCGAAAAATAATCATCCATGACGTTAAATTTATGAAGCGACTTAGGGTCCGCATGGGAGATATAGCCGATAAAAAAGAAGATTATATGAATCATAATACCTGCCAGAAGCATCCATACGATTTTTGTATTCCAGACCGCAGGATAATGTTCCAGTAAATACCGGTTGAAGTTTTTTATTTTTTGCTGCATTTTCTTAGATTAAAGCCAATTAATTAACGAAGAACCGTCTTGTGGAAGATGAGATATTACGGAGATACACAATGTCTGCCCCGGCTTTCCCGAGAGCGGTCATCACATCGGAAAACGATGTGTCAGAAGAGAAGTAAGCAACGTATACGCCACCGTTGAAATTCAGCTTCTCTAAGTTGAAACTTTTGAAGGCCTCCAATAGTTCTTCCCTGGAACCGGCCGAATCAATTTCTATAATCAGCTGATTTCCTGTATCACTTTTAAACTCAGCATTGTCTTTATACTGTCCGTTTTTCAGGAAGATAACTTTGTCTGAGACTTTTTCCACTTCATACAGCTGCTGCGAACTTAAAATCAGCGCAATGGGATGGTTAACGGAATTGGCTATGGATTTCAGGTCTTCCAGAATCACCTGCTGGGCCACCACGTCAAGATTTGCAAGCGGTTCATCCAGAAGCAGGATTTCGGGTTTCCTGAGAAGGGTCCGGGCTAATTCGAAACGCATTTTGTATCCGGAAGAAAGTTCGCTCCATTTCAGGTGCCTGTAATTCCAGAGTCCGAGGCGCGCGATCATCATTAATGTCCGGGTTTCATTTTCCTCCGGATTTATGCCGTAATTCGAAAGGACAAATTTTAAGTTATCCTTTAAATTTCCATACCATTTTGCGGTCCTTTGCGGGATGTATATCAGTTTTGTCCTGAGATCATATTCATCTTGGGGATTTTCATTAAAAGAATACTGCAGTTCCCCTTCACTATAGGAAATCTCTTTGGCTAAGATCCTGAGCAGCGTGGTTTTGCCGTTGCCGTTCTCGCCTACCAGCCCGTACACCTGTCCTTTACAGATCTCCATAGAAACAGGCCCTAAAGAAAACCGGTTGCTGCCGTAAGATTTTTTGACATTCCCTGCCCGGAGTACCGGCTTTTCAAGTGAATATTCCTTTACCGGAATTTCTTTGATTTTCTCAAGAAGGCTTCTTGATTTTTCGATCAGTTCTTCGGTGTGCTCCGGAAACCGTTCTTTCCAGTCGGTCAGCTCAATGGCCTGCCGGTAAATATCCATATCCTGGGTATCCGTGGCAGCATCCAGCAATTTCCTGAACCCTAAAACCGTATCTTTATTATCGAAAAAATGATAGACTTCGGCTACCCGCTGCTGATGTTTGGTCATCTGATGTTCAAAATTATTAATTCGCTTTTAAAGATATGCATTTTGAGCGGTTCCGGATTCTGATTTTGTTAAAATATAAAGGTGTATTTCCGGTAGTCTGTTTAATAATTTCAGAAATGTAAAGCAATGGTAATCACAAGTACTTTTTGAGCTTTATTGAATTTAGAATTCCTTAGTTTTTCAATATCTCAATTTCAGTATACCGAAATACTTTTCCAGCTTCGTTTTGGGATACTTTTGATAATCTTTTTCCTTTAGGAAACCCTTTCTTGCTTATAATCTGCCCTGTTACTTTTATTTGTACCGGCAAATTATCTCCCTGAAATAAATTATCTGCAGCTAATAATTTTTCATTGGCCGGTTCCAGCCAATAATAATTCTTTTTATCAGGATTTTGTTTTTTATCAAACCTTGAATCACTCCATTGGGCACAAGTGCATGAAATTGCATTATAATTTAAGATCAAAGTTTCCGCTCTCCTGATAGGTTTAAATGTCGATTTATCAAAAACTTCATTCTCTGTATATCTGATCGGTTTATTTATAGAATCGGCGTTAACTCTTGTCTTTGAAATGGTATTATAATCTGTTATTTCTGTTTTTGTCTGATTACAGGAAACTGTAATTCCATATAGAAAAATTATTAATATATATTTTAAACTATCCATTTGTATTAAATTATAAATCTGTTAAAACTAAAAAATGCATCTTAATAATAAGATGCATTTTTTAGTTATTTCGTTTTATTTCCGGAAACTACATCGTTTCCATCTTAAATGTCATGCTTTCAATAACTTTCAGGATTGCTTCTACTGTATCCATTGAGGTTAAACAGGGAACTCCGTTTTCCACGCTCATTCTCCTGATCTGGAAGCCGTCTCTTTCAGACTGTTTTCCTTTGGTCATGGTATTTACCACATATTGAACTTTTCCTTTCTGGATCAGATCAATCAGGTTGACGCTTTCTTCACCTATCTTATAGCCAATTTTACAAGGAATGCCCTGCTCGCTGAAGAATTTAGCCGTTCCTTCCGTTGCCCAGATCCTGAAGCCCACTTCATGGAATCTTGCTGCCAGATCAGCTGCTTCCTGCTTGTGTTTGTCTGCTACTGTGAATAAGATAGAACCGTGCATCGGCACTTTTCTTCCGGCTGCTACTAAACCTTTATACAATGCTTTTTCCAGCGTTGTATCTTTCCCCATTACTTCTCCTGTCGACTTCATTTCAGGTCCTAAAGAGATGTCCACCTTCGTCAGTTTTGAGAAAGAGAATACCGGAACCTTTACAAAAACGCCTTCCTTGTTGGGAACCAGTCCGTTTTTGTAGCCTAAATCGGTTAACTTCTGGCCTAAGATTGCTTTGGTTGCCAGGTTGGCCATCGGAACTTCCGTAATTTTAGATAAGAAAGGAACTGTTCTTGATGATCTTGGATTCACTTCAATTACATATACATTCCCTTCAAAAAGTACGTACTGGATATTCATTAACCCAATTACTTTCAGGCCTTTGGCTAATCGCTGCGTATAATCTACCAATGTCTCAACTTCGCTTGGTGAAATATTCTGCGGAGGATAGACTGCAATCGAGTCTCCGGAGTGAACTCCTGCTCTTTCGATATGCTCCATAATCCCCGGAATAATTACCGTTTCACCGTCGCAGATGGCATCCACTTCAATTTCTTTCCCTACCATATACCTGTCGACCAGAACCGGATGTTCCGGGCTCGCATCTACGGCAAATTCCATGTAATGAGACAGCTCAGCTTCAGTATAGACGATTTCCATGGCCCTTCCTCCTAAAACGTAGCTCGGACGAACCAATACCGGATACCCGATTTCGTTGGCAATTTTTATAGCTTCTTCTTTTGAAGTCGAGGTTTTTCCTAAAGGCTGGGGAATTCCCATTTCCTGAAGGGCTTTTTCAAATTTATCCCTGTTTTCCGCCCTGTCCAGATCTTCCAGAGAAGTTCCCAGGATCTGAACGCCGTGAGAAGCCAGTTTATCCGCTAAGTTGATGGCTGTCTGCCCACCGAACTGTACCACCACGCCCATCGGTTTTTCAAGCTCGATGATGTTCATTACATCTTCTTCCGTTAATGGCTCGAAATATAATTTATCCGAGATGGAGAAATCCGTAGAAACCGTTTCAGGATTATTGTTGATGATAATGGCTTCATACCCCATTTCTTTGATTGCCCAAACCGAGTGAACCGTTGCGTAGTCAAACTCAACCCCCTGCCCGATCCTGATCGGTCCGGAACCGAGAACAATAATTTTATTTTTATCGGAAGCTACGCTTTCATTTTCTTCTTCGTACGTTCCGTAGAAATACGGCGTCTCACTTTCAAATTCCGCAGCGCAGGTATCTACCATCTTGTATACCGGCATTACTCCGTTTTCTTTTCTGAAATTGAAGATTTCGCGCTCTTTTACATCCCATAAAACCGCAATATTAACATCGGCAAACCCTAATTTCTTGGCCTGGATCAAAGTTTCCTTGTCAAATCTCTTATCCGCAATCGTTTTTTCGAAATCAATTAATTTCTTGATTTTCCAGATAAAGAATTTATCAATTTTGCTCCATTCCACAATCTGTTCCCAGTCGTATCCTCTTCTTAATGCATCCCCGATGATGAACAGTCTTTCATCGTCGCATACCCTGATTCTTCTTTCGATCTCCTCTTCGGTAAGCGCTTCTGCCTGCTTGGTTTTCAAACCGACATGCTTGATGCCTGTTTCCAGAGAACGGATGGCTTTCTGCAAAGACTCCTCGAAATTTCGTCCGATGGCCATTACTTCACCCGTTGCTTTCATCTGTGTGGATAACCTTCTGTCTGCCGTTTCAAATTTATCAAACGGGAATCTCGGGAATTTAGTCACCACGTAATCCAGGGCCGGCTCAAAGCAGGCATAGGTTTTTCCGGTCACCGGATTCATGATTTCGTCTAGCGTCAGTCCTACTGCGATCTTAGCGGCAATTTTTGCAATCGGGTAGCCGGTTGCCTTACTGGCCAAGGCTGATGAACGGGAAACCCTCGGGTTCACCTCAATGATATAATAGTCAAATGAATGCGGGTCTAAAGCCAGCTGAACGTTACATCCGCCTTCAATACCCAAAGCCCTGATGATTTTTAGCGATGCATTCCTCAACAGCTGGTATTCCCTGTCAGAAAGCGTCTGGGAAGGCGCCACCACGATAGAGTCACCGGTGTGTACACCAACCGGGTCTATATTTTCCATGTTACAGACTACAATTGCGTTGTCGTTTGCATCACGCATTACTTCGTATTCAATTTCTTTGAAACCGGCAATTGACCGTTCAATAAGGCACTGTGTTACCGGACTGTATTTCAGACCCAATTCAGCAATTTCCTTCAATTCCACTTCATTGGAAGCGATCCCTCCGCCTGTTCCGCCCATGGTGAAGGCAGGACGCACAATTACCGGATACCCGATTCTGTCCGCGAAGTTCAATGCCCCTTCTACAGTATTCACGATATCAGACTCAGGAACGGGTTCATTCAGTTCCCTCATCAGCTCCCGGAACAAATCCCGGTCTTCCGCCCGATTGATGGCCGAAAGCTTTGTGCCCAGAACTTCCACTTTGCATTCTTCAAGAATACCGGATTTTTCCAGCTCTACCGCCATGTTCAGTCCGGTCTGCCCGCCAAGTGTTGGTAAAAGCGCATCCGGACGCTCTTTTCGGATGATGTGACTTACAAACTGAAGGGAAATCGGTTCGATGTATACTTTATCCGCGATTTCAACATCCGTCATGATCGTTGCCGGGTTGGAGTTGATCAGGATTACCTTGTACCCTTCTTCTCTCAAAGACAGGCAGGCCTGCGTTCCGGCGTAATCAAATTCCGCCGCCTGACCGATGATGATGGGACCGGAACCGATTACTAAAATTGTTTTTATGTCTGTACGTTTTGCCATTTTTCTTTTTATTATAGAGTCAGGATTCTAGAGCCAATAGCCAAGATTCCAGATTTTTATTTTAAATTATTTTTAAACGAATAAATCATTCTCTGAATTTCAGAAACTTCATTTAGTAGAGTGATTGTTTTTTCTTTTGGTAAGAGATTTAATTCTTTAATCAAAATCAGCTGTGTCTGCAGTTCAAAAGCTGAACCTAAAGCAATCGACAGAAAATGATTAAATTCTTTATTTCCATTTCTACCCGAACCTTCAGCAATATTAGAAGGAATAGAAACTGCTGATCTTTTAATCTGAGAAATCAACCCGTACTTTTCATCATTGCTGATCTCTTTACAAATAATGTAAATATTTTTGGCCAATACAATGGATCTTTGCCAAAAAATCAGCTTTTCAAAGTTATGCATCTGCAATCTATTTGATTTTGATTTTGCGTCTTGGTTCTTATATCTTGGTTCTTGGTTCTTCTTTTTTAAACCCTTCCATCAGCTCTATAAAATCATCAAATAAATAATTTGCATCTTCAGGGCCCGGGCTTGCTTCCGGATGGTACTGAACGGAGAAGCATGGGTGGATTTTGTGTTTCAGGCCTTCGTTGGTTCTGTCATTCAATGCGATATGCGTTTCGATAAGGTCTGTCGCTTTTAAGCTTTCCTGATCTACGGCATACCCGTGGTTCTGGGACGTGATGGCCACTTTGTTTTTCTCTAAATCCAGCACCGGATGGTTTCCTCCGCGGTGCCCGAATTTCAGTTTGAACGTTTTTGCGCCGCAGGCCAGACCAATCAACTGGTGTCCTAAACAAATCCCGAAAATCGGGACTTTCCCTAACAGTCCGCGGATCATTTCCAGGGCCGGCTGGTTGTCTTCAGGATCGCCGGGGCCGTTGGACAGCATCACGCCGTCAGGATCCATTAATAAAATGTCTTCCGCCGTTACGTCCTGGGAAACCACGGTGATATCGCAGTTCCGTTGGGACAGCTCCCTGATAATCCCCAGTTTGGAACCGAAGTCGACCAATACCACTTTCAGGCCTCTTCCCGGATTGGCGTAAGGCGTCTTGGTGGAAACCTGTGCCACCTGGTTGGTAGGGAAAGTTGTAGATTTCAGTTCTGAAACTACCGTATTTTCGTCAGCATCAGCATTTACGATTTTTCCTTTTACCACGCCGTGGTTACGGAGAATCCGGGTCAGTCTCCGGGTATCGATTCCCGAAATCCCGGACAGGTTTTTCTTTTTAAATAATTCGTCTAAAGTAATCTGAGTACGGAAATTGGATGGCAGGTCACAAAGCTCTTTTACAATAAGACCTTTGATTGCCGGTTCAATACTCTCATAATCATCTCTATTAATCCCATAGTTCCCGATAAGCGGATATGTCATGCATACAATCTGACCGCAGTAAGACGGATCTGAGATCAGTTCCTGATACCCTGTCATGCCGGTATTGAAAACCACCTCTCCCGCAGTTTCCAACGCTGCCCCGAAACCTTCTCCATGAAATACTTCACCGGACTCCAGTATTAACTTTTTCTTCATTTTTAATTTTATCTCTTTATTTCTATTTATAATTTCTTTTGTAAATGTATAATGTAAGTCGTAGGGATGTACTTTTTTACTTTGTACATTATACTTTTTACAATTCTTTAAAGGTATGACCTTCATTTTCCAAAGCCTCTTTCAGGATGGCCATTCTTGCAAAAACACCGTTCTGCATTTGCCTGAAGATTCTCGAACGTTCGCATTCCACCAGGTCAGTATCAATTTCCACGCCCCGGTTTATGGGTGCCGGATGCATGATAATTGCTCCTTCTTTCATTGCTTTCTCCCTGGTTTTGGTCAGTCCGTATTTTCTGTGGTATTCCGAGGCGGAAAAACTCATTTTGGCATCGTGGCGTTCATGCTGGATCCTTAACAGCATCAGGACATCCACTTCAGAAATCAGCTGCTCTACTGCCAGATAGGTCCCGTTAATAAGTGCGCCTTCATCGAACCACTGCTCAGGGCCTGAAAAATACACTTTTGCGCCTAACCTTCTCAGCGCCTCTGCATTTGAATTGGCAACACGGCTGTGTTTTACGTCTCCCACGATCCCCACTTTCAGGCCTTCAAACTTACCGAATTCCTGATAAATGGTCATGAGGTCCAGCATGCACTGTGAAGGGTGGTTTCCCGTTCCGTCCCCTCCGTTGATCACCGGGATGCTGATGTTTTTAAGGTCATCAAAATACCGGTCTTTCTTATCCCTGATCACAACCAGGTTTACACCCAGGCTTTCAATGGTTTTCACTGTATCATACAGGCTTTCGCCCTTGTTCACAGAACTGTTTGAAGCATCGAAAGGGACTACCTGAAGGCCCAGTTTCCTTTCAGCGATATCAAAGCTGGTCTTTGTTCTGGTGCTGTCTTCAAAGAAAAGGTTTGAACAAAAAACTTCCCCTTCAATTTTAGCCGTTCTGCCGGTGGCAAAAGCCATGGCTTCTGTCAGTATCCTGTTGATTCTCTCGGTGCTCAGTTCTGTAATCGTAAACATAATAACTCAAATTTTTTACAAAAAAAAAGCGAAGAAAATATCTTCGCTTAAAATAAATAAATATCGTAAAGGGCGTCTACGCCCGGTAATTCTAATGATATAAATACTGTGTTATTCATTAGGTGCAAAGATATAACAATTTTATAAATCTGCAAAAGAAAATCTGAGTTAGTTAAAATACCACAATAATTCAATAATTTAATTTTTATATATTATTTTTGTGCCCATTCAATCATCATTATATGGATTTAAAAGATAAAATGATTCTCAGCATCGTCCAGGAAAATTCTACGCTGTCTGTAAAAGAAATTTCAGAAAGAATCGGTCTTACTTTTACGCCTACCTATGAGCGGATCAAACAGCTGGAGAAAAATGGGATCATAGAAAAATACGTAGGTCTCCTGAACCGCGAAAAATTAGGGTTGAATATTGTGGTCTACTGTAATGTCCGTCTTAAAGAGCAGTCCCAGAAAGTCCTTGAAAGCTTTGAAAAGAACATCGGGAAATATGATGAAGTACAGGAAATCATCAGCCTTTCCGGAGAATATGATTACATGCTGAAAATCATTGCAAAAGACGTCAATTCTTATAATGACTTCACGGTCAATGTCATTTCAAACATCCCGAACATCGGCCAGTACCACAGCTCTATTGTCCTTAATGAAGTCAAAAAATCCACCAAGTTCAAAATTGACATGGGATAATATAAGGTGCGTTTATTATTTGGCTGTATCATTTCTCAGTTTACTGCATATTCATTCTTACCCATTCATTTAAAGCGGAAAAATTCAATGCTATATCTTGGATTTCAGCATTCTTTTGCTTAAGATAAGTCAGGTTTATTGTTTCTTATTCCTTCCTCTGTTTTCATATCTGCTTCAGAAAAATGAATTTTCATTTTGTGTTTTAGAATATAATATTCCGGTGCAAAAATTAAATATTGCTAAATTATTATATATTTGCTAAAATACTATACATGGAAAATTTCTGCCCGAAATGTAAAAGCGATAAAGTGGTTAAAAGCGGAATCATTAACGAAAAGCAAAGATTCCATTGTAAAGCATGCAACTATTATTTTACCGTTAAAAAACTGGGTAAAAAGATAGACGACTACTATGTAACCAAAGCGCTCCAATTGTACCTTGAAGGACTCAGTTTCCGAGAAATAGAAAGGATTATCGGAGTTTCCCATGTAACGGTAAGCTCATGGATCAAAAAGTACAACATCACAAGACCGCCGCATTCCGATTTTCATCCCGTTTACAAAATTCTAAAGCAAAACGAACTGATCGACTATATATCGAAAGAAGAAAACATCAAAGATTCCGGTTTGATCATTACCCAGTTTGCCGATAAGTACATGTTGATCAAATGGGAAAGATTTAAAAAATAGTTTTAATTATAGGTTATTAATTATGAGTTATAATTCTCTTTCTCATAAAACATAATCCATTAAAATATTAACAATCAATACATTGAATCTTAAAACAATCTAAGATATAAATTTAAAGAAAGCTTTTTTTCAACTCTTAATTCATAAGTCAAAACTATTAACTATAGCCTTACCTATAATATATATTAAATTTTCACAACTAAATTATTAATTACAATTTGGCTTTCATAAAATAACAGCCAAAAAATTAATAATTTATGAGGAAAATATTAAGTTTTATTGGATTAGCTTTAATCAGCAGTTCTGTATACGGCCAGGGTTCCCCGGATTATGGAAACGGTTTAAAAATAAATTTGAATACTGAAGGCGATAAGTATGTGCGATTTATTTTATGGGACCAGTTCTGGATCCGGAACACGGAAATGAACCCCGGGAGCATGGTGGGCGGCGAACCCACCAAAAATACATGGAACCTGGGAAACCGCAGGGCGCGTATTTTAGCTTATGCCCAGATCACAAAGCGTTATATGATTCTGACCCATATCGGGATCAATAACCAGACGTTCATCAACGGCGGCGCAACCGGAACCACCGGAACAGGCGGGTACGGAAACGGTAAAAAACCACAGCTTTTCTTTCATGATGCGTGGAATGAGTATGCGGTGATAATGCCCGGAGAAGCCGGAAAATTCAGCCTTACTTTAGGAGGCGGGCTTCATTATTACATGGGGCTTTCCCGGATGACAATGGCTTCAACCCTGAACTTCCTGACCTTGGATTCCCCTGTTTTCAGCTGGCCTCTGATTGACAATTCGGATCAGTTTGCAAGACAGATGGGTGTTTTCGCTAAAGGAAAGTACGGAAAATTTGAATACCGCATGAGTTTGAACAAGCCGTTCGCAACCGATTTGACTCCTGCAAATACTCTGGTTCCCGGAAACGAAGTCGCGGTTGACAATAACGGAAACCCGAACTGGTCCAAAGCCGGTTATTTTGAATACCAATTTTTAGATACGGAATCCAATCTCCTTCCTTTTAAAGTGGGTTCTTACTTAGGAACCAAAAAAGTTTTCAACATCGGTGCCGGTTTTTACCATCAGGCGGAAGGTACCAGAACGTCAGTTAATTCAAATATTGAAAAGCATGACATCACTTTGCTTTCTGCGGATGCTTTTGCCGACATCCCTCTGGGCAGTGCCAAAAACAAGATGGCCGTTTCCGCTTATGCAGGATTTTACAACTATAATTTCGGGCCGAATTATGTAAGGAATTTAGGAACGATGAACATCGCAGCCAATGACCCGAATTTTGTGGGACAACGGGCTTTGGCAGGCCCCGGAAATTTACAGCCGATGATCGGAACCGGAAATGTAGTCTACGCTCAGGCAGGTCTGTTATTGCCGAACCAGGCAGAGAAACCGAAAATCAGGATCCAGCCTTTTGCCGCTTACACATACAAGGATTTTGAAGCTTTTGATAAGCCTTCTTCCCAGTTTGATGTTGGGGCCAACTGGTTCCTAGACGGGCACCATGCAAAAATTACAACACAGTATTCCACAAGGCCGGTTTATACAAGCCCGACTGAAAACCCGAAATCCAAAGGGGAATTTATTGTGCAGCTTCAGATTTATTTATAAGAAGATATTTTATTTAATTTAATAATCAACAAAAATTTAGTGATATGAGCGAACAACACCACGATGTTTACGGCAATATGACGGAAAAGCAGAAAAACCGCACCATCTGGAGCGTCATTACAGCATCGTCCCTCGGAACTCTTATAGAATGGTATGATTTCTATATTTTCGGGAGTCTGGCTGTCGTCTTGGCGACCAAATTCTTTCCGGCAGATAATCCCACCGCAGCATTTTTGTCTACACTGGCAACCTTTGCAGCCGGATTTGTAGTAAGGCCTTTCGGCGCCTTATTTTTCGGAAGGCTGGGAGATATTATCGGAAGGAAATACACCTTCCTTGTTACTTTACTGATCATGGGATTTTCCACCTTCCTGATCGGATGTATCCCCGGCTATGAAACCATCGGATTCATGGCGCCGGTCCTGGTCTTGATCTTAAGGCTTTTACAGGGACTGGCTTTAGGCGGGGAATACGGCGGGGCGGCAACTTATGTTGCGGAATACTCGCAGCCGCACAGGAGAGGTTACTGGACTTCATGGATCCAGACGACCGCTACTGCAGGGCTTTTCATTTCATTAATCGTTATCCTCATTACAAAAAATACGCTTTCAGCCGAGGAGTTTGATTCCTGGGGATGGAGGGTCCCGTTCTGGATTTCGATTTTAATGGTGGGCGTTTCTTATTTCATCAGAAAAAATATGAAAGAGTCTCCGCTTTTTGCCAAGGCTAAAAGTGAAGGAAAAACGTCAAAAAATCCTTTAAAGGAAAGTTTCGGTAATAAATTCAATTTCAAATTTGTCTTACTGGCATTATTCGGTGCTGCAATGGGACAAGGCGTAATCTGGTACACCGGGCAGTTCTACGCCATGAGTTTCCTTCAGAAAGTGATGAACATCAACTCTATGCAGGTAGATTACCTGATGGCCACGGCTTTACTGATGGGAACACCTTTCTTCGTGTTTTTCGGTTGGCTTTCGGATAAAATCGGCAGGAAAGCCATTATGATGACCGGGATGCTGGTCGCGATCTTAGCCTACCGCCCGATCTACGATGCCATGTACAAAAGTGTAAACATTGAGGCAAAAACCGTTGCGAGTGAAGGCGTGAAGGAAACAAGGACGGCCGCCCTTCATAAAACGATTGCAACGGACAGCATGATCACCTTCCATAAGGAAACTGCTTTCACAGACGGAACTTTAATCAAAAAAGACAGTATTATTCACTGGTCTGCGGCAGGTCCCGTAATGAAAGACGGAAAAGCCGAAGAACCGAAAGTTTCCACCGCAATTACCCTGAACAATGAGACAAGATGGTACCTGGTATTCCTGGTATTTATTCAGGTAATTTTCGTGACGATGGTATATGGCCCGATTGCCGCATTTTTAGTTGAAATGTTCCCGGTGAGAATCCGTTATACATCGATGTCTCTGCCGTACCACATCGGCAACGGGGTTTTCGGAGGCTTGTTGCCTGCTGTAGCTACTTATCTCGTGACTTCCGGGAAAGATGCAGGGCATGCAACCTGGTACCTGGAAGGACTCTGGTACCCGATCGGGGTTGCTGCCGCCTGTTTGGTCATCGGACTGATTTATCTTAAGAACAAGAACAACAATATCCACGATTAATAGGGATAATCACTTAAAAATTTATTAATTTTAAATCTACTAAAATGAACGGATTAAAAAAAATATTAGGCATTGTATGGATTTTAGCCGCCTTAACCGTTGCCTACTTCGGGATCACGGTGATGGGCATTCCTAAAATTACCTCCGGTAAGCAGGAAGACCTGGTATTCGGCATCATCATACTTTTTGTACTGGTACCGATTGTTACCGGCGGACTGGCCATCTTCGGATATTATTCTTTAACAGGAGAATATTCTGACGAGAAAGTTTAATTATAAATGATGAATGATAATTGATGGATGGCCGCGGTCTGTTCATCAATTATCATTATTTTATCTAATTTCATTTATTACCTATGAAAAAGCGCCATGAGCAAAAACTGATTATCCTGAGCATAGGCCTGCTTATCGCTTTCAGCATTCCCCTTTCATTGCTTTTCAACAGTGAAAAGGAAATTCTGGGTTACCCGATGCTTCTGGTTTACCTGTTTGCGGTCTGGATGCTTTCCATCATTATTTCTTTTGCAATCATAAAAAAATATGATGAGTAGCTTTGCCTTATTTATCGTTGTCCTTATTTACCTCGCACTTTTATTCCTGGTTGCCCATCTGGCAGAGAAGAAAAAGAGTAAGATCTGGATCAATAATCCATATATCTATGCACTGTCTCTTGCCGTGTACTGCACTGCCTGGACGTACTATGGAAGTATCGGTGTGGCAGCGACCAGCGGACTCAATTATTTACCCGTTTACATTGGACCTATTGTAGTAGTTCCGGCCTGGATTTACATCAACACAAGGATTGTCCGCATCTCAAGAGTGAATAAAATAAGCAGTCTGGCAGATTTTATTTCATTGCGGTACGGAAACAGCAGGAGCTTCAGTGCCATCATTACCTTAGTTTGTTTTTTTGCGGTTATCCCTTACATCGGGCTGCAGATCAAAGCCATTTCAGAAACGTTTCACCTGGTGACGGAAACCAAGATATCACCGAATATCCTGACAGACAGCGGTACATTTGTAGTCATTCTGATTGCCGTATTTTCATCATATTACGGAACAAGATATGTTGACGCCTCCGAAAAACGCTTGGGAATCATCTCAGCCATTGCCCTGGAGAGTTTCCTCAAATTATTTTTCATCATTATCCTTGGCTTGTTTGTCATTTATTATGCTTTTGACGGATTTTCAGACCTGTATCAGAAGGCAAGCCAATTCCCTGATTTTAAAGCTAAAAATACCTTTAACGGAATTGAAGGCGCCATGAACTGGATGGTTCTGTGCATGATTTCCGGAACGGCCATCTGTATTTTACCGAGACAGTTCCATACGGCAATCGTAGAAAACAGACAGGAAAAGCACATCAAGACAGCCATCTGGTTTTTTCCCCTGTATCTTCTGATATTCACCATTTTTATCTTCCCGATTGCCTGGGGCGGAAGATTGATTTTTAACGGGCAAAATGTAAACCCCGAGTTCTACTCTATCCTGATCCCGCAGCATTTTGACAATACTTTGATTACGGTTTTTGTATTTTTGGGAGGCCTGAGTTCGAGTATTTCGATGATTATTATTTCAGCCATTACCTTGTCGATTATGCTTTCCAACAATCTGATCATTCCTTACGGCTTACTGGGGAAATTTAAAGCCGAAAACGAAATCCAAAATACAAGAAACATTACCAACATCCGAAAATTCTCAATTTTCGGACTGATCATCGTTGCTTTTGCTTTTTATAAATATTTTATTCTGAAAACTTCTTTAGATTCCGTCGGGCTGATTTCATTTGTGGTCATCGCGCAATTGGCGCCTGCCTTTTTCGGAGCGATTTTCTGGAGAAGGGGAAGCTACAAAGGCGCTGTAACCGGACTGTTGGCAGGACTGGTTATCTGCTATTTCGGGCTCATTATTCCGCAGTATTATTTTTCCTATAATTCTGAGCTGAAAGGGATATTAAGGGATCTCTACAATGTTTTTCAGTTTTTTGACATTTCTTTTTTAACCCGGATTCCTGAAATTTTCTTCTGGTCGGTTTTAGTGAACACCGCTCTGTTTTCCATACTTTCAGTGAGCATGAAAGGGAATTACCGGGAGCGGAATTTTGCTGAACTCTATGTTGATATCGATAAATACATCCAAAATCACGAAAATGCATTCATCTGGCGAGGAACGGCTTATGTTTCTGATATCCAAAACATCCTGGAACGTTTTTTAGGCAAAAAGAAAACCGAACAGGCGATGCGGATTTTCAATATCAAATACAATATCGATTCGCAGACTGAAACGGCAGACTCCAGGTTCATCAAATTTTCCGAGAACCTTCTGGCCGGAAGAATCGGGACGGCTTCTGCCAAAATCCTGATTGAAGGCGTAACCAAAGAGGATAAAATTTCATTGAAGGAAGTCTTGAATATTTTAGAAGAGTCCAAAGAAAACATCACCTTAAATAAAAAGCTCACCGAAAAATCCGAAGAGCTGAAGCAGCTTTCCAATGACCTCAGCGCCGCCAACGAAAACTTAATCGTAAAAGACCGCCAGAAAGACGATTTCCTGGATTCCGTTGCGCATGAACTGAGAACGCCGATTACCGCCATCCGCTCAGCCGGGGAAATTTTAGCTGACGATGATGATATTCCGTTAGATATCAAGAAAGAATTTCTAAACAACATCATCACGGAATCTGACCGCCTGAGTGAAATTATCAACGATATTCTGTATCTGGACAAGCTTCAGCACGGAGAGATTGCGTTGAACATTCAGGAAAATAATATCATTGAAACCTATAAAAAAGCCCTGAACCCTATCTTACATCTGATTCAGCAGAAGTTCATTCATATCAGCGAAGTTGATCTGTTACATGATTACCTGTTTGAATATGACGAGGCAAGGTTTATCCAGCTGTTTCAGAATATCCTGGGAAATGCCTTGAAGTTTACGGATGAACAGGGAATCATCCAGACCAAATTTTCACAAAGGAACAGTAATCTTATTATAAAAATATTTAACACCGGAAAAAATATTCCTGATGAAGACCTGGAACTTATTTTTGATAAATTTTACCAGTCCAGAAACCAGAATATCCGGAAACCCACCGGAAGCGGCCTTGGATTGGCTATTTCAAAAAAGATTACCGAAGCCCACGACGGACATATAAAAGCGGAAAACAGCGGGCTGGGCGTGACATTTACCATCACTCTACCAATAAAAAATAAGACTGATGATGATGAAGAACCCGAAGGATTCAATACAAATAACAGTGGGTGAAAACACATGGATTATAAACGCAGCAAACAAGAACCCGAAGGGTTCAATATGAATAACCGTGGGTGAAAACCCATGGATCATAAACGCAGCAAACAAGAACCCGAAGGGTTCAATATGAATAACCGTGGGTGAAACCCTTGGATCATAAACGCAGTAAACAAGAACCCGAAGGGTTTAATATGAATAACCGTGGGTGAAAAACCCATGGATCATAAACGCAGCAAGCAAGAACCCGAAGGGTTCAATATGAATAACCGTGGGTGAAACCCTTGGATTATAAACGCAGCAAACAAGAACCCGAAGGGTTCAATATGAATAACCGTGGGTGAAAACCCATGGATCATAAACGCAGCAAGCAAGAACCCGAAGGGTTCAATATGAATAACCGTGGGTGAAAACCCATGGATCATAAACGCAGCAAGCAAGAACCCGAAGGGTTCAATATGAATAACCGTGGGTGAAACCCTTGGATCACAAACGCAGAATAAAAAACAAACACCAATGGGAACATACAGACAAATATTGTATCATATTGTTTTCGGGACAAAATACAGAGAACCGGTAATTATTAAAAAGAACGAATCTGAGCTTTATAGATACATCTGGGGTATTTTAAAGAATAAAAAATGTAAATTATACAGGATTAACGGAATGCCGGATCACGTGCATATTTTATGTGATTTACATCCCGGTGTGAGCCTAAGCAGTTTAATAAAAGATATAAAAATCGCTACGAATGTATGGATAAAAGAATCAGGGCTATTTCCTGAATTTACAAACTGGCAGGAAGGCTATGGAGCTTTTACCTGTTCAGTCAGAGAAAAAGAGACAATTATAAATTATATAAAAAATCAAAAAGAACATCACAGAAAAGAAAGCTTTGAACAAGAGTTCAGTAAATTGCTAAAGGAGAATGGCATTGAATGTGAATAAAAGGGTAATTTTAATTATATTCAACTCACTCTTTTTAAGGGGTGGTTTAATGTAATCACAATACCATGGATTTCACCTGCGGTTATTAAAATTGAACCCTTCGGGTTCTCCAATCAAAACAAAGAAAAAAATGAAAAAGATATTGATTGCTGATGACGAACATAAAATATTGATGTCTCTGGAATACAGTTTCCGGAAAACAGGGTATGAAGTTTTTATTGCCAGGGACGGAACCGAGGTTTTAGAATTTTTAAAAACGATTGTTCCTGATGTTATTTTACTGGACATCATGATGCCGAACCTGGATGGCTACAGCACCTTGGAAGAAATCAAAAAAAATGAAGGCTTAAACAATACAAAAGTTTTGTTCTTGAGCGCCAAAAACAATCCCAGAGATATAGAGAAAGGCCTTGAGATGGGTGCCGATGCCTATGTAACGAAACCGTATTCGATTAAAAAACTGATCCAGCAGATTGAGGAAATGTTTGAATAGATTTCAGATAATAGAGAAGAGATCAGAGACTTATAATTTATGGGTAATGATCATTTTAACATACAAATTACAAAAGGCATTCAGAAATTGAATAAGTCGTATTTTAAGTTTTTCACCACCAAAATGATTTGAGAAACTGAGATTATTAAGAGATTATGCAGCAGCTTCATTTCCCGCAATGGCAAAAAACACAAAAAGCAATATGGACGCAGACGATTTATTTAAGCAGAGCATAAAAAACAAAGCGCAGTTCTGGAAAGAACAGGCTCAGGAACTCCCGTGGTTTAAATTTCCTGAAACCATTATTTCAAAAGACGGGAACAATTACACGCAATGGTTTCCGGACGGGAAGCTGAACATGTGCTATTTATGTATCGACAGGCATATTGAAGACGGCTTTGGTGAAAACACGGCCATTATTTATGATTCTCCGGTTACCGGCCAGAAGAAAAAATACACTTTCAATCAGGCTGAAGGAGAAATTTCAAAATTAGCCGGCGGCCTGGTTTCTCTGGGTTTAAAAAAAGGCGATACCGCCGTTATTTATATGCCGATGATTCCGCAGACGCTTTTTGCCATGCTGGCCTGCGCAAGGATTGGTGTGATCCACAATGTGGTTTTCGGAGGTTTTGCGCCGCATGAGCTGGTCGTAAGGATTGACGACTGCAAACCGAAGGCTTTGATTACCGCGACTGCCGGAATAGAAATTGCGAAAAGGATCCCATACCTGCCTTTGGTGGAAAAAGCAATTGAGCTGGCGCAGGATAAAGTGGATAATATCATTGTGTTCAACAGGAAATTAGTTGATAATCAGAATGAGATGTTTGAGGGGATTATGGATTATGAGGAATTGGCCGGGAAATCAGAACCTGCAGACTGTGTTCCGGTAGAATCCAACCATCCGCTGTACCTGCTCTACACTTCGGGAACCACAGGCAAGCCGAAAGGAATCACAAGAGATACCGGAGGTTATGCCACGGCTTTGAAATTTTCCATGAAATACATTTACGGAATTGAGCCCGGCGAAACGTTTTGGGCAGCTTCCGACTTTGGATGGGCAGTGGGCCACAGCTACAGCGTTTATGGTCCGCTGATTAACAGAAACGCCACCGTTATTTTCGAAGGAAAACCAGTTATGACTCCTGATGCAGGAACTTTCTGGCGAATCATCTCAGAGTATAAGGTAGCAGCGATGTTTACAGCTCCGACTGCCATCCGGGCGATTAAAAAAGAAGATCCAAATGGAGAATTGGCAAAAAAATATGACTTAAGCCATTTCAGAAAACAATTCCTGGCAGGCGAAAGATGTGATATTGCCACATTAGACTGGTTTGAGAAACACATCGGAGTTCCCGCCATCGACCATTGGTGGCAGACAGAATCCGGCTGGCCGATGCTGGGCCTGATGACCTTTAATGAAGATTATAAAATCAAAAGAGCTTCAGCCGGAAAACCGATTCCGGGATATGACATTAAAATTTTTGACGAAAACGGGTACGAACTGGATGCCCATAAAGAAGGTTACCTGGTTATCAAGCTTCCGCTTCCGCCCGGTGCCATGCTGGGAATCTGGAATGATTACGGGCGTTTTGAAAAAAGCTATTTATCACAATACAAAGACTATTATTTTTCAGGCGACGGAGCCATAAAAGATGAAGACGGCTATATTTTTATTACAGGAAGAGTAGACGATGTCATCAACGTTGCGGGACACCGCCTTTCCACTTCTGAAATGGAGGAGATTGTTTCATCCCATCCTGACGTTGCCGAGTGTGCCGTTGTGGGGATTGATGATGAACTGCGCGGGCAGGTCCCTTTTGCAGCGGTTGTTTTAAAGAACGGCTCAAAAATTTCTGAAGAAGACGTCGAAAAAGAAATCATTCTGAAAGTCAGGGAAAAAATAGGCGCTGTGGCATTTTTAAAAAGCGTCATGGTAGTCAAGAAGCTTCCGAAAACACGTTCCGGAAAAATTTTAAGAAAGCTCATCAGAACAATTATTGACGGGAAGGAATTTCAGGTTCCGCCGACTATTGACGATGAGAACATCATTGAGGAAATTCGGCAAAAAATCAATGAATACAGGCTTCGGACAAAAAATTAAACATATATTTAAATAATAAAAATTCAAATTCAAAAAAAGAAAGGGATATGAGAAACTATCTGATAGAAGATTTACCGCACTACTTTGAAGAATATAAAAAGTCTATTAAAAATCCAAAAAAATTCTGGGACAAAATAGCCGATCAAAATTTTGTATGGTACCAACGGTGGAGCAAAGTTGTAAAATACGACATGAATGAAGCAAAAATCACCTGGTTTAAAAATGCGAAATTAAATATCACCAAAAACTGCCTGGACAGGCACCTTTCCGTGAGAGGAGAAAAAGCGGCCATCATCTGGGAACCCAATGACCCGAAAGAACCGGCACAGCATATTTCCTATAACGAATTATACACCCGCGTCAACAAAACCGCCAATGTCCTGCGCGAAATGGGTATTGAAAAAGGCGACCGCGTTTGCATCTACCTGCCGATGATCCCTGAACTGGCCGTTGCCATGCTGGCCTGTGCAAAATTAGGCGCCGTGCATTCCGTAATCTTTGCAGGATTCTCTGCCGCCGCCGTAGCATCCAGAGTCAATGACTGCGAAGCTAAAATGGTAATTACCTCAGACGGAAGCTACCGGGGAAGCAAAGTCCTGGACCTGAAAAGCATTGTTGATGAAGCGTTGGAAAAAACCCCGACGGTTGAAAATGTCCTGGTCGTAAAAAGAACGCACAACGAGATCAAAATGAAGGAAGGAAGGGATCACTGGATGGCTGATTTGTATGAACAGGCATCCCCGGATTTTGTAACTGTTATCATGGATGCCGAAGATCCTTTATTTATTCTTTACACATCAGGTTCCACGGGAAAACCTAAGGGAATGCTCCATACATCCGCGGGTTACATGGTGTATACGGCCTATACTTTTAAAAATGTATTCAATTACAAGGAAAATGACATTTACTGGTGTACTGCGGATATCGGCTGGATCACAGGCCATTCCTATATATTATATGGTCCGCTTTTAAACGGGGCAACCACTGTGATTTTTGAAGGTATTCCTACTTATCCTGAACCGGACCGTTTCTGGGAAGTAATCGAAAAACACAAAATCACCCAATTCTACACCGCTCCTACGGCCATCCGTTCATTGGCCAAAGAAAGCACCGAATGGGTTGACAAGCATGATCTGAGCTCATTAAAAGTAATCGGCTCGGTAGGTGAACCGATTAATGATGAAGCATGGCACTGGTTTAACGACCATGTCGGGAAGAAAAAATGCCCTGTTGTGGATACCTGGTGGCAGACCGAAACGGGAGGCATCATGATTTCGCCGCTTCCGTTTGTTACCCCGACAAAACCTACCTATGCTACCCTGCCCTTACCGGGAATCCAGCCTGTGCTGATGGATGACAAACGCAATGAAATATCAGGGAACCAGGTGACCGGAAACCTGTGCATCCGCTTTCCATGGCCCGGAATTGCAAGAACCATCTGGGGAGACCACCAACGGTATAAAGAAACATATTTCACCGCTTTCCCGGGAAAGTATTTTACAGGTGACGGTGCACTGAGGGATGAAGTGGGATATTACCGGATTACAGGCCGCGTGGATGATGTGGTGATTGTCTCCGGGCATAATCTGGGAACGGCCCCTATTGAAGACAGCATCAATGAGCACCCTGCCGTGGCAGAATCAGCCATTGTAGGCTATCCTCATGATATTAAAGGAAATGCGCTGTACGGATTTGTCATCTTAAAAGATTCGGGTGCCGACAGGAAGCAGGAAAACCTGGTTAAGGAAATCAACCAGCTGATTTCAGACCAGATCGGACCGATTGCCAAGCTGGATAAAATTCAGTTTGTTTCCGGGCTTCCGAAAACGCGTTCCGGGAAAATCATGCGCAGGATCCTGAGAAAAATTGCAGAAGGAGACTTCAGTAATTTCGGGGACATCTCTACCCTGCTGAATCCTGAAATTGTTGAGGAAATCAAAAATGAAAGAATTTAAAAAATAGAAAAGCGCAGAAATTTCTGCGCTTTTTGCTTATCAGTTTTTAATAACCTTAACAGACTGCCTTCCTAAATTAGAATGGACATCAAGCAGGTAATTTCCTTTGGGATAATTAAATTCCAGCGTATATTTTTTCAGGCCTTTATCATTTACATCATCTTTAAGGATATTTTTTACAAATTTCCCTGAAGCCTCATACAAACCTACGATAATATGATCGGAATGTAAATAATGAACATTCAGGTTCAGTTTATCCTTTACCGGATTCGGTACCACTTCCACCTTTAATTTCCGTTCCTGCTTTTCACCGGATACTTCCTGTGCTGCCAGATTTCCCGTAGTCATTTTATAGACATTTGTTCCGGCCGCAAACGCAACGTTGTTATTAAGAATAAAAATCCGGTTCAGAGAACCTCCTACGCTTGTATCCGTCCACGTGTTTCCACCATCCAAAGTCTCATAAAACCCAGTATTGTGGGGCCGCCCATCCAGCCGTGTGTTGCCGATGTAAAACCAACCGCCTGCACATAATGATCAGGAAAATCCTTTGTTTCCCAGCTGAAACCGCCGTTCAGGGATTTCAGCAGTTTGCCGGTATTCGGAAGCTCCGATTCTATGGAACAGAAAATCTTATTATTATCTAGAAACTGCATTTTCCAGACATATTCATTCTCAATGTTACTATTATAAATTTTTGTCCAGCTGTTTCCACCGTCCGTTGTTTTCAGGATCACAGCACCGTTGTCATCATTCCCTGCCGCATATCCTGTAGTTTCAGTAACAAAATGAATTTCTACCAAAGCATTTGTGTAAGCAGACATATCCATATACTGCCATGTATTTCCGCTGTCTGTAGACTTTATGATATAGGCCGGGTAAAACCATGCTCCGCAGCCATAGACGGTAGAAGTTCCCACACAATCCAGTCCGCAGATGGCCTGTGGATAGGGTGAAATATTGTTTACACGCTGCCAGGAATTCCCGCCGTCAACCGTTTTGTAAAAATTGTTGTTCAGCGTCCCTAAGAAACCGACGTTTTCATTTAAGAATTCTATATTCCTGTAATACTGATTGGCAGTTGCGCTCACCGTCTGCTGTGTCCAGCTGGCACCACCATTGGTTGTTTTAAAAACGGCTCCGTTACCGCCTCTTGCTGCCCAGCCTACATTTTCGTTCAGGAAGAAGACATCATCATACCTTCCGTTAGTACTTGCCGGCGGATACGAAAAAGCAGTCCATGAATATTGCGCACTGAAGAGCGAACCCAGAAGTGAGAAAGCAAGAATCATTTTTTTCATAGGTTATTAATTTTTCACATACAAATTTGCCACATTTCATACAGATACACAACATATAATCTCAAAAGCACTAAATCATAGTCTCATTATTAAAAAATCCGCATTCCGATAAGCATGAAACCGGTAAATTTATTTCTAAGATTGGCCTGCGTATGCTATGTTGTTTGAAAAGTGCTAAAATTTTCGTATTTTCGTGTATATATAGGCATTTGCATAAATGAGTTACGACTTAGAACAGGAAAACAAAGAGATTCTGGCAAGATATAAGGATCTGATTTCAAATACATACCGCACGCTGGATGAGGAAAATAACAAGCTCATCCGGAAGGCCTTTGATATTGCGCTGGATGCACATAAGGATCAGAGAAGAAAAACCGGGGAACCCTACATTTACCACCCGATTGCCGTGGCAAAAATTGTGGCAACGGAGATCGGTCTGGGGGCCACTTCCATCGCCTGTGCCCTTTTGCATGATGTGATTGAAGATTCTGACTATACGTATGAAGACCTGAAGAAGATTTTCGGTGAGAAAATAGCAGATATCGTGAACGGGCTCACCAAGATCTCCATCATGAACCACCAGAATATTTCCGTACAGTCTGAAAATTACCGTAAGCTTCTTCTTACGCTATCGGAAGATTTCCGGGTTATCCTGATTAAAATTGCCGACCGCCTCCACAATATGCGCACGCTGGAAAGCATGGCTCCGGACAAGCAGAAAAAGATCGCCTCTGAAACGGTGTATATCTATGCCCCGATGGCGCACCGCCTTGGCCTTTACAATATCAAATCCGAATTGGAAGACCTTTCCCTGAAATACAACAATCCGGATATTTTCAATGAAATAACGGAGAAGCTGGAATTTGCCAAGGAAAACCGCGAAAGGTATATTGAGGAATTCAAGACGGAAGTTTCCGAAAAGCTGCATGAAGAAGGACTGAACTTTAAAATAAAGGGCCGCGCAAAAGCCATTTCCTCCATTTACCGGAAAATGCTGAAGCAGGGTGTTTCTTTTGAGGAAGTCTATGACAATTACGCCATCAGGATCATCTATAAATCCGATGCCAAGAATGAAAAATTCCTGGCCTGGAAAATTTATTCCATCGTAACGGACGTTTACCACAGCAACCCTTCAAGGATGCGTGACTGGATTACCCAGCCGCGTTCAACCGGTTATGAAAGTCTGCATCTCACGGTTTTAGGCCCAGACAAAAAATGGATCGAAGTACAGATCCGTTCTGAAAGAATGGATGAAATTGCGGAAAAAGGGGTGGCCGCCCACTACAAATACAAGGAAGGCTATAAGCAGAGCTCGGACGACAGGAATTTTGAGAACTGGGTGACCGAGATCCGTGAAGTACTGGAGCAGCAGCAAAACCTTACCACTTCGGAACTTCTTGATAACATTAAGCTTAACCTGTACTCCAAAGAAGTATTTGTCTTTACGCCAAAAGGGGAAATCAAAATTTTACCGACCAATGCCACCGCACTGGATTTTGCATTTTCGGTACACTCTGATCTCGGCATGAAGTGCCTCGGAGCAAAGATCAACGGAAAGCTGGTACCGATCTCATACATTCTCCAGAACGGCGACCAGATTGATATCCTGTCTTCCCAGAACCAGAAACCCAAATCTGACTGGCTGGAATTTGTCATAACATCCAAAGCCAAATCCAAGATCAAGAGTTATCTGAACTCACAGAAAAATCAGCTGGTGGAAGACGGCAAAGAAATACTGCAGAGAAAGCTCCGCCACGCAAAAATTAATTTTAACGATGAAGAAATAAATAAGCTTCAAAAATATTTCAATCTTAAAAGTTCACAGGAACTGTTTTTGAAGTTTCAAAGTAATGAACTGGATGCCAGCAGCTTAAGAAAATACCTTGAAAGTAAGAATGTCTTTAACAATTTACTTTCAAGATTCAGGAAATCTCCGTCGAAAAATACGGCTTACACAGAGCCTAAAGAGCAGAACCTCGACATGATTGTTTTCGGAAAAGATGAAGAAAAGCTGAATTATACCTATGCCAAATGCTGTACGGTAATACCGGGAGACAAGATTTTCGGGTTTATTACCATTTCTGAAGGCATCAAAGTACACAGCGACAGCTGCCCGAATGCCATCAACCTCCGTGCCCAGTATGACTACCGCGTGATCCCCGCCAAATGGGTAAATGCGGAAAGCTTTAAAAACAGGGTGAAAATTGAAATTGAAGGGCTTGACCGGATGGGAATGATCAATGACATCACCACTGTGATCAGCGGTGCCATGGGTATGGATATGAAGAGTTTATCAATAGAATCAAATGACGGAATTTTTACGGGAACCATTAACCTGGAAGTCAAAAACAGGAGCCAGCTGGAACAGACGTTTAAAAAACTTACTGATATCAACGGTATTTCAAGAGTAAGAAGGCTATAATATATTGTTTCATGAATGAATCTGACCCTGTATTTTAAAAAATTTTTCAGCAGCAGCCAGGCTTCAGGCATTATCCTGATCTTCTGTGTCCTGGTTTCATTATTTATTGCCAACTCTTCTGCCGCGGAAGGGTTTCAGTCCTTTTTAGATACAGAAACAGGAACGGGCCTGTTTGGATTAAAATATCCGGTAAGCATCTGGATCAACGACGGGCTGATGGCGATATTTTTCCTTCTGGTAGGCCTGGAAATTAAAAGGGAAATGGTGGAAGGTGAGCTTTCATCCTTTAAAAATGCTTCGCTGCCAATCTTCGCTGCAGTTGGCGGCATGCTTGTTCCGGCGGTTATCTACACTGTTTTCAACTTCGGGACGGAATATGCAAACGGATGGGGAATCCCGATGGCCACAGATATCGCTTTTTCTCTGGCGATTATTTCCCTGTTAGGAAAAAAAATCCCGAACTCCATTAAGATTTTCCTTGCCGCACTGGCTATTGTAGACGATCTGGGCGCAATTTTGGTAATTGCCGTATTTTATACGGAACAGATTCACTGGATGTATCTGTTATCGGCTTTCGGGGTAACCGCTTTGTTATTCTTACTGAATTTTTTAAAGGTGACCAAGATTGTTTTCTACCTGGTTCCCGGATTGTTTTTATGGTATTTTCTGCATCATTCCGGAATACATGCAACCATTGCAGGCGTTCTGCTTGCTTTTTCAATCCCAACCAATATATCGTCAACCGAAATTTCACCGCTGGAAAAACTGGAACATCAGCTGCATGTGCCGGTAGGTTTCCTTATCATGCCTATCTTTGCGCTGGCCAACACCAACATCACTTTTACCCGTGAAATGGTATCTGAAGTAACCAATACTTTAGGGCTGGGCATTATCTGCGGCCTGGTTTTAGGAAAACTGATCGGGATTAATATATTTTCATATATTGCGATTAAATCGGGATTGAGTTCGCTGCCACAGAATGCGTCCTGGAAACAGATGTGGGGAGTCGGGCTTCTGGCCGGCATCGGGTTTACCATGTCTATTTTTATTGCCCTGCTTTCTTTTAAAGAATCACATGAAATTCAGGATGAAGCTAAGTTTGCGATACTGATCGCTTCCCTGCTGGCCGGAATATCCGGTTTTATAATCCTGAAGATAAGCGCCGGAAATACGGTGACGGAGGAGGGAAATTAAGCTTCTGAGATTCAGGCATTGTGTGTATGGAGCGGTTATTTACTTTAACCTGATTCCAATCACATCATCTATTCTCATCATTTTCAGAACTGATGTTTTCAGATTCTTTTTTAAGTTCGTCTGACAGTATTTTTTTAATCCTTACTTTTCTGATGGCCATATTGAGTTCATTTCCGAAAAGCAGAAGGTATACATTAACATTTACCCACACCATCAGCAGGATCATGCTTCCGATGGAACCGTACAGTACGTTGTAACGGGCAATATTTTTAACGTATAATGCAAAGAAATACGTAGTTGCCACAAACAGTATGGTAGTAAGAATGGCACCGGGAACCGCCTGGCGGAATCTCGTTATCTTTACGGTCCCCAGCCAGTAGAACATGGCTAAAAGGATGAAATAAAAGATAGGGAATGAAACAAATCCAATAATTTTCGTAAGATTGCTCATCAGCCAGGAAACATCATATACCGGCGTAAACATCTTAAGCACGACTTCCGAATAGTATACTCCGAAAAGGGTCAGGAAGACCATAAGGATAAAGCCGATGGTAATAAAAAATGAAAGGATGAACTCCTTCACATCGCCCATTTTCTCCTCGGCCTGCTCATTGAATCCGTTAATCAGTGAAAATGTTCCGTTGGTGGCAAATACAAGGGCTAAAACAATGGTCAGGTTGCTGATCCCTTTCATATTGGGGACAATGCTCTTCTCAATATAAGTCCGTACATCACCTTCTATATTGGAGGGAAACACGTTACGCATCAGGACTTCAAAAATATAAAACTGAAGCTTGTCATAATGCGGCATATAAGGCATTACCGACAGGAGAAACAGAACAAACGGGAATAAGCTGATGGTAAAGCTCCAGGAAATGGCAGCTGCCTTCCTTCCTATTTTTTCTTTGAAAATCCCTCTGAAATAAATCTGAAACATTTCCCACAGGGATATGCCCAGCAGAGGAATATGGATATCATTAAAAAATTCTCGGACTTTCAGGATAAATTTAGGAACTTTCATGCCCATTGTGCTTTAAAATAGTATTTATCTTCATTATCTGTTTTATAATTGGTGAACAACAGAAAATAAAAGGATTAATTCTTTCATCAAATAATGCCCTGCAAAAATAATGTTTTTTTTAAACTTACGAATTTTCTGTAAAAACACAGGATATGACTTTCTTTAATTTATGAATATCTTTGCCGCTTCAATTGCTTAAACACATCATATGCAGATTAATTTGCTTTGTATAGGGAAAACAGACGATAAAGAAATTACATCTTTAATCAGCTATTACCTGAAACGCCTTCCCAAGCACTGGAATTTTGAGATCGTGGAAATTCCTGATATCAAAAATGCCAGAAACCTGACACCGGATCTTTTAAAAAAAGAAGAAGCCAAACTATTTATGTCCCATATTGACCGTACTGACCTTGTCCTGATTCTGGATGAAAAGGGAAAGCAGTTCACCAGTCGGGAATTTGCACAGAAAATAGACAGCTGGATGAATTCTTCAGTGAAGAAAATCCATCTCCTGATCGGCGGGGCTTACGGTTTTTCAGAAGAAATTTATGCCAGGGCCAATGAAAAAATGTCATTATCCAAAATGACATTTACCCATCAGATGATCCGGCTATTTATTGTAGAACAGCTGTACCGTGCCGATCAGATCTTACAGGGAAAACCTTACCACAACGATTAAGTTACGGACCGGTTTTTAAACCGATCTGCCTTTTTGCTTCACCCACAACAAAAGCAACCGAATTGGCAATGTTGAAACTGCGGATCAGCTTAGACATCGGGATGGTTAAGTGGTTTTCAAAACGGTCTAAAACCTCTTTACCCAGTCCGGCACTTTCTTTCCCGAACACCAGCCAGTCGCCGTCCTTAAAACCGGTCTCCAGATAGGATTTTTCGGCATGCGAGCTCATCAGAAAGACACGGGACAGATCCGGGATTATTTTCATCCACGCTTCTACATTTTCATATTCAGTAACATCAAGATGAGGCCAGTAATCCAGCCCGGAACGTTTCAGATTTTTATCATTGATGACAAATCCGAACGGATGGATCAGATGCAGCCTGCTTTCGGTTCCTACGCATAATCTTCCGATGTTTCCGGTATTATTGGGGATCTCAGGCTCTACAAGAACTACATTTAACATGAATAATGGATATCTATTTTAAGGTTTTTCCGGTACAACCGGTCAGAACAGTAATCTTTTAAGTACAGCCGTTTATTTTTTCTCGCATTTGGCATAATACTCCAGAAGCAAAGGCTTTTCGTACCCTAAAGTCACTGCTTTGTCTAAGCTTGCACAGGCTTCCTTCGGTTTTGCGGTTTCAAATAAAATCAAAGCTTTATTAACGTGGGCCTGGGCAAATTTCGGATCGATGGCAATCGCTTTATTTACATCTGCAAGTGCTTCCTTATTTTTCTTCAGCTTAAAATAAACGTCTCCCCTTCCGCTGTACAGAAGAGATTCCGGTTTTTCTGAAATCAGCTGGTTATAATCTTTTAAAGCACCTTCCAGGTCGCCGCTGTTCTTTTTAAGGTTTGCAAGCCCTGTCCTTGCATAAATGTTGTCGGGAGCGAAACTTAAAAGCTGGTTCAGGTCTTTTGCAGCAAGGTCTTTTTTGCCTAAGTTTTCATATACTTTGGCGCGTGTCAGGTACATATCGGCGTTTTCAGGCTGTAATTTTATTCCCTGGTTCAGATAGTCAATGGCGGCCTGTTTATTTCCTTTCTGCCCGTGGATGGAACCCAAATTGGCATAGACCGCTGCAGACATCGGGTTGGATTTGAGTGCGGACTCATACGATTTAAAGGCAGACGTTGTTTTCCCCAGCCTTCGCTGTGCGGTCCCGAGATAGTTGTAATATTCAGACTTGATCTGCTGGATTTTTTCGGTCTGTGCCAGTGCGGCATACTGTTCTTCGGCACATTTGTAATCTGCCTTCTGAAAGCATTCTTCAGCGGTTTTTTTGTCCTGGGCGTAAAAGTTTAATGATAATAATGCTAAGGTAAGAAATGATAAACGTTTTTTCATGAGGTTATTTTTTGTTTATTGATTACTTTTCTGGCGAGTGCACCAAAAATCACCCCCAACAAAGTTCCAACAAACGACCCCACCAAAATATCTATCGGGAAATGCACTCCTAAATATATCCGGCTGTACGATACTACTGCAGCCCACACAAATATAGCATAAGGAAACCATTTAAGCTTCTTTTTTAATAAAATAGTCAAGTAACTGGCTAAAAAGAAGGTATTGGAGGCGTGGGCAGAATAGAACCCGAACTGCCCGCCGCATTTTACAATCCTCATGTGATGCTCTAAAGAAGGGTCATGGCAGGGCCTCAGCCTTTCGATCCCATGTTTGAAAACCCCGGCAAGCTGGTCTGAAACGGTTACGCCGATGGCTACGAATACCAGGATAAAAACAAGCGACCTTAATTGATAGTTTTTGAATAAAAAATAAAGAAAAATCGCGTACAGCGGCACCCAGATCCAGGTGCTTGAAATCAGCATCCAGAACTGATCGAATGAAGAGCTGCCCAGATTATTAAGAAATAAAAAGACTTTTTTGTCTTCCTGAATAATTTCGTCCATCTTAACGTACACTTATCTGCTTACCGGTCCTTCGTAAGTTTCATCATCAGCAGGCTTCGGCTGTATGGGCTGAGGCGTTTCAGACTCTCCTGAAACCTTAGCTTTTTCAGCTTCTTTCATGGGATCATAGTCTTTTGCCGCATCTTTAACCTTTTCGATTTCACGCTTGATCTCGGAAACAGGATTGTCTGTCTCTTTCATGATCTCCGTTTTGATATCTTCTACCGCGCCGCGCATTTTCCTTACCCCTGAGCCTAAGTCGCGTGCGATTTGGGGAAGTTTATCCGGACCGAATAATACAACGATTGCAACGGCAATAAGTGCCATTTCTCCTATGCTTAGTTCCATTTGGTAAAATTACGAAAGATTATACATATGCAATACAAATGTATTGTATTTTAAACAAATTTTAAGAAAGAATCAATTAAGATTAAAATTCAGCGGTTAAATTTTTCAGCAACGGTTACCGGAACCTGAGGTTATTGTATTTCAAATTGTCATGCTCCATACAGTTTCCTAAACCCATTCTGAATAGACAGGCTACCTGGATGATATTCCGGCAGCTTACTCTGAGAGGTTTTTTTTCAGATTCTTTTTCCGGAAATTGATGTAGGTAATAATCACGCTGGCCGCCATTAAGATAAAGGCTAAGAAGAACGGTGCCCCTGAAAACCTGAACGGAGCATCTTCGTGCGTGAAAAAGTAAAAAAGGTTGGTCATCATCGGCGGACCGATAATGGAAGTGGCACTCATCAGGCTGGTTAATGCCCCCTGCAGTTCTCCCTGCTCATTGGAAGGGACACTTTTTGTGATCACTGACTGGAGCGCCGGCCCGCAGATTCCGCCCAGGCAATACGGGATGAGGAAGACAAACATCATCCAGCCCTGGGTGGCAAAAGCAAACAGCAGCATGCCGATGGCATACAGGGTCAATCCGTAATAAATGCTTTTCTGTTCACCGAACTTCGGGGTGGTCCACCTGATCAGGACGCCCTGGACAAGGCCTACCAGTAATCCTACGACTCCCAGTGAAATCCCTACCATCCTTTCATCCCAGCTGAATTTATACATGGTGAAAAAGCTCCAGTTGCTCTGAACGGCATGTCCGGCAATATAGATTAAAATCAAAGAAACAATCAGTCCGGAGATTTCAGGATGCTTTCCCAGGAATTTGAAGGACCCGACCGGATTGGCACGCTTCCAGTTGAACTCCCTTCTTTTTTCTTTATCCAGGCTTTCCGGAAGGATGAAATACCCGTACAGGAAGTTCAACAGGCATAAAACCGCCGCCGCATAGAACGGAACCCGGGCTCCGTAATGCCCTAACAGTCCGCCCAGAACCGGCCCTATAATAAAACCAAGCCCAAAGGCAGCCCCGATCAGGCCAAAGTTTTTTGCCCGGTCTTCATCTGTAGAAATATCGGCAATGTAGGCACTTGCGGTTGTCACACTTGCCCCGGTAATGCCTGCAATAATCCTCCCCAGGAACAGCCATAAAATGGTAGGTGCCAATGCCAGCAAAATATAGTCTATGGCAAACCCGAAAAGCGAAATCAGGATGATCGGCCTCCTCCCGTACTTATCGCTCAGGTTTCCTACAACAGGAGAAAAGATGAACTGTGTAAATGCATACGCAAAGCCCAGCCAGCCGCCGTATTTGGCCGCTTCGCTTATATCGGCATGAATAAGTTCCTCAATCAGTTTCGGGACTACGGGAATAATAATTCCCCATCCCGTAATATCAATCAGCAGTGTGATAAATATAAAGCTCATTGCAGCTTTCTTCCTTGCGTTTTCCATAATGCTGCAAAAATACTCAAATCGTTAAAATAATAATAGAAAATATTGGCAACCTACAGAAATTGACGGATCCTATGATTGAAGTATGAGCACAGAATTAAAAAATTCAATGAAGCCGCTATCCTGAATTCGGGCATAAAAAAGCCTTTCAGAACTGAAAGGCTTTTTCTTATTTATTGTAGTTTACTTATTTTGAAGCAAGTACTTCCTTACTCGTTGTAGATTTACCGTGTACTTCATCTTCTTTTCCTGTTTTTAGGAAATCGTAAGCAATAGCTGACGCGATAAAGATGGATGAATACGTACCGAACCCGATACCGATTAACATTGCAAACATAAATCCTCTCAGGTTATCCCCACCGAAAATGAAGATGGCCAGGATTACTAAAATGGTAGTAAATGAGGTGTTGAATGTTCTTCCCAAGGTACTTGAAATAGAATCATCAAATAATCCCGCAAGGGTTAAAGATTTTTTCTCTCTCAGATACTCACGGATCCTGTCAAAGATAATTACCGTATCGTTGATTGAATATCCCAATACCGTTAAGATCGCAGCGATAAAATCCTGGTTGATCTCCATGTTGAACGGCATGAATTTGTGAAGCAGTGAATACGCTCCCAAAATAATTACCGCATCATGGAACAAGGCCGCCACAGCACCTAATGAGAACTGCCATTTTCTGAATCGTACCAAGATATAGATGAAGATCCCTGCCAAAGCAGCAACTACGGCTAAGATACCATGAGTCTGGATATCATCTGCTACCGTAGGACCTACTTTTTCAGAAGAAATAATCCCTGCATGGTCTTTATCCGCAGATTTGAAATCTGCCAGCGTGGTTTTGGAAGGCAATTCTGATTTTAATCCTTCAAACAACTTCTGTTCGATGACCTGGTCAGCTTTTAGGGACTCATCTTCAATCAGGTAATCCGTAGAGATTTTTAACTGGTTGTCGTTCCCGAAAGTTTTTGCTTCAACGGAAGAGTTTTTACCGTCTTCAGTTTTGAACAGTGTTATTAATTTTCCTTCAATATCTTCTGCATTTACCGGCTTGTCAAATCGTACCACATAGTTTCTGCCTCCTGTAAAATCGATACCGTATCTGAATCCGTTGATTGCGATGGAAGCAATACAGATTACCGTTAAGATTGCTGAAACAATGTATGCATATTTTCTTTTCCCGATAAAATCAATCCAGGTATTTCTGAACAGGTTTTTGGTTGCAGGCGTCCATACAGAAAGGTTTTTCCCTTTATTCAGCCTTGAGAAGATCATTGCCCTGGAGATCAATACAGAGGTAAAGAAGGTCATTAAAATACCGATTCCCAAAGTTAAGGCAAAACCTTTGATAGGCCCTGTCCCGAAAAGGAAAAGTACACCGGCCGTTAATAACGTTGTTAAGTGACCGTCCACAATGGCATTCAATGCATGTTTGAAACCGTCTTTATAGGCTTCTAAAATACTTTTTCCGGCAAATAATTCTTCCTTGGTTCTTTCATAGATGATGACGTTCGTATCCACCGCCATGGCCATCGTCAGCACAATACCGGCAATACCCGGAAGGGTAAGCGTAGCATCCACGGAATCCATGATTCCGAAAATGTAGAATAAGTTGATGATCATTGCGATTACCGCATAAACACCCGCTCCGCCATAATAGAAAATGATATAAACGATGATCAACAAGAATGCAATACCAAATGAAATCATCCCGGCATCGATAGATTCCTGTCCTAACGAAGGCCCTACCACAGTAGCCTGAACCACTTTTGCCCCTGCAGGCAGTTTACCGGCTCCCAAAACGTCCACCAGTTCCTTGGCTTCTTCCTGGGAGAAGTTACCTGAGATCTGCGTTCTTCCGTTCGGAATGGCATTTACTACGTTCGGTGCAGTATATACCCTGTCATCAAGGGTTACGGCAACAGGTTTTCCAACGTTTTTCTCAGTAAGGGTTTTCCATTCTTTGGCTCCTTTTGAATCCATCTGCATGTCTACCACCACCCTGCTCAGCTCATCATAGCTGATGTTGGCTGTTTCAACAGCGCCGTCTACCGGAGCTTTCCGGTTGATGTTGCTTCTGATGGCATACAATACAAGGCTTTCGGCATCATTCGCTTCAGGCTTGTATCCCCACATGAATTGGGTATATTTAATATTGGCAGGACGTAAAGACTGTGCTACCTTGCTGTTTAGGATTTTATTTACTGCCGCTGTGTCAGACAGTTTTACGTTGGCAACGCCGTTGGTCCTTAATTTATCCAGGTGTAAAAGGTTCATGAAGTTGGTTGTTTTGGCAACGCCCATAGAATCACCTTTCGCAGCTACAATAGAAGTAAGGGTCTGGAAATAAGGTGCCATTTCAGGAACCTGCTGTACTTCCCAGAACTGGAGTTTCGCAGAAGTCTGAAGCATTTTTTTCACCTTGTCGATGTCCTTCATACCCGGCATTTCCACAGAAATCCTTGCGGTTCCCGGTACTCTCTGTACGTTTGGCTGTACGGCTCCCATCTTATCGATTCTGGTTCGGATTACCTCGAAAGCGGTACCTACAGATGCATCGATTTTTCTTTTAACAATGCTTTTTACCTGTTCGTCAGGCGTGTTGTATTTTACTTCAGTAAGTGTGGTGTTTCCGAAAAGTTCCGGATCTGCCAGCTTAAGATTGGTACCTTTTGCTCTATTTACCGCATCGAACTGATCAAAGAAGTTATCAATGTAAGATCTCGTAGAATTCTTCTGTACTTCATCCGTTTTATTCAAAGCCTCAATAAGGACCGGGTTGGAAGAATAATTGGTAAGATCGTTCACAAGATCTCTCTGGTTGATCTCCAAAAGAACGTTGATCCCGCCTTTAAGGTCAAGACCCAATTTCATTTCCTTGTCTTTGGCTTTGGAATAATAGAGTTGGGTAAAGCCGAGATTAAGGGTATCCTCCTTCAATCGCTTGATCTCTTTCTCGTTTCCGTTTGCAGCTTCAATCTGCGATTCAATTTTGCTGGCGTACCAGGTTGGCAATAGCTCATTTAAGCAAATCAACCCTAGTACAATAGCAACAATTGTAATAAGTCCTTTTCCTTGCATTTTGTTATAACTACGTTAAATTAAGTCGGCAAATATAATCATTTTCTTGTATTTTATAAATTTTTAACAACAGAAATCGTTTATTTTCAGATATATCGGCAATCTTATTTTTATTTTATATTTAATAATATTTTTATGGTATTATAATGAATTTTTCAACGGCTGATTGGTATGAAATTTTCATTCTTGTTTAATACACTAAATATCAAAATATTATGAAAAAACTATTATTTTCTGCGTGCAGCCTCTTTTTCATGATTGGCAATGCACAAAGTATTAATTTACAGGAGTTTGCCACGGGATTTACCGCCCCTGTAGAGATTGCCCATGCCAACGACAGCCGCATGTTTGTCGTTCAGCAAAACGGGATCATCAGGATTGTACAGCCTAACGGAACCGTTAATGCAGACAACTTCCTGAATATCAGTTCAAAAATTACTTACGGAGGCGAAAGAGGGCTTTTAGGACTGGCTTTCCACCCGCAGTACCCTACGAACGGGTATTTTTTTGTGTATTACAATGACACCGGCGGAAATATCACCGTGGCGAGATACACCAGAAGCTCAGCCAACCCTGATATAGCAGATCCTGCTACGGAAAAAATCATCCTGAACCAGCCTAAACCCTTCGACAACCACAATGGCGGAAGCATCCATTTTGCTCCGGACGGCTATCTCTGGGTAGTAACCGGTGACGGCGGAAGCGGCGGTGACCCGAACAACAACGGACAGAACAAAAACTCCCTTTTGGGAAAGCTGTTGAGGCTGGATATCAATTCTACGGGGCCTTACAACATTCCTCCCGGAAACCCTTTTGTAGGGATTGACGGAGCAGATGAAATCTGGGCCTACGGTTTGAGAAATGCATGGAAATTTAATTTTGATACCGCTTCGGGGAATGTGATGATTGCCGATGTAGGACAAGGCCAGATCGAAGAGATCAACAGAATGCCGCTTACGCAGGCCGGAATCAATTACGGATGGCGATGCTATGAAGGTAATTCGGCATATAATACCGCCGGATGTGCGGCACAATCCACGATGACGTTCCCGGTAGCAGCGTACAATCACAGCGGAGGAAGATGTTCCATTACCGGAGGTTATGTTTACAGAGGCACCCAATTCCCTGCATTGCAGGGTAAATATATTTTTGCCGATTACTGCTCTACGCAAATCGGGATCTTAAATGCTGATGATTCTATTACCTGGACCCCGGCGTTTTCCGGAAATAATTTCTCTACTTTCGGGATAAATAACCAAAATGAACTGTTCGCAGCAGCGGTGAACAGCGGCAAAATTTTCAGGGTAACCACCACTACGCTGGCTGCACAGGAAAATGACTTTTCCAATCCAATAAAAGTATATCCGAACCCGGCATCAAAAAAAGTTTATGTGGACGGGTTAAAAGATAAAAAATCAACGATAGAGATCATCAGCTTTGAAGGAAGAAAAATCATGGAATCGGCCGCGGTTGGCAATGACAACAGCCTTGATATTTCTGGTATACCGGCAGGAGCTTATTTTATCAATATCAATTCAGGAGATACAAAAACCAAAACCTACAGCAAGAAATTAATCATCAAATAATAAGTGATTCAGTAAATTCTCATTTCAGATAGTTTTCAGAGTCTCAATCCTTTTGGATTGGGGCTTTTTTAATAAAGTACAGCATAATGAGCATCGGCAGTACCAATATTAATCTGATAGGCAGGGAAAACCTTTCGGCCTGATCGTCAAATAAAAAATTCGGAATCAGCGTGATCAAAGCAAATGAAATAACAAAAGAAGCAATTCCGGTCACAGATATATTTTCACAGGGCTGCCGGATCTCTGAAGATTTCGAGCTTAAAATCCAGAAGCCCAGAAATATTATCATAAACGGGAATGACCAGATCCTGTAGGTATCATACGCCACTGCATGAAGCAGCAGAGGAACAAATGAAACAACTGCCAGTAATGCAAATAACCTGAAATTCTTTCGCAGCCTGAATTCTTTAAAAATCATCCATAAAGAAAAAATCACAGGAATTCCGTAGAGAACAGTGGCCCTGGAAATAAACAGGCGCTGAATGAAATGACCGCTCTGCTCTTTAAAGTAATAGCTGAAACTTTTGGTATATGCAGAAGAAACGGAATCGGCTGCTTTATGCGCAATAAAAGGAATATGGTTCAGGTAATTGAACAGGGTATTAAAATAATGCGCTCCGCTCATTTCCTGGTATGTTGAAACGGCAAATGTCGCAAGAACCGGCAGGGATAAAAGCAGCGCCAGCTTTTTCAGTATATTCAAGGAAAAAAAAGATTTCATTGGGAATCGTCCGCACTCTGTAACGATCAGTGCAAAACAGCTGACCGGCAGCAGCAGGAAAAATGAAATTTCATGGATAAAAATGCTGACTCCCGCAACCGCAGAAGCCACAAGAACATTCCCTTTCCTGATTAAAAAAATACTCAAAACCGTCATGAGGAAAACAACATGGTCCAGATACCCGATCAGATGTGCCGAAAAAACAAGATACTGCGAAAGAAAAAAGGTCAGGAAAAACAATATGCTGTAAAAACTATTTTTCCTTCTCCCTGTTTCTTTTACTGCAATAATAAAAATCAGAGCATAGAGCAGAAAGAGTACTCCACCCGACAGCACCAGGATATTGGATTCGCTTTTTTCAAAAAACCACCCGAATACTTCCCCGGCAAGTCCCCTTTTGATAAACCCGAACCTGTAATCCAGCATCCAGTGTGCCTCAGACCAGTCATTGGGGAGCCTTACCGTTTTCAGCACACTGAATGCGAATGCATAGAAATAAAGTAGAACCAAAAGGGCTTTCCTGCTCATCGCCAGATCAGATCGTCATGGAGAAAATCCTTGTTTCCGGCTTGTTTCTCATCATCCTGAGATCAAAAACCATTGCCACATTCCGGGTAAATGCCCTTCCTTTTTCTGTAATCTGTATATGGCTGTCATGAATTTCCACCAGCTCATCTTTCTCCATTTCTTTCAGCATTTGAAATGCATGCTGCAGTTCGGGAAAGGAATTACCGGCATCAAAAGTTGTTTCAAGCTGGCACATTAAATTTAAGATATGCCTTCTTACCACCAGGTCTTCTTCATTCAGGATGTGGCCTTTCACGACAGGAATTTCACCTGCCTCTACCATTTTCTGATACTCCTCAACGGTTTTTATATTCTGTGCAAAGGCATACCATGAGTCAGAAATGGCGGACATACCGAGGCCTACCATCAGCTGGGTTTTGCTGGAAGTGTAGCCCATGAAATTCCGGTGCAGCTTTTTCTGAGTCAGAGACTGGTACAGGTCGTCATGTTCCAGGGAAAAATGGTCCATTCCCACTTCAATATACCCAAGTTCCTCCAATAGTTTTTTCCCGTCTTCGTACAGGCGGCGTTTTTCCTCACCGCTCGGAAGGTCGTTTTCATCAAAACCTCTCTGTCCCACGCCTTTTACCCACGGCACGTGTGCGTAAGAATAAAATGCCAGGCGGTCCGGTTTAAGCTCCATAGTCTTACGGATGGTATTTTCCATTGCTTCCCAACTTTGATGCGGGAGTCCGAACACCAGGTCATGGCTGATGCCGCGGTACCCGATTTCTTTAGCCCATTCGGTTACTTCCTTTACTTTTTCAAACGTCTGGATCCTGTTGATGGCTTTCTGGACTTTCGGATCATAATCCTGCACGCCGAAACTCACCCTTCTGAATCCGAGGCCGTAGAGTGTTTCCAGATGTGCTCTTGTGGTATTGTTCGGGTGCCCTTCAAAGGAAAACTCGGGCTCTTCTGCGATTTCCACCGTTTCAAAGATCCCTTCCAGTAAAGCTCTTAAATTTTGCGGCGAAAAGAAAGTAGGTGTACCGCCTCCCAGATGCAGCTCTTTTAATTTGGGCTTTTCATTGAAAAGGCGGAGATACAGCTGCCATTCTTTCAGTACGCTTTCCAGGTACGGGATTTCAACGCTGTGCTGTTTGGTAATACGTTTATGGCAGGCACAGAATGTACACAAAGCCTCACAGAAAGGCAGGTGGATGTAAATAGAAATCCCCTCTTCTGCATTGCTCTCCCTGAATGACCGGATTACACTCTGCTTCCAAAGCTCCGGTGAAAACGAGCTTTCGTCCCAGTAAGGGACGGTGGGATAAGAGGTGTAACGCGGGCCGGGAATATTATATTTATCTATTAAAGAATTCATTGCGGGTTTCAACTTTTTAGATGAACTTCAGGATAGAAATTCATTATGCAAAATTAAATATATCTTATGAATTTTGAATAATGAAATATATTAGGGTTTTTTTTCGAAATTTATAATGAGTCTAAATACCTCTTCGGCAAACTTCTTCCCCATATCAATATAGCCTGCGCTGTTGTAATGCCACGGATCATTGCCATAACCGTAATTTTTGGTAGACCGCACAATGGCTGCATTTTTATCTTTCTTAACAAATTTCTCCTGTGTATACTGAACAAGCTCACCCGTTTTCCAGACTCTCCCGGAAGGGTCTTTCCCGGAATCCGAAATTTTACCGATCACTACCGGAAGGTCATCCGCCAGCAAAGCGGCCCTCATCTGGTTCATTAATATTTTCAGGTGATCATAATAAGCACCTGCAATCGCTTCGGTATAGCTGGCATCGCCTTCACCCTGCATCCAGAGAATCCCTGATGGGACGATGATGTCTTTTTTGCCGTCTTTATCAATATCTGTTTCCGACAGGGCATTTTTCATCGTTTTTAAGAAATGATCATATTGGTTGAGCCCGTTGGTTCCGTAATAATCGGCATCCCAGCATCCGAAATTTGCTTTTGCGGCACTGTCAATGGATGTTCCTTCCCTGGCGTATTTAATCAGCGCAATTCTATCATTGGGGAAGAGTTTCTTCATCTCTCTGGCAAAAGACAGCTCCAGACCGAAACGGTCTGAAAGGGTATTTGTTTTTCCGTCTGATCTAAAACCGGTTCCGTTGCCGGGCTTCAGCACCTCCCATTTCCCGGTTCCGCCGTTCAGATCTCCGTCCGGGACGGAATTCCCCTGAAAGATGTAAACGTCTTTAAAGATTTTAAGATCATCAGGCAGGTCTTTATTGTAGCCGAAACCGTTCATATTGGATTGTCCGGCGAGAACAAAAACCCTGACTTTCTGGGCATAGAATAAAGCAGGAATCAGTAAAAGAAATAATATTTTTAAGTTTTTCATGCACAAAATTTAATCAAAGGTAAAGCGAATAATGCTTTAAATAAAGTCCTGTGGAAAGATATGCTCTATAGTAAGAATTCAGATACTGAATCAGGTTATCTTCTGTCTATCCAATGAGGTTCCGGAATGGATTCGAGAAAAACTTTCCACTCTTTTAAAATGGCCAGGAAATCCGTAACAGGCACCCTGATCTCAGTCCCGCCTGTATTAAATACGGCAGCAGGCGGATCCGGCGGATGATTTCTTATTTCGACAGATTCCGAATCATGGTAGCCCCAGATCGTGTAGTTTTCAAAATCAAAAGTATAATCCAGTGAATTAATTTCACCTCTGATATGTTCTGTAAGTTCCAAGCCGTTTGGCTCCAGAAAGCTTGCAATTTCATGATTTAAAGCATTTCCGTTAATATTACTCACACCAATACAAGGTCTCCTGGTAAAACCGGGCATTTCGGAAATACAAAAAGTTAAATTATATTTTTTTGAAGTATTCATCTTTTAAAACTGCAGTTTCATCACAGAAATTTTATCTTTTCCTGCAAAAACAATTGTGTTTCCGTCAATCCACTCACAGACAAAAAACCCTTTTTCATCAGAAATCTTTTTCCATGTCTTACCGAAGTCTGAAGAATAGCTGATGTGCCGGTCTCCCACTGAAACAATCTCTTTTCCTCCGGACCCGGGTTTGATTTTTACACAGGTAGTGTATCCTGCATTCTGCCCTGAAGCCTGTACCTGCCAGGTTTTCCCTGCGTCTTTTGTGGTAGCAATGTTATTGATGTTTGCCTCCTGTTTTGTATAGTCTCCGCCAACTGCAATCCCGAACCGGTCATCTGAAAAATCAATAGAATAGATGCCCTGCGAAGATTCACCCTGCACAAATGGGGTATTAAAAACTTCAAAATCACCTTTTTTAAGGTTTAACCGCAGAATTCTGGAAGCTTTTCCGCCGGTAGCGATCCACAGGTAGTTTTTTGTGGAAGCCATATTGGTATTGCTGGCTGCAAATGCCGCTTCCCCTTTCTCCAGGATAATCGTGCTGCTGTACATGCTCCATTTTCCGTATTTCCACTCAGCCAGCTTCAGTCTGTTATCGGTACCGGCATCACTGAAGGCAAATGCATGTTTCTCATTTACAAAATGCAGTGCATCATAAAAAGACGTTTTGGCAGTATCTGAATATACAATTTCAGCGGTCAGGTTTATTTTACTGATTTTAAAAAATTCAGCAGGACTTTCAATATTTACCGCATAGAAGGAATTCTTATCCTGGGCCAGTGTCCGGAACTGCAGTTTCTTTTCAGACAGCTGAATCTGTTTCTGATTCTTTGGGTTTTTCAGGTCAACAAACCCGAATTTTGAATCCGTGCCGCTGTACCAGATCTTACCGTCATACAATTCAATAGCTCTGATGCTGATTTTATCACTGAATAAGGTTTCGAATCTTTCTACCTTCTGGGAAAACATCATCATACCCAAAAGCGAAAATATAACAGGAAATATTTTTTTCATAGTCTTACAAAAATAAAAAAACCACAGCATGCTGTGGTTTTAATTTAAATATTTTTTATAAATCGGTATCAGGTTTCTGCAGTGGTTCCTGTTCTGCTTTGAAGGTCTCGCCGTACCCGACTTTATGAAGCTTACTGTTTCTTAGACTGTAGGTAAAGTAGATGATCACCCCTAAACCAAGCCATGCCATGGAAAGGTATTTCGCTTCGTGGCTCAGGTTCCAGATCAGGTAAACATTAATACAGATTCCCAAAGTAGCAATAACAGGCAAAGCAGGCACCCTAAAGGTTCTCGGCAGCTGCGGCTCCTTTTTTCTCAGGATCCAAACGGCTACACATACCATGGTGAAGGCAAACAATGTCCCGAAACTTGTCATATCTGCCAGTTTACTGATTGGTGTTAATGAGGCTACCGTTGCAATAACAAGCCCTAAAAGCATTAAGCTTTTTGCCGGTGTTTTTCTTACCGGGTGAACATCGCTGAACATCTTAGGGATCAATCCGTCCTTAGACATTCCCAGGAAAATCCTGGACTGCCCCATGATCATGACCATTAATACAGAGATCAGACCTACGGTTGCTGCAATGGTAATGATATAACCGGCCCAGCCCTGGCCTGCAATTTCAAATGCATAGGCTACAGGTGCTTTAATGGCATCCGGGTATTTACCGTGAGGATCAAAATTCTGGTAGTTCATCATCCCCGTAAGTACCAAGGATACCAAAATATATAGGAATGTACATACCAGAAGCGAAACAATAATCGCAAAAGGAACATCTTTCTTAGGATTGATGGCTTCCCCGGCCTGTGTAGAAACGGCATCAAAGCCTACATAGGCAAAGAATATGGCTGCCGCCCCGGAAACAACGCCCTGGAAACCGTATGCTTCTTTCATATTTTCACCTTCCATTACCATCTGCTGTGCAGGGATAAAAGGATGCCAGTTCGCCGTATCAATAAAAAACACCCCGGCAATAATCACAAACAATACCGCTGAAACTTTCATGATAACGATAAGGTTGTTTGCTTTAGCGGCTTCTTTTGTGCCTCTAATCAGGATGGAAATAACGAATACAACAATAAGAAAGGCAGGCAGGTTCATGGAAAAACCTTCTCCCGCATAGCTTGCAGGATCTGAGGTAAGGTAATCCGGCAGGTGGAGCCCGAACATTTTCAGCAGTTTATTGAAATAACCGGACCATGAAACGGCCACTGTCATGGATCCCATGGCATATTCGAGGATAAGACCCCAGCCGATAATCCAGGCGAAGATCTCCCCTACCGTTCCGTAGGCATACGCATAGGCAGAACCTTCCACAGGTAATATGGAAGCGAACTCAGAATAACATAAAGCTGCAAAGACACATGCAATCCCTGCAATGATGAAAGATATTGCTAAAGCAGGACCCGCATGGTAATAGGCACCGGTACCCGTCAACACGAAGATTCCCCCCCCGATGATGGCGCCGATGCCGATGGCTGTAAGACTCCATTTTCCAAGCACTCTTTTAAGCTGACTACTTTTAACATCATTCTCAAAAGCACTCATGGGCTTTTTCGTCCAGATTTTTGACATATTTTATTATTTATTAAAGATTTACGAAAATATAAAAAAAATAGAAACTTTAACGTTTATTAATAAATTTAAAACAATATTTATACATAAAAAATTTTAAAATTCTGATTTACACATTATTTAAACCATTTTCAGGAGCGTAATTTTTTGTTTATTTTTGGTGTCATGAATTTATATGACCTCTTCATAAAACCTTATGAAACCTACACTTCTATACAGGTCTTTTCAGAAGCCTTTGCCGCCGTTTTCGGAATTCTGAGCGTTTATTTTTCAATTAAAAAAAACATCTGGGTTTATCCTACAGGAATCGTCTCCACCCTGCTTTATGTCTATATCCTTTTTGATTTCGGGCTGCTGGGCGACTGTATGATCAATATTTACTACACAGTCATGAGCATTTACGGATGGATGCTGTGGGCCGGAAGCTCAAAAGACCACATCCATGTGGAAGTTTCCCGGGCAACTGAAAAAGAATGGCGGTTCGGGATTTTACTTTTTGCCTTAAGTTTCATCTTAGTAAGTGCAGTATATTACTACAAACCTTACATTGACAACGGATTTTCAATGGCCGGTGCAGATCTGGGGCTTTATCACCTGGACTGGGCGAACTGGCTGGACGTTATGACCACTTCCGTTTTTCTGGTGGGCATGTGGTTTATGGCCAAACGTCGTATTGAAAACTGGATCTTCTGGATTATCGGGGATTTCATCTGCATCCCGATGATGATTTATAAAGGTTTAGGAATTACTTCGGTTCAATATTTGGTATTTACTGTAATGGCAATCCTGGGATATGCTACATGGAAAAAAAGTTTAAATAAAATGTATTAAAGTCATGAAAAATTTATTAAAAATAGCACTTAGCGTAATCACCATATCAAGTTTAACTTCTTGTGCAGTGTATTCTGATCCTGCGGTAAGCGGATACGGAGACCCATATTATGATAACGGTTCTTATTATGCCCCTCAGGGATATTACGGAAACGGAGGATATTGGGGAAATGACGGATATTATTACAGAAACGATGTCAATTACTACTATGATAACGGAACGCCTTACTATTACCAGAATTACGACAATTCCAGAAGAAAAGTATATGTAGACCGGAGATCAACTGCCTCCGGACAAGGAGCAACCAGTTCACAGAGGCCCAATAACGGTTTCAGAGGCGGCGTGCAGGACGGCCCTACGAATAACGGCAGTTCCAATACCGGGTTCAGGCAGAACAACGGCAGGCGGAACAACAGCCAGAGGCAGAACAGCGGATTCAGAAACCAGCAGCAGAGTACACCGAGAACGCAGAACAACAGCGGCGGATTCAGGAATAATTCTTCCACAAATTCCAATACCAACTCAAACAGCGGCGGGTTCAGGAACAGTACGGGGACAACCACTACGCAGCAAAACTCTTCATCGCAACAGAACAGCACCCGTAATACAAACAGCGGCGGATTCAGATAAGATGGTTATAAATAAAGAAACGGACAGCTCACACTGTTCGTTTTTGTTTTAATTGTAGTAATTTTGCACGTTCATTTTTAAGACCGATATGAGAGCAGAAAATATAGAATTTTATAAATACCAGGGCACGGGAAATGATTTTGTCATGATAGACAACCGTGACCTTCAGTTTCCTAAAAACAAAGAAATCATTGAGAAATTGTGCGACCGGAGATTCGGGGTGGGTGCAGACGGACTTATCCTGCTGGAAAACGATCCTTCGTACGATTTTAAAATGGTATACTATAATGCTGACGGCGGCGAAAGCACCATGTGCGGAAACGGCGGAAGATGCCTGGTGGCATTTGCTTTCTTTCTTGATATTTTTGAAAACAGATGCCGTTTTATTGCTATTGACGGAGAACATGAGGCAGAGATCCATGATGGGATTGTCAAATTAAAAATGATTGATGTTGATACCATTTCCATGGAAGGCGAAGCTCACGTAATGAATACAGGTTCACCCCATTATGTAAAATATGTTAAGGATCTGGTAAACTACAATGTCTTTGCAGAAGGACACGGAATCAGGAATTCTGAAAACCATAAGGAACAAGGGATCAATGTCAACTTTGTAGAGAAAATATCGGATGATGAAATTTTCGTAAGGACCTATGAGCGTGGGGTTGAAGATGAAACCTACAGCTGCGGGACAGGTGTTACGGCTTCGGCTTTAACTTTTCTGCAAAAAGGACATCTAACCTCAGTAAAAGTAAAAACCCTGGGAGGGAGTCTTAAAGTATATGCTGAAAAAAACGGGGATTCTTTCATGCATATTTGGCTGGAGGGCCCGGCAAAGCAGGTTTTTAAAGGAAAAATCAACCTTATTAATTAATAATAACTTTAATCATAGTACATGAAAAAAGCTATCCTCATTATTATCCTTCTTGTTTTTGTGATAGGCGGATTTTTCGGTTTGAGATTGTATACCAAATACTTCGGGAATAATATTGAAAAAGACGGTTACGTGCTGATTCCCCATAGTGCAGGGTTTAAACAGATCCTGGATTCAGCGGCGAAATATGTTGACGATAAAGAATCTTTTGAAGCGGTTGCCCGGGAGAAGGATCTCGAAAACAGTTTTAAAGCGGGACGTTATCATTTTCAGAAAGGCCTCGGTAATGCAAAACTTGTGAATATGATCAAGGCCGGCAACCAGACGGAGAACAGCTTCAGGATCGGCGATTTCGGGGATGTTTACCAAATGCTGGGTAAAGTGACCAGAAAAACAGAACTGGATTCTTTGAAGTTCCTGGACGGACTCAATACCATTGCAGCCGAAAAAGGTTATAATAATGCAGAAGACCTTAAGAAATATTTCTTTATCGATACCTATAATTTTTTCTGGACTGTAAGCCCAAAAGATTTTTTCAACAGGTTCAATGACCAGTATAACGAATTCTGGAATGCTGAAAGAAAAGCAAAGGAAGAACAGACAGGGTTAACAAGGGATCAGGTGTATGCACTTGCGTCTATTGTGTATAAAGAATCCGGAGGGAAAAAAGATGAAATGAGAACCATCGCCGGCCTGTACCTGAACCGGTACAGAAAAGGAATGAAATTACAATCTGACCCAACGGTCATTTATGCCATTAACAAGCAGACCAACTTCAAAGAACCGATTAAACGTGTGTTCTACAAACATCTTTCAACCCCGTCACCGTACAATACCTATGCTAATAAAGGAATTCCGCCGGGGCCGATCTGCATCGTGGATAAAAACTCTGTAGACGCTGTTCTGAATGCAGAAAAAAACGATTATATTTTCATGTGCGCCGATCCTGCAAGATTCGGGTACCACAAATTCACGGCAAGTGCCGAGCAGCATGCCATTAATGCAAAGGCTTACCAGGACTGGCTGAATTCTAAAAATATAAAATAGAAAATAAATTTAACTTTATTTTAACAATTCAATAATTAACATTTCGCATCTTAAAGCGACTTATGTACTATAAATAATAAATTATACTTAATATCCGGGAATAGGCAGGTTAGCAATTTCACAATATTAAGTTTAATCTTTCACGGTTTTACACAAACAATACCTTATGAATCAGACGGAAATTATTAACATTTTTACAAAAAAAACCTTAGGGCTTACTTTTGTACTTTCGGCGGCGGCATTTGCCTTTGCACAGGAGAAGGTCGGTATTTCCGGGTCGGTAGTCAATAAGAGCAACCAGCCCGTTCCTTATGCTTCTGTTACATTCAGTAACAAAGCAAATAAATTATTCAGTGACGCAACGCTGACCGATGAAAAAGGCCAGTATAGGCTTGACCTTGCTCCGGGAGCCTATGACATTACCATAGAAGCCATCGACTATAAAAAAAGTGTTGTCAATAAACAGATTACCGCAGCAGGAAATATCGGGGCCTTGTCCGTCGATCCTGAGACCAGTGCGACAAATCTTAAGACAGGAGATATTCAGGGTGTGGTAATCACGGCTCCTTCTACCAAGCCTTACAAAGTAGAGCTGGATAAAAGAACCTATGACCCTTCCCAGGATATTGTAAGCAAAGGAGGAAACCTGCAGGATGTACTGTCCAACGTTCCTTCCGTTTCAGTGGATACCGATGGTACGGTTTCCATGCGTGGAAGCTCCAATGTAAGGTTTCTTATCAACGGAAAACCTTCTGCCCTTCTTGGTATTGATGACGGCGCCAATGCCTTGCAGAGCATCCCTGCAGACCAGATTGAAAGAATCGAGGTGATCACCAACCCGTCTTCAAAATTTGAAGCCAGCGGAACGGCTGGGATCCTGAATATTATTTTAAAGAAAAGCAAGAAAACAGGGTTTAACGGAAGTATAACCGGAACTTTAGGGTATTTGCCTCAGACTAACCTGAATACGAACCTAAGCTGGAGAAAAGGAAACCTTACCTGGTTCCTGAACGGCGGCGGCGGGTACAGGGAATCTAAGAATACCAGCAGAAACAATGCTACCTATTTCGACGCTGTTAATGCTACCGACAGGTTACAGGCTGACCAGGAGTCTATCACTGAAAGTAAAAATGACAATTACAATGCTACGACAGGCCTTGTATATGATATTTCTGATAAAACTTCGGTAAATGCATCCGGGACCGTTAGAACCTTCGACAGCTCCAATTATGGAAATGTGTTTTATAATTACCGTCTTTTGGATGGAAGTACCCCTTCAACAAGAAGAGAAAACACAGGCTCCAATAATAATTTAGCTTTTCAGGGTGATTTTGGCTTAGACCATAAGTTTGATGACAAAGGCCAGAACCTGTCATTATCATTAAGTTTACAGAGCAGCAGATCATATAATGATACCAATGTTACGCAGACAGAAAGTAATATTGAGAGGCTGACTAATCTCATCAACCAGGATACCACCAATAAAACTTTGGTAGGGAAAGCGGATTATGAACTTCCGATCGGTGAAAATTCAAGGATTGAAGCCGGTTACCGGATTGACATCAATCAAAATTCATATGACAATGATGTGTCTCAGAAGAATGCGCCTTTTCCGGATTATTACTTTTTACCGACATTTACCTACAGAGCCAATTACAGGGAAGTATTTAATGCAGGGTACGTACAGTTTAAAAGCAAAATCGGCAACCTTGGGTATCAGTTGGGCTTAAGGAATGAAAACTCCCAGATAGATATCAAATATCAGAATCTAGATTTTTTCTCGCCCAGGATTGATAAAACCAAGAATTACAACAACCTGTTTCCAAGTGTTTTCTTAAGCTATGAAATTGCAAAAGACAATCAGTTCTTAGTTAATTACTCAAGAAGGATTGACCGTCCGCGATCTTTCTTTCTTATCCCGAATCCAAGCTATACGGATAACCAGAATATATTTGACGGAAATATTGATCTGAACCCATCGTATGTGGATTCTTATGAATTCGGGTACAGCATCTCAAAAAATAAGTTTACCGTTAACCCTACTCTATATTTCAGGCATTCTACTGACGATGTAAAAATGCTGGTATATTCCACTGATGACGGAGCGTTTCATACAAAACCGATCAATTTAGGAACAGATGACCGCTACGGTTTAGACCTGAACTTCAACTGGGATGCTACAAAATGGTTGAAATTATTGGGTAATGTGGATTTATTCGGGTATAAGACAACCGGAATTTCTGATGCTCCGGAACTGAACGGAGAAACAATGTCTTTCGAAGGTTCAGGGTTCTCGTCAAGAGCAAGATTAACCACTACTTTTAAGATTGACAAAACATTCAGCTTCCAGTTCCAGGGCTTTTACAGAGGCGCTCAGAAATCTGAAAACCAGGACAGAAAAGATATGTATGCCATTAGTTTCGGTGCTTCAAAAACAGTGCTGGACGGAAACGGGACGCTCAGCTTCAATATCCAGGATATTTTTAATACCAGAGCCATGAGGAGCATTACCAAAAATGCCAGTTTTGTAAGAGACTCTTACATGCAGTGGCAGCCTAGGCAGTTTGCTCTGTCATTCACTTACAGGTTCAAGCAGGGTGAAAAAATAGACCAGCCTAAAAGGAAAAAAGACATCAATGCCAATGCGGCAGGTGATGACCAGCAGGCACCAATGTAAACCGGTAAGAACAAACATACATCTATACAAATAAAAAATCCCGAAACGTATTTCGGGATTTTTTTATTTTACAGCTTCATCTTCCTGAGCCTGTAGTTTTGAAAGCTTGGCCAGTTCTGCCTCATAGATTCTTTTTCTCAGGTCACTGGAAGAAAACCGGTGGTCCCTCTTATTGTAAAAGATTTCAATTCCCTTTTCTTCACAATATTTTTTTCCTGTGAAATCCCTGTCAAGATAATCATCACCGATGATTCTTACATCAATCACAAAAGATTTCAGGATATCCTGAAGGTCTTCCTCCGTGTAATAAGGGATGATTTCGTCTACAGCATTTACTGCGCGTAGCTGAATATACCGTTCCACGATAGTCTGGGTAGGTTTGTTTTTAGTAGGCCGGTCGTGTGATGGATCGATCTGCAGACCAACGATCAGGTAATCGCAAACTGTTTTTGCCTCCTCCAGCATCTTGATGTGACCGGCATGCAATAAGTCAAATGAGGAGAATGTGATGCCTATTCTCTGTGTTTTCATACTAATATCCAATTATGTGTTGATTTTAAAATGTTGCTGAAATAAAGGTTCTTTTAAAAGGATAAAAGACCGGTGATTTCATAAAAATATGTTTTAGTTCTCTTTTATAATTTTCTTTGAAGCCTTCCTGCAGATCTCCGGGAAGCATTTCCATATAAGGAATCATGGCTGTTCCCGAAGCCCAGGTGAAAACAGCTTCTGCATTATCCATCACAAGAGGATAAACTTTCTCAAAAACCGTAATTTCACTGCCCCGATGATCAAACATAATCCAGGCATAGGCTTCAGTTTTCAAAACGGAATAGTGTCTCTCCCATGAACCGTAAGCTGATTTATAAGGTTCGGTTTCCGCTACTTTTCTTAACAGCTGATGTACGATAAAATCATGATTGGAAGGAACCTGAACGGCCAACTGTCCGCCTTTGTTAATTTTACTGATAATTTCCGGGAATAGTTTTTCATGATCGTCGCACCATTGAATGGCTGCATTGGAAATAACCAGGTCAAACGTTTGGTCTGACTCCAGCTGCTCTTCAATGGTTCTCTGATAAAATTTTAGTTTGTCTGTTTCAAGAAGCTTTGCTTTTTCCAGCATTTCTGAAGAATAATCAATCCCGGTAATTTCTGATCCCGGTAAATAATCCGGCAGTTCTGAAGTCAGTTCACCCGTTCCGCAGCCCAGATCAATAACTTTCAGATTGTCCCTGGGAATAACCAGTTTTAAGAGGTCAAAAAACGGTGCAGACCGTTCTTTTTTAAATTGATCGTAAAGTTCAGGATTCCAGGCCATAAGTAAATTATTTAAACATTCCTAGATACCAGATAGTTCTGCCACTGCCAAACAGACTTTAATGCTTCTTCCAGGGAAGTTTCAGATTTCCAGCCGAGTTCTTTCTCTGCTTTGTCAACATTGGCATAAGCAACGGTAATATCTCCCTCCCTACGGTTGCAGATGTGGTATTTAACTTCAACATTGTTTGCTGTTTCAAAAGCTTTGACCACTTCAAGAACTGAAGATCCTTTTCCGGTCCCCAGGTTAAAAATATCAATCACCGCTTCAGCAGAATCGTTGTCCATCAGTTTTTTTAAGGCAGCGACATGGGCTTTTGCCAGGTCAACCACATAAATGTAATCACGCACCGCTGTTCCGTCTTCCGTAGGATAATCATTCCCCCAGATGCTGAGGCTTTCACGGATTCCGGCAGCAGTCTGCATCACATAAGGGACCAGATTGTTCGGGATCCCGATAGGCAGTTCACCCAATTTTGCAGAAGGATGCGCCCCGATCGGGTTAAAATACCTCAATAATGAAATTTTGCGTTGGTATGCCTTGGCAAAATCAGTCAGGATTTCTTCTCCCATCTGCTTGGTTTTCCCATACACGCTTTCCGGCATTTTCAGAGGGGTATTTTCGTCAATAGGCATCTGGTCTGCCTGCCCGTATACCGTGCAGGATGAACTGAAGATAAAGTTGGAAATCCCACGCTCTTTAAATTCCTGCAGGATGTTAATCAGAGAAAACAGGTTGTTCTCATAATAATCAACAGGCTTCAGCTGGCTTTCACCCACTGCTTTTGAAGCGGCAAAATTAATGCAGCCGTCAATCTGGTGTGCATTAAAAACCTGGGTAAGAAGTTCTCTCCTTTTTAGATCAAAAGGGTAAAAGACCGGTTTTCTTCCGGTAATCTCCTCAATATTTCTTAAAATAAATTTTTCTGAATTCGATAAGTCATCAACGATCACTACTTCGAAATTGTTATTTAAAAGTTCTACCACCGTATGTGAACCGATATATCCGAGACCTCCTGTTACGAGTATTGCCATGTATTAATTTTTGGGCTTTGCCGATGTTTAATTTCCGGCTTTTTTATGTGTTTATGTTTTGTTATATTAAAGAATATCAATAGATTCAAGCCATTTGACATTACGTGCATTTCCGTATCAGATTATATGTCTTTTATTTCATATCAATTTAAAATAAAATAGATAATAATGTAAATACTGACATTTTATGATATACGTGATTAAATTTTTGAATTTTTATTTAAGAATCAATAAAATTCTATTCGATAGAAACTCAAAAAACGGACCATTGTTATCAATAATCCTTACTTAACTCTGTGATGTGGTATTTATTGATCCATTCCCTTAATGCAGCGGTTCCTGTTCGTCAAAATCAAAAAATCATCAACTAATTCCTGACCCGTTTTTAAATGCAGATTTATATACTATATTTCCATGCATCGGTACACATCCAAACAAGAGACTGAATACCGTTCCGAAAAAAATATAACCCTGAATTTAATGCGTAATTATTTCATAAATTCAAGCACGGCTTCCGTAATGTACTTTAGCTGTTCATCATCCAGTTCGGTATGCATGGGAAGTGAAATTACCTGTTCCAGCAGCCTGTCTGTATTTACAAAATCCGCATCATTGCTTTCCTGGTAATAGGCCTTCTGTTTTCTCAGGGCTACAGGATAATAGATCATGGCCGGAACATCTTTTTCAGTCAGGAATTTCTGTAAGTCATTCCTTTTTCCGTTCACGATCCTCAGGGTATACTGATGGAAAACATGAGACGAATTTTCTGCTCTTTTGGGAGTTAAAATATGTTCTTGCCCGGCAAAGGCCTCATCGTAATAATCAGCTGCTTTTCCTCTGGATTCGTTATAATGGTCAAGATGCGGAAGCTTTTTCCTTAAAATAGCCGCCTGCACGCTGTCTAACCTGGAATTTACCCCAACTTCATCATGGTAATACCTTTCATACATCCCGTGGTTGACAATCCCTCTTAAGCGGTGGGCCAGCTCGTCATTATTGGTAAAAATAGCACCGCCGTCTCCGTAGCAGCCCAGGTTTTTGGACGGGAAGAAAGAAGTGGTGCCTACTGTTGACATCGTACCCGCTTTTTTTACCGTACCGTCTGAAAAAGTGAACTCTGCACCGATGGCCTGTGCATTATCTTCAATCACATACAGGTTATGCTCTTCTGCAATCTTTAAAATCGCTTCCATATCAGCACACTGCCCGAAAATATGTACAGGAATGATTGCTTTTGTTTTAGGCGTAATTGCTTTTTTAACAGCTTCGGGCGAAATGGTGAACGTATCGTAATCAACATCTACCAGAACCGACTTAAGCTTCAGCAGGTGAATGACTTCCACAGTGGCTGCAAATGTAAAATCTGCCGTGATGATCTCATCTCCTTCCTTCAGGTCAAGTGCCATTAAGGCTATCTGGAGGGCATCCGTACCGTTTGCACAGGGAATCACATGATTTACATCTAAATAAGACTCCAATTCATTCTGGAAAGACTTTACTTCCGGGCCGTTGATAAAAGCCGCAGAATCCATTACATTTAATACCGCATTATCCACATCATTCTTTATTTTGTAATACTGACTTTGTAAGTCAACCATTTGAATCTTTTTCATAGATAAATATTTCTGTAAAAATAAGGAATTTAAAATCCTATCAAAAATTTTATTGATTTTGTTTTATCTTTATACAAAATAAAGATATGAAAAAAACTTTACTTTTTTGTCTTTTAGCAGGTTACTCTGCCGGTTTCGCACAGACCTCGCTGGTTTTTGTGTTTTTCAAAGACAAGCCGAACAAGGCTGTTTTTTACGCCGATCCCCTGTCTGAACTCTCTCAGAAATCCCTCAGCCGGAGAACGGCATTGGGCATAGCCCTCAATGACCAGGACGCGCCGATTGAACAGTCGTATATTCAGAATGTCCAGACTCTGGGTTTTACGGTTACGGATTATTCAAAATGGCTGAACGGTGTGGCCGTAAATGCAACGCCTGCCCAGATAGCTACCCTTCAGGCTCAGGCGTATGTGCAGTCGGTGGAAAGCTTTGCCAAAAATACGTCCGGCATCCCCAAATATAAAAATGTCAATAAATGGGAAACCGTTGCTGACGGTTCTGGTTCTGCCAATAAAACCTTAACGACATTCGATTACGGTTCCGGTTCCGGACAGATCGACCAGGTCAATATCCGCCCGCTCCATCTTGCAGGCTATACGGGAACAGGCGTAACCGTTGCTGTGATTGATGCCGGATTTCCTTATGTTGATACCGGTTCTGCCTTTTCAAGATTATGGACCAACGGGCACATCAAAGGCGGCTATGATTTTGTGACCAAAGGGACCGATATTTACAACACTTCGATCAGCAACCATGGCTCTGTGGTTTTAGGTGCTATCGGAGGATACATTCAGGGTACATTCGTCGGAGCCGCGCCGGATGCTGATTTTTACCTGTACCGAAGTGAAAATGCTGCAGTGGAAATTCCCGAAGAAGAATTATACTGGATTGAAGCTGCCGAAGAAGCAGACCGGAAAGGTGTTGACCTCATCACCACTTCTCTGGGCTATGCCACTTTTGACGATCCGAAATATAATTATACCTATGCAAACCTGAACGGAACCACCTCCTTTATCGCAAGAGGTGCTGAAATTGCCGTCAGTAAAGGGATCTTCACCTTATTTGCCGCCGGAAATTCAGGTGCGCAGCCCTGGCATTATATTTTAACCCCGGCAGATAATGCAAAAGTATTTACCATCGGGTCCGTAGATGCGGCGGGCGCTTCTTCAGATTTTTCATCTTATGGCCCCAATGCTTCAGGTGTTATAAAGCCTGATGCCAGTACAAGAGGATCCAATGCAACTTCCGTTAATAACAGTTCGACCGTCCAGGTGAACGGCACTTCAATTGCCACGCCGATTGCCACCGGAGGGGTCGCCTGCCTGCTCCAGGCATTTTCCACCATGAACAGAGATGCTATGAGAGACCGGCTGAGACAAACCGCCTCCCTGTATCCGAACCACACCAATCAGATGGGTTACGGGATCCTGAATTTCGGAAGTTTCTACAATACCGTACTTAATACTTCGGAAACGGTTCAGGTTAAGCAGCTGAGCATTTTCCCCAATCCTGTTAAGGACATCCTGAATATTGCAACGGAAAAAGAAGTACTGTCAGTGGAACTGTATGACAACCTGGGAAGGCTGGTTATGAAAATTGATCATCAGAAATCGGTAAAGGTTGGGGATTTTCCCAAAGGCGTGTATTACCTTAAGATCCTGACTAAAGATAAAATCTTTTATGAAAAAATAATAAAGGAATAAAATAAACAAAGCCTCTCGTACATGAGAGGCTTTGTTTATTTTGTTTACGTCAGGTCAAGTTCATCGAAGTCCTTAATTTCAGATAACACAACAGGTTTCTGAGCCTTAATCTTTGTCCAGGTTTCTTTAAAAACCTCTTCTCCGCTGTCCGCATCCTTATTTGTATTCTCTTTGAACTGTTTTTTGCCGGTCAGGAAATTGATACTCGTTTCGCTGTTGATCACCGGACCGAAATTATCGCTGGAATCATAACCTATCAGTTGGAAATCAGAATTCCTGTACTGGAAAGTATAAGTCCAGTAACCGTACCTTCCGTGTCCGTAATGGATATATAATTTATTCTTCTCTACCGATACGTCGAGTTCCGGGGCAAAATAAATCCCGCCGTCTTCATTTTCTGAAGAAAAACAGGTCTTATTCTCTGTGATCAGCTGGTAACTGTCGTTTTTGGTTTTAAACAGCACAATAATGCCGCGGCGGTTCCGGTCCAGTGTTCCCCGGTATTTATCCATAACCACTTTATCTTTTTCCGTTCCTTTGATGATCAGGATATCATCATTCATTCCGTCATTATTCAGGTCTCCCTGAATTTCATCGAACAGCACAAACCCTTCCGGCAGGAAATCCGCCGGTTTTTTCTTTTCCTCAACTTTTATATGGTCTTTTACTGCTTTTTCAAGAGACTGTGCTTCATTTCCGGCAGCAGGCGGCAGCTTATCTTTTTTTGATTCTTTACAGCCTGCTGAAAACATCAGGGCAATTATTAAAACAGGTATCCTCATATTTAAATTTTAAGCTGAATTCCTGCTTGCATTAATATTCCCGAACAGCGAGCGCATCACCAGTTTCTCATAAGCTTCCCTGTTTCCTTCACCTTTCTGGATTTTCATCAGGGCATACTGCTGGATACTCAGCAACGGCAGTACGATCTTCTCACGGATTTTCACGGATTTCCTTGATAAGGCATCTTCTTCCTGAAGCATGGCAAAACCGGTCAGTTCCAGCATGATTTCCTTGGAAAGCCGGTATTCATCAAACAAGACCGTCCAGAACGGGCCGAATTTAGGGTTGTTTTTAATATAATAGGTCAGCGGGAAATACGTTTTATTCATACTCATCATGGAGTTGAGCACCAGCGTTCTGAAAAAGTCTGAGCCTTTGTATAATTCCCTCACCTCATCAAACCTTCCCTGTTCCTTAACCTGCTGCATGGCAAACCCGAAACCGAAAAACCCGGGAACATTCTGTTTCAGCTGTGCCCAGGATCCTACAAACGGGATGGCTCTCAGGTCTTCGAATTTAAGCTCGTTTCCGCTGCCTCTTTTTGACGGGCGGCTTCCGATATTGGTCCTTCCGTAATATTCCAGCGTGCTCATTTCCTGAAGATAGGGCACAAACATAGGATGCGCTTTAAGATCCGAATATTTCTGATAGCTGATATCGGACAATTCTATCATCAGGGTCCGTTCTTGTTCCGTTAAATCTTTTTTGGCATTTTTAAAGACATCATTTTCCACACCGGCCGTCAGAAGCTGCTCAAAGTTGTATTTCGCCTGTTCCTTGTTCCCGAAGATACTGGTAATGGTCTGTCCCTGAATCGTCAATTCAATCTTATTATTGGCAATGGTGCTTCCCTGCGAAGCATAAAAGTCATGGGTTTTTCCGCCTCCTCTCGCCGGCGGCCCGCCTCTTCCGTCAAAGAACACCACTTTAACCCCGTTCTGTTCAGAAAGCGCGGTAAGAAGTTCTTTGGCTTTGTAAATCTCCCAGTTGGCCTTCAGGTATCCGCCGTCTTTGGTTCCGTCTGAAAAGCCCAGCATAATGGTCTGCTGGTTCCCCCTTCCTTCCAGGTGTTTCTGGTACACCGGGTTCCGGTACAGCTCGCTCATTACATTTTCTGCATTGGCCAGGCCTTCCATGGTTTCAAAAAGCGGAACAATATCCATATTGATCTCTTCATCTTTATACCCGCATATCCTGAAGAATGCATAGACATTCATAACGTCTTTCACGGCATCGGAATTGGAAATAATGTACCTGTTCATTCCCCTTGTGCCGTTCATTTGCTGGATTTGCGCGATCTGCGTAACCGTAAGCAAAGTATCTTTAACAATATCTTCAAAGTCTTCCGGATCAACCGTTTCAGACATCTGAATCAGGTGATTGAACTTTTCTTCATAGCCGGCTTCTGTATTCCCGGATGTTTTGGCAAAAACTTCATCAATAACGGCCTGGTGAACTCTGCTGTCCTGCCGGACATCCAATGTCGCAAAATGGGTCCCGAAAATCTTTACACGGTCCCTGAAATCAGTCAGCAGATCTACAAACAATGAATTGTGATCTTCCACAACGATCTTCTCTGCTTCGTCAATCCTTCTGATGATATCTTCCGCCGTAATTTTTTCATTCCTGAAAATGGCTGCATACAGTTCATTGCTTAATTTCCCTAAAACTTCGGAAACACCTCTGAAACTGAGCCTTCTCCGCACGGATTTGAGGTTGTTGTAATAGGCTTTTAAAATTGCGGAATGCAGTTCTTGTGCTACTCTTTTGGTAACATCCGCGGTAACGAAGGGGTTTCCGTCTCGATCACCTCCCGGCCAGAACCCCAGCTGGATTACGTCTTCATGCAAATGGAAATGATCATTGCCGAAAGTTGATTTGATCTTGGTAAAAAGCTCCCCGATGGTATCGTAATACACATACCTCAGATAATAGATGATGCTCATGGCTTCATCAATAGGCGTCGGCTTTTCTTTATTGACGAACGGGGTTTTCCCTAATTGCTGGAGAAGCATATCAATATCAGTTACCGAATCTCTGGTAATGGCATTCCTGAGATCATGCAGGATTCTCTGTACGGAATTGGGGTAAAACTGCGTGGGATGCGCCGTGAAAACAATTTTAACGGCAAAATCCTTCAGTTTCTCACGTACTTTTTCAAGCTTATGGTCCTGCAGCGAGCGTTCATATAAATGGGTTACCGTTCCTTTATCGCTCTCGGAATGCAGACCTGGAAAGGCTGCATCTTCAATACTGTCAAAAAGGACTACCTGCCTTTCGATATACTGGATGATCTTAAAAAGCAGCTCAAGCTTCTGTTCTTCCGTCTGGAGGCTGGTATGGTTTTTAAAAAATTCTTCTACGATTTCTTCAGGGGTTTTTCCTGCTTCGTAACCTGCTTTGCTTTCTTCGCAAAGAAACGGGAGCAGCATCCCGATGTTGGTCATTTTATCATAAGGCAGGCTCATAAACAAAGAATTGTAGATCTGGAATTTATTTTCCACGATCTGCCTGAATTTTTCTGCGCGTCGGTCGTGTCTCATATAACAAATGTAGGGGATTTTGATTTGAATTCAAATGGTATCCTGTTAACTAATTTAAAAATAAAAATGTATTTTTTTATGATTATTGATTAGTTTTGACAACTTTTTAACCGGCATGGTCAAATTTAATTTCCATATTAAAACAAAGATTCTATTTATATAAAAGATGAAACTGTAGATTATAAAATTGTTGCTTTCAATGAACATCAGCTGTATACTCTTTATAAAACACAGAAACAGATTAGGTAAGATCGCGGAATAAAACGATATCTCGATGTCGATGTATATTGATAACAGTATATTCTTTTTATTATAATTTTGAATACCAGCACCTAATGATTAACTTTACTTTACGTTTCATTTGCCTAATCCTTTTCTCATGAAAAAAATATTTATATTCTTTTTACTGACCTTAATTCTGACAGCCTGTGGTGACGACTGTTATAACGCTCCTCAGCCGATTGTTTTTGAATTCGTTGATGATCAGGGCGAAAATCTGATTACTAACGGAACCCTGGATCCGTTTTCGGTGAGCGACGAAAACCAGGTGGGTATACCGCTTACCAAAACTTCTGACGGCAAGGTGATTTTAGAGAATGTAGGGGCTTACAACGGGACAAAAAACTATACATTTTATTCCGCGGTCAGAGTTTTTAATTTTTCAATCCAGTCATCCGAATTTAAAGGAGGCTGTGACGGATACCAGATTAATAAATTAACGTTTACCGGGGTAGGCATTGATGTAAAAGACGAACACGGCTATTACAAAATTATCCTGCAATAAAACTCAGGATCATCATTATCATCATCATCATCATCATCAAACCTATGAAAATTATTTCAACCGTATTGTTTCTGGTATCCGGGTTACTGTTTTGCCAAAATACCGTTTACCGGGACTTTAAAAAGATTCCGGAAATCCTTGACAACCCTGAACTGCTCTACCCTTTTATCATGCCGGACAGCAAATACCAGTACTGGTCTGTATTCCGGAATAATCCGGATCCGGATTTAGCGGTAGTCTATGAAAGCCAGATGCCGCCCTACATGACCCTTAATGATCCGGTACCGGAGAAAGGCTTTTTTCAGAAATGCCTGGGCAAAGACTGCTTCTCTTACCTTATGGCCTGTGAAAACGGACGTTCCGTGTATTTCTTGACCGAACAGCAGTTAAGGGATTTCATAGGATCCGTGGATAATCTGCCGGAAGCTGTTCTGATTGCGAATACCTATGGTTTCAGTGTTGATGCAGACAACGGGCTGGGCAGCTCGTATAAAACAGATGACCAATATATTTCGCTGTACCTTTCAAAAACAAAAACCTGTCCGCTGACCAAAGAATCTTTCCTGATCAGAATCAACAGGAAAACCGGGAAAACGGACTCTAAAAGCAACGGAATTTATTTCAAAAGCAAAGAATGTATAACGGGTTAAGATCTGAAATGCAATTTTACTGACTCATGTAAAATATTCATTAAGAAAGGTTTACTGCTGTGGGATAACAGAAGCTGTTCTTATTGATATTTTTATTTTTCAATTACATTTTGATTTTTATTAATTATCCAATTATTTGATCGTTTTTATAAAAACCGGTCATTGGGATTTTAAAACTTCTTTAACGTTGTATTCAGGCTCTATTCCGTACATTTGGATTAAATAAATCAGAACAATGCTTAATTTTGAGTTTAAGAATCCAACAAAAATACTTTTCGGGAAAGGGGAAATCGCTAAAATTTCAAAGGAAATTCCTGAAGACGCCCGAATACTGCTGATTTACGGCGGTGGCAGCATCAAAAACAACGGTGTATACGACCAGGTAAGAGAAGCCCTTGCAGACCATGAGTTTTATGAATTCGGAGGCATACCTGCAAATCCTGAATACGAAGTCCTGATCTCTGCGCTGGATTTTATCAAAGAAAAAAACATCACCTTCCTTCTGGCAGTAGGCGGCGGTTCGGTTATTGACGGTACGAAGTTCCTGTCTGCAGCAGCCAACTATGACGGCGAGCCCTGGGAAATTTTAAAGAAACCCGTGCGGACTTTTGAAGGCGAAGGACTGCCTTTCGGAAGCATCCTTACGTTACCGGCAACGGGTTCTGAAATGAATTCGGGCTATGTGATTTCGAGAAGGGAAACGAATGAGAAGCTGTCTTCGGGAGGCCCGGGACTTTTCCCTCAGTTTTCAGTACTGGACCCGGAAGTGGTAAGAAGTATTCCTGAGCGACAGATCGTAAACGGATTGACCGATGCCTATACCCACGTTTTGGAACAATATATGACCACCACTTCTTCGGCAGACCTTCAGGAGAGAATTGCCGAAAGTATCCTGATCAGCATTCAGGAAACGGCTCCGAAAGTGCTGGGCGGCGATTTCGATTATGATGCAGCCGGAAACTTTATGTGGTGCTGTACGATGGCCCTGAACGGACTGATCCAGAAAGGCGTGATTACCGACTGGGCAGTGCATGCTATGGGACACGAGCTGACCGCCTATTTCGGAATTGACCATGCAAGGACGCTGGCCGTTATCGCTCCGTCGCATTACCGTTACAACTTTGAATCCAAGAAAGAGAAGCTTGCACAGTATGCAGAAAGGGTTTGGGGAATCAAAGGTGGGTCTGTGGAAGAAAAAGCGGAACTCGGAATTAAAAAACTGGAAGAATTTTTCCACAGCCTTCATATTCAGACGAAGCTTTCAGAATATACAGAAGATTATAAAGGCACTGCCGAAAGGGTGGAAAAAGCATTTACGGAAAGAAACTGGGTGGGCCTTGGCGAACACAAGGCACTGACTCCGCAGGATGCACGCCGGATTGTGGAAATGAGCTATTAATAAAGCCGGAAACTGTAAAACAGGTTATTGGAAATATTTATTCATCAAGCGCTTCAGAGTCTTAATAAATTAGAAACTGAAATTTAAAACAGTGATAAAATTTTTAAACGCCTGCTTTCTCTTTCCTCTTACCTTTATAAATTTGTCTTTTCTGTAACCGTTGGTTTAAAAAAGCGGAATTTCATTACTGATATTTCAAATTTATTTATATTTTAGCATATTCTAAAATTTGTGAAATGAAAAAACAGTTACTTTTATTTGCCTTTTCAGCATTGGCGCTTACTTCCTGCGAAGATGACGATATCAAGGGTTATGAAATGGATATGATGAAAGGTGAGTGGAAAACCAGCAAGACAGAACTTATTTCCGGAAAAGACGATAAAACGGTAATTGACACTGTAGTTCCTGTAGGCTGCTCTGCGAAAAATATTACGGAGTACAGAACGGATTATTATGCAGCATACTCCGCTTATGCAGGAGTAGGTACGGACTGCCAGTTAAGCGCTAAGTCAGAAGGCACTTACGAGTACAATGCCGACACCAAGGAACTGGTTATTAAATATGACAATGACAGCTCCAGAAAATATCAGGTGGTTGTGCTTACAAGCTCTGAAATGAAACTGAAACAGATGTTCGGAAATGTTGATGAAGACGGAGACCAGATTATAGACGTAACGTATATCTCGTATAAGAGATAAGATAAATAAAATAAGACAGACTCCCGGATTTGCGGGAGTTTTTTATGAAAAAGAATTTTAATAGAACATAAAAAATTATTAAAAAATGAAGAAGACTTTAACCGCATTTTTATTGCTTACTTTCGCCCTTTTCTTTTCACAGGAAAAAAAACCGATGTTCTGGCAGGACATCCAGAACTTTAAAAAAACGGATCAGCAAGCCGCACCGCCGAAAGATGCCATTCTGTTAGTCGGAAGCTCATCTTTTACCAAATGGACGGATGTTGACCGGTACTTTCCCGGTAAAACCATTATCAACAGAGGTTTCGGCGGTTCCAGGCTGACTGATCTCAATGATTATGCTGATGATCTATTAAACCCTTACCAGCCCAAACAGATCATTGTGTATTGCGGGGAAAATGATTTTGCCGACAATGATCAACTCAAAGCACAAACGGTGGTTGACCGTTTTAAAACATTTTATAAAAAAATCAGATCCAGGTTTCCGAAGGTTGAGGTAGATTATATTTCCATCAAATATTCTCCGAGCCGCGAAAAGCTCTGGCCGCAGATGAAAGAAGCGAATCAAAAAATTGCCGCTTTCATGAAAAAGGAACCTAACGCAGAATATATTGACATCACTGAAGTTATGCAGGATGCTAACGGCAAGGTACGGAACGATCTTTTCGTGGAAGATATGCTTCATATGACACCGGAAGGATACCAGCTCTGGACTTCGGTCATGCTTCCTTATATGAAATAAAACATACACAGTGTATCTTTTGAATGTAATTATATAAAGAATAAAGAACTTACATTAATATTATAAAGCTGCGTTTCACAATTGAACCACAGCTTTCTTTATAATTAAAGTAAAAACTCCCGATTTGAATCGGGAGTTTTTTATTCTGTATAATAAATTAACATACTGTTTATTTCTTCTTTTTAGACTTGGAGATCGCTTTTTGCTGCGCCCTGTTCGCCCCGAATTTTTTCGGCTCTTTTCTTTTTGAAGGGCCGCCCCAGTTTTCTTTCTTGTTTTTGTCTTTTTTCTCATGGAAAGCACCTCCGCCGTCATACAGTTTCACCTGCACCGGATTTTTCATAATCACCTGTTCTTCTTCAGAAGCGATTTTCTTAGGGTTTACCTTCACTTCCTCAGGGAAACCGATAAACGTCAGCTCTTTATCCATCAGGAGCTCGATATCAAGAATCAAAGGTTCTTCCTTCTTGGTTACAAATGTCACGGCTATCCCGTTTTTATCTGCCCTACCCGTTCTGCCGATCCTGTGGATGTACTGTTCCGGGATTTCAGGGGTTTCAAAATTGACAACGTGGGTAATGTCTGAAATATCAAGGCCTCTCGCCATCACGTCTGTTGTAATCAGGCCTCTTATTTCCTCTTTCTCAAATCTCTTCATGGCCTTCAGCCTGTAGTTCTGGGATTTATTGGAGTGGATCACGTCAAACTGATCAGGGAAAAGCTCACTGATTTTCGTGTACAGAAGATCTGAATTCTTTTTATTGTTCGTAAAGATCAAAACTTTGGACATGTCCTGATCGCTCTTCAGCAAATGTTCAAGTAGGTTGATCTTGGTATTGAAGTTTTCTACCTTATAGGCAGTCTGTTCTATTTTTTCAAGCGGCGTACCGGATTTCGCCAGGGAAATTTCTACCGGACCCGCGAAATATTGGTCCAGCATTTCATCTACGGCATCTGTCATGGTAGCCGAGAAAAGTATATTCTGCCGCTTGTCCTTCATCATTTCAAAAATGTGGGTCAGCTGCGGCCTGAAACCTAAGTTAAGCATTTCGTCAAATTCATCAATAATCAGCTTCTGGACTTCTTTCAGTGAAATGGCATTGTCAATGGCCAGATCCATGATCCTTCCCGGCGTGCCCACTAAGATATCACATCCGTTATTGAATAAAAGCTTTTGGGTATTGATGTTTTTCCCTCCGTAAATACCGATTACTCTTGCAGTAAGATTTTCTGTTAATTTCTCGACAATTTCCGTTACCTGAACCACCAATTCCCGGGTAGGAACCAAAACAACAATTGTAGGGTTCCCGTTTTTATTGTATTTCCAGGTTTTAAGGACAGGCAGCAGATAGGCTAATGTTTTTCCGGTACCGGTCTGCGCAATTCCCATGACATCCCTTCCGGAAAGTATAGGCCCTATACTTTTTTCCTGAATGGGTGTAGGCTCAAACAATTCCAGGTCCGCAAGAACATCAAGAATTTTAACAGGCAGGTCAAAATCTGCAAAAGTGAGTTTTTCCATTTTGCAAAGATAGGCAATTAATTTTTTGCAGTTATACAGAGGAATAACATAAACGTCAAGGATGAAGATTTAAGAATGATCAAAATAAAACCCTCTTTAACCAACCCTTATTTCCTTGTAATTCTCAGCAGAATGATAATAATCAACACCAATGAAAAGATAAATCCCAGTAGAGCTATCAAAGACATTTCACCGATTTCAGGACCGGACCCGGAGACAAAAACAATAGCTGTGGCAATGATATTGGCTCCGAGAATCATTGCCAGCATCAGATTGACAATCCCTGATTTTATGAGATGGTTGGTCTTCTCAATATTCCTGATCTCACTGGTCACGGTAAATTTGTTTTCATCCAGCTTCTGCAGGACGGAACGGAGTTCTTTCGGGATCTCATCCATCGTATCCGTGAAGCTCATCATCCTGTCTATTCCCGTTTTTACGATGTTTTTCGGGCTGATCTTTCTGGCAAGGATTTTTTTCGTGTAGGGATGAAGGCTCTTCACCACATCCAGGTCAGGATTGATGGTTCTTCCGACACCTTCAATCAGGCCGATTCCTTTAAAAAGAAGATAAAAATAATCCGGCATATACAGGCGGTTGTCTTTCAGCACATCTTTCATTTTATTGATAACCGATTGAGGATCAATTTCTTTCAAGGAAGTACTGTGAACAAAATTAAGGATGTCCTCCACGTCATTTTCAAACCGCTTATCATCCGGGATCTGGTAGCTTACCGCCATTTTTTTAAGATAGCGGACAATTTTATGGGGATTTTTTGCCACGAAGCTGACAATCATGTTTTCAAGGACTTCCTTATCATTCGGGGGAATTTTCCCTACCGCCCCAAAATCAATAAATACGACTTTGCCGTCTTTCTGCACCAGGATATTGCCGGCATGCGGATCCGCATGGAAGAAACCGAAATCTAAAATCTGTGAGATAAAAAGCCTAAGCCCAACTTCGGAAATCGTAACCGGATCAATATTGTGTTCTAAAAGGCCGGCCTTATCCGTCACCTTAATCCCGTCGATAAATTCCATGCAGAGTACCGTATTGTTGGAGAACTCTTCATATACCTTGGGAACGTATGTTTCTTTATGGTTTTTAAAATTCCTCCTGAACTGCAGGATATTTTCCTTTTCATTGATCAGCGATACTTCTTCCAGCAGCGATTTTTCAAAGGTATAAATGGCCTGCTTCAGGTTCAGCTTCTCTCCTATTTCGGAATAGGATGAAACCAGTTTTTCAAGATCTTTGATCAGCAGTAAATCATCTTCTATGATACTCTGGACATCCGGCTTCTTGATTTTTAAGATAACATCCGTCCCGTCAGCAAGAACCGCTCTGTATACCTGGGCAATGGAAGCAGTGGCCAAAGGTTTTTTTTCAATCTTCAGAAAGTGATCTGAAACCGTGATACTAAATTCGGATTCCATGATTTCTTCCACATCCATTTCTACCGTATCCACTTTATCCTGAAGCTTCTGGAGTTCCTGGACGAGTTCCGGGGGAAGCAGATCTTCCCGGTTGCTGAACGTCTGCCCGAGCTTCACAAAAGTAGGCCCCAATTCTTCCAATACCAGCCGGATTCTTTCATACACCGTTCCTTTGGAAATAATTTCATCGGGGTTCCGGGAAATTTCCACCGGCTTGCTCCCGCTGTTCATTCTGGCCAAAAGGTCTTTAAAACCATATTTACTCAATACGGAAATCAGCTTGGCGGACCTTTTCAGTTTTCTTTGCTGTTTATCGAACATAATGTATAAAAATACAAAAAATTAAGTTTTTCCTATATCATGCCAGCTTTAAATATTATCCTGTACACAATAACACGTTCTTATCTTTCAGCCTGACAGAGCAACTCATATGAATTTATACAACAATCCTGAATGGCTTACTCTATCATTTTTAAGATTTTAATTGAAACAATAATTCTCTTTATATGGAATAGTGCCCTTAAAATTATTATATTTAAAAAATTAATCATCAAACTAAATTGTTATGAAAAATTTAAAGAAAATCTCAAGAAACCAGATGAAAAGTATAGCTGGAAGCGGAATTATCAGAAACTGTTCCAACAAATGCTGTCCGGATGACGGAAAACCAAGATGCCCGGGATTAGTCTGCCCGGCTGTCATCTGCCCTCAATGATATCTTTTAAGATCATGGATTTAACAAAAAAAGAATGCAAAACTGCATTCTTTTTTAATTTACCGTAAATAGATATCATATAAATCTTTCCTCCGGTCTTTCATCACCTGTACAGAGCCATGGTGGTGAAGGTCTTTCAGAAGATTCAGGTCTACGTCTACAATCAGGGTCATTTCGGTATTCGGTGTGGCTTCCCCTTTAACACCATTGGATGGGAAAGGAAAATCCGACGGGGTAAAAACAGCGGCCTGCCCGAACTGGATATCCATATTGTTCACGCCGGGCAAATTGCCCACACAGCCTGCAATAGCAACATAACATTCATTTTCAATGGCTCTTGCTGCCGCACAGTGGCGGACCCGTATGTAAGCATTCTGTGTATCGGTAAGGTAAGGAACGAAGAGTATTTTCATGCCCTGGTCTGCCAGGATTCTCGGAAGTTCCGGGAATTCCACATCGTAACAGATAACAAGCCCGATTTTTCCGCAGTCGGTATCGAATACTTTAATTTCGTTTCCGCCTTTCATTCCATAGTATTTCCTTTCGTTCGGGGTGATGTGGATCTTACGGTACTCATCTATCCTGCCGTCCCGGTGAAGGAGGTAGCTGACATTATAGAGTTCATTATTTTCAAAAACCGGCATGCTTCCGGAAATGATATTGACATTATAGCTGATGGCCAGATCGGAAATTTTCATTCTGATTTCCGAAGTCAGTTTTGCCAGCTCAATCATGCTGTCACGCTCGGAAAGTTTATTGAAAGGTGCCAGTAAAGGCGTATTGAACAGTTCCGGGAACAGCACGAAATCTGATTTATAATCGCCCATCACATTCACGAAGAACTCCACCTGCTCATAAAAAGCATCGATGTCCTTAAAATGCCTCATCTGCCACTGTACCAGCCCCAAACGGATAATGCTGTCCTGCATGGTATTCGGTTTTTTGCTGTAATAGATGTTGTTCCACTGAAGCAGTACTGCATTTTCACCAGAAGATTCATCTTCAGGCAGGTATCCTTTCAATACTTTGATCGGCAGAAAGTTATTGGAAAGCTGAAAAGAAAGCACGGGATCATAGAGTTCCTTATCACGTACCCTCCGGATGTATTCTCTGGGCGAAAGTTCGCTGTGTTTATGGTAATTCGGGATCCTTCCGCCTAAAATAATCGATTTTAAATTTAATAATTCACAAAGCTCTTTCCGGGCATCATACAGCCTTCTTCCCAAACGCAGTTCACGGAATTCAGGATCAACAAAAACTTCAATGCCGTACAGGACATTCCCCGTTGACAAATGGGTATTAAAGGTGTAATTTCCTGTGATGTCACTGTAGGTATGCTCGTCCCCGAACTCGTCATAATTTACGATAATGGAAAGCGCCACAGCTGCCAGTTTCCCGTCTACCGTAATACAGATCTGACCTTTGGGAAATATTTTGGTAAGCTTTTCTATACTTTTTTTAGACCAGACATACTCTGACATCTGGGGATAGGCACGCCTCATCGTTTCAACCAGCTCATCGTAATCCTGAACGGTAAGCGGCCTTGTTTCAATTTGCATCTGATATAATTTTTCTAAATTTAAGGAAAATTTCCAAAGAGTAAAAGTTATTACGGAACATAAGCACAGAAATGAAAAGATATCGCCTGATTCACGCTGTCACCATCCTTGTCATTATAATCCTGAGGTTCTTTTATACGGAATCGGGAAATAATGTCTCACATCACCTGAATTTATTAATGGGTTCAGATCTCAATGCACGGTATGGAACAGACGTTCTGTATTTCTTTACCATGCTGGGTATACTGCTGAACTTATTTATTTTTGATAAGCACAAAATATTTATAGCCTTGTACTATCTATTAATTATTCTGAATATTGTACTGATCTTTTTGTGCCTAAAACAATAAATAAATCTTTCCAGGATATAAATAAAAAACCTCCCTTAGAAAGGGAGGATAAAAACACAAATGATGAAAAAAAATTATTTCGAATTACAAATCTAAGGATAATAATTCATTTCTTTTATGAGTATAATCATTAACATACCATTATTCCCACTCAATGGTTGCCGGCGGTTTGCTTGAAATATCGTAGGCCACGCGGTTGATTCCTTTTACCTCATTAATGATTCTGCTGGAAACCGTATCTAAAAACTCGTAAGGCAACCTGCTCCAGGTTGCCGTCATAAAGTCGATGGTATTGGCAGAACGTACCACTGCGGTGTATTCATAGGTTCTTTCATCACCCATTACGCCGACAGATTTTACGGGAAGAAGCACAACAAAAGCCTGGGAAACTTTTTCGTACAGGTCATTTTTATATAATTCTTCGATGAAAATATCATCTGCTTCCTGCAGGATTTTTACTTTTTCGGCATCTACAGCGCCTAAGATCCGGATTCCCAGGCCCGGGCCCGGAAACGGATGCCTGTGCACCAGATGATGCGGGATCCCCAGCTCCTCTCCTACTTTTCTCACTTCATCCTTGAATAATTCCCTCAAAGGCTCCAGCAGTTCAAAATCCATTTCTTCCGGCAGTCCGCCGACATTATGGTGGGATTTGATTACGGCAGAAGGCCCGTTCACCGACTGGCTTTCGATAACGTCCGGGTAAATAGTTCCCTGTGCCAGGAACCTGGCGCCTTCAATTTTATGGGATTCTTCATCAAAAACATGTACAAACTCGTTTCCGATGATCTTTCTTTTCGCTTCAGGGTCATCCACGCCGGCCAGTTTTGATAAAAACCTTTCTTTGGCATCCACCAGCTTGATGTTCATATGGAAATGCTCCCCGTAATTCTGCATTACCTTAACATCTTCATCTTTTCTCAACAGCCCGGTATCAACAAAAATACAGGTAAGCTGGTCACCGATTGCCTTGTGGATGAGTACTGCGGCTACGGAAGAGTCAACACCTCCTGAAAGTCCCAGGATCACTCGGTTTTCCCCAACTTTTTCACGGATTTCTGCAACCGTTTTTTCAATATAATTGGTCAGTTTCCAGTTTTTCTCTGCATTACAGATGGCAAAAACAAAATTCTCAAGCATTTTCCCGCCTTCTTCCGTATGGGAAACTTCCGGGTGGAACTGTACGCAGTAGATCTTTTTATCTTCATTGGATATGGAAGCAATAACCCCGGATTTTGCATTCAGGTCAAATCCGGCAGGCAATTCCCCTACTTCGTCGAAATGGCTCATCCAGACCACAGAATCCTGGGCAACGCCTTTTAACAAAGCGCTTTCTTTTACAATTTCCAGGTGTGCCTTTCCGTATTCGCCTTTTACGCCTTTATGAACTTTCCCGCCCATAAGATGTGCGGTAAGCTGCATGCCGTAACAGATCCCCAGCACAGGAATTCCCTGTTCATATAATTCTTTTTCTACCAGGTGGGCATTTTCTGCATTCACAGAGCTTGGCCCTCCGGACAGGATGATGCCTTTCGGCTGTCTTTCCAAAATGGTTTCTAATGGCGTGTTGAAAGGTAAAATTTCGGAATATACGCCCATCTCCCGGATTCTTCTTCCGATAAGCTGGTTGTACTGGGAACCGAAATCTAATATAATGATACCGTTGTTCATTTTTTATAATTGATTTTTAAATGACATCAGATTTCAGATTTCAGATGTGAGACTTTAAGTCTGGAATCCGGGATCTTTGATCTGACCTCTAAATTCTAAATGTTTTACAAAAAAAGACCTGGATTGCTCCAAATCTTTTTTAATGATTTTTATTAAAACTTTCCGATGTCTTCTCTGTAGAAGCCGTAGTCGAAATGTACATGACTTGCATCTTCATAAACTTTTTTGCGGGCATCATCGTAGGTAGCGCCTGTGGCTACAATGTTCAGTACCCTTCCGCCGTTGGAAACCACTTTGTCTCCTTTTCTGATGGCACCGGCGTACAGAAGCTTGCTGTGCTTCAGTTTGTCTTCGCCTACAATTTCAAAACCGGTCTCAATGTTTCTCGGGTAACCTCCTGAACACATCACAAGGCATACTGCTTTTTCATCCTTAAAGGTAAGTTCGATATTTTTACCTTCCATACAATCCTGGATGACATCAAGAAGATTGTTTTCCATCAGGGCCATCAATACCTGGGTTTCAGGATCTCCGAATCTCATATTGTATTCCAGCAGGTAGGTCCCGTTTTTGGTAACCATCAATCCGAAGAAAATGATCCCTTTAAAACCGAAGCCTTCTGCTTTCAGACCTTTAACGGTAGGCTCAAGAATATTTTTCTCAAAATCAGCATAATGTTCCTGAGTAAATTCCGGGCTTGGTGCCACGCATCCCATACCTCCGGTATTCGGGCCCGTATCTCCGTTTCCGGCCTTTTTATAATCTTTAGCCGCTACACACGGGAATAATTTTTCACCGTTTGAGAATGCAATGATGGATGCTTCAAAACCTTCCAGATATTCTTCAATAACCAGACGGATTCCCGCATCTCCGTAGATCCTTCTGATCATGAAATCATGGATAGTCGCCTCCGCTTCTTCCTGGGTATCACAGATGACAACCCCTTTTCCGCCGGCCAGTCCGCTGGCTTTAACTACTAAAGGATACTGCTGCGTCTGAACATATGCCTTGGCATCGTTATATGAATCAAATACCATCGCTTTAGCGGTCTTGATATCATAGGTCTGCATAAATTTCTTAGAGAAAGCCTTACTGCCTTCCAGGCTGGCTACTTTCTGGTTTGGACCGAAAACTTTAAGATCATGATTCTTGAATTCGTCTCTCAAACCCGCTACCAGCGGAGCTTCAGGACCTACGATGGTAAGATCTACCTTTTCTTTGATTGCAAAATCCCTTAGTTCTTTAATCTCTGATAAATGAACATTTTTTCCTATAACATCTGTAGTTGCGTTTCCGTTAGCAAAAAACATTTTAGAAATTCTCGGGTCATTCTGAAGTTTTGCCGCCAAAGCAGATTCTCTTCCACCTTCACCTATGATTAATATTCTCATATTTTTATTTAATTAACAAGTCTATTTTACAAATATATAATTTTGAATGCTAAAAATACAATCTCAAATTATTTTTAATTCTATTTTAATTAATGGAAAAAATGCCTGATTCCTGTAAACATCATCGGGATTCCATGCTCATTGGCAGCCTCAATACTGTCCTGGTCCTTCACACTTCCTCCCGGCTGGATGATCGCCGTGATTCCTTCCTGATGGCAGAAATCCACTACATCACGGAAAGGGAAAAATGCATCGGAAGCCAATACAAGTTCTCCGGTGAACTTTTCTTTTGCCCTTTCAATCGCCTGCTGCGTTGCCCAGATCCTGTTCACCTGTCCGCCGCCAATACCGAAAGCCTGGATCCCGTTGGAAACCACAATGGCATTGGATTTTACGTATTTTACTACCCTTTGGGAGAAAAGCAGTGCTTTTTTCTGTTCTTCCGTAGGCTGAGTCTCGGTTACTACCTTAATATCATCAGAGAAAACGCTGTAGTTGTCCTGAACCAGGATCCCGCCGTCTACTTTCACCCACGTCTGCTTATCGGAAACAGGGTTTACAATTTTTATAATCCTCAGGTTTTTCTTTTTTCTTAAAACATCCAAAGCTTCTTCATCAAATTCAGGAGCCATCACGATTTCAAGGAATGTCTTATTCAGTTCTTCCGCTGTTGCTGCATCAATTTTATAGTTCATGGCAACAATTCCGCCAAAGATGGAAACCGGGTCACATTCAAAGGTTTTCTTATAGGTTTCCAGTGCAGAAGTTCCGATGGCAACACCACAAGGTGTGGAATGCTTCACGGCACAACAGGCCATTTCTTCCCTGAATTCAGTCACCACTTTCCAACAGAGGTCCATATCGCGGAGGTTATTGAAAGACAACTCTTTGCCTCCCAGCTGTTCAAAATCTTTCATGGCCCCGTTTTCAAAAGTGGAAACGTAATATGCTGCTGTCTGGTGTGGGTTTTCACCATATCTTAGATCGGAAACTTTTTTATAGGAAGCATTAAGATAGGTTGGGTATTCTTCATCCAGAAGCATTCTGGAAATAGCGGCATCGTAAGCCGAGGTAAGGTTGAATACTTTTCCTGCCAGTTTTTTACGGGTCTCAATATAGCTATCGCCGTTCTGCTCTATCTCGATTTTTACCGTTGCATAATCTTCCACATCGGTAATTACGGTAACGGAATCAAAGTTTTTAGCGGCTGAACGGAGCATTGAAGGGCCTCCAATGTCGATGAACTCCACTTTTTCGTGAAGGGAAATGTCTTTGTTTACATTTTCAAAGAAAGGATACAGGTTCACAATCACCATATCAATCAGTTCAATGCCGTGCACCTGAACCGTGTTCATGTGTTCTTCATTGGAACGGACAGCCAGCAATCCGCCATGAACTTTCGGGTGCAGTGTTTTTACCCTGCCGTCCAGCATTTCAGGGAAGTTGGTTACCTCATCAATCTGAACCGGGCTTAATCCTGCGTCTTTCAGGTGTTTGAAGGTTCCTCCTGTAGAAATCAGCTCATATCCCTGAGATTCCAGAAACTGTGCGAATTCAGTTAATCCGCTTTTATCCGAAACACTGATTAAAACTCTCTTTTTGCTCATTTTTTCTTTCAATTTTTTACTTTTTACAGCTATTTCAAACTGTAGACCGGTTCTTTCACCTCCGGTCTTTATTTTTACTTAGATTTTTTTAACGAATGCAGCAATGTACCGGTTTAACAATCTGACAATGATTTTAAATTGGTAAACTGATATTTTATATTGTTATATTATATTATTCAATACCTTATTGATTGCCTTTGGAAAAATTTCATATTCAATCAGGTGAACTTTTTCTGCTACGGTCTCAGGCGTATCGTCTCCTGTTACGGCAAATGATTTCTGGAGAATAGCTTCCCCTTCATCAATTCCCGGCGTTACGAAATGTACGGTTGCGCCGCTTTCTTTTTCTCCCGCTTCAATCACCGCATGATGAACATGGTGCCCCCACATTCCTTTTCCTCCGAATTTCGGGAGCAGTGCAGGATGGATATTGATGATCTTGCCGGTCCAGTTTTCACAGAATTCAGGCTTTAAAATCGATAGAAACCCTGCCAGTACAATTAAGTCCGTATTTTCAGGGATTATTCTGCCCAGTTCGCTGCTGAAGTTTTTGCCTCTGGGAATGAGGATATTTTCTATGTTGTGGTTTTTGGCCCTTTCCAGCCCGTAACATTCACGGTCTGCCACTACCAGGGTTACTTTTGCATCCCGGATTTCGCCATTATCAATGGTATCAATAATTCTCTGGAGATTGGTTCCCGAACCTGAAACGAGTACAACGATGTTTTTCATTAACTGAACTGAGATGTTAGATTTCAGATATCGGATTTCAGACTGATGGTCTGATGTCTGATGTCTTCAATCTGATGTCTTATCTTATTAGAATTTTAAGTTTATCTTTTCGCTTCCTTCCGTAATTTCCCCGATTTCGTAGGCGTCGTCTAAAAGGTGCAGTACTTTTTCTGCGTGCTCTGCGTCTACTACTACGATCATTCCGATACCCATATTAAAGGTCCCGAACATTTCTTCACGGGCAATGCTGCCTCTTTTTTCCAGCTCAAGCATAACACTTGGGATCTGAATTTTGGAAGCATCAATAGAGGCACATAATCCTTCACCGATAATTCTTGGAATGTTTTCGTACAATCCGCCTCCTGTGATGTGGGCAATCCCGGCCACTTCAACTTCTTCAAGGACTTTATGGATATCTTTATAGTATAATCTGGTAGGAACCAGAAGGGTTTCATACAATGGTTTGCCTTCAAATTCTTCATTGAAATCAGGGAATATCTTTCTTACGAGAGAGAATCCGTTGGAATGGAAACCTGAACTTGGCAGTGCAATGATTTTATTTCCGGCTTTAATTTTAGAACCGTCAATAATCTGGTCTTTTTCAACAATCCCTACACAGAATCCGGCAACGTCATAATCTCCCGGCTGGTACATCCCCGGCATTTCAGCGGTTTCACCACCGATCAAAGCGCAGTTGTTATCCTTACAGGCAGCCACCATCCCCAACACAATTTCAGCTGCAATTTCAGAATCCAGCTTTCCGCAAGCCAGGTAGTCCAGGAAAAACAACGGTTTTGCACCGTGGCAAAGAATGTCATTGGCACACATGGCAAAACAGTCTACCCCGATAGAATCATATTTTTTAGAGTCTAAAGCGACCTTTAGTTTTGTTCCTACTCCATCGGTTCCAGAAACCAGAACGGGATTTTTATACCCTCCGATTTCATAGAAAGCCCCGAAGCTCCCCAAATGATTCAATACATTGGCGTTGTGGGTTTCACCAACTGCCTTTTTGATCTTATCAACGGTTTTGTACCCTTCTTCTTTATCTACGCCTGCTGATTTGTATGTGTTGCTCATGCTGTATTTAGATTTTTAGATGATAGATTCCAGAATTATAATCTGTAGCTGAAACCTTAAGTATCTTTGTCTTTTTTAATATTTCTTATTCAAATTTCGGAAACAAAAAAGCCGACAATCTTGGTAGATTATCGGCCGTTGTTTTATCTCAGAATTTCAGAGCCCACAACATTTCCTTTTTCGGAGAAACATTCTTTAAAAGCGGTCTGAATTTTCATCTTATTTCTTTTTGCAAAGATATTAATTTTAAATTAATTTTCAATTTATTTTTCAAGGATAGATTCAATGGCGGAAATTTTCCGGGTTTTCTCTTTTAATTCATTGTCTTTTTCCTCATTGGAGATTTTCTGTGCCTCTTTATCAAAGTTATCATTGAAGAAGGGCAGCGAGAAAGTATCTATGATATTTCCCCCGTGCAGCGGGAAACGCTTGGAAGCTGCCTCCAGCACGCCTGCGCCTCCTCTTGCTCCGGGTGCCGTGGCCATTAAAAGCATCGGCACTTCATTCCATACAGCGCGGTTTTTTATTCTTGACGTCCAGTCGAATACATTTTTAAAGGCTGAAGAATAGGTTCCGTTATGTTCAGACAGGGAAATCAGAAGGACGTTAGCGTTGTCTATTTTGGCAGCAAAATCAACAGCCTGCTGTGGCACACCGCTTTCCACTTCCTTCTGGTGCTTATAAATCGGCATTTCGAAATCATTCATATCCACGATTTCCACTTCTGCATTTTCAATGAGTGAAGCAGCGTAAGAAACCAGCTGTCTGTTGATTGAAGTATCGGAATTACTTCCTGCTATGGCTAAAATTTTCATTATTGTTGTATCTGTTTAAGTTATTATTCTGCGGCACAAAGATCGTAAAGTTTTTGAATCCTCAGCCACATTTATGACCACACGGTCAAAAATTTTTTCTGAATCTTCGCACCTTTTTCAAAGATAATCTTCTGCTGCGAAATTTTATTATTTTAAATAATCCGGCAATTCCATCGGAACTTCCATCAGAAGGACTTCCGTATCTTCTACCGCTTCAATGTTAAAACTCTGCGTATCCCATATTCCCAAGCCGTCTTTTTCACGGAGGACGCGGTCACCTATTTTAGCGGTTCCTTTTAAAACAAAAGCATACACCCCGTTCCCTTTTTTGTTCAGCATATAGTTTTTGCCGTTTCCTTCGGTAAAATTAGCCAGGTTAAACCAGGCATCCTGATTGACCCATACGCCGTCATCATCCCGGTCGGGTGAAAGAATCTGCTGGAAACCGTTGATCTTTGCTCCTTCTTTGATGCTTTTCTGATCATATCTCGGCTCTACGCCCTGTATCCTCGGGAAGACCCAGATCTGTAAAAACTTTACCGCTTCATCTTTGTTCTTATTGTATTCGCTGTGCATTACGCCTGTCCCGGCACTCATCACCTGGATTTCACCTTTCCTGATCACCGCAGTGGTTCCCATGGAATCTTTATGTTCCAGATCGCCTTCCAACGGGATGGAGATGATTTCCATGTCTCTGTGAGGATGCGTCCCGAATCCCATTCCCTGAGAAACCGTATCGTCATTCAACACCCTTAACACACCGAAATTATTCCTGTCCCTGTTCTGGTAATTGGCAAAACTGAATGTATGGTAACTATTTAGCCATCCGTGATCGGCATGGCCTCTTGAATCGGCTTTATGATATACTGTTTTCATATTTTATTTATTTATAGTACAAAGGTACACCATGGCTTTTCCCCGTATATTGACGTAAGATAAGAAAGGATTGCGGGTTCCGTTCTTTTTTAAAATACAGGCTTTCAGAAAGCTTCCTTTATTTTTGAATTTCTCTTCAGTACAAAAAGCAGGGCACAGATCATAACAGCCAGGGTTATAAGGATCTGCAGGATTAAAGAAGTCCGGTCTGAAAAACGGCCCAGGACATTCGTTACGACTCCGGTCCCGATCTGGTTGGCTGCCATCAGGAAGCCTGAAACCATTACGGACAGCGTGGGGAATTCTACGGTTCCCCAGCCGATAGCACCCGGGAACAGGCTTCCCATAAAAAACCCTGCTGCGAACATCAGCGAAAGGATGGCACCGGCACCGGAAAAAAACAGCAGCAAACCGATGATCAACCCTACTGCCACCGGTGATAAAAGAAACAGCAAAGAAAGTTCATATTTCCTCATAAAAATCCCGAAAAGCAACCGGTTAACGGCAATTCCGCCCCAAAACAACGAAAGCCCGAGACTGGCACCGGCATTATCCAGCCCCCGGCTTTTAAGAATAACCGTCCCAAAGCTGCCGAAAGTCCCTTCTATGCATCCATATAAAACAATAATCCCGAAAAATGCCCACAACCTGCGAGGAACGGAAAACCGTTCAGGAAGTTTAAATAATGTTTCTGCGGGCAGACGGATGAATAAAAAGACGGTAAACAGGATGCTTACAGCAACAACAATAATTCCGGGAACATACATCCAGTGGCGTACATCTCCTGCCAGGTTCATCATCAGCGGCGAAGCCGAAGTTCCCAATCCTACGAGGAACTGCAAGATCAGAATGGCAGAAGAAGGATTGCTCTTAAATAAGCTTGCCGCCAGGGGATTCAGTGTCGTAATCGAAAGGCCGAAACCGGAACCGGCACATGCAACCAGAACCATGAGTACGGGAAAAAGCATCTCTTTTTCCTTCATTAAAAACTGCATTCCCCATAAACCCGCAGTAGCAGTCAGCATCAATGCAATTCCTGTCGCCAGGACTATTTTAGGGCCTGACTTATTGACGAGAAACGGAGCGGCAAGGCATGAAATGATGATGCAGGCTACCTGCGGCAAAAAAAGGTTCCCGAATTGTAATGATGAAAGCCCAAACACCGAAGGATCTGTAAATGCCGTGCCCAAAGCAGGGAAAACCACAAAGTTGACCCCGGTTATGAAAGCCAGTAAAAAGACAATTCCTGTTTTCGCCATTTGTGAACTCATGAGGCCAGAACATGTTTTTTAAGATGCCCCCCTACCCTGAGGGCCATTGCAATAATGGTAAGCGCCGGATTCACAGCACCGCTGGAAACGAAGAAACCGCCGTCTACGATATACAGATTATCCAAGTCATGGGCTTTACAATACGTGTCTACTACTGAATTTTGCGGATCTGTTCCCATTCTGGTGGTCCCGTTCTGATGGGCCGGTGAAGCGATGTCCATCCCTTTGCTAAAATAAATGCCTTTAAAGAAAAACGAATTGAATTTGCCCGAAGCTTTCAACGCTTTAATGAGTTCATCTTTAAGCAGTTCATGGCCTTTGGTATTATTTGGGGTATAGCTGATCCTGATCTGCCCGTTTTCTTCCACCGTCACCCTGTTTTCAGGATCCGGAAGGTCCTCGGAGGTCAGCCAGAAATCCACGGCATGTCTAGCCATCAGTTCAAAAGTAAAGCCGGGTGCCGGAACCGGGCTGTCTGCGCTGATCTGGTGTTCGTCTGATTTCCCGAGCATCTGGATATGTCCCAGCGGAAATTCATAGCCCCGGTTCGCATGGTAAAAATCATTGATCCCGAATGTTTTCCCGAACCTGGTATAATTGGGCTCGGTATAGAGTGCCACCAAGGCTGTATTCTGGTGGAACATATAATTCCTTCCTACCTGGCCGGATGAATTAGCCAGCCCGTCGGGAAATTTTTCGCTGCTGCTCTGCAACAGCAATGCCGCGGAGTTGATGGCTCCTGCCGACAGTACAACATACCCTGCCTTCAGGGTTTTCGTTTCCCCGTCCTGTTCTACCATTACTTCCGAAATCTTTTTCCCTTCATCATCTGTCATCAGTTTCAGGACTTTGGTATTGATCATCAGTTCTACATTAGGATGTTCCAGTGCTTTGGACAATGAACAGAGATGGGCATCACCCTTCCTTTCTGCAGCATCAGGAAATCCGTCAAAGCGGTCTAAAATATAAGGTGCATTAGTTGCAGGGTGCGGCGTAAAATTAACCCCGACCGGAAGCTCAAAGGGCTTCAGTCCGTATCTGGTAAGTTCATCAAAAATTTCCTGAATCCGGGGTTCATGAGGCAGAGCTTCGTAAGGGTACGGTTCCGAATCTGAAGGCTCGGTAGGATCCGACCCTCTTTTACCGTGCACATAGAACAGCTTTTCGGCTTCGAGATAATAGCCTTTCAGATCTTCATACTGAATGGGCCATGCCGGTGATGTGCCCCCATAATGCTGTATTTCTTTAAAATCCTCTTCCCTTAACCTGAATAAAGCCGCACCGTAGAATTTGGTATTTCCGCCTACATTATAGTGCATCCCCGGCCGGAAGGGTTTCCCGTGCTTATCCAGCCATTCGTCGGTTGTGGTATACCGGTTTTTACGGAATACTTCTGTTGAATCCCAGTTTTCTTTTTCTACGGGAACATATCCCCCTCTTTCTACAATTAAAATTTTCTTTCCGCTGTCTGCCAGCTGATAAGCCATGGTAGCGCCTCCGGCTCCGCTTCCTATAATGATAATGTCATACATCTTTTGAAATTTGATCCCTCTAAATTAGAGATTTAAATACCATGAAAGCTTAAGAAAAAATTAAATTGCAATAGATTGTATAAATAAAAAGCCACCCGAAAACGGATGGCTGGATATAATCAGATCTGATTTTTAAAAGTGCACCTGTTTGATTTCTCCTTCAATTTCTTCCGGGGTTTCATCATCTGGTCTGATAAAAACCATGGTAATAAGGGCGGCGGCCATCATGCATATGCCTCCCACCACAATATAATCCATTGCATAATTCCCGAAAAAACGGCTGACCACAGGTCCTCCGAAAATTCCGTTAATGATCTGCGGAATAACAATAAAGAAGTTGAAGATACCCATATAAACGCCCATTTTTTTCTGTGGAATGACTTCAATCAGCATGGCATATGGCATCGCTAAGATACTTGCCCAGGCAAAGCCCAGCCCAATCATAGAGATCCAGAGTAAACCGGTATCTTTTATGAAATACATTGAGATTAAGCCGATTCCGCCACATAAAAGGGCTAAAGCATGGGTCTGTTTCTTCCCTATTGCTTTTGCCAGCGGGGTGAGAAGAAAGGCAAACGGGATTGCCCAGAGGTTGTACATCCCGAACAGTTTTCCGGTAAGGTCTCCGGCATTGTTAAAAGCCTTTGAATGCGTATCTTCCGGTGAAAGTCCGAAATGATGAGTGGCCAGCGCACTGGTGGTAAATACCCACATGGTAAACAGGGCAAACCACGAGAAAAACTGTACGGCGCCCAGCCTTTTCATCTGGTTCGGGATACGTGCAAAATCCTTAAAGATGTCTGAAAATTTAGAAACATGCACGGTTCCCGGATTCTCATTGGCAAATTCGGCAAACTCACGGGGAGAATATTCTCTGGTTGTAAAGATGGTATATAAAATGGTCAGCAGAAGCAGGATTGCTCCGGCATAAAAGGAATAGATCACGTTATCGGCTACGAATCCTTCAGGTGCCGTATTGGAAACTCCCAGCCGTGTTAACCAGTCCGGCATATAGGAACCGATCACAGCACCGATCCCGATTAAGATCGTCTGCACCGAAAATCCTAATGTCCCCTGGTGTTTGGGGAGCATATCTCCCACAAGTGCCCGAAAGGGTTCCATTGCAACATTAATGGATGCATCCATCATCGCCAGGAAAATCACGGCCAGAAGCAGTACATTGGCAGCCATCATCTGGGTAGCAGAGGCGGCATTCGGCAGCATGACCAACCCGATGGCACATAAAACGGCCCCGATCAGGAAATACGGCTTCCTTCTTCCGAGCGGGCTCCAGGTATTGTCTCCCAAATGACCGATAATCGGCTGAACAATCAGCCCGGTAACCGGCGCGACCAGCCAGAACCACGAGAGCTCATGAACATCAGCTCCGAAATTGGCCAGGATACGGCTTGCGTTTCCGTTCTGCAGCCCGAAAGCCATCTGGATGCCCAGAAACCCCATGCTCATGTTGATGATCTGAGCCATGGAGAGATTTGGTTTTTTCCTCCCCGTAATCCGGGCTTCAGTATATTTATCTTCCATTATTTTGTTTTTAATTTTTGAATTACCACATCTTCAGCCGATGCTTTTTCTGCCACTACTTTGTCCACCACCTCATTAGGAACGGTCATAGAAAGCACATACTGCCTGATTTTCCATTGCCCGCCGACTTTTTCCAGCACCCCTGAACCGCGGCAGATCTTCATCTGGGTATCCAGCAGCTCATCAAACCAGGCCAGCTTACCGTCTTTGCTGAAATGGATATTCCTTTTGAGTGAGGTAAAGTTCCATGTGGTTTTTTTATCAAAATAAGGCTTAGCCCAGACTTTAAATGCCTGTTTGTCCCAGACTTCAGAAGCATCGGTCCCGATAAAAGTGGATTCTTCAGCGAAATAGCTGAAATAGGCATTGAAATCCGCTTTGGCTGCGGCCGTATTGAAGCTGTCGAGCATCGTGCCGATCTCCGCTTTGTCTTTTCCGGAACTTCCCTGTGCCGAAACAGACGTGCAGTTCAGGATAAAAATGAAGACTGCAAAGAATAAGGTTATTTTTTTCATGTCTGAATATAATTATAATTTCATCCGGCGCAGGTCCGGAAAGTTTTTAATGATCCTGTTTTTTTGATTCGAATATTGATTCCTTGTTTATTATTTAACCAATTCAATTACCATCGGGGTTTTTGCCGGCACTGTAAATGAATTCTGCAGTGACACTTCTTTACCGGAAATGATTTCTCTTCCTTTTGAAAATCCGTTCAGCGATTCTGCAAAACGGGCCAGATCTATTTTCTGTTCGCTTTCATTATTGTTCAGAACCACCATGACGCTTTCCTGGCCGTTGTACCTGAAATAGACGAATACATTATCCTGCGGAATATAATTTTTGGTTTTTCCGGTATGGATCACCTCTTTGCTTTTTCTCCAGTTCAGCATTTTGCGGGTGAACTGATAAAATTCTTTCTGTTCAGGCGTTTGTGCGGAAACATTGAATGCATTCTGCGGATCCGACTTCCAGCCTCCGGGAAAATCCCTGCGGATATCGGCATCGCCGCCTTTATTTTTGTCTCCTCTCATGCCCACTTCCGTTCCGTAATAAAGCTGCGGAATCCCGCGGACGGTTGAAAGAAGCGTTAATCCGAGCTGATAGGCTTTCGGATCAGCATTAAAAATTTCATTCCATCTTTCGGTATCATGGTTTTCAAAGAATACGAGTATATTGTTGATGTCTGGGTACAGGAAATCACTTGAAAGCCCGTCATAAATTTTCATCATTCCGGTATCCCAGCCCTGGTTTTCTTTCAGGGCTTTCGGCATGTTCCCGTACAGCATGAAATCCATCACGGAAGGCAGGTTGGAGTTATATTTCGCGGCTTCCCCTGTTTTGGAATCTTTCTGCCAGGCTGAAATATGCCCGGCAGTATTCAGCCAAGTTTCGCCTACAATATTGAACTGCGGATACTCATCGGTAATCGCTTTTGCCCATTTTGCCATGGCTTCTTTGTCATTATATGGGTAAGTATCTACACGGAAGCCGCCGAGTTCCGCGTATTCAATCCACCAGATGGCATTTTGGGTCAGGTATTTTAAGACCAGCGGATTTTTCTGGTTGATATCAGGCATCGTAGTATCAAACCAACCGTCCAGCGCTACCCTTTTATCGCTGTCGGCAGCATTGGTATCAAACTGTGAGGTGATCTTGTAATTGGAACGTTTAAAACCGTCTTTTCCGTCATTGAACCAGTGAATCCAGTCTTTTGTCGGGAGATCTTTGATAATCCAGTGGGAAATCCCCCAGTGGTTGGTAACATAATCCATCACCAGCTTCATATTCCTTTTATTGAGTTCACGGGAAAGTTCACGGTAGTCTTCATTGGTTCCGTAACGGCCGTCAATTTTATAGAGATCAGTCTGGGCATATCCGTGGTAGGAATATACTTTTTCATTATCCTCGTTTACCGGGGTCAGCCAGACTGCCGTCGCTCCGAGATTTTGAAGATAGTCTAAGTTATTGATGATTCCTCGCAAATCTCCTCCATGACGTCCGTTGGGAAGGCTGCGGTTGGCTTTTTCGGTAAGCTCCGGCCTTGAATCATTTTTTTCATCACCGTTGGCAAAACGGTCGGGCATGATGAGGTACATGACGTCTTTTGAAGTGAATGATGCGCGGGCTGCAGAACCCGGGTTTCTCTCTTTCAGTTCATAGGTGTATGAACCTGTATTTTTCCTGCCCTGTCTGGTACTGATCTTAAATTTCGGGACATTGATTTCATTGGTATTTACCGTAATAAAAACATAGTTCGGGTTTTCAACTTTCTGGATACTGCTGATTTTCACTCCGTCTGAAAGCTCAATTTCCTGATCCGCAATATTTTTTCCATACACCAGGATCTGAAGTTCAGGGTTCTTCATGCCTTTCCACCAAAAGGCCGGTTCTACTTTTTCCAGGGTTTTGGTCTGGGAAAAGGCAGCGGACGCAACGGTACACGCAAAAATTACATATATTTTTTTCATATATTTAAAGATAATCAAATAGATTCGTATACTTCAACATCCGGGGTTCTTTTTGCTATTTTATTGGCCAGCCAGCTTACATAGAACAGCTGGAAACTGTGGTACACCATAACCGGCAGCAGGAACAGCACTTTCTGATCATCCGGAATCCCCAGCACCAAAAGGAAAAGGCTTCCGTGAACCAGGGATTTTTTGGAACCGCAGAAGGTTGCCGTGATCCGGTCTTCAGCTCTGAAATTCATTTTCCGGGCGATGAATCCCAGGATATGGTACACGGTAAAAAACAGGAACACCACACTGAATGCCAGGATCAGAAATACCAAAGCAGGCACTGAAGCAAAGATATTTTCTGTGAAAGCGGCAGAAAAACTTTCATAGACAATCAGCAGGATAATCAGCCGGTCAAATTCTGCAATGGCTGAGGAAAACCGGGTTACCCATTTTTTGAGAAAAGGATTCAGCAGGATTCCCAGGATAATTGGCAGCAATACTTTGATGAGCAGCTGCTGTATGATTTCACCCTGATGGCCGGAACCTTCAGCCGGAACCAGGAAAAAGCTCATCAGTAAGGGTGTCATGACAATCCCTATCAGCCCTGAAACAGAGGCATTGAAAATTGCTGAAGTCACGTTTCCTTTAGCAATGGAAACCATTACCACAGAAGATGAAACGGTAGAAGGCAGGCAAGCCAGAAAAAACACGGAGAGCCAGATACTGACATATCCGGAATCCTTTACCAAAGGATAAAAAAGCAGTACCAGCAGCGGAAACAGGATAAAGGTACCGGACTGGATAAGCACATGCAGCTTCCAGTTGGCAATATCTTTCACCACTTCTTTTAAATCCAGCTTAAGCCCGTACAGCAGGAAGATCCCTGCAATGCCCCAGTCTATAAAAGCAGAAAGGTTAAAATACCGATTGTAGGATTCGTGGAACGGGATAAGCTTTGCCATCAGCACCATGACAGCCAACAGAAAAAGAAAAAGATTCTGCCTGCTAAACATTTTAGTTATCAACATCATTAAAAGATAAATTATTCGTACATAAAAAATCCTTAAAGGCGGAGAACCTTTAAGGATGATAAAGTTAAGAAAATATTATTTACTGTACGGGCTTAACCGAGATCGCAAAGCCGCCGCTGCGTACCATTTTCATATTGATTTTGGATTTGCTTGTGACCTTCTTTTTGTAAATGTTATAACTCTGAGGATTGCTGATGTAGTCTGCATCCTTGCCGTCTTCATAGATTGTGGCCTCATACTTTTTCCCTTTGTCCAGGAATGAAAATTCTACGGTATAATCCCGCTTGTTTTCATCGGTAATCCCGCCCACAAACCAGTTTTCCGTTCCTTTGGCTTTTCTGGCCGTCACTACATAATCTCCGGGTTCTGCAGACAGGATTTTGGTATCGTCCCAGTCTGCAGCTACATCCTTGATAAACTGGAAGGCATCCATATGTTTCCTGTAGTTTTCCGGTAAGTCGGCAGCCATCTGAAGCGGCATGTACATCGTTACGTACAGCGCCAATTGCTTGGCCAATGTGGTTTTAACAAAACGTTTATCGCCCGGGAAATAGTAATCCAGTTTAGTCTGGAAAATCCCCGGCGTGTAATCCATAGAACCGCCCATCCATCTCGTGAACGGAAGAATGGTTTGATGATCCGGATTGTTTCCGCCAAATGCTTCGTATTCGGTTCCGCGGGCCGCTTCTGCAGAAATGTAGTTCGGATAGGTACGGCTTTCCCCGGTCGGACGGACCGATTCGTGAGAATTTACCATCACTTTGTATTCATTGGCTTTTTCAGCAATCCTGTAATAATGGTTGATCATCCATTGGGAGTAATGGTGTTCCCCTCTCGGGATAACATCTCCCACGTATCCTGTTTTTACGGCATCATAGCCGTATTTGTTCATTAGCTGGAAGGCCTTGTCCGCCCATCTTTCATAATTTGTTGCAGAACCTGAAGTTTCGTGGTGCATGATCAGCTTGATTCCTTTGGAATTGGCATACTCATTAAGCATTTTGATGTCGAAATCAGGATATGGCGTAATGAAATCAAAGACGTATTCTTTTGAGCGACCGAACCAGTCTTCCCAACCGATATTCCAGCCTTCGATCAACAATCCCTGAAAACCGTTTTCAGCAGCAAAGTCGATATATTCCTTTACTTTGGTATTGTTCGCGCCATGTTTTCCGTTAGGCGTCAGTTTCGTGAAATCAGTCTGTCCCAAACGCACATTGGATTCCGGCTGACCGTATGCCCACTGGGATTTCCCGATGATCATCTCCCACCAGACGCCCATGTATTTGGTTGGGTGAATGTAAGACGTATCGGTATACTTTGTGGGTTCGTTCAGGTTAAAAATCATCTTTGAATCCATAACCTCTTCTGCTTTCGGAGCTACGATAATGGTTCTCCACGGCGTTACCATAGGAGTTTGCATATAACCTTTTGCCCCTTGTCTGTCGGCAGTAAGGTGGGTTTTGAATTTAAAATTCTGTGCATCCACTTCCAGATGGGAAGCCGGATAATCCAAAACAGCTGCTTCCGCCAGGTTGATGTACAAAGGTTCTTTGCCTTCTTTCTTCAACATCAACGGCGACTGAACGGCGTTTTTAATTAAAGTCTGCGATGCGTTGGCATCTGCTGCCTGCGACCATTTTGAAGGAATTTCGGAAACTTTGGTTTCCTGATATTTATACTCCTGGGAATCATAATCTGCCACCATCCACCAGGCTTTCATATCGGTAGGAAAATCGATTTCCGAATCTTCTTCACGGATCACAAAGTAGTTCAGATTTTTCTGCTGCGGAAATTCATACCTGAACCCAAGCCCGTCATTGAATAATCTGAATTTCACAACGATGCTTCTGTCTGTACTTGCCTGATTAAGGGTTACTGCCAGTTCGTTATAATGGTTGATATAATTTTTCTTTTCGCCGAGAACCGGCTGCCAGGTTTCGTTTTTTGAATCTGTTTTTTCGCCGGTTTTTGTAAAACCGCTGTTTAAATCAAATTTCGCATCTTCAGGTTTTGCAATTTCTGATGCAAATTTTATGGAAGAATCTTTAAAAATTCTCAGTCCAAGTTTTGAATCTTCCACCACTACCTGACCGTTGTATTTCAGGTTGTAGTAAGGAACGCCCTGTTTTAATTGGAAATCCATTTCGAATTTTCCATCGGGCGATTTCAAAGATTGCGCATTGGCGACTCCAAACATCATTGAGAGCAAAAAAGCTCCGATTGTCATTTTCTTCATAATGATTTTTATATAAAACTTTAAAAATAAAAAAACTGTTGCCGAAAAGCAACAGTTTTAAAGAATTTATAGCTACTAATTTATTGTATAAGCTAGAGTGTAAGGGTCAAAAGTAACTGTATGCTGACCTGCCGAAATGGTTAAATTACCTCCAGAAGTAGAAGCCGTTCCGCCAGATCCTCCCCAGTTGGGTTGACTCCAGTCATGATTTAGCCTGAATTTAAACTCACCTGCTAAAAAAGTCGCTGTAGCAGTCCATTTCAACTGAGTATTATCCCAAACCATGTCTATATCTGTACTCCAGTTGCCTCCGGGAGTTGCAGATCCTATTAAACTCATTTGGTGAGGTACCATCTTCAGTGTATTTGTGTTGGTATTGATGGTGGTTTCATAATAGCCAAGACCGGGTGCTACAATATCGGATCCTCCATTATACAAAACTGGAATTGTATTTACGGCTGCTGAAAACTGGCTAGTGGTTCCATAAGAATTATCCCAGTTTTTCTGCGGATTAATTTTGAATGACAGTCCATTATCTGCAGTTGCCAGAAATTTAATATAACCAACATAGATTCCATTTGAAGTTGGGGACACAAGAGTATTTGCCGTAGCAGGATCCCATCCTTGATATTTACCAGGAGCATACATATAAGAAATCAATGCATAGGGGTTTACCGAAATTTTCTGTACCGTTGAATAAACAGGACTTCCTTTTCCAACAGTAGTTTTTAATCTTACATCTACGTTTGACGCAATACCAGTTTGCAATCCCAAACTCAACATCAAAGCATTAAATTCAAATACTGTATAGGTTTTGGATAATGTTCCAAGACTTAATCCTGCCTCTTTTACATTTGCAAAATTATTTCCTGCTACTGCAAACTGCAATACATTTGTAATTTCTACTTCAGGGGTATATTCTGCAGGGGTAATGGTAAATGTAACGGCATTGTTGCTTGCTGTTGTACTCGTCAAAGTAAGAGATGCTGCACTCGCTTTAAGCGTAGGCTCGGATTTTAAAGATAAAACAGCCTGATCTTCATCTTTTTCACAAGACCAAACCATCATTATAGCAATGGTTGCGAAAAGAAATTTTATAATATTTTTCATTAATTTAAATTTTAAAAATTAATAACCCGGGTTTTGAGATAAGTTTGAATTGATATTCAGATATTTATTCGGAATTGGGAACAAAACTCTGGTAGGAGCTATAGAAGACCCATTTTGGATTCCTCCTTTCCATTGCCATGTATAACCGGAAACGTAATGATTTAACCTGATTAAATCTTGTCTTCTCGTACCTTCCCAATACAGTTCTTTAGCTCTTTCGTTCAGAATAAACATTTCTTTAGCATCTGTTGTGGTAAGCGCATTAATATCAGACATTGAAATATTTGTTGCACCACCTCTTGTTCTTAAGGCATTGATATACCCTAAAGCTGTAGCTGTGCTCCCTTTTCCGTTGACAACGGCCAATTCTGCATACATCAAATATGCATCTCCCATTCTGAACAAAGCAAAATCTGCATCTGCAAAAGTTCCGTCACTTCCATTAGCACCGCTTGTCTTTTTGTTAGAAAACTTAATCAATTTGGTACCTTCTTCAAATTTAGAATAATCTGAAATAGATACAGGATCTGTACTTCCAGCAACTTTCATTACTCGGGCATCCGATCCTGCAGACTGAATAAATTCCTGACGTGTTCTGAAACCAGCCCAGCCTGCATCTACCCCTAACAGAGCTCCTACTGCATTGGTACAACTTGCGTGGATTAAAAAGGTAGTGCCTCCGTAAGTTTTTGTTTTGATACCGTCAAAATTAATTGGGAAGATAGCTTCATCTTGCGCACCATTGGTATTGTTATCCGCTTTAAATAAATTGGCGTAAGGTATTGTAGCCACTTTATATGGTGAAGCAATTACTTTTGTAATCTCTGCCAAAGCCTCTGTACTTCTGTCAACACCCGTATATACTTTTGAGTTTTGGTATAATTTGGCTTTTAACATCCAAGCGGCAGCTTTGTCCGCTCTTCCATATTCGTTGGTCTTTGCTGCGGCCAAATCTCCATCTATATCATTCAGCTCTCCCAACAGATAATTGAAAACATATTCTCTTGATTGTACTGACGGTTTTACACCAGAACCAATAACATCTCCTTCTGTTGCAAAAGGAATTCTGCCATAAATATCTATTGCGTGATAATAAGATAGGGCTCTTAAAAATCTTGCTTCTGCACGGAAAGTCTTTATTTGGGTTTTTAAATCTGCAGAAACCCCTCTGGATGATAATTTCTCATCAGTAGTTTCTCTTAAAAACTCATTGACCAAGCCAATCTGAAAAAATATTCTTGCAAAGAAAGCTTCATTGAATTTATTGTCTGCATTCCAGGTATTGAAGTTTAAATCTCTGATCCCGGGATTATCAGATTCTCCCCAGGCAATAATGGCTTCATCGGTTGTAAGTTCCTGTAGTTGCCAATATCCTCTAATGTATTGTGAAAAACCTTCATTCGGTCCTCCATCAGATTCTAATCCTAAATCTGAATTTCCGTTAGGAGAAGTTTGTCCTGTTACCGCTAAACCAGCATAAATTTTCGCCAAAAACTGCTTGTAAGATTCAGGCTGGGAATAAAATTGTTCGGACGTGTACAATTCATCATCACTTACTTTAACATCTAAATCGTTAATACAAGAGGTTGCCGATAATAGAAATACACTTGCAATAGCCAGATTTCTTAGTTTTACTATATTTAATTTCATTTTTTTAAGTTTAAAAGTTTGCATTGATTCCTAAAGTAAACATTCTTGCTCTTGGATATATCGAAGCATCTCTACCATCATTAAATACCTCTGGATCAATGTTTTTATATTTTGTGATAATAAGTACATTATTTACCCCTGTATAAAATCTTATTGAACCCTTGTTTTTTAATAAATTGTTAAAAGTATATCCTAATGTTACATTATCTAACTTTACAAAACTTCCGTTTTTAACGTAATAATCAGATTCTTTATTGGTAAATGTAAAATTAGTATTAGTAAAATCTACAGGAGCATTGTTAATAGTTCCATCTACAGTATTATAAATGTTACCTAATTGCGCTCTGTCTGCCGAAATTTGATCATACACATAGTTACCAATACTTGCTCTCCAAGCCATAGAGAAGTCAATATGTTTCCCAAAAGTTGCATTTGTCATGAATCCCATTGTAACATCTGCCTGTGGCTTTTTATAGATGTATTTATCTGCAGAAGTAATGACACCATCATTATTTCTGTCTACATAAGCTCCTTCTATTGGTTTACCATTGCTGTCATATACTTGTTGATACACATTAAATGCATATGGAGAATATCCTGTTTTAAATGTTTGTATAAATGCTCCTAAGCCAACACCACCTTTATCAATGTTATCTAATTCCAGTTCTTTAATATTGATGTTATTGTAGGTTGCGTTATAATTGAAATTCAGGGTGAAATTTTCTTTTTTCACTGCCTTGATATCCAAACCTAATTCAACACCTTTAGACTGTAATTTTCCGATATTCTTAAATCCAATAACTCTTAAATTTTCTAAAGGTCCTTCCGGTACAATAGATAATAGATCTTTAGTATCTGCTAAATAAAAATCCAAAGTTCCCGTAACTCTGTTTTTGGCGAATCCAAAATCTAATCCAAGATTATATTTTACACTCTCTTCCCATTTCAGATTTTGATTATATCCATTGGCTTTCGCAATCTGATAAAATGTATTTCCCAACTGATAAAATAATGTTGTTGAGATATCATATGTTTTTAAATAATCAACTCTTGCAATATCACCAATATCTTGATTTCCAATCTTTCCAATACTTGCTCTTAGTTTAAGATCTGATAATGTAGAATTTCCTTTTAAGAAACTTTCTTCAGAAACTTTCCAGGCAGCGGCTACTCCACCAAAATTGCCCCATCTGTTTTCCTTACTAAAGCGAGAAGATCCATCATGTCTGTAATTTACAGTAAGTAAATATTTATTGTTATATCCTAAATTTAACCTACCAAAAAATGCCTGTAAATTAACATCCGGTTTAGAATTCGGATTATAAAATTGAGCAGGGTCTATACCATATACAAGTGTATTACCACTTCCGAAACTTGTCTTATGATAATTTTGATACTCATAACCTCCCATCACATCAAAATTGAATTGCCCAAAAGTTTTAGCATAATTCAACTGTACATTTGCATTTTTATTGAATAGACTTTCCCCAGAAAAAGATTCTGATCCATAATAAGCAAAAGTATTATTAATAGAATAATATCCGTTTCTCGAATATTTATTTGTTGTTACATGACCATCGTATTCTCTGGTATCCAAACCTGCATTCGCAACTAACCTTAATTCTGGTAAAAAATGGAATTTATATTCCATGTTTACATTTCCAAAAAATCTTTTAAAATTTTGAATATCATGCTTATTTCTTAGCTGTGCTACAGGGTTAGAAACCCCATTAGGATTATATGTTCCTGTAGTAGAGTTAAAATTACCCATTCTATTTTCGTAATAACCATCTCCATAGATAGAATTGTCTTCATAAACAGATTGTGTAGGATTCATAGAAAGTGCATTACCAATAGCTCCTTCATCGGCATTATTTTTAAAAGTATAAGAATAAGTACCTGTAATATTAAATTTCAAATGATCGTCAAAAAAACTAGGGCTTATTGCGATATTTCCGGTTGTTCTCTGGAAACCAGAAGTAATCAATAATCCGGTATTTTCTAAATGATCTACAGAGAAACGAGTTGGTACTTTTCCAAACAAACTTCCGGAAACTGAAGCATTAATATCATTCGTTACAGAAGTTTTAAAAATTTCGTCTTGCCAATCTGTATTAGAAGTACCTAATTGAGATACTTTATCCGGGACAAATTGATTGATTAGGGCTCTAAACTCATCACCACTATATACTTTAATTTTCTTAGCTAAAGTATTAACCGTGGTAAAAGCATTTAATGATACTCTTAATCTTTTTCCTCCTTTTTTAGTCGTAATTAGAATAACCCCATTAGATCCTCTGGAACCGTAAATCGCAGTAGAAGCCGCATCTTTTAATATCGAAAAAGATTCTATATCATTTGGATTGATTGTAGATAAAGAAACCCCGTCTAATGGCAAACCGTCTACAACTAATAATGGTTCATTACTTGCATTCAGAGAAGAACCTCCTCTTATCCTGATAACCGCTTCACTTCCCGGCGTTCCGGACTGGGTAATTACCACACCGGCAGCACGACCATTGATCAGCCCTTCTACAGTCGATATGGCCCCTTTGTTAAAATCAGCTGTTGACAATGCAGTTACAGATCCAGTCAAATCAGTTTTTTTCTGCTTTCCATAGCCTACTAACACCACCTCCTCAATTTTTTTCTCTTTTGTTGTAGAGTCTGTCTGCGCATGAATCATTGTACTGGCCAATAGGAAGGCCGGCGCAATTTTTAATACCGTTGTAAAATTCTTCACAATATTATTTTTATATAGTTTCTTTATCAATCATACCAGCATCAGCCAGTCCTGCAATTTAACAAAAATTTACAATGATGTTAATTTTATTATAAATTAAGTTAAAATTGTGTAGATTGATATACTTTTTTAGCGTATAATATTCAATTTCAGATGATTAAATTAAAATATGCTTTACATAGCACTGTAATAATTTAATAAAAAGTTAAACTTATGTTTAACTTAATGTCATATCCCACTATCCGTATAGACTAAAAACCATTGTTTGCAGGGCTTAGGGAATTCCACAGATATTCGTTATCTTTGCCTATAAAACTTTACAATAAGATGTCAGACAGAAAGATGATTACGGCAGCGTTGCCTTATGCCAACGGGCCGGTTCACATAGGGCATTTGGCAGGGGTGTATATTCCTGCGGATGTGTATGCAAGATTTCAGAGAAGATCAGGAAAAGACGTAGCTTTTATCTGCGGTTCTGATGAACATGGGATACCCATCACCATCAGAGCCAAAAAAGAAGGCGTAACGCCCCAGGATATTGTGGATAAGTATCATGAAATCATTAAAAAATCATTTTCCGACTTAGGGATTTCCTTCGATGAATATTCCAGGACGACATCTGAAAAGCACTACGAAACCAGCCAGGATTTCTTCAAAGTCCTGTATGAAAAAGGAAAGTTTACGGAAGAGGTTTCCGAACAGTATTTTGACGAGCAGGCCAATGAATTCCTGGCAGACCGCTACATCGTAGGAACATGCCCGAACTGTGGCAATGAAAATGCCTATGGAGACCAGTGCGAAAAGTGCGGCTCTACGCTTTCGCCTTCAGAATTAATCAACCCGAAATCAATGCTGAGCGGCAATGTCCCGATCCTTAAAGAAACCAAAAACTGGTACCTGCCGTTAAATGAATATGAAGACTTCCTGAACGAATGGATTATTGAAGGCCACAAAGACGACTGGAAACCTAACGTATACGGACAGGTAAAATCATGGCTGAATGACGGACTGAAGCCTCGTGCCATGACCCGGGATCTCAACTGGGGCGTCCCGGTTCCGCTGCCGGGTGCAGAAGGAAAAGTGCTGTATGTATGGTTTGATGCCCCGATCGGTTATATTTCATTTACCAAGGAGTGGGCAGAGAAAAACGGCAAGGACTGGAAAGATTACTGGCAGAGCGAAGACAGTGATCTGGTTCATTTTATCGGTAAGGATAATATCGTATTCCACTGTATTATTTTTCCTGCCATGATGAAGGCCCACGGGGATTTTGTGATGCCTGACAATGTTCCTGCTTTTGAATTCCTGAATCTGGAAAACGACAAAATATCAACTTCCAGGAACTGGGCAGTCTGGGCGCATGAGTATGTAGAGGAATTCCCTGGACAGCAGGATGTTCTGCGTTACGCATTGCTTTCTTCCGCTCCTGAAACAAAAGATAACAACTTTACCTGGAAAGATTTCCAGACCAAGAACAATTCGGAGTTGGTAAATAAGTTCGGTAACTTTATTAATAGAGTAATTTCTTTTACAAATAAAAACTTTGAAGGGAATGTACCTAACGGTAACTTAGATGAAGATAGTAAGAATGCTATCAATAAGGCAATTAATGACGTTTCAAATCATTTAGAGAAATATGAGTTCAGAAATGCATTAAATGCTTTTATGGCTTTAGTAGATTATGGAAATTTATATCTTCAGAATGCGGCACCTTGGAACTCTATAAAAAATAATCCAGCTGAAGCCGGGCAAACAATGTTCGTAGGAGCTCAAATCGCTGCGGTAGTAGCTCAGTTGTGTGAACCATTTATGCCATTCTCCGCAGAAAAATTATTTGGATATTTTAATATTGAGAAAAAAAACTGGAAGAATTTACGGAATTCCGAAATTCAAATTAAAGCTGGACATAAGATCGAAGAAGCTCCGTTATTATTTACGAAAATCGAAGACGATGTGATCGAGGCCCAGATCCGGAAACTGGAAAACACAAAACAAAGCAATAAAAAAACAAACCCTAGCGCCAACGCCATGAAAGAAGAAATCACCTTTGATGATTTTACAAAAATCGACTTAAGAACTGCGACTATTATTGAAGCTGAAAAAGTAGAGAAAGCAGATAAATTATTAAAGCTGAAAGTGGATACAGGCGTGGACGTAAGAACCGTGGTATCTGGGATTGCGGAAAGCTTTACCGCTGAAGAAGTGATCGGGAAACAGGTGATGATCCTGCTTAACCTGGCACCGAGAAAAATCAGAGGGATCGAATCCCAGGGCATGTTGCTGTTAACTACAAAACCGGACGGAAAACTGTCTTTTGTTACGCCGGATGACAGCACCGTGGAAAACGGAATTGAGATCGGATAATTATTTCAATTTCTATCAGAAATAACAAAAGACGTGCAGCTCATTGTACGTCTTTTTTCTTTATGCTTAAACAATACGATGTTGTCTGTCATTCTGAGTGCCGCAACGGAGTAAAGAATCTCACATCATCAATTTATCTTAATTTTATAAAACCTTTTCTTCTCAAAATGACAGTAGCCATGATTATTTTTTCGTCAGTTTCGCCAGATAAGTATCCTCGTCCTGGATCATCTTTTCAATAGCAAAACCGTTATATTCCGCTGCATTTTTCAGCGTATTGAAATCCAGGTAGAGCCATTTGATCGGGTCTTCAGATTCCCCTTTGTAATGCACCACATAATCCAGTTCCCCGTAATATCCGCCGGCCGGGATCAACACTCCGCCGTCTTCTTCGTCACGGTCAAACATATATATAATATCCGTACTGTCGATCAGGATCTGTCCGTTTTCATTCAGCAGAGAATACAGCCTTTTCAGATAGGTATCAATGGTGGAAAGGCTCTGGAAAATCCCGGTGCCGTTCATCAGCAGCAGGATCGTATCAAAAGTTCCCCCGGAAAAATGAAGCATGTTTTCACAGACTGCCGTCTGGATCCCTCTCAGCTTGCAGACTTCAATGGACTTGGGTGAAATATCCAGGGCTGTCACTTCCAGGTTCCTTTTATTCTGAAGGTACAAAGCATGAGAACCCGCGCCTGCCCCAATGTCCAGCACTTTTCCCTGAGCCAGCCCAAGCGCTTTCTGCTCTATTCCGTTCATCTCTTCAAAATCCCTGAACAGGTAGGCTATCGGAAGTTCGTCAAGTTCGGAAATAGAAGTTTCCGTCTGCAGGTCTTCAGGATTTCGGTTGTGGTAATAATCGTGGATGGCTTGGCCCATTAGGTCTTTCATGGTGAAATTTTTTTTGATGTAAAGATAAAAATTGTATAAAAACTTATTTAAAAATTTTAATCGTATTAAGTATCAAAATTAAACTAAATGAATTTATTACATCAACAAATTAAAATATTTTAAATCATATTATTTGTATCCTAGCGAGGGAAGGAAATATTTTCTATTGAGCTAAAAAAAGCCCAAAACAATAATAAAAACTTAAAATCATAAATATTAGAATATTGAATATATAATATAAAACCTTGCTAGGTATTTTATGAATTAGAAAAAAACTGACAAATTGTAGTAACAATATTACAGGTATAAATTTGAAAAAATAATCGTATTGAAAATACAATAGTAATAACAAATAAATTACTGATATTAATGTAATGGCTTGGATAAAATATTTCATCATTATTAGGGTATTAATTCTCTTTTTACAACTTCTCTTACTTTATCTCTTAAATCATTATCAATACTTCGATGTGTTGAGTTTGGAGCAAGTAAATTTAATGTTTTTGAAGTTTTATTATCACTTGTAGGCTCAATTTTTTATCCTCCATAAATATCTTTTGTCTGATAATAATTAATTGATTTAAAAACATTTGAAGAAATTTCAGTACCAGAATAAGAATCTAAAATATCCAAAGTAATTAGCAAGTCAACTTTCATACTTTTATTTTCGTTGACTGACTCTACAAAAACTAGTCCACCAATGCCTGTAAAATCTAAATTTCCTTGTCCCTTAAAATTGGGATTACTAATTCCTCCTACATTTTGAACTTGTATCTTATTAGGTTTAGTATCTTCTCCCCTAACCCAACCTTGCACAACTAAAATCTACAGCTTCTAAACCTTCTAATTCTCTAGCATCAATAACTCAATTCTCAAAGAAATTATAATGTGACTGATATGTATACTTTTCACTTAAAGGGTCAACATTAAAAAACCTTTCTACATCCGGCATATAATTTCTCCATTTAAAACTATGAAAACCAGTCTCCTGTAATTCTTGTCCCTGATACTTGTAACTCTTATAACTTCCTTGTCCAAACATAACAGATCCTTTCTTCAGGTGGTTCATGCCGAATGGGTAATAATCATTGGCATCTGTAATCTCAAGAACGCCTGCGCTGTTTCTTCCGAAACTAATCCTTGCTGAACTTCGTTCCTAGCCTTCGTAAAAACTTCTCTTTTACTTGTACATCTAAATGGTCTTTGTATTGATAAATGTACTGATCTTTTTTGTAATCATAATAGCCTTCTGCCGTTGGGAAAAACTGGAGATCAGTGTTTTTAAGGCTCATCGGGGTTAAAGAAGCAGGATCATCTATGGAATAGGCCTGCCTTTCAAGCGCTCTGCCTGTTTCCAGATTGGCCATTAAAGATTCACATCCTCCGCCACCGCCAGAAGAAGTGGCAGGCGGCTTGGAAAGGTATTGGAACACATCTGGGTAATCTGTAATTTTAATATCGGTGATATAACCCATTGATCCTCCAATTCCAGTTTTGTTTATCTTACTGAGTTTTGATCCGTCTGTCCTGTATTTGGTATCAAGAACAACTGATTTATTACTGATCTTGCTGTATTCTAAATGTTTGGGGAGGTTCAGGTAATTATATTGTATTGACCCTATCCCTTTATCCGGCATATCGGTCATATTCCCGTTCAGGTCGTATTTGATCTACTGCCCACCGCCTTCATAATCTGTATAGTTGTCAGCAGAATCATTAATATTAGTAAGCTTATTACTCTTGTTTCCTGATACGTAAACATATTCCAGGTCATCAATCTTGGTAGGGATAGTACTGCCGTACTCCGTTATTGGAGTCCTGTAAAGATTTACAAGTCTTTAATGTGAGCACGAGCAAGATGCTCGCGCTAGCATGGGATTGTAAGCAGTGCCCTGAATCCCTTTATCCTTCATATTAATCATGCTCCCGTTCAGGTTGAGCCTGTCATATACATAACCGTACCTTCTGAATTTGAAATTGTTCTCACCACTAACTTTGGAACATTGCTTTATTTCGCATATTTATAATCTCTCAAAACTAAAACTCCATAACCTTTAAAATCATAAATGTCGAAATAATTAATTTTTAAAATTAAAAATTGTTTACTTTTTTCTAATATTTCTATTGAACTAATCTTCTCAAAATGACTAGGATAATTGCCTGTAGCTGATACTACCTTAAACTTATTTTCAGAATCTTTCAGAATATTAAAATTTCTAAAAGTACCTAAATAGTTTTCTTTAGAAATAACTTTTTCCCTCTTTTTAAAATTTATAAAACTTTTAAATTCTTTCTTATCAAGATCGAAAATATAGAGAGTGCTATCATCAGAACTATACTTAAGAAAATTGCTTTCCATGTCATTAGCATTTGGATTATAATAATCTAAAATAACTTTATTTACTTTTTCATTATTAATGTTCCCATTAGGAAGATTACTAATGAGAATTGGACTATAAACTTTTAAATCCTGACTTTTAAAAAAACTTAAGCTACAAAATAGTATTAAAAATAAAACTTTATTTTTTATCATGATATTTTTCTGCGTTTTGAATTTGTATTATTTTTATTAATTGTTTATCAAAAATATCCATTGGAGAATTGGGTCTAATGTAGCCTTGAAATTTAGATTCTCCTAATTTTTTATGATCATCATCTGCATTACCTGTTCTATCTTCAATATGTGCTTTCGTTTCATGATAAACAACTTTGGATAAATCGGATAAATCATATTCTTCTTTTACTTCTCCTAATGTAGGGCTAATAGTTATTTTAGTATATTTTTCCGAAGCTGTATTTGGGAAAAAATCTTCATTAAATGCCATCAAATGTACATTTTTACCATTCGATTTGGATACATCTAATCCCTCAAAACTTCCTAATGAAGGATATGTTTTACCAATATTAGATATAGTATTATTTTTTACAAAAGACTCATTTCCACTTAAAGTATATGTTTCTGCAAAAGTTCTGGAATTTGAAGGGAAAACCGATGAATTTATATAAATATCATCAGTTTTACTTGCTCCATATTTATCCCAAATTCTTCTTCCTTCAGCTGTTTTATACATAAGTTCCTTAGATGCCTTAAAAGAACCGTTTGCGGTTAGGACAATAATATCCTTACTGGATCTTCCATCAGGATCAATAAATCTTATCGGATTATTGTAAGCATATGCGTAAGTTGACCATCTTCTCGAAGTTTCCGCCAATGGATCCACCACGCCCCATCTTCCAATATCCGGCATATAAAATCTTGCGCCGTAATCATACATCCCGCTTTCCTGCAGCTCCTTTCCGTTGTACTTGTAATTCTTGTATGAATTTATCCCAAAGAAAGAGTTCCCGCTTTTCAGGTGGTTCATCCCAAATGGGTAATAATCATTGGTATCCGTGATCTCAAGAGCACCTGTGCTGTTTCTTCCAAAACTTACCCTGTTGTTTCCAAGATGATCTTTGTATTGGTAAATATACTGATCTTTTTTATAATCGTAAAACCCTTCTGCCGTCGGAAAAAACTGGAGGTCATTGTTCTTGGATGCCAGTGTGGCCACTGCCATAGGTTCCACAGAAAATGCCTGCCTTTCCAAAACCCGCAAGGTTTCAAGGCCGGACATCATTTCATCGCTCATCCCGATGAGCCCGATATTTTCCGTTTTAAGATATTGGAAACCATCCAGGTAATCCGTTGTCTTTTTAACGGTGACAGGTCCCGAGATCCCGTCTACGGTGGTCATGTTTTGTTTCTGCAGCTTGCCGCCGTCCGATCCGTATTTGGTGTTAACGGTAACCGTCTCAAATTCTTTGGCGTAATTCAGCTTATCGGGAAGGTTCAGGTAATTGTAGGCAATCTTGCTGATGCCCTTGTCCGGCATCACGATCATATTACCGTTCAGGTCGTAACCCATCTGCTGATTCCCGCCTTCGTATCCTGTAGGATTATTCTGATGATCAGTAATGTTGCTTAACCTGTTGCTGTTGTTCCCCGGTCCGTAGAAGTATTCAAGCCGGTCAATGGCCGTTGCCGTATTGCCGGATTCTATAACCGAAGTCCTGTAGAGATTGGTAATGTTACCATTGAGGTCATAGTCTAAGGATTCTGTATTTTCCTTGCTGTTCGGATTATTTGGGTTCTGGTAGTAGCCTGCCGTTAAGCGGTTCAGCCGATCATAAACGTAGCCATATCTCTTCGGAGTCAGTGATGGATTATTGCCTATATTTTCTACACTTCTCCAGTCTACTTCCGCAATATTCCCATTGTATTTCAGTACTACATCCTTCCCGGAAAAAAGTACCGGATCGGGATTCGTCAGGCCTTCTTTCTCATTGTATCTGATCCTGTAAGAGAACAGCCTGCCACCCAGATCAGCAAGCGGCATCTGGTCTTTGTTGATGTGCGTCATCCAGCCCCGGATGTTGTAGGTATAATCAATCATTAAACCTGAAAAAAGTAAATGATGGACAATTACTTTTAAAATTTCTTAATAAGCAAAGAGCCGACTCAATTGAGTTGGCTTCTTTGTTATGACAGATACGAGCGTGACGCTCGCACCAGCGGGGGATTTCCTGTTCTCTGCCTTAGTAACCTGTGGCATTACTGGAAATATTAGTGTAAGTTACCTGTTACTATTGTTATGCGATGCAGAAATATACTCCAAGTCATCAATCTTGGTTTGGATAGTATTGCCGTATGTACTCAATCTGAGCACGAGCAAGATGCTCGCGCTAGCAGGGAGAGACCCACTTAATGTTTCAGTTTCAGCGGCAGCAACTCCTTTCGATCCTCCTACCTTATGAGCAAGTACCACAACAGCTCCAATTGTACCTAAAGACCCTAGAGCTCGTGGACAACCTTAACCAACAGTAACATTTTTATCTATTATTAGTATTCAAGTTTAGTTTCACTCCAAGAAGGTTTAATTATAGTAATCTCAATATTTTCATATATTCTGTTTAAAGTTGAATATTCAAAAAGTATTATAGTACTTTTTCTTTTAGAACTACTTAAAAAGTATGAAATGAAAATTAAATAAAGTCTAGTTCTTTCACTCAATGCTTCTAAAGACAGCAATAAACAATCATAATGTAAATTTTCAGAAATTGATAAAAGTATTTTTTGTTTTACAGATAATTTACGGATTAGAACATCTTTATGATTTTCATAAAAATATAATAAGTCCTTATCTAAATTATATTTATGGACATATTCATTCAGTTTTAGATGACCGTATAATTCAACATCTAAAAAAAAACCATCTACTATAGGAGAAATACTATTAAATAAATTTAAATCTATACAATCATTTATATATTCGGCTATATCATTTTCTGATGGCAGATTGATCTTGTAGCAATTCTCTTTTTTTATAATAAATTTCCTCATCTCTTAATCTGTATTTACCGTAAATTTATATGTTTTTGACTTAGGAGTTTTATTATCCCAACTTCCAGTTTTTAAAAACTCATTTACATATTTTGAACTTCCTGTTTCCGCTTGATATTCTAACGCAGCAGCCATTCTATGATTACCTTCACTAATATAATATACACCTTCTGAATAATAGCCACCAATTGTATAATCTGATACATTAAAACCATCTTTAGATTTCATTTTATCTAAAATTTCTCCCACAGGCGTCTCACTTCTTAATCCAGATTGTAAACTTTTTATATTTTGAGATTCAGCTAATCCTTCAACTTTTGCTACATTAGAAAATATCGAAGATTCAGTTTCAACTGCCCCAGCCACTTTTATTCCTTTTCCAGCTCCTGCAATCCTTCCAGCACCCTCTGCTGCAAGTACTGCTAAGCCTTGTGCACCTAATGCACCTAATGCTTTTCCATCTCCTTTAACTGCTTTGAATGCATTTTTAACCATATCTGTAGTACCCATATGGGTTAGATTGGTTATTTTATCCACAGCAGAATTATACCTGCCTGCCTTTGCATCATTTACAGCTCCTCCTATTACTGTCCCAATTGTTTTTCCTGGTCTAGCTGCTAACTGAATACCACCCAAAACCATATTTTTTGATTCCGTTTTAAAGTTCCCCCAGGCATCATTCCAATATTTACAACATCTTTCCGCTTCTCTTCCATCCGGATCCACAAACATGATTGGATTATCTAATGCATAAGTATAGGTAGAAAACCTTCTTGATTTTTCAGCAAGGTCATCTACCACGCCCCATCGTCCGATATCCGGCATATAGAACCTGGCTCCGTAATCATACATCCCGCTTTCCTGCAGTTCCTTTCCGTTGTACTTGTAATTCTTGTATGAACTTATCCCAAAGAAGGAGTTTCCGCCTTTCAGGTGGTTCATCCCAAACGGGTAATAATCATTCGCATCTGTAATCTCAAGAGCGCCTGCGTTGTTTCTTGCAAAACTCACTCTGCATTTCCCAAGTGGTCTTTATACTGGTAAATATACTGATCTTTTTGGTAATCGTAAAACCCTTCTGCAGTAGGAAAAAACTGGAGATCAGCGTTTTTAAGGCTCATGGGTGTTAAGGCAACAGGCTCATCTATGGAATACGCCTGCCTTTCAAGCGCTCTTCCTGTTTCCAGATTCCCCATTAAAGATTCAGATCCTCCGCCTCCGCCAAGAGGAGTGGCAGGCGGCCTGGACAGGTACTGGAATCCATCCAGATAATCTGTGGTTATAATATTGGTGATATCACCCATTAATCCTCCAATTGTAGTTTTGTTTATCTTACTGAGTTTTGATCCGTCTGCCCTGTATTTGGTATCAAGAACAACAGATTCATTACTGATCTTGCTGTATTCTAAATGTTTGGGAAGGTTCAGATAATTATATTGTATTGACCCAATCCCTTTATCCGGCATATCGGTCATATTCCCGTTCAGGTCATAGTGGATGTCCTGCCCGCTGCCTTCATAGCCTGTGTAGTTGTCAGCAGAATCATGAATATTCGTCAGCTTATTGCTCTTGTTTCCTGATGCATAAACATATTCCAGGTCATCAATCTTGGTAGGGATGGTACTGCCGTATTCCATTACCGAAGTCCTGTAGAGACTGGTAATATTCCCGTTCAGGTCATAACCTAAGGACTCGGTATTTTCATTACTGTTCGGATTATTTGGGTTCTGGTAGTAGCCTGCCGTTAAGCGGTTCAGCCGATCATAAACGTAGCCATATCTCTTCGGAGTCAGTGATGGATTATTGCCTATATTTTCTACACTTCTCCAGTCTACTTCCGCAATATTCCCATTGTATTTCAGTACTACATCCTTCCCGGAAAAAAGTACCGGATCGGGATTCGTCAGGCCTTCTTTCTCGTTGTATCTGATCCTGTAAGAGAACAGCCTGCCGCCCAGATAGGGAAGTTGCATCTGGTCTTTGTTGATGTACGTCATCCAGCCCCGGATGTTGCACTGATAATCAATCATTAAACCTGAAAAAAGTAAATAATGAACAATTATTTGTTATTACAGATATGAGCGAGACGCTCGCACCAGCGGGGGTTATTATTGCCCACGGATTACAAATCCACGAGATATGGTGCCATTTGATTTCTTCGAGTTCATTAATCCTCACAAAAACCTGTATTGGAACTTCAGCCACGTTGGAGAGAAGCATTTTCCGATACTCGATAAACTGGCACAAGGTTTTCTTGAACTCGTTGATAAGCAGTTTGAAAAGTAAAATCAAGAAAGCCAACTCTACCGAGTTGGCTTTCTTGTTTATTTAATCTTTAATAAGTGGAAGAAAATAGAAATAAAATATGAATACCAATAATAGCAAACAAAGTATTATCTCCCAAAAAATTTTCTTTTTAGAAAAAAATTGTGTGAAAATATAAACAGATATAATAAGTCCCAATACATTCATCGGAAAACAAAAGAATAAATATATTTTCTTCGCAGTATTACTATATGTATAAATTACTCCAAAAATTTCTATCAATAAATAAATAATAAAATTGATAGTAAATATTACTAGTGGAATAAAACACATTTTAGATATTTTTATTTTTTCCATCTTACTCTTTTATTCAATAGTTTTAATTTTTACTTTAGATAAACCCCTTTTAAAAAAAAGAAATAGAATAATATTAAAAGTAATGGCAAACAAAGTACAGAATAAAGTAATTTCCCTTTATTGATTGTATTTTTTATAATAACAGCAAACGATATTAATATTCCTATTATATTCAAAGGAAATAAAACGAAAAAACTTATTTTTTTATTAAATGACGAATATGGCTTAATCAATTCCAATACATCTATAAAGATAAACGCACAAAAATTTAATAAAAAAATTATAAACGATAAAATTGCTAAGTTTCTAATATTTATTTTTTCCATCCTACTCTGTTATAATTATATCCGTTAGTAATTGCTCTTTGGTCTGATGCCGTATCAGGTCCTTGACGAGAAATATATTTACTACTAGCATTAGCACCACTTTTCAATACATCCAAAGGAGCTCCAATCATTTGGAAAGCTTTTCCTGTCATAAAATTTCCAGCATCATAGACATTGTATAATGTATTGCTCCCTTCAAATTTTATAAAACCTCCTGCTCCGTCTGGAGGAGCAGAGCCACCACCTTGAATAGGATTATATGCATTATCTGTTTTTTGAGTTAAAGCGGACATATCTCCTGCAAAATCAAACTCTCCGTGACCTAAAGAACCCATATACATCATCCAAGGTGTCATAAAAAACGATTGTTCTCCAAAAGCCTGAAGATATCTGGCTGTACCATTTATATCGCCAATTCCTAATTTGTTAAAACTGTCCGCCATATCTTGTGCCGAATATGGTGTAAATAGCCTGACTTCTGCATCCTGCACTTCATAATCTGTCATTGTTCCGGCATAATCAACAAGCGCTTGTAATTGGTCTTGGTCAGCTGCGGAATCATTTGTATTTAACTGATTGCCTTGTTCATCCACCACAACGTGCGGTCCTTCCTGAGGAGTAATAGATTGAACGTAACCTTGTGCATTAACTTTAATAATATCCTCATTTGCCCTTCCATCAGGGTCTATGAATCTAATTGGGTTATTATAGGCATAATTGTAAGGACTCCATCTTCTTGAAGTTTCCGCCAGCGGATCAACCGTTCCCCATCTACCAATATCCGGCATATACATTCTCGCCCCATAGTCATACATTCCGGTCTCTTGAAGCTCCTTTCCATTGTACTTGTAATTCTTATAAGCCGATGGGCTGAAGAAAGAGTTCCCGCTTTTCAGATGGTTCATCCCAAACGGATAATAATCATTCGCATCCGTAATTTCAAGAGCACCTGCGCTGTTTCTTCCGAAACTAATCCTTGTGTTTCCTAAATGGTCTTTGTACTGGTAAATATACTGATCTTTTTTGTAATCGTAATAGCCTTCTGCCGTTGGGAAAAACTGAAGGTCACTGTTCTTGGATGACAGTGTGGCTGAAGCCGCCATAGGTTCCACAGAAAATGCCTGCCTTTCAAGCGCCCTGCCTGTTTCCAGATTGGCCATTAAAGATTCAGATCCGCCGCCACTGCCAAGAGAAGTGGCAGGCGGCCTGGACAGGTACTGGAACCCATCCAGGCCTTTGATTTCTTCGAGTTCCTAAACCCATCCAAAAACCTGTACCGGAACTTCTACCATCTTCAAGAAGAACACCTTTCTATCCTCGATGAACTAGCGCAAGGTTTCCTTGACCTCGTAGACAAGCAGTTTGAAAATTAATAATAAAGCCACTCAATTGAGTGGCTTTATTATTTATCTCTGAGTTTTCCCTGTCCCATCAGTAGCATAACCTTCTAAGATATTTATGCTTAAAAAAGAAGCATCATTATTTATATCGGAAAATTTTTCAGCATTTTCTTTATAAATGATAGGTTTATATTTTTCTTTATTTGATATGTAATCCTCAAACAAATACTTTTTATTTATAGGATTAGAAGATTTATAATCGTAGTTGGATTCTTTACTCAATAAAATAAGATGTGGTAATTTATCACTATAATATACCGTAAGATAACCAAGGTTTGAGGTCTCTATATAACCATCTTTTGGTTTTGTAATCCCATAATATTTACCCGGAATCAGATAACAAGTTCCTCCATATCTTTTCCACATCGTAATATATTGTCCATTAGTTGCTTTGAAAATAGAACGACTTTGATCATACCAAACAAATAAAGCTCCTAAAACTGCAATCAATATAACGAAGACTTTCAGTATTTTTTTCATAATTAAATTATTTGGGTCCACGTAATGGATTTGAGGATTGGGACTTGTAAACTGCGGCACGCCTACTATCATAATTTTTATGTCCGAGAGTATGACCTATTTTTTGAGCCATTTGGGTGGTCTGTCCTTCAGTAGCAAAAGTACCTTGTTGCTTGCTTTGGAGAGCATCAAATCCTAATCTTGCGGTTCCCCAGGTTAAACCATTATTTCCAGCAATATAACCTGCTCCAAAATTTCCAATATCTCGTGCTGAAGCGATAACAGAAACGTTATTAGTCTTATCTCCAGTATCTACTGAAAACAAAACACCACGATAGCTATACTGTTGCACGGTCATTCCTTCAGGTCTTTGATCGGTTCCTCCAGCTTCTCCATTAGGACCATTGGTTTTAAAATCATATTGTTCATTACTTTTACCGTTCGCCATATATTTAATAATATTAGGCTCATTAGCACCCATCAGATCATTAAGGAAATCATTGCCACTTAAATCACCTGGACTAATTACAGCACCTACAACAGCTTGGTTATCGTCTCCCATAAAAGAGCGAGGGGTTAAAGAGTTAGCAAGATGGTCTGAAGTTTCTACATCATAATTGCCTTTCGCATCTGCTACATAAATTCCATTATTCCCATCATCTTTAGCACTTACGACAGTATATGTACCATTTTCATTTAATTTTACACCTGTGCTTTCAACTCCACGACCATCCGGATCGATGAATCGTATTGGATTGTTTACGGCATAATTGTAAGTAGAGTGTCTGCGGTATTGTTCCGCCAGTGGATCCACCACACCCCATCTACCGATATCCGGCATATAAAACCTGGCTCCGTAATCATACATCCCGCTTTCCTGCAACTCCTTTCCGTTGTACTTGTAATTCTTGTATAAACTTATCCCAAAGAAAGAGTTCCCGCTTTTCAGGTGGTTCATCCCGAATGGGTAATAATCATTGGCATCTGTAATCTCAAGAGCGCCTGCGCTGTTTCTTCCAAAACTAATCCTTGTGTTTCCTAAATGGTCTTTATACTGGTAAATATACTGATCTTTTTTATAATCGTAAAACCCTTCTGCCGTTGGGAAAAACTGAAGGTCAGTGTTTTTAAGGCTCATGGGTGTTAAGGCAACAGGATCATCTATGGAATACGCCTGCCTTTCAAGCGCCCTGCCTGTTTCCAGATTGGCCATTAAAGATTCAGATCCGCCGCCTCCGCCTGTACTGGGAGGTGAACCCAAATACTGAAAGCCATCCAGATAATCTGAGATTCTGGTAGTGATGACATATCCTGTAATACCAACCACAGTCGTTGCATTGGTTTTGCTGACTTTTACGCCGTCTGCCCTGTATTTTGTATCAAGAACAACAGATTCATTACTGATCTTATTGTATTCTAAATGTTTAGGAAGGTTCAGGTAATTATATTGTATTGACCCAATCCCTTTATCCGGCATATCGGTCATATTTCCGTTCAGGTCATAGTGAATTTCCTGCCCGCCGCCTTCATAGCCTGTGTAGTTGTCAGCAGAATCATGAATGTTCGTCAGCTTATTGCTCTTGTTTCCTGATGCATAAACATATTCCAGGTCATCAATCTTGGTAGGGATGGTACTGCCGTATTCCATTACCGAAGTCCTGTAGAGACTGGTAATATTCCCGTTCAGGTCATAACCTAAGGACTCGGTATTTTCCTTGCTGTTCGGATTATTTGGGTTCTGGTAGTAGCCTGCCGTCAGCCGGTTCAGCCGGTCATAAACGTAGCCATATCTCTTCGGAGTCAGTGATGGATTATTGCCTGTATTTTCTACACTTCTCCAGTCCACTTCCGCAATATTCCCATTATATTTCGGCACTACATCCTTACCGGAAAAAAGTACCGGATCGGGATTCGTCAGGCCCTCTTTTTCATTGTATTTGATCCTGTAAGAAAACAGCCTTCCGCCCAGATCAGCAAGCGGCATCTGGTCTTTGTTGATATGTGTCATCCAGCCCCGGATGTTGTAGGTATAATCAATACTCTGAAGATTATTTCCTACTTTTTTATTGGAAAGCTGGGATAATTCATTATAGGTATTATCTGCTAAAATAACTTCAGGCTTGTCATCTACCTTGTGGTAATGCTGCAACAAGCGGTTCTGATGGTCATAGACAAAGCCTTCGGTTACTGATACCCCTACTTCACCCTGTTTGCTTAAATGATAGGTATTGACCCTCTGGGCTACCCCTGCAAAGTCCAATAAAGATTCTGTCTTTGTATAGCCCCCCAGATGGTTAATGGAATAAGATCCTATCGCCCTTCCTTTTTTATCGTAATACGTATAGTTCTTCGTCCAGTTGTCATCCTCAATATTTTTTACCAAGCTCATCACAGGAAGGCCTTTGGTGCTTCTCCCGTCTGCTGCCGGATTGTCCGTTAAGGTCGGCTGACCGATAATATCCGCCGGGAAAGTGGGACTGAAGTCATATGGAGGATACTTATCATAATAGTTTACAGTAAGGATCTTGTCAAAAACAGTTGGTGCAGCCGTTTTGCCATGATATATTGTGATGCCGCTGTGCTGAAATGACCCTTCTGTCTCAGTATTGCTTCCGAATACAGCTTCAACATGGCCTTGTATCGCATTTCTGGCGCCTCCGTCAATAACAATTCCCGTATATAATACTCTGCTGAATTTATCATGTTTGTTAAATAACCATTTATTTTGCGCTCTCAGATTAGCATCCTGGCTCATAATCAATCTATCCGCTGTATCGTAGATCATATATTCCCAGCCTTTCCCGGGAAGTTTCTTCTCCACCAATCTGCCCCTGCCGTCATATTTGTACTGGTAGCAGAGATCAGTGAGCACCGTATTGGGGTCTGCAGCAGCAGCTGCTTTGGGAGGAATGACAAAAGCCAGCTGGTTGTATTCGTTATACACATAATACGTATCTGCATTTTCACTGGCACTTAAAACTTTTCTAACCAATACAACCTGCCCCTGCCCGTTTTTAAACTCAACAGTTACATTATTATCTTCATCCGTGACTGTATTTTTATACAGCTGCGCATTCCCGTAATTAGCTGACTGGCTCATAACAGAGCTCGTAGCCCCATCAACCCAGGTGGTAACCGTAGTGTATTTTTTAACGGCATCACCGGTAGTATTGGCATCATAGCCAAACTGCACAGGCTTGTCACTCCACGCAGTTCCCACCTGCTTCTGCTGAAGGATACGGTCAAGGGGTGAGCTTTCAAGTACCTTTTCAGCATAGATCTTTTCGGAGCCATACAATGCAGGCTGCGTGGCATTGCTTAAGGGGAAAGTATAAATAGCCCCGTTCTGCGTCCCCTGCTGGGGAACGGACAAAAAATCAAAAACCTGTCTGCCGAAGCCATCATATTCTATATGCGTTACCACATCTTTTCCGGTTGGGGAAGCCTTTACATTTACCACCTGCTTGGGCCTTCCCAATCCATCAAAGTACTGGACCGTTTCCACCTGCCGCGCTGTTGAGCTTGAAGCCGTAACAGGCTCTAAATAAGTCCGGCTCTGTATATAGTTTTCTGTACTGCTTGGCCCTGTGGTCTGGCCATATCCCAAACCCGATACCAGCAAAGCACCGATTGGTATTAATATCTTTTTCATGGTTAGTGTTTGTAATTGTATTTAAATTCTTTTAGAAGTTTGCCTGTCTGATCATTTTCCCTGATTTCCATCAGCCTTCTCGCATTATCATAAATATAAACCTCTCGTATTCCTGAAGGGGGCGTGATGCTTCTTACGCCAATCAACGGATCGTAAGAATAGGTGGTCACCTGGTAATTCGATAAGCTTGCATCTTTCCTAAAATTGTCCAGTGCCTGTAGAAGTGATGTCTCATCATTATTAGGAGTTGCAGAAGCATCGGTATCAGAAGCACTCACAATAATATTAATGAGTGACTGCGGGATATCGGAAAGTTTGGCTCCTGCTATTTTAGCGATAGGCTGGGTCTGGTTGTAGCCCCAGACAATGGTTACCGGAATGCCGTCTTTGGCCGTGTACTGCACAATATTGCCTTTCTCGTCGTACTTATCATACGTAACATCCGTGGACATCACTCCTGTAAGCTGGTCCGAGGATTTTAAAGACAAAGGAAGCAAAAGGCTGCCGGCTTGGGCTGTCGGATAATTGTTCTGGTCCGGGTAAACCACTTCGGTCTTTGAAACTGTTTTACCAGCATCATTTTCATTCTGCTTTTTGATTGTCGTAGTCTCCAATGGAATACCAATCATATTAGCTGTGATTAGTTTTTGGTTATTCTTTTCGTGGGCATATTGATATGTATTTTCTGTGATACTATTATCCGGAAATGTTGCTAACTTTCTCGCAAGAAGATATTTATTATTATAAATATTACTAACTTTTGACTCTATATAATTATTTGATCCAGCAGGAAAGTATTCTCTGGTAACTGTACTATCTAATAATGACTTATATAAATTAATCGAATAATTATGGACAATTCCTCCGAATAACTCATAATAATAACTGCCAACCCCATTAGGATTAATACCATGATATTCAGTTACATAATTTGTAACAGGATCTAAAATAGAAGCAGAAATAAAATAAGTATTTAGGGTATTGGGATAGTTAAAACTATAATTAAATATGGACTCTCTTATTTTATTACTATTATTATCATAAACTATTTGTTTTGTAAGATCTCCATCTCCAATAAGCAAAGATGCACCTCTTACCGCCATATTAATACATGACTGATTATAATTATTTATAAAATGATTTTCTGTTTTCCCTTTTCCAATAATTTGTTCTGTTACTTTAGAGTAACCAACATGAGTGCCCTGTGGTAGAGTTGATGCGCCCTGAGACTGCGTTGCCTCATAAACAGATATTTTAAATGGTTTCGAATTCGAGTTTGACGGTGTTGTAGTGCAATTAGGTCTCGGGATTATACGAGTCATATTAGGATTATAAACCAGAACTTCAAAACATCTGTTTTGGATTTCAAAAAACTTAGGAAGTTCAGCGAGATTTCCATTAGAGGTAATTTTTGTACCCCCATCTGTAGATTCATCATAGATATAATTTGTAATTATCGAATTTGCACCTGGTTTTTCAGTAGATTTTATGCTTTTTATTCTTACTCCACCTCCTGAACTATAATTGTGCTCTATTCCATTAATGATACTTTTTTCTTCATTATATTTTATAGTACAGGAATTTAGTATTGCAGTGCTTCCCCCTGTATATAAATTATTATAATTAAAATCATTATTGTATGACATTCCTACTTCATACGTGCCACCCTGTAGAATAATATTATCAATAAAGAAAATATTTTGGTATGATCCAAGATTTGTATTATATATCTTTTTAACAATTTGACCGGTAGATTTATTCTTTATATAAGCCCAAAAATAATTAGTAGAATTATTATTTGCACTAGACAAATAATAAAACCCAAAACGAGCAGTAATGTTAACCTTTATATTATTTCCGGTTATTGTAAATTCTGTTGCATTGTTATTGTGTACAATGTTCCCATTTATATTATTAATAGAATAATTAGCTCCTTTCTCTATTCTGGTATTATCATTTATTAATGATTGTAGGGGAAAATTAGAATATGTATTGGGTTCATATTCATATTCTGTCTTACCACCTGTAGGATATGTTACTGATGTTAATAATCCAGCCAGAGAGTACATCGATGCTCGTCTGTCCGACAAATAATGCTTACCATCTGAGGAGTAATTTTTATAAATTCTAAAATGACCATCACTATATTCAGCACTAACCGCTGTTGCTTCATACCAGTAATTAGATGCATCCTTTTGAAATGAGGTAACATTAAAAGGAGTTTCTCCTTTGATATATTTATCAGGATCAGGAATAAAAGTATCACTATTATTCTGACCATTAAAATAGCCCCAAAAGTCAGATGAAAAACTTAGTTTATTAGGAAGATTGTGATTTACATTATATCCAAAAGAGTAATTTTCATTTGTAATTGGATTTAGGATACTCATTAACTTTAATCTGTGTGTAAAGATTTTATTACTTGTGGCACCCAGCCATGCAGCAATTGAATTTGTATCTAAATTATCCGTTGCTACAAAATAATCATAATTGAAATTATATTCCTTAATGAGTTTTTGGTTATTGAAAATCTTAATTGATGATAATTTCTTAGAATTATAAACATCTTCCCTGTCAGACCATATGAAAATCACAGAACCATTGGCGAAATTTATTTTTTCAAGATAACTTTCTTCTACAGATTGTTTACTATAATCTGTTAACCCGTTTTGAATCTGATAATTTTGGCTCATGCCTGGCGCATAAGTAAAATCTGTTCTTGTATTTTTAGCGCCTGACAGCTTATAATTACTAATATTATTGGAATATGTAAAGCTGATTGAATTACCTTTTATATCGTCTATATTAGATAGACGCTTTGAAAGTCCAGATATAGAATTCCAACCCGGCATTGGTATTGTGATCTCATTTTTAAGGAAAGTATATTTTATCCCTTTTTCGTCAATAACTTCAAAATTATAACTTGCATTAGAGCTTGGATATCCTATCAATTTAAAATCAATATTAGGTTGTTCAGCTATTGCAAATTTAAGAGGTCCGTTTGGTTTTATTGTTTTTTCCATATCCAGATAAGCTTTGTAGGATTTACCTGGTATATTGATCAAAAATAAATCCGGTTGAAAATCCCAACCTGTATAAACAGCTCCATTCTGTTTTATAGTCATAAAACTATCAGAATAATAAGCATTAGTTTGAGTACTGCTATTCCACGGAACAGTTGGACAATTTGATACGCTTCCAATTAAACTACCAAAACTTTTTGGATAAATATTATAATACCCATCAGTACTAAAATCATTAGCACCCGCCATGATTTGGGATACACTGCCTCCTGCATTAAGTGACCAGCCCAAACCTATTGACGAAGCTTCATCATTTACCTTTATACCCCCACCATGATATGAAATAGAAATAGGAACCTCAATATCTCCTTCTTTGATTGTATACAATGGAATATTTATATCCGGGACGCCTGTGTATAATGAAACGGGGGTCTCCGTATATCTGAATAATGCTGCAGCATCCGGAGATTTAGGAGCAATGCTATTAACGCTATTTTGTATATAGCCTCCTGGATTTATTTGGCACTTTATTGATATAGCAAATAATACTAATAAAGTTGATAAAATATTTTTTCTCATTGTTATTTTATTTTTTAATCAGTTTAGCACTCGCCGTTTTTCCCTCAGCCGTTTTTACACTCACTAAATAAGCCCCCTGAATCAGCGGCTGCGTATTGATCTTGGTCACTTTGTTCTTCGTTTTCACATTTTGAAGCTGTCTTCCGCCCATATCATATAATGTGATATCCGCTTCCTTAAAATCAAATCCAATTTCTACATATGCATAATCACTTACCGGGTTCGGGTAGATCTTAATATCCTGCTTTTCGATCAATTGGTCAATCTGTTTATCCCCAAGCTTTACAATCTTCCAGTTCTCTTTCCCAAGTTCCTCAGCACTGGTGCCGGCCAGGATAATCGAGCCGTCGCGGTTAAGCTTTAAATCTGACAGTCGCTCTTCCCGCTGCCTCTTTTCTCCCTTCACATGCTTTCGCCACTGCTCATTCCCGTTCTGGTCCAGACACAGCATCCAGAACGTCTCATCATCCGTTTCGATCCTTTGCTCAGCCTGGGTATAACCGCCCAATAAAATCCCGGTCGTAATGTCTTGGCTTTTGATTCTTGTATCTTGTGTCTTCGTAATCACACTCATTCCCATTAAAATATCCCGGTTCTTGAAACTGTACGACTTCTGCCAGATCTCTTCGCCTCTTTCATCTAGTGAAATGAGCCACAGATCCGTGCCTTCTTCGATGCCCGTCGTTTTATTCCCGGATCTTTCCGATCTCGATTCCCCGCCGATCAGAAAACCGGTTGAAGTCAGGGCCAGAGTCCTTGGGTGGTCATCGCCCTTGCCGCCGAAGTTCTTTTCCCATTCTACTTTGCCGTCTTTGTTAAGTTTGATGATCCAGTAATCGCCTTCGCCATAGTTCTCGGTTTTCTTTGATACTCCTGCAGCGCTTCGGGAATAGACGCCTAGTAAAGCCCCGCCGTCTTTGGTCGGGACCATTTTCTCCACTTCATCCAGGCCTTTCCCGCCTAAGATAAGCTGGGAGATTTCTTTTCCGTTTTTATCCAGCCTGATAATAAGGACATCTTTGGAGCCGTAGCCCTTGGCGGCATTCTGTACATTCCCGGCAACAAAGAATCCCAGATCCGTCGTCTGGATCACCGCCCTGGCTTCTTCATCGGAGGCTCCGCCGATGGTTTTCTGCCACAGTTCATCCCCGAATTCATTAATCCGGATCAGCCAGATATCCGAGCCGCCTTTGGAATCGTCTTTTTTATCAAAGCCTTTCGGGCTGTAGGAAGTGCCTGCCAGAAGAAAACCGCCCTCCTGGGTATTTACCGTAGCCGATAAAAAATCGTGGTTCTTCCCGGAGAAGTATTTTTCCCAGACTTCTTCGCCCTGCTGGTTTAATTTTATCAGGTGAAAATCGTATCCCTGGTTTTGCTTATTGTCCGAAGAAATTTTATCGGACCGGATGCTGCTCCCGGAAATTAAGTATTGCTGGTCAATGGTCGTGGTGACCTGCGATAGGAAATCCTGCGTGGAGGATTTGATATCCTTCTGCCAGAGTACTTCCTGGGCTGAAATGCCCAGAACCGCACACACGGTCAGTGCACTCATGTAGAGTTTTTTCATGTCCTTAGTATTTTAATTATTACTTTTTATAATTCCTGCAAAAATATGTTTTTTAATTCACCGTAAAAAGATGATACATATCAATTTTATGTGAATATGATCATGTTTAACCGTTGCCCTACTTCTGCTTCATTTCCCTGTAAACTTTCTGAAGCAAAGATATTCCTGCAATGCGACAAAACGTGTCGTGTTTTCCTGATATTTGAAATTTTCTAACCAAAATATGTCACTTAGAAACTTTTTTAAAGAAAACTGTTCCCGGTACCAATATGGTTACGGGTATTCAGTGTTTGCATTAGAATATTAACTTATTCATTTCTCGCCCTGCTTTTTATACAGCTTGCATCCAGCTGAATATAAGTAGGAAGGATCAAATTTATTTTATTATTTGTAAAAGAGAGATTCGGGTTAGGCATGAACGATGCAGCCACATCCTATTATCAATAACAATACGCAAGCGATCAACTTATTGCTTTAATTCTTTTTAAAACTTAATTGGTCCTGGTTGATTTTTATATCGAAATTCTGAGGTTCAACCGCCTCTAATGATATATCGATTTTAAAATTATTAGATTTTCCGGATGCCGATTTTAAGATAAATTTGTTTCCGAACTTTAGTTTATCGTATATTTCATGATAATCGAATAATAAGCAGAGCCCTACAAATGACAGGTCATCTTTAAAATCGGCAAAAACAACCTCTGCAGACATTCTTGGCTCCTTTAACTTCTGATTATTGAATTCCTTTATTAGATGGTGCGACAACCCGTCAGGTCCTTTATCAATAAAATCTGAAGTAAAAAACCTTCTTTTGGATTCTTCTTCAAACTGCTTCTTAACAGAAGGCATTTTTACGGAATATATATAATTGAAATTATTTTCTTTTAGGGAAAATCCGGTATTCCTGATTTCAAAATAATGCTGCAGGCTGTTTTTAAAATCCGTAATTACCGCAGATACTATTCTATTCTTCCCGGACCTGAAAGAAATATCATAGGAATGGTCTTGAGAATTGACAGCGTATTGAAAGTCCATTATTTCAGGCTGTTCTTTATTTCGCTTTATTTCATATTTATATTGAATGTAATAATCAAAATGGTATTCCTGAGAGAAGAGATTAGTAAAAGCAAAGATCAGAAACAATGGCATTAGTTTTTTCATAAATAGGTTTTAATCCTTCTCCATTCCTCCAGTTTCTTTTCAAAGGAAACGGTGTGAAGCGGACTGGTTGAAGGCAATAAAAATACAGGAATTTTAAAATGCTTTCCTAACATTTTCTGCGCATTTTTATAGGATTTTCCACCATTACAGAATATGGCCCCAATATTCGGGTATTTTTCAAGGAGCTCCGGGATCTGGTTGGCTTCTTCATTTTTAATCTCGGAATCCAGGCTTCCTTTCCGTTCACAGGAATCGATGACATCCCAGAGTGCAATATGGTGTTTTTTTAGCATCCTGATTTTTTCCCCGTAGTCTTCGGTAAAATCTTCATTGAGCAATTCAAAAATAATCTTCCAGAATTTATTCTGCGGATGACCGTAATATTGTTGCTTTTCCAATGATTTCACACCGGGAATGGAACCTAAAATTAAAATCCTGGAATTGCTGTCGACAATCGGCGGAAATGAAAATATTCTTTGGGTCATGGCATTGCTGATGTGGGATTCATCTAATTTCAAACAAAAAGCGGGCTAAAGCCCGCTTCTGTCTATGTTTTAAGTATATATTCAATCTATTTAACCACCCCGTCAAAAATTCTGAATGAATTTTTGCCCCTCCTCCGGAGTAGGAGAACTTTATAAAGTTTCTTTCAGCCAGCTGAAAAATTCACGCTGCCATACCAGGCCGTTCTGCGGATGCAGCACCCAGTGGTTTTCATTAGGGAAATAGACTAATTTTGATTTCAGGCCTCTTAATTTGGCTGCCTGAAAAGCTTCCTGGCCCTGCTCATAAGGAACCCTGAAATCAATACCGCCCTGAACGATCATGATCGGCCTGTTCCATCGATCAACAAAATTGCTCGGATTAAAATCGGTATAGGCTTTCGGCTGCGGTTGTTCCCACGGCGAGCCCAGGTCCCAGTTGGCAAACCAGAGCTCTTCTGTAGTCAGGTACCAGGATTTCATATCAAATAATCCGTCATGCGCGATAAAAGTTTTAAAACGGTTTTCATGAATACCCGCCAGCATGAATACACTGTATCCACCATAGCTTGCTCCTACTGCTGCCATTCTGTTTCCGTCAACATACGGTAAGGTTTTCGCAAAATCCGTTGCCGCCAGGTAATCCTTCATCGGCTGTCCGCCCCAGTCCCTTGAAATTTCTTCGTTCCATTTCGTTCCCCAGCCCGGCATTCCGCGGCGGTTGGGTGCCACTACAATATATCCGTTGGCTGCCATCAGGGCAAAGTTCCACCGTGTACTGAAGAACTGTGTCAGGGCAGACTGCGGGCCGCCCTGGCAGTATACCAGCGTCGGGTATTTCTTATTCGGATCGAAGTCCGGCGGATAATGGAACCAGACGCCCATTTCTTTTCCGTCTGAGGTTTTAACCATCTTCAGCTCAGATTTTCCCTGCGCCAGTTTTGAGTACATTTCTTTATTCACTTCCGTCACCTGCTTCATGTCTCCGTTTTTCACATTTACCGAAAAAAGGTCTGTTGCATGGTTAATGTCGGTACGGCCTACCAACAGCGTGTTTTTCTGATCGGCAAAAATTTCATTCACATCAAAATCGCCTTGGGTCACCTGCTGTACTTTGGCATTTTTGGGATCTAAAGAAAACAGCTGCTTGGTTCCTCTGAAAGCTGCCGTAAAATAAATGGTTTTGGAATCACCGGCCCAGAACACATCGCCCGAAACGCTGTCATCCCAGCCGGCGGTCAGGTTGCTTGTTTTACCGGATTTCCAATCCAGGATTTTGATATCGTTTTTATCCGCTTCATAGCCGTCTCTGGCCATGCTCTGCCAGATCAGCGATTTCCCGTCCGGACTGAATTTCGGGTTTACGTCATAGCCTTTATTGGTTTCCGTAAGATTTTTCGTGGTTCCTGATGCCAGGTCATACGCAAAAATATCTGTGTTGGTGCTGGTGGCGTATTCTTTACCGCTTTTCGGCTTGGTTACATACAGAAGCTGCGAAGAATCAGGGCTCCAGATGAAATCTTCGGCACCGCCGAATGGCCTTTGCGGAGCATCCCAGGTCTTTCCTTCCAGCAGGTCTTTTGCGGCATCTGCATTTTGAGAAGTATTGACTATGAAAACATGGTTGTACTTTCCTTCATTGAAGTAATCCCAATGCCTGTGGTTCAGGTCGGTATAAACCTGCGCGGTAGATTTCGGGATATCGGAATATTTGTCTTTGCCCATAAGCTTTTCCACCAGAACCTGCCTGCTGAAGGCTATTTTTTTACCGTCCGGAGAAACCACGATATTGTCTGCCTCGCCCAGGGTATAAAACTCGTTCCAGGTTTTCCCGCTGTCTCCGGAAAGTAAAATCTTGTCGCCTTCCTGTGCATAGATGCCGTTTTTGTCCCACTGGATCAATGATTTCTTGCCCAGATCTATTTTTACAGACTGGTTATTAATGACATTCAGGAAGTAGCTTTCGTTTTTTGTCTTTTCGGTTTTCAGATCGGTCTGTCCTATTTTATAAATCAGCGAAGACTGGTCAGGAGAAACGGCCTGTACGCCTACTTTTTTCAAAGTCCAGAGTATTTCGGGCGTCATGAGTTGTTGTGCATTCATTAAAAGCGGAGCTGCCAAAGCCAGCAGGCTGTACTTAAGTTTCATAATGTGGATATTCATTTTGTTCAGGACACAGCGCCATGTGAGAATGGAGATGTCCTTAATTAATTCAAAGAACGCCAAAGTTACTTATTTCTACCCTTAAATAATTAACAGGTTCATAAAATCTTTTTCAGGGAGCTGATTATTTAAACCTCACAGGTTTTGAAAACCTTTGAGGTTTAATGAGGATTTCAATACGCAAAAAAGAGCCAACCGGAATTGACTCTTTTTTATTTAATATTTGCCGGTTGGCATCTAAATTTAATCCTTGTCGCCAATCATTGAATTGGCAAGGGAAGTAATGATGGAAAGCAGAATACTGAAGATCAGTGCCCACCAGAATCCGTCCACCACCATACTGTCAATAAAATAATCGGCAATGAGAATGATGACAGCATTGATAACCAGTGTAAACAGGCCTAAAGTAATGATGGTCAGAGGCAGGCCGAAAAGGTTCAGTATCGGTTTTACAATCAGGTTGAGAATTCCCAGGACAATGGAAAAGATGATTGCCCCTCCGAATCCTGTAAAATGGACGCCCGGTAAGATCATGGTCAGCAGATAGGCGACAATCGCTGTAATAAGCAGCCGGATAATTAAGTTCATAAGTTGATTTTTTTTAATATTTACAAGGTATTGCTGTACAAAACATATTCCATTTACCGGAAGGTGTTTTACCCACAATACCGCTATTTTATTTTCATCATGGTTACCAGAGAAGTGGCCACATGGCTTTCTGAAGCCCCGTTTTCATCAACAGTATAAATTTCCGTCCTGACCACGCTTATTTTAGCACCGCCTTTTACAACGTAAGACTTTGAAATTAAGGCATCGCCTATAGCCGGCCTTAAATAATTCACTTTCATCTCTACCGTAACCACATAGCAGTCTTCTTCATAATGGCTTACTGCGGCGTATCCTGAAGAGACGTCTACCAGGGAAGCGATCATGGCACCGTTGAACATTCCGGCTTTCCGGGTCATCATTTCCATTTTCGGGATTTTAATCGAGATAAATCCGGTTTCCACTTCCAGCAATTCCGCTTTGTAGAACTGCAGGGTTTCGGAACGGCTGAAACTGCCGGTAATAAGTTGCTTTTTTTCGGGTGTCATTGTTTTTTGTTTACTGCAAATGTAGATACAAATTTTTACAAATGCTTTGATGGATCTAAGGGCGTGGCTTAAATTTATTTCAAAAAAAATAATTTTACGCAGATTACGGTGATCACACAGATTTTAAGGTGTACTTAAAGTGGTATGTGCAATTCCAAAAACTCTGAATATGGGACTTAAGCAAGATAAATAAAGGATAAAATACCGTTTCAATTGATGAACCATCAACGTACTGAATGGGTTCAGCATATTATTAGAAATATAAACACTTCAAATTAAGCCAGGGAAATACTAAAATCTTCACTTAAAGACAGAATACCTTCCGTCAGGCTTTCAGGATGCGAACTGAAGCCTTTCAGTTTTGAGGTTTTCCCCTTCAATACAAGATCCATCAGTTGCTTATCCGAAATCTTCTTGCCGAAGACTTCAAACATAACCTTAAAGCCGCAGTTCTTAAAATCAGAACACCCGACAGCCGTTTTCCCTTTGATGAGGTGGTGTGCTTTGCATTTCGGGCACCGTGTTTCTTCCCACGACTGCAGGTCTTTCTTTACTGCCGGTTCGCGTTTTTTCTTTTCGGTTTCCGGCTTTTCTTCCTGCAATGTGATTACTTTTCCTTTTCCGTATACTACTTTATCGGTGAGTTCCGTCACCATCCGGATCAGTTCTTCCTTAAACTGGTTGGCTTCATAATCGCCGCTTTCAATCCTGCGGAGCTTGGATTCCCATTCGCCGGTCAGTTCCGGGCTTTTCAGCAGTTCATCCTCAATGGTGTCAATCAGCTGGATGCCGGTCTGTGTGGCAATCAGGTTTTTCCGTTTCTTTTCAATGTACTTCCGCTTGAAAAGGGTTTCAATGATATTGGCACGGGTAGAAGGCCTCCCGATCCCGTTATTTTTAAGCATTTCTCGGAGCTCTTCATCTTCCACCTGCCTTCCGGCGGTTTCCATAGCCCTCAGCAGCGTGGCTTCCGTATACGGTTTCGGCGGTGATGTTTTTCCCTGGTGGATTATCGGATCGTGCGGCCCGGACTCTCCCACCGTAAATTCGGGAATGCTCTGTTCTTCTTCCTTGTCTTTTTCCTTATCGGCAGGCTCTTCTTTGGGTTCTTTGGCGTAGACTGCCCGCCAGCCCGGTTCCAGGATCTGCTTACCGCTCGTTTTGAACGGAATGATTCCTACTTTTCCTTCCACCAGGGTATTTGAGATTTTACACTCGGGATAAAATACGGCAATAAACCGCTTGGCTACCAGGTCGTAAATGAGTTTTTCTTCCCTGCTGAGATTCTGGGACGGCGCAACTTCAGTTGGGATAATGGCATGGTGATCGGTCACTTTCGCATCATCAAATACTGCCTTGGATTTTGGGACCGGTGCCTGCAACAATGGACTGATAAGTTCCTGATAGATGGTCATTTTTCTCAGGATCCCTTCTATTTTCGGATACAGGCTTTCTGATAAGTAGGTAGTGTCCACACGCGGATAGGTGACATGTTTTTTCTCGTACAGGCTCTGGATATAGTTTAAGGTATTCTCTGCGGAATAGCCGTATTTTTTATTGGCTTCCACCTGAAGTCCCGTCAGGTCAAACAACCTCGGATTTTTTTCTTTCCCTTCCTTGATTTCGAACGAAACGATCTCGAAAATATTTTCTTTCAGGTATTCCAGTCCTTTCTCTGCACGTTCACGGGTTTTCAAACGATCAATAGCCGCAGTGAACAGGACATCGCGGTACCGGGTTTTCAGTTCCCAATATTCTTCAATGGTGAAGACATCGATTTCCTTCTGACGCTGAACGAGCATGGCCAGCGTCGGGGTCTGCACCCTTCCGATCGAAAGGACCGCTTTATTGCCACCGAATTTTTTTGTAAACAGGCGGGTGGCATTGATGCCCAGCAGCCAGTCGCCTATGGCCCTTGCATTGCCTGCGAGGTACAGGTTTTTATAGTCTTCAGCAGGCTTTAAGTTTTCAAAGCCTTCTTTGATCGCTTCTTCCGTCAGGGACGAAATCCACAGGCGCTTCACCGGTTTGGTGCATTTTGCTTTCTGCAGTACCCACCGCTGGATCAGCTCCCCTTCCTGCCCGGCATCCCCGCAGTTGATCACCTCATCACATTCTTCCACCAGCCTTTCAATGACTTTGAACTGATTTTCAACCCCTTTGTTCGGAATGAGCTTGATTCCGAAATTCCCGGGAATGATCGGCAGCAGGAACAGGTTCCAAGATTTGAACTGCGGACCGTAATCATGCGGTTCTTTGAGCGTACAGAGATGCCCGAACGTCCAGGTCACGCAATAGCCGTTCCCTTCCATATAGCCCTGTTTGGGCATGGTGGCCCCCAATACTTTGGCAATATCTCTGGCAACACTGGGTTTTTCGGCAATACAAAGTTTCATGAAGGTTTCAGAATTTTAAAGATGGCAAAATTCGGGATTTTTTTTGGATTTTGCTAATTAATGAAAGTCAGTAAAATATATAATAAAGCAAGGCTGTTTCTAAAGTTTCATATCATCGGGATCTCCATCAGAAGCACCTCTGTGCCGTCTGATGTGGCTTTCATCTTCAGCTCCTCAATATCCAGGATACCGAATCCATCCCTTCTTTCCAGTTTCTCACCTTTCACTTCCAGGCTTCCTTCAATTACGAAAATATATATTCCGTTTCCTTTTTTCCTGATCTGATGACTGATTTCGGTGGCATCATCAAAGTTTCCCAGGTGGAACCAGGCATCCTGATGAATCCATATGCCTTCATCTTCAGGATCGGGAGAAAGGATCTGCAGAAACCGGTTTTTGCTCTTTGCTCTGTCGAGGGTGAGCTGGCCGTACCTCGGCGCAACATTCCTTTTCCGGGGATATACCCATATCTGTAAAAACCGGACGGTATCGCCCTCATCTTTACTGAACTCGCTGTGGGTGACCCCGGTTCCGGCACTCATTACCTGGATGTCGCCGCTCTTTATTTCGGTTCTGTTTCCAAGGTTATCTTCATGGATGAGCGTTCCCTGCAGCGCAATGCTGATGATCTCCATATTGTCATGGGGATGTATCCCGAACCCTCTTCCGGCTTCCACCGTATCATCGTTCAGCACCCGCAGAGTACCGAACCGGAGACGCCGGGGGTCATAATAATCCCCGAAACTGAAGGTTTTTTCGCTTACCAGCCATCCCAGGTCGGTCTTTCCTCTGGAACCGGAACGGTGAATCACCTGGTTTTCCGATTTTTCCGGCTTTCCGAAACAGCTTTCCACTTCGCTCCTAACGAGTCCGCTGCCGCCGCCATAATGTTCAATTACCTTAATGTTATGGTTAACTTGGCTGCAGAACTCTCTGATCCGGTTCTCAGCTGCCTCTTCCAGCCCGGAACTCAGCAGCACCAAATCGATCTGCCTTTCTTTAATCCGTTTATAGCAGTCATTCTCATTGCTGCAAAGGTCTGCTTTCCAGCCTTCATTTTTTTCGATGACCCTTTTTAAGATTTCGAGGATTTCCGGATTTTTTCCGATGACTAAAAACTGTAGTGATTTCATAAGTTTATTTTAAATTGTGAGGTTGTATAATAACCGGCTGTATAAGATTACAAATGCTTATTTCCCGTAATCTTCAGTTCATTCAGGTCCAACCGGTATTCATCTTTGAAGATCTCATGGTTGCCGAACTATCTGCTGCCTTTTATGGCGAATAATTCCTTTCGCTGAAGGCAAAGATGTCAAGCAGGATCTGATGGTATATTTTCAGGCCATGCTGCCTGTTGAAACACTGTTCCATCAAATGAGATGGTTCTGATGAAGCATAATATCATCTTCCAGCGTTTTTTTCAAATTCTCTGTCAAACAAACTGTTGGTCTGTAAGTTAACTGCATATTTTTCACTGATCCGATTGACCCCCAGGTTATCCAGCCTGATCCGGATTCCGGCCTGCTGTTCGTGCGAAGGCAAAACAGGGTTATACGCTTAAAATCAAATATCATCGTTGTCATCCTTCAGTCTTAACATTAAATGTTAACTCATCTCATCTCATCTCATCTCATCTCATCTCATCTCATCTCATCTCATCTCATCTCATCTGCTGAATGCCGGATAAAAGTTTTATTATCAGATTGTTTCCTTTAACCAGATGTCATTGTATTCCTCAGGATGGCGCTTGAACTGTCCATGGACATAAGGGCATAACGGGACAATCTTCAGGCTGTTTTCCCTGGCATAATCAACCAGCTGCCCCAGCAATAACCTGGCAAAACCTTTTCCTTCATATTCAGGGCTGACTTCCGTGTGATAGACGGTTAATTTTCCGCCGATGACGGAAATATCCATCTTTCCTGCTTTGTGATCATCTGAGAAAAGCTGGACTTCCCCTTTTACATTTTCTAAAACTACTGCTGTTCTTTCCATTGTTTTGATTTTTAATAAACAGAGTAAAATTAACAACTTTATTAAAACCGTTTCATGATCTATGATATTTTCTGCCTGACATTATAAGGAAACCGGATGCATAAATTAAACGGTAAAATAAAGCCTAAAGTAGGAGAAAATGAAAGATATTTTATATCCGGTAAAATTTATTTCATTGGAAATCATTTACTTGAATATTAAAATTATAGCTAACCAATAAAAAGTCTACTTTTTTAGTGGACTAATTAAATTTATGTCCTATCTTTGCAGTCATAATTAAATAAGGAAATGAAATTGAAATCAAAATTCAGATATCCATCAATGAAGAACAGGAACATCAATCATATGATGATGTATTGCTGTATGCCTTGGTATGTGAATTTTAGTGGCTGACCTTACTTTTATTATGACATATTTTTAAAGGCTTTACCACGTTGTAAAGCCTTTTTTATTTAACAGAATTTTTAAAGCATGATCGAAATAAAGAATATTTCAAAAACTTTTTATCAGAAGAAACAGTCCTTCAAAGCGCTGGATGAGGTAAGCCTCTCGATTGAACAGGGCGATATTGTCGGGATTATCGGGTTCTCAGGAGCAGGGAAAAGCACCCTCATCCGGACAGTAAATCTCCTTGAAAGGCCGGATTCCGGTAAAATTATCATTAACGGAACAGATTTTACCTCGCTAAAAGCCGGACCGCTCGCCCGCGAAAGGAAAAAGATCGGAATGATATTCCAGCACTTCAACCTTCTTTCCTCAAGGACGGTTTTTGAAAATATTGCGCTTCCGCTGGAACTGGATCATGTTGCTAAAACCGAAATCCATAAAAAAGTAAATGAACTGCTTAAAATCGTAGGGCTTGAAGACAAGGCAGGTGATTATCCCAGGAGCCTTTCTGGAGGGCAGAAACAAAGGGTGGCCATTGCCAGGGCACTGGCCAACGATCCTTATCTGCTGCTCTGTGATGAGGCAACCAGCGCACTTGATCCTGCTACCACCCAGTCTATCTTACAATTGCTGAGGGATATTAACCGCAGATCAGGAATTACCATATTACTGATTACGCATGAAATGGATGTCATCAAAGCGGTCTGCAACCATGTGGCCGTAATCGACAAAGGAAAACTTATAGCCAAAGGGACGCTGAACGAGATCATCTCGAACAAAGCGCATCCTGTTATCAACCAACTTTTAAATACCGGAGTTATGACCATACCCCAGGAACTGAATAAAAAAATGCAAAAAGAACCCCAGGCCGGATTGTTCCCGCTGGTGGAAGTTGAGCTTAATGAACATATCTCTGTTGAAGAGCTGCTTTCTGTGGTGCATGACCGGTATAAAATCCCCTATAAGCTCCTGAAAGCGGATGTTGAATACCTCGGTGATTCCAATTTCGGGAAGCTGCTGCTGCAGCTTAAAGGTAATGAAGAGAAAAATCAACAAGCGATTTATTATTTCAACCAGAACAGAATTCAAAATACGGTAAGGGGCTATGCTTAGTGATACAGTGGTTTCCCTTTTGTCAAAGGGAATTTGGGAGACGGTTTTTATGACCCTGGCATCGGGGTTCTTCGGCTTTGTTTTAGGGCTGCCGATCGGGATTTCATTATTTTTAACCAGGAAAGGGCAGTTGCTCGAACATGGTGTGTATAACAGGATCTTATCGGTTTTGGTTAATATTTTCCGCTCGATTCCTTTTATTATTTTAATTGTCTGGATGATCCCTTTTACGAGAAGCCTGATCGGGACATCCATCGGTGTCAATGCCGCCCTGGTTCCGCTGAGCGTCGGAGCTGCGCCTTTTATTGCACGCCTGGTGGAGAACAGTCTGCTGGAAGTCCCGGCAGGCCTTATTGAAACCGCAAGGGCACTGGGAGCCTCTCCTTTTCAGATCATCAGAAAGGTTTTACTGCCGGAAGCCCTGCCTTCGCTGATCAATAATGCGACAATCACGCTGATTACCCTGGTGGGATATTCCGCAATGGGCGGTGCCGTAGGCGCCGGCGGGCTGGGACAGATCGGATACCAGTACGGCTATATCGGCTATGATGCGGTAATTATGAACCTTGTTTTGGGATTGCTGGTGGCCATTGTTTTTATCATCCAGTTTTCGGGTGACCGCCTGGCAAAACATTTTGACCACCGGTAATCAATCCGGCTTCAGCCTGCAGGAACTGTTAAAAGCAGATCTGAAAATATAAATAGAGTGTGAATGTGATTTAGTGTGGTGGACTGAATATTTCAATTCAGCCATCAGCGGTGAAAAGATTAAGCAGAGATGATAAGCTATGATGATGTACAGAATTCCTGATGTTCCTCTCTGCTTTTTCGCCGTTTTCAGAAAAAGAAAATAATGTGTTATGAAAATAAAAATTTTAGGACTGTTAACAGCGGTTTTCTTATCCTTTACCGCCTGCCAGTCATCAAAAAAAGAGGATCCGAATTATATTAAAGTAGGAATCACTTCAGGGCCGGAGCAGGAAATTGCCGAAGTGGCCAAGAAAGTGGCTAAAGAAAAGTACAATCTTGAGGTGGAACTTGTTTCCTTCAATGATTATGTTATCCCCAATGAAGCGCTGAACAACAAGGATATTGATGCCAATGCGTTTCAGCATGTCCCATATTTAAATGAACAGTCCAAACAGAGGGGTTACCAGCTGGCTGTGGTAGGCAATACTTTTGTATACCCGATTGTGGCCTATTCAAAAAAGATCAAAAACATCAGTGAGCTTCAGAACGGCAGTACCATCGTGATCCCGAATGACCCTACCAACGGCGGGCGTTCACTCTTGCTGCTGCAGAAAAACGGATTGCTGAAACTCAAAGACGGCATTGGCCTGCTTCCCAAAGTAACCGATATTGCCGGTAACCCGAAACAGCTGAAGATCCTGGAAATTGAAGCCCCGCAGCTGCCAAGGGTACTGGATGACAAAGAAGTGGTCATTGCCATTATCAATAATAATTTCGCCGCGCAGGCCGGCCTGGACGCGGAAAAGCAGGGAATATTCAAGGAAGACAAGGATTCACCTTATGTGAATGTGGTTGTGTCCAGAAAAGACAACCGGAATGATGAAAAAATAAAAAACTTTGTTAAGGCCTATCAGTCTGATGAAGTCCTGAAAAAAGCCAAGGAAATTTTCAAGGGCGGAGCGGTGAAAGGCTGGAATTAAAAATAAGGACTCAGTTAACATCATGCTACAAAGTAAATATTTTGCATAAAGATTCTGTGATCATATTCAGAGCATCGTTACAACATAGTACAGTTGACGATGCTTTTTACTTTTAACGTGTTATTTGTTCATAAACAACTGGTTAAAAATAACCATTTTCCCTAAATTTACATTTTCTCAATTTGAGATAATAAAAATTTTCCTATTTTTGTCTGAATCAATAAAAAGGCTTTTATGTTAAAGAAAACCGCTGTTGTAAGTTTATTTATGCTTATTTCCGCCTGCTATACGGCTCAGAATACGAATACTTTACCTGCTTACTTAGACGAATCCAAACCTGTGGAACAGAGGGTAAAAGACGCGCTTTCCAGAATGACGCTGGAAGAAAAAGTGGCCATGCTCCATGCACAGTCGAAATTCAGTTCACCGGGTGTCCCGAGACTTGGAATTCCGGAATTCTGGACTACTGACGGCCCTCATGGCGTCCGCCCGGAAGTGATGTGGGACGAATGGGACCAGGCCGGATGGACCAACGACTCCATTATCGCCTACCCTGCCCTCACCGCGTTATCGGCCACCTGGAACAAAAAAATGTCCTGGAACTACGGTAAGGCGCTTGGGGAAGAAGCACGGTATAGAAAAAAAGACATCCTTCTGGGCCCCGGTGTGAATATCTACCGGACACCGTTAAACGGAAGAAACTTTGAATATATGGGCGAAGACCCCTACCTGACTTCAAAAATGGTGGTTCCTTATATCAAAGGCGTGCAGTCCAACGGAGTGGCAACTTCCGTGAAGCACTACGCTTTGAACAACCAGGAAATGTTCCGCCATACCAGCAATGTGGAAGTAGATGACAGGACACTGTACGAAATTTATCTTCCGCCTTTTAAAGCAGCAGTCACTGAAGGGGATTCCTGGACAATCATGGGCGCCTATGACATGTACAAAGGCCAGTATGCCAGCCAGAACCAGTATCTTTTAAATGATATCCTGAAAAAGGAATGGAAATATAAGGGCGTAGTGGTTTCCGACTGGGGTGCGGTAAACAATACGGAACAGGCCATTCATAACGGGCTGGACCTTGAATTCGGGAGCTGGACCAACGGTCTTTCGGCAGGAACCAAAAATGCCTACGACAACTATTACCTGGCCAAACCTTATTTGGATTTAATTAAATCCGGAAAAGTAAGTACCCAAGAGCTTGATGACAAAGTAACGAGACTGCTGAACCTGGCCTATAAAACTACCATGAACAAAAATAAGCCTTTCGGAAACGTGGCTTCCGAAGAGCATAAGGCGGTGGCCAGAGAAATCGGGGAAGAAGGGATTGTGCTGCTGAAAAACCAGGGGAATGTACTCCCGATTGACGCGAACAAAGCTAAAAAGATTGCCGTGATCGGTGAAAATGCCATTAAGATCATGACTGTTGGCGGAGGTTCTTCTTCGTTAAAGGTAAAATATGAAACGCTGCCGCTGGACGGCATCAAAGCCAGATTCGGGAAACAGTCTGATGTACAGTATGCCAGAGGGTATGTGGGCGATATCGGCGGGGAATACAATGGTGTAAAATCCGGACAGGATCTTAAAGATTCCCGGTCCCCGGAAGAACTGCTGAACGAAGCCGTGGAACTGGCAAAGAAATCCGACTATGTGATTTTCGTAGGAGGATTGAATAAATCCGATTTCCAGGACAGCGAAGGCAACGACAGGAAAAGTTACGGGCTGCCTTATAATCAGGATAATGTGATTGCTGCGCTGGCGAAAGCAAATAAAAACCTTACTGTAGTGCTGGTATCCGGAAACGCAGTGGCGATGCCGTGGATCAAAGAGGTCCCTTCGGTTCTTCAGAGCTGGTATTTAGGTTCCGAAGCCGGAAATTCCATCGCTTCGGTATTAGCAGGAGACGCAAACCCTTCAGGAAAACTGCCGTTTACATTCCCTGTGAAGCTGGAAGACAATTCTGCGCACCAGTTGGGTGAATACCCAGGGAATAAGGAGGAATTTGCTGCCGGAAAAGGAAAAGACCAGAAGAACCCGATCAACATCAAATACAATGAAGGCATTCTGGTAGGCTACCGTTGGCATGATACAAAAAAGATCAGGCCTCTGTTCAGTTTCGGACATGGACTGAGCTATACGACTTTTGAGTTCGGAAAAGCCAGAGCCGATAAAACAGCCATTTCCCAAGAGGATACAATTACGTTCACCGTTACGGTTAGAAATACCGGGAAAAGAGCCGGTGCGGAAGTGGCACAGCTTTATATTTCCGACCTGAAATCTTCCGTTCAGCGTCCTGCGAAGGAATTGAAAGGTTTTGAAAAGGTATTTTTAAATCCGGGAGAACAGAAAGAAGTAACCTTTACGGTTGATAAATCCGCTTTAAGCTTTTTTGATACCCAAAAGCACGACTGGGTAGCGGAACCGGGCGATTTTGAAGCCCAGATCGGGAACTCTTCGGATGTGATTAAAACTAAAGTGAAATTCACGCTGAAGTAATTTTACGTATTTATATTTTCTAAAACGCAATGCCCGGATCGATATGATCCGGGCATTTTTTACAGGTCTTTAAACTGATATTCGGTATATCTTTGGCAGTTGCCATAACGCTTTTGTTGTCCAATAAAGCTGTTATCTGTTCTTCTGTAAGTGTAATTTCCTTCGATTTCCAATGAAGATTGGATGGTCTTAATCAGGTTTCTTTTTCGCGGTTCGAATTATAAAGATGAAAAGGAATTCACCTGTTTTATTTTCTCCGAAAAATAAGCGATTGACTTATAACATATTTTGCAATCTGATATGGAGGCTTGTGCATTGATCGTATCATTTGATACAATCAAAGATATATTTCTATCGGATTTCTTTATGATCGGATCTCAACAATCAGTTCTTTTTCATATCCGTTGTACGGATCAACAATATACCCGTGAGGATTGCAGATAACCTCAGTATCTCCCACCCTGTACCGGCACGGCGTATGGATATGCCCGTGAATCCAGTACATGGGCTGATGTTCCAGAATAAAATCCTCGAGATTGGAAACATAAGCGGAGGTCAGCGGATCTTCCTTAAAATACGGCGGACTGGACTGCAGACTCGGTGCATGATGGGTCACCACAATATTCTTCAGGCCTTCTGCCTGTTGCAGGCTTTTCTCCAGCCAGGCCCTTGACACCTGATGGATTTTAAAGGTGTCAATCGACCTCATTCTGGAATAAGAAGGGTCACGCCTGATCTTTTTGTAATCATTCATCCCGTTCTGGCAGACGGACCCGTAATACACTGGATTCCCAAAAATTGAAAAATCCGTCCATAAAGTGGCTCCGTGAAAACGGATGCCTTCAATATCCACAAAATCGTCCTCCAGTACAGAGACATTGGAGCCTTTTGCCGCTTCTTTGATTTTATTTAGCGTCTTAGGATAAGAACCCTTGTAATATTCATGGTTCCCGAGAACATAGATCACCGGCTTATCCTGGATTTTGGTTTTCATCCATTCAATCCCTTTCGTTCCGGTGTTCACATCTCCGGCCAGCACCACAACATCTGCTTTTTCAAAAGACAGTTCGGAAGATCCGAATTCCTGGTGCAGGTCGCTGATAATTTGTATTTTCATGATGGTTTAAAGATGCAAATTAACTATTTTTATGCTGAACCTGTTTAAACTTATTTAAGATGATCTTAATTCGTTCTGATTCTTAAAGTTCACTTCGGAAGAAAATAAGGTTTTCAAAACTTAAATGCTCTTCTATGAAACCATTTTTTTTTTATTTCTTAATCTATCCTGCATACTTATGAACAGCCATTTTCTCTTTTCTGATTTTTATTGTCCTGATGATAAAATATAGCAGTATAAATAAAGCGGTAAGCGCATAACCGACCAGTATAAACAGGCTCAGACTCCCGACGGCTGATTCCGACGGAAAAACCTGGCTCATCAGCGTCATAAAAGACAGCCCGATCCCGGCCCCTAAAAAATAGCTGGTGGAACTTAAACTTGAAGCAACACCATAATCCGGAGCATCCACATCCTGAACCGTAAGTACAGACAGTGCCGTAAAACAGAAGGTCATGCCGATCCCGGAAATGCAGGCCGCACCCAGCAGAACCAAAAGCAAAAGATGCCCGGAATACAGGGAAATCAACAAAGATAATGATCCGGCAATCATAAATGCCCAGCCGAGGATCCCCATCTGTGAAGAATCCAGCCTTCCCGAAATATGCGGCAGTATAAATTTGGCTACCAATGCAGACATGGCACTGAACGGAACCAGCATCAGCCCTGCTGAAGCCGCACTGTAATGCATATCTTTCTGCAGCATCAAGGATATCAGGAATAAAAAACCGATGAAAAATGCACCGAGCATCACAAACGTCAGGTTGGAAACCACCAGCGAAGTGTGCCGGAATAAACGCAGGTCAATCAAAGGATGTACGGCAGTTTTCAAACGGTAAACAACGTAAACCAGCAGTATAACCGCCACAACCAGTGATCCCAATACCATAAAAGGATGTTCTTTGATATGGATGAGCTCATGCGTTCCGTAGGTCAGGCTTAATAATCCCAGAACCAATATAATCCCTGATAACAGATCTGTTTTCTGAGCCGCTTCTTTTTCATCTTCCGGAAGATACCGGTAAGCAAAGATTAACGTCACCAGCAGGACCGGCACATTGATCAGGAACACCCAGTGCCAGCTCAGATAAGTACTGATGATCCCGCCCAGGGAAAGTCCGCTTCCCGAACCGATAGCTGCAAACGAACTGAAAATTCCGATGGCCCGGTTTCTTTCCCGGTCTCCTTTAAAGGTATTGACCACAATAGACATTGCAGAAGGCATAATGAAGGCAGCTCCCAATCCCTGTACAGCCCTGAAAAAAGCAAGCATGGTAAAGTCCGGTGAAAGTCCGGCACCCAGTGATGTCAGCAGGAAAATCAGCGATCCCCACAGGAAAATGGTTTTACGCCCGACCTGATCCGAAAGCTTTCCGCCGATGATCAGGAATCCGCCAAAAAACAGCACATACAAGGTCTGCAGCCACTGTATGGTTTCCGTACCGATGCCGAACTGTTCCTGTATGGAAGGGACGGTCAGGTTAATGATGGCAATATCCAGTGCTTCTACAAATGTGCCTGCCGATGCCAATATTAAAATCAGGTTTTTCCTTTCCATGTTTTGTTTATATTGTTCAATTATGCTGCAAAATTAAAATAAACAGAACATTTATTAAAATTATACACTAAATTTGGAACATATTTACGCTTGATAAATGGTAAAAAGAACAAATGATCTTTCATTTATAATTTAATTCACAAAAAACAGAACAAATGGCAACAGAACAATACGTGCCGGATGAAAAAGACCTTTCGATCCTAAGGATTATGCAGAAAGATGCGAAACTGAGCATCCGGGATATCGCCAACAGGATCAACCTGAGTCCCACCCCGACCCATGAGCGCATCAAACGTATGGAAAAGCTTGGGATCATTAAAGAATATACCGCAGTGGTAGACCGCCGGAAAGTCGATAAAGGAATGATGGTAATCTGTATGATTGCGCTGAATGCACATAACAAGAAAACGGCAGGACGGTTTATTGAAGAGGTAAGCAGACTTAAAGAAGTGGTTGAACTGTACAACATCAGCGGGGACTTTGATTTTATGCTTAAGATCCTTGCACCCGATATGGATGCCTTCCATGAGTTCTTCGTGAACACGTTATCTGAAATTGAAGGGATCGGACAGACGAAAAGTATCTTTGTAATGAACAGTATTAAGGAAAGTGCACAGATCCTTTAAGCCGTTGTATGAATATTATTAATTTTCAGCAGAAGGTCTTAAAATTATTTTGAGGTTCCAATTTGATTCATTTTTAATCTGTTATATGATCATTGATGTAATTTTAAAAATATGGATGCATATAAAAATCCGGAAGTAAAAAGTTTTATTGATTTTGTGAATTCCCTCAGCCCGTTGGAACAGGAAGCTGAAGAGGCGCTGGTTTCCGTACTCCGGCACAAATCCTTTGCCAAAGGCGAGTATCTGCTGGAGGCAGGCAATGTCTGCAGCCGGATTTATTTTATTGAAAGCGGCCTGGCAAAAACCTTTTTTTATACCGGTACCCGCGAATTCATCATGCGCTTTTTTGCTGAAGGCGATATGTTTACGGTTCTTGACACGTTTGTGACACGGAAGCCGTCCGCCTATTCCATTGAAGCCCTTGAACCGACTGAAGCAACTTACCTGAACCATGCGGATCTGGAAAATCTCTGTGCAGAATACCACTCCATGGAAACGTTTTTCAGAAAGCTGGTATCCGTTGCCGCTGTGAATATGATGGACCGGATTGGCGGTACCCTGGAAGAAAAAGCACAAGTGGCTTACCATAAATTCCTGCGTGAGTACGGAAAGCTGTTACAGCGGATCAGCCTGGCAGACCTGGCTTCTTATCTGGGGATTACCCAAGTCTCACTGAGCCGTATCCGGGGCATCAAGTAGCCGTTTTTATCATTTGATAAATGCCGGGCCGGACAGGCGGTGTACCTTTCGGGTACATTCAACCGCTATGAAAAATACACTTTCTACCCATCAGAAAATAAGCCTTCTGACAGCCTGCCTTTTTACTGGTGTTGCCCCGGTGATGGGCTATTTGTCCATAGGCCTTGCGCCTGTTATCATTGTAGGAGGCTCCGCGCTTACCGGACTGATCTGCTGGTATTTCACGTACTTGCGGAAGCCTGTGGAACCCGAGATCATCCTTCCCCTGTTTATCCTTACGGTAGCCGGCTTACAGATCCACATTGTTGAAGAATACCTGATGGGTTTTGCACCGGCCATGAGCCGCCTGTTCGGCATCCCGTGGAGTGAACGGAGTTTCCTGATGGTCTTTGCACTCATCGGTCCCGTTATCTATACGCTCACCTCACTCGGCCTCTATTATAAAATTCCACTCGCGGGATTTGTAGCTTGGTTCATCTTCATCGGTCCCGGCGTTGCAGAATTTACCCACTTCATCTTCCCTCTGATTTCGCCCGAACTGCTTCCGTATGACCCTCACACGCTCACCGCTGACATCAGCGGCACGCCTATACCGGACATGCCCAATTTTTATTTCAGAACCACCGGGCATTATTATTTTCCGGGCCTATGGACGGCCATCCTGCCGATGATTCCCGGCTGCACCGCTATTTACCGTTTGATGATTAAGAGACAGCGGAAGATTATAAATTAATATTAATTCAAACCTCTGCATCCATCCCTGTTTCTCTGGTAACAGGCATTACAAGCCATGCAGTTTCTTTTTTTATGATTTAAAACACAAAAGGAATGTATTTTGAATAGCAGAAACTACATATCCTTATCACATGGAAAATAATTACGAAAGTATTGCCTTAATAGGCGGAGGGCCTGCCGCGCTTTTTGCCTTTAAACACATAGTAACACAGGACATTAAGCCTGAAACCATCCATATATTTGAAAAAAGCGACCGGCTCGGTGCCGGAATGCCGTACAGCAGATCCGGTGCCGGCCATGAACATGTGGCCAATGTTTCCGCGAATGAACTGCCGGAACTTTATGAGGATTTTGTTACTTACATCAGCAAACACAACAGCGGCGATTTCCCGGAATTTGTTAAAAACGGGACGGTTAACGAATATGAAGTAATCCCGAGGCTGCTGCTGGGAAATTACCTGGAAGCCCAGTTTAAAAATTATATTCATCTTGCGCGGAAATCCGGGATCGATGTGCATGTCCACACGGAAACTCCTGTTCTGGATATTGTTAAGAAAGAAAATGAAGAGGCTTTTACGGTAATCACGGAGCAGCATTCTTCCGAAGTGTCTGTTACCGTTATCTGTATAGGGCATATCTGGCCGGTAACGCATGAACGGAAACAGCCCGGATGGTATGATTCCCCCTACCCGCCTTCTAAGTTTAATGAGGTGACCAACTATCCGGTAGCAATACGGGGAACTTCATTGACGGCCATTGATGCCGTGAAGACCCTGGCCCGCAGGAACGGAACTTTTATCCCGGAAGGAAAAGGCCTGAAATACCGTCTTAATGATACAAGCCCGGAGTTTTCCATCAGCCTGTTTTCACTGCGGGGCTTCTTGCCGGCGCTCAGGTTTCATTCCGAAGATGATGCGTATTCGGAAGACTGGATCATGTCATTGGAAGATATTTACGAATATAAAAAATCCCACGGCGGTTTTGTAGACCTGGATTATGTCTATGACCTGCATTTTAAGCAGCCGCTTAAGAAAAAAAATCCTGGGTTTCACGAAGAGATCAAGGATCTGAGTATTGAAGATTTTGTAGACAAGATGCTGAAGATCCGGGATGAGCTGGACAGCTTCGAACTTTTCAAGGCAGAATATGCGGAAGCTGAAAAATCAATCCGGAGGCATCAGTCGGTGGCCTGGAAGGAGACCTTATCGGCATTCAGTTATGCGGTTAATTACCCGGCCAAGCATTTTTCCGCAGAAGATATGCTGAGGTTACGCAAAAGCCTCCTGCCGTTGATCTCCGTAATCATCGCTTCCCTGCCGCAGTCCTCTTACCGGGAAGTGATCGCACTGTATGATGCCGGACTGATCCGCCTCGTGAGCGTGGGCGAAGACAGCCATATTGAGCCCCACCGAGAATCCGGTGCTGTTTACCACTATGAAGACAGCGAAGGCCGGCAAAAATCCGAACATTACCGGATGTACATCGACGCCATCGGCCAGCAGCCGGTTCAGTTTAATGATGTGCCTTTTGAAGGGCTTAAGCAGAACGGTCAGATCAGCACAGGATACCTGAAGTTCAAAGACCTCAGCAGTGCGGAAGCAGCGTATGAAGAAGACCGGAAGAATATCATGAAGACGGATGCGGACCAGTATTATTTAAGAGTAAAAGGGCTGAATATCAACGACCATTTCCAGGCACTGGATATTTACGGAAAAACCATCACGGATCTGTTCATTATGGCCGTACCTTATATTGCAGGACTGAACCCGGACTATTCGGGGCTTGATTTCTGTGACACGGCAGCCAAAAGGATTGCCGAAACTTTAACTGATCTCAGACAGGTGAAAGATGTTGGATAATTCAGGAAACAATGACTGATTGCTATTTTAACGCAGAAAATCCATCAGATTATTGATTGCTTATTTCAATACCTTGCTTCAATTAACTATTGAGATACTTTAGAGATTTAAAGTGGTTTTTGGATTCAGCAACTTAAATATACACAGATAATATTTTGAATATCATCTTTTTATTAATAATTGTATGGTTTATAGATAAGTATAAGTATAAGTATACAGACAGAAATCTGAAAAGTGTACCCTGAAAAACCCAGGGTACACTTTTTTTAATGGTAACCGCCGTCCGGCGCACCTTCTTCATCCTGCCTCAGATCAAAGCTGCAGCCATCGGTATAAAGATGGACGACCAGGTTTTCTGCAAATACGGGATCGCCTTTTTCTACCCTTTCGATGTTGGTACGGCTGATGTTTTTCGGATCTATAATAACCGTCATCCCGGAACCTTTGCAGGTAGCCCTGTGCCCGTTTTCAATAAGAAGCGCAGTATCTTCCCCAAGCCCGATTCCCACGCAGTCCTGACGGATGATTACTGCATGGGACAGCCTTCCGAACCTTCCGCGGTGTATGAAATGGGTGTCTACAATGCAACGGGGCAGCAGGTTCAGTCCGAGTCCGAGTTTAATGTCGCCTTTCAGCATTGCTTCCCCTTCTTCTCCTTCATCAATGATAATTTCGGGCATGCACATGGCCCCCGCACTGGTCCCGGCAATAAGAAAATCTTCTTCATTCTGATACTTTTCTATGAGCAGTTTATTGGCCTGCGTATCTTTCAGCGCTTTGCAGAGGGTGTTCTGATCACCGCCCGTAAAGAAGATCACGCCTGCATTTTTCAGCCTGTCGAGATCTTCATCAGCCTGCTCCGGTAAAATATGCATAAAGCCGAAATTGGTATACCCTATTTCGTCAAATGTTTTCTGGTAGGTATCACGCATGCTTTCGGGTTCGGAACTTGCCGTGGTAATAACTTCAATGCGCCTGTTATTATCGGAGGTCAGAAGCTTAAGGATTTCATGAGAAATAAATTCACTGTTCTTCTCCTCCATTTTCACATCGGTACCATCCCGGTCTTCGTGACCTCCAATAATTAATAATTTACCTTTCGGATTCATATACCATATTTATTTTAGTGATGTTAATGCTTTTGTTAATGGGCTTTTGTTACCTTTTTCCTACTCAAAAATAATAAAGAAAATCAACAATAAAGTTGAGGCAAATCAATTCTCAGAAAAAAGAAACATAATTCCTTCTATAAATACTGACTTACGAATCTTGATTGATCATTATACTCCATAAAAACAGACAGCAGATTATGACACGGATCATAAGAGCCTGTTTTTAATATCAGTAATTTTAAATGCGGTTATAATAATCATCCTTTAAATATTTAAACTATTTATTATCTATGCTGATTTCAGAAGAACTATTAGAGTCGTACGGTGCAGAAACGGAAACCTTACATCCCGGAGATGTTATTTTTAATGAAGGCGATACCCCCAGACAGTACTATCAGATTAAAGAAGGCAGGATAAAACTGAATCATTTTGATGAAGACGGCAGAGAGCTGATCCTGGCTGTACTGCATGCCGGACTGAGCGTATGTGAACTTATGCTGTTCATTGACAAGACCTACCCCGTGAATGCCGTAGCCATGAAGCCCACTGAAATCATAAAGCTTCCTACCGGTAATTTTACCAGGCTGCTGGATGAAAACCCGGATATATCAAAGGATATCAACAGGTTCCTGTCAGAAAGGCTGTACTTTAAGTTCATTATGCTTCAGAACAATACCTCCCTGCGTCCTGAAGTGAGGATTAAAGGCGCGCTGGATTACCATAGAAGCTTCAGTCATAATCCGGGCCCGTTTTCCTTTGAAGTACCGTTCACCCGGCAGCAGCTCGCCTCTATCACGGGTCTCAGGGTAGAAACCGTTGTCAGGACCGTAAAAAAACTGGAACAGGAAAACTACCTTAAAATTATAGACCGGAAAATATATGTCTGAGAAAGTATCCCCGTTAAACCCGGTTTAAAAGCTTTATATCTGATCTTATTTTTTCACTTTTAAAAAAACATGCCTCTAAGCTGCTGATATTATATCAAAACAATGAAAAAACTGGAAGCTTCCTATTATCAGAATCCGGATGTGGAATTTCTCGCCCGGGATCTTCTGGGAAAAATACTTTTTACGCAAAAGGACGGTGAGGAAACGGCAGGTATCATTGTGGAAACCGAAGCCTATCTCGGTATTGAAGATCAGGCTTCGCACGCTTTCGGGGGCCGCCGTACACCACGCACGGAACCTATGTACCGGCAGGGCGGGATTGCGTATGTCTACCTCTGCTATGGCATACACCACCTTTTTAATATCGTTGTTTCCGGCGAAGATGAACCTTCCTGTGTACTGGTCAGGGCAGTTGAACCGTTCGCCGGCCAAGAAACCATTGAAGCCCGAAGGCAGATGCCTGTCAGTAAAATAACAATAACTTCAGGCCCTGCCTCCACAGCAAAAGCATTGGGAATTGACCTGGCATTTAACCGGAAAGATCTTACAGGAGATGAAATCTGGATAGAGGATGCAGGTGTACGCTACAGGCCTGATGAAATAGCTGCCGTACCGCGTATCGGGGTTGCCTATGCCCGGGAAGATGCGGTTTTACCCTTACGGTTTTATATTAAAAACAACAGGTACGTAAGTAAACCTCAACGGACCTGACAGACATATATTAACAATATGGACTGTTTTGGCCGTTAGCTGTTGATGTCATTTTATGTGTTCTCGTGATGCTGCCTGTCCAGTTCCAGTTTCAGGCATCCCAGGATAAATTCGCTGTAATAAAGCTGCGCATTGGGCGATTTGGTTCTCGTATGAAGGTCCAGCCTCTCAGACAGGAGGATTTTTCCGTTGCGGGCAATGGCAAAGTAAGCATACAGTTTCCCATCAGACTCATCCATCGGCGTGGCATATCCCGTTACGCCTATAGACCAGTCTGACTTAAACAGTCCGGCAACATTTAAGGCCATGGTTTCTGCAATACCGGGAGATACACAGTTGCAGCCCGAGGCTTCCCCGTCATCCACATGCAGCAGGGATACCTTCCCTTCCTGGGTATACGCCGTCATGCCGCCTTTGTAAAACTGTGAGGCATCTTTCATCTGGGAAAAGGAAAACTGCAGGAACCCGGAGGTAACGCTTTCCGCCACCGAAACGGTTTCGCCGGAAGCCTGCAGCCGACTGCCGATATATGCGAACAGGTTTTCCAGTTCCAGTATAAAATTAATAAGGGATCTGACGGAAGTGGGGTCAGTACTCATACTGATCCCTGAATGTTTTAAAATCATTGATTTGCTTTTATTATTATTGCTGAAATAAATAAAGTGAAATAAGACTGGCCCGTTCAGAAATACCTTCAGGATTTTCATTTCCTGTTACGGCCCGGATGATCCGGTTACTTTGAACTTTAAAGGCCATCCTGTTATTCAGCATTACCGAATTTAATAAATATAAAAGCTTATTTTTATGATTTCAGTCAACGGACGGATAGAAATCAGGCCAAGGCAGCAAAAGCCCGGTATGGCAAGACCTGTTTTTTAAAGCATGAACAAATACAATAGGCTTATCAATGATTAGTTTTTACATTGCCGGAGGACAGTTTCAGGGAATGTCTCATTGAATAAAAAGATCATGATATTATTATAGGGATCCCTTTATTTTGGACATACGGTTGTTATTAATAATCAGTATCCTTCCTATTTCCGGCAGGATATCAGACAATTCAATGATAATTATATATCCTCCCACAGACCGGACAGATTTGGTGAAAAAAGAAAAATCTATATGATAAGATGGTGCCGGTCTGCAGGAGCAATATAAAAAATGATAATTTGCGTTTTAAGGCTTGTGAGAGGGAGTCAGTATGTTCTATATACTGAAATGAGTTTATGTTTAATGAAGCCTTACCTTCACCACTTCCCCGTTTTCCTTTACTTCCACAAATTCTTCGATCCGGTCTTCATGGCCCACTGAATACTGCTTCTGCTGGTAATAATTGGTCTGCCCGCCATAGTTATTGTACCCCGTTCCGGTATATTCATTGTAATAGCCGTATTTTGTATAGCCCAGAAAACCCTGTAAAAAATATTTACCCGGCTTCATCTCCGGAAATGTAAATTCGCCGTTGCTGTTGGTAATTGCTTCCAGCCTGTAGCGGTATGCTGCATTGGAAAGATAGACATACCGTCTTCTCCTTGTATTTTCTTTTTCTTTCCGGAGTTCAAACCATTCATTAAAATAAGGCGTTACGGGCAGCAGCACAACTTTAATCTGGTTGGCATAAATGCGCTGTCCCGCTTTGAATCCAAAATTGTTCTTCGGTTTTGTAAAAGCCACTCCTTTTATGGTAGCTGTCCCTTTTGCCAGCATTTTTTTTGCCATAAGGGAGTCAAAGGTAATCTTAGGATAATAAATCTCTTTCTTATCCTTTTTTTCCGGCTCTTTATACTGTGCTGCCATCGGCGTACAGGCAGCTGCAATAAGGCATACTGCAGGAAACAATTTTTTCATAAGCATAAAACTACTGTAATTGATGTTAATGTTAGTGTTAGTGATTGATGTATACAAAGCTAGGACAAGTCTTTCCGGCACGAAATACCGGTTTTTAAGTCTTTTTTTCTACTGGTTTTCCAGTAGTTTTCGGGCGGATTTTAGCCAAAATGATGGGTCATGAAGATTTTTGGCGGATATTTACAGAGAATTTGATTCTGTCTTCCGAACAGCAGGATCAGGAGTGATGATCAATGAAACATTTTTTAGTATTTATCTTTTTATGGTGCCCGCTGTGTTTTTTCACCCAACAGCAGATACCGCTTGATGAGAACCGGTATGTTGACAGCCTTCAGCGCATTCTTACATCAAGAAGGGCAGACAGCGCAAAGGCCAATGCCAGCTTTTTACTGACTGACTACTGGAAATTCAGGGATACAGCAAAAAGCAGATCTTATCTGGCTGCCGGAAAAAAACTGGGAGAAAAATACCCGTATTACAAAGCGTTGTCCTATTTTTATGAAGGGCAGTACCATTACAACGGCGACCGGAAAAAAGCTTCGGCCGCCTTCAGAAAAGCAATCGGGGCACTGAGCCGCTTTAAAGACCGGAAAGGCTACGAAAAACTTTCAGCTGCCTGGTTTAATTATGCCCTGATGAATAAAGATGATGAAGGCTATGATTTCATTATGAAGATTACCCTGGAAAAGGCAGTCCCGAATGCTGAAAAAGCACGCAACCCTGTGCTGAAAGCACATTACTATACACAACTTTCCACCATTCTGATGAACAATTCCCGGTTTGACAAAGCCACTGCCTATAACCTGAAAGCGGTTGATATCCTGGAAAAGGCTGCCCCTAAATCCAGCACCATGCTGTTCGCCTATTTAAGCGGGGTCAGCATTTACTGCTACAGCAATGAGCCCAAAAAAGCCCGGATTTTCCTGCAAAAGGCAAAGCATATTTTAAAACCGTTTCCGGAATCGTTAAACAATACGCTGTACTATTACAATGAGACATTGTATTACACAACCAGCGGGCAGCTGGAGGAGGCGCTGGCAAGTGCCGGTAAAGGGGCTGTACTTGCAGGGAAATACCACCAGCAGCAGCTGTACCAACTGCTGCTGTTCCGCCAGTATGATATCTACGGCAGGCAGAAGGCATATGAAAAGGCCCGGCAGCTATTGCTCAGGATCATTAGGGAAAAAACCCTGACTAAGGACATCAATGACAGGGCGGTTATCTATGGTGAGCTGGCCAAAACCAGCGAGCAGATGAAGGATTACAAAGAAGCCTACCATTGGCTGAGCAGGTACCGTTCGGTAAACGACAGCATCAACAGCAGCCAGACCCAGCTGAAGATCAGCGAGCTGGAAACGAAATACAGAACCGTGCAGAATCAGCAGAAAATTGCTGCGCTGCAGGCACAGAACAGGCAGGCTGCCCTGAATGCCAGGAATGACCGCCTGTACAGCTGGTTTCTGGGCCTTGGGTGCATTTTTCTTATGGCGGTGCTCTGCTTTGCTTTTCTCAATGCACGCAGCAACCGGAAACTGGCTCTGCAGAAAGAAATCAATTACAGGCAGCAGCTGGCTGAAATGGAACAGAAGCAGCAGCTGAAAGTAGCGAAAGCCATGCTGGACGGTGAAGAACTTGAACGTGAACGGGTAGCGCGCGACCTCCACGACGGCCTGGGCGGGATGCTGTCCGGCGTGAAGATCAACCTTTCCGGCTGGGCCACTTCCCGTCCTGATGTCCTGCATGACAAGGATTTCCAGAGAACTGTAGACCAGCTGGATGGTTCGGTTACGGAACTCCGGCGTATTGCCCGCAATATGGTGCCGGATACACTGATGAAATTCGGGCTTGAAACGGCTTTAAAGGACCTCTGTGAATTCCATATGCGGGAAGAACTGCAGATTTCCTGTGAATCATTCAACCTGCAAGAAGATATTCCCCTGAATGTACAGCTGAATATCTACAGGATCATTCAGGAACTGATTTCCAATTCAGTCCGCCATTCACACGCCACAAATATCCTGATGCAGTGCAGCCAGAATGCCTCCACTGTTTTCATTACTTTTGAAGATGACGGGTGCGGCTTTGATCCCGCGCTGTCCGGTAAACGGAAAGGAATGGGGCTGGATAATCTCCGGAACCGCATCGCTTACCTTCAGGGCCAGTTTGAACTGATATCTGCACCCGGTGAAGGGACAACCGTCAATGTTGAACTTAATACCACTACCAATGAATAAACTGCGCACGCTTATCGTGGATGACCATCCTATTGTAACGGAAGGGCTTAAGAACCTTCTTACGCATGAACCCAATATAGAAATTACAGAAGTATTTTATAACGGCCGTGATGTATTATCCTATATGAAAGACCACATTGCAGACTTGGTTCTGCTGGATATTACCCTGCCGGATATCAATGGTATGGATTTGTGTAAAATGATTAAGCAACAATCTGTAGAGACTATTATCCTGGTCTTCAGCAACCATACGGAAAGAAGCATCATTCTGCAGAGCATACGTAACGGTGCCAGCGGCTACCTGCTGAAAAACAGTACGCTTGCCGAATTGAGGGACTGCATTGCCGAAGCTTTAAAAGGAAACATCTGCTACAGCCGTGAAGTGGCAGAAATCATAAGCCGCCCGTCTAAAAACGGGTCTGACCATATTCCGAAAATTACCAGGAGGGAACGCCAGATCCTTTCTTTGCTTTCGGAAGGAAAAACCAGCCAGGTAATCGGGCAGGAACTTTTCCTGAGCCCGCTTACGGTAGATACGCACCGCAGAAACCTGATACAGAAATTCGGGGTGAAAAATGTGGCAGAACTGATGATGGCTGCCAGCCAGCATAAAATCTTATAGGCTAAAACAATAATCAGTCTTAGCCGTATTCCTGATGAGAATAAAAGAACAGACAGAAACGTCCATTCGTATTTTATCCAGCTAAAGCAGTCTCTTAATAAAAATAAGAAGCATCAGGCCCGTCGGGCCTGATGCTTCTTATTTTTATTTGATATAACAAATTAAGGCAGAACGGGTGCAGGTGCAGATCCGGTGCCGGAAGTATCGCCGTTCATATTGTAGGTTATCGGCGTGTTTACCGTAGTCAGCATATCTCTCCTATAGGCACTGATGCTCAGCCGCATTTCGGCATTTTGGTCAAATACACGTCCGTTGTTGGGTGTAAATTTAATTCTCCACGTTCCGTTTTCCACAAAAGACCTTGCAGAATACTGAGGGATATAATTACCGGTATCATCAGGGCGGGTAATATTGATATTGGAATCGTTATTGATTCCCCTGATGATGAATCCGCCGATGATCACATAGTATTTATCCGCCGGAATCCCGGTATCGAAATTGGTAATCCCGGCTGTACTGATGTTATTGATAAAGTATACCACACTGTTGATTGCACTGTAGAAAGCCGTAGCAGGAACATACCGTTTGATGGTACTGTCACTGTTGTCCCTTACCAGGAAATAAGAATCTGAGGCATTGCCTGTATAGTTGCCCGGGTTTTCAAAATACAGGTCTCCGTTCAGTTTCATATTACCGTTGACTTCGAGGGTATGGGTTGGGGCATTGGTACCGATACCTACCCCGTTGATCTGTGCATTTAAAAGAGCAGAACCGAAAATAACGGCTGCCGTTAAAATATTTTTCATAGGTAAGTTTTTAAATTCCATTCGGTGCGGCTGCGGCGCTTCCTACATTCGATCCGTTAAAATCTACATTGATGGTGCCGAGATTCTTATAAAATCTTTTGGAATAAATAATAATGTCAAAATTATAAGTGTACCGGTCTGCGGTGTTCTGTGTATCAAGGGTAGGATATGCAATATTCAGATGCCAGTCCGGTCCGGATTCGAAGACCCTTAATGTAAAATGCCCCCTGTTTGTATCTGAATCAGGATCAGCAAGCGGGGAATAAATCCCGTTGTTCCCTGAGCTGGGGATAGCTTCAAAATTGGCAACCGTAATAAAATATTTGTCTGTAGGGATATTCAGATTAAGATCCGTAAGGTCATCCCTGTAAATATTGGTAACGGAATACGGCTGAACCGTAAGCGGAGTGAACAGGTTTTCTACAGATAATACTTTACCGTTTACCACCGCAGACTGGGGATCTGTTCCCAGAATGGTAAAACCTGCGGCATTGTTTACATAATCTACCGGATCAATGGTTACAGACTGTTCTACAGCAGTACTTCCTGAAACCTCCAGCTTTTCGACAGGTGAAGTTATACCGATACCAATTTGGGCACTAAACGGAAGTGAAAAAGATAAAGCGAGAAATAAAATACTTTTTTTCATGGTGTTTTTATTGAAGAATTGGAGAAGCATCAGATCCTGTTGAAGTGGCATTCAGGTTAAAAGGTCCGTGTTCAGGAAATATTTTCACATATGTCTTAGGGTAAACAGCACATACAATTGTCCATACACCGTCTGTATATGAGGAAAGCTGCGAATAATCTGCATAGATTGTCCATTCATTATTTACCGCCTTAACCCCGTAGGAAGGAATTGCGATATTGGCTCCTACCACATCACGGTCAAAATAGGCAGAAAGCACCATTAAAGAATAATTATCTGAGTTTATTTTGGTATTAAAACTTTCTACCCAGTCACCGTTAACATTGTTTAATGAATAGGTGACAATACTTGCAATCCCCGGAGAATTGGCCTGTCCCGGAGCTATTCTTTTTACAGTATTATCAGCAACACTATGGCTGAGCAGCATGTAGCGGTCTTTTTCAGTTGTTGTAAGTGCCGGTAAAACTCCGGTAATGATCTTTTTTGATTGGTAAGTCCCCTTAACATCAAGCTTAACGCGCGGAGTAGCCGTATTAATACCTACATTCCCTACTTGAGCATATGAAAATGCAAAAAACAAGGAAGCGGCAAAAACAGATAATTTTGTTTTCATGATAAAGTTTTCTTGACTTTTATTTTTAACGCGGCAAATATATAATTTTTTTCTAAATATACAAACAATTAGTTTTTAACACTTTACATATTTTATTTCACTATTATTTGACATTAACTCTACTTTTAATATTACCTTTTTATCTGTAATGTGCTTTCAGATCGGTGTTTATTGGATTTAAGATGTAGTACTAAAATCAAATTCTGGATTTAAATAAGGAATTATCTATGAGGCGATATAGAATTAATTCTATATTTTATCGGTAAAAAGATGATATTAACATATAAAAAAGAGATTTTCAACAATTTAAAAGGTAGAAAATAATACAGATATATCTAAACGGTGCCATAATGATTAATCATGGCACCGTTGGATTCTTCAGCTTATTATGGCTGTTATTGTAAGTATCTGCTATTTATTCCGGATACTTGTCAGCCTGCATCTCCTGCTCCTGCCTGATTTTCAAAAATGGCCCGTCCTGAAATACATTTCCGTTTTCTTTAGTGTATTCCAGCGTTTCAAGGATATACTTTTTTATCTCTTCTGTTACTCGTGAAAAGCCCAGAAGCCGTGCCACAGGAAGAACGGCATGGTCCGGCTGTATAGCTACGGAATCCGCAACCACCTTTGTAATGGCAAGGCTGATCTCTTCCGGTGCTATCAAGGCTATTTTCTTTGAATTGGAAGGAAGCATACGTCTGTCCCTGATGGTCAGCAGTCCTTTTTGCGGATACCATAAAAAGTCGCCTCTCCTGGTTATAAGGCCATTGGTAACGGCATAATCTGCCGCATTGGTAATGGCCATACGGACCCTACTGCCTATTTTTGAAATACCATTGGCATCAGCAATCCTTCTGGCCATTTCATCAAAATGCACAGGGCTTTCCGCCATTACCACCTCATGAATCCAGGTACCAAGCCTTCCCACAGGGTACATATGCAGTTCCTGCCCGGCAACTTCCGGTGGCAAAACAGCCATTTCATATAAAGGATATACCGCTGTAATCTCCTCCAGAGGCTCTTCACGGATGATGTTTTTAAGTTCTTCCATGGCCTCTTCCTCAACGGCATAATTATGATCCGCCTGCGCTTTCGCTTTTTCCACAGCCTCCGTGATCAGCCTCAGCTCACCGGCCGGATCCCGGAACCAGTCCAGGCTCCAGATATGCATCAGGTTCCACCCCATTCCTTCCAGTACCGCATTTCGCAGCCTGTCCCTGTCCCGGGCCGACTGGGCAGCCTGGTAGGATGTGCCGTCACAGCTGATGCCCAGCAGGTATCTTCCCGGATGGTCAGGGTCTGCAATGGCCAGATCAATATAAAAACCGGCAGACCCTACTTTTTCGCGTACAGTATACCCTGCATCCCTGAGCGCATCTGCAATAATCCCTTCAAACGGCTTCGGCTGATAAGGCAGCTCGTCCCTGTCGCTTTCAAACTTCCCATGCTGCGCGAAATACAGGAAACTTTTCAATGCCCTGATCCCGAATCTGGCATTAGGACCAATCGACATATCGGCTGCCGTAATGTTGGTAAATACTTCACAGCGGCTTTTCGCTCTGGTGATCAATACGTTCAGCCTCCGTTCTCCTCCTTCATTATTAAGCGGTCCGAAGCTCATCGGTACTTTTCCGTCTTCGGTCCTGCCGTAGCCTATGCTGATAAATATGACATCCCTTTCATCTCCCTGTACATTTTCAAGGTTTTTAACAAAAAACGGTTCATCGGCATGTGCCCTGAAATAATTTTCAACCTCCGGGTTTTTTCGCCGCCTTAATTCAACGGCATTCTGTATTGCCTGCATCTGCGCCGTACTGAAGGCTACAACTCCTAGGCTTAGCTTAGGGTTTTTAACGGCATGCGCTATAACGGCGTCCGCCACTTTTTCAGCTTCGCCGGGATTGGTCCTTGTTTTTCCTTTATCGTAAAATGTATCCGGCAAATGGTTAAAAGCCAGCCCCATCCTGTGTTTAGATCCGGGGCTTGGAAATATAACCAGCCTGTTTTCATAAAATTCCTGGTTGGAAAGGCTGATCAGGGATTCATGCCTGCTGCGGTAATGCCAGCGCAGCATCCGTTGCGGCGCTCCCTGTGCATCACACATTCCCAGGATGCTCTGCATATCGGCAGTTACGTTTTCCTCATCTTCGGTATCGGTATTCAGCTTATCAAAAAAGCTGGTGGGAGGCATCTGCTTGGTATCACCTACCACTACGATCTGTTTTCCTCTCAATATGGCACCCAGCGCATCAACCGGCCTTACCTGGCTCGCCTCATCAAAGATTACCAGATCGAAATCTATACTTTCCGGCGGCAGAAAGCCGGCAATAGACATCGGGCTCATCATGATTACCGGCTTTATGGCCTGAATGGCCATCCCGGCTTCCTGAATAAGTTTACGGATCGGCATATGCCTGGCTTTCCTGTTGAATTCGCTCTTCAGGATATTGATCTGGCCTCCGCCTTCGTGTTTCGGCACGCCTTCCCAGTGTTTCAATGCTACTTTGGCCCTGTTGTAATACTGTTTCAGAACATCAATCTTCCTGAATCTCGCAATGGTTTCTTCATGGGTAGAGCGTTCAAATTTCCTCAGTTCAGGGCTGTTCAGCATAGCCTGTTCAAGAAGGGAGTCATACCAGGTTTTCTGCAGGGCCGTCTTTAAATGTACGGCAGCGTCCGGCCAGTCCTCAACAGTATTTATGAGAAATCCGGCTCCCTGTTTTGTTACGTCTTCTTTTAAAGCATTCCATAAAACCGTTTTATGGATTTCAGGCAGCTGCTGCATCCATTGGTTCAGTACCGAAACCTGTGCGGACAGTTTGAAATTCTCAATGCCGTTTCCGTTAAAGTCCAGATGTTTGAACAAACCGTCAAAGGATTTTTTCTGTTCATGAATCAGGCTTCCCAAACGTTCTGTATAAGAAGTAACAGTATTGGTATCCCCGTTCTTTTCAATAAATTCCAAGACATCCTGCCGCACCTTTCCCTGTCGTATATGGGTATGCAGGCTGTTTAAATAATCTACTGCTTTCTGCAGGGCCTCCCAATCAGATTTTTGTTTCTGCCACCGTATCCCGAACAGCTTACCCGCCAGGGCATCACCGGAATCCAGGACAGAAGCTAACCTTTTCCCTTCCATTAAAGCATTCACCAGGTCCAGCTTCTTCTGCGTATCATCAGGCACTGTTGTATTGAGCAGTGCTGCCAGCTTCTTAACACTTCGCTTATAATCCCCGATGATGAATTTATACCATTTGTTGCCGTGGGCCATGATATGCTGCCTGATCTCCAGTACGTCCTGGTTCCAGGCTTCAGGGATAAAGACTGCATCATATTTACGGTGAAGCTCATTCAGCCTGCTGCCGGTTTGCAGGATATCGGCAATATCTTTCTGATGGCTCAGCCATGCAGCATCAGTAACCGCTATGGAAGCGGTACCGGGATTTTTTGACGCCCATTCCGCCGTGGCCATCAGCTTTTTGGTTTCCGCAAGATCTGTGGGTGGCTGGAATCCCATCAGCTCAGCAAGGGCTTTCGAGGTATCGGACAGGTTTTCGGTCAGATTGATGGAATCCACCAGAAGTTCTTTAGCCCGTTCTTCATCTTTAGGCAGGAAAATGGTTAAATTACTTCCGTAAAAAACCAGTTTTTCGGGCTGTCCGATTTTGCCGAGCCTTGCTTCGATCTGTCCGGCAATCAGTTCAAGATCCTGAACCTGCCTTGAGTCAAGGGAAGGTAAATCATCAATGCTGATTTTAGGGAATTTATACCCTTCGTTTTCATTGCTGATCTTTAACAGGCTGCCCATTACTTCATGGGCCGAAAGCCCGCTTTTCCCGACAGGGCGGTTAACTTCATTAACGTATGCATTCAGCTCCTGAATAAGCGGCTCCAGCAGTCGCACTTCTTCCTCAAGATGGGCAACCGTAGGTTTACCGAGCTCCAGAACACGCTTAAGCTCCGAATGCAGTTCGCGTTTGTTGGCCTTGTGACTATGGAGTTCGAGGCAGGCTTCCCCTAAGTTAATACTGTCTAGCCTCCTTTTTACCACTTCAAGCGCCGCCATTTTCTCTGCAACAAACAGTACTTTCTTGCCGTTGCCTACGGCATTGGCAATCAGGTTGGTAATGGTCTGGGATTTCCCGGTTCCCGGCGGCCCCTGGATGACCATATTCCGGCCTTCATGAACGGCCAGCATGGCAATTACCTGTGAACTGTCGGCATCCACAACCTGTAACAGCCGATCTGCACCGGTTTCTTCATCCAGGTTGTGCTCTTCTCCGAAAGTAGGCTGCGGTTCATTGAATCCGCTGCCGAATAAAGACTGAAGGATCGGATGGTCGAAAGGCTTTCTGCTGTCCGGCCACCCGGTGCTGTCAAGGTCATGATAGATCATAAATTTACCGAAGGAAAAGAACCCAAGCTCGATGGCATCATGATCCACTTTCCAGTTTTCAAGATGGCTGACATGCTGCTGAATTTCATTGAAATAAGTGGTCAGGTCCAGATCCTCTTCTTCCGGAAGATCAGGAACGGTAACATTAAAATCTGCCATCATCTTCGCCTGAAGCGATAAGTTCGCTCCTATTTCCCCGCCTGTGTAGCGCAGCCTGAACCTTTCGCCGGCACTGGAACGCTCCAAAGCGACGGGAACCAGTACCAGAGGAGCCTGTCTAACTTCTTCGGTATTGCCTTTTTCAAACCAGTTGAGCATGCCCAGCGACAGGAACAAAGTGTTTACACCCTGTTCTTCAACGCTTGTCCTTGCCGCATAATAGGTATTGAGGATTTTAGTCTGAAGCTTCTGTTCAGATTCATTGGTCTGCAAGCGGGTATCATTATAGGCATCCTGCAGTTCGGTATCTGAAAGCGGCGGGAGTTCAAAGAGTTCTTCACTTTCTTCTTTCCCTGCCCTACCCAGAAAGGTCATGGTTTTATTTTGTTTTACCAGAATCTGATAGACGGAACGTGACTGTTCCTGTACCATATGCAGCCCGCGGGCTTTCGGAACTTTATAATTTAACAAAGTATTGCGCATCCCAAGATCCAGCAGCTCTTTTCTTGCAGCTTCCAGCCTGGGAAGTATAAGGTCATTCATAGTTTGTGATTATCGGACTCCTAATGTAGAAAAAAAATGGTAAACCCTGAAACGGATGGCATAAATATACTTATGGAATTTATGATATAAAGATTAAATTGTTTCATAAACAACCAATTGATACAGGAGGATATACATGTTTTTCGGATTCTTTTTAGTACTTTTAAGTAACATTAATGTTAGTTATACTCGTACATGAACCCTTCTGAAAAAATTTACCTTGACAACAATGCAACGACCCGTCCGGACGACCGGGTTCTTCAGGCCATGCTCCCTTTTTTTACGGAATATTATGAAAATGCCGGAAGCAGCCACCTGGCCGGACTTACCGTTAATGAACATGTGGACAATGCAATCTGGCAGGTCTCGGACCTGATCGGGTGCAGGCCTGAAGAGCTCATCTTTACTTCGGGCGCTACTGAAGCCATCAACCTGGCTGTACGGGGAATTTCAAACGGGACAAGAAATCATTTTGTAACAGTAAGTACAGAACATAAAGCCGTACTGGATACGGTAGAAAGTTACACGGAAAACGGAAATTACACCCATACGTTTCTTCAGGTGGGAAAAGACGGGCGGATTGACCTGGATGACCTGGACGCTGCCTTGTCTGAAAATACCCTGATGGTGAATATAATGCTGGTTAACAACGAGACCGGCGTAATTCAGGACATCAGGAAAATCAGTGAAACAGTTCATGCCAAAGGCGCATTCCTTCTCTGCGATACTACACAGGCGGTGGGTAAAATACCGGTTGATGTCCATGATCTTGGAATTGACCTGATGCCTTTTTCTGCGCATAAATTTTACGGCCCTAAAGGAACAGGAGCCCTGTACGTTTCCAAAAAATTAAAATCCCGTCTCCAGCCGCAGATTACAGGCGGCGGACAGCAGAATAACCGGAGAAGCGGTACCCTGAATGTTCCGGGCATCATCGGTTTCGGGAAAGCCTGCGAGATTGCCAGGCATGATATGCAGCAGGATTACCTTCAGATAAAAAACCTTCGCGATCATCTGGAAAATGAACTGTTAAAAATTGAAGGTACTTTCGTTAACGGTTTATCAGAACACAGAATACATACGACTGCCAATATCTGTTTCCCGGGTGTGCTTTCAGAACAGCTGATCCTCTCCCTGCAGAACATTTCGGTTTCCAGCGGATCTGCCTGTTCCTCGGTTACCGCAAAACCGTCTCATGTGTTAAAGGCAATGGGATTATCTGACGAAGAGGCCCTGAGTTCCATCCGTTTCAGCCTGGGCAGGTTTAATACCATGGAACAGATTGATTATACGGTAAGCAGGATGCAGAAATTAATACAGCAGCTCCGGTAAACCCCGAAACTGCTGTATAGTGAATATTGTTGCATATAAAAAGCGTAATTATACGACTTTATAGAAGCTTATCAAAATGTATGGGAAGATCATAAATTCTTTTTCCCGTAGCATGGTAAACTGCATTGGTAATGGCAGGCGGCATTCCTACGCCACCGATTTCCCCTACGCCTTTTACGCCTAAATCATTCACGAACTGATCATTTTCTTCTACAAAAAGCACCTGCAGGTCATGGATATCGGCGTGTACCGGAATATGGTATTCTGCCAGGTTATCATTCATGTATTTGCCCAGACGGTGATCAAGGATGGTTTCTTCATGAAGAGCCTTGCTGATCCCCCAGATCATCCCGCCCAGCAGCTGGCTTTCAGCCGTTTTTGGGTTGATTATTCTTCCGGCAGCTACCGCAGTAAGCGCTCTTTTAACTTCAATTACACCCAGTTGCTCATCTACTTCAACTTCCACAAATACCGCACTGTGAACTGCCCGGGCTTTTTTACCGTAGGTCAGCGGATTAGGCATGGCCGAATTGGTTGTCTTAATGACTTTTCCTTCATTGGCTTCCATAATTTCCTGGTAACTGATCCTGGATTCCGAATTATCTTTGTGGACGATGTACCCTCCTTTAAAGATTACTTCTTTCAGTTTAGTATTGGCCAATACGGAATCTTTCAGTGATTTTGCTTTTTTGTACAGCTTTTTATTTAAAGCCTGGCATGCTGCCTGAACTGCGGGACCTATCGTTGCTGTGGTAAAAGACCCTCCCTGGATCGGGGCAAACGGCATCGCACTGTCGGCATAGGAAAAAGTAACATCTTCAAGAGGGAGCCCGAGCTCGTCGGCTGCAATCTGGGTCATTATCGTAAATGTTCCGGTTCCTATATCTGTTACCGCACTTTTAATCTCTACTTTGCCATCTGCATTCATAATGGCCTCAGCACGGCCTAAAAGCCTGTTGGCATCCCACATTCCTGTGGCCATTCCGTAACCTACCAGTTTATTCCCGCGCTTCATGCTGCGGGGAACAGGATTTCTTTTGTCCCAGCCGAATTGGCTTGCTCCGCGCAGGTAGCATTCTCGGAGTTCCTTGCTGGAATATTCTTTTTCACTGCTATAGTCAATTTCAGAATAGTTGATCAGCCTGAGTTCTACGGGATCAATATCAAGCTGATATGCAATTTCATCCATAGTAACTTCAATGGCATGCATCCCTGTACTTCCTCCCGGTGCCCTCATATCGAGCGGACTGTAAACATCCAACGGTACAATCTTATGTTCCAATAAGGTATTTTCTGCCGGATACAGCATATTGGCCCAGTTCACTACAATTTCCACATAATCTTCAAAACGGGATGTTTCCCCTGTGGCTTCATGAAAAATAGCATTCACTTTTCCATTTTCATCAGCTCCGAATTTCGTATGCTGTAAAGTAGGCGGACGGTGGCCGATCATGTACATCTGAGCCCTGTCCAGTGTTACCCTTACATTCCTTTTCAGATGCAGAGAAGCCATTACCGCCATAAAAAGCTGGTGCTGAGGCCGTAACCCGGAACCGAATCCTCCACCTACAAACGGGGAAATAACCTGTACGTTTTTCATTTTCAGGCCGAACACATTGGCTACATACATCTGGGAATTGATGGTTCCCTGTGTTTTATCATAAATCTTTAACTTGTCTTTACCTTCGTAAATCACCGTTGAAGCAAACAGTTCCATCGGGTTATGGTGTTCCGTACCATGGCTGAAAGTACTGTCTGTTTTAATGAATGAATCCTTATACGCTTTTTCAAAGTCACCCTTTGGCGGCGGCGGTGGCGGTTTCAGTAACGAAGCCAGCCCTTTTTTAGGATCACGGGAATCTTTAAGGTTAGCCATAAGATCAGTCTCAAACGCTTCTTCTTCGTATTCAATATGAAGTTTATTTGCTGCCAGACGTGCCATTTCAAAAGTATCGGCCACCACCAGTGCAATCGGCTGACCGTTGTACCGGATCTCATTATCTTTCAGCGGTTTAAAAACAAGTCCCGGCGGCGCATCCATATCAGCATACTGAAAGTCAAACCACGCCGTTGAAGGCCGGTTATCATGGGTAAAAACTTCAACCACACCTTCAAGATTTTTGGCTTCTTCTGTATTTATTGATTTGATCTTGCCTTTGGTTACAGTACTGTTGACCACATAGCCATACAAGAGGCTATCTGCATTATAATCCCCGGCATACTTAGCGCTTCCGGTTACTTTCAGATGGCCTTCAAGGCGGTTTTGCGGAGTTCCTATAGAGGGTATATTATTCATATTTTCTGTTTTGGTTGGTATTGCTTCGGATTATAATGAAGGTTTTGCGCCCGGTCTCTGCGATCCTGGATCCATTGCCATGATGCTGTTCCGTACAATGGCTCTTTTTGCCAGGGCAATTTTAAAATGATTATGTTCAAAACCCTGGGCTCCGTCCAGTATGATCTCTGCTGCTTGAGCAAAATTTTCTTCTGAAGGTGTTTTGCCTTTCAGGTAGGCCTCGGCTTCCGCACTGCGCCATGGTTTATGGGCAACGCCGCCCAAAGCGATCCTGGCTTCTTTGATCAGTCCGTCTTCAATATCAAATCCGGCAGCTACGGAAATTAATGCAAAGGCATAAGAATTACGATCCCTGAGTTTTAAATAGGAATAATATTCAGAAAAGCCCTTTTCCGGAAGTTCAAGCCCTGTAATGATTTCTCCGGCCTGCAGGTTATTATCCAGGTGAGGAGTGTCTCCGGGAAGCCTGTGAAAATCGGCAAACGGCAATACGCGTTCTCCCTTTGGCCCTGAAATATGCACTTCTGCATCCAGAGCGGCCAGAGCCACGCACATATCCGAAGGAAAAACCGCAATGCAGCTTTCATTATGTCCCAAAATCGCATGAATACGGTTATATCCTGTGGCAGCCGAACATCCGGTTCCCGGTTCCCTCTTATTGCAGGGAACTGCAGGGTCATAGAAATAATAGCACCGGGTACGCTGCATCAGGTTTCCGCCGTTGGTTGCCATATTACGGATCTGTGCAGAAGCCCCTGCCAGAATTGCTTTGGAAAGCAATGGATAACGGTCTTCTATTACAGGATGATAGGCGGTATCTGCATTGGTCGCAAGGGCACCCAGCATAACCCCGCCGTTTTCGGTATCTTTGATATCACTGAGACCGGAAATTCGGTTGATGTCTACCAATGTATCGGCTTCGGTAACAAAGTATTTCATCAGATCGATGATATTTGTACCGCCCGCTACGGCTTTATGATCATTGTTTTCGCTCAGCAGTGAAACGGCATTCTGAAGGTCTGTTGCTTTTGTATAAGAAAAATTATTCATCGCATATCCTGTTTTACCGCCATGATGGCATTAATAATTCCTCTGTTGGCACCGCAGCGGCAAAGGTTCCCGCTCATCATATCCTGTACTTCTTCACGGCTTTCCGCTTTTCCTTCACTAAGAAGCCCCACGGCACTGCAGATCTGCCCCGGTGTACAATATCCGCACTGGAACGCATCATGCTCGATAAAAGCTTTCTGAACGGGATGCAGGTTTTCTTCAGTTCCGATTCCTTCTATGGTGGTAACTTCTGCTCCGTCTTTCATAACGGCGAGGGTAAGGCAGCTTAAAACTCTTTTCCCATCTACTAAAACAGTACATGCCCCACACTGTCCGTGGTCACAGCCTTTTTTGGTTCCGGTAAGATGCATGGTGTGCCGAAGCGCGTCCAGTAAGGATACCCAGGGTCTGAGCGCAAGTTCATGGTCTTGTCCATTCACCCTAAGTTTGATGGATTGGTTGTTCTGATCAGGCATATTTTATTTAATTTGGTGTTTGGAGAACCTATGCAAAAAAAGAACCGCAATCCGATGGCGCAGCAAATTGTGGTATATTAATGTATATAAACCTTTACAATAGATATATTTAAATGAACTCTATAATGATAATTACTGAACATTTAAGTTTCCTTTAATGAATTTAAACAGAGCCTTAAACTCATTCGAAAATAACTGCGTCCAAAAATTAATAAAGCTAAAAAATCAAAAACAGGTTTAATTTTATTCCTGAAGATTCTATATTAAAGTTTATTAAAAAGACAAAACCCTGTCAGAGTTTAAAATTCTGGCAGGATTTTTTCCTTCAGGCAGGTGTAATAAAATCAATGCCTGTATTTGTCTTTAAGCTCAAATACATGGAGTACCTGCGGAAACAGAGCCTGCATGTATTCTTCTGCACCTTTTACCGAACCGGGAAAAGCCAGTACTAAGGTTTGTCCGCTGAAGCCGGCGACACTCCTGGACAGCATAGAGGTTTTAATGCGTTCCTGCCCGTAATTCCGGGCGGTTTCCATAATTCCAGGCATAGGGCGGTCGAGCATCGGTGATAGGGCGTCCGGGGTAACATCTCTTGCTGAAGCACCGGTTCCGCCGGTAAAAATAACCAGATCTATATTTTGCCTTTTGTATTCTGCAAGCGTATTCTGAATAATGTCAAATTCATCGGGCACTACCGTATATTCAATATTTTTACAGCCTGATTCCTCTAATTTTGTAAGGATGACTTTTCCTGAACGGTCTTCGTTCTTTCCCTGATGAATGCTGTCTGAACAGACTACCACAGCAGCTTTGATGTCTTCCGCAGCGTATTTCCGGTCTGATTTTCCTCCTGTTTTTTCCAGAAGTTTTATGTTGTGTATTTCAACCCGCTTGTCAATCGGTTTCAGCATATCATACATAACCAGGGCTGCTACGGAAGCACCGTGCATGGCTTCCACCTCTACGCCGGTCTTATAAACGGTATGCACCTCCACGGAAATAATTATGGATAAGTCTTCAATGGCATAGGTAACGGAAGTATATTCTACCGGCAGCGGATGGCAGTCCGGGATTACATCACTGGTTTTTTTAACCGCAAACAATGCAGCAACCCTTGAAAATTCAAAAATATCCCCTTTCGGGACTTTCCGCTGCTGTATGGCTTCAATGGTGGCCAGGGACGAAGTCTTTACCGTAGCCGTAGCCACCGCCTTTCGCAGGGTGGACGATTTATGCGTGATATCTACCATATTAACTGTTGGTTTTCCATTGATGGGAAGCATCTTCAAATACCTCTTTCCCCCAGACCGGAAGGTCTTTTTTTATTCTTTCCACGACTTCATCACAGCTTTCCATGGCTGCTTTCCTGTGCTTTGATGAGGTAAATACAAACAGGCAGATCTCCCCGGTTCTTATTGTGCCCAGACTGTGATGGATGTGCATGCAGGTAAGATCATATTTTGCAAAGATCTCTTCTCTTATTTCATGCATCTTTTCAAGAGCCATTTCTTCATAGGCTGTATATTCAATAGCCTGAACGGTTTTGCCTTCTACCATGTCTTCCCGGATCTGGCCCAGGAAAATACTGTGTGCCCCGATGTTTTTTTTGGCAGAATGCTTAGCAATGCTGTCTGAAATGAATACAGGATCTATTGCTCCCTCAACAAATATATTTTTAAAATCTTTTTTCATGTTCTTTGTTTTGTAATGCTGTTATTCCGCCTTTCAGATGGCTGACTTTTATGGCGGTTCCATATGCTGCGGCTAACAGTTCCGCTGCCTTTAAGCTTCGTTTTCCGCTTTGGCAGAATAGAATAATTTTCTGTCCTTTAATATTGTTGATACCTGATGTTTCAATCTTTAATTCAGATAAAGGAATCTTAATGTGAGGAAAACGGGCTTCAGGAAGTTCACCTCTTTCCCGGACATCCACGGCAAGAACACCGGGCTGCGCTGTGATTTCCGGAAAATCATCCGGCGAAATTTCTTCAATATCAGAAGAAGAGGAGAGCCCGCAAAGCCAGCGGTAATCGGTTTTTTCAAAACGTTCCCTGTTTTCTGGAATAAGACTTAAAGCATCGCTTCTTTTTGCAAGATCCATAATCAGGGTTTCATACGTCAGCATATTGAATATCAAAAGCCGCCCTCTGAGCACTTCGCCGATGCCTGTAATCAGTTTGATGACTTCATTTGCCTGTAAGGTCCCGATCATTCCCGGCAATACCCCCAGCACGCCGGCCTCGTTGCAGTCCATAACTTCGTCAGGAGCCGGCGGCTCCGGGAAAAGGTCACGGTAACTGATCCTTTCTTCATTATGATTCCCGGTGTCAAATACTGCCACCTGCCCTTCATACTGAAATACCGCTCCGAAAACCAGAGGTTTCCGCAGCAGGAAACAGGCATCACTGATCAGGTATCTGGAAGCAAAATTATCGGTGCAGTCGGCTACAATGTCGTATCTTTCTATCAGTTCCCATGCATTCCCGGAAGTTACTTCTTCTGTATAGGTTTCAATGGTGATCTCCGGATTCAGTTTTCTGAGACTTTCAGCCGCCTGAACGGCTTTCAAACATCCTACGTCTCCGGTAGTGTACAAAGTCTGCCGCTGGAGATTGCTTAAGGCAACCCGGTCATGGTCTGCAATGCCAATGGTGCCAATGCCCGCCGCGGCAAGGTACTGGAGGACCGGACATCCGAGCCCGCCTGCACCGATAACCAGCACTCTGGCCTGCAGCAGTTTTTCCTGTCCGATTTCCCCGAAACCGGCCAGCGCATAGTGCCGTGCATACCTTTCATTGTTCCGTTTCATAATTATCCGCCGGAATAGGGAGGCATCAGAGCCACCGTATCATTAGTATTCAGTTGCGTATTTCCGTCCGTCATTTTTTTGTTGACGGCTACGGCATATTTCATACCGGAAAGCTGAGGAAACTGCGTGGCCAGCTGTTGTTTTAAAGTGTCGGTATCAGGTGCTGTAATTATAAATTCCTTACCGGTAATTTCAGCAATCCGCCCGAATGCAATTATTTTTATTTCCATATTAATCTACCTTATGAATGATGATCTCAGAAATATTTTTAACATACCTCCTGCCGGTTGCCTGATCGCCGGGAGTAACCAGACTGATGCCTTCTTCTTTTTTCAAAGCTGAAACGCCGTCAGATTCAGTTACGATCATGGCATTTTCCCCAGCGGCAGAATTAAACAGCTCATTCCAGGAATATACCACTTTATAACCGTCATCTGCTATACAAACCAGATAAAATGTGCTGAGCTCCTTCGGAGATGAGACATTGAATTTTACCTGACCCAAAATATCTTTAAGCCATACGCCTTTCAGGTTTCTCAGTGTCTTTTTAAATTCCATTTTATGATTCAGGATATCCAGGCTTTTGATTTCATGGACGGTATATGTACTTAAATCCGTAAAAGAAACGGTAACAGGCTGGGCGATATCCCCTTTAATCTGCAGGGAGGATGCATGCTGTGCTTTTAAGGTTGCCGTTATTAACAGCAGAATGGTGACAATGTACTTCATATATTATGCTTTTGTGAATAAGAGTTTGTAGGAAGCCATGAGCAAAACTGTTGCCAGTACGTATTTTAAAACATTCTGATTGAATTTTTTCGATCCGAAATAAGCGCCTAACAATCCGCCAGTGAATGCTACTATCACATACATCATCATATCATCGGTAAAATGGATTCCCTGGGTAAGCATCCCTCCCAGACCGGAAAGAGAATTCACAAATATAAACGCCGCACTGATGGCCGCAGTCTGTTTCTGGTTGGTCCATTTGAGCAGAAGCAGGATGGGTGAAAGGATGATGCCACCTCCGATCCCGATCATTCCGGATAACAACCCGACAATTCCGCCGGTGATAACGGCAACCGCAATATTCTGTTCTTTAAGCTCATGGTCTTCAGCATTCCTGAAAAAGAAAAAACGGATAATCGGGAACAGCAGCAGTACACCCAGGATCCTTTTATAGATATTTTCTTCTACCGTAATCATCCCGCCTATAAATGCCAGCGGAACAGATGCCGCGGCAATCGGAATGAATAGTTTCCGGATAAAATACCCGCCGCGATAGTACTGGATAAAAGAAGTTAAGGATACAAAAAGGTTCAGTACCAGGGCAGTGGGCTTCATTTCCTCGGGTGCCACTCCGTAGAGAGCCATTAGTGCAAGATATCCGCTGGCCCCGCCATGGCCTACAGCCGCATAAAAAAACGCAACGGCGAACAGAATACCATAAAATAGTTCTATACTCATTAATTTTCTTTATTTAATTTAAAAATAACCGATGGATTTATACCGGCAGCAGATGGATTTCTACCTTATCTCCTTTCAGGCATCCTGCAGATTCTTCCGGCAAAACAATAAAACAGTTGGCCTGTGCAAATGAATGAAGCCGGTACGATTCCTGTGCATACAGCGGACTGACCTCTCCACGCTCTTCATCATAATACGCTTTCAGAAAATGTGTCAGGCCGGCAGGTTTTTTATAATCATGAGCAGCGACTGCTTCTTTTTTCTTTACTGAATTCCTTAGACCAGTTGCGTTTTCAAGTGCCGGTAAGACATATTCATAAAAACATGTCAAAGATGATGAAGGGTTCCCCGGGAGCCCGAATATCAGCTTCTCACCTTTTATTCCGAAAAACAACGGTTTCCCCGGTTTCTGTTTTATTTTATGGAATTTCTGAATAACTCCGCACTGTTCCGCTGTTGAAGCCACAAAATCATAATCACCTACGCTTACTCCGCCATTTAACAGGACCACATCGCTCATTGCTAATGCCTTCTGCAGCACATCCATCAGTTCTTCCGGATGATCATCGGCAGTGAATACATGAATATCCGTAATCCCCGTTTTTTGCAAGGCAGCTTTGAGCTGGAATGAATTCGCTTCATACACCTGCCCGAATGCCAGGTCCCGGCCCGGGTCCTGCAGTTCGTTTCCTGTAACAATAATGGCTATCACAGGCGGTACAAATACCTCAATACGATCATGCCCGATCCCAGCCAGAAAACCAATTGCTGCAGGTGAAAGATAAGTACCTGCAGCCATAGCGGTTTCCCCTTTTTTTACTTCCGATCCTTTGGGCCGTACATTCAGGCCTAAGCTCAGACCTTCATCTGAAATAAGCAACCGCCCGTTTTCAATGTTTATCTTTTCCTGCATCACCACGGTATCGGCACCTTCAGGTAATGGCGCACCGGTAAAAATCCTTGTGGCTTCGCCTGTTTCAATGGCCAGCGGCTGTGAAGTGCCGGCTGCCATTTCGCCTTTTATTGTAAGCGGTTGTCTCCGGTCTTCAAATTTCAGGGCATACCCATCCATTGATGACTGGGAAAACGCCGGAATATCGGTATGCGCCGGAATATCTGAGGAAACAACCAATCCTGCAGCCTCCGAAAGCGGAATTAAAGCCGTTTTTTTCGTTGGTGCATTCTGTAAAATAATCTGTTGTGCTTCGTGTACTGAAATCATTGGTTATTAATAAGTTGTTGATAATCTTCAGGGGTATCGATATCCACGGATCCTTTTTCAAACAACACCTGCCCTACCTCATCTTTGTATTTTATAAGCAATTTTTTAGCGCCTTCATGGCCACTTAGCTTAAGTAAATCACTGAAATAAGACTGGCTGAACAATACGGGGGTCCCAAGTGTGCCGGAATAGCATGAAGCGATAATTTTTTTTCCTGATAACTGCCTTTTTTCAATCAGTTCTGAAAAGACAGAGGCATCGATATGCGGCTGGTCACAGACGGTAATGAGTATATTTTCTGTTTCGGAATATTTTAACAGCATTTCATTCAGCCCTTTGTGAATGGATGAAGCCATGCCTTCCTGCCAGTTTTCATTGCGTATGGTTGCGGCAGATCCTGTTTCCTGATCAATTATTGAGTTTTCGCTGCCTGTAACCACAATAACTCTGGAGCTCACGGCCAGAGCCTGTTCTACGGTATGGCGCAGCAATGTTCTTCCCTGATAATCCAGAAGCTGTTTCGGCTGGCCTAATCTTGATGAATTTCCTGCTGCCAGAATAATGATTCCGGTATTCTCCTGTGCCATCATCCTCCTATGGTTATCATGCTGCGGTTATCCAGCGTACTGGCATCAATATCCTGGAAAACACCTGAAAACTGTCCTCCTAATGCTTTATGTTTTGCTTTGATGGTGCCTTCTATTAACGGCATTATTTCTTCCCCTCTCCGTAAGGCACTTAAAAGGTCTGTTTCCCCTTTGGAAAACAAGCAGTTTTTAAGCTTGCCGTCTGCGGTAAGACGGATCCTGTTGCAGGAAGAGCAAAACGGAGCAGTCATGGTACTGATTACAGCAAAATTCCCGGCAAAACCGGGTATTTTAAATTTTTTAGCTGTATCATGGGCTTCCGGTTCAATAGCAAGAATATCATACCGGCTCTGTACTTCTACCAATATTTCTTCGAGTGTAAAGACCTGGTTGCTGGTCCAACGGTTGCCGGTGAACGGCATAAATTCGATGAAACGGACTTCTATCTGAGAATCCCGCGTCATTTCTATAAAATCCAGGATTTCATCGTCGTTTAATCCTTTCATCAGCACAACGTTGATTTTAACGCGAAAGTTATTTTGGATCAGCAGATCAATATTATCTCTTACTTTCTGAAAAAGATCCCTTCTGGTGATTTTTTTAAATTTTTCGGCGTTGAGGGTATCCAGGCTTATGTTAATGGTTTTTACCTGAGCTGACACAAGGTTATCCATCATTTCGTTAACCCGTATGCCATTGGTGGTGATGGCCAGCTCAATGCCCAGTTTCCCTAATTTATCAATAATGACCGGAGCATCTTTCCTGACCAGCGGCTCACCGCCTGTCAGTCTTATTTTCTTTACGCCGTGCGATACGAAAAGTTTTGCAATGGTTTCTATTTCGTCCGGCTGCATCAGCTTTGCAGCAGGTGCAAAAGCATATTTCTCATCCGGCATACAGTAAAAGCACCGCAGGTTGCAGTTGTCGGTCAGTGAGATCCGAAGATAGTCGTGTACGCGTCCGAAGGTATCCGTTATCATTATATTTTATTTGTCACCATCTCCATGAACGGCATTGTGAATTTTATCTGTTTTATATCTCAGGGAACTTCCTTTCCTGCCTTCCAGTACCGCTTTTATTTCAGAAACTACGGAAAGAGCGATCTCTTCTGAGGTTTCCGCACCTATATCAAGCCCTACCGGGCCATAGATTCTTTCCATGTGCTGCAGCGTTATGTCAAAACCTTCAGCCGCAAGGTCATCAACCATCCGGTTCAGTTTTGTTTTTGGCCCCAGGATCCCGATGTAACGGCTGTTACTATCAGTCAGCAGGTTTCTCAGCACCGTCAGGTCATACCGGTAATTGTGGGTCATCAGGATAAAAAATGTATGGTCATCTATGATTATGTCATTCAGGAAATTTTCAGCTGCCGTTACCTTTATCGTTTTCGCAGACGGAAACCGTTTTTCTGTAGCATGTGCAGGCCTTCCCTCTCCTACTGTTACTTCCCAGCCCAATACCGATGCAATTTCCGTTAACGGTTTTACATCATTTCCGGCACCGGCAATGACAAGCGAAACCGCCGGAGCTATGTATTCAATCAATGCCTCGCAATCCGTTCCTTCATAGGAAATATTTTTAATACGTGAAGCCTTGTTTTCAAACGTATTACGAATGTCGCCTGATAAAAAATCAAGTCCCTCCCGTGATGCAACCTGTCCTTCTCTTCTGTACAACAGTACCGTTCCCGGCTGTGCACTTCCCCTGGCGAGTGAAAAAAGGCAGGCCAGTACGGCATCTTCCCGTTTTTCCACGACTTTTTCCAGCATCTTAACCGGATTATGCTCAAACGCAGCATCGATAGGTTCAAAAAGGATATGGACAATTCCGTTGCATCCCAACTGTACTCCAAAATCGGCATCTTCATCATTGCTGGTATCATACGTAACCAGCTTATTCTGCTGCTGCTGAATGGCCAGCAAAGCTCTTTTCAGCGCATCGCCTTCCAGGCATCCTCCGCTTATGGCTCCGGTCAGTTGCCCGTCTTCCGTTATCAGCATGCGGGCTCCGGGCTGCCTGTAGGAGGATCCCGTAACCTTTACCACAGTAGCCAGTGCTGTTTTCATGCCTTCGGCTTCTGCTTTGCGATAAGCGCTGATAATGTCATTAATCTCTTTCATAAATCTTTTGGAATACTGGCCTGATCATTTATATGAACTGTAACTGATCTGCTACCGATATCGATTGTTTCCTATACTTATCAAAAATTAAGCAAATGTCCATCTTGGCCTCATAAAAAACTGTAATTATCTAAAGTCCATCCATAAACTTTACTTTTTTCAGCTTATGAAATGTCATATAATTTTGCTTTTCTGATTGATATCTTACCTTCCGGCATCTGTGCGCTATACTTTTGACATATCGAATGGCAGGGTCCTTATCCTTTTTCCGGTCAGGTCAAAAACAGCATTTGCCAGTGCAGGAGCAAACGGCGGCAATCCGGGTTCCCCCACGCCTCCGGCATCTTCTTTATTTTCCATAATATGTACTTCAAGAGGCGGAATATCATAAATCCGCGGAAGCTTGTAGGAATGAAAGTTGGCTTTATCTGCCATACCGTCTGTGAAAGTCTGCGCATCCATGGTTGCTGCACCCAATGCCATTATGATAGAGCCTTCTACCTGTGCTTCAATAATATCCGGGTTAACATACCAGCCGCAATCGATCACGGCCCAGACTTTATCAATCTTCACGCCTCCTTCTTTGCGTTTTGATACCTTGACCACCTGACCTACGGTACTGTCGAAACATTCGGTAATGGCAATCCCGTATCCTTTATCCTGAGAACTTTTTTTCCAACCACTGACTTCTTTCAGCCTGTCGATCAGCTTCCGGGTCCTTTCGTTATCCATATGCACTCTCCTGAATTCCAACGGGTCCATATTCATCTGATGGGCAATTTCATCCATAAAGCTTTCATAGGCAAATCCGTTGGTGGATGCATATACGGATCTCCACCACAATACAGGTACCGGGGTTTCAAAAGGGATATCGGAAAACTTAATATTTTTAATCGATTTAAAATAAGGTTCCATGAAACCTTCCGTGGTATTTTCATTGGCAATTCCGCGCTTCTTGTCTGACCAGTGCTTGATGTTCTGCCCGACCATACGGAATTTCAGGTCGGTAAGCTTACCGTTTTCAATAATACTTTCCCCTCTGTAGGAAACGCCCGGCCTGAACGGGCCCTGGACCGCATCATCTTCCCTTGACCATATCACCTGTACCGGTGCATTGATCTTTTTGGAGATGGCCACGGCCTCATTTGGATAATCGGTAAATGCTTTACGCCCGAATCCGCCGCCTAAAAATGTCATGTTAACGATAACATTTTTCGGTTCCATGCCGAATTCCTTTGCGATATCTTTCTGGATCCAGTCCGGTGCCTGGATTGGTCCCCAGATCTCAATTTTGTCTTTCCGGTAATGGGCAATACAGTTCAGGGGTTCCATGGCCAGATGTGACTGGTAAGGGGTATGGTATACGGAATCTATCTTTTTCCTCTGGACTGAAGCCTGTACATTCACAGTTCCCTGTTCTTTGGCAGGGAGGCCTTCTTCACGCATAAGAAGCTCATGATGCTTTTCATATACTTTTTTAGTGCTGATATGCTCAAAACCGGAATCATCCCAGGTTACCTTCAGGACTTTACGGCCCTGCAGCGCTGCCCAGCTGTTGTCTGCAATGACAGCGACTCCTTCGCGCTCAGTATCATATACTTTCATGCTGATTTTGATAACGTCCTTAACGCCTTTTATTTTTCTGGCAGCCGTATCATCAAAACTTGCCACTTTCCCCCTCAGTCTCGGGTTTCTTTCCACGGATGCGAACATCATCCCAGGAATCCTCTTATCCAGGCCGAATACCGCAGTACCGTTGGTTTTTAAAGGCGTATCGATTCTTTTCAGTGGCTTGCCGATAATTTTATATTCCGAACGCTGCTTCAGCGTTACTTTTTCCGGCGCAGTAAGCTGTGATGCCGCAAGTACTAACTCTCCGTAATGCATTTTACGGCCGGATTTTTCATGAACGATATTTCCGCTTCTGGCCATACATTCATTGACCGGGACTTTCCAGGTATCGGCGGCGGCCTGCCGGAGCATTTCCCTAGCCGTGGCACTTAATTTCAACAAGTTTTTATAGGAAGCCCTGATGGTAGAGCTTCCGCCGGTAATCTGGCTTCCGTATTTTGTGCTTCCCTGTGCAAATATCACTTCTATCTGGCTGAGGTCTACCTCAAGCTCTTCTGCAATAATCTGGGGAACGGAATGGTAGGACCCCTGACCCATTTCCGCACGGTGATCCACCAAGGTAATCTTACCGGAGGTGTTAATGATAATCCATGAATTCATTTCCACGCTTTCTGCCAGTGCCGTTTCCGGCAGGATGACTTTTGCTGCCGAAACGGAAGGAAATATTCCGAGGCACAATGCAGCACCTCCCAGGCCGGCCAGCTGCAAAAATTTTCTTCTTGAAAGTTCTGATTCTTTAGACATAATTTTTCAGCATTATTTTGCCGGGGCGTATGCTCCGGTGGTTAACCAGGTGATCCAGGCTTTTTTAAATTCTTTATGGGTCAAAGGCGGTTTTTTAAGGCCGTCTGCAGGATTGAATCCGGCAAGCACCAGCTCATCATCAGCATGTTTGATGAGGTCTTCCATACTTTTATTCCCGTTCTCTTTTTTGTTCATCAGTTGCTTAGCCAGCTGATAAGGGCTTTTGCCTTCAAAAACCATTTTCATATCGGCAGGCGGCAGGTGCCATTTGGGATTTCCCGGCGGCATGTGGAGCCCGGGTGTATTTTCATCCTGATGGCAGTTGGCGCACTTCATGGCATACAGCCCTTTACCATCGGGGCCGCGTCTCGGGAACATCTGATGAACATGACTGTCTTCGCCCTGCAAAGGAATATCCCCTGCCGGGTGGCAGTTAAGGCACCGCGGACTCATCAGTACTTTATACACGTCTCCGAAAGCTTTCACGGATGCTGCGCTATCCTTTTTAACAACCGGAACAGTAGAATACATTCTTTTATTGTTCTGCACAACCATTCCGAATGTGCTTACCGATGCCAGGATAACGAGAGCCCCTTCAAAAAAGGTTCTCAGCTTTATATTTTTTTTACTGAAAAATGTTTTCATATCATTTTCTTTATCTGTTCCTGTTTACCGGATTAACCATTTCCTTTTTTCTGAATATCCGCAGCTATTTTAATCGCTTTCCTGATCCTCGGATAGGTCCCGCAACGGCAAAGGTTCCCTGCCATGGCAATATCAATATCCTCATCGGTCGGGGACGGGTTTTCCTTCAATAAAACCACAGCCGCCATAATCTGCCCGGAATGGCAGTAGCCGCACTGCGGAACATCAATATCCTGCCATGCCTTCTGGACCGGATGGTTATTATCCTGCGAAAGCCCTTCAATGGTCACAATCTTTTTGCCTACTGCCCTTTTTGCCTTGGTGATGCATGACCTTACCGCATCGCCGTCCAGATGAACCATGCATGCCCCACACTGGGCAACGCCGCAGCCGAACTTGGTTCCCGTAAGGCCGAGAATATCCCTGACTACCCATAGGATGGGCATATCCTCGCTGATGTCAAGCTCGTGATTTTTTCCGTTAATATTTAATGAAACCATATCCAATTGTTTAGCATTTTAAAATTTTTGTTAATAAGCAAATATATCATACTTGCCGCATATATCCTTATCATTTTTCAAACCGATTATTAAGAATTTCAAACCTTTTCCCTGGTCTGGCGGAAACCATCCTGTAAACGATGCATTTATAATTTATAAATAACCGGCCTTATTTTTTATATAAATATAACAAATTGTCATCAATAATATGTTTAATTTCAATAATTATTAAAAAACATAATGATACTTCTCTTAAGGTATTTACTATGTTTAGCTAATGTTGGCTAAGGTTTTGTATACCATAACCCTCTTTTTAAAATTACCATTATGAATCTGAACTTTGAAGAAATGTTTATCGGCGACCTTAATTTTACATTTGCTTTTGAAATTATCATCAGAACACTGATTATGTTCAGTATGGTGCTGTTGGTTTTACGGATGGCAGGAAAAAAAGGGGTGCGGCAATTGTCCCTGTTTGAAGTGGCCATTATTATTGCGCTGGGCTCAGCGGCCGGAGACCCGATGTTTAACAAAGATTACTCCATTCTGACTTCCGTAGTGGTATTTGGTGCCATCATCGCCCTCTACCGCCTGATTACCATGTTAGCGAGCAAAAGCGAAAAGTTTGAAAGGATTATTGAAGGCGATCCCTTATATGTAATTGAAGACGGAGAATTTGTGCTGGTAGATGACATCAGCCATACTTTTGCGAAAGATGAATTTTTTGCAGAAATGAGGCAGGCAAGTATTGAACACCTCGGACAGATCAAAACAGCTATTTTGGAAACCAACGGAAATATCAGTTTTTACTATTTCCCTGATGATGAAGTGAAATACGGACTTCCCATACAACCCAAGGTTTATGAAAAAAAATCTGAACAGGTAAAAGCAAAAGGAATATTTGCATGTACGTACTGCGGAAGTACAGAAGAATTGGAACCCGGAACATCAGAATGCACCCGATGCAGACAAAAAGAATGGGTAAAAGCAATAAATACCACCCGTCTGACCTGATCTTAAATTATAAAATAATCATTCAAACGATTACAAGCCGGAGATTCAATAAATTCATTATAGAACGATACGCCAGCAAATATTACATTTTTAAACATGATCGAAATGATATATTTGAGTAATGCATTAATGAAAAACAACAGTCATTCCTTAAATAATAAAAAGTTATTCCGAAAATACAGGGCTTTTGCAGGCACAGATTTTCAGAATAACTTTTAAGGTTTTACAGCTAAGTACTTATATAGATTAACTGTTGTAATTATTTTACGGAAGCTTTTGCTTTTTCAGATTCCATCAAATGATGCTCTAAAGTAGGAAGCGTAGTGCTGGCAAAAGATTTCAATGAAGCTTCAGAACCGCCTGAGGCTTCTTTTTTGAATTCTGCGATATCTTTCTGATGGTCGGTTACCATAAGATCAGTATACATACGGTCAAATTCTGCCCCTTTTTTGGCTTTCAGGTCATCATACTGTTTCTGCTGGTCTGCATCTAAAGAAGCAGGCAGCGTATATCCTGTTGCTGATGCCCATTTTTTAAGCTCGTCATTGGCTTTACCATGGTCTTTTGCCATCATCTGCCCCAGTGATTTTACTGTTGCGCTGTTGGCATTAGTTGCTGCTAACTGGCCCATCATCACTTCCATCATTCCGCCTTTTGCCGCTGCGTCTGCAAACTTTTTATCCTGATCGCTCAAGTTAGCTTTTGCATCGGCAGTTCCGGTTACAGCAGTAGAATCAGTATTATTCATCATACCTGAATCAGTGGCAGGCGCAGCCATTGCTGTACTGTCTCCGGCCTTGTCAGTTGATGTAGTTTCGTTCTTTTTACATGCTACCATAGAAGCAACTGCTAAAATGGCTAAAATTGAATTTTTCATAATATAATTTAAAATGGTTAGAAAATAAAGAGCAGTATATTTGTTGCTCACCGTACCTGTAACAATTTATCTGCCAAAATGTTAATAAATGTGTTTAAGCCTTTATATTATGATTAAAAAAATGAAATTATATATAAAATATATGATATTCGGAAAATTAATAAACCATAAATAATTGTTATTCAAAACTTTACAGACGAAGTCATTTGTTAGAATTAAATATTCCAAAAGTTACAGGTACTGAATTAAGTATAGCCTGTTTAATTTTTTTATGTAATTTTCCAAAAGTTTAAAGGGCTATGCAATAAATGAAGTTGCCTTTATTTTCAGAATTAACAAAGAGTCGAGCTTTCGTCCATTATACAATCTTCTGATCCGCCCTTACTTTATCAAGCTCCAGTTTGAAGCATCCTAATATAAATTCGCTGTAGTACAGCTGTGCTTTAACAGGTATGGTCCGGGAATGAAGATCAAGCTTTTCCGAGAGAATGATCTTTCCGTGATGTGAAATAGAAAAAAATGCATATAATTTATGACGGGATTCTTCTACCGGGCAGGCATACCCGGTAACCGCTACCGACCAGTCGCTTTTAAATTTTTTCCCGACTGACAGCGCCATTTCTTCCGCAACCACAGGCGATACGGAATCACAAAAAAGGACTTTCTCCGGATCTACCCCGAAAAGGCTGACATCATCCTCCGGTGTATAAACTGTTATGCCTCCTTTAAAAAATTTAGAGGCATCCTTGATCTGAGAAAATGAAAACTGTAAAAATCCGGCAGTCACATTTTCAGCAATGGAAACCGTTTCATCAATCTCTACCAGCTGTTGTCCTATATATTCCAACAGATTCTGCAGCTCAGCCAGAAAATAGATGAATGATTTTACGTTCAGCTGTTCTATGGTCAGATCAATTTTCGAAGATTTTAAAATCATAAAGCGGGGATTTTGCTTGTCATTTCAAATTTTTACACGGCAGGTAATTATACTTCCCCGGGCAGGCTGTAATTGCTGAACAGCCTGCTAAGAACAAGTGCTTCATTCCTGTTGTACGCAGCATCTAAAATCACGCCAATGCCTTACAATCCCCTATATTTCAGTTTTATGCATGTATACCTATTACTGAGTTCCTGCACAATACAGCTTTTCCCAGCCTGAAAACAGCAGCAATCAGTGAGCAGGAATGAGAAAGAAATGGTCACATCCTGAGCAGCGAACCTTATTACGGAAAGGCGCTACCTGTGTATAGAAAATTAAAATCCGATAAATTCCTGATAATCCACTGGGTGAAATAATATATATTGTTTAAAAACAGCTTTTTGAAAACCGGTTATTTCCAGTAACTCCAGCTGGCTCCGTCATAAACGGCAACCGAATTGCTTACCGTATCATAACACATCATTCCGGGATAAGGGCTTTTCACTGTGGTATGCGGGTTTTTAATATGTGGCAGCACCAGGCTTTTGTCTGCAGATTCCAGCACCAGAATCCCTTTTGCACTGCTGGCTGCAGAACCGATGATTATTCCGTTTCCTGTTTCGGTTCCGGAAACCGGAATAACGGAAGCCGCATTTCCCTCATCCGTCATATTGATCCAGCGGCCGTTTTCGAACATCATTGCGGTACGGCTCTGCTTGCTGTAAAGAAAAGTACCGTTCTGAGGATGATTTGTGGATGGGCTTACAGCAGAAAAAACCGGAGAAGATGTTACCGCAGGAAGAATGATTCCGCGGAAATTTCCCGTATCCGTATCTGTAGGAAGCCCGGTTGAAGTCATGCCTCCGAATTCCAGAAGCGAACTGTTCCCGGAAACCGTCGTTTTCCCTATAGCAACTTGTGCGATTAACGCATGAGCAGCAGCCAGTATTAAAAATAAACTGTATATTTTTATCTTTTTCATTTTTCTTAAATTTTACTTTAATTAATTCAATCGTTACAGGTACGTTTAATGCAGTGCCAGGTGCTTCCGTTGTACAGTTTGATACACTGGGCTTCACGGTCATAAATTAACATTCCTTTCACCGGGCTGGTAACCGCTGCTGAATTGGCCACACGGGTAATGACCATGCCGCTCGTAGGAGAATCCAGAGCCAGGAAGCCGTTCGGCACACCGCCATCCGCAATGCCCGGGCCTTTCGGCCAGGTTTTGTAACGGCCGGACAAAGTAGAAATTCCTATGTCTGCGTAGCCGTCCGGCACACCACCTATCCCCGGTTTTGTACAGTAATCCACAGCGATATTAACAGTGGCTGCATTGCTGGTGAGCCCTGCCTGGTCCCGGATGGTATAATTTACCGAAGATGCGGTATTGAAAAAATTCATAGCCGGAGAGAAAGTCAAAACCCCCAGGTTATCCACGTTCCATGTTCCCTGGCCTGTGATGCTGAATCCTTTTACCAATCCGTTTGAAGAGGTAACCGAGGAAGCATTGGACGGAGGGATCAGATTAATGGAAGACAGGACTAAAGAGCCTGAATTCGGATCTGAGTCATTGGTTGTAATATTGTGGCTTTTGGAGGTATTCTTTGCTACAGAAATGTTATCATTACCGGCTACCGGAGGCTGGTTGATGCCGAAATTGTTTCCTGTAGAAGTACTGTTGCTGAGGGATACATTCAGGCTGTTAACCGCTGATCCGGAACTGTTGCCTACTACGGTAAACCCTGAAGGCACGGTAATATCTACCCTGTAAGGCCCCTGATGGGTATTAGTATTGATGTTATCAAAAAAATAGAAGCCTGCTGTATTGGTAACCGTACTGCGGATCTCCGAATTATTGCTGAACAGTTTTACCGTCACACCGCTCATCCCGTTTCCGTCCGGCACGCCTGCATTGTTATCATTAAAAACGCTTCCCGTAATGCTGGCCGCAAACGTTATCGACTCCTTGTTATAAGCTCCGATAAATGCAAGATCAGAGGTTCCGGAAAATGCCTGGATCAGCTTAACGGCCTGACCGTAATTGGCTGTAGTAATCCCAAATTCTGACCAGTCCGCTGCTAAAACCCTTACATCCCTTTCGCAGCCGCTGGAAACACCTGCATTATAGGACGGCGGGTTGGTATTGGCATTATAGAATTTCCAGCAGGCCTTTCCGATGCTCTGTACACTGTTGAACGCTACGGAATATACGCTTCCTATCATATTGCCACTGACATCCTCAAAGTGGTACGTGTCATTGGCTCCGGAAGGTGCGCCCATCTGTGTAAATATGAGATCCGGCACGCCGTCCCCGATGGAAGCCGGTACGATACCCATGGTATTCAGGCTTATGCTGGAACCCTGGGGAATGTTAAAAATAGCAGATCCCAGGCCCAGGCCGTTGATGCCGTCTGAAAGGTATTCCGTTAAATTGTTTGTCACCGGTATTGGGCTTGCGTTGCCGTTGCCCCCGAAAAGCTGCCCGACACCGATGAAAGTACTGTTTCCCGGAGCAGGAATATTATAAATAGGTAAGGAAATGAATGTTCCGGGCTGGAAAATCACTCCCGCAGTATTCAGGGCACCGTTATTCACTCCTGTACTGTAGGTAACGGCAGAAAATGCCGTCCCTGCCCCGTCCGCGTCCCACCTGAAAGCCAGCAGATTATGGCTGTTGTTGGGCTGAACGGTACTTGAGCTGTCCCAGAAGCCCCCAAAGTCAGAATAGATTCTAGAAACTGCGTGCTGGGCATGGAAATTGAGAGATACGGAAAGAATCCCCAATGCAATTAATTTTTTAATGGTCATTTAATCAGTTCTTTATAAGAGGCTGCAAAATTAAAAAAATATACGGGTCAAATTGACGAACCATTATGAATATTTCAATTTTGTGGTATGTTAAAATTTTAAAAAGTAGAGTTATAACATATAAAAAACAATAAATCAATCAGTTATAAATATAAATTTAAAACAAATTTTATCAGATATACCTGGAGTTTACTGCCCCGGCAAAGTGAAAATTCACCATATTTACTATATCAAAAAGGAAAGGCTTACGGTTATTTGAGCATCCTGCATACTATTAAGGAGTGCAGTTGAAGATGAATCCTGATGGAATAAATATTCAGGATATCAGATATTTAATAAAAATCCCGGACAGACTGAAATCTGAATGCGTGATATTATCGTATATCCTTTTAAGAAAATGAAAACTTCCTAAAGCAATCATCATGACATTTCCCAAAGATGACCTCACTCCTATCATTTCTGCTGAGATAAAGGAGTTTTATGGTATTACCCTTCCTCAGCATACCGAAGAAAGGGAAATTGTCTATCCTTTATCAACATTCTTTTGGGGAATATTCCGGACGAAACTTCATGTGAACTTTTTATATGGTAAAGCAGTAAATTACAGTACGCATTTCTACTGCTTTAAATTCCGTATCAGATAGACAGACAGAAGGGCTGTTGCATGTGTTGTAATTGACCTTTGGGAGCGCTCCGGAGACAGCTGCCTTTACTAGTTAATTTTAATCCTGAAATCAGAGAACAGCATGACCGGATACTTAACACTGAACACTGAATAGTTCCATTAAAATCAATGACATTAAATTATATGGTTTAACGTGCCTAAAGCATTTGATTATAGCTGTGCTTTTGGATAGATTATCCCGCATCTCCGTACAAAATCATCTTGCATACCGGTATTGTGGATATAAATATCAATACCTGGCTGTTTATTCACCAGTCCCTATGATAATGATGAGCTGTTTTTATAGGAATAAGAGCGATTTAGAGTGAAAAACACCCTATTTTACTTAAAAAACCATTCAATATTTTATATCTATATAGTAAGAGCCTTTATTCTTTACCTTTATAATCTACAGATTATCAACCCGGTATTATTTTTTCATAAAGGTGAATTAAACACCAATTACTTTAATAGATAAAGTATATCAAAAAAGTGGAGTTATTTGTGTATATTTGCAACTGATTCTCATGTTTAATTTGAGTTTTCATGGTTATTAGTTTTTATCCTCGGGACATCCCGGGGATTTTTTGTTTTGTATAAAGGACTGTTTTTTTTAAGGTTTATTGTAAAGCAATGCAGACTAAAACATATCTGATATTTAGCAAATTTAATAATAAACAGTTGAATAAATGTCTATTCATATCTCATACTGATTTCCTTAAATTTGTTATGTTCAAAATGAAATATAATAAAGAATTCATAATTTTCATAAGTAGTTTTATTGCTGCCGTTAAAAACCGTAAAATGTGATTCTTCTGTCCTGTCCAGTTTTTACCTTCTATTCTTGTTATAGATTTATCCATTTGCAAATTTCTATGAACACTCCACCCTGAAGCTGAACGTACAACCGTATATCCATATACTTGCACACTTCTTGGATCGCCAGGGCCTATTGGCTCTCTTCCATCTGGGTCCACAAAATTAACCGGATTATCAAATGTATAAACATACGGGCTCCAGCTCGGCATTTTCTCAGCTAGAGGATCTACCCCATACCACTGGCTCCACTTAGGATTGTAATACCTTGCTCCGTAATAATAGAATCCGGTTTCGGCATCAAGTTCCTTGGCGTTGAACTTATAGGGATTATCATAAGTTCCGGTCATCTGCTCTGCCATGGTTTCCCCGAACGGTAAATTTATGAAAAACCGGGTGGTTTCACCATTGATATCCGTAACAAATGTTGCGATTATCAGGTATCTATCTAAATGAAATATAATCTGATTTAGATTATCACTTACTAAGATTTCACGTAAAAACACTCTAAATAAAAGCCAAATTCGAATTTTTTGCGAGGAGCTTGGGTTTATATATCATTCTTTTAAATACCAATTTCCTTTATACTGTTTATAGGGATATCCCTTTATAACTCTTTCCTTATTTGGTAATTTATAAAATTTAATTAATAAAGCAGGGGAATTAATGTCAAAAGGATTTATAAATACATTATGATCTTCATCAACTGATAATAGAGCAAAATCATATTTACGAAAATTAGTTATTAACTTTTCGATTTCCTTATTGCTAAAATAGTCAGGAATTTTTGTTTTTTTTAATATTGAATTATTTATTAAAATTATTTTGTCCGTAATTTCATCATATTCAATAAAATAAAGAGGTTTATTACCATCTGAATCCCCTAACATATATGTTGTTTCTGAACTGTTTTTTTGTCTAATAGCAATAAAAGATCCTTTGAAAACAGAGAAATCAGTATCGTCATATTTGGATATAACAGAATCTATATCTTGTGTTCTTGAGTTTTGACAAGAATAAAAAACAACAAAACTCAAAAAAAATATTATTTTGAAAATTTTATGGTGCATTTTTATTTTTATTTTGTTGTTGAATAGCCTTCTCTAAAATTGCTCTAAAGTTATTTCTACTAGAATAATTAGCACCTTTGATAATAGACCTTTGATCGTCTTTAGAATCCCATTGAGCTTTATATCCATTACTCTTGGAATTAATTAAACTATTGGCATGTCCAGCCATTTGCAGTGTTGAATAATCAAAACCCAGTGTATAACCAGAAGCAGCCCATAAATAATTTCCAAAATTCATATGATTCTGAGCTGTGTCGTCTCCTTCTGGAATAAATAACATTGGGGAAGGTTTTGTCAGAGGACTGAAACTTGCACCTTCTGAAATAAATTCTGATGGTATGACAGAATAAGAATAATCAAATTTTTGTCCACCTTTACTTTCTTTATAAAAATTTGACCAATTATTTTTGTTATCAGGATCAAACGCTCCTTGTTGGTTCAGCATACTCTTAATTTGATTTTTGCCTACAAAAATAACTTTATTAATTGTACCGCTTCTAATATCTTTTGTGTCATTTACCGGATCTGAAAATTGATAATTTTGCCTCGCCCCTGTTTTTGAATTTTCAATTACTAATCTATCAGGTTGATTATTTTTATCTATCCTTACAAACTTTCCGCGCTGATTAAATATAAAATCATCCTTCGGTTCTCTTCCATCAGGATCGATAAATCTAATAGGATTATCAAATGTATAAACATAAGGACTCCAGCTTGGCATCTTCTCCGCCAGCGGATCTACCCCATACCACTGGCTCCACTTAGGATTGTAATACCTTGCTCCGTAATAATAGAATCCGGTTTCGGCATCAATTTCCTTAGCGTTGAACTTATAGGGATTATCATAAGCTACGGTCATCTGTTCTGCCATGGTTTCCCCGAATGGTAAATTTAAGAAAAACTGGGTAGTTTCACCATTGATATCCGTAACAAATGTTGCTGCACTATAAACTAAAAAATCCCGCCTTTTGGCGGGATTTTTTATTATTTATTCTAGAATCTTTTGATAACAATTTTCCCCTTCGTGATATCCAAAACAAAGTACAATATTTTTATTCTTTTTTTCAAAAAAAGTTGTATAAGTCATATCGATATCATTAACATCTTCGGGAAAAGCAATTAAATCTTTATCTAAATTCAAATAAAAATCAGAAAACTTTATTGAAGCACCATCTAATTTATATTTAGAATTGTAATTCAACAATTTCTTCCCTTTTATATTGTAAATTACCCTATTATAAACCCCATCCTTGTTAATTGTTAGAGTGTCATATGTATTCTTGTATGATATGGGTGAATATTTTCCATATATATCTTCATTACTAATATTTTGACACGAAAATAAAAAAGGTAATAAAATTAAACATATACTTTTTTTCATATTTATTAAATTTAAGATGTTCGATTTAAAATCTAGGTCTTGTTAATATAAATGGTGGTGTTATAGCTTGTTTAAAAACGTTCTTTGAGGTTGGGTTAATTACTTTTTTTTGAACTTCTGAATTGCTTTCAGTCCATATATAGGTCTGATATGTATTTCCAAAACTATTTACTTTCCCTTCAGTTCTTTCAAAGTTATTTACTGGTAATCTATAAAACAATGACTCTTGTGACTTAGAATCGGTCATTAAAAAAAGGGTTTCATCTCCTAATTTGTACCAAGATACATTTGATCTTCCCCACATCTGTTCATATCCATCAAAATTTGCGCTTAAAGGGTTAGCACTGAGGTAATCCATTTTTATAACCCCTTTCGAGTTTTTTGAATTTAACACATCTTTTCTTGCTAAAGAAGAATAAGGAGATGACGCTCTATCTAAAGAAGCAAAAGGACCATGATTAGAATCATTAAAATCGCTAAACAAACTACGAGTGGGTCCGTCTCCTCCAAAAAATTCACCTGTTATAGTATCCCATCCAACATCTTTCCCTCTATGGGTATATCCTCTGATAATAGATTCTCCTCCTTTGATCGTATTTGATGCTCCGCTTTGTCGATTAACTACTTTAGTGTCTCCGTTTCCTTGATGGTGAAAATCTATTTTATTTCCACCTAAATTACTAATCATCTTGCCATTCTTATCATACTCATTAAATGGTTCTCTTCCATCAGGATCAGTATATTTTACTGGATTATTGAACGTATAATTATAAGGCGACCAGCTCGGCATTTTCTCAGCCAGCGGATCTACCCCATACCACTGGCTCCATTTAGGATTGTAATACCTTGCTCCGTAATAATAGAATCCGGTTTCGGCATCAATTTCCTTAGCGTTGAACTTATAGGGATTATCATAAGCTCCGGTCATCTGCTCTGCCATGGTTTCCCCGAACTGTAAATTTAAGAGAAACTGGATAGCTTGTACAATTTCATTGGTCATATAAGTTGCTGTTCCAAATAATCTCACAAATGAACGAGCGAGACGCTCGCACTAGCGGGGGAAATAACAGAAAGGAAAAAAAGTTTGAGCCTATTCAAAAAAGATGGATTGTTGAACGTACTTTTTCCTGGTTTGAAAATGACAGGAGACTATGCAGGAATTACGAGCTCCTGATGGAAACTTCTGAAAATATGGTCAAATTATCTGCTATAAAATTATTATTGAATAAAATCTAGACAGGCTCTTAAACAAACACGAGTAAAGAATCCTTACTCGTGTTGTTAATAATTCATTTTTAATGATTACTGAAATTCAATGAGTTAATTATTTAAAATCTATCATCACTAAATTTTGATACATTACCAAAGAGCCGGAAATTAGGAAGTTGACACTAACATAGCATCTTCTATTTCCCAATAATTATCATGCAATCTTAGTTTAAATACAGCATTTCTACCGTAATAATCTTTTTTTATACGATGGTCAACAAAAACTAATGCTCTTTTTTTAGAAGGATCGAATACAATCTCTGAAAAATAGACAACACCTATCTCACATTTATTTGTATGTTTATCATACTCTGCCAGATCTAGAACTTTTGCGGTACACAAATTAAATTGATTTGCTTTTATAGAACTTCGTGTACTTAATTTTTTAATAATATCTGGACTATTGGAAAAGTCTTTAAAAAAATCCTTCTTTCTTTGTATGTATTTTATATTATCTTCGGTACTACCTGTAGCAAAATCAGTATTTTTATTTTTAATAGAATCTATATACAAATTGCAAAATTTTTCAGGATGATTAAAAATTTCGTTGTGCGCTTTTGTCTTCTCTTCGATATATAAATCATCATCGTGAACTCTTAAACTATCAAAATATCTTTTTTCACCTAAATAATCTTCTCTAAAAAAATAAGGTATCAACTGATCTGTTAAATCATTATATAGTTTTACATTAGTATCGGTAGATTGGCTTACACATTTCTTCATTTCCTCCTTACAATTCGTAATTAATAAAGAGGATAATAAAATCATAACTATTTTAGTTTTAAAATTCATATTGTTTAGGGATTTTGGGTTAATAACATGGTCTTACTCGCAAATTATCTTTTGGTTTTTTATAAATATCTAAAATAGATGACTTTTTTTGTGATTTCAAGTCCCTGATTTCACGTTGTTGCCTAAAATCTTTTGCAGCATTATTTCTCCTAAATCCATCAAACTTTTCAGTAATTATATCACGATCAGAAGCAGAAAACTGAGTATCTGTTCCAAAATAAATAATTTCCCAATTATCTCCTGCATCTGGCATACCACTTTTTGATTGAAAACTCGTCCTAAAACCTGGGGTAAATTCCTGGGATTTACCGTCCATTTTATAGTCTGCCCAATGACCACCTTCATGAATTATTATTTCTGCTAAATTATCAATATACTTTCTATCTCCTTTATGTTTTGAAACCGTGTTTATTACGCCAGGATCAATATAAATAGCATTGGGATCTTTTTTTTGATTAAATAACCCCAAATGTCCCATACTTTCATTCATTACAACAGTGGGCCCATCTCCATCTTTGAGCATTTTCTGTATCATTTTATCATCTACTTTAAATCTGTCTTTAAACGCTTCTCGAAATCCTGAATCTCGAAACACCGCTTTTATAGTTTTTATTGCCTCTGTATATAATCTTCTTTGCTCTTTCGTAGCATTTGCTGGTAATCTAAAATTTCCATCAGGATCAATGTAATTAATAGGGTTGTTTCCACAATATGCATACGGCGACCAGCTTGGCATCTTCTCCGCCAGCGGATCCACACCATACCACTGGCTCCACTTAGGATTGTAATACCTTGCTCCGTAATAATAGAATCCGGTTTCGGCATCAAGTTGCTTGGCATTGAATTTATAGGGATTATCATAGGCTCCGGTCATCTGCTCTGCCATGGTTTCCCCGAACGGTAAATTTGAGAAAAACTGCATGGTTTCACTATTGATACTCGTAATAAATGTTGCGATTATAAGATGATCCGCTCGTCATTAGTACAATCTGATTTGAATTTTCACTTACTCAGCATCCATATAAAATTCTTTAAATAAAAGCCAACTTCAATAAGCTGGCTTTTATAAATTCAGACACTTCCATATACTTTGCAAAGTATCAACATGAAGTAAATTACATCATTTTACCATTTTCAGAATAGAAATGCTTCATTGAAACACATGTAAATCTCTGACTAAGTTTAGATTCTTCTTAATATTCATTTTAGTTGTGAAAAAATCTTTTTTATAGTTAAATTTTAAAACCCAATGTCTAAAGGATATTCATTTAATACCCTATTCAATGAATACTTTTCAATTCAATTTTTTGCATTTCAAATGTCGAAAAATACCTGATAGAGAATTAGCCTTTTCTCCAAAAAAACATAAATCTTATTTTCTTGCATTATTTATTTTTAATTGATAGGTATTTTTGCCTGCTAATTATTTCAAAGACTAAAAATGATAGTATAATAGCAAATAGATGAAAAAAGCCCTTGAACACTATATCAGTAGCAAATAGTAAATAAGATAAAAGAATAGAAACAAAACCTATTAAAATTCCAATAAAAAACATTAAAATTTTTTGTGCTTCAGATAGAAAAAAATATGATAATGCTATAATTAAAATATGTGAAATTGATCTAATTATAAGCCCGTCATCTTTTCCGGAATAAAATAATAGATTGAAAGAATTTATTTGTTGATTAATATAGATAAATGCAAATAAATTCAACAAAATAATTATAATTTTTCTCATTTTATTCTTTTTTCAACTTTATTATTTATAGCTCTGGTATCTCTTGTTGCCACGTCTTCAGCTGCTCTGGAATTCCAAGTAACCTTTTTACCTCTCACCTCCGACGCTAATGAAGTTATAAAACTTGCTCCAGCACCTTTATCATGATTCATTTGTTTATGAGAATCCTCACCATCGCCTGGATATTTTCCTGTTATTAATTGATTTTTCAACAATTCTGCAAACCTAGCATATTTCTTATTTGACAATGCGTCAGAATACGTAGGAATACTTTTTATATTTGTTTGTCCATACAATTTTTCATATAATTCTATATAATTGGAATGTGAGTAAAAATCTTGAATAGCATGATAATACTCTCCAACTACTTGGCCTAATTGAAAAGAATCTATATTACCTGATGAATATTTATTGACTGCTACATTAATATTTGCTGAAATAGATGTTTAGAATTTAGATCGTAAATCTGAATTATTATCCTTTTTAAATGTAGTCAAAATTAATTCTATTGAATACCTTTTCAAAAGTTTATTATCCTTGTAATATCCTACATCATTCTTTAAAGTTAAGATGTTATTTTTTAATTTATACAAATAAAAATTATTGGTTAAAGTATCAATTCTATTTAATGTAAATATTTCTCCTTTATAGATAGCATCTCCTACAAATTCTCCATTAATATAAACTCCTTTTTCTCTAAATTCAATGGTTTTATTATTAAAATTATCAAAACGAATACGTTTATCGCTCGTGATAGTAAGGTCTGTATTATCGTAAATATAAACCTTTTTCAACTTCCATTTATTAGATTTAAGTATATGTATATGTTCCTTTTTTACAATTCCTCTACGATCTATAAATTCCTTCTTTTCCATTTTATTTTTACTACAACTCACTATAAATAGTAAAACAATAAAACTAGCTAAAGCTATATTAATTTCTAATGACTTTTCTATGATCTTCATTTATTACTTTTTTTACTGATCCAATTGGTTTTCTATTTTTATCCATTATCAAATCTTTAGAATTTCCAGAAGCTCTGAAGAGATTTGATTTGGATACTTTTCCTTGATCAGGATTGGTACTACTATTAATCTGTAAAATTTCTTGCAATGTACCACTTTCAACATTTCCAGTCCCTTGTTTTGATTCCCAAATTAGTCCTTTGTTGCTTTGTTTAGTAGCTTCAATAATATGACCATCCCATAATAATAAATCACCTACTTTATAAGTCGTATTTTTGGATGGTATTCCTATATTTTTATAGCCATCTGCTATTAAATAATTTGCAACCTGCTGAGTGCTAGCATTAACAAAATATAATCCCCCTGTAAGAACCCATCCATAACAATTACTTTGTAAAACTTGTTTTTGACCTGGAGCAATATCTATCAATCTTTCCCACTTATTGGTATAATTTCCATTATTATCTGGTACTAAACTTGAACCATATGTACTTTGTACGTAGATAACTTCTAACTTAGTTTTTAAGTCATTAGCCTTTAAATAACCTATTTGTCCTTTAAGAGTAGCGTTGCCATCCCAATTTTCAAAAGTTGTATGTTTATTAGTCCAGTCCACCTGTACTAATAGATTTCCCCATCTTGGAGGATAAGGCTCTCTTCCATCCGGATCGATAAGGTTTATAGGATTATCAAATGTATAAACATACGGGCTCCAGCTCGGCATTTTCTCAGCCAGAGGATCTACCCCATACCACTGGCTCCACTTAGGATTGTAATACCTCGCCCCGTAATAATAGAATCCGGTTTCGGCATCAAGTTCCTTGGCGTTGAACTTATAGGGATTATCATAAGCTCCGGTCATCTGCTCTGCCATGGTTTCCCCGAACGGTAAATTTAAGAAAAACTGGGTAGTTTCACCATTGATATCCGTAACAAATGTTGCGGTTCCCAAATGGTCCCCATGGAGGTAGAATAATTTCCCCTGGCCGCCTCCCGGCGGCGCTTTGCTTCCGAGGTTTGTTACAATATCTTCAGACAGTCCGGCTTTTTTCAGGTAATGGCTGAAATCAGCTTCTGCTTCTTTTGCTTTATCTGCTGATTTATTTCCGGAGACTTTCACCGTGCTGCTTACAAAGATGTCCGTTCCGTCTATGACCCTGCTGGCAAAACGTGCAGAGCCTTCAAAATAATGTTTGGAGTAGGTACCGTTGGAAGATACGACAATCTGCGGGCTGGAATAGATCTTATAGTCATTTAAAGTTATTGATCCCGGATCTACCAGTGTTCCGTTCTGGTAGAGCTGTGAGCCGGCAGACAGGTTATATTTAATAGTCCGCTCTCCTCCGTTGTCATAAGTATAATACTGATATACCCCGGTATTGTCATTATAATAGGCTCTCATCCGGTCATACTCATCCCAATACATCCTGTTTGCTCCGTTTACTGTCGATTCCGCTACCACATTTCCATTGTAATCATATTCAAAACCTGTTGATTGTCCAGTGCTTACATCAGATACTTCCATCAATTTATGGTTGTTATAATGATAGTCATTTTCATAAGTATTTCCGGTATTGACATTAAGATCCTGATAATGGACCTGGCCTTTATGTTTTATACTTCCTGAATCATTATAAATCATTCTGAGATCTATGGTGGAATTGCTTACCGAGTATGGAGACCATCCCGGAACAAGTACTGTCTGATTATTTTCATCCTGGCTCTTATCAACCTCCATTCTAAACTGACCTCTTGTACGGATAAGCCTGTTGAGTGTATCATAACCATATTCAAATCTATAGGTCCCCCCCATTTCATTAGGTGATACGCCCGTACCGTTTTCAACTTTAATGATATTTCCTACAGGATCATAATTATAATAATTTGAAAGTAAATAGACAGCGCTACCGGGATTGTTGGCTGTAAGCCTGTGATACTGCAGCCTCCTTGTTGCATTGTTATATGAGAAATTGGACTGGGTACCATTTCCATAGGAAATACTTTGTCTTTGTCCGTACTCATCATACTTGATTCCTGAGATATACTGATAAGCGTTATTATTAACAACCTTTTTCAGATTCCCGCCAAAATCATACTGATAAAACAGTTTTTCTCCATCCGGATATACCAGCTCAGTTAAACGGTTCCAGCTGTCATATTTTGAAGTGGTAATAAAATTCATCGGCTGAACATAATTACCGTAGATCGTTCTGTTTTCAGAAATTAATTCACCGGAAATACCATATTCATAGTTTGAAAATCCTGTCGCATCAGATTTGGAAATTAATTTTCCGGTATTGTTTCCCGTACCAGGATCCCCATAAATGTACTGTATATTATTAGGGTTTGAGCCATTGGGAAGATCAGGAAGGTGGACATTGATAAGCCTGTTATACTGATAAAAATACGATATAAACGGTGATCCCGTATAGTCAGGATCATTGGAAATATTATCCGTATATTTTCGGGTGATATTTCCTGAAGGATCATACTTGTAGGTAGTGGTCCCACGGTCAGGATGTACAACCGATAACATTCTGCCACCCATGTCATAGGTAAACGATGTTGTAATGCCTTCAGGATCATTTGATTCCAGCAGTTCCCCGACTGTGTTATATGTAAAGGTAGTCTTCAAGGGCTGACCGCTTAAATAATTGATGCTGGCTACCGTCTTACCTTCCGCATTGGCAAGAATCTGAGACTGCTGGCTTGCAGCCGGAATGGTAACATCGGTTTTATAAAGGCCATTATCTACCTCGTATTTTGTATGGGTAGCCACATTGTCTTCAGTGACTGACTGTATAATCCTGTCCTTGATATCATACTGCATAGTGCTTACATACGGCTGCTGGCTTCCGAGAACTAAGTAATTGTTTACATTAAGTATATTGGTAGGATTGGAAGCTTTATTTTCCGAATTCGGATGGTGCTGCTTCACCACTCTTCCGAATAAATCATATTCAGTGATTCCCGATATCACCATTCTCTCAACACCAAGGTGCTCAATATCTTTTTTTGTCTGTATCACTCTTCCAAAACCATCTGAGAAGGAAATCGTTTCAATAGGGTTTTCAGGATCACCTTCATTATAATGTCTGGTTACCGATCTGTATATATTAATTAAAGATCCCTGTGTTTTAGCAACGGTACTGTAATCAAACATAATGGTATACCTTCCGTAATAACTGGTTGGTGGCAATGTATTTTCACGCGGGCCTGTAATTTTAACTATCCTGCCGATGTTATCGTAAACGTAATCGGTACTGTTGCCGGCGATATCCGTGGTTTTGGTCGGCAGGTCAAATCTTGAATCATATTCTGCTGTAGAAGTTTCATCAAAAACATTCGTTGTTGATGCTACATACTTATTATACAATGCATCATATTTATAGTCCAGCTGATACCTTGAATAATAATCATTGAAAGGATATTTTATTGTAACCAGATTGCCGTAATTGTTATAGGTAAGGTCCGTAACCGCGAATTCGCTGTTATTAAGCTTAACCTTTATCTGATTGATATCACCATAGCTGTTGACACTTGTTTCCCTGTGTTTCAGGAGTGATCCTCCTGTAGCCGCCCCATCATAAACATCAATCGTTTTGGGAACACTGATGATATTATTGCTTAAGCCGGTATGATATGTGATCTCTGAGTTGTAAGATAAGGTAGGGCTTGTATACAGATAGTTCCGCAACAGTCCTGACCCGGTATAAGACATACGGACAATAGTCTGAACAGAACCGCCGTTTTCAAATTGTGTGCTTGTGGTTTTAACAGGCAGTACAACAGCCATTCTTCTTCCCTCCTGCCCTCCGGCATCGAAAGTTTCGAATTCATTCTGGTTGACAGCCACCAGCTGAGTATTGGTCGTGTTAAATTTGTAAAGTGTATATTCACTTTCATTTCTGGAAACCAATGCATTTCCGGCAGAAAGCAATTCTGAACTTTTAACCAGACCTGCGGTATGATAACTCTTATTATAGAAATTCGTAATGTGTTTTCTGTACACTGCATTTCCTTCACCCATTTCATCTGTTGTCACTTTTTCAAATCCCAGAAAAGTTCTTTCTCTCCTGTCATATTTAGGATATTCATATTTAAATCTAGTTACAACATCCTTATCCGTTGTTGACGTGGTGTAAGCGGGAGAAAAAACATCAGGATTGTAAATTTTCACCTCGCTCATCACCAGCCTTGCATTAGGATCATTATAATCCGGCGTTGTATACCGATAGTCAATAGTGAATGTTGAGCTGGAATCCTGATTGGTTACCTGCTTGAGCTTATTGGTTTTTCCGATTCTTGAGTAATTGACGATCAGATTATTGCCTTCATACCTGATCAGGTCATTGTAACCGTCTCCGTTCATATCTTTAAAGCTCTTTTTCACTTCCGAAATGGTCATTCCGATGTTGGCCGATGCATCTACGCCGATTTTGATATAAAGGTTAAAGAGGAAAAGCCCGGGAATCGGTAAAATAGGAATAGGACCGATCGGGAGATATACATGACCTCCGATCATACCGTACCCGTTAAGGTTAGTAATATCTTCCGTGAAATTAATGTTCTGTGTACCGGAATCTTTTTTCAGTACCTGCTGATCAGCAAACTTATTCCCAAGATTGTAATTGACATTCAGCTCAGCCGAATTAACAGAAAGGATGTCCACAAGGCCGTCTCCGTTTACATCTTCGAAAAGTTTCTCGGGGTTACCTGCAGATTTTGATGCGCCTACGCCAATGTCAAGCCCGAAATTTCCGGCCAGGCCTGCCACAGAGTTGATCAGACCAGAAAGAGATCCTCCAAAAGACATCCCTGCAGAACCTATCGGACGTGAAGCGTAGGTACTTGAATTGTAAAAGTTTGTTGCACCGAACATCCCGTTCCCATAATTTAAACTGCAGCTGAATCCTGAAGATGACGCATTGGAAATTCTGTCAATCAATCCATCCCCATTAATATCCATCCAATATGCCTTACCAAAATCTTTTGAATCAAAATTAAAGCTTGAACTGACACCTACCCCCGGTGACCACGGCGTAGAATTATCTGCCTGGCTTGTCGTAGCCCTGTCTGCACCGGTTTTGGCATTTGATCCTGTAGTTTTAAAGGCTTTTACATTAAAATTGGCACCAAGGGTTATCGCATTCTGATAATTGTCAGAAATTGTTACATAGTCATTGATAAAAGACGGCTGCTGCAGCTTATGCCCGCCGGTAGGGAATGTAACCTGTATATTTTCCTTACTTAGAAAATCAGGGTAGCCATCCCCGTTGAGATCCGTAAAATCCTGTATCAGTATGCTTCCGGGAGGATTTACCAAACTGGATTCAGAATATCCCAGGTTGGCTCCGACACCAATATTTCCGGAAGCGCCGCCACTGTAAGATTTTGTTTTTGAGCTGCTTAAATATATTTTATCAGCAGCCTTCATTCGGGTCATTTCAGAATTAGGACTGATATTGGATGTATTCTCAACATTGGCAGGATCAGTATCGAACGGGCTTGCATTGAATACACCGGTTGTGAATTCATCATCTTTAAAGGCAGTGGCAGAAGAATATTGTTCCGGCCCCGCCCCTTTCCATTTTTCCATTGTACCGATTTTGTAGGTCGTTAACGGAAAAACATTATTTTGTATATTCATGCTTGAATTTTGGGCAACACATGCCTGCATCTCCTGCGGATCCGTAAGATGGTTACAGGCTGCTGTATTGATTGAAGTTGTTGGCTCATTAAGGTCAATCAAAACGCCATACTCATCACATAAACCTTGTGTAAGACATCTGCCGTATTCATCTCTGAATAAAAACTGTCCCCAGTTCTTAGAAATTGTGCTGACTGGATTAAGCGCTGCAGAATTTACTGATGTTTCCGCTATGTCGGTAACTAAAACATTATTGTCATAATAAATGTTAAAACTTTTTTCAGACAGTAAAGAGCGGTATCTGATATAGGTTAAATAATCATTGTTATCCTCGCAATATATCTGAATGGAAAACTCTCTTCCTCTGGGGATTGAGTTCGCAGAAAGATCCATTGTATAAAGCGGGACAGGCTGTATTCCTGAAATGGTCTGGTTGGTAGGCATATCCACTTCATACAAAGAAGCAATATTATTTGTATGGGTAATAAATACTTTTCTTTTTCCGATTACCTGCCCTGCAATTTTCACCACATAAATAAAAGAACCATCAGGCTTATAATTAAACTGTCCCAGAGGAATATTTTTGTTCAACTGTACAGAATAAGTCTTTACGCCTGGCGGATAAGTTACCGGAAGAAGGTGCAGCCTGATTTTCGGCTTATGATCTACGATATAATATGAATTGTACTTCGGAACAAGATTCAGCTGATACATGTTTCCCCCGGTTGAATAATTGACTGTAATATCATTAAGTCCGGTATTCTGATATGCGGTATGGGAAACACTTTCCACAAGGCACATCAGTACAGATGAATCGGTAATATTGGCGTTAAGGGTAAACGGCGCAATATTTACGCCGAAAGTAGCTTGGCTAAAAGGCTGTGAATAAATTTCATTGACCTGATTGGTAACCAAATTCTGTATTACAAACCTGATTTTGATATCATCATTCAAGGCAGTGAAGTTTATCGCAGGAACATTAACGGTAATGCTTCCTGCATGATCAAGCTTGAGGCCTGATTCCTGATTATTGAGCAGGAAATTTGAAGAATAGCTTCCGTTGTTGGTAGTAAATCCATCCTGGTAATCTACAGCCAGATTAGGCATATCTATATCTGCTGAACTGACGTAGGTAATCACCGGATCAGTATTGACTTTGAAATTATCATCTTCATTCTGGTGAAGCCTTATGTATACTTTCTGGCCGGACCTGACATAAAGCCTATCTGAGCTGTTCACTCCCAAGTGGTTAAACTGATTCAAGGGAGGCATCCCCTGGATCTGGGAAAAATAATCATTGTATCTTCTGATATCAATTGACTGAACAGACATTCCTGCTGTCAGCTTGGTCAGATGAATTCTTTTGGCTTTGGTAGTATTTCCGTCAAAATAAGGCATTTCCACAGAATAAATTGCATTGGCACCGTTTACATTCTCTATGGATATGTCATCATGAAATCTGATATAGCCGTCTCTCGGAGCAATCCAGAACTTAATGACATCATCTTTTGGAAGGACAGCACTGGCTACGGGTGCCACGGGGTTGGCTTTAATAACCATGTTTTCCGTGGATGCACTGAATTTTGTAAAAGCAGGCGTTCCGTTTTCCAGTTTATTAAACCACACATCTTTGCCGTCAACAACATCCATAAGACCATCCGAATTGGCATCAATCAGATATGTAGGAGTCGTGCTTTTGCTTGAAGAGGTAATATTGGAAGTGTTGGCAAAAATACTCCAGCCCAGGAAGCTGATGGATCCCCCGAAATCCTTTCCGCGGCTTTTGTTCTTTGTATCCGTAAAAGCAAAGTTGCTTTGCAGATTTTGAACCATTCTTTCAATACCGAAACCGGTAAGTACTCCGGTATCAGAAATAATTCCCGGACGTATATAAAGTCCGCTGCTTTTTTTATAAAGAATATCAGGGACACCGTCACCGTTAAAATCCACTAGCTGCTGGGCACCTTTTGCCTGTGCTCTGGAAGTAGAGTTCATCATTGAGTATAGAATAATGTGCCCATAAGGATCCTGGTTAAAGATTCCAAAATTCAGCATAAATGAAAGACGGATCGTTGCTCCCTCCTCCTTGGTGTATGTCGAATTGATTTTTGCAGTATTCAGGCCTGAAGGAAGATCAAATAATGACGAGTCGGCCTGGAATGTACTGACACTTGTATCCGGACCAAATGTTGGCAGTACGGTATTTCCGTTTTTAAGTTCGTTATGATAATCAAAATTATACGTATTATAATAATGATCCTGCTCTGCTACCCAAAAGCGCGTTAACAAACTCTTGTTAAATTCCCCATCCGAATAGAAAAATTGGTAAGATCTGAAATGCTGAGTCGTTGAATACCCTAAATTATCAAAGATCTTAATCATTTTCAACCGGTAAGGTTCTACCTGTTTTGCTCCCTGCTTTGCATTGATTGATAAATCTTTTCTCAGAATGGAAGACTCTTTTTCAAAAACTATGGAGTAGCCGCCATCGTTCCCGTCTTTTCCCGTATAGTAAATAGACTTGATGTTAAAAATTCTTCCTCCCGACAGATTTGAATTTTCAGCTGACTGATTGCCTAATGAGACATTGTCATAATAAAATTTAATGTTATTCAGATATGTATCTTCAATCTTATAGACCCCCCATTTGATAATCTGACCGGAAACTGCCCGGAGCACAGACTGTGAATCTACACTGTTTTCATCACCACCATAATAAGACTTGGTGCCATTAGTGGATGTAATGACAAATCTGTAGTCGCCGGGCGAATTGCCATACCGTTCAATCTTACTGAAGTCATGCCCCTTTCTTAAATAAAATGATTTGTAGCCGCTTGTGTTTCTGGGCTGCATAACCGTAGAAATTCCTCCGGCACCATCACTGTGACGCTGTGGCAAGTAATTATTTTCATACATCAGCATTTCTCCATCTAATGAGTACAGCTCAGATTCATTTGACGGATCGAATGAAGGAGATCCCCATCTCGTATCTAAATCTATTGATGATATTCCACTAACATCCCATCCTTCACCCATCCAGCCATTGCTTTTGCTGCTGCTGTAAGTAATTGACAGATCAGGCTGCAGCCCGTTTCTCCCTGAAGGTATTTCCACAGGATAAGAAAGATTGGCATCCCCCTGCTGACTGGCACTTGGAGGCTGCATAAAGATCCGTCCTGCTGTAGGATCTCCTGTCTTGATTCCACTGATACCTGTAGGTGATGAAGCATTGGTTTGCGGCGATTCCGGCACAGAAATCACCCCGTTGATATAATCCGTGTCTTCATCTCCCTCTACTGTAACCGTTTTTGTTTTAACATCCACCACGGCCGATGTATCCATGACCCATTGTTTTTTAGCATAATCAAAATGGAAGGTCCTGATGTCTTTCGGAGAGATCAGTCCCAAACGTTTTTCGTCGTAAGGAATCGTGAGCTTTACTTTTTTATTAAGCCTGCCTGAAATTACCGATAACCGGTAAGCGGAATTGTTTACCGTAACATTCTTTAATCCTTGTGAAGTGGCAGGAAAATCCTTGGCCCTCAGTTTTAATACTTCAAGATAAGCGGCTTCTGAAGTTCCTTTCTCAACCTTAATGTTGATTCCTTCATAATCTAAACTGAATTCCTGATCTTTAGAAACGGAAATGCCCTTTGCATTGGAATAGGCATTACTGAATGTCTTGAAAGAAGCGGTTTCAGTAGGGATTTTATAATTATTGGTAATTCCGTCTGCTGTTACGGAAAAACTGCCTTTTGCCTTATCACTCTCTGATATCTGAATCAGTTTTTCAAACTCTCCGTTTTTCAGAGAAACATAGTCATTATTAATTGCAGCTCCCGCTCCGTTATTATTGCTCCCTTTTACATATAGTTTATCTCCGGAAAGAACTGAACTCACTATAATATTATCATAGGATTTCTTGTCTTTATCGAAAACAATTTTCAGGTTTTTAACCTTATATTTCACTCCGTCTGATGGCGAGGTAAATAATATGGTATTCAGTCCGTTCTTGATAAGGTTCGGGCTTACCGCTTCCCTCTGATGGCTCCACTTAGCACTCGGAACAACAATAGCTCCGCCGATCGCTATATTATGGTTGATCGATCTTGGAACCGACTGATGTGAAGCCAGCCCTAACAGATCATATTCCAGGTAGGCAACCGTGTTTTCTTTATTTACAGCTGGAACATCGATCGTGAAAAAGTTATCTGAAATCCGGTCTTCTTCCGTATCTGAAAAAGTACCGATTGTCCCTTCTTTCTCTCTCGACGGATAAGAAATAACATCATCCGAAATTCCATTGATTCCGGATGATCCTGTATCTTCAGTCTGTGCCTGAAAAGGATTGTTTTCTGATAAAATATCCTGAGGCATTTTCTTCTCTGCATTATTTTTCAGGGATGCTGCGGAAGCTCCATTGTCGGGGATCTCCTTTGCTAATCCGTCCTCTTTTTTATCAGTTAGTTTGGTCATGAGCCTGACTTTGAAAGCCCTGACTTTCTGCCGGTCTTCTTTGGTAAAACCGGCAAAGACAAACATGCAGGCAAAGAAGCACAACAGCAGGCCTGACTTCTTGGTAAAAGGAAGCCGTTTTCTCAATATTTTCATGGTATAGGTTATTCTACGATTAGTTTGAAAGTTTTTATAATTTTCCCGTCCCTGGTGAGATTGACCAGGTATGAACTCTGGATCGGCAGGTGGCTGACATACGATCCTGCACTGCTGCTGATCTTATCCAGGGCAACAAGCCGCCCGCCACCGTCATAAATAGAAATGATCAGGTTTTCCATCGCCGGAAAGACGATGGTGAAGTTCTGGTCTTTCTTTACCGGGTTTGGATACAGGGCAATCTTTGTAAGATCCAGAGAAAGATCTTTTTCGTTATACAGTGTCCCGGATCTCGGATCCTGATTTGGCGTACCGGGTTTGGTATCTTTTACCGGGCTTACCGCAAAAGTGAAAGACGTTTTATCTCCCGTATCAAAGGCATCTAAGAAATCTACCTTGTTAAAAGTAACAAAATTCCCGTTTTCAATCCCTGGGATTTTCTTAATATCGCCATTGTCCTTTTTAAGCAGCATCCAGTATGAAAGCGGCAGGGAGCGCGGGTTGACCGCTTCTTTGATAATCCTCACCTGGTAATCCGTTTTGGGGATTTTGTCTCCCATGAAGCTGATTTCCCAGTTTCTTTCCAGTACATCAAGATCCCTTTCAGGCTTTAAAGACATGGCCTTATTATCATCAGACCACATCACAAAGTTATTGTTGTCAATGACCGTAGGATTTTCAGAATTAGTTCTTCTGATCGCATTCATCCCGATAGCTAAAAAAGGATCAGCCTGGTTGGAGGACTGTTTCTGGTAAAGCTCATTGCCATCATCCCTGCCTAATCCTGTCGGCCGGTATTTGTATGCTGTATGCTTTTCAGGATCCCAGACCACCTTTCCGTCGCTCCCGTAATATTTGCCTTTTTCCAGGGAAATCCCGTATTTGATGGAGAGGTAAGAATGTATTTTATTCAGATCCGCCATTTTGACTTTTTTCGGGAAGAAAATCATTTCATACAGGTTTTGATCTTCAAACTTTATTTTTAAACTGTCGGATTTTTCCTTTTTTGAGTCTGCCATACCGGTAAATGAAAAAATACTAGGCCTTTTGCCGATCTCTTTAGATTCCTTTCCTCTTCTGTACGAGGTGTTCCCTAAAGAAACGTTTTTGTCTGTATTTTCCCAGATCATTTCATCCTCTTTTGAAGCATGCACCAGACTCAGCGTATGGCTTTTGTCTTTACTGTATTTAATGTATTTCTTTAAAAGCCTGTCTTTGATACCGCAGTGGAAATTTAGAAGATTTTCGTCCCTGCACCTTGCAGCTTCCCGTGATACAGGGTTTATCTTTTCCCAAACCTGCACATCCGAACCAACCAGCTGGGAATAAGCATAGAATGAACACGAAAACATAAGAAATGTGAACATTCTTAAACATAGAAGTTTAAACATAGTTATGGTAGTTTTTATTTTTAATTCTTTTCTGAAAAAGAAAAAGAATCAGAAGTATGCTGTTATGAATTTATAATCTGACTAAAATTTGATATGGTTGAAAATATGTGCAGCAGGACCTGCATAATTTAGAAGATACATAATTAGGTTTTTCATGGGATTAGTGTGTAGTTATTTTTCACAAAACTAAGAAAAAAAACACATTAATCATTAAAAAATTATCAATTTAATATAATAATCCCATTTTAATCATCGATAATGCTTTTAAATAAATATATTTTATTTGTTTTTAGGGCCTTTTTAAATTTTATTTAGTAATACATTTAAATAACTATATATCACCCTTTAACGTCAAAAATTAATTTATTTCTGATTTATTATAAAAATTGGTTCTGTTTTTGTAAAGCAAGGGTATGAAAACTATTTTTATCCTTGAAGATGAGACAGGCATCAGAGATGCATTGCAGTTGCTCCTGTCATTTGAAGATTATGATGTAAGATCCTTTTCCACGGTTGAGGCATTCAATAAAAGAGACTTATCAGCCATACCTGATATATTTATACTGGATGTTATGCTTCCTGACGGGTCGGGTACAGACGTATGCAACCAGCTTAAAGAGGAGCCTGCCACTTCAGCAATTCCTGTGATCATTATCAGTGCACATGCCAAGGCAGAACACGTCATCAATTCCTGTAAAGCCGATGAGTTCATCAGCAAGCCTTTTGACATTGATGATGTTCTTGTTAAAATCGAAAATCTGATCAAATAATCTTAATAACAATCAGACTGAGCCTGTTGAATGTTAATTATCAATGCAAAATTCTGCATTGGTACAGTAAATCATATAATTAGAGTGATTATTTATCAATAGCAGATCAAATAATTTCAAATAAAAGCTCCGGAACCTGAAGGTTCCGGAGCTTTTATTTTTATAAAGTCTTAATTTCTGTTATTCTGTAATATGATCAGATGCTGCACCTTCCAGGTATTTCCTGATGCTCTCTTTCGGGAACAGATCCAGAACTTCATTTACATCGATAATTTTATGTTCATTGATAATGCTGTCAATTGATTTTGAAGCATCCGTTGAATTGACAAGACGCTCAAGAAGGCCATAGGTATTAACCATTTTCTTATGTGTATTTTCTTCATCACCTCCGAACCACGAACCGTTAAAATGGTGGCTTACATAATTTTTCGGAAGATCCTGTGAGAAATATACAGAAGGGTAAAGCGTTACGCCGTGCTTAAGTTTCTGGATGGTATCGCTGTAACGGTCTGCGCCATATTTCTGTTCCAGCATTTCAGAGAAAATATCCGTATTGATACGCTCAATAAATCCTTCCTGCTCGTCATAATAAGCTACAAAATCTTTTGAGAGCTGATGCTCCGGTTCGGCCATCCAGAATGCGGAATAGGGAACTCCTTTTACTTCAAAACCGCACACAGCCGTTTCAGTAAGGAACTCATTAAGAGGCATTTTCAGTTCCATATCGGTATCCATATAGATGCCGCCATGCTCGTACATTACTTTGGAACGGACATAATCAGACACAAAAGCCCATTTTTTCTGGGTAAATGCTTCTTTTACATAATTATTGTCTTCAAGAGGCGCATTGCTTTCATTCCATTCCACCAGTTCAAAATCAGGATGGATCTTTTTCCAGGAAGCAATGCAGTGTTCTGCAAGTTCGTGTTTTGCATGGCCGCCAAACCAGCAGTAATGTATTTTTTTAGGAATCATATATTTATTTTTAATATTTGGTGCTATCTGAAGTCATCTGAGCGATGCTTTTTACTTCCTGCAAAAATTAAACCTTATCAGAACTGCAAAAGAATATTTTACTTTTATATATTCATTATGAATTATTTACAGTCTTAAATTATTTACAGTCATACGATGCAATACCAAAATTACCGTCAAGGCCGGGTGAATATATCTGATAAGCCCAGCAGTTTATCAATTAAATGGTATATTTATTTCTTATATCGTTTCAGTAATTGATTTTATGTTTAAATAAATCTTATGGAAAAAAAGACTGACAGCCGTTACCAACCGAAAAAATATGTGGAGATTACCAGTCCGGACTGGGTAAAAAATGCCACAATTTACGAACTCAATATCCGGCAGTTTTCAGATGAGGGCTCCTTTAAAGCCATAGAAGGACAGCTTCCGCGCCTGAAAAAAATGGGGATTGATATCATATGGCTGATGCCCGTGCATCCTATCGGTGAGACCCATCGTAAAGGTACACTGGGCAGTTATTATTCCGTGAAAGATTATTATGGCATCAGTGCAGAGTTTGGTACCGAACAGGATTTCCGGAACCTTGTCAGCGCGATCCATCAACAGGGCATGTATGTCATTATAGACTGGGTAGCCAACCACACGAGCTGGGACAATGAAATCGTTGATCAACATCCGGAATGGTACAGGAAATCAAGGAAAGACACTTTCCAGTCTACCCGATGGAGGGATTATGACGATATCATCGAACTGGATTACAGCCACCAGGGACTGCGGGAATACATGACCGAAGCATTGAAATTCTGGGTGAAAGAATATGATATTGACGGCTACCGGTGTGACATCGCGAGCTTTGTCCCGATTGACTTCTGGGAGAATGTAAGAACAGAGCTTGATACCATCAAACCGGTTTTTATGCTGGCCGAAGCCGAAGACCGCGAGCTTCACCGCAAAGCGTTTGACTCCACCTATAACTGGACGCTCTGGAATATCCTTCACCAGATTGCCCTGAATGAAAGGAGCGTAAAAACACTTACGGAAGCTTATATTGCAGAACACGTCTCTATTTTTCCGAAAGAAGGCATCAGGCTGAACTTTATCGACAACCATGACAAAAATTCCTGGGAAGGTAACCCGCAAAGCAATTTCGGCGATGCACTTAATGCAGCCACAGTCTTTATGGTAATGATGGACGGGATGCCGCTTGTTTACAACGGACAGGAAGCAGGACAAAACCGTTCGCTTGAATTTTTTGAAAAAGACCCAATCCAGTGGAAGTTCCATGAAAATGAAACACTCTACACGGCCCTTTTTATGCTGAAACACAACAACCAGGCACTCTGGAACGGCGGCCACGGCGGGGAAATGGTAAGGATTATGAATGACCGGATGGATCATGTCATTTCATTCGTACGGGAGAAAAACGGCGATAAAGTAATGACCTTTATTAATTTCAGCAAAGAATCTCTGATCGTCCAGTTTGATACTTCTTTTGATATGGGCAGGTACACCAATCTTTTCACCGGAGAATACCAGGGCGTTTCCGATACCCTGATCCTGACAATGGAACCGTGGGAATATGTTGTGCTTTACCATCCGGAACAAGAAGAGCTATAGATCCGGCAGAATTTTCCGGAAACAGAAAACTTCTGAAATCAGATTTCAGGTATTCAGAAGCAAGAGATCTGATAAATTCAGACTGGCATAATACGTATATATTTATACCAGTCTGAAAATACCTATACAGGTTTTTACTTTCAATTAAGCATAGTATGCACTCGGCTGGGAATAAGATAACGATGGAAAGATGTGGCGGCAATTTGTTATAAATTCTTGTCAGATCAATCTGCAGTTTTCTTCTTAACACAGTTTGGATATCCTATTGATCAATCATTATAAAGATATCATTGATTTGTTGATTATATTGTCTTTGCTAAAATATATCCGATGACCAGTGCAATAATGGCAGCCATAATAATTTTGGTATAATCTGTTTTCTGCTCCTGGAGTTTTTTGTCCAGCTGGGAATTTTCCAGTTTTGCGGCGTCCAGACCTGCCTGCAGTGCGGCTGTTTTTTCATTAATTTCAGACCGGATATTTTTCTCATACAAAGCGGCGATCTCCTTTTTATAAGTTTCCATTTCTTCCTGGCGCTGTTTCTGCTGTCCGGCAAAACCGGTATTGAGTTCCTGAATCTGCTTTGCAGCGTTTTCCTGCAGTTTCTGAAACTCTTCATTCTTTTTAATCAGCTGCTCTGTTAACGTACCTACCTGTTTTCCATAGGTTTCCGTAATTTCCTTTTTGAGCTTCTCAACTTCCTCATTACGGATCTTAAGCTGTTCACTGAACGCTTTAGACTGCTGCTCTACCTGTTCTTTAAATGTTTTCTGGGCTTCTATAAATTCATCATTTTTCTTTTTCAGCTGTCCGGATAATGTATTCACCTGCTCAACAAACTGCCTGGAGACATCTTTTTTAACTTCCTTGATAAGCAATGCCCGGGAATTGGATTTCTCTTCAGTCAGTTTACTGAGAATATTATGCAGCCCGGCACCATAATCATGCGGCAGATGGAATCTTCGGTCTGCCAGTTTATCGAGCAGTGTTTCATCCGCTGTATGTCCCAGCGCAGTAATGGTAATGGCCGGAAGGCTGATGAATTTCTCTGCCAGCAGCAAATTATTGAACACTTCAAAACTCTGCTTGTCCCCGCCGCCGCGGACAAGGGCAATCACATCATACTGCGCAGCCGCTACGGTGTTCAGCAGATCCGAGATTGAAGTGGCAGAGGTAATGTTGCAGGTGTATTCATCGATTTCAAAGTTTTTGTAGGAAATATCCAGCCCTTCATAAAAATCTTTCTGCACAATCGCACTATGCCCGTAAATGTTGGCAATCTTTACGATTTCAGACTGTAAAATTTTATCCCGGATAAATGTCTCCAGGTCCTTTGAGCCTTTTTCCAGTTTCTTCTGTATGAGGCCATAGCGTTTGAGGTCATCCTCAGAAACCGATTTTTCTTCCTGTGAAATAATTTCATCCACAACAAAAACCAGTTCAATGCTTGAGTTCTTAATCCTTTTCTCTATAAATCCCCGCAGCGTATAGATTTCGTTATTTACAATCTTGCTCCTCAGCAGCCCCGGCATTTTAACGCCGATAGAAATACTGTCGCTCTCAGAATAAAGAAGGTCATAATAATAATTGACATAAGCTTTGCCGCCTCCGTAAGAATACCGGCCTTTGAGGTAAATGAGATTTACGGTAGCACTGGTTTTCAAGGCATTATTGAACAGTCCTATAACGGCTGCCGGAGAATAAACGGGATAGATAGGTTCGTTGCCCTGCATATGGAATATAAAATAGGTAGATAAACTGTAATCTTAGGCAAAGATAACGCCGTTATAGGTATATATTCATTAATTAAGGTACCTAAAATATCCGTGATTAAAAATATTAAAGATTACCGGATGATTATCCTGTTGTGTCCCATACAGATAGAGTTGAAATGAAAGCGGCATCCCTGAATCAGGAATGCCGGATGAAAGTCCTGCTTTAAGAATACAACAGAAAGTATAAATGCATTTTTCGATTCCGTGTACTCTACAATTTTATCACTATTTTTCCAACGGTCCTTCCGGTTTCCTGTGCCAGATGTGCTTCTCTTATCTGTTCAAACGGAAATATTTTTGAAATGTGCGGCTTCAGTGCCCCGGTCTCCAGAAGCCCGGCAATCTGTTTCATATCCTCTCCGTCCGAATGTACCAGGATGGGATATCCTTTCACCCCTTTTGCGGCTGCTTTTTCTGTTACCTTTTCATTCAGGCCTGTAGGAATACTGATGATGATTCCTCCGGTTTTGGTGACTTCCAGGGAATCATCAATGGTATCTCCGCCGATGGTATCCAGCACGAAATCAAATTCCTCCGGAGCAGATTTCCAGTCAAAACTATGGTAATCAATATGTTTATCTGCACCGAGGGCCAACACAAAATCCTTATTTTTCAGGGAAGAAGTCCCGGTTACCGTTGCCCCTGAATGTTTTGCAATCTGAACAGCCATATGCCCTACTCCGCCGGCCGCTGCATGAATCAGGACATGCTGACCTTTCTGAACGCCTGCATTCTTAACGAGGGCCTGCCAAGCTGTTAATGCTACAAGAGTGCTGGCTGCAGCCTCTTCAAAAGAAATGTTTTCAGGTTTCAGTACCAGTTGGTTTGCCGGAGCGGAAACATATTCTGCATATGCCTTGCCATGTCCGGGGAAATTTACCATTCCGAATACCTCATCACCCGTTTTGAAGGCTTCACTTTTGCTTTCTTCCACAATCCCGGAAATATCCCAGCCCAGAATTATCGGGTTCTCTTCTTTTATCCTTCCGTACATCCCTTTTCCGTTGCGGCTTTTGACATCTACCGGGTTGATGCTTATGGCCTTGACTTTTATTAACACTTCATCATGCTGAATCTCCGGTTTTTCCGTTTCAATGTATTCCAGCTGTTCCGTACCGCCGGCTGTTTTTAATGCGATTGCTTTCATATTGATTTTTATTGGTTGGTTGACTAAAAAAAAATTAATGTTCTTATAACAAATTTAGAAAGATTTATACAGTATAAACGGTTCGTTATAACGGAAAAACAGTATTGATGCAATAATCAGCCCACATTTCAGACAAACGTTGGATAAAAGCTTATCAGATATTACCGTATTATTAACTGAAGTCCGTGAGCCGTACAGGCTATATTTTTGAGCCGTATAAGAAACCTTTATCTTTTCTGAACCTGTACTTTTGTCATATGAAAAACAGTATACAAATTCAGTTGGGCCATAACGGCCCGTTCGTGTCAGGGCTTGGTTTAGGCTGCATGCGCATGTCTTCCATCTGGGGCGGCCCTGCTCCTGACGAAGCAGAAAGCATCGCTACCATCCGTGAGGCACTGGACCGGGGCATTAATTTTTTGAATACCGGGGATTTTTACGGGGCGGGCCATAATGAGATGCTTATAGGCAAAGCCATCAAAGGCAGGCGTGATGATGCCTTTATCAGTGTAAAATTCGGTGCCGTTTTTCACAATGGCCAGTGGCTGGGAATGGACCTGCGCCCTCTTGCCATTAAAAATTTCATCAACTATTCCCTGACGCGCCTCGGTATTGAAACCATCGACCTGTACCAGCCAAGCCGTATGGACAACAGTGTTCCGGTGGAAGATATTATCGGGACGGTTGCTGATCTGGTTACAGAAGGCAAAGTGCGCCACATCGGAGTTTCTGAGGTTTCAGCCGAACAGCTTCGGAAAGCCGACAGCATCCATCCTATCAGTGCGCTTGAAATAGGCTATTCACTGGCCGACCGGCAGATAGAGAAGGAAATTTTACCGGCAGCAAGGGAATTGGGTATTGCGGTAATCGCTTTTGCCAATACTGCGGAAGGTTTACTTACCGGCGAAATGAAGGCACCGCTTGCCACAGATGATTACCGTAACCATTTTCCACGTTTCCAGGATGAAAATTTGATAAAAAACCTGGAAAAAGTAGAAGTATTAAAAAATCTTGCCCGTCATAAAGGCTGCACACCGACACAGCTTGCAATTGCCTGGGTGAAAGAACAGGGAGATTATATCATGCCTCTTGTAAGCATGAGCAGGAGGACGCGCCTGCCGGAAAATATCGCAGCCATGAATATTGTATTGAGTCTGGAGGAAATGAACCTGTTAAACACTACCTTTGCCACAGGTGCTGTACTTGGCAACACTTATCTAGAACGTTAAATGAATACTACCAGCCCAGCGGAAATCCTTCCGGGAGTTATTTTTTATGCCTACCACTCTGCCGAGCGGAAAGAAAAAGTCTGTCTCTGGAATCACCATACGCTGATATTACAGGTCTCAGGACAGCTTATGCTAGAGACTTCCAGGGAGACCATTTCAACGAACGGCGGAGAATTGCTGCTGATCGGCAGGAACCAGCTGGGTACGCTCACCAAAACCCCGCCATCAGAAGGCATCTATGAAACCATCGTGATTTCGCTTCAGGAAGATCTGTTACGCAAAATCGCATTAGAGGAAAAGCTGGAATCAGACAGCAGGTATGCTGGCCCTACAAATATCCTGATCCCGCTCAATGAATTCCTGAACGGATATTTTCAGTCTGTGGTTCCGTATGCCCGGCGTGCAGGAACATCCGTTACGGATGAAATGGGTATCCTGAAAGTAAAAGAAGGCATTAAACTTCTGCTGTTGGCAGTGCCGGAGCTCAGGAATTTTTTATTCGACTTTTCGGAACCTTACAAAATCGACCTGGAAAAATTTATGCTGAATAATTTCCATTTCAACATCCCTGTAGAAAAATTTGCACAGCTTACCGGGCGCAGCCTGGCCGGCTTCAAGCGGGACTTCCAAAAGACTTTCGGTGTACCGCCACGCCACTGGCTGCAGGACAAGCGGCTGAGCACAGCAAAATACCTTATAGAAACAAAGCAGCAGAAGCCTTCAGCAATATACCTGGATCTGGGGTTTCAGAGCCTGTCGCATTTCTCCTACTCCTTCAAAAAAAAATTCGGAATGGCCCCTACCGAATGTCTGGTCAATTCCACTCCCGGTAGAAAATAAGTCCTTTGCCGTAACATCAATTAATAAAATCAACAGGCTCCTGATTTCAGTCAGGTATTTTTACGTTGTCTTTGATTACTTTTACAGGCAAACAGCAAGGTTCATGAACATTAATTTTAATCTTCCAATATCCGTTTTTTGTATTTTATTTCTCTCTTTAAAATGTGCCGGTCAGCAGGAACAGGAGAGAAGCTACTCTTTGTTCCATCCTGTTCCGAAAAGTATGATGAGGAAAATGGAAACGGACCGTCCCGATGTAACGGAATCCCCTTTTACGGTGGATGCAGGGCATTTTCAGGTTGAAACAGACCTGGCGGGGCTAATAAGAGAAAAATCAGATACAAAGGAAACCCATACTTTGCTGATCAATCAGGCAAATCTTAAAATCGGGATTACCGGTTCCACAGCCATACAGATCGGTTTCCAGACCTACGGCCGGCAAAAGGAAAAACAGCAGTCTTCGGAAACTGCTGAAATACAGGAAGGTCATGGTGACCTGACGCTTAGGATCAAACAGAACCTGCTCGGGAACGATCACGGGAACTTTGTCCTGGCTATTTTACCATATGTAAAGTTTCCGACATCAAAATATGATGAAAACAGCCGTTTTGAGGGCGGGCTTATTGTCCCGATGCTGTACAAATTGCCGGGGGAATGGAAACTCGGATTTCAGGTGGAGGCAGACAGGCTCAAAGACAAAGACCAGCAGGCCATGCATACTGAATTTTTACAGTCACTGACAGTCAGCCATCCCCTGCTGAAAGGGACTGAAGGAATAGCAGAAACATATTACACCTATGATTTTAAAGCGCATCAGTTTTCAAATTTTATCAATGCAGCCATTCAGATGGATATTGCCGGGGATCTTAAACTTGATGCCGGGCTCAATTACGGGATACAGCATACAGCGGAAAAACACTATTTTATCGGGGCTTCTTACCGGCTTTAAGAAAATACGCATTCAGTAGTTTGAAATTCTTAACTTTGCCTCATGAAAGAAAAGGTTACACGGGTCATTTCCGAATTTAACAGTGAGCTGAAGCTCCAAGGATTCAAGGCATTTCAGATTGAAAATGACAGCAATGACACCCGCACCTACAGCAGGAAAGACTTTTATAAAATATGCCTCACTACAGGTAAAAGCAAGATCCACTATTCGGATAAAACCTTTGAACAGGAAGGCACCGTTCTCTTTTTCGGCAACCCGCATATTCCCTATTCCTGGGAAACCATATCTACTGTATATGTTGGATATACCATTCTTTTCTCGGAAGAATTCTTTAAAAATTCCGAGCGTTCCGAAAGTCTGCAGCAATCTTCTTTCTTTAAAATCGGGGGCACGCCTGTTTTAAAAATCACGGAAGAACAGAGGCGTTTTCTCAATACCATTTTTCAGAAGATGATGGCCGAACAGGAAAGCGATTATGTATTTAAAGATGAACTGATCCGTAACTACATCAGCCTCATTATCCATGAATCCCTGAAGATGGAACCCTCTGAACAATATGACCACAACAGGAATGCAGCTTCCAGGTTATCATCCGTTTTCCTCGAACTGCTGGAGAGGCAGTTCCCGGTAGAAACTGCAAGCAACCCGCTTACCCTGAAAACGGCACAGCATTATGCACAACATTTAAACGTGCATACCAATTACCTGAACCGTGCCGTGAAAGAAGTGACGGGGAAATCCACCACCAACCACATTACCGAGCGCATCATCACGGAAGCCAAAGCACTGCTTCAGCATACGGACTGGAGCATTTCAGAAATCGCTTATGCGCTGGGGTATGAATATCCTACCTATTTTAACAACTTCTTTAAAAAAGCAACAGGGACAAATCCTAAATCTTTCCGGGCCGCCGAAGTTTGAATTTCTTAATTTTCGGTTTGATAATCTTTACCGCTTCCCCTTCAGGCGGTTATACCTTTGTACCAGATGATCAAACCAACTCAAAATGAAGGACCCACAAAATAATACCGCTGCCGGTTTGCCTGAAAAAGACATTTTCAAAAGGCTGAAATCAGGCGAACCGGTATACGCTACTGACCCCGGTTATGATAAAATCAATGAAACCGTTGCCGGAACATTAAGACTTTCGCAACAATTGAATTCTTCTGCTCATATTAAAGATGTCAGGCATTTTCTGTCTGAAATAACAGGAAATACGATTGATGAAAGCACGACGGTATTTCCGCCGTTTTATACCAATTTCGGAAAGTTCACCGTCATCGGGAAAAATGTGTTTATCAACCATGCCTGTTCATTTCTGGATATGGGTGGAATTACCGTTGAAGATCATGTCATGATCGGCCCGAAGGTGAATCTCATTACAGAAAACCATCCGGTGAATCCCAATGAGAGGCGGGCGTTGATTACAAAGCCCATTACCATCAGGAAAGGGGCATGGATCGGAGCCGGGGCAACCGTTCTTCCCGGCGTCACCGTTGGTGAAAATGCAATTGTAGCTGCCGGTGCCGTAGTTTCAAGAGATGTCCCCGCTGATACAATCGTAGGCGGAATTCCTGCAAAAACCATCAGAAAAATCAATCATGAAAATATTTAAACTAAAGTTGAAAGGCGTATGCTTAGCCTCTGTTTTATCAATAGCCCTTCTATCGTGTAACAATAAAAATTCAGAAATCATGAACAAAGAACATACAGCTTCTCTTTTCCCGAAAGGAAAAAAATTATCAAATGACTGGTTTACCGGCAATGCTTTTTTATCGCCTTTGGTAGCGAAAGATAAAAATAACGGATTCTCTGCCGGAGCCGTCACCTTTGAAAAAGGTGCAAGAACAAACTGGCATACGCATCCGAAAGGCCAAGTTCTGATGGTAACCGAGGGATCAGGGCTTTATCAGGAAAAAGGAAAGCCGGCACAGGCAATCACGAGGGGCGATGTGGTCAACATTCCCGAAAATACGGAACACTGGCACGGCGCTGCGGCAGATACCCCGATGACCCATATCGCGATTACTAATTTTAAAGATGAGGTACAGGTAACATGGCTGAAACCGGTAACAGATGTAGAGTTTCACGATGCCAATAATCAAAGTAAATGAAGAAAAAACTCACACTGATCATGGCTGCCGCTTTATTATTATCAGGACAGCTATCGGCACAGACCGGACAGAAACCATTAAAAAATCCAAAGAAAATGAATGCAACAGAACAGACAGAACATTATACATTCAAACTCAGTGATCAAGTAAGCCGCCAAAAAGTAAGCTTTAAAAACCGCTACGGAATTACGTTATCGGGAGATTTATACCTTCCCAAAAATGCAGGGACCGGAGCATTACCGGCAGTTGCCATCAGCGGGCCTTTCGGAGCTGTGAAGGAACAGTCTTCAGGACTCTATGCCAGCCAGATGGCGGAGCGCGGCTTTGCAGCCATTGCATTTGACCCGTCTTACACAGGTGAAAGCAGCGGCAGCCCGAGAAATGTTTCTTCACCGGAAATCAATACCGAAGATTTCAGCGCCGCCGTTGACTTTTTAGGACTTCAGCAGAATATAGACCGCAACAAAATCGGGATTATCGGGATCTGCGGCTTCGGAGGTTTTGCCTTAAATGCCACTGCTGCTGACAAACGGGTAAAAGCCGTAGCCACAACCAGCCTGTATGATATGACCAGGCTTATGTCCAAAGGATACAATGATACGGTTAGCCCGGAACAGCGCACGAAAACACTGGAAGACCTCAGCCGGCAGCGCTGGAAAGATGCCGAAAACGGAAAACCTGCCGGCGGCCCCCGTAATTTACCTGAAAAACTGAACGGTGATGAACCCCAGTTTGTGAAAGAATATTTCGATTATTACAGAACCTCTCGCGGTTTTCATCCGAATTCGGTAAATTCAAACGGAGCCTGGCTGGTCACCAATCCCCTGTCATTTATGAATATGCCCATCCTCACCTACGTTAAGGAAATATCGCCGAGGCCGATGCTTCTGATTGCCGGTGAACGCGCACACTCTCGTTATTTCAGTGAAGATATTTATAAAAATGCATCAGAACCGAAAGAATTAATGATTATCCCGCATGCCGTTCATGTAGACCTGTACGACAAAACGGAGGTGATCCCGTTTGACCGGCTGGAAAGCTTTTTCAGAACCCATCTGAAATAACGATACCTCCTGCGTTTCCTTTATTATCCCGGCCGGCCTTTTTGGTTTTGGCCGGGATCGTTAATTAATAGCGATTTGACAAAAAGAGTCAAATCCAAGGGTTGCAAATAATTAATTAAACGATTTCCTGAATTCCAAAGGGGAAAGGTTCGTCTTTGTTTTGAAAAGGCGGCTGAACGATTGCGGATGTTCAAAACCAAGCTGGTAGGCAATCTCTGCAACGGAGGAATCGGACGTGGAAAGTATTTCCTTTGCTTTTTCAATCATCTTACCGTGAATCAGCTGCTGGGCATTCTGCCCGGTATAGGATCGCAGCATGTCACTCAGGTAACCCGGTGAAACATTCAGCTTTTCCGAAAGGTTCTGAACGCTCATTGTCCCTTCAGCCATCGGGGTTCCGGCGCTGAAATACCCGTTAATAATATCTTCCAGCTTCTGCAGCAGATCGCTGTTGGCCGCTTTCCTTGTGATAAACTGGCGCTTGTAGAAACGGTTGCTGTAATTCAGCAGCAGCTCGATCTGGGAAACAATCACATCCTGGCTGAAATCATCAATCCTGCCGTTCAATTCGTCATTAATAATCCCGAAAATTGAAAAAACAGTCGATTTTTCCTTTTCAGACAGGTGCAGTGCTTCATTGGCTGCATATGAAAAGAACCCGAATTCCCTGATCTTCTTTGCCAGCGGATAAGAGAGAAGAAAATCCGGATGGATCAGCAGCAGATGGCCGGAACCGGCCTGGCCCAAAGGTGATTCAAACAGCTGGCTGGGCGCTGTAAATACCAGTCCGCCTTCACCGAAATCATAATGGTTCTGCCCGTACTTTGCTTTGCCGCAGAGAAGCACCTTGTATGCAACCTTATAGAAAGGCAGGACAATGGATGGCGGCAGCTTTCCTTCTTCTACCGTCATGTCTTTGATATCGATATAACTGACCAGCGGATGCAATGGTTTGGGCAGACCGAAAACACGGTGAAAATCAGTCAGGGACTCAAATTTATAGAATGCCGTTTCTTCCTTTTTCATAAAGTAAATGTAAGCAATTTACAGATGGGAAGCTTCCCCGAAAAAGAAGCTTCCGCACACTGAGTTTCAGTTTCTACCAGGGACAATCTCCTGTTTCCGGATTGTGTTCTTCACTGATGAATTTTCCTGTAGGCCCGTCATTACCTATCATAGCATACCTGGCAATACGCTTGCCGCCTTCATCAGCCGTTCCGGTACCGCGGTGATTATTGAAATCAGTAGCCACAAAGCCGGGGCAGACGGCGTTTACCTTAAACGGCGTATCCCGTAATTCGTATGCCAGATCTATGGTGTACATATTAAGGGCTGCTTTGGATGCAGGATAAACCGCAGCCTTGTGCGCATAATACTTCCAGTTGGGATCACTGTTTAACGTTAATGAACATCCGCTGGATGATACATTGACAATTCTTGGCTGCTCCGCATTTTTCAGCAGGTCGATAAATGCCTGGGTCACCCGTACCACACCGTATAAATTGGTATCAAAGACCGATTTGAACTGATCAATGGTGGCATCAAACGGAGACTGCGGCCATCCGCCGTTGATCCCGGCATTGTTGATCAGGGCATCAAGCGTCCTGGTCTTTTTCCCTATAACTTCACGGGCTGAATGTACAGACTCCGGATCGGTAACATCCAGCTGAACGGCTTCGGTATTTTCAAAACCTTCTTCTTTAAGTTGTTTCACAGCGGCATTCCCGTTTTCTGCCGTACGGGATCCGATAAAAACATAATATCCGTAACGGAGCATCTGACGCGCCGTTTCTAAACCGATGCCTTTATTCGCTCCGGTAATCAATACTTTTTTCATATCTTATTAATTTAACGAATGATAAATGCGTGCAAATTCTCCGGCAAAATCCGTGAGTTTGGTTTTTCCTAAAACCGGCCGGCTGCGGTAGTAATCTTCATATAAACTTCCGCTTCGCTGGGCGGCCTGCATTTCCACAAAGCCTTTGGCAATCCATTCATTCATACCTGCGGCAAGCATTCCGGTGAGCATTTCCTCATCAGAGACTATTTTCCACTTTAAATCCGGTTTGCCTATGGCCTTACCGATAACAGCAGCAATTTCGTTGGGTGAAACTTCATCGCTGGCAAGATAACGCACTGCTCTCCCTTCAAACGGCCGTTCCATTTCTTCTGCAATGGCCATTGCGATGTCAGACGGTGAAACCCAGGGTTCTTTCTGATCACCTCCATACCCCTGGATAATCGCTCCCTGTGTCTTTATCATCTGTATAGATCTGAAAATATTGGTATAGAACCCAACAGGCCGCATAAATTTTATCGCTACATTATCCGGAAGCTGCCCCAGGATTTTTTCAACTTTGTGGTGAAGGTAAAGGCTGCCGGTCCCCTGATCCGTATGTGCCCCGATGCTGCTGAGGTGAACAATTTTTTCAACACCTGATCCTTCTATGGCAAGTTTGTAGTTGTGACCGATATTTTCAAACCCTGCCACAAAATCAACGCTGTTATCAAAGATGCTGCCTATGCCTTCCCATGCTTCCATCAGGTATATGATATCCGCACCTCTGAAAGTTTCCGTTAAAAAGTCCGGATCCTGCATCGTCCCGATGGCTGCTTCTGCACCCAATGCCTCAATACCTGCCCTCCTTTCCGGTGTACTGCTTATGACTTTTATATGATGCCCTTTCTGTAATAACGCTGTTGCCAAGGGCTTTCCGATGTTTCCTAAGGATCCTGTAAGTACAATATTCATATGTCTTTATATTTATGGTACAAAGGTGTGAAACAGCACCGGGAATAAAATAACAGAATCGGGGAACTTTGTAACCTGAATGCCTCCGGGGTTGAACCTGAATGTAAATTATTCTAAAGATGCCGTCCATAAAATATCATTTCTGTAAACAGAAAGAAACCTTTACCTTTAAGCTATATTAAACATTAAATAAAAGATCCCTTAAAAAATACTCCAGAATCATCCGTGGAAAAATTTGTAACATTTATTAAGACAATGGTCGGTATCGATGACACCGAGCTGAATATGGTACTTTCAAAATGCAGGAAAAAAACGGTACCGAAAGGAAAACTGGTGCTGAAGAAAGGCCATATTGCCGGCCAGTATTTTTTTATTCTCTCAGGAGGCCTCCGGTTTTTTTATGAAGGCCAGGCCGGGGAAAATACAACCTGGGTGGTTTTTGAAAATGAATTCTTTACGGAAATATCAAGCCTGAATCCACAGAAACCTACACGGTTCAATATCATAGCCATAGAAAATACGGAACTTATCGTCATCGATAAGAAAGACATGGATTTCCTGTATGGCTATATCCCGGTATGGCAGGAATTCGGCCGGAAAATCTGGGAAGAAACCTGTGTAAGGATGATTGATCAGATCTTAAAGTTCCAGACGCTTACGGCTGAAGAAAGATACCTGGAATTTGCCAGCACACCTGAAATCCTCAGGAAAATTCCGGTGAAGCAGCTGGCAAGCGTGCTGGGCATTACCCCCAATGCGCTGAGCAGGATCAGAAAAAATATCCGGTAAGACGTATTTTCTACCAGATGGTAGTTTTGCCGCTTCAAAGACCGGTTACCTTTGTATGATAAAATATAAAACGGCATGAACGAAAATACAGACATCACGTTACATGATTATTCCGATGAGGAACTGATCAAAAAATTTCCGGGATTTGAAAATAAATACATCCGCGTAAACGGTGTGAAGATCCATTATGTTGAAGGCGGCAGCGGCAAACCCCTGGTATGCCTGCCCGGCTGGCCCCAGACCTGGTATTCTTTACAGCCTGTTGCGATGCAGCTTGCCGGGAAATACCGGGTAATCATAGCAGACCTCAGGGGAATGGGGACTTCTGAAAAACCGGAATCGGGATATGATAAAAAAACAATGGCGGCTGATATCCGTGAGCTTGCCATCCGGCTCGGCCTGGAAAAAATTAACATTCTGGGCCATGATATCGGCGGAATGGTGGCCATGAGCTTTGCTTTCAATTATCCTGAACTGACTGAAAAGCTTATTGTCCTGGACGGTTCCCATCCAAGTGCAGAGATGCTCCAGATGCCGTTGATCCCTTCCCCGGGAACTTTCAGCGAAAAGATGGATGCGAAAATCCCGTATGCCTGGTGGATGGGCTTCAACCAGGTAAAAGGACTGCCTGAACAGTTGTTGGAAGGACGTTTCCATCTTTTGCAGGAATGGCTTTTCAAATATGTAATGATTGACGAAAGCAAGATGACCGGTCTTGAAAGAGGCGTATATGCAGCTGCCTATCATGACCGGGAAAGTATCAGGGCATCAAATGCATGGTATCAGGCCTTTAACCAGGATATTGAAGATGCAAAGCATTACCAACCATTAAAAATGCCGGTATTGGGAATCGGCAGTTACATCAGTTATAACTATATGAATATGGGGCTGCCGTATGTGGCTGCCGATGTTAAAGTCGTCGGGATCCCAGACAGCGGGCATTACCTGTTTGAAGAACAGCCGCAACAGGTGCTGGATATCGTATTGCCCTTTTTAGCCTCTTAAAAAATATCAGAATGAAAAAAACAATTTTAGTTGCCGGTGCAACAGGAAACCTGGGGTACAGGATCTGCAGGGAATTAATAAACCGCGGTGCCGGAGTAAGGGCTATCGTACGTACTTCCTCTGACACGGATAAGACAGAAGCCCTTGAGAAAATAGGAGTGGAAATTAAGTGTATCGACTTTAATGATACGGAAGCCATTGCAGAAGCATGCAGAGGAGTTAGCTGCGTAGTATCCGCACTGGCAGGCTTAAGCGATGTTATTGTAGACCTTCAGAAAAAAATTGCAGACGCAGCTGTAACAGCAGGCGTACCCAGATTTGTCCCTTCTGATTTCTGTACGGACTATACGCTTCTGAAAGAAGGCGAAAACAGGAATTTTGACCTGAGAAGGACCTTCAGAACATACATTGACAGCTTGCCGATACAGGTATCTTCCGTTTTCAATGGCTGCTTTGCGGATATTTTAAAATACAATACGCCGATCCTCAATTTAAAAGACAAAAGCATCGGTTACTGGGGAGATAAAGCCGACTGGAAGCTGGATTTTACCACCATGGATAATACGGCATCCTTTACAGCGGAAGCTGCACTGGATGATCAGGCACCGAGGAATCTGCAGATTGCCAGCTTTCAGGTCAGCCCGGAAATGTTGTCGGAAGATGTAAAAGAAGTAAGCGGGCAGGAATTTAAAATTCACCAGCTGTCCAGCCTGGAACATTTTGCCGAAGCTATAAAAAAACAGAGGGCCGAAGATCCCGCCGGTGAAAACGAGCTGTATGCCAAATTCCAGCAGGGGCAATATATGTATTCAATGTTTACGGCACAAAATAATGAACCGGCGAATAGCCGTTATGAAGGCATTTCATGGACTTCATGTAAAGACTATTTAAAGATCTTCCTGCGATAGTAAACATTATCAAGATAAATTAAAATAAGGTGCTACAGATGCAGCACCTTATTTTATACTCATGATATCAAGTCATATAAATCCTGTAAACCTTTCGGGATTATTGAGACTTGAAATATTTATTTTCAGCATTTTATTTTAAATATGCTGACTTGAATTAGTCTTGTTGCATCTGAGGTTCCACCGCATAACCGATCGGCTTGAAAGAATAGTTATTGGACATCTCTGCGGAACATGCCGTCATGCCTACGATTAAGTCCATTTTAGCTTCAATGACAATGTGGTCACCAGCCTTGCTTTTTGGCGGCAGCACACTGATTTTACCGGTTTCGCCGTCTACCGCAACATGCATGAACACGTTAAAGCAGATGGGTATTTCATCCGGTGTTATTCCATAGGGCTCCAGTGCTTCACACAAGTTCCCGAAACAGCCGCGGTGCGGATGGGTATCACCGTAAATAATACGGAACGTATCAGCACTGCATGGGGTAAGTAGAAAATCATGACGGCCTACTGTATCTTCTATAATATCGAACATGATATTGCTGCGGTTAGAATAAAACGGGTTTCCTTTGGTAAGGAAAATAGTCTCCGCATAATCAATGGTTCTGCCTGAGGATAAATATTCTTTAGTATCATGTAGATTAAAGCAGATAAAATCGGATACCTGCTCTCCCTGGATATCGGTAATCATTAGTCGCTCCCCTTTCTTCAGGGTGAATGCAGCTCCGCTGCGTGGTGGTATGGTATTCATATATTTTTAGGGATAAAAGGGCACTTCCAGCTGTTGTTATATTGCATACCGCTGTACTGATAGACTTCAGAGGCAGCCCCGAAATCCTGAAGCATCGGATTAATGGAACCGCTGAGGGCAACATCTTTTTTACGTACAATATTTTTCATTTTATCATAACGCTTAAGCTCCCTCAGTTCCTCAAACTGGGCATGGGGATTGAATACAAGTGCAGGATATTTAAAACGCCTTGCCGGACGGCTGCTTGACGGATTCAGGCCAATAATAAAAAAAGCCTCCTCCTTTAAACTGAAACTGAATAAATCTGATTGGGGATCTGCGCTTACTCTGCGGTCATAAGGGTAATCTGCGGCATCCAGGTCAGATAATGCCTGAAGGCGCATCCACATGAACTGTTCAAATAAAGCTTCATTAAGGCCTTCCGCTTCCGGGAAGATAATACATACGGTATGGAAATGATTGTCTGCGCTGCGGTATCCGTCTACAAATTCGTAAATAAAATCAAGAATCTGCCGATCGTCTTTCGGGCAGGCAATATGACCTGCTACAAACAGTTTCATCTGGTCTTTGCTGAGTGCAGCCTTCGCAGCTACACAAGGAAATGAAGCGTCATCAACAAATGCTTTAAAAGCATCTTCCGCAATCATTGCCTGATCTGGATTCTGTGTTAGTGTGATTGGTGTCATATGCCCTTAAGTTCGCAAAGTTTGTGCCATGTATCGCCTTGTGGTATCTGTACCATATTAAACATGAATTTACAAATAACTGATAATCAATAAATTAAAATAATAACAATTTATGATGATTCTCCGGTATATAAAATTTATAACAGTTGTTGAATGTAGTATCTGTTTTCAAAATCCGTTATAATTTCTGATCCTCATTACACTGAAACCTGTTTAATTTTGTTTTGGGATAGATTTCTGCAGATGATTTAATTCTTCATACTTTATCTGAATTGATCTGTTTAATCTAAAAAATCACCTTTAAAAAATTTTATGTGTTTCAATATTAAATTTAAACGTGCTTTACCGGATCAAATCAAAATTTTTCAATACTTTTACAGTATGCTTTAGGGGTATTCTGAAAAGAATTGAGACAGTCCCTTTGAACCTGATACGGCTTACACCGGCGTAGGGAAAAGCAATATGCCATTGTCTTTGATGGCTGTTGCCTGTTGTCCGGACGGATCCTAAAGCTTTTATTCATACAATATAAAGAAATGGAAAATACACTCTGGCAATACATACTTCGCGTACGAAATAACGTTCCCCTTGTCCACAATATTACCAATTACGTGGTGATGAATACCACAGCCAATGCATTGCTGGCCGTTGGCGCGTCCCCGATAATGGCGCATGCACAATCAGAAGTAAAAGATATGGCAGCGATGGCCGATGCCCTGGTTATTAACATCGGTACAGTGGATGAGTACTGGGAAGAGGCTATGCTGCTTGCTGCGGAAACGGCCAACGGACTGCAGAAACCCTGGGTATTGGACCCCGTGGGCGCAGGGGCAACACCATACCGCGATCAGGTCCTGAGCAGGCTGCTGTCTTTAGACCCTCCGGTAATCCGTGGGAATGCTTCTGAAATTATCGCCCTTGCAAAGGCCAATACAACCGTTACCAAAGGGGCCGACAGTACGGCCACGAGCAATGAAGCCGTTGAGGCGGCGCAATTTCTTGCAGACCGCCATAATGCTGTAGTCTGTATTTCAGGGGAAACCGACCTCATCATCAGCAAAAACCGGAAGATCTCTTTAAAAAACGGCCATTCTATGATGGCAAAAGTCACCGGGCTCGGCTGTACGGCATCAGCCATCATCGGTGCATTCCTCGGTGTTACCGAAAATAAAACGGAAGCCGTAGCTGCTGCCATGAGCCTTTTGAGCATTGCAGGGGAACTGGCCGCTGAACAAAGCAACGGCCCCGGGAGTTTGCAGGTTAACATTCTTGATAAGCTGTATTCTATTACGGAAGAAGAATTTTCAGACCGTTTAAAACTCTGGCGTCATGAAGGTTAATTCTTCATTCCCTTACCTCCTGTATCTGGTAATTTCAGAAAAAGACTGCCTGGGAAAAGATTTTCTGACGGTTGCAGAAAGAGCAATTATCGGAGGGGTTGATATCATTCAGCTGCGCGAAAAAAATGATTCAACCGAAGTATTTCTCCGTAAAGCCTTAAAATTAAAAGAGGTAACGGATAAACACAATATTCCGCTGATCATTAATGACCATGCTGAAGTAGCACGCGAAGCCGGATGTTCGGGAATCCATGTCGGAAATAATGATACAGCACCAAAAATACTGAGAGGCCAGCCTTATTTTAAAGATAAAATGATCGGGTATTCCATTGAGTACCTCAGCCAGCTGGAAAATGAAAATACAGCCGTATCAGATTATTTAGGCATCAGCCCCATCTTCAGTACGGATACTAAAAGAGATACCGTTACAGAGTGGGGGCTGGACGGCCTGTCGAAAATACGGTCCCTCACCCATAAGCCACTGATAGCCATCGGAAATATCAATTTTTCCAATGCAGCAGCGGTTATTAAAGCAGGAGCCGACACCTTAGCTGTAGTCTCGGCGGTCTGCGGTGCGAAAAATCCTGAGAAAGCAGCGTACGAACTTAAAAACGAAATACTGAAATGAAAAAATACACTTATCCTTCCGTCATGACGATTGCCGGTTTTGACGGCAGCGGCGGTGCCGGGATCCAGGCCGACATCAAGACATTTTCGGCGCTCGGATGCTATGCCACATCGGTACTTACCGCCCTTCCGGTGCAGAATACCACAGGCGTGAGAAAGATATACCCTATTCCGGTAGAAGCGGTTTCGGATCAGATCGAAGCCGTGCTGGATGATATTTTTCCACAGGCCGTCAAAATCGGGATGGTGCATACCCCGCAGCTGGTGGAAGCCATTGTAAACACATTGGGCAGGTATCCGAAAATGCCTGTTGTTTTCGATCCCGTGATGGTGGCTACAAGCGGCCACCGGCTCATTGAAGAGGAGACCATCGCCACCATTACCGAAAAATTATTTCCTATTGCTGACATCATCACACCTAATATGGATGAAGCTTCCCTATTGGCCGGGATGGATGTGAACACTCTTGAAAATATGCGGGTGGCAGGAGAAAAGATCCTCACATACGGATGTAAAAATATCCTGCTGAAAGGCGGACATCAGGACTCCCCCACCGTTACTTCGTTGTTTTTTGACGAAAACGGAAAGCAGCATGCTTTCGAAACTGAAAAACTGGCAACCGTCAATACCCATGGTTCCGGCTGTACGCTTTCGTCAGCCATTGCCGCTTACCTCGCCCGGGGCGAAACATTATACGATGCGGTGGCACTGGCCCAGCACTATGTATTTGAAGCCATCAGCAGCGGAAAAGATGTCATAACCGGAAAAGGGAACGGCCCGCTGAACCACTTTTTTAACCCACAAAAATTAATCAAACATGAACTGGTCTGAATCTGCCTGGAAACATATTGAAGCTACGTACCAATCTATCCTTCAAATGCCTTTTATTGAAGAACTGGCATACGGAACCCTGCCTAAAGAAAAGTTCCGTTTTTACATGGCCCAGGATTCTTTATATCTCGAGCACTTTGGGAGGGCACTGGCATTAATTGCGGCAAGGGCACAGGATATACAGGATACACTGAGCTACCTTAAGTATGCTGAAACGGCCATTATTGTTGAAAATGCGCTTCATGAATCCTATTTCAGGGATTTCGGTGTAACTGATAAAGGGATTATGCAGCCTGCCTGCCACCATTATGTCCATTTCCTTAAAAGTACCGCGGCACTGGAGGCAGTGGAAATTGCCATGGCTGCCCTCCTCCCCTGCTTCTGGATCTATAAAAAAGTGGGCGACCATATCTGCAGCCAACTTCAGTCTGATAATAACCCATACCAAAAATGGATTGACACGTACGGAGGGGAAGACTTTGCCGATGCCGTACAGCAGGCCATCAGCATCTGTGACCGGGCTGCTTCTGAAACCACGCCCGCCATAAGGGAAAAAATGAAAGAAGCATTTATCACCTCTTCCCGTATGGAATATTCTTTCTGGGAAGGTGCTTATGATTTAAAAGAATGGACACGATAAAGCACTTTACGAATGAAGAATAAACGATAATTCTACATTATTTGCTATAAGATTATATTACTTGGTATTATTAGTTTCATCTATTATAATCATAAACAGTTATAATCAAACACTTGATTGATGTTTATGATTTAGAAGTAATTTTATATTCCCATAATAAGCTTTAAAAATAATCCTGCAGTTCATGAAAATTCACAAGAGAATTAACGGGGTCAGAAGATCCGTAATGCGTAATCTGACTAAAAATATCGGAAAATCAAATGAAGAGGCAGGCAACGGAACAGCTAAGGCAATAAAGAAAATCTTAATCACCCGGCCGAATCACAGGCTGGGTAATTTATTGCTGCTTACCCCACTGGTACAGGAAGTTATCGCTACATTCCCGGACAGTGAAATTGATCTTTTTGTAAAAGGCGGCGTAACGCCCGTGATCTATAAAAACTATTCCAACATCAACAAAATCATACAGCTTCCCAAAAAGCCGTTTAAGGATCTCTTCAAATATCTTAAAGGCTGGGCAGTCATCAAAACAAAAAATTACGATCTGGTGATCAATGCCAATTACGGGTCATCATCCGGAAGGCTCTCTACGCTTTTTGCCCGGTCTCAATATAAGATGTTCGGGGATCTTGATGAGAACCTGTCCTTAAGCCATCCCGATTATCAGCATATTGCCAAAAATTCAATCTACAACCTCAGGCAGTACCTTACCCAGATGGGCATTCCGGTACGCACCAATGAAATTCCTTCGCTGGATCTTAGACTGGATCAGGAGGAACTAAAAACCGGCAAAGAAAAATTATACGATCTGGTAAAGAACGATAAAAAAACAATCTGCCTTTTTACCAATGCTACCGGAGACAAATGTTATTCGGAAGACTGGTGGACCGGATTCTACGGAAAACTGGCGCAGGCCTTCCCGGATTACAATATCATTGAACTCCTGCCTGTGGAAAACATATCGAAACTCAATTTCAGCATCCCTTCCTTCTACAGCACCGATGTCCGGGAGATGGGCGCATTTATTGCCGCCTCGGCGGTCTTTATTGCTGCAGACAACGGCGTCATGCACCTGGCAAGTGCTTCGGGAACTCCTACCATCGGACTGTTCTCAGTCACTAACGAAAAAGAATACACCCCGTACAGTAAGAAAAGCTTTTCCGTCAACACGAATGCCATTGACCATGACGGGATCACAGACCTGATCCGTAAAAGCCTGAATAATCCCGAATCTTAAATAAAAGCGTTATGAAAGTGATTTTTGCCGAAGATGTACCGCAATACAAAGAAGACATCACCGCTATTTTACACCGTTTTAAAAGCGAAGGGACCTTAATAGGAAACGGGAACCGGAATGTGATTAAATTCTTTGATCTTAAAGGCTTTACATTAAACTTCAAGTCCTTCAAGCAGCATAATATCATCAACCGCCATGTTTATAAATTCTACCGGAAATCCAAGGCCAGACGGTCTTTTGAATATGCGCAGATGCTGATCAGCAAAAATTTCCGCACCCCGAAACCTGTGGCGTATGTTGAAAACCATGATTTTATCGGCCTTACGTCCAGTTATTACATCAGTGAGCAGCTTAAAGACTCATTCCCTTTATCGGACGTTCTGGGAGACCCCTCTTTTCCTGACCGGGAAAGAATCCTTAAAGAGTATGTATCTTTAATTTATAAACTGCATAATGAAGGAATTGAATTTATTGACAATTCCCCCGGCAATTTTTTAATAAAAAAGGAAAACGGCGGTTATGAGATCTACCTAGTAGACTTGAACCGGATGAATTTTTATGAGCATATTGAAAAAGACAAACGCCTTAAAAATTTTGCAAGGCTGACGAATGACCAGGAAACCATCAAAATTATTGCTGCAGAATATGCCTTTCTGTCGGGTATTTCGCCGGAATACTGTCTGAACACAATCCTGCAGGCCATAAACAGGATGTTGTTAAAACGGAAGATCAAAAAGGTGTTAAAACTCTACAAGCGCATTATAAAAATTTAATCCCGAGTCTTCATATTTCAAGATAGTACAGCTACAATCCCTTCCGGAAATCTTGAAGGGATTTTGCTTTGATTTATCACCATTCAATATAAAAATCTGAATCCTTTATTTCACTTGCTTAAATTCTGCGTACACCCAATAATGTCAGGATATTATAATACGGCTTAAAGTTTAAAAAAAAGATGACGGCAAAAACAGACCCTGCCAAAACTCCTGAAATGATGGCTGTATCAGCTTTCCTTATCATAGAGATTATAGAATGTCACAATTATTGCAGATAGTAGTTTTAACCAAATACCATACGAATATGCAGTTTATTGATTTCAAAAAAGAACATTTTACCCGTAATGAAGAAACAGGCGGTTACTTTATCGAAATTCCTAAAGACGAAGTGGACTTCGGAGATATTACAGTAAAGGAAAAAAAGGAAGACGGGACCTATGCCGGAGCACACTGTGAACTTATTGATGAGACCACCAGGATTACGATCAAAATGGAAACGCCCGTTGATATCAGGGTCAGCTTTTAAAAAACAAGCTCCGGAGTCTGCAACTTCGGAGTTTTTGTTTTCAACGCATGTATTTTAGCATTATCAAAAGGGCTGGACATTTCAGCAAGTCTGATACTATGCCCGTTTAACCCCTGTATATCACCGGCTAATCCTGTATCGGACATATCTGTCACCAGGTCATTCGTCCATTATTATTTGTCAAGCCCGGCTGTTCCCCCATTTCGCCAAGCATTCATAATATCTCTGTAAGCCGAAGTTTGGCCAAACGGCGTACCGGCTGTCAATCCATAACTTCCGCCACCACCGACAAATGCTTTAGCTATTTAAATTTCTTCCAATAAGAAACTATTGATTCCATAATATCATTTGCGTTACTTGACAAAGCACTCGTATTTATTACGAAAGGGGTATCATACTTTTTAGTTCTTGATTCGAAAAAATATTTTTGAATACCTTTCTCTTGACTTTTATAGTGCTCAATATTTTTTATATAAATAATAATATGTTGAATACTATTAATTTCGATTATTTCGATTTTAATTATATCATTCCAATTAATTAATTTATTAGAATATTGAATTATTCCTATAAACAATCCATTCTTGTTTATTCTTATAAAAAATTCCTTATTAAAAATACTTTTAACAATAATATATAAAAGTACAGAACAGCCTAAAAACCCTAGTATTCCTACAAAGAATACTATCACATTTGGCATAAGAGTATATAAATATTTTGATGGGCTCAACACAAATAATGTACTAAAATAAAGTGTAGAGAATAATATTGCTAATAGCAATATGATAATAAATAAATATTTAAGTTTATTTTTTTTAAAGATAATATCTGACATAATTTTTAATTTATTTATAAGAATTTTCTACCAGCCCCCCAACATAATCACTAGCAAAGTAACCTGCTACACCACCAACGACAAATCCTATAACAGTTCCAACACCAGGTGCAACAGAACCCCCAGCTGCACCAGCCAATGCACCAGTTAGCCAAGTTGCGCCAGCACCAACTGCTCCACTTACAACAATACCTGTAGTCACTTTTGCGGTAGCAACTGCTGTGTTTTTTCCAAATCTTCCTTTGTCTTCATAGAGGCATTGGCCAATTTCTACAGCGCTAAGACCATAGCCAATATATCCCGCTCTTTTAGCATATTTACCGAACATTGTAGTAGTTCTTAAATAATTAGCACTTGAACCTCTCAGAGGACTAGCAAAAGTATTTACAAGCCTTCTTCTTCCTAAATTATCAACCCAATAACCACTATTATATAGTGTCGTGCGTTGATCAGCAATAGTTTTATACATAGTTCCAATTGTTCCAGATCCATAATCTGCCCAATTTTTATAAGCATCCCAAGGTGTATCATTACTATTCCCAACTTTCAAGCTATGAGAAGTCATACCTCCCATCGATCCATCGTCAAGCATCCCGTTGGCATTGGCATTGTCTAAGGTATTCCAATTCAAATACCCATTAACGTTAGTAATACTTGAGGTTTTTCCGGACATTAAAGCCTTGTAAGCTGCTGTTCTCCCAAATGGTATGCCGGCAGAAATACCGCCGCCGCCGCCGCCCATATCAGCGATAATAGGAGATAACTGGTCGTTCAATCCTAAAAATGTCAGAATACTGGCCCTGTCTCCTTGTCCTCCGTTTGCATAATATGTAAACATACCAATTAGCAGCGATAACATCTGCTAACAGAGCAATACGGTTCCACCTCCCCAGATAAAGCATGTATATCCTGGCCCGAAATTATATCTTTATTATCAGTACATCTTAAATATATTTTTATGTAAATAATATGCAGAACCTAAAAAATTAACAAAAATAATGATAACTATTATCCAAACTATAATGGTACCTTTTCTATTTTTCTCTGTAGAGAATCGATCAAATTCTTTATTATATTCCTTCCATATATCAGTATGGATAAATGCAAAATAATTGAGAATAAAAAGTAATATCAAAGGAATAAGTATTATAGGATAAGTGACTTCAATATCAAGTTTAATATTATTTATAATAGAATAATAAGTTAATATTGAAGCAAGAAGTAATATTTCTAATGCTCCTAATGCAAGACCTGCTTTAAAATCACTCCAAAATTCACCACCGACCTTTTCAGAAGTATATATTATTGATTTGTAAATCTTATAAAAAAGATAATAATATGCTCTTTTTATTTTTTTCATAACTTATTTTGGTTCATGAGCTCCCATTATGTGAAATCTATAAGGACCTGCCTGATTAAATCCTTCATCTAGCATTCTTTGATCTGTATTAGCATCATTAAAAAGCCAGACCAGCCATCACCTCCGGGACTGCTGTAAAAATTATCTACTCCGAAATAAACGGTCCCTACAGATGCTCCAATGGGACCAACCCAATTACCCGCCGCTCCCATACCTGTATTCAAGACAAATTTTCCTGGTGAAATTTTTCCTTTTATTACAGCTAATGCATCAAATGCAAATCCTAAGTAGAAAGAACTTGTTCCAGCTATTTTTGCACCTTTTGCGAGTTTAGAAATTGGTCGAGTTGCATCAGTCATTGCCATTCTACCAAACTGGCTAAGATTTCTGCCTGTTAAAGTATAATTTCCTGCTAACCCTCTTCTGACACCTTGCGAATACAAATGTTGAGACTGTACCGATCCTGAAAACCACTTAAAACGCCTGCTGTCCCAAAAAACCAGTTACCTTGCCCGGCAAGTCCATACCAGCTACCAAAGGGGCTGGACATTTCAGCAAGTCTGATACTATGCCCGCTTAACCCCTGTATATCACCGGCTACTCCTGTAGCGGACATATCTGTCCACCAATATATTCGCCCATTATTATTTTTTAATTATCTACTCTTGTTTTACATTAATTTGATCTTAATTTTTACTGATTATCAGTAAAGTAATTATAGAAAGTAGTGTCATCACTAACTCTGATACATGACCAAATAGAGTATTGAAGTTCAATACCTTAATTTTCCATTGTCTATACTAGAGAAGAAGTATAAAGTTTTGCCTCAAAAGGGTAACAACTCCATTATTAATGTCATAACATTAATTAACCTTCAGATTCTCTTTTCTATCTTCAATATGTTCTTTCTGCATTTCTCTCTGTTTAAAAATTCTTTTCCTACTCATATTACCTGTATAGATAACAAGAGAAAGCGTAAATAACACTATCATAAAAAAATACACATAATATTTTTTATGATAGTCTTTAAATGAATCAAAATTTTCAAATTCTTTGCTATAAACATATCTTCCCACAAAACCACCTATTATAATGAATAAAAATAAATAGAATATATAAGGCGTATGAACAATAATACTATCACTGTATGAGATACATAAAAATACATACCCAAAATACATTATCATTCCAAAAATTAATGTAAATATCAAAAAAGTTGTAAACTTAGCAAGGGCATTATTACCATTATCTACTTTATAAAAATGTAAATAAATATGATAAAAAAGTAATTTTATAAATCTAATCATCTTAAAATGCAGGTTTACCATCATTATAATACGTTTCATAAATTGCCATTCCTCCAAAGTATACGAGTGATGCAGCTGCTCCCCAAGGTCCGAAAAAGCCTACAACTCCCATTACTCCATCAGCGATAGCCCTTGCATCAGAAATATTTCCTTCAGACCATTGATAAGCAGTATTTGCCAAACCAATGGCACCGACGGCTCTACCTCCCCATTTTAAAGCTGTCGAAAATTTACCCAATGCTTGAGCAGAAGCCGGCAATCTTGTACTTATAGTTTCTGCAAAAATACGGCTTTTTGCTATACTTGAAGGGGCGTTCCAATTTCTTATTCCCCAACTTACTAACTGTGAAGAACCCTCAACAGTTCCTGCTATTGCTGTAAATTCTCTTGGATGGCTTTGAATCCAATCGAAAGAACCCGTGATACTATTACCAAAGGGGCTGGACATTTCAGCAAGTCTGATACTATGTCCGCTTAACCCCTGTATATCACCGGCTACTCCTGTATCGGACATATCTGTCCACCAAGTCATTCGTCCATTAGTATTCGTCAATCCGGCTGTTCCCCCATTTCGCCAAGCATTCATAATATCTCTGTAAGCCGAAGTTTGGCCAAACGGCGTACCGGCTGTCAATCCATAACTTCCACCGCCACCACCGCCGCCGCCCATATCAGCGATAATAGGGGATAACTGGTCGTTCAATCCTAAAAATGTCAGAATACTGGCCCTGTCTCCTCGTCCCCCGCTGGCGTAATATGTAAACATACCATTAGCCGGAGCTAACCATTGCATAGGTTCCTGAGGCGGTAAAGCCTTCATCCCATCCGGATCTATAAAGTTTACCGGGTTATTAAATGCATAATTGTATGGAGAATGTCTTCTCATATGCTCCGCCAAAGGATCAATACTGTTCCACCTCCCCAGATCCGGCATGTACATCCTGGCCCCGAAATCATAAAAACCGCTTTCCTGAAGTTCCTTCTGTCCATATTTGTAATTATAATAACTGCCCGTATTAAAAACTGATTTCTGCTCTCCGACGATGTTCATCCCGAATGCATAATAATCATTCTGGTCTACAATCTGGGGAGAACCGTTATTGCTTTTATAACTTATCCTTACATTTCCCAAATGGTCTTTGTACTGGTAAATATACTGTTTTGTTTTATAATCGTAAAGCCCTTCCGCAGTCGGGAAAAACTGAAGCTCAGCTGCCGGAACCGGTTCCCAGGCAGATAATATGTAGGCATCCGGTTCAAATGCCGTCCGGGAACGCATAAATGAACTTGTGGCTCCTGTGGTCAGCACATACTGGAAACCGTCCAGGTAATCCGTAACGGTATTTTCCGAAGACCCGTCATTATTGTTTGTGACATATGCTTTTTTTATTTTGGCACCGTCTGACCTGTAGGTGTATTGGATATTCTGTGTTCCGTTCTTATTGATAGAATAGGAATTTGCAAGATTCAGAAAATTGTATCCTATATTCTGAATACTTTTATCCGGCATGCTGGTCATATTTCCGTTGACATCATACCCTATTGCATTTCCTCCGCCTTCGTAACCTGTTGTATTATAGTTATCATTTACAGAAAGCAACCTGTTACCGTTATAACTGTACTGAAGCTCATCGATCATTTGTGGAGTCAGGCTTACCGGATTTTTGGCATTTCTTTTAAGGGTAATGATATTTCCATTGGAATCATAAGTTACTTTCTCGTCATTGAAATGATTAACGGGAACAAAATCTATCGGATGGGAATATACCGCTTCTGTTAGCCTGTTCAGCTTATCATAGGTATAATTATATCTCTTTTTGATATTGATATTAGACGCTTTCCAGCTAACTTCGGAAATAGCTCCGTTATAGCGGGCTGAGGAGGCAGAAGATTCCGGATTTTGATAACGGATATCATATGAGAATAATTTTCCGCTTGCGGGCAGATTATCAATCACACTGTTATTTATTCCTGTAAGCAATCCTTTTATATCATAAGTAAAATCTATAGACTGGAGAGTGTTTCCTACCGTCTTATTATCTATGCGCCCTTTGTCATCGTAATGATATTCTGCCAGCAGTTCTTCAGGGTTATTATCCACCTGATGGTAACGCTTTAAAAGTACGTTCTGGTCAGAATAAACAAATCTTTCTTTGATATTGACAACAGGGGATGATGCCTGTCTTCTGTGTATCGTATTAATCTTCTGTGCAACCCCGGCAAAATCAAGTTGGGATTCCAGCCTTGTGTATCCCCCTAAATAATTATAGCTATAGGTACTGACTACCCTTCCTTTAAGATCATACCAGTTATAATTTCTTGTCCACCCGCTGCTCTCAATCATATTGATATAAGAGGCTGTAGGTAATCCTATGGTGCTTAAGCCGTCGGCTTGTGCCTCATCAGGAAGTATATTCTGGGTTAGTACCTGAGAAGGACTGCCGGGAGTTCCAACCGGATATGTGTCAAAATAATTGATGGTCAAAAGTTTTTTGATAGATGTAGGAAAAGCCGTATTGGTATAATATACATCCATATTATCCTTATTAAATGCTGCGGTGCTCCTGCTTTCAAAATTGAACTGGTACTGGGCTGCATTCATATCTGACTGAATCTTCTGCCTGCTGTCCGCATTTTGTGTTATCCCCGTATAGAGAACCTTCCCAAATTTATCATATTTAACAAATGACCATTCATTATTATTTTTTTGCCTGGTATCCTGAGACATGATCAATCTGTCCTGCTGGTCATATACGAAGTATTCTGTTTCCTTATCCGGTACTTTCTTTTCTACCATTCTGCCTTTCGTATCATATTTATATTGATATGAAAGATTATTTAGGATAGTATCAGGAATAGTTCCTGAAGTTTGCTGGGAAAGCTGCTGTGAGGCCAATGGGGAAAGCACATATATCAGCTGATTATACTCATTATAAATATAATAGGTTTCTGCACTTTCAGATGCACTGATCACTTTTTTAGACAGGATAATCAGTCCCTGATCGTTTTTATATTCAATGGTTTGATTCCCATCTTCATCAGTAACCGTATTTTTATACAGCTTATGTGCGGGATAAGGGACGCTGAGTGATACGATGGATTTTGTAACTCCGCTTTCCCATGAAGTATCCGTAACAAACCGGATTACTTCATTCTCATTTACCGAGTAATCAAAGTTTACCGGCTTAGCCGCCCAATCGTTTCCTACACTGTATTTCTTCCTGATCCGGTTTAACGGAGAATTTTCGATAACAATCTCAGAATATATTTTTTCTGATCCGTATATATTTGAAGCATTACCCAAGGGATCCGGATAGTAAAGCCCACTTTGAGTTCCCGTCTGTGGCACGGGCAGGTATTCTTTTATTCTTCTTTCGGAAGGGTCATATTCTATATGCTGAACTACATCCTTTCCGGATGGTGAACTTTTAATCCCTATTATCTGCTTGGGCCTGGCCAGACCATCAGTATATCTGATCGTTTCTGTTTTTCTTGAACAGTCCTCTGTAAGGCATGTTTTTGTATAGGTATAGTTTTGATCTGCAGGTAAATTAGCTTGTGAATAGAGTACATTGTATGCCAATATACAATAGAACAATATATGTTTTTTCATTATTTTTTATATTGACTGGGTATTAGTTCTTAAGGTTATTTTTATATTCCTGAATAGTAATATTATTACCATCAGTTATTTTCTCCAGCTTACCGGCTGAATTATATGTATAGAGTTTCTTGTTACCCATCGGCCCGGTTTCACTGGTCATTCCAATTAAAGGGTCATAGGTGTAGGTGCTGATATAATATCCTTTAAGCCCTGCTGTTTTCCTGAAATTATCCAAGGCTGTAATAAGAGCCGGTTCTGCCGAAGGATTTACAGCATCTGAATCAGATGCCGTAACAATAACTGATGTAATATTTAATGCCTGAAGCTGGTCATAGGTAATTCCTTCAATTTTTGCAATAATTTTAGTATTTTTATATCCTAATACAAATGTTACTGGTACACCTGACTGATTGGTATACTGCAAAAGATTACCGTAAGTGTCATATTTATTAAACGTTCCCTGCAATACAGGACTGTTCTCTATAACATTATAGGCTACCGTTGAAGAAGGATATATAGTAGCCGGATTATCGAATTTAATTTCTGATTTTGAAATATTTTTCGGAATGCTGTTTTTGATAATTTTAGTTTCTGTCATGATTGGAATTCCGATAATATTTGCATTGATCAGTTTTTGGTTATTCATATCCGTAGCATACCGATAGATAATTTCTGTAACATTTCCCGAATTATCAACCTCCTTCTCTGATAAAAGATTGCCGTAATCACCTTCGCTGGTTGTTTCACTCTGTGAAGTCATTATGATATTATTCCCCAAGAATCTTTCTGTACTTAGAATTTGTTTTGAAATCCATGGTAACCTTAATTGTGTAGCCTGATTATCCACATCAATATTCTTAAAGTTGACTACATATGTATGCTGGTTCTTCTCAATCAGGTTATTGTCTGAATCATACTGCTCTACTTTTAAAGGTAAAAAGGTGCTGAACAGATTATAATTAAGATCGAGATTATTTAATGTGTTTCCGAGCTGTAAAGCAAATTGCGTTTGGGCATCATAAGGACTAAGAAATGTGTAACGGGTAGAAAAACTTTTTATACTATCCGTAACTTTCACATTTTGGTACATAACTTCTTCTCCGAGCGTATAAAGCTCTCCATCCAGCATACCGCCCATACCGTTATTCCACTGATAGAAGTTACTGCTTGGCACACCAGTTTGGCTGAAATCACTATAATTATAATTTAAGACTTCTGTTGGAGTGGCACCTTCATTTTCATATTTTTTTATACTTTTGATTCGCAATCCTTTTACATATTTTATAGCATCGGGCTGTTTTTCTAAAGCATATATAAAGAACTTACCTTTATTACTGCTTACGCCACCATTAATTTTAAAATTGAAACTGCCTGTAGGATTATTAGCTATGGTGAAATCAATTCCGCTACATTCGTTTCCAGTTGAATGATCTTTATAAGGATAAGTTTCAAAAATATTGGTTCCGGAAGTGATTTGATATGTTAAAGGAACAAATCCCCCACCTCCGCCTGGCGGAAGGAGCTGCATTTGCAACTCAGGTACTTCAAGCCCTTCTTCAGTAATATAAATTTTCCCTGTATAAATATTAGGATCCTTAAAGAAGGAATAATTTCTTGTGATACTAAGGTCAAAGTCAATTACTGCAATTTTTTCTAATTTATAGTCATCAAAACAATGATCATATAGGTTAGTATAGCATTCACCCATATTAGAACTGGTAGTATTAGACTCAAATTCATATTCAACCTTTCCGCCTGTAGGAAGGTGTATGGCCTTTAATGCATCAATAGAGGATGTCAAGCGATTGACACTTTCTTTTGTATACAGACGGTCATAATTTAAATTACATGCTACAAAATCATTAGGATAACCATATTTATCAAAATTTCCGTTATAACTTGAATATGGGCTGCTATTATATTCAAATGAATATCTTTCTAAAACAGTATTATTTTTATCCTGCTTTTCCACACTTTGAAGTTTTCTCCTATCAAAAACATTATCAAACGTGTATTGAGAGATAATCTGTGAGGAAAGATCTTTCAAAATAACTTTTTTTAGTTGATAGGGATCATAATCATTAGACCAGGTATTCCAATTTGTAACCGGGAGAGGCGCCGTGCCCTGAAAGTAATCATATTCTATACTTCCTATATTAGAAACATTAATTTTTATTAATTTATTCGTAACCAAATAATTATCCCCTCTATAGTCATTGATCTTCTGTGTATATGGAACATATTCATAAGTAAGCAGTATATTATTATTCTCATCTTTTACAGTAGAAAGATTAAAAGAACTATGATAAACCTCTTTTTTATTACCCATTCCATAAAAAGAAATATCAGACTTGTCAAAAATATATTTCAAACCATCTTCATCGATTATAGTAAATGACTTTATTTTATACTGAGTGGTGTCTGTATTTTTTTCAAATAAAATCTTATTTTTAGAAGTCTCTGCCTGTAATACTTTAGGAGCATGTGTCGCTTTATCATATATGATTGTGAATTTCCCACTTCCTTTATAAAAGTTGTATTGATAGACATTAGAATTTAATTGTGCCTTATTGTTTACTGTTTTGAATTCATAATCCTGAACATAATTCTGAATTACTCTAGAAACGCTTCCTCCTGAAGATATATTCCAGCCTAGACCAACTTCACTAATCATCTGTTGATTGGATATATTAGCTGTCGAATAGCTTAACCCGATACTTACATTTAATTTTGAAGATTGCGTTGGCAAATTTAATAAAGGAACACTAATATTTGGGACTCCTCTCGCAATATCAACATTTGAAACATCTTTTGAATTCTTTTGAATTTCAAATGAATTGCCACCCTGTGCAAATATTTTAAGGGAAAATAAAAGTATAAGTATACTAATTTTTATATTTCGGTATGTTTTCATTTTTATTTTTTTATCAGTTTCGCACTCGCCGTTTTCCCTTCAGCCGTTTTTACACTCACTAAATAAGCCCCCTGAATCAGCAGCTGTGTATTGATCTTGGTCACTTTGTTCTTCGTTTTTACACTTTGAAGCTGCCTTCCGCCCATATCATACACCGTAATCTCCGCTTCCGATTTCCCGTCACCAAACTTTCCGCTTCCATCCTCCAGACCGATTTCCACATACGCATACTCACTCACCGGGTTAGGATAAATCTTAATATCCTGCTTCTTGATCAGCTGGTCAATCTGCTTGTCGCCAAGCTTTACAATCTTCCAGTTTTCTTTCCCGAGTTCTTCTGCACTCGTTCCGGCCAGGATAATAGAGCCGTCACGGTTCAGCTTAATATCTGACAGTCGCTCTTCTCGTTGCCTCTTTTCTCCCTTCACATGCTTTCGCCACTGCTCATTTCCGTTCTGGTCCAGGTACAGCATCCAGAACGTCTCGTCATCCGTTTCGATCCTTCCCTCGGATTGGGTATAGCCGCCCAATAAAAACCCCTGTACTGACATCTTGATTCCTGGTTCTTGTATCTTGTGTCTTCGTAATCACACTCATGCCCATCAAAACATCACGGTTCTTAAAGCTGTACGATTTCTGCCACAGATCTTCCCCTTTTTCATCGAGTGAAATGAGCCAGAGATCGGTGCCTTCTTCAATCCCAACCGATTTATTGCCTGATCTTTCAGACCTGGATTCCCCGCCAACTAAATAGCCTGTAGGTGTCAATGCCAAAGTTCTCAAATGGTCATCGCCCTTGCCGCCAAAGTTCTTTTCCCATTCTACTTTGCCGTCTTTATTAAGTTTGATGATCCAGTAATCGCCTTCGCCGTAGTTTTCTGTTTTCTTTGATCCTCCTGCAGCGCTTCTGGAATACATGCCCAATAAAGCCCCGCCGTCTTTCGTCGGAACCATTTTCTCCACTTCATCCAGGCCTTTACCGCCCAGAATAAGCTGCGAGATTTCCTTTCCGTTTTTATCCAGCCTGATGATCAAAACATCTTTGGATCCGTAACCTTTCTCTGCATTCTGTACATTCCCGGCTACGAAAAATCCGAAATCAGTAGTCTGGATCACCGCCCTGGCTTCTTCATCTGAAGCTCCGCCGATGGTTTTCTGCCACAGCTCATCCCCAAACTCATTGATTCTTATCAACCAGATATCAGAGCCGCCTCTGGAATCGTCTTTTTTATCAAGGCCCTTCCCTGAATAGCTGGTTCCTGAAATTAAAAATCCGCCCTCCTGGGTATTTACCGTTGCCGATAAAAAATCATGGTTCTGTCCCGAAAAATATTTTTCCCAGACTTCTTCGCCATTTTGATCGAGTTTAACCAAATGAAAATCGTACCCTTGGTTTTGCTTATTGTCCGAAGAAATTTTATTGGACCGGATGCTGCTTCCGGAAATTAAGTATTGCTAGTCAATGGTCGTGGTGACCTGGGAAAGAAAATCCTGCGTGGAGGATTTGATGTCCTTCTGCCAGAGGACCTCCTGGGCACAGGTATACATAACAGCGCACAGAGTAAGTGCGCTTACATAGAGTTTTTTCATGCTTAGTATATTTTCAGTGTGTTATCAATTTTTTAAAAACGTTGCAAAAATACCTTTTTTACTTCACGCCTGAAAGATTTATTACAAATATTTAATGTGAACTTCATCATTTTCTGATATTCTTATATTTTTTTTAATTACTGAATCAAAGATAATCCTGTAAAGCGACAGAACTCGTCGTGTTTTATTTACATTGAAAATTTCTAAAAACTACATTTTCCTGACTGAATATATAATCAATACAAAATATTTTATTCTTGAACCGAAATGCCTTTTTGAATGTTTTTAAGATACCGCAGGATTTCCTGTTTTCAAATATCCGGGAAAGCTGTGTCTGCTATTGTCAGGTTTTGCAGATTTTCCCACTCTTTTTTAGTAGTTCTTCGTAAATCCTTCTGTTCTCTTCGGAAAAAACATCTCTTTTCCGAAGAAGCACCGGACATCATCCGAAGATAAAGGATTTAATTTTCAGTTTTTTGCAACGGAAATATGATAGAAAATCATGAAATATTATGGAAGACAGATTTAACCGTAGTCGGGAAAAGACGTACAATTATTATTGGGAAATACAAATCGCATGATGTTATATTTATAATGCTTGTGAAAATAGTTCCAATATCATGTATTCTCTTTTGCTTATTCATTATTTTTGCAAAACACAAAGTAAAATAATAAACCATTTTTCAACCCTATGATCCATCCCTCTTCTGATCGCCCGCAAACCGGAACAGTTTTCACATTTTCAGAACTTGTCGGTACCCCTTTTCAGGGAATGGTGAATGCATTGTGCTGGAAACGGGAGCCGGACGGAGATTTTAAAGAAATCGCAGATAAGCTTCAGTTGAAAGAAAACATTACGGAAGTTTCCGTTGAAGACCTTTGTGCCCTGCAGCTGTCGGAATCCGGCTGTACTGCAAGAGAAACAATCCTGAATGATATCCGGTTGCTGACAGACTTCGGGGCATCGCCTTCGCTTAACCTGCTCAGGTGTTATGAACGGGATGAGGAACTCGGATTCATTTCCACCGATGTATATTCTTACCATGTTGACCGTTCGACCGTCGGTACCGATACTTTTTTATGCACCTACCACGGTGATGCCAGTGATATCCTGCCCAACGATCAGGCCCTGCAGAAAATCCTGGTTCCTGAAATCCGGGAAAAACTCAGGAAACTTCACAATGGCCCGGAAGCGGAATTTGAAACCTTCCTCAAGGAATATTATTTCGATCTGCATTATGAGCCTATGCCTGATGCGCAGCCTGTCAATTTAGGAACCGGCCATCTCTGGAGGCTGGCGGTGGATCATCCTGAACAGCAGGTTTTACCGTGTATCCACCGGGCACCGGTTGAGAATGAAGGGGAATACCGGCTGTTGCTGATTTGTTAGTGGTTGCGTAATTTTTTAATGCTGAAGGAGTTGCTGAGTTTTAATATGTCCATATTGTTTCTGCTATCTTTATTTTTTTATCTGAATCAGCGGACCATTACGCTCATTCTGCCTTGATGCAAAACAAACCAAAAGATCAAAACCCGGATTCTTCCGCTAAAAATAAAGCCTGTTCACTAAAATTCTAAACTTGTGTGATAATCCTGTTTTTTCTTCGGTTCAAAAGCCGCCTCACACTTCGGACAGCAGAATTTTCTTAACGCTCACAGGCTTCGTTTACCTCTGATTGTTTATACAATTAATAGATCGGCGAACCTCTCTGAGTTTTTTTAACACTCCAGGCTCTTATGTCATTTTTACCCGCAGTCGGTAGTATTTTTAGCTTCCATAGTAAAGCTTGTTTATGTGACTTCCATACCATCTGCATAATCCGCATGACCTGTGAGCGATCAAAACTTCTGTGTATATTCTGTAGTTTGTCAAAATTTAATATATATTTAGGTATCCAAATTTTATACATGCTAGAAAATTTCGAATTTTATCTTTTCCTGGTCCTGCTTATCACCATGCTCATCATGCTGGCGAACAAGATTAAGGTTGCCTATCCTGTGCTGTTGGTACTGGCGGGATTGTTAATCAGTTTTATTCCCGGCGTGCCACAGATTAAAATTGAGCCTGAACTTATCTTCATCATCTTTCTGCCGCCGCTGCTGTACGAAGCAGCATGGTCAACCTCCTGGAAAGAGCTTTGGCGTTGGCGGAGGATTATATTCAGCTTTGCTTTCGTTGTGGTGTTTTTTACCGCACTGTCGGTGGCTGTTTTCGCCAACTATTTTATTCCCGGGTTTTCTTTGGCCTTAGGCTTTTTGCTGGGCGGCATTGTTTCACCACCTGATGCCGTAAGCGCCGGAGCGATTCTGAAATTCGTAAAAGTACCGAAAAGGCTGGCTTCCGTTCTTGAAGGGGAAAGCCTGCTGAATGACGCTTCTTCTTTAATTATTTTCCGGTTTGCCATGATTGCCGCAGCTACCGGACAGTTTGTATGGCAGGAAGCCGCCGGAAGTTTTGTGTGGATGTGCATCGGCGGCGTAGGAATCGGGCTTATCATCGCTTATATTTTCATGAAAATGCACAAACTGCTGCCCACCGATTCAAATACCGATATTTTACTCACCTTCATTGCGCCTTTCTCTATGTATCTGGCAGCAGAGCAGCTTCACGCTTCCGGGGTCCTGGCGGTGGTAAGCGGCGGGTTGTTCCTTTCCTACCGCAGCCATGATTTCCTGAGCAGTGCATCCAGAATACGGACGGTAACCGTCTGGGAAAGTTTCTGCTTTCTGCTGAACGGGATTGTATTTATGCTCATTGGTTTGGATCTGCCCGAAATTATTTCCGGCTTAGGAGAAACCGCTGTTTATACGGCCATTGGCTATGGCTTTGCGGTAACTGCCGTTTTGATTATCGTAAGGGTCCTTGCAGGTTATGCGGCCGTATTAACAACTTTGGTCATGAAGAATTTCATTACGGTGGCTGATGAGGAATCTCCCGGCTGGCAGACTCCCATGATTATCGGCTGGACCGGAATGAGAGGCGTGGTTTCCCTGGCCGCCGCACTTTCAATTCCGTTGAAGCTGGCTGACGGAACGCCTTTCCCGCAGAGAAACCTGATCCTTCTCATTACCTTTGTGGTGATTCTTCTAACACTGCTTGTCCAGGGGCTTACGCTTCCTTTCCTGTTGAAAAAATTCCCGCTTAAAGACCGGGATTTCGTAAGGAGCGAAAAGGAGATCGATTACGAAATCCTGAACAGCCTTGCGCAGGTAGCCGTAGATAAAATCCGCAGCGATTATGCCCATAAAATAGAAAGCCTGCCGGCACTGAAAGACCAGCTGCAGAAATATGAAAACGAGCTGAACAGTTCCGAAATCATTATCAATTATGCCCAATACCGGAATATCTACATCGACATCCTTGAAACCCAAAGGAGCTGGCTGATCCGTAAGAACCGCGAAGAACTTCTGCTGGACGAAGAAATCATCAAAAAGCACCTGCGCCTGCTTGATCTCCAGGAAGAACGGCTGAATATGAGAACTTAGGAATTTACAGTTTTGTCATTTGCATTATTTATGAGGGATTGGATTTCTGTAACATGAATGTTTGCTTCTGTCATGCTGTTTTATCCGTTCATTTTGCCTTGATGCAAAACGGACCAAAAGATCAGGACCTGGATTCTTCCGCTAAAAATAAAGCCTGTTCTCTAAAAATTCTAAAACTTATACGCATTGGTATTTGTTTTCAGTTCAATATCATAGCCGTGCTTCAGATATAAATTTGCGTTTGTCTGTTTTTTAATGCAAATATTATCTTTTATCTGTTTTATCCGTTCATTTTGCCTTGATGCAAAACGAACCAAAAGATCAAGACCCGGATTCTTCCGCTAAAAATAAAGCCTGTTCACTAAAAATTCTAAAACTTGTGCGAAATCATTTTTTGGTGAATACACACTGTTTTCCTCGCACTTCAGACAGTAGAATTTTCTTAACGTTCACAGGTTTTATTTTTTAACGCTTCAGACTCCTATGTCATTTTTACTGGCAGTCGGTGGTGTAACTTTTTTGTTCCTTATTTTAAGTTTATTTTAATATGAATAATCAAAATCAAAGATTTTTAAGAGCTTAGGTGTTCCTCTTGTTTTCAAACCTGTGATCTTATACGATTCTAAATTGTAAAATATTTTAACATTTTTGGCTTATAAGTCATCGTTCATTTTGCCTTGATGCAAAACGAACCAAAAGATCAAGACTTGGATTCTTCCGCTAAAAATAAATCCTGTTCACTGAAAATTCTAAACTTGCGTGATAACCCTGTTTTTTCTTCGGTTCAAAATTAGCCTCACGCTTCAAACACTAGAATTTTCTTAACGTTCACAGGCTTTATTTTTTTTACGCTTCAGACTCCTATGTCGTTTTTACTGGCAGTTGGTAGTATAACTTTTCTATTATTATTTAAAGTTTATTTTAATATGAATAATCAAAATCAAAGATTTTTAAGAGCTTAAGTGTTCCTCTTGTTTTCAAACCTGTGATCTTATACGATTCTAAATTGTAAAATATTTTAACATTTTTGGCTTATAAGTCATCGTTCATTTTGCCTTGATGCAAAACGAACCAAAAGATCAAGACCTGGATTCTTCCACTAAAAATAAATCCTGTTCTCTAAAAATTCTAAAACTTGTGCGAAATCATTTTTTGGTGAATACACACTGTTTTCCTCGCACTTCGGACAGTAGAATTTTCTTAACGTTCACAGGCTTTATTTTTTTTACGCTTCAGACTCCTATGTCGTTTTTACCGGCAGTTGGTGGTATCATTTTTTGGTGTTCCTTACCTTTTCTAACGTGTAAATATTATAGCATTTTTAATTTTTGCAACCTGTCTCATCCGTTAATTTTTGATGAAGCAACCATAGGAATTTCATCTTTTTTATGGTTTCTTCTTTCCAGGATGAGCTGTGCGGCATCCAGCATTTTGTTCAGGTGGATGAACGGCGTAATAATATTCCCTTCCGGGGCATTGTTGAAAGAACCGAGAGAGAAATACACCATATCTGCCAGGAAATCATCAAAATCCCTGATGGTAAATTCCCTGAACGCTTTTTGAAATACCAGGAACGGGTTTCTGTATTCTTCTTCTGAAAGTGAACCCAGTATCAGGTGAGACATCGGTTCTGCCGGAGAATGGATTGCCCATTTTTTTGTCTTGAACTGCAGGCCGTAGCCGGCCCGGACAAACTAACGGAGCGACAGGTAGAAATGGAACACCACGGACGGATTTTCTTTCATCAGGATTTTTGGCTTTTGGGCATACTCCACTATTTCATACAGCCTGTTTTTGGCGGCTGCCGGATAATGGAAGTGAAAAAAGGTGTCTATCAGGCTGAGGGCGGAATATTTCCTGTGTTCCGTCCAGCCTCCGGATTCAAAATCTATGTTTTTCTTTTTCATGGCAAGATGTTTTTTTTAATATTGATGGCCTGCCGGTTTTGCGGTTCCGGTTTGGGCAGGCTGCAAGCGGGCGGCCGTCTAAGACGGCTGCGCCTGCAGTAGTTTTCATCATTTGTGTGTTGTATGGTATATTTCTCCCGTGCTCTTTCTGCGCAAAATTGGTTTTTGCAGGAAGGGCTTTTAGGATTATACATTATTATTGACTTAGGAATCTGAAGCGTTAAAAAAATGAGTCTTGGGAGCGTTAAAAAAACTCTATTGTCCGAAGTGCGAGGCTTACACTACTAATTCACCCCATTCATATACCATTTCGCACAAGTTTAGAGTTTTTAGCGACTAAGGCTCATTTTTAGCGAAAGAATCCAGGTCTTGATTTTTTGGTTCTTTTTGCATCAAGGCAAAATGAACTGTAAATTACAATAGGTTGTACACCCTATTGTTGAATGTCATTCTGAATGAGCGCAGCAACATGAAAAATCTCCGGCAGCATTCATATTTCAAAAAGCAGGCTTAGAAAGTTGCAGAATACCGGACGGCATGAAAAATAAAACGGCATGGATTCTACAATATCCGTACTAGAGGTACTGGTATACCTTGGAAACAGATAAGAGAACCCACGCCTAGGTCGTGAGCTTCCTGCTTATCTCTTGTTTCCTTAAAAATTACCAGTTTTCTAGTACAAGATTCTAAGCAATAGCTTCTATTGTTCGTTGAAGTATTGCAAAGTTACATTTTGCTGTAACTTATATTGCAAATATAACAAAAATTTTAAAAAGGATACATATAAGTATCCTAAATTTTAAGTCCAAACTTAGAATTTTACGGTTAATGAATGAAATTGACCTTAATAACTATAAAAAAGCTCTTGGTTACAGAATTTCTGAATTAAGAAAGAAAATTATAAATCCCGAGACAAATAAACCTATTTCACAAGAAGAACTGGGTTTACGAACCGGGCATGCAAAAAAAACAATAGGAGAATTAGAAAGAGGTAATACCAATCCCCGATATGATACTCTACTTATAATAAGCAAAGAACTTAATGTAACACTACAAGAACTCTTTGATTTTGATATGAAAAGATATATTAAATTATCAAATAAATCCTGACAAAAGTTGGGATTTATTTTATTATTACATTTTAAAATATTCATATAAACTACAATGGAAATTCAGTAAAAATACTGATTAGTAATTTTTAAATGTTTTTTATTTTTGTTCATTACGGTAAACCGTAAAAAATATAAATGTATTGTTTATATATTTGATATTCTTTAAGAATTAATTATGAATATTATTATATGTATCCAATTTTGCTACAAATAATTCATAGGCTTTCCCGATGCAGAACTTTGTATTTTTTAAAAGTATATAAAATATATTGTTAACTAAATTAATACATTGTCAATATTCAACAATAAGCCATTTAATGAAAATGTTTTAAAATGAGTCTATTAGACAAAGAAATAATTAATCCAAAGCCATTCCTACGATGGGCGGGTGGAAAAAGATGGTTTGTTAAATATCTTACCGAATTAAATAGAATTAAAATAAATAATTATTTTGAGCTGTTTGTAGGAGGAGGATCTGTTTTTTTTAATCTCAACAATTATAAAAATGCATTTATCTCTGATTTAAATTTTGAATTAATTGAATCTTATGAGGCTTTGAGAGATGGTCCAGAGAATGTTATAAAAATCCTAAAAGAATTTAAGAATGATAAAATAGAATATTATAATATTCGAGAGCAAAAGTTTGAAAATAAATTTGAAAGAGCAGCACAATTTATATATTTAAATCAAACGTCATTTAATGGAATCTATAGAGTTAATAAAAACGGAAACTTTAATGTTCCGTTTGGAAATAGAAACAAAAAAGATATCATTGAGGAACAAAATTTATTACTTGTATCTAAAAAGCTACAAAATGTTAATATGGTCTGTAATGACTTTGAAAACAATTTGGAAAAAATTAATTCAGGAGATTTAGTATTTTTAGATCCCCCTTATACTGTAGCTCATGAAAAAAATGGATTTATACAGTATAACCAAAAAATATTTTCACTTGATGACCAATATAGATTATCAGAATTTGTAAAAAAAATAGAGAAGAAGGGCGCATTCTACATCTTAACAAATGCTAAGCACCAAGCTATTTTAGAAATTTATAAGGATCTTGAAAGTCCAGTAAGTTTAAAAAGAAGTTCAACAATTGGAGGTTCAGGAGCAAAAAGAGGAAAAGAAGGTTTTAATGAATATATTTTTTCAAATTGTTTAAATTTAAAAATTAATGACTGATAACAAAAAAATTGAACTATTGGGAAAACTCATATCTGAAAAGGATATAGCCAAACAGTTAAAAATTAGAAATAAAGATCATTTTTATCAAAGTATAAGATACTCACAACTTGAAGAATTTGAAAGAGATGGATGGGAAATATTCCGAGAATTTAAAACAACAATTAGTATTAGAAAGAAAAAAAGTTTTGACGTTGAATTTGAAGATAAAGTATGGAGTTTGTTTGCTTATATTAACTATAAATTCATGAATAAGGATAGATATTTTTCACTTCCTTATGATAAAAATAACAACGCATTATCTCAACAAATTGATGTATTTGCGAAAGATGATGAAACAATTTTATTAGTTGAGTGTAAATCTGCAATTGAAAACAAAAGAGGCGATTTTAAAAAAGAGCTTGAGGCAATGGCTGCAAAAATAGATGGCTTACGAAAATCTGTCATTGCATTATTTCCAAATATAAAACATAAATTTAAGTTCATTTTAGCTACTAGAAATTATTCAATCTCTAGTGAGGATTTAGAAAGATTAAAAAAAATTGGAGGTGTTCATTTTAATGAGGAAATCATTGATTATTTCTACTCTTTATATTCACAAATAGGAGTCTCTGCAAAATATCAGTTATTAGGAAATCTTTTTGAAGGTCAAGATATACCAGAGCTAGATAATTTAGTTCCTGCAGTAGAAGGAAAAATGGGAGGACATACTTACTATTCGTTTTCTCTTGAGCCTGAAAAACTTTTAAAAATTAGCTATGTGTTGCATAGAAATAAAGCTAATATTAATATGATGCCGACTTACCAGAGGCTAATAAAAAAATCCAGACTTAAATCTGTTCATGATTTTATAGACAAAGGTGGTTATTTCCCAAATTCAATTGTTATAAATATTGATACAAACAAGTGTAATTTTGAAAGAGCAAATACTCAAGTCGGTTCTACTCTCTCTAAAGTTGGTATATTACACTTACCTAAAAAATATAGGGCAGCTTTTATTATTGATGGTCAACATAGATTATATGGCTATACAAATTCTGAATATAAAAAGACTAATACAATTCCTGTAGTAGCTTTTTTAGGACTTAGTAGAACAGAACAAGTTAAAATTTTCATGCAAATCAATGAGAATCAAAAAGCAGTCTCTAAAGATTTAAGAAATACTTTGAACGCCGATTTATTGTGGGATTCTAATAATAAGTTAGAGCAAATGAAGGCATTATGTTCGAGAATTTCTATATTTCTTGGAGAAGATAGAGTTTCACCGTTATTTAATCTCATCTCAATTGGAGAAGATAAAAAGATAATAACAACTTCTGCTATTGAAAACGCCATAAAAAAAGGGAGCTTTCTTGGAAAAGTTTCAAAAAATAAGATTGAAGAATTAGGAACTTTCTACTTTGGAGATATTGATGAAACCTATGAAAGATTAAGTAACTTTTTATGTGAAGGATTTAAATATATTTCTGAGAATTTAGATGAAGAATGGAGAAAAGGTAGTGATGGCATGCTTCTAATTAACAAAGGTGTATCTGGAATAATCCTAATTTTAAGTGATTTAGTAAGCTTTTTGAGATTAAATAATCAAATTGATCCTAAAAAGGATTCAGTAAGACAAATATTTTCAGAAGTTAAAAATTATCTAGATCCTGTAATTATTTTCATTAGAAATTTAGATAACAACGTTAAAAGTGAATTGAAATCTTCATATGGTACAGGTGGAGAAATAAAATATTGGAGAACTTTTCAAAAAACTATTCGAGATATTTTTCCAGAATTTAAACCTGATGGTCTTGACGAATACTTTAAAAAAGAAGCGAAGCTATATAATGACAAAGCAATTGCTTATATCAGAGATATAGAAACTGAATTCAAAAATGATTTTAAGGAGAGATTAAAAGATCATTTTGGAAAAAAATGGTTCGAAAAAGGACTACCCCCCAAAATTTCTGAAAAAGCAATTGTAGATGCTCTCTCTAAAAATAGAGAACTAGAAGAAAACGATGAACAAATTGAAGCATGGGATTGTATAACAATAATAGCTTACAGAGAAATTGCATTAAAAAACTGGCAAAGTATTTTTGAAAAGGAATATACTAAGCCTGGAGAAGAAAAAATAAGTGGAGGAAAAGAAGAAAAAACAAAATGGATGGTCAAACTTGAAAGAATTAGAAATCAGAACTTTCATTCTTATTCTGTTACAGAAGAAGAATTAAATTTCTTAGAAGAGTTGCATGATTGGATTTACAAAAAGGTTTTAAGAAATAAGTTTCAGAAAGATGAGTAATCTTGGAATGCCAATTAGCATTTCAAAATAGAATTAGTTTTAAAATTTGGCGACATAATAATGACAATTTTATTTTCATTCTACGACAAAAATGATCCAGCTACTCTCCAAAGTCTCTGACTTTGGCTTTTTGTTTATTATATTAACTAAGTAATAGTTTAATTAACAACACACATCGACTGCTTAAATTTCAAATCAGATATACGGCTCAATGATAACAAGAATTTCCATAGTCAACAAACCATCACTTTAATTATTTAGTAAAAATTCTGTAAAAAACCGTCACTTACACCTGAAATAAACCCCTACTTTTACTCCCGCAAACACTTCTCAGAAATGGCACACCCTCTACATTTCAAACTCATTCAGCCTGATAAATCGATACAGGATTTTGTCTGTTGTTTTTCGTCGCTGCGGAACTTTTCCAACCGACACCAGGCCGTGGTGGTCCCCAACGGAAGGATTGACCTGATCTTTTCTAAAACCAAAGACCGCAAAGTGCAGGTGGCTCTGCTGGGACTGGAAACCCAGCCTAAATATCCGGATCAGGAAGTTTCGGATTTCTGCTCGGTCAGTTTTAATCCGCTGGCCATCGAATATATTTTCGGCTTTCCGGTAGCGGACCTCCTCAACAGCGGGAAACGGATGCCGGATGATTTCTGGGGGTTCGGGATTGAAGATCTGGATGATTTCGGTGGATTTTGTGAGAAGATGACCGGGAAAATCAGTTCCCTTCTGCCTGAGAAAGTGGATGAGCGCAAACGGAGACTGTTTGAACTGGTGTTTGCTTCAGACGGCGAAATTTCTGTTGCCGAGCTCTCGGAAAAGATTTCGTGGAGCCCGCGGCAGGTCAACCGGTATTTTAATCAGCAGTTCGGGCTTCCGCTGAAGGCCTACTGCAAGATCCTGCGCTTCCAGGCTTCGCTTTCCCACATCAAGGACGGAACCCTGTATCCGCAGCTTAACTTTACCGACCAGTCGCATTTCATCAAAGAGGTAAAGCAGCTGTCAGGCGTTTCACCGAAAGAGCTGCATCAAAATAAAAATGACCGTTTCTTACAATTTTTAGTCTACGGCCCGAAGTAACTTTGCTGCCTGAATCTAAAGATATGGGAGTACAAAATAAGAAAGTAGCCATTATCGGCGGCGGCCCCGGCGGGCTGACCTTAGCCAGGCTTCTTCAGCTGAAAGGCGTTGATGTAAAAGTTTATGAACGGGATGCCGACCGGAGTGCCCGCGTACAGGGTTCGCCGCTTGACCTGCACGAACATTCCGGCCTGGCCGCGATCCGGAAAGCGGGATTGCTGGACGTATTTAAAAAGAATTATATGCCGGGAGCCGACCAGACAACGGTGACCGATGAACAGGGCAACGTGGTTTTCAGCGACCATTACCCTGACGTCATCAAAGAAGAAGATTTCGGGCACGAATATTTCCGTCCCGAAATAGACCGTGGCGTCTTACGCAACATTCTACTGGACTCGATACAGCCTGAAAACATCATCTGGGACCGCCATTTCCTGTCCATGGAGCAACAGAATGACTGCTGGCGGCTGCATTTCAAAAACGGATCTGAAGCGTATGCCGACCTGGTGATCGGGGCAGACGGCGCCAACTCAAAAATCAGGCCCTACATCACCGGGATTACTGCGTTTTATTCGGGCATCACGATGCTTGAAGGGAATATCTATGATGCTGAACAGCAGGTTCCTGAAATCACTGAGCTCCTCCGCGGCGGTAAATTAATGGCTTTCGGAAACGAAAAGAATATCCTGATGGGACAGAAAGCAAACCGCGAAATCGGGTTTTATGCGAGCTTCAAAACAGAAGAAGGCTGGGTTTCAAGAAGCGGTTTAGACTTTTCGGACCGCTTGCAGGTACTGGAATGGTTTAAGAAAAAATATGCGGAATGGAGCGACCTCTGGTACCCGCTGTTTGAAAACACGTCGGTCCCTTTTATTCCGAGGCCGATCTACTGCATGCCTTTGGACCAGGACTGGGAGACGCTCCCGAATGTTACCCTCATCGGCGATGCCGCCCATGTGATGCCGCCGTTCGCAGGTGAAGGTGTTAATATGGCCATGCTGGATGCCCTGGAACTGAGCGAAAGCCTGACGGGAACCGATCATCATTCAATACACGATGCCTTGGCATCGTATGAAACTGCAATGCGGAAAAGGGCTTCCGGTATCGCCCGGGAATCCCTGGACAACGGGGAAAGGATGCATAATGCGAATGCACTGTTGACGATGACGGAGTTTTTTGGAGGAAGGTGAAAAGAGAAATAATAAAAAATCAATTTTTTGTTATTGTCAATATTTTAAGATGACAAATTATATATAATTTACTCAATGGCAATTAAAAATTATTAGTAATACTACAATCTTAAGCAAATCAACAATAGTACATTTCACTATTTTTATTTAATGACTTAATCTTTCAACTCTTCAATTAATTCTAGAGCTGTTGAATTAGGAAGTTGATTAAAGATAATCTGATAAGAATTCTTGTAATATTTGTTTTACTTGCATATAATATTTAAAGATGATTTATTTCCCAGAATCAAAACCTGATTTAATAATTCTGTTCAGACTATCATCATTTTCTCTCATATCTTAATAAAAAGACCAAACTTTTATTGTTTGGTCTTTCTTAAATTTCATAACACTAAGGTGCGATCCAGTCAAAATCAACCAGATGATCTAGATTATTAGTCTCTTTTTTATCAGGATTTGATCTTAAATATTTACCATTAGTGCCATTAACTACATTCACACTCTCACCAATATTCCAGCAACAGTTATTGTAATTCCAAATCCATGTAGTAGCACTATTGCCCGACATATCCAATAATCTAATAGCCTCATCTTTAGTTTTTTTAATTGCTCTTGAAATACTAGAGTCATTAACTGTATGAAATGCATAATGTGTAATAATACCACTTGAGTCTTTCCAAACTCCTGAAATTCTGTATTCTGCCATAATTGAAATATAAATTAATTTATTGCAATTTACATTCACTTTTTATGTGATCACTACGGATTTCCATAATGAAATAATACTATTTTTTATTAAAGAATAGCATTCATTTCCATAATTTCGCATAATTAATCACTGAAATTTCAGTATTATAGTAAGAAACAGCAGTACAAAAGACCAATAAAAGAACTACAGCATCCCATCCATGAAAATAGAGCATATCGCAGTCTGGGTAAAAGACCTGGAGAACATCAGGAATTTCTATGAACAGTATTTCGGGGCCGTTTCCAATGAAAAATACCGTAACCCGGCCAAACATTTTGAATCCTACTTTTTAAGTTTTGACAACGGCTGCCGCCTGGAAATCATGTCCCGGCCGGACATTGGGGAAAGCGGTCATTCTTACGATGACCAGAAATCCGGCATCACCCACCTTGCATTTTCCACGGGCAGCAGGGAAAAGGTTGATGAACTGACGGAACGGCTAAGACAGGACGGTTACTGGATTGCCGGAGAACCGCGTACCACCGGAGACGGATATTACGAAAGCGTGATCCTGGACCCGGAAAACAATATTATTGAAATTACGGAGTAGCTGGATAGGTGAACGATAGAAGTAATTCAGTATATTTACTGTAACTCAAGGTATTGGGTAAAACCTCCACAGAAATAAGTATAAAGGTAAAAGTACATGTAAAACACAGAAATATTCAGCCCATGAGAAAACAACTTATTGTATTACCAGCCGTTTTTGCTTTGATGCTGTCCTGCAACAGCCCGAAAGAATCCGCCGCGGAAACATCTGCCAATGAAAAACTGGTTGAAACCTATTTTAAGCATTTCAACCGTCATGACTGGAAAGCGCTTGCGCACATGTATACTGAAACACCACAGTTTAAAGATCCTTCATTGGGACCGGGAACCGTAACACAGACCAGGCAGCAGATTATTGATAAATATTCTGAGCTCAGCACCGTGTTTCCGGATCTTCAGGATAAAATTGTCCAGGTATATCCTTCCGGTGAAAAACACATTATCGTTGAATTTGTTTCAAGCGGCACCGCAGCAGACGGCTCGAAATTTCAATTGCCCATCTGTGCGGTTTTTACCATCGAGAACGGACGTATCACCAAAGACTTTTCATATTTTGACAATTTTGAAGAAAACCAATAGCAGGAAAATGGCTTCAGGACACACAGGATGAAATTCCGAGGCCGGGAAGATCATTCTATAAATAGCTCAGTCAGTCTTAACCTTCGCTGACTGCCCTGAATTTACGCCGGTTCCACTGCCTTATGAATGCTTTTCCGTCTTCAAACCTGTAGAAACACGGTTCTTTCTCTTTTTCTTTCGGCCTGATCAGGGTAAAGCACTCCCCTTCCGGAAGCTCAATGATCTCGTGGACGGTGTCTGCCGCAACAAAATGGGAAGTCCCTTCCTGCCTGTGGTGTACGGAGGAATGATATGTTCCGTCTTCATGGATTTCATAAACCCTTTCCACATAGCTGCCTTTTAAAATATGCGTGGTGAAACTGAAAGGATGGTCATGGATATGTTCATGCTGGTCTTTTGCGCTGAAATGGTGAATAACCGCATCGAAAGGCAACCCCTTTAAGTGATGCTTGGTAAATACGGCATTCATTTTTTCACGTCTGGTCTTTATATTAATCATGTTTTTTAATTTATGGAGGTGATGTCCTGAACGTTGGATATCACTTGATTTATTTTGGGTTCAGAACCCGGAAATGAGGAATGCATAACTGTATTTCCCTTCCTGAATTTAGGTATATGCTATAAAGTTAATAAAAAAAACAGGAATTGAGGCTATTGAAGGGTATGATAACTTAATTTGAGCGCCTGTTAAAACTTATTTTTATAAATAATTTCCTAGAGATAAAGGCAATCCCGCGGATCTCTATGTGTGTTCAATTGCCAATCCAAAACCACCGGCAAGAGTCTTTATGACATCAGTCTGAAAAGCTTTAGGTAAAATTCAGCAGCCTTATCATCTTTACAAAAGTAAAACGGATCAATAGCTTGAGATGATGACCTAAATCATCAAACAAAAATACTCCGATGATCCTTTTTTCCCTATTTTTACTTTACAATTATAATTGACATATGAAAAAAACAGTTTTTGCAGGGATCATGGCTTTAGGAGGATTGGTAACAGCACAGGCACAATGTACTGCCGTATCGGCAATTGCTGAAAATTTCGACACTTGGAAGGATATCAGTAAATGCTGGACGGCACAGCAGGGAAAGGCAATGCTGTACAGCAGTGATAAAAAGATCGTTTTTTACTCCATGACCAATCCCGGGGAAAATATGTTCCTGGTAACCCCTAAAATAAAGGCAGGAACCTACACCCTTACCCTTGACAGTTCAGACAACGGCGGCAAAACCACCCTGGAACTGTTCTCTATAGGCAGTACATCCGACACAAAATCATACACCGCTATAACCAAACCTTCTGAAATAACAGGAGACCGGAAAGTAATAACGGTTACGTTGAAGAAAGATGCTTACCTGGGGCTCAAAGTTTTGCTAAGCGGCATCCATCAGGCTGTTTATGTGGATAATTTCTCCCTTAAGCCTAAAAAATAACTGCTTCAACACGCATCAGCACATTTTTTTTAAAAGCGAGCAGGAACAGTTAACAGAGCACAATCAAAAAACAAAAATCAATCCGAGAAGTTTTAGATTTCCGGCACTTCTTTACCGTTGCTGCAATATGCATCAGGTATGAAGGAATCCGGGGAAAACTGTTTTACAGCATTCGCAAAGCTCCGTACCGGAAGTCCGAAACGGCTTCTGCCACAAGCCTCGAGATCAGCCTCGTTCATATGAAAAAGCAGCAGCTGTCATACTGAAAGGATTAGTAAATGAATTCCGATATGGCCAATACCGTATGTCACAATTTGTTCATACTTAAATGACTTTTTTGAATATATTCATAATGACGGTTTTCACTTTCACAACATAATCTTCAATTCTGGAGTGTTTGTTTTTTTATTGAATTCGTTAATATATCGTGGTACAGGTGTAAATGTACAATTGTCTGGAATAGTTTTCTAACGGCACTTCCCGCAATTCAGTTTTTTATGAACCGTTAACCGATGATAATCCATACTATAGGAAATAAATACTTAAAGCCATGAAAAACATTTCCAAGACATCCAGGCTGCTGAAAACAGCTGATCCGTAATACACAGTAACTTTTGTCCGGCTGTTTATTGACTGATTAAATGATTAAATAAACACATCTGAAAAAAAAGTTTGCATAATTGAACACTGTTCATTATTTTTGTAAATTATTAGATGTTTCTTTTTGGAGAACTAAAACTGATACGTAAGAACCCGGCATAAAATATCATATTGCATATGAGCATCACGGAAAGAAAAAATAAGGAGAAAATAGAAATGCGCAAGCGTATTCTGGATGCGGCGCGCAAAATATTCCTTCAGAAAGGCTATGAAAATACCAGTATGCGGAATATTGCCAGCGAAATCAGCTACAGTGCAGGTACGATCTATTTTCACTTTAAAGATAAAAGCGAGATTTTTCACGAACTTCATAAAGAAGGCTTCCTGCTATTGCTTACGCAATTGAGGGTTTTAGACAGTGTGGCAGATCCTTTTGAACGCCTGAAGGCTGTAGGCAGGGTATTCATCCAGTTTGCCCAGGAAAACAAAGATTATTACAACCTGATGTTTATAGTAGAAGAATCAGCTTCAGATAACTCCGGGGAAGGAGGCTTCCAGATTGCCAAGGAAGCCATCAACCACCTGTTCCTTTTGATTAAGGAATGTCAGGCTAAAGGCCGGTTCACCGATATGGATGCTGAATATTTTACCTTTATGGTACTGTCATCGGTCCACGGCATCTGTGCCCTTTTCTGCAAAGACCGTACGGTAAGCTTTGCAAGCAAAACCAATGAAGAGCTGATGGAGAACGGATACAATTGTCTTGTAAAGCTTCTGGAAAAAGGATAACACCTTTTTTTTACTATAAAATTGAACAGTGTTTAAAATAAATACAATGATTAACAAATCTAAAAAAAGACTGCTCCGGTATTTCTGCCTGCTGGTCTTAATGCATCTGCCTACGAAAATTTTAAAGGCACAAAACAGGCTCGATTCCTATATACAGGAAGGTATCGGATCTAACCAGAGTATCAGGCAGCAGTCTTTTATTCTTGAAAAAAATATCTATGCGCTGGGTGAAGCCAAAAGTATGTTTCTGCCTAATGTTTCTTTTTCCACCACGTACACCAAAGCAGACGGAGGGAGAACCATAGATTTTCCTACAGGCGATCTTCTGAACGGCGTCTACTCCACTTTAAACCAGCTGACCGGGAGCAGCTCATTTCCGCAGCTTCAGAACCAGAGCATCCTGCTTAACCCGGATAATTTCTACGATGCCAAATTCCGCATCACCCAGCCCATTTTGAATGCGGAGCTCGGCTACAACAGAAAGGTCAGATCAAAACAGATCGACCTGCAGAAAACGGAAATCCTGCTGTATAAACGGGAACTGGTGAAAGAAATAAAAACGGCCTATTACAATTACCTGAAGGCCGCGAATGCCACAAAGATTTACCGGTCTTACCTTACCCTGGTTAATGAAGGGGAAAGGGTGAACAGGAAACTGCTTGAGAATGGAAAAATCAACCGGACAGCCGTAGTCAGAAGCCAGAATGAAGTTTCAAAGATCAGAGCCTCCATTACCGCCTCTGAGAAAACGGAAGAATCTGCAAAGTATTATTTTAACTTTCTCCTGAACCGCCCTTTAAAAGACAGCATAGTGGCAGATGATATTGACACCTTACCGGAACAGTCAAAGGTGCTGAATGGAGATATCAGCAGCCGTGAAGAACTGTCTAAACTCCAGATATCCGGGGACATCAGTAATGACCTGACCGGCCTTGCCAAGTCTTATTTCATCCCGAAGATCGGGGCAAGCCTTGATCTGGGTTCGCAGGCTTTCGACTGGAAGTTCAACCAGAAATCCAGGTATTATTTGCTGGGCATTTCACTGGAATGGAATCTTTTTGCTTTCGGTAAGAATACCTACAAAATAAAGCAGGCCGTTGCGGAACAGCAGGCCATCTCATCCCAGACCACATACGTACAGCAGCAGCTTTTAACCGAGCTGAAAGTGCGGCAGGCCAATCTGGAAAGCGCTGTTGCCCAGTATACCGCCGCACAGTCTCAGCTGAAAACAAGCCAGACCTATTACAATGATATGTCTAAACTTTACAAAGAAGGAATGACGATCTACATTGAGCTTCTGGATGCTCAGAATCAGTGGATCGACGCAAAACTGAAGTCTAATATTGCATTATTTGACACGTGGATCGCTTATACAGCCATTGAACGGGCCAATGCCAGCTTTACAATACAACAATAATAATCACTATGAAAAAAATACAATCAACTGCCCTAGCCCTATCCCTGGCTCTGTTTACTATTTCCTGCAGTGAAAAGCAGCCTGAAAAAAACAGGCAAAGAGGCCAAGGCCAGGATATTATATCCGTAAAAATCTCGCCGTTGTCCTCTGAAGATGTATCCGGTTCCATACTGGCTACAGGGCTGGTAAGCACGGAAGATCAGGCCAATTATTCATTCAAGGTCGGTGGGGTCATCAGCAGGATATGGGTGGATGAAGGGCAGTCTTTCCGGAAAGGGCAGCTGCTTGCCACATTAAACACAACGGAAATAGCAGCAGGCGTTGCCCAGGCCGACCTGAACGTGGCCAAAGCCCAGCGTGACTACAACCGGGCAAATAACCTCTATAAAGACAGCGTTTTCTCTCTTGAACAGCTGCAGAACACCAGAACGGCACTTGAAGTTGCCCGGCAGTCTAAACAGGCTGCGGCATTCAATGAGCGGTATGCTAAAATCTATGCGGTTTCAGACGGTTTTGTTTCTAAAAAGCTGGTCAGTGAAGGAGAGATTGTAAGCGGCGGAATGCCTGTTTTCCTTACCAATTCCACCCAGAAAAACAACAGCTATTTACTGAAAGTGGGCGTAACAGACCTTGAGTGGGCAGCCATTAAAACAGGACAGCCTGCAAGCGTTACCCTGGACGGCTACCCTGACCGGAAATTCGAGGCAGCCGTCTTCAGGAAACTGCAGTCCGCCGACCGGGAAATCGGTTCATTTCAGGTAGAACTGAAATTAAAGCTTGACCGGGTGGCTCCCGCCGTGGGGATGTTCGGTAAAGCTGAAATAAAAACAGACCAATCAGGAAAATCCGTCGTCATCCCTTACAATGCATTGGTAGAAGCGGACGGTAATCAGGGGTTTGTTTTCGTTCCGAACGGTAAAAACAGGGTAAAGAAAGTACCTGTGAATATCCTGAAGTTCGACAATACCAAGGTATACCTCAGAGAAAAACCTTACGGAACTGATGCCATAGTTGTATCCAACAGTGCCTACCTCAACGAGCAATCCATTATCAAAATCATCAAGTAATTATGAAGATTACAAATTTCTCCGTTAAGAATTACCAGTTTACCCTGATCATATTTGTGCTTGTTGCAGTAGTCGGTATTCTGACCCTTTTTACCATGCCGCGGTCTGAAGATCCCACCACCCATCCCCCGCAGTACCTGGTAACGGTAATTTACCCCGGAACCAGCCCTAAGGATATGGAAGAACAGGTGGTAAAACCTATTGAAAATAAAATTTACGGCCTGGAAAATATTGATAAGATCCTTACCACTGTTGAAGACGGGGTTGCCGCCATCCAGATCAAATTCAAGTACGGGGTTGATGTGGACAACAAATACCAGGAAATATCCACAGAGATCAATGCCCTTAAAGGCAGCGAGCTCCCAAAAGACATTTACCTCATCAAAACCGAAAAAATATCATCTTCTGATGTTAAAATACTGCAGGTTGCTTTAGTGTCAAACACCGCGTCCGGAAAGACATTGAGAGACAGGGCGGACGAGCTGAAAACCCAGCTTGAAAAAATTACCAACCTCCGGGAAGTAAAATATGCAGGGATCCCGGAACAGGAAATAAGGATTGACCTGCAGCTTGATAAACTGGCCCGGCTGAACATACCGCTGAACCTGGTGATGGGAAGCATACAGAGTGAAGCAGCCGATATTCCCGGAGGCAGCATCAATCTGGACAGTAAAGTTTTCAATGTAAAGACAAGCGGGAAATTCAAGAATGTAGAAGATGTAGCCAACACGGTTATTTATAATGCCGGAGGAAAAATCATCTATCTGAAAGATGTGGCCCGCGTTACCTATAAAGACGGCACGGTGAACCACATTACGCGCCTTAACGGAAACCGCTGCATCCTGGTTACCGCTGCTATGAAAGACAATGTGAATATCACAAATGTTCAGGAAGAATATACGCCTGTTGTGGAAGCATTCGGCAAAACATTGCCTGAAAATATAAAAATGGTCAAGAATTTTGACCAGGCGGATATGGTATCCCAGCGTCTGGGTCATCTTGGGTTTGATTTTGTCCTGGCCATTCTCCTGGTTGTGATTACCTTACTGCCGCTGGGGTTCCGGGCTTCTGTTATTGTAATGATTTCCATACCGCTTTCCCTTGCCCTGGGGCTTATCACCATGAACCTGTTGGGATATTCACTCAATCAGCTGAGTATTGTCGGTTTGGTTGTCGCACTGGGACTGCTGGTGGATGACAGTATTGTGGTGGTTGAAAATATAGAACGCTGGCTGAGAGAAGGCCACTCCCAGAAAGATGCTGTTTTAAAAGGCACAAAGCAGATCGGTATTGCGGTTGTGGGATGTACGGCTACCCTGGTCATTGCATTTCTTCCGCTGGCATTTCTCCCGGATATTGCGGGTGAGTTTATCCGCAGCCTTCCCATGGCTGTTATGACCAGTGTTTTGGCATCGATGATCGTGGCACTGACCATGGTTCCGTTTTTAGGAAGCAAAATACTGAAGACCCATACCCATGCAGAAGGAAATTTTTTCCTTAAAAATTTACAGAAGTTTTTAAGCCTGTCTTACAAACGCATCATGCCGCTGGCCCTGAAATGGCCGAAAGCAACCATCGGAATATCCGTTGTACTGAGTATCCTCGCATTTATGCTTTTTCCTCTTGCGGGTTTCAAGCTGTTCCCCACTTCAGAAAAACCGATGTTCCTTATCAACATCAAAATGCCTCTTCAGGCAGACATTCCTGAAAGCGACCGGGTGACCAAAATGATAGAAAAAGAGCTTAAGAAAGAGGATGAAATCGTTCATTATACCTCAAATGTAGGAAAGGGGAATCCCCAGATTTATTACAATGTGCACCAGCAGGATATCAAACCGGATTTTGCCCAGATCTTCGTACAGCTGGAAGATGAAGCCGGTCCCGGAGCAAAGACGGAACTGATTAAAAAGCTCAGATCAAAGTTCAGCAGCTTTCCTTATGCAAGGGTGGAAATAAAAGATTTTGAACAGGGAACCCCGATTGAAGCCAATATCGTGGTGAGGGTATTCGGAGAGAACCAGGATACGTTGCGTTCCATTTCATTTAAGGTGGAACAGCTGCTGAGAAAGCATCCCGGGACATTTTATATCAATAATGAACTGAATGCCTATAAATCTGATGTTAAAATAAAGATTGATAAAGAAAAGGCGCGCACATCAGGGGTGATGACCAGCGATGTGGACCGGGTGATCCGCATGGCAGTTGCAGGGTTGAATGTAGGAGACTATATTGATGACCGCGGAGATTCCAGAAATGTGGTCATTACCCTTCCGAGAGAAAAATTCGCCAGCCTGGATGCACTTAAAAACCTGTATGTGAACAATATCCAGGGCATTCCGGTTCAGATCGACCAGATTGCTTCGATCAGTTTTGAGAAATCCCCCACAGCGATCAACCATTTCAATAAATCCCGTTTTGCAAAAGTAACCTCGCTGACCAAAGACGGCGTGCTGGCAAACGATATCCTGAAAGACATTGTCCCCGAACTGAACAAAATGAAGCTGCCCGCCGGATATTCCTACAAGCTCTCCGGTGAAGCGGAATCTGAAGGTGACGCATTGGGAGGGAACTTTCTCTCGGTGATTATTTTAAGTGCTTTCCTTTTCATCGCCGTACTGTTGCTGCAGTTTAAAACTTTTAAAGGGATCATCATCGTTTTGTCCATCATCCCTCTGGGAATATTGGGCGGCGTTATTCTGCTGCTGCTGACAGGGAACCCCATGTCACTGGTATCCATCATCGGCTTCATCGGGCTTTCGGGGATCCAGGTTAAAAATTCCCTTTTGCTTGTTGATTTTACGAATCAGCTCCGGCTGGAGGGCCACAGCATTGATGAAGCCATCCATATTGCCGGGGAAACACGTTTCCTTCCGGTGGTACTGACTTCAATTACCGCTATCTGCGGACTGCTGCCCATTGCCCTCAATCCTAACCCTTTGATTGCACCGCTGGCAATCGTACTGATCGGAGGGCTGATCAGTTCTACCATATTATCAAGGATCGTTACTCCGGTAATGTACAAGTTAATCCCGCCGCAGCTGGGAGATCAAATCTAACCCGTTAACAAATAAAAAAAATTATAAATGAAAGAATACGTTTTAATTACCGGGGCATCATCGGGAATTGGTTACGAAATGGCATGCCAACTGGCAGAAAAAGCCTACAACCTCATCCTGGTTGCCCGTACGGAAAGCAGACTGCAGCAGATGCAACGCGATTTATCAAATAAGTACGGTGTGCTGGTGCATTATTTCATTGCCGACCTCTCGGATGTGAATGCAGCCAAAAACCTGTACGAAAGGGTTAAAACAGAAAACCTTTTGGTTTCCCATTTCGTTAACAATGCAGGAACAGGCAATTACGGCCAGTTTACAGAAACTTCCCTGGAAGAGGAGCTGAATATGATCCAGCTGAATATTTCCAGCCTTGTAACCCTGACCAAGCTCTTTGCACAGGATATGGTAAGCCGGAAATCCGGCCGGATTATGAATATAGGATCAGTGCTTTCATTTCTGCCGTTCCCCTACTATACCGTATATTCTGCAACCAAAGCATTTGTGATGGCATTCAGCGAAACGCTTGCCGCGGAACTTGAAGGAACGGGCGTTACCGTTAATTCACTGTATCCGGGAACCACCGACACCGGTTTTACAACAGAAGAAATGAAGGCCACCAACCTGTACAAAAGCAAACCTATGCACCCCGAGGTAGTGGCCGAGTTGGGAGTCAGGCATCTTTTATCCGGCAAGAGCAAAAAAGTGACAGGATTTCAGAACTGGCTTAATTCCAATATCCCGCGTTTTGTAACGGATAAGATGATGATGAAAATCAAGAAAAACCTGGCAGGCCAGTCCAAAAGTTAGGCGGATTTGCAGTAAAAATTATCTTAAAAACAGAACTTTGTTCTGATAAAAGTTTCTGTTTTAAGATTAAGAACCCGTCTGTTTGAATTTATTTTTCACAGGTTGCGGCCATTATACAGAATTTTATTCGTATTCATTGACTCTCTAAAAATCTATGTGAACAGTTTAGATAAGCTTTCAACACTAAAAATCAACTGGTTCTCATAAAAATTGACATTTGATTGACCCTATATTAAGAGCCGCTTTAACTTAAGTTGCTTAAGACTCGTTCAATTCTTCCTGTTTTTAAGTTTACTTTAGTTAAAAATCACTGATTTCCAAAACTTATGGATTCTTATATAAACTTTTAAGATGAAATAATTTTAAGCTTAAGGGTGAATACGTTTTATCTGCTGAACTCAGACATTTTCCGGGTTTTAATTAAAACAACAGAACATGAGGCCAGTAAAAACAGGATTCCGGCCAGGATTATGGCATTTACCGGATTATTGTCCAGAAAATGGTTATAGATAAAGCCAAAGGAAACCGTCTGAATCAGCATCGGAATCACAATCATCATATTGATCACGCCCATATACACGCCCCTCTTGTGCGGGGGTATTGACGGAGATACCATGGAATAAGGCAGTCCCATCATCGCAGCCCAGCCGATTCCGAAAAGTACCATCGGCAGCAGGATCAGATATTCATTCTGGATAAAAGGCAGGATCAGCAAAGACATGCCGGTGGCCAGAAGACAGAAGGCATAGACATTTTTTGTGGAATATTTCAGTGCCAGCGGAATCAGGAGCAGGGCGGAAACCATGGTAATGAAATTATAGAACCCGTTCATCAGCCCCGTCTGCCCTACTGCAGTTTCTACCAGGCGGAGGATGTTCCTTGCCCATTCCAGGTCAGCCGGATTTCCTGACCCCGCCTTTGAAATTTCAAGAATGTTTTTGGCTTTTGCCTCATCACTTTCAGAAACATGGTATAACGTCTGCCTGATCATCGGGGTTACGAACTGCCAGTAACAGAACAGCGCGTACCACTGGAATAAATAGACCAACGCCAGCTGCCAGAGTATTTTCGGCATCCTGATAATGGCTTCGGCAATATCTGCGAACGGCGTGAGAAACGTATCGTTTTCCTTTTCAGCCTTCAGCCTGGTGAGCTCTTCTTCCGTTGGCGGAATTTCCGGTGTCTTGTAAACCGACCAGGCCACAGAGGCAATTGAGCAGAAGGAACCTAAGAAGAACGAATAGTAAACCCACGCAGGAATACCTCCCGATTCTGACGTTCCGCCGAAATATTTCTGGAAAATAAACAGGGAGAGATTGGCCAGCGTAATCCCGCCGCCCACAAAAAGGCTCTGCATCTGGAACCCGTAAGTCTGCTGTTCTTCAGGAAGCTTGTCCCCGATAAAGGCCCTGTAAGGCTCCATTGCCGTATTGTTGGCAGCATCTAAAATCCACAAAAGCCCGACTGCCATCCAGATGGAAGAGCTGAACGGGAAAACAAACAGTGCCAAACTGCAGAATACGGCCCCGAGCAGAAAGAACGGTTTCCGGCGTCCCCACTTTACACTCCATGTCTTATCACTGATGGCCCCGATCAGCGGCTGGATCAGCAAACCTGTAACCGGCCCGGCCAGATTGAGAATAGGCAGCTGGTCTGCATGGGCACCCAGGAAAGAATACAGCGGATTAACCGCGGTCTGCTGAAGCCCGAAACTGTACTGGATCCCGAAAAACCCCACATTCATGTTCCAAATCTGCCAAAAGCTGAGTCTGGGGATTATTTTTTTATTCATAGGTTACGGTTTTACAGTCTGATAGTTTTTTCCAAGGATTAAGTCTGCCTTTTCTTTAAAGCGGCGGATAATATGGTGCTCAATATCCAATACTTTTTCCACAAAACCGCTCTGTTCGTCCCGGTTTCTTTTCATCCGGTTTTCATACGTATCTTTATACGTCCGGTCTATGAAGATACTGAAATCAAAATCATCAAGACCCAAAATATAGGTCCCTTCAATAATCAGCATCTGAATATCGTTTAACTCAAGGACTTCCCGGGAAATCATATTTTCTTTATAATGAACCAGAGGTTTTTCAATAGAGATTTTTCCTTCCTTAAACTGTTGTATATTCTCCTGAATGATTTCTAAATGAACTTCATGCATGCCGACATTTTCAAAACTTTTCTGCCGGTTCTCGTGGTTGCTTTTCGGAGGAAGCCTGAAATAATCATCCATTTGAAGCACCATGCTTCTGATGCCCTGTTCTTCAAAAACTTTCTGCAGTGCAAAGGCCGTTACCGATTTTCCGCTGCCGCTTTCCCCGCCAATCCCAACTGCCCATTTTTCCCCGGCTTTATAATTTTCCTTTATGATCTTATAAATATTTCCAGCCGTCTCCAAATGTCTTTTTTCTAAATTAATTACATCTCCAATCATTGTTAAACCCGTTTTAAATAAATAGTTTTTGTTTAAAATTCATCGCTTATGCTATGCCTTCATTAAAAGGTAACCGGAAGCCGAAAAGCACAACCGGTCTGTTCCTGAAGGCAGCAGCTGGTCCGTAGAATAATATTCCCTGAAACTCGGGCTTTTCTCCTGAAGCAGCTGCTCATACTGGCTCAGAATTTTTTCCGGTATCTGGTCATATCCCCTTTTTCTCAATCCCAGGCAGAGCCAGCCAAGATAGATGGGCCATGAACCTCCGTTATGGAAATGGTAGGGCCTGTTTTTGAATTCATAGCTGTAATTGTTTTCCAGTAAATTCCAGTCGGCATCATCCGGAAAAATAACCGGGTAAAAAACCGGGAGCATCCAGTGACCAAACTCAGTATTCAGCATCTTCAAAAACTGTGTGAAATCCTCCATATTGAGATCAAAACCTAAAAAGACGGCCAGTGCATTTCCTGCAAGATCGAAACGTTCATCATAGCCGTTGGCATTCAGCGATGCCCATAAATACGGCTTCTCATCTGCCTTTTTATAGGCTGCCCCGTGGTATCTGGCGTCAGCCGAATTATTTTTCCGGAAATTGATTTCAATTAAATGTTTCAGCTGTTCTGCCTGGGCATTCCGTTCATCATCCCGGTATACCTCAGCAGCATTTTTCAAGGCCCAGTACCGCAGGACATTATCATACAGGACATAGCCGGAAGTTACATATTCATCTGCCCAGTTGCCGCCCAGCGGGCTGTATAAAAGGCCTCTCTGGTTGAATTCCCAGGTTTTCAGACAGGAAAATGCCTTGTCTATCTTAGGTTTTAAGCTTTGCTTTACTTCCTGGTCTTGGGTATATTTTATATATTCACACGCACCGATGATCCACCAGATGGTGGCATCCGTTCTTCCGACAAGCGTGCCGTAGCTTACCTTATTTCCGTAAACATTGGACGGAATCTGTCCGTTTTCTGCCTGATGGTCTGCGAGGGTTTTCACTGATTTTTCCAGACCGTCAATAATCATCGGGTTTTTAATCAGAATCCCCGTAATTCCTGTCATCATAGCATCCCTTGACCATACTCTTGCGTAGTTGTCCTTTTTCTCGGACGATGCCAGAATTCCCTGTTCAGAAATGGACTGTTCTATTACCTGTAAGGCTTCTTTTGTAAACATAATTTTCAATTTGCGTGCATAAACTGACAGCAGACCCTACTGCCCGTTTCATAAAACCTGTTTAGATTATTCTTATTTATCAATTGTCAACACCTGGATGCGGTTAAAAATCAAATTTTACGCTGGCACCAATCGTTCTTCCCGGAAGTGCCCTTGCCCTGATGATCCCGTTGGTTCCCTGCAGAGTGCTTTCTTCCGCTTCTGTAACGGCCAGTGCATTGAATACGTTATTGGCATTTACATTAAGCGTCAAATTGCTTAAAAGCCTGTATGAAATATATGGATTTACCATAATATAACCCGGCATGATCAGCTTATTGCTGTCCTGGGTATATGCTTTTGCAGATCCTACGGCAAAGAAACCGAAGCTCAGTTTTTCAATATTTACATTCGGGTTGAAAGAATACATTACTTTCGGGGTCCTCCTCGGCATATTCCCGATGATGGTTTTGTCAATGGCATTTTTAATTTCGGCATGCGTATAAGTCAGACCTGCTTTGATGTCAAAGTTTTTACTGATTTTATAAAAGCCGTCGAACTCAACCCCGAACGATTCATATTTATTTTCTGTCCTCAGCTGTGTAGTGGCTTCGTAATTCGCTTCGATGGTTCTCGCCTGGAACAGCGTCGTATTCAGGAAATAACTGGCTCCCCTTAATTTGTACCCGACCTCGATCTGGTTCAGCTTGTTTACTTTCACGGCATCCAGAGCAGGGTCATCATTATTGGTGTAATTGTAGCCTGCAAAAAGGATCCTGTCGGCAGAAGCGCTTCCGCCCTGGCTTACCCTAGCAAAGACGGCGTTACGGGAATTCAACGCATAATTAGCCCCGAACGAATACCCGAAAATACCGTATTTATAATCAACGGGAACCGTTCCGTCCACCACAGCCACAGCAAGTTCCGGGGTTTCAAACGTTCCGTTCTGGTTTACATCAATGGCACGCATCGTGTTTTTTGTTCCTGCAAAGGTTCCGGATACATTCCCGAAATCATATCTTGCCCCTAAATCCAGCGTCAGGTTCTGAACCGGGTTGATTTCCACCTGAGCGTGTGGAGCAATTACCGAATATCTGGTATCGTAATTCCTGTTTACACCTCCGAAATCAGGAACGCCGTAATGAAGAAGTCCGTTATCGGTAATTTTAGTTCCCGTGTTGCTTATAATATCCACAAGACGGGCGTTGTTATCGGATACTTCCATCAGATAGGTATTCCAGTTCCAGGATAGATTGATATTCTGTGAACTGTTGTATACTCCGGTATTCAGCTTCACTTTGTCCCATTTCTTACTGATATTCACATCACTGAAAAAATTGTTGAGATTATTCAGTTTGGTATTGAACAGCACGGTTTTCATGTATTTGGCATTGCTGTCTACGGCGGTACCGGTTCCTGCATACACTGCGCTTCCATAGCCTGCAACAGACTCAAGAATTTCAGATTTACTGCCTACCGAAGCCGGGAACGGAGCGAGAAACTGTCCGTCGTTTGCCGCATATCTTGCCTTGGCATCGATTTTCCAGCCGGCACCCAGGTCATAATTAAATTCCATGCCTATCGTTTTTGAGACCGAATGCATACCATCGCGGATATCGCTTTTCAGAACCTGCCCGTTTCCGCCGATCGTAAGGTCGTTTTTAAAGTTGGCAGACTGCAAAGCACCCGTTAAGATGTCGAAATTGCTGAGCGAGCTGTAATCCGGATGAGAATCTGATCCTGAAACGGCAACCGGCATCGGCATATAAGCGGCTGTACGGTCGTCCAGGTATTTACCGTACACGCGGATGCTTCCTTTTTCAAATTTCTTTAATAGTGATAAACGGAACTGTCCGCCGTTGTTGGAGGTATACCCTGTTTTTCTCGGGCCGTCACCGCCTCTGTAGAAACCGCCGATGCCGATGAAAAAGTCTTTTCCCAGAGGGGTCCCGTAATCTATATCGGTCCTGAAGTTTTTATAGTTGAGGCCGGCCTGCTGGGTAATGCTGCCTCCCTGCTTTTCACCGGTTTTCGTAATAAAGTTGATGATCCCTGCGGGTGAATTGGAAGCAAAGACCGATGCCGAGCCTCCTCTTAATGCTTCAACGCGGGAGACAAAGGAATCAAACCGGGTAAACTGGTCCTGAGTGCCAAAGGCAATATCCCCGAACTGCATTACCGGAAGCCCGTCTTCCTGGATCAGCAAATACCTGGAGCCGCCCGCAGAAACAGGGACTCCCCTTACCGTAATATTGGAGTTTCCTTCACCGCCTGAAGACTCGGCACGGATCCCGGGGATCGTCCTGAAAATTTCAGCCGTGGTTCTGGGTGCCGCATTGATGATATCTGCCGGTTTTAAAGTTGAAATTGAAGTACTGGTTTTGATTGAAGCTTTCGGGTTGGAGTTTCCTGTAATCACCACTTCATCAATGGTCTTGCTTCTGGTAGATAAGGTATCGTTTACAGTCTGGGAAAACATGAATGCCGCCATGTTCATCGTCCCGAAAATCAGTAGTTTCTTTATTACTTTTGATTCCATAATTTCTTTTGGTTTTTTGCTATGTCTCAAAAGTATTTTTTTTAGGGTATCAAATGATGATTTTAAACTGAACGTTAACAGCATCACAATATCAACCGTTTGCGCAACCGTTTGCGGTGAATAACTTTTTATAATATTAACTTTTATTTAACAAATTAACCGATTTTATTTAACAAATATTAACAAAATTTGAATCGATAATTATTCTTAATTTCTCCGGATATTTGATCCTGTAACGTAAAATGAAAAGAACGACCATAAAAGACCTCGCTGAAATGCTCAATATAAGCACTTCTACGGTTTCGAGAGCGCTAAAAGACCATCCTGATATCAGCAGTTCGGTAAAAATCAAGGTGCGGGAAGTGGCTGAGACCTTTAATTACGTGCCTAATGATTTTGCGATTAATTTCAGAAAAAAATCATCAAAGGTCATCGGATTGATTGTTCCGGAAATATCCATGTTCTTCCTGCCATCGGTCATCAGAGGTATTTCTTCGGTTCTTAACAAAGAAGGCTATCATTTTTTCCTTTTATCTTCCAATGATTCTTATGAAACGGAAAAGGAGCATCTGGAAACCTGCATCAATTCGAGGGTAGACGGAATTTTAATTTCCCTGACGAAAGAAACAAAGGACTGCGGACATTTAAAAAAGCTGCAGGATATGGAAGTTCCGGCGGTTATTTTCGATAAAACGGTCCCTCAGAACATCTTTGAATCCGTGATCTTCGACAACAGGAAAAATGCTGAACTGTGTGCTGAAAAATTAATCAGCTACGGCTGCAGGAATGTCCTGGCCATCTTCGGGAATGAAAGCCTGGAAATTACCCAACACAGGAAAGAGGCATTTCTGGAAAAGATAAAGGCGTTTCCGGATATTCAGGTTGAGGTGATCTTCTGCAAATCTGCAGATATTGTTAAGGAGCAGCTGGACGTATTATTGGATACGCATTCTTTTGACGGTTTTTTTGCGATGAGCGACGAGACTTTAATGGGGCTCCACAGTTCGTTAATCAAAAGGAACCTCAACAATACCAACAAAAAGGTAGTTGCGATCAGTGAGGGGACGATTCCGAAATACCTGGATGAAACGTATGAATACCAGATAAATGACGGATATGAAATGGGCATTTTTGCCGCTGCGAAATTAATGGGCTCCATCATGAAGGCAAGCCCTGCAGCGGCCGAAACTTCAAATGCCGTTTATTACCTTTGATGTGTCTATATCAGCTTAGCGGGAAAAAGAATCCGATACTGAAAACCCGGGCAACCCTCATTTCCGGGCTCCGGGAAATGCTTACGGAAGCTGGAATATGATTTTAAACAGAAGAAAATCAAGGTTTTAAACATATGGCACCCGGCATCATCCACAATCTTATTTAAAATACATAACAATTCCTTTTCCGGGATATAATTTTGATTAAATTTACGTCACTAATGTATGCCAGATCGGCATACGGGAAGACCTCTGCAAAAAAAGTGTATGAATAAAAAAAGTGCCACCATATATGACATCTCAAAGAAGCTAAACGTAAGTGTGGCAACTGTTTCAAGAGCATTGAACGACCATCCTAGAATAAGCTACGCCACGAAAGACCTGGTGAAGAAAACCGCCAAGGAAATGAACTATAAGCAGAATAATCTTGCGAAGGCTCTGAAAAGCGGGGAAACAAAAAACGTAGGCATCATCGTGCCTTATATCAATACCAATTTCTTCTCATCAGTGATCCGGGGAATTGAGGAAGAGCTTTCTCCGCACGGGTATCATGTGATCATCTGCCAGAGCCATGAAGACGTGAATATTGAGAAGAGGCACTTAAACACGCTGCTTAATGCACAGGTAGACGGGATTTTTATGTCGGTTTCCAAAACAACGGTTGATACGGACCATATCCAGAGTATTCTGGACACAACAAACACGCCGATTATATTTTTCGACCGTAAAAGGGATATCGGAGGAATCAGTACAGTGACCATTGATGATTATCGCGGCGGGTACATGGCTACCGAACACCTGATTAGTGAGGGATATAAAAACATCTGTCATTTTTCCGGTGACCTGAACCTTGAAATCTACCAGAACCGCCTGAACGGCTATAAACAGGCCCTGGTCAACCATCAGCTACCTGTAAAGGAAGAGAATATCATCTCAACAGGAAGTTCTATTGATGCCGGGATCGAAGCCATTAAAACACTCTGGGCTCAAAAGTCTGTTCCGGATGCCATTTTTTCTTCAAGTGATTTTGCTGCTTTGGGTGCCTGCCAGGAATTAAAAAAACGCAACATTAAAATTCCGGAAGAAGTTGCCGTCATCGGTTTTTCCAATGAACCTTTTACCCAATTTATGGAGCTTGCCATGAGTTCCGTGGACCAAACGCCCGTAACCATGGGAAAAATGGCCGGCCAGGTTTTTATTGACAGCATAAAAGAACATGGATCCGGAGTTTCTATCGAAAAAAAAGTGGTTCTGGCACCGCAGCTTTGCGTGAGGAAGTCTTCGAAAAGGAGATAGCTTCAGCCAGCATAAATTGCTGATACGTTCAAACCATTCACACCCATTTTGCCTTACTGTAATTATCTTTCAGAGCACATTTGAGTGGGGATGTTAAATTATCCTGCTGATGAAATTAGCCGTTTATTTCCCCGATCCTCTCCTCTTGTAGTTCATCAGATAAATTCCTTTTTCAGAGCTTTTTGAAAAATTGCTTCCCAATTCCCAGAACAGGCGTGCCTTTGCTCTTGCGTTCTCATTGGTGAAATTTTCGTATTCAATTCTGTAGATGGAACTGAACAGGCGCGAACGCCCTACGCCATGGTGACAATGGATGAGAAAGGGATAATTTCCGGGATTATCCATAATCTTTAAAAATTCCTGAACCGTACGGTCTTCAGGGATCTGATCAGTGGGCAGATTAAAATAATGCACACCGGCAATTTTACCCGCCGCATATTGCTCGGCATTTACCTGCTTTTTGGTCTCTGGATTCAAGGCGGTCTGCACCAGGCCGTCACGCAGATCAATAATTGTTTTTATCTTGTACTCACTAACGACATCCGCTAATTTTTCCGGAGGAACTGCTCCTGAGTTATATACTTTATTTTCCGAAATCGTTACCAGGTTATACCGTATTTTTTTCTGATACAACACAAATACCAGAATCAGGGCTGCCACAACAGCTAATGAAATCAATATCTTTTTCGTTATATTATTTTTGAAACTCAGGTTCATAAGGCTTTGACGGTTACATTTTAATTGCTGCGAATCTACAATCTTTTTTAGAATATTGATAAAGCTTTGTATTGATTCATGAAAATATGCGTGTCATTTTTGTTTGTTTATATTTTGCGTTTGTAATTTTAACCTTCTTAAACCACCCTGTCTTTTTTCTCCGAAAAAATCCACCCCTCCAAGGGAGGGGTGGCGAAAATTCCAAAGAATTTTTGACGGAGTAGTTTAAAACATTGCGCTCTTATATAATGTACTCTCAATATTACATACCGTCCGGAGTATATGCAACCAAACCTTGCAGGTTTTCAAAACCTGTAAGGTTTCATCAGAGTTTCCATTACGGATTTCATCATACGGGGCATTTTTATACCTTTTAATTTAATTTGCATCCGGTAAGCATTCTCAACAAAACATTATCAACAATGACCTTGACAAAACCGATGTCGCGGATTTGAAATCCGTGACTTTATCATGCAAAATATGGCTACACATCTGCATCATCTGATAATTCAACTATGAAATTTTTGTACTTTTAAATAAAAACACAGATGTCTACAAAATACAAAGCTTTAGATATCGATCAAGCTTACTTTATTACCATCACAACTGTAGGATGGGTTGATGTATTTACAAGATTATCACAAAAAATGATCATTATAGATTCTTTGAAATATTGTCAAAATCAAAAAGGTCTTTCCATTTTTGCTTACTGTTTAATGTCAAACCATCTTCATTTATTTTGTCGTGCAGACAGCAAATACACTTTATTTGAAATCATGAGGGATTTTAAAAAATTTACTTCAAAAAAAATTATTGAAACCATACAATCTGAACCTGAAAGCCGAAAGGAATGGATGCTGGATTATTTTAAAAAGACCTGTGAACATCTTTCCAGAGGTCAAAATTTTAAAGTATGGCAAGATGGTTATCACGCGGAAGAAGTTTTTTCAAACAAATGGATTAAGCAAAAGATAAATTATATTCATCAAAATCCCGTCAAACAGAAAATAGTGGCAGAGCCTGAGCATTACTATTTCAGCAGTGCCAGAAATTATGCAGAATTAGATAGTGCTTTGGATGTATTTGTTGTTTTTATGGGGTGATTTCTCGTCACGGATTGCAAATCCGCGCCATCGGTATTTTTATGGGTTGCTGATGGTTACATGCAATACTAAGCACGGTTGCAAATCCGCTACATCGACGCTATCTAATTACAAATCCGCGCTATCTATAAAAGAAAACGCTCCTTACCGAAGCAAGAAGCATTTTCAATCCTAATATTTAATATAATTAACCCATTACAGGGAGACCCCTCGTCTCCATGGAATGAAATCATTCTGGTTAAGAACGTCCGCTTTGGTTTTTACTTCGCCGCTGGCTACGTTGATGATGAGTTCCAGAAGTTCGTCTGCCGCTTCAGGAATTGTTTTTTCTCCGCTGATGACCGCACCGGCATTGAAATCAATAATGTCTGACATTTTTTCGGCCAAAACCGTGTTTGAAGAAATCTTTACGACCGGTGAAATTGGATTTCCCATCGGGGTTCCGAGACCCGTGGTGAAAAGCACAACTGTCGCCCCCGAACCTACTAAAGCCGTTGTACATTCGGCATCGTTTCCGGGTGTGCAAAGAAGATTGAGGCCGGGCTTGGTGGCATATTCCGTAAAATCAAGGACTTCAACAATGGGTGCAGATCCTCCCTTTTTTGAGGCACCTGCAGATTTCATGGCATCGGTAATCAGACCGTCCTTGATATTTCCTGGGGATGGGTTCATATCGAAGCCTGACCCTGCCGCCACTACCGATTCTTCAAAATCCTTCATCAGCTTCAGGAACTTTACGCCGTCTTCATCATTAATACAGCGGTTCACCAACTCCTGCTCCACGCCGCACAATTCAGGGAATTCGGCAAGCATGGTGGTTCCGCCTACGGCTGCCATAATATCGGAAACCTCACCCAAAACAGGGTTGGCAGAAATTCCTGAGAAACCGTCTGAACCGCCACATTCCAAACCAATATTCAGCTTGGTGATCGGTGCAGGTGTTCTTTCTATTTCGTTGGCCTTTTTAATGCCTTCGTATGAATCTTTAATTACACCGGTCAGCATGGCATCAATCGTTCCGGATTTCTGCTGTTCGTATACCACGATCGGTTTTCTGTTATTGGGAGCCAGTGTGTTCAGTGCATCCATGAAAACCTGAACCTGAAGATTCTGGCATCCTAGGCTGAGCACCGTAGCACCAGCTACATTCGGATTATTGACGTATCCTGCAAACAGCCTTCCCAAAGCTTCGGCATCCTGACGGATCCCGCCACAGCCGCCCTGGTGCGTGATAAATCGTACATCGATATTTTTAAATATTCTTGTATCAGGCTCCTCTTCTTCCACCACAATATCAGCTGTTGCACCGCCGTTTAACAAAGATCTCAGCAACAGTTGGTGCTTGCTGGCTTTGTCGTGCAGCAATTCTTTTTCAAAAATATCCTTCAGCGTTTCGATATTCTTGTTTTCGCAGAATACCAAAGGAAAAAACAGCCAGATGTTTTCGGTTCCCACCTGTCCGTCTTCACGGTGGTAGCCCATAAAGATGCGGTCTTTCCATTTATCAACATTGGGTGGAGTCCAGCCCAGCGTACCGGTTTTACCGACTACTTTGGCGCTCTGGTGCTTCACATTTTCAGTGGTGATGACCTCGCCTCTTTTGATGGGCTGGTTGGCTTTCCCAACGATAACACCATACATCAGAATATGGTCACCATTCTCAAAATCTACGGCAGCGAATTTATGTTTTGCTTTAATATCTTTAAGAACCGTATAATCCGTACCGTCCAAATGCACCGATTCTCCGGCAGGCAAATCCAGCAGCGCCACAATAACGTTGTCTTTGGGATTCACTTTCAGTACTTTCTTTTGCATCATTTCTTAAGAATAAAATTGGATAAAGTTTCTGTGGGCAGTTTCCATGTCATGATGGTCGATTTCATACAGTGCTTTGGCAACTGCATCTTTCAGGCCTTCCACCTGAGCAAGGTCTGTGTCCCAGAACAGTTTTTCGCTTAGTGCCAGTTCTGAAACCGTATTATAATCTTCGTTCGCCCAGATTTCTCTGAACCTGTTTACAATCGCCTCTTCGTCATTTAAAGGTAATGATTTATCACCGAAACTCCCCTGGTAAAATCTGATTAAACTTGCCAGAGAGAACGTTAAATTCAATGGAAGCTTATTATTCATTTCAACATATTTCAACAAACTCGGAAGCACCCTTACTTTAAATTTGGAAACAAAATACAGAGCAATGCTTGCCTGGTAATGTTTGATGAACGGATTCCTGAAACGGTCAAAGACCTCTTCTGCAAAATCCTTCAGCTCAGCTTCATCCAACCCTAATGTCTGGTTGACTTCATTAAAAACAGCATCGCTTAAAAAAGTACCGATAAACGGGTCGTCAACAGATTCTTTTACGGTTTCTTTTCCTGCCAGCACGGCCGGTGCCAGCATCAGAGTATGGCCGCCATTCAGGATTCTAACTTTTCTCAGGCGATACGGCTGGATATCATCCACCACCAGGATCTGTTCATTGATTTCACTAAAAGGAATCCTTTCTTTCAGATTTCCGGCTTCCTGAATCACAAAAAGCAGGAAAGTCTCAGAAACCACCATCATTTTATCTTCGTAATCCAGCTGGTCTTCATATGATTCCGCGTCATCTTTCGGATACCCCGGAACAATCCTGTCAACCAGTGTGTTATGGAAATAATTATTCTGATTGACCCACTCCGTAAAGTCTTCTTCCAAATTCCAGAGCTGTGCATATTTCAGGATGATCTCCCTCAGCACAAATGCATTGTTTTCAATCAGTTCACAAGGGATAATCCTTAGTCCTTTGTCTGCTGCGCCGTTGAAATGCTTAAATCTTTCATGCAGTAAAACCGTAACTTTCGCAGGGAAATTTTTATGCGGGCCTTCGTAGGAAGTCTCCGTTTCATCGTAAGCAATCCCCGTTTCCGTGGTGTTTGAAAATACAAATTCCAGGGCTTCTTCTTTTGCAAGGGCTAAGAATTCATCGTAATCCGCATAGGGGTTAATGGACTTCTGAATCGCAGAAATCACCTGTTTTTCATCAATGGTTTCTCCTTTTTTGATTCCACGGGTGAAAAGGGTGTAGAGATTGTCCTGCTCTTCCAGTTTATGAACGGAACCATTCGGAGTCGGCTGAACGTTGACAATCCCGGCATTGAAACCTGCTTCCCTGTTTAGTTTATCGATTATATAATCCGTAAATCCGCGCATGAAGTTTCCTCCCCCGAACTGTACGATTTTGATTGGTAGTTTTATGTCTGATCCGCTGTTCTGGCGGTTGATCTGTTGTTTTGTCTGATTTTCCATTTTTTAATTTGAATTAAATTGTGTTTTTAATCCGATGAAATCCTGATGCTGAATGCTGTTAAACGCAAAGTCCGCAAAGATTTTTTAACTCGTCATTATTTACTGATCACTTTATATTTCGGCACCAATGATTTCATCACCACCCATGCAATCAGGTAAGCAACGGCACAGATTGAGAAAATGATCATGTATCCTTTATCAATTCCGTCCGAGACTACAGCTCCTGATTTTTTCAGCTGTTCAAAAAAACCTTCCGGCAAACGGTCATTGACATATTGAGGGTATTTTTCCAGCAACGGAACCCCGTCAACGGTTGACCATGCTTTATGCGCGTGATCAAATAACAATCCTGAAGATTTATTAATTAAAAATGAACCGATTCCGCCTGCCATGCCTCCGATTCCCGTAATGGTTGCAATGGCTTTTTTAGGGAACATATCGCCTACGGTTGAGAAAATATTGGCGGACCATGCTTGGTGTGCTGCTCCTGCCACCCCGATAATTAAAACAGGAAGCCAGTAAGTGATTGTTCCTAAAGGTTGTGCTAAAAGGGCTAACAGAGGAAAAAAGGCAAAGATCAGCATGGCTTTCATCCTTCCGTTATACGCATTCATTCCTAATTTTTCCACAAAATATTTTGGAAGCCAGCCTCCGATGATGGATAGCAGCGTAATCATATACAATACGAATAACGGCAATGCACTTTGGGTAGAATCCATCCCGTACACCGAACTCAGGTAAGCCGGCGTCCAGAATAAGAAAAACCACCAGACTCCATCGGTCATAAATTTCCCGAAAGCAAAAGCCCAGGTCTGCCTGTAGCTGAAACATTCCCTGAACGTAAATACTTTTTCCGGAACGGAAGTATCTTCATTGGGAAGATCATCCTGGTCCTGATTAATGTAGGTCAGTTCATGCTCGTTGACTCTTTTATGCAGATGGGGTTTTTTGTATACAAAGACCCAAAGGCCCATCCATACAAATCCCAGTGCTCCGATAATGATAAATGCCCACTCCCAGCCCATTGACTTGGCAATAAACGGAATGGTAATCGGTGCTGCCAGAGCTCCTACTGTGGCTCCCGCATTCCAGATACTGGTAGAGAATGCCCGGTCTTTTTTAGGGAAATATTCTGCCGTAGTTTTAATGGCTGCCGGGAAATTCCCTGCTTCGCCGATTGCCAGTACGAAACGGGCAAAAATGAATAAGGTAACACTTGTGCTGATGATGGCAGAAGTATTGGAAACGGTGGCAATTAATTCTTTTGAACCGTGAAAGCCTGCCATCCAGTTTCCGGTAAGGATCCCGGAGGTTGCCACTCCGCAGAATGCATGTAAAACGGCCCCGATAGACCAAACCCCGATGGCCCACAGGAAACCTTTTTTGGTATCCATCCAGTCTACAAATTTTCCTGCGAAAAGCATCCCCACTGCATAAAATATGGAAAATAGTGCGGTGATGTTTCCGTAATCATTGTTATTCCAATGAAATTCGGGTGCAATGAAGTCTTTCCACGTTAATGACAGTACCTGGCGATCCAGATAATTGATGGTGGTGGCAAGAAATAACAGTAAACAAATAGTCCATCTGTATTGGGTCGGTTTAAGCGATTTAACTGAACTCATCGTTAATTTAAGAATTTAGTTATGTATTATTTTAAAGCCTGAATGATATCCAGTACTTTCTTTGTTTCATTTTCGATGGCTGCATAATCTTTGGCAGCCATCAGGTCTTTACTTACCAGCTTGCTTCCCATTCCCACGGCAGAAACACCGGCTTTGAACCAGCTTTCAATACTTTCTTTTGTAGTGTCCACACCTCCGGTCGGCATAAATTTCAGATTCGGGAAAACATCTTTTACGGCGCTCATAAATCCGGTTCCCAACACATTTCCGGGAAACAGTTTAATAAAGGTTACGCCTGCATTTTCAGCTTCTATAATTTCTGTCGGGGTCATGCAACCCGGGCTGTACAAAAAGTCTTTCGGAATTAAAAATGCCGCCACTTCCGCCACAAAACCCGGACTGATAAAAAAATCCGCTCCTGCCTGGTAATATTCTTCGGCTTGTTTTACATTTTTGACGGTTCCTATTCCTAAAAGCATTTCCGGCATTTCTGCATTGCGGACTTCTACCATTTTTTTGAAATTGCCCAACGCAGCTTCTCCGCGGCTGGTATATTCTACCGCACGTATTCCTGCTCTGTAAAGCGATTTCAGTATCTCTAAAGTTACCGTTTCATCTGCATTATAATAAAGAGGCAGGACCCCCTGATTGATAATGGTATTGGTAACTAATTGAATTTTTGTCATTTTGTTTAATTATTTTATTTGAAAATAATCTTTGATGGGATTAAATGCATCCTTTAGTATGCTGCCTTTTCAGGGCTTTTATCTTGTTCTTTTTGAGCGGAGAGTCTGCTGAGTTTTTTTTCTGCTGAGTTTTAAAGGTTCATAAAGCCGCTCTGCTTATAAAGTAAAGACCATCAAGACTTAGACAGTATTTACTGTATTGGGTACCTTTTTAAGCCAACCGCTCAAGCCCACCCGCCGGTTACCTCTTGATGCGTCCTCCGGAATTCCCGGCCATTACTTCGAGGATATCTTCTGCGCTGCAGTAATTGATATCGCCTAAAATGGTGTGTTTAATGGCACAGGCGGCATTGGCGAAATGCAATGCTTTTTCGTCACCGAAATTTAATAACCCGTAAATCAGACCGGCTGCAAAAGCATCTCCTGTCCCGATCCTGTCGACCACAGGATTTACTTCCAGAAGTCCGGTTTCAAAATAATTCCCTTCAACCAAAGCCCGTCCCTGCGTCTGCTGGGAACTTGCCGTAACGCCGATTCTTATTTTGTCGAAAATTTTATGAATAGATGGACACTGTTTTTTTAATTCTTCACAAGCTTCCATGAAACCTTGCTGGTCTGACGTAAACTGAGTCCCTAAAATTTCATTGATCTCATTCACTCCGCCGATAAAAACCGTTGAGTAAGAAACCAGCTCTTTTAACACTTCGTTTCCGCTTTTTCCGTATTTCCAGAGGTTGGAGCGGTAAGCAGGATCGGCAGTCACTTCAATGCCCATTTCACGGGCAGTCAATAAACCTTTTTTCAGCGTTTCATAGGCACCTTCTGAAATTCCTGGGCTGATGCCTGTCCAGTGGAAATATCCGCAGCCTTCCAGCGCTTTTTTCCAGTCTACCTGTTCAGGTCTGATATTGGCGAAAGAACCGTTCAGCCTGTTGTATGCAATTCTGCTGGCCCGTACTGAGGAACCGACTTCCAGGAAATACAGCCCTAAAGGATGTTCATTCTTACTGATGAAAGCGGTATCAATACCAAAGCTCTTCACAAAAGAAAGCGCCGATTCTCCTACGAAATCATCTGAAACAGCACTTACATGCTTTACTTCGCAGCCCATGGTGGCCAGTGAAGAAGCAACGTTCAGCTCTGTACCGCCAAAAAAGAATTCCATTTCGTGGCTCTGCTTCATGATCCGGTTTCCCGGTGGTGAAAGCCTCATGATGACTTCGCCGAAAGTAAGTATTTTGCTAGACATATTTTAATAGATACCCTTTTATTGTTTAATATCTGCTGTTATTCAAACGCAAAGAGCGCTAGTTTTTTTAACCACTGACTGTCTTTAAGTTTGCAAAGATTTTTTATTTAGCTATGCTCAAAAACATTTTCAGGTTTAGAAAAAATTGCAGATAGGTAAATTATTGTTTTTATTTAATCCGGAATTTAAAAATCGAAATAATTTTTAGCATTGTGGTAACAGATGTCGGAAATGGTTTTCCCGATCAGTTCCATATCATCCGGCAGTTCTCCGTTTTTCATTTCTTCCCCGAAAAGGTTACACAGCACCCTTCTGAAGTATTCATGCCTTGGATAAGAAAGAAAGCTTCTGGAATCCGTCAACATGCCTACGAAGCAGCTGATAAGGCCCATGTTGGAAAGGGCATTCATCTGCCTGATCATCCCGTCTTTCTGATCCAGGAACCACCATCCTGAACCGAACTGCACTTTCCCTCTGATGCTGCCGTCATTGAAATTCCCGATCATCGTAGCGAAAATTTCATTGTCGGCAGGATTTAAATTATATAGGATTGTTTTGGTCAGTTTATCTTTTCCGTCTAAGGCATTCAATAATTGAGACAGCGTTTCAGCCTGCACGAAATCACCGATAGAATCCCATCCGGTATCCGGGCCTAAAATTCTGTGCATCCTTTCGTTGTTGTTTCTCAATGCTCCCAGGTGGAACTGCTGCACCCAGCCAAAAGTATGGTAGATTTCTCCCAAGAATAATAAAATTGCTGTTTTGAACTGGTTTACCTGCTTTTCAGCGATTGCTTTCCCTGATAATTTATCCGTGAAAATGGTATTAACCTCTGTTTGCGAAGCTTCTTCAAAAGAAATGTTGTTCAGACCGTGGTCACAAAGCCGGCATCCGTTTTCGTGGAAATATTCAATCCTTTTAAGTAAAGCATCACACAAAGCCTGATAAGAATTAATCTCAATTCCGGCCGATTCGCCTAATTTGGAAATATAATCTGTGAAGTTGTGGTTTTCAATCAGGATCGCTTTATCCGGACGGAACGCCGTGCTTACTTTAATATCGAAATCACTTTTTGCCAGGTCCTGGTGGTAATTTAAAATATCAGTAGGATCTTCCGTGGTACATAAAGATTCTACATTCATCATTTTCAGCAAACCTCTGGTTGATTTTTCCGGAGTCTGGAGCTGTGCGGTGATGTTTTCATAGATTTCCGAAGCATTATCTGCATTCAGCAATTCATCAATCCCGAAATATCTTTTCAGTTCCAGATGGGTCCAGTGATATAAGGGATTTCTGAGGGTATGGGGAACCGTTCCGGCCCAGGCCTGGAATTTTTCTTTGTCTGAAGCATCCCCGGTAATGAACTTTTCGTTCACGCCCATCGTACGCATGGCCCTCCACTTGTAATGGTCGCCGGCAATCCAGACCTTGGAGATATTTTCGAAAACGGTATCTTCTGCAATATCTTTAGGAATCAGGTGATTATGGTAATCGATAATCGGCTGCTTTTCTGCGTAGCTGAAGTAGAGTTCTTCAGCATATTTATTCTGTAATAAAAATTGATCTGTTATAAAAGGTTTCATTCTTTTCTGGTTCTGTGGTTATTCATTAGCCGGTTTTCCGATGGTGGCCAGGATTCCTCCGTCAACGTAAATAATCTGCCCGTTAATGAACTTACTGGCATCGGAAGCTAAGAAAACGGCGGTTCCGGCAAGGTCTTCAGGGTTCCCCCATCTTCCTTCCGGTGTCCTGCTGATGATAAAATCATTAAACGGATGCCCGTCTACACGGATGGGTTCCGTCTGGGAAGTGGCAAAATACCCGGGACCGATCCCGTTCACCTGGATGTTGTGTTTTGCCCATTCCGTTGCCAGGTTCTTGGTCAGCATTTTAAGGCCTCCTTTTGCAGAAGCATACGCCACTACATTGTCACGGCCCAGCTCGCTCATCATGGAGCAGATGTTGATGATTTTTCCGGATCTTCTTTTGATCATGTGTTTGCCGACCAGCTTGGACATGATGAAGGGACCGGTAAGGTCTACATCAATTACTTTTCTGAAGTCTTCCACTTCCATATCAATAGCCGGAATACGTTTGATGATTCCTGCATTGTTGACCAGAATGTCTATTTTGCCGTGTGTGGCTTCCATCAGCGCTACTTTCTGAATGGCTTCCAGCTCGTCTGTCACATCAAAGAGATAGCCTGTTGCACTGTATCCTTTGCTCCGGTAATACTCCAGTGCCGCTTCTAATTTTGAGGGGGTTGTACTTGTAATGGCCAGTTCTGCGCCTGCTGCGGCAAGGCCTTCTGCCATAGCCATTCCCAAACCGTGGGTACCGCCTGTTACAACGGCTGTTCTGCCGGATAAATCAAATAAATTCATTGGGAAAGTTACTTTAGTTCATTGGTTTTAACACCGTCCATATCGCCATAATCCATATTTTCTCCGGCCATTCCCCAGATAAAGGTATAGTTTGAGGTTCCGGCTCCTGAGTGGATTGACCATTCCGGAGACAGTACCGCCTGCCTGTTGCTCATAAAAATATGGCGTGTTTCATCCGGCTGGCCCATGAAATGGCTTACCGTCTGCCCTTCTTCAAGATCGAAATAGAAATAGGCTTCCATTCTTCTGGCATGGGTGTGCGCGGGCATCGTGTTCCAGATGCTTCCCGGCTGAAGTTCCGTCATTCCCATCTGAAGCTGGCAGGTTTCCAGTACACTGTTGACAATAAGTTTATTGATTACACGCCGGTTGGCATATTTTTCATCACCCAGCTCTACAATTTCAGCTTCGTTTTTGGTGATCTTTTTTGTAGGATACGTATGATGTGCGGGTGCGGAGTTGATGTAAAAGTAAGGCTGTTCCCCGCCTGTTTTTTCAAAAACCACTTCTTTTGCTCCTTTACCGATGTACAGAGCTTCTTTATTTCCCAGCTCGTATATTTGGCTGTCTACGGTTACTTTTCCGGCACCGCCGACGTTGATAATGCCAAGTTCTCTCCTGTCCAGGAAATGTTCTGCTTTCAGATCATCGGTCGGTTCCAGCTTTAAAGCTTTTGAGGAAGGCATGATACCGCCAACAATCAGCCGGTCATACATGGAATAAACCAGCTTTATTGTATCTTCATTAAATAAATCATTGATCAGGAACTCCCTTCTGAGATCTTCTGTAGTATACTTCTTAACATCTTCAGGATGATGGGCGTAACGAAATTCCGAATTTGTCATACTTCTTTTTACTTTTCTTTATTTGCGGTTTTATCAAAACCTGTTAAACATTGCGTAATCGATTGCATAAAATTACACCAAATTGAGCAGAAATACTTATGGGATAAATATATAATTAATATTTAACCTGTTAACAAAAATTTAATTTTAATTTATAAAAATCTAAAATACAACTGATTAAAATTTAATACCCATAGAAATCGGGTGAAAATATGCTTTGAAAATATTTCTTTTTTTTACCGAAATCCATGTCTGCTCCATGTGCAGTTTTAAAATCAGCATAGCAGATTAAAGGAATTGCGTAATATTGATTTAACAATGATCTTATTATTTATATCATTATATCATCCACAAAATACAATAAATTTACCAATGAAACAATCCTGAAAATAATATTCAGGAAAAGATGATAAAAATCAGGAAAAATGTAAAATACGTCTGGCTGAATGTTAATTTCGGGACATTTTCAGAGTCGAAAATTAGATAATTTTAAGTAATTTTTAACATTGCAAAAGTGAATTGATTTATTTTCATATCATATTTATCATTAAATATTTTACTAAGTTTTAATTCAAAAAGCATTAATAATCAATACTTTAATACCCATATCTGATATTACACCGTTTACTATTTATTAACAGGAAAAAATTATTTAATGAAAAAATAACATTTTTTTCTTTGCGTATTGGAAAATAATATTAGTTTAGGAGGCATAATATTTACTGTGAAACTTTACGCAATCGATTGCACTCCATGCGTGATTATTTTCCTGAAAATAGATACCACTAAAAAGCAGCATACTTAAAAAATCCACAAAAAAAGAGATTGAAAAAATCTTCAACCAAAAAATTAAAACTATAAGGATACTTAAATGGATAAAAAAGTACATTCAATAAAATGGTTATATTTAACCGTTTTTCTACTTCCTGTCCTTGCTATGGCTCAAGAAAAAGGGACAAAGAAGGATAAGGAAACCCAAATTGACGAAGTGGTTCTGGTCGGCTACACGAAGGTTTCTAAAAAAGATGTCACCAATGCCGTTTCTTCTGTAAAAGCAGAGGCCATTAAGGATATGCCCTCTACCAATGCCGCCGAAGCCATCCAGGGAAGAATGGCCGGGGTAAGAGTGGCATTAAGCGAAGGTGCGCCGGGCGCAGACGTGGATATCGTTATCCGGGGAGGCAACTCTATTACGGGGAGCAACGCACCGCTTTACATCGTAGACGGCGTTCAGATGGATAATGCCCTGACCATTCTTTCACCAAAGGAAATCGAATCCATCGAGGTTCTGAAAGACGCTTCTTCTACCAGTATTTTCGGCGCGAGAGGTGCCAACGGCGTGGTGCTGATCACCACAAAGGGAGGCCGTAGAAGAGCTAAGACCTCCATTAATTATAATGGATTTTTAGGGGTAAGAAAAATTCAGAATACGATTGATGTTTTAGACCCTTATCAATTTGTGCTGTATCAGTACGAAGTGTATAATAAAGGAGGCATACAGACTGACAAGGACGCTTTTGTTGCAAGATACGGCACATATGATCAGCTGGCATCAAAATACAAGGACATCAAGAAAAGAGACTGGCAGGATGAAGTTTTCGGGAGGGAGGCTTTCAACTTTACCCACAATATCTCCATTACCGGAGGATCTGATAATTCGTCTTTCTCATTGTCATTGAACAATGTACAGGAAGACGGGATCATGATCGGTTCGGGATTCAAAAGAAATATGGCCAACTTCAAATATGATTATGATCTTTCCAAGAAAGTAAGCATGACTTTGAATGCCAGATACAGCAGGCAGACTATTTTCGGAGCAGGAACCTCTTCCACCGGTTCGCAGAGTAACAACAGGCTGAGAAATGCCGTAAGGTACCAGCCGTTTGAAGGAGGTTCCAATGTAAATGTTGATGATTTCGATCCTTTGTTTGCCAATGAGACCAATCTTGTAAACCCGGTTCTTCTGGCGAATAACGAAGTTCGGGAAAACGGCAGAAATGACTTGCTTCTTAACGGAATCCTGGAATATAAAATCAGTAAAGATTTTACCTTCAGAAGTGTGATCGGGTATGTACAGAGGGATGAAGAAATCAATCAGTTTTCCGGGACGATCACCAGCCTTGCGAGGCAGAACAATGACCAGCCTGTGGTTTTCATGAGCAAGACCCAGTCCAGAAGAATTACCAATACCAATACCTTAAATTTCAGAAAAACATTAGGCAACCATAAATTAGATTTACTGGCAGGACAGGAAACGGTGAAAACAGATGCCGAAAGCTTAACAATGACCGTAAAATGGCTTCCGAAATCAATCACTGCCCAGGAAGCATTTGCCAATATCCAGTCGGTTACCGCTCCTTCAGGACTGGTTCAGGATGCTCCGCGAACCAATGTTTTACCTGACCGTTTGGTATCATTCTTCGGGAGGGCCAACTATATTTTTAAAAACAAATATATCGTAACGGCATCCATGAGAGCAGACGGATCCAGTGTATTCGGGCCCGGAAACAGATGGGGCTATTTCCCTGCCGCTTCCGTAGCATGGAAAATCGGCGAAGAAAATTTCTTAAAAGACAGCAAAACAGTCAGTGACCTTAAGCTGCGTGCAGGATACGGTTTATCCGGGAACAACAGGATCCAGGCTTTCCTGTACAATACATTCTATACCACGTCATCTGACTACGGCTATGCATTCGGGACTAATGTGACACCGGGCGCAACAACAGGGAATACCATGTCCAACACCGGTGTAAAATGGGAATCGGCTGCTTCTAAAAATATCGGATTGGATTTTGGATTTTTCAAAAGCAGACTGTACGGTACGCTTGATTTTTACCAGACAGACACCAATGACTTGTTGCTTTTGGCAAAAATCCCTCAGACTACGGGTTATGAATACCAGTTTCAAAATTCAGGAAGCACCACCAATAAAGGGATTGAATTCTCTGTGGGAGGCACCATCATCAATAAAGAGAACTTTAACTGGAAGATGGATGCGAATATATCCTCAAACAGAAACATCATTAAAAGTTTAGGAGCCAGCGGATCTGCAAGTGCCAACTTTTATTTATACCCTTCAGGCTGGCAGAATAATTTAAATGACTTCCTGGTACAGGTGGGCAAGCCGGTTGGTACCTACTGGGGCTATGTAACAGCCGGAAGATATGAAATCAGTGATTTTGACTATAATGCAACAACGCAGGTCTACACACTGAAATCCGGTGTACCGAATGCATCAGCTGCTGCCAACGGAGCAAAACCGATACAGCCGGGGGATCTTAAGCTTCAGGACCTGAACGGTGACGGAGTTATTGATAACAATGACATGACGGACCTGGGAAGTGCTCAGCCTAAAGCCTACGGGGGTTTCAGCCAGACTTTCCGTTATAAAAACTGGGATATGAGCATGCTCTTCAATTTCTCGATCGGGAATAAAGTATACAACGCCAACAAGATCGAATACTCCACACAGTATTTATACCGGGACAACAATATGCTGGCCGAAGTGGCCGACCGATGGAAATGGTTTAATGATGCCGGGGAAAAGGTAAATGACCCGACTGCACTGGCTGCATTGAATGCCAACACTACAGGATGGACTCCTCCTGCCGGTGCCTATTTCCTGCATTCCTATGCAATTGAGGACGGTTCTTTCCTGAGATTAAACAACATTACGTTAGGATATTCTTTAGGGAAAGATTTTACCAAGCAGTTAGGCCTTTCAAATTTCAGGCTGTACTTTACCATGAACAATGTATTTACAGTAACAGGATATTCCGGGTATGACCCTGAGGCGAATACCAGAAGGAATCCTCTGACACCGGGTGTAGATTATGCTGCTTACCCACGCAGCAGGTTTATCTTATCCGGCGTTGATATAACCTTTTAACCTACTACTCTACTATTATGAAGAAAAATAAATTTTTAGCTATTCTATTTTCCGTTATCGGTCTGGTATCTTTAAATTCATGTGAAGAATATCTGGATGTAGAAAGCTTATCCAATACCGCTGAACAACAGCAATTCGATTCTGCCTCTGATACATTTTCAGCATTGGTGGGCGTTTATAATGCCACGATGGGCGACAATACCTACGGGCAGAGAATGAACCTGATCCTTACCCAGTCCGGGGACGACTTCAGGACTTCAGGGGATTATAATGCCAATGACAGAAGAGGAATCAGCTGCTTCGGCGCGATACCGACCAATACAGAACTTATACGGCCTTTCCTGGATACCTATGCGGGGATTGAAAGGGCAAACCTTGTTATTAAAAACATCCCGCTTTCACAGGTGATGCAGACGGGTTCGGCAGCAGATAAGGTATTAATGAACAGATACCTGGGTGAAGCTTTAACTTTAAGAGCCCAGTTCTATTATGACCTGATCAAAAACTGGGGTGATGTTCCGTTTCAGGATGTGCCGTCCGCAGACCTTGCCGATTTTTACCTTCCGAAAACGGACCGGGATGTGATCTATGATAAAATCCTTGATGATTTATTAAAAGCTGAAGGCCTTGTGCCATGGAGGTCTGAAGGAGGAACAACAGCGCAGAGGATCTCAAAAGGTGCCGTAAAAGGTTTGAGGGCAAGGATCGCCTTGGCAAGAGCAGGATATTCCTTAAGAAGGAACCCGCAGCAGATGCTGAAAGGCTCTAATCCTCAGAAATATTATCAGATCGCCTACGATGAGTGCAAAGACATCATGACTTCCGGGCAGCACCAGCTGAACCCGAGCTATGAAGGCTTATTCAGATCCCTGCACACCAATACCCAGGATGCAGCCAATGAAGTGATCTACGCCGTCGGAGCATTCGGAGGAAACTCAAGGACAGACAGTAAAATCGGGTATTACAACGGATTGAGACATGATGATACCGACTGGAAATCTTCCGGCGGAATCAGTGCCATTCCCGTATATTTCTACGAGTTTACCAAATATGACCTGAGAAGAGACGTAAATGTTGCCATCTTCAGGGTAAGCACCACAAAACAGGAAGAACTCCAGACCTCCATCAACTGGAATGACGGGAAATTCAGAAAATCCTGGACATCGATTACCGGGACTTCCCAAAACCTTGGAATCGACTGGCCGTTGCTAAGATATTCCGATATCCTTTTGATGTTTGCCGAAGCCGATAACGAATTGAACAGTGCACCATCTGCACAGGCAGTCAATGCCGTGTTATCCGTAAGACAGAGGGCATATGCTGGAAACCTGGGCCAGGTAGGAACCATCCCCACGGATAAAACCGGATTCTTTAACTATATTGTAAAAGAAAGACAACTGGAATTCGGAGGAGAAGGCCTCAGGAAATATGACCTGATCCGCTGGAATTTACTGGAAACCAAAATTAACGAGACAAGAACCAAGCTTACCCAGTTCATGAATGGTACCGGTGCTTATGCAAACGTTCCGGAATATATTTTCTATAAAAAAGTAGTATATACCCCTACTAAAACAGCACAGCAAAACATTACGGATATAGATTTCTATACTGCAACCGGAGTTGCAAAAGCAGATATTTTCTACAGCCCGAACCAAAGTGTGGCAACACCGTCCGGATATACGAAAGTAAACTGGAGACTGGCAATGACACAGCCCTACATCAGTGGAGATCCCGTAAAAAGCTATGCATATTATTTCCAGCCCAACAGGAAAGAACTGCTTCCGCTTGCTTTAGACGTTATTAACTCCAACTACAATCTTACGCAGGATTACGGTTACTAGATAAAATTTCACATTCATATTTATTTCAAGAAAATACAGGCTTTTCCTCGTTAAAAAGGATAAGTCTGTATTTTAACTAAAAAATCTTTCAATGAAAGCTTCCGGTTTTATTAAAAATTTTACAGCTTTTTCAGCTTTTTCAATCGTACTTATCAGCCTTCTTTCTTTCAAAACCAATGAGAAATCAATCGTGGTTTCGAAAGACGGGAAAGGCAACTTCACCACAGTACAACAGGCCATTGATGCCGTTGAAAACGGTTCTTCTTCAAGAACGAAAATTTTTGTTAAAACAGGGGTTTATAAAGAAAAGATCATCATTCCTGAAACAAAAGGAGCTATTCTCCTGGAAGGGGAAAATCCTGAAAATACCATCATCACTTATGATGATTTTGCTTCCAAAAAGAATGCAGAGGGTAAAGATATCGGAACAACAAATTCAGCGACAATTTTTATTTATTCAGATAACTTTACGGCAAAAAACATTTCATTTGAAAACAGTTCGGGAAGGGTCGGACAGGCCGTTGCGGTGCTGACTTCAGGCGACAGGATTGCTTTTGAAAACTGCAGGTTCCTGGGAAATCAGGATACTTTATATTTAAAAGGTGTCCAGGATTCGCCGGATAAAACAAAGCCTTCAAGGAATTATTTTAAGAATTGCTACATCGAAGGCACAACCGATTATATTTTCGGGGCCGGAACGGCCGTTTTTGAAAACTGTACCATTTTTTCCAAGGAAACGGCAAGCTACGTTACGGCCGCTTCCACGCCACAGGAAAACGAATTCGGATTGGTGTTCATCCATTCTAAAATCACCGGCAATGCAAAAGAAAATTCCGTTTACCTGGGGAGACCCTGGAGGCCTTTTGCCAAAACAGTGTATCTTGACTGTGAAATCGGTTCAGTCATAAAGCCTGAGGGCTGGCACAACTGGAACAAGCCCGATGCGGAAAAGACAGCTTTCTATGCAGAATTCAATTCCAAAGGAGCCGGAGCCCATACTTCAAAAAGAGTTTCCTGGTCACATCAATTAACCAAAGAAGAAAGAAAAAAATATACAGCAGACAATATTCTTAAAGGAAAAGACAACTGGAACATTAAAAAAAGTTTAAAATAGACAATCAAAGCCTCAACGCCAAAGAAATTTTTCAGGTACGAATATGAAAAAGCACTTCACAAAAATAATAACGGCAGGCATTTTATGCGGAAGCCCGGCTTTTACTGAAGCTCAGAAAGTCCTGAGTTTTCCCGGCGCAGAAGGCTTTGGAAGATATACAACAGGCGGACGCGGCGGAAAGATATATATTGTTAATAAACTGGCAGACGACGGTTCACAGGGTACTTTAAGATATGCTTTGGACCAGAAGGGCCCGAGGTATATTGTTTTTAAAACCGGAGGCACTATTTATCTGGAATCTCCGTTAAAAATAAAGGAAGGCGATGTCACCATTGCCGGGCAGACGGCTTACGGGGACGGAATTACCGTTGCCAACTACGAAACTTTTGTCGCCGCAGACAATGTGGTTATACGTTACATGCGGTTCCGGATGGGCGATCAGAAAAAGTTTGAAGGCGATGCTTTCGGAGCCCGGTTTGTAAAAAACCTGATCGTTGATCATTGTTCGATGAGCTGGTCTACAGACGAAACCGTTTCCATGTATGTGAATGAGAATACAACCCTTCAGTGGTGCATTATTGCAGAAAGCCTGAGAAATTCCGTTCACCAGAAAGGGGCTCACGGATACGGAGGAATTGCAGGCGGAAAATCTGCCACTTTTCATCATAATATCTATGCCCATCACGACAGCAGGAATCCGAGGCTGGGAGAATATGCAGGAAGTAAATTTGCACTGACCGATCTTACCGATTTCAGGAATAATGTCATTTACAATTGGGGACACAATAACATCTACGGCGGCGAAGGGATGAATGTGAATATCATCAACAATTACTACAAACCCGGACCGGCAACAATGACCAGACAACGCATTGTAGCCATCGATAAAAACGAAAAACCTGAAGCCGAAGTCTACAATATCTGGGGTAAATATTATATTGATGGAAATGTGGTGGAAGGAAATCCGCAAGTAACGGAAGACAACTGGACGGAAGGTGTTTTTGCGCAGATGAAGTCTTCGTACAACCTGACGGATCAGGATAAAAATTCCATAAAAATCAACCGGCCCCACGATATTCGGGATAATGTAAAAACACAGCCGGCAAAAGAAGCGTACGGGAAAATCTTACAGATCGCAGGCGCCAGTCTGGTAAGGGATGCTGTTGATGAACACGTGTTGAAAGATATAAAAAACGGGACCTCTACGTACAGAGGGTCAAAAGGAAGCACCCATGGGATTATTGATTCACAAAATGACGCCGGCGGATTTCCGGTATTGGATCCAGGAAGGCCACTACCCGATTCAGACAACGATGGAATGCCTGATGAATGGGAGATCAAAAATAAATTAAACCCGCAAACTGCTGATGCCAACGGACGGGATTTAGATAAAAATTACGATAATATTGAAGTTTATTTTAATGATATTGTTAAAAAAATAACCGAAAGACAATTCTGATAACCATGGAAATTTTTAATTCGGCTATATTATCTGATAAAGTATGATGAAATTTACTGTATTGAAAACAGCATTCGCAGGCGCACTTTTAAGTTCAGCATTGCATTGGGCGCAGGCTTCTGTAATTGAAAAAATCAAGAAAAACCCCAAAGCTCCCTTTTCCTATGCAGAGCTTTCTGTAAAGGAAGGCGGAAAATGGGAAGGCAACAAATACATCGGCGGAACGTTTAAAAACATTCAGGAACTCACAATTCCTGCATCGCACACGGATCATTCTTCTTACATCAGGTACGAAGGGATCGGGCTGGAAAACAACCAGATCGGCTATAGGTTATATCTGGACTGGAGAAATGCAACGGATATTTTCGGTAAAAAAACTAATACTTTGGTTTTACCTGAAGTCGGGCAGGATGGTTTTGAATCCTATCATCATGATGCGCCCTGGGGACAGGATATTCTGAAATCCGGACGTACCATCGGTATTGGTTCATACGGAAGATATGACGAGCAGAATGATTTTATTGAGACATTTAAAATCGTAAAAAACACGTCCGTAAAAGTAGTCAATGACAAAGACAGATCTTATGCTGCAATCGATTACACAGGCTGGAAAACCTGGGGTGATCCGGTAGACCTGCAGTCCAGGCTGACCATCTTCAATAAAGACCGTTTTGTAAAAGTAGAGGTAAATCTGAGCAATACCCTGTCAGGATTATGCACGGGAATTGTCGCCATTAAGAATATTCCGTTAAGACAGGGAATCAGCAAAAATAAAAAATGGGCGTACATGGCAACGTACGGGCAGCAGACATTAGCCAAAAAAGAAGACAACCTGGGAATGGCAGTCTTCTACCCTATTGAAAATTTTGATAAATATGTACAGACAAAATCTACGCATACCGTAGTTTTTAAGAAAACAAAAAACATTTCCTATTACTTTTTGGGAGCGTGGTCACAGGAGCCCAACGGCCTGGCGACCGAAGAATCTTTCTATCAGGATTTAGATAAAAAACTGGAAATTTTAGATAAAAATAATCAACTTTAAAGTTTAAAAAATGAATATGATTAACCATACCATAAAGGCATACGCAGTAGCCGTTTTAAGTTCAGGAATGTTCCTTGCCTGTGCCCAGACGAAAACCGCAGCCACCGCAAAACCGGCAGCCGAAACTTCAGCATCAGGAAAAATTATTCCTGCCAACCTGAAATGGTCTGAAAGAATGATGCTTTCCGAAATGCAGCGTTTTCCGGAAGCATGGATGCTGGATTTCAGCAAAAGCCCGAAATGGACGTACCCTTCGGCAATTGTTCTGGATGGCGCCGAACAACTTTATATCAAAACCGGGAAAAAAGAATATTACGATTACATCAGCGGCTTCGGAGAACAGCTGATCAAAGAAGACGGTACTATTCTTACCTACGACCTTTCCAAGTACAATATCGATATGCTGAACAGCGGGAATGTCCTTCTCTATCTGTATGAAAAAGAGAAAAAAGACAAATACCTGAAGGCGCTTCAGACGTTACGTTTACAGATTGATGGGCAGCCGAGAACCAACGAAGGCTCTTTCTGGCACAAGAAAATATACCCTAATCAGGTCTGGCTGGACGGGCTTTATATGGGGATGCCTTTCTACACACACTATACAAAAGATTTCACCAAAGGTACAGATGCTCAAAAAGCATATGACGATATTGTTTTCCAGTTTGATTCTGTTCAGAAAAATCTTTTAGACAAAAAAACCGGGTTGCTGTATCACGCCTGGGATGAAAGTAAAAAAGAAGCATGGGCCGATAAAGAAACCGGACTTTCACCGAATTTCTGGGGCAGGGCAATGGGCTGGTACGGGATGGCCATGGTAGACGTTCTGGATTACCTGCCTGAAGACCACCCGGGAAGAGCAAGATTAATTTCTTATATAAAATCTTACGCAGATGCTGTGATTAAAGTTCAGGATAAAAAATCCGGTCTCTGGTACCAGGTCCTGGATAAGCCGCTGACCAATGGCAATTATGAAGAAGCCACTGCATCAGCAATGTTTGTGTATACCATGATCAAATCGGTAAACAAAGGATATTTGCCCGCCTCTTATAAAACTCCCGCTAAAAAAGGCTACGACGGAATCATTAAACATTTAATTACCGTTGACAAAAACGGTGTGGTAAACTTAAATAAATGCTGCGCGGTCGCAGGCTTAGGCGGAAAACCTTACCGGGACGGCTCTTACGAATATTATGTAAACGAAGAAATCCGTTCCAACGACGGAAAAGGAACAGGGCCGTTTATCCTGGCAAGCTTGGAATTTGAAAAATAAAACTGAGCACTGCCACCTTATTCCTATTACCTAAACAATGAACCCGGATTTTATGAAGACAAAAAACATTTTAAATATACTTTCAATCACCGTTTTTTCAATTGCATCAAATTATTTAAATGCACAGGAAAAGAACTACGTTTCCGAAGTCTGGACCGCCGACCAGGGAAAAAATTACAGAAACCCTGTTCTGTATGCCGATTATTCTGATCCTGACGCCATCCGTGTCGGTAACGATTATTATATGACGGCTTCAAGCTTCAACGAAGCTCCGGGACTGCCCGTTCTTCATTCAAAAGATATGGTCAGCTGGAAACTGGTGAATTATGCCCTTCCGGATGTTCTTCCGAATGAACATTTTTCCACACCAAGAAGAGGTGACGGGGTTTGGGCACCGAGCATCCGATTCCACAAAGGTGAATTCTATATCTATTGGGGAGATCCCGATTTCGGAATTTACATGGTGAAAACCAAAGATCCGATGGGAGCCTGGGAAAAGCCTGTTCTGGTAATGGAAGGAAAAGGCCTGATCGATTCCTGCCCGTTCTGGGATGAAGACGGACAAGCCTATCTGGTTCATGGCTGGGCAGGCAGCCGTGCCGGCGTAAAAAGTATTTTATCCATTAATAAAATGAATCCTGAAGGGACCAAAGTTCTGGATAAAGGCACGCATGTTTTCGATGGTCATGAGGCCCATCCTACGGTTGAAGGCCCTAAAATGTACAAGAGAAACGGTTACTATTATATTTTTGCCCCTGCCGGCGGTGTGGCAACAGGCTGGCAGCTGGTGTTGAGGTCAAAAGATATATACGGTCCTTACGAAGAAAAAGTGGTGCTGGAACAGGGCTCAACAAAAATCAACGGTCCGCATCAGGGAGCCTGGGTAGATACGCCTTCCGGTGAAGATTGGTTTTACCATTTCCAGGATGTTGATGCAGGCGGAAGAATTGTTCACCTACAGCCGGTGAAATGGGAAAAAGACTGGCCGGTCATCGGAATCGATAACAATAAAAACGGCATCGGGGAACCGGTACTAACCTATAAAAAACCAAATGTCGGACAGTCCTATCCTATTGTAACCCCTCCTGAAACAGATGAATTTGACGGTGAAAAATTAGGTTTGCAATGGCAGTGGAGCGCCAATGAAAATATTGTCTGGTCATCCAAACTTCCCGGACAGAAATTTTTAAGATTATTTTCGATGAAAGTTCCTGAAGGCGAGAAAAACCTCTGGAACGTCCCGAATTTATTAACCCAGAAATTCCCGGCTCCGGTTTTTGCAGCTTCCACAAAGGTTAAATTGATACCAGAAGATGCCAAAGAAGGAAAAACCGCAGGACTTTTGGTCATGGGATTGGATCATGAATCCATCGTCATTACCAATAAACCGGATGGATTTTATTTACAGTTAAGAAGAGCCGAAAAAGCAGATAAAGGCGGCGAAGAAAAGATTTTGTTTGAAACAAAATTAAAAGGGAACGAAGCCTATCTGAAAGTAAACGTGAACGAACCGAATGGCTTGTGCCGGTTCAGCTACAGTGAAGACGGAAAAAATTTCACAAAAGTGGGCGAAGTCTTTCAGGCAAAACCCGGAAAATGGATCGGCGCTAAAGTGGGCTTATATTCTGTAAGCACACAAAAAGCAAACCGTGGCGGTTATGCGGATTTTGACTGGTTCAGAATTACTAAAAATTAACTTCTATTGAAAATCTGGAACCCTGACAAGGTTTGAAAACCCGTCAGATTCATTAAAATGGAGTATAATCCCTCATCATTAATGACAAAAAAATTACAGAAGACCGTTTTATTTTTATTCGCTGTTTGGCTGTTATCTGCCTGTCAGTCACAGAACAATGCTCAAAAGGCAGCGGCAAAACACAGTAAAAAAGTCACGCATATTTACCTTATCGGAGATTCCACGATGGCGGATTATACCGGAGATTACGAGCCCGGAAAAGATTATATGAAAGTCCGCTATCCGATTACCGGTTGGGGACAGGTTTTCCAGCCGTTTTTTGTGAAAGACAGCCTGGCTTCTTTGAAGCCTGCGATTACAACAGATTATGTTGCGATTATCGACAGAGCGCACGGCGGAAGAAGTACCCGGACTTTTTTTCAGGAAGGGAGATGGCGGTATGTCTTTGAACATCTGCAGCCAGGCGATTATGTGATGATGCAGTTCGGGCATAACGACGGCTCCGAAAAACATACGGAACGGTATGTAAATATTCAGGGATATAAAGAATTTTTACGGCTGTTTGTAACGCAGACCATACAAAAAGGAGGAAATCCCATCATCCTGACGCCGGTTGCCCGAAATTACCCTTGGAAAGACGGGAAACTGGAAAATGTGCATGGGGAATATGCACAGGCTCCCATTGATATAGCCAAAGAAATGAATGTCCCCTATATTGATTTAAATACATCATCCATGGCATATTTTACCAAAAAAGGACAGGATTTCACAACAAACCATTACTTTATGAATTTCCCGGAGAATGTTTACGAAGCCTATCCCAAGGGGCAAAAAGACAACACGCATTTTCAGCCGGAAGGTGCAAAAGCAGTAGCGTCACTTGTTTATCAGGAATTAAAAAAAATAATTAAAACTCAGAACAAATAAAATGAAAAAGTCTCTTACCATAATAGGTTTAGCAGCAGCGATGATGTTTTCGGGGCAGCTGTATGCCCAGAACCTGGATATTTATAAAAACATTGAGTTTAAAATGCCTCAGGTCACTGAAACTTCTTTTGCAGCCAATACCGTTTCCATCACACAATATGGCGGTGTGGCAGGCGGAAACATAAAAAATACGGCGGCCTTCAAAAAAGCAATTGAAGACCTTTCCAAAAAAGGAGGCGGAAAACTGGTCGTTCCGAGAGGAATGTGGCTTACAGGCCCGATCGAGTTGAAAAGCAACATCAATCTTCATGTGGAAGAAGGGGCTTTTATCGTTTTCAGTAAGGACAAAAATGATTATCCTCTGGTGGATGTCAGTTTTGAAGGATTAAATACCATCCGTTGCCAGTCTCCGATCTCAGCAAAAAATGCAACCAATATTGCCATTACCGGAAAAGGCGTCATCGACGGAAGCGGTGATGCGTGGAGAGCCATCAAAAAAAGCAAGGTTTCAGAATCTGAATGGAAGGAAATCGTAAAATCCGGCGGCATTGTATCTGCCGATGGTAAGAATTGGTATCCTTCCGAAAGCTATAAAAAGGGATTTGAAAGCAGTTCCAGCTTCAATGTTCCTGATAAAATTTCTAAAGAAGAACTGACGACAGTTAAAGATTTCCTCCGTCCGGTAATGGTAAGCCTCGTAGGTTGCAACCAAGTATTGCTGGATGGCCCGACTTTCCAGAATTCACCGGCCTGGAACCTTCACCCGCTGATGTGTACAAATGTCATCTTAAGAAATCTGACAGTCAGAAATCCCTGGTTTTCACAAAACGGCGATGGCGTAGACCTGGAATCCTGTAAAAATGTGTTGATTTATGACAATACGTTCGATGTAGGTGACGATGCCATCTGTATTAAATCCGGAAAAGATAAAGACGGCAGAAAAAGAAATATGCCTACTGAGAATGTCATCATCAAAAACAATGTGGTGTATCACGGCCACGGAGGCTTTGTCATCGGAAGCGAAATGTCCGGAGGAGCGAGAAACATTCATGTTTCAGACTGTACTTTTATCGGAACGGATATCGGGCTCCGTTTCAAGACCACCCGTGGAAGAGGCGGAATTGTTGAAAATATCTACATTAAAAATATTGATATGATCAACATCCCGACACAGGTTATCGGATTTAACATGTTCTATGAAGGAGCATCTCCGGTTCTGGAAGACGGACAGAAACAGGAAGGGAACAAAGCTCCTGAAAAAGTATATCCTGTAACCGAGGAAACTCCGGTTTTCAGAAATATTTTCTTTAAAAACATCAATGCCGTTAATTCTTATGAGGCAATCACCTTATTCGGTCTGGCAGAAATGAACCTTAAAAATATTGTGATTGAAGATTCTCAGTTTGACACCAAAAAAGCAATGACCATTGTTGATGCAGATGGAATCCAACTGAAAAATGTAAAGCTGAAATATACTGAGGGAACAGGAGCAACGGTTTACAACAGCAAAAACATCAACCTTTCAACGGTAAAATTTGAATCTGCAAACAAGCCGTCCGTTAAGGTATTAGGAAATAAAACGGGAACCGTTTTGCTGCCGAAAGAAATTACGTCTGATAAAAGCGCGCTTTCTATCGGTGCAGAAGTTGCTAAAAATGCAGTTAAATAATAATTCCGTAAACGAATGATTTTTAACATAAAACATACTTATATTTCTATTTTTTTTATGGGGACTATGGCATTCGGACAGGTAAACCGGCCGAATGCCACTCCTTATACAAATGAAGCGACATATGAGAAACTAAAGAAAAAACATCCTTTTATCACTCCGATAAACCGGCCGGTCCCGCAAAACATCGGGATTGATAAAAATGTGGAATATACCAACGTTAACGGACTCTCATTAAGATCGGATGTATATTATCCCAGTGACCGATCAAAAAAATATCCGGGAATTGCCATGGTTCACGGAGGCGGCTGGATTTCGGGAAGCAGGGAAAATGAGAAGTTTATGGCGATGGAACTGGCTTCAAAAGGCTACGTTGCCATTGCGGTCGGTTACCGGCTGGCTGATGCTGCAGAATATCCTGCCGGAGTCGAAGATGTTGAAACTGCTGTTAAGTGGTTAAGGAAAAACCACAAAAAATATTCGCTGGATAAAAGGAAAATCGCTGTTTTGGGCGAGTCTGCGGGAGCCCAGATGGCAACTTTGGTGGGTGTGAAGAAAAGGAATAAAATTCAGGTCATCGTTAATGTAGACGGTATTGTTTCATTTATCCATCCCGAAGCCGAAGAAAGCACGTATGCTGCCTATTGGCTGGGCGGCGACAGAACAGTCAACCTAAAAAACTGGACGGAAGCTTCACCGCTGGAATATGTGGATAAGCATACGCCTCCTACCCTTTTCATCAACAGTTCCCAGCCCCGTTTCCATGCCGGAAGAGATGATATGATGAAAAAACTGAAGAGCTATAATATCCCGACGGAGTTTCATGAAATCAAAGATACCCCGCACTCATTCTGGTCTGCGGAACCCTGGTTCACAGAAACACTGAATTATACGGTGGATTTTTTAGATAAGGTTTTGAAATAAACTCAAGACTAAGACTGAGGCTAAGGTTAAGTTTAAGTTTAAGTTTAAGTTTAAGATCAAATTAAAGCATTTTTATGAGAAAAATATTTTTAATTCTCTTCATTTCGGTTGCTCAGTTTCTGTTTGCAGGAAATAATCCCTACATAAAAATTACCGTGGCCAAAGACGGAAGCGGTGATTTTACATCGGTTCAGAAAGCAATCAATTCAGTACGGGATTTAGGTCCGGCGGAAGCATTGATTTCCATTAAATCAGGCACGTATAATGAAAAAGTAGTCATCCCTTCTTCAAAACATAAAATTACCTTAGAAGGCGAAAATAAAGACAACACCATTATCACCAACAATGATTTTTCAGGGAAATTAAATGCGTTTAATGAAAAAATGACGACCTTCAATTCTTACACGGTATTGGTGATGGGCGATGATATTAAAATCAGCAATCTGACCATTCAAAATGGTTCGTGCAACGAAGGCCAGGCGGTTTCTCTCCACGTAGAAGGCGACCGTTTTATGATTAAAAATTCAAAGATCCTCGGATGTCAGGATACAGTATATTCAGCAACCAGCCACAGCAGGCAGTATTTTGAAAACTGCTATATTGAAGGAACAACCGATTTTATCTTCGGGCAGGCAACGGTTGTCTTTAAAAGCTGTACAATCAAAAGCTTAGCCGATTCTTACATTACCGCAGCGGCAACCGAAGCCGACAAAAAGTATGGTTTTGTTTTTTTTGACTGTAAACTTATTGCCAAAGAGGGCATTACAAAAGTTTATTTGGGAAGACCCTGGAGGCCTTACGCCAAAACCGTGTTCATCAACACCGAAATAGGAAAACATATCCTTCCTGAAGGCTGGAATCCATGGAAAGGCGACAAAATGTTCCCTGATAAGGAAAAAACCGCTTATTACGCAGAATCCGGAAGCAAAGGGGATGGCGGAAATATTTCAAAACGGGTAAGCTGGTCACACCAGCTTACAAAAAAAGAACTGAAAAATTATACCATCGGTAAAATTTTTGCTGACTGGAACCCTGTTAACAGCAATAAATAAGCAGCCGGTAGCGGGTGACTTGATTTCGATCACAGTTAAACCGATGCGAGCAAAGAAGCATTAAGAAAACCAAAGCTTCAAAGAACTAATAAAAATCAAATTTACAATGAACAGAAAATTAACCGTACTGTTTTTATTTTTATCAATAATCATAGGTGCACAAAAAAAGCCTACCCTGTTTTTGATCGGTGATTCTACCATGTCGAATAAAGAAAATCCGGATAAGAATCCTGAACATGGCTGGGGGCAGGTATTGCCGCAGTTTATGACTTCAGGTATAGAAATTCAGAATCATGCCATGAACGGGAGAAGCTCAAAAAGTTTCAGAACGGAAGGAAGATGGGACAAAGTGGAAAAACAGTTGAAAAAAGGGGATTTCGTGATTATTCAGTTTGGCCACAACGACCAGAAACTGAAAGATTCTACAAAATTTACCAACCCTTATACGCAATACAGGGCCAATCTGGAAAGATATGTGAATGAAGCAAGGGCAAAAGGGGCAACGCCCATTCTGATGACTTCAATTACCAGGAGAAACTTTAATGAAAACGGTGTCCTTATTGATACCCATAAAGAATATCCGCTGGTCGTAAGAATGGTTGCCGATGACCTAAAAGTCCCTTTTGTGGATATGCAGCTGCTGACTGAACAGATGGAAATTGCTTACGGCCCGGAAAAATCAAAAATGCTGCATCTTTACTTTAAGGCAGGGGAAAACCCGTATTATTCCAAGGACAAGGCAGATGATACCCATTTGTCTAAACTCGGAGCAGAAACGGTTGCAAAACTGGCTTTAAAAGATCTCAAAACCCTTAAAACAGGATTAGAGAAATATATTAAATAAGAATTCTATAGATTCCAACAGACCATACGAAATCTTCATGGATTCAAAAAGATCTGTGCAATTTGCAGGAGAATAAATCTCGCAAAGCGGCGGCGGAAGCTACCGTCACAATCAAATTTAATTAAATAAAAATATGAATTTCAAAAAAGAACCGTTCTTCGACGGCAATTCCGAATGGGAAGATTTAGGAGGCGGAGTATCAAGACAATTTGTAGGGTACAACTCACAGGTAATGATGGTAATCGTGAAATTTGAGAAAGATGCCATCGGAGCCCTGCATCAGCATTTCCATTCGCAGATCACCTATGTTGCTTCAGGAAAATTTGAAGTGACTGTTGATGGTGAAGTTAAAATACTTCAGCAGGGCGACGGATTTTTTGCCCAGCCTAATATTTTCCATGGTGTAAAATGTCTGGAAGAAGGACAGCTGATTGATGCATTCACACCGGTTAGAGAAGATTTTCTTAAGGATTGATCTCTTTCTCCTGCTAAACTTAATGTCCTGACCTGACAGGTCGGGCAAATATCCCTACAGTAATTAAAAAATCAACAGGCCATGCGGAAATCTGTCTTCATTTTAATAATTTTTATTTTCACTCAATTTTCGGCTCAGGAAAAAATCCTTGTCTGGCCAAAAGGCGAAATGCCGAATTCAAAAGGATTATCCTTAAAAACCGAAGAAAAAGACGGCCGGATTGTACAGATAAAAGAAACCGAACTTTTTGCTTTTTTACCTCCCAAAGAAGACAGAAAACAGATGTCGGTCATCATCATTCCCGGTGGCGGATATTATAAGCTCACTTATGATCTGAACGGTTTCCAGATTGCAAAATGGTTCAATACCTTAGGGATTTCTGCTTTCGTTTTGAATTACAGGCTGCCGATTTCCCCTGATGTCAAGCAAAGGGAACTGGCTCCGCTACAGGACATCCAGGCGGCTGTAAAATACATCAGAAAAAATGCCGGGCAGTATGGCATTTCGCCCGAGCAGGTCGGCGTAATCGGAACTTCCGCAGGCGGGCATCTGGCTGCCATGGCAAGCAATATCCCTACAGACTATACCGGCCTAAAAGGCGATTGGGCAACCATTCCTACTATTCCGGATTTTGCGATTCTGGTCTCTCCGGTGATCGATCTTGGGGAATTTGCGCATGTGGGAAGCCGCAACAGCCTGCTGGGTGAAAATGCCTCCCCGGAAAAAATCAAAGAATATTCCATGCAGAACCGGGTGACGGAGAAAACACCGCCTACCCTTCTGGTTCATGCACAAAATGATAAAACGGTCCCCGTGATGAACAGCATCCTTTATTATCAGGCCATGACAGAAAACAAAGTAAAAGGAGCCTTATTTATTTTCCCTGAAGGAGAACATAAGATCGGAATCATGAATAAAACCGGACTTACAGACCACTGGAAAACATTATGTTCAGACTGGCTGAAAACAATAATTAAATAAAATAATAATTCTGAATTGGGTTAAAAAATGTTGATGTAACAGCGTCACTTCGAGTAGATTTTTGAAAAAAATCGTATCGAGAAGTTGAGTTTAAGCAAACTTCTCGATACATTTTTCCTTTTTTCATAATGAAAAACACTCGAAGTGACAGCAGTTTTCATATCATAATTTCAGGATAATATTTCACTTTTAAAAAAATAAAAATGCTGAAACGCATTCAACATACAATACTTTTACTGGCTTGCGGAACTGTAATTTCGGTTTCAGTGCAGGCACAGCAGCATTTACAATTAACCTACGGCAAACCCGCGGAAAACTGGAATGAAGCTTTGCCCATCGGGAACGGAAAATTAGGGGCCATGGTTTTCGGCGGCGTTTCACAGGAACACCTTCAGCTGAACGAAGAAACCATCTGGGCCGGAGGACCGGGAAACAATGTTCCGAAAAACACCTTCGACAGCATTCAGAAAATCAGGAAACTGCTGAATGACGGCCAATTTGAAGAAGCGCAAAAACTTTCCAACACGACCTACCCAAGGGCTGCCCCGAAAGACTTGGATTACGGAATGCCGTATCAGACGATGGGCGATCTGTTTCTCGATTTCAAAGGCCATGAAAATTTTAAAAACTACAAACGGACTTTGGATATTGAAAAAGCGGTAAGCACGGTTTCTTATGAAGTCAACGGTACGAAGTTTAAACGTGAGTTTTTTACTTCTTTTGTAGACAATGTGGTGGTCATCAGACTATCATCCGGGAAACCAAACAGTTTGAATTTCTCGGTCAGCGCCTCTTCTCCACATCTGAAGAAATCTGTTTTTACAGAGAAAAACCAGTTGATTATCAATGGTACAGGTGGTTCAGCTGATCATAAAACCGGGGAAATCAATTTCAGAACAGTGGCCGTGCCTGTTATAAAAGGAGGAAAATTAACCTCAACAGAAGATCAGCTTGAAATTTCCGGAGCGGATGAAGTGGTAATATATGTTTCTATTGCCACCAATTTCAAAAAATACAATGACCTTTCGGGAAACCCTTACGCAAGGGTATCTGAATATTTACAAGCTGCTTCAGATAAAAAATATGATGCCGGATTAAAAGCGCACATTGAGAAATACCAGGAATATTTTAAACGGGTGAGCCTGGATTTAGGGACTTCGGATCAGGCGGATAAGGCCACGGATATCAGAATTAAAGAATTCAGAAGTACCAATGATCCCGATTTGGTGGCTTTGTATTTCCAGTTTGGCCGTTACCTTTTGATTTCTTCATCGCAACCGGGAACACAGCCTGCCAATCTCCAGGGCATCTGGAATTATCAGTTAAATCCTGCCTGGGACAGCAAATATACCGTTAACATCAATACAGAAATGAATTACTGGCCGGCGGAAAATACGAATTTGAGCGAAATGCATGAGCCGTTGTTCGATATGATTCAGGATCTGTCGGTAACAGGACAGGAATCTGCACGGGAAATGTATCATGCAAGAGGCTGGAATATGCACCACAATACCGATTTATGGAGAATCACAGGAATTGTAGACGGCGGTTTCTACGGAATGTGGCCGATGGGCGGCGCATGGCTCACACAGCATCTCTGGAATCACTATCTGTATACCGGAGATAAAATTTTCCTGAAAAAAAATTATGGTGTTTTGAAAGGAGCTGCATTATTCTACCTGGATGTTCTTCAGCAGGACCCTTCCCAGAAATACTTGGTCGTGTCGCCTTCCATGTCGCCGGAAAACACGTATATGAAAGGAGTCGGAATTACTGCGGGAACAACAATGGATAACCAGCTGGTTTTTGATGTTTTTAATAATTTCATCAATGCTTCAGAAGTTCTTAACGAGGATCGAAGTCTTTCGGATGAAATAAAATTGGCTTTAGACAGGCTTCCGCCCATGCAGATCGGGCAGCATGCCCAGTTGCAGGAATGGCTGAAAGACAGGGACCGTACCGATGATAAGCACAGGCATATTTCTCATCTGTACGGATTGTTTCCTTCGGGACAGATTTCACCGTTCAGAAATCCTGATGCAGCGGAAGCCGCAAAAAATTCCATGACGTACCGGGGTGACAAATCCACCGGCTGGTCGATGGGCTGGAAAGTGAACTGGTGGGCAAGACTGCTTGACGGAAACAGAGCTTTTAAATTAATTTCAGATCAGCTGTCTCCCGCTCCGATGGAAGCAAAAGGCCAGGCCGGAGGAACCTATCCTAATTTACTCGACGCACATCCGCCGTTTCAGATTGACGGGAACTTCGGCTGTACTTCCGGAATTGCAGAAATGTTACTGCAGAGTTATGACGGTTATCTTTATCTTTTACCGGCACTTCCGGATGCTTTGCCAAACGGTTCCGTAAAAGGGCTAAAAGCAAGGGGTGGTTTTGAAATAGATATTGAATGGAAAAATGCCAGGCTCACGAAATTTACAGTGAAATCTAAATTGGGAGGAAATGCCCGAATTAAAATCGCTAAAGGGATCCGCCTCAGATCTGAAACAAAAATAAACACTGCACAGGGCAAAAACCCAAATGAATATTATCAGGTCAATGCCATTAAAACGCCATTAGTTTCCGGCCAAGCTGAGCTGAAAGGTTTTGCCGTTCCGGAAACGCAGACTTTTGATTTTGTTACCAAAAAGAACAGTACGTATACTTTTAAAGTAAAATAACAAATTATCCAAATAACCTCAACATAAAGCTTTTCCTCAGCGGGAGGCTTTTCTTTTGTAAACCGGTATGAAATAAAACGTATCAGGTATGATGCAGAGCATACCATATTTTATAAATTACATAATATGCAATCGGTTTAACTTATTAAATATTCAACATTATAATTATGTAAACATATATATGGTAAAATATAAAAGTATTTTATATTTATTATGTAATTTCATAGTTCACAAATAACAAGTTACAATTATGAAAAACACCATTAAAGCCGTTTTCTGTACCGTAGCCTTGGGCACGGTTTTCGCCATGGCCGGATGTGGGCAGGAAGACCTTAAAAACCAGTCAGCGGAAAATGCAATTGAGGGCAATCTCAAAAATTCGATGGCAGCGAGAACGGTTGTGCCTTTGGCCAACTGTACAGCTCCGGGATGGGCTTCGCTGAACGGCGGGACAACCGGCGGCGGGACGGCTGCCGAAACAACGGTTACCAATTACGCACAATTAAAAGCAGCTATTGAAAACACAGCTGTAAAAGTGATTAAAGTAACCGGGACAATCACAATTTCTGCCCGATTATCTCTTCAGGATCAAACCGGAAAAACAATTTACGGGACAAGCGGAGCCAAGTTAATTTCTACTGATCAGACCAAGGATGGTTCAGGAATCATCAATATTAAAAGATGCAACAATATTGTAGTCAGAAACCTCATTTTTGAAGGACCGGGTGCTTACGATACGGACGGTTGGGACAATGCGATCCTGGATGACTGCAGAAATGTCTGGATTGACCATTGTGAATTCCGGGATGGCGTAGACGGTAACTTCGACATTAAAAACAAATCTGATTATGTTACGGTTTCCTATACGAAATTCCACTACTTAAAAGCTCCGAAACCGGGAGGATCAGGCGGAACGGATGACCACCGGTTCTCAAACCTCATCGGTTCAAGCGACGGCGCCACTGCGGATGCCGGAAAACTGAACGTGACTTTCGTTCGTTGCTGGTGGGCTCCGGGATGTAAAGAGCGCATGCCGAGAGTAAGATTCGGTAAAATCCATATCCTGAACAGCTATTTCAACAGTTCTGCAAGCAATAAATGTATCGCAGCAGGAGTGCAGGCCAATATTCTGGTGGAAAGAAACGTATTTGAAAACGTAAAAGAACCGATTAACCTGATGACTGGTTTTACCGCGGTAACACAGACAGGAAACAGCTTTATTAATGTAACCGGCAATACAGCAGGAAGCGGTACGGCATTTACGCCTTCTTATACCATTGTAAAACTGGCGGTGGGCGATGTGAAAGCAGATGTAACGGCAAATGCAGGCGCAACATTAACGGGAAATATATGTAACACGCTTTAAATCAAGCATAAACATATATCAATAACAGGAAAGACTGAGAAATTCTCAGTCTTTTTTCCTGCAGATGCATAGTTTAACAATTTTTACTGAATGTTTATCTAACTTTCCTATGAATCTGAAATCAACTATTGATCAGAAATTTTATTTTTTTCCAGCCACTTCGGATATTCCTTGTTGATAAGCTTTCCGGCAAAGTCGCCATACCAGCTGTATCCGTTTCTCCGTTCCTCGGAAACATCATAATAGTTATATTTTACGCTTCCGTCACGGTCTCCGAAAAGAGGTTTGTTGGTTACAATGTCATAAAACCTTGCCCAGATGACAGAATTTTTATCTTCTGCCAATACCCTTACCGTTTTGCCGTTCTGTTTAGCCACATTATAGCTGTAGCCTTCAATGTCATGGGCAGCAAACCACCGTACAGCAGACTTTACCGACTTTTCAATTTCGGGAGTAACGGCAGGCTGCATCATCAGAAACCTTACGATGCCTACCGATTCTGCAGTGGCAAGGGAAACAGGCTCGAAAGCTCTGGCCTTATCGGGCTGAAGGGTAACTTCGTTGTACTGATCGCCCCAGATCGAAGGAACCCCGTTCTGTAAAACCTGGGTTTTCAGGATACATTCAATGCCTTTCTGTACGGCAGTTTTTGATTTTTCCTTTAATTTAGGGTCAACGGCCTCAAAACCGTTTTTTCCTTCCGCTACCTGGTAGAGAACCGTCAGCGCATTGATCATCGCATTATCATTATACGTCACCTGCTTTCTGTACAATCCTGTATTCGGGTAATACTGGGGGAAGCCTCCGTTTTCATACTGCATCTGCAGAAGATAGCGGATCCCTTTTTCTGCAGACTTCAGATAATCCGGATTTTTTGTTTCAGCATACGCTTTTATCAAAGCATTAATTTCCCTTGAAGTGGCATTGTTGTCGATGGTGGCATGATCATCGCCTGTGGATTTTATCTTTCTCAGAAGCGTTTTATCAACCGGCAGGTCGTAATTCACTACCGATTTGTCTTCCAGCTGCTTGCCCCAGCCTCCGACCGGAAGCTGATACAAAAGCATTTTTTCAGCAAGCGTATCTTTTTTTATCTGAGCGGATAGATTAACGGCTGCCAATCCTAAAGCCAGTGTATAGAGTTTTAATTTCATCTTGATTATTTAATTTTTACCGACAGAGGATTTGCAATGATCTGAGCTTGTTTCTGCAGCATCTTTTCCCAGTCTTCCTGTGTCTGGACTTCTCCGGCTTTCTGCCATGCAAACCCTGCATAATACGTCAGCTTTTTCTGAGGTTTTGTTACAACCAGAAGGTTACTCTGATCCGGAGTTTCAGATTTGAAGGCAACAGACTTTTCAACAATGCCGGGATCTGCAACCACTCCTTCCCCAACAAAAGCATCATCAATTTTCTCCCAGTGCAGGTAATATCCGTTTGTGTCATTCAGTTTGGTAAGCCCTTCGTTTTTATGCAGACTGATGCCTACTGTATAATTCGGGACCGGTTTCTGTGCTTCAAATTGAGATTCAAACTTGGAAAAATGAGAACCTAAATCCAGTGAAATCCGTTTTGTTTCTTTCACTCCGAATTCACTCCACGGACTGTACGTTAATTCAAAAACTGTTCTCAGCGGGCCTTCGGCAATGGTTTTGGAACTTACGAAATTCTGTGAAACCTGCAGTTGATCATTCACCCAGATCCCGACCCCTCCCGTTCCGCGGCTGTCGCCTACATGATAAGGATCGTAGCCCTCGCCTCTTGTGTCTTTGTGGTAATACACAGGATCGGTAAGATACCCCTTATACCATTTATTGATAACCGGCTGGTCTGTCCTTTTCAGCCAGATATCAACTCCACTGGAAAGTGTGCTCCCTTTTACGCCTGCCAATGCTTCTTTTTGGCCTTTCGGGCCGTATACCCTGAATGCCACCTTATCATTTTCCCATGTGTAATCATCGGCTCTTTCCGGGACTAATCTTGAATAGGTTGAAATCCTGCTTTCAGGAACCTGGTTTTTTGCATCTGCAAATAAAGTATAAATATTTGTTTTTTTTGCGTCAATATGTACCTGAAAAAGCAACTCATCATTTTTACCGTCGCTATCGTAATCGATCCACTGAAGCGAAAGCGGATTTCCGTTGCCGTCATTTATCCTGAGGGCTGCTTCATTGTTCTTTTTTAGGAAGGATTTTAAATCTGAAACCGGAATGGCAACCACTTCACTCCTCGAAAAATCCAGATTATTTTTTACCTGAACTGAAGTTTGAGCAGATAAAAAGTTTATACTTATGCAACCGATTGCACAAATTACTCTGATAATTGATTTTTTAACGATCACCATATTTTGTTTCATTAATTAATGTATCAAAAATATAAATAATATGATAATTAAATCCATTAATTTTTATAAAATAACGCCGATACATCATACATTATACATTTTATTAATATTTATCAGTCTTCACACTGTTTATATACATAATATATTCAGCTTTTTGTTTGGATTGCAAAAATTGCAAGATGTTAATCATGTTTAATAAAAAAGCTTAAATAATATATTCATCAGGGATCTAACACATTTAATACCTTTGAAATCATGCAATCGATTATCTTTACTATTGATGATTCATCTAAAGTACAGACAGTGCAGGATAATTTTTTATTCCGATTGGTTTAGATTGCGATGAACAAAGGAATTAATTAAAGACAGACTCTCTTACACTAAACAATTTGCAGACTTTATGAAAAAGCTTACCTTGATTCTCCTCGTATTTTCACTGTCCATAACGCTATCGGCTCAGTATAAACCATGGACTTCCGCAAAACAGCCTTTAAAAGAAATCAAAGCATTAAAAAAACAGATTAAAAAGCCTGAATTCAGAAATGCTGATTATCTGATAACGGATTTCGGAGCTGTGGGCGACGGGAAAACAAAAAATACGAAAGCTTTCAAAAAAGCCATTGAAAAATGCAGCGCAGAAGGCGGCGGAAGGGTTGTTGTTCCCAACGGAATTTTCCTGACAGGGGCCATTTATTTAAAATCCAATGTCAATCTGCATGTAAGTGAAGGAGCAACTGTTTTATTCAGCCAGAACAGCAATGACTACCCTATCGTTTTTACGCGTTGGGAAGGAATGGAGTGTATGAATTATTCATCTTTAATTTATGCATACGAGGAAGAAAATATCGCCGTAACCGGGAAAGGGACGCTGGACGGAAATTCCGATAACGACAACTGGTGGTTCTGGTGCGGGGCAACAAAATACGGATATAACGAATCCCGCCCGGGCAGACAGAATCCGGCCCGTGCCAAGCTTCATGAATACATGGCGCAGAGAAAGCCTGCCAGGGAAAGGATTTTCGGGGACGGGTATTATCTGAGACCGAACTTCGTTCAGCCTTATAAATCTAAAAACTTTTATATGGCAGACGTTCTGGTAAAAAATTCCCCGATGTGGAACCTGAACCCTGTTCTGTGTGAGAATGTTCTGATTGAAAGGGTAAAAGTCATCAGCCACGGACCGAACAACGACGGTTTCGATCCTGAAGCCTGTAAAAATGTGTGGATCAAAGATTCTTATTTTGATACCGGAGATGACTGCATTGCCATCAAATCCGGAAGAGACGAAGACGGAAGAGATATCGGCAGGCCTGCCGAAAACCACATTATTGAAAACTGTGAAATGAAAGACGGCCACGGCGGAGTCGTTATCGGAAGCGAAATTGCAGGCGGAGCGAAAAATATTTATGCTGTAGGGAACCTGATGGACAGTAAAAATCTTGACCGCGCTTTAAGAATCAAAACCAGCTCAAGCCGCGGCGGAACCATTGAAAATGTATTTTTTTACAATACAAAGGTCGGGGCTTATCAAGAAGCCGCAGTGCGTTTCAATATGCATTATGAAAAGCCGGGGAACCATATCCCGACCATCAGGAATATCTGGGTTGAAAATTTAACCGTAGAAAAAGGCGGAAAATATGCAGTATTCTCTGACGCTTACGAATCTTCTCCCGTAACAGACTTTACAATGATTAATGCTAAAATGGTTGGTGTCCAGATCCCTTATAAAGTGGATTATCTGAAAAATGTGACCCTAAAAAATGTAACCGTTAACGGACAGCCATTAACTGAGTTAAAACCAAAACGATAACCATAACCATAAAATGCGGAGAACATCCATTTTCGCCGGACTGATTATTCTATCGGCATTTTCACACTCGTTTTCCCAGTCGAAACACTGGCAGAACAGCGAGCGTGAACTGCATTATAAAGAAGATAAAGGCGATTTTTTATTGGTTAACGGAAAATACCGGTTCAACCGCGCGCTGTATGGCGATAACCGTGCTTCACGTGTGGAAGCCGGAGATTTGCCGGAATTTGCATTGTATCTTCCGGGCATGGGCGGCAACCTCCAGTTCGTGATTCAGAAAGGGAACTCAATCAAGAAATTAATTCAGGCTGATCAAATTGAAACCCGCTACCGGCCGGGTTCCATGCTGTATGAAATCAAAGACCCGGTTCTTGGAACCGGAAGTTTAAAACTGACCGTTCTGGCACAGGCTAATGAAGAAGGCCTGGTTTTAAAAATGGAAACGGTCAATATAGATTCTTCAGCAAAAATCTATGCGGTTTACGGCGGTGCAAGCGGAACAGCGTTCAGCAGAAACGGCGACATCGGCGCAGACCCGGAATCCGGATTTTACCTGTTGCCGGAATATTGTCTGAACAATCAGTTTCAATTAAACAAAAATCAGTTTCAACTCAATTATTTAAATAAGAAAAAAGAAACTCAAACCGTTTACGGAAGTTTTTCAAATGTCAGTTCATTACAGCAAACCGATGCGACGACTTTAGAAAAATTGGCTGAGTTTACTCAAAATAAAACAGACAAATCTCCGATTGTTTACGCCTCTTATTCTTCACAAAAAAATCCGGTTTATATTCAGGTTGCCAAAGGGAAATCAGACCAGAATTTTTCGGATGAAGCGTTGAAGAACATTTTTGAAGAAGCTGAAAAATCCCGTTTGATGTTAACAAACCGGATTCAACTTAAAACTCCGGATGCGGATTTAACTCAATTCGGAGCTAATTTAGCGGTTGCCGCAGACGGAATCTGGGAAAGCCCGACCTTCCTTCACGGCGCCGTGGCCTGGAGAATGCGGCTGAATGCGTGGCGCGGCGCTTACACAGCCGATGCTCTGAGCTGGCACGACCGCGCAAAAGAACATTTTGAAAGTTATGCCAATTCGCAGGTTTTAAAACCGGATTTTGCGCCTGTTGAAATGGACACGATGCGGCACCTTGCCCGTCACGAAGAAAAAATGGGAACTTCAGTTTTCTCAAGCGGCTACATTTCCAGAAACCCGAATGACAACACAAAACCGCACCATTATGATATGAATCTGGTATTTTTTGACCAGATGTTCTCGCATTTCAATTATACGGGCGATCAAGCGTTTCTCAAAAAAATGTGGCCGGCGATGGTTCGCCATATGGACTGGGAAAAACGGAATTTCAAACGAGGTGACCTGTATGATGCCTATGCAGCGATCTGGGCAAGCGATGCGCTGCAGTATTCCGGCGGAAAAGTGACGCATACTTCGGCCTATAATTACAGAGCCAACTGTGAAATGGCAAAACTGGCAAAAATTATTGGTGAAAATCCGCAACCTTATGATCAGGAAGCTGATGCGATTTTAAAAGCGATGAAAAACCAGCTCTGGATTAAAGAAAAAGGATATTTTGCGGAATACAAAGATGCTTTGGGAAATCAGACCGTTCACGATCAACCTGGAATATGGTCAATTTACCATGTTTCCGATGCATTTATCCTGAATGAATTTGAGGAGTACCAGAATTTGCAGTACATCAACCATCATACGCCGAAAATTCCGGTGGCGGTAAAAGGAGAACAGGATAAAAACTATTACACGCTTTCCACCACCAACTGGCAGCCTTATGACTGGTCCATTAACAATGTGGCGTTGGCGGAAAATTTACAGACCGCTCTGGCATACTGGCAGGCAGGCAGAACTGAAGATGCGTACCGGCTTTGGAAAGGAAACCTGGTAGAATCGATGTATTACGGCATCAGCCCGGGGAATTTTGAACAGCTTTCGCATTACGATGCATTCCGTGGAGAACTGTACCGCGATTTTGCCGACCCGATTGGCGTGGCCTCAAGAACGTTGACGGAAGGACTTTTCGGGGTCTATCCCAATTTACTGGAGAATAGAATCAGCATCAAACCCGGATTTCCGAAAGACTGGAATTCTGCAGAACTAAAACTTCCGGACTGGGAATACCGGTTTACGAGAACTTCCAAGAGAACCGAATATCTGTTTAAATCAAAACATCAGGATCCGGTGGCGCTGGAAATGCAGATTCCAGTGAACTATTCCAACCTCAGATCGGTCAAAGTGAATGGAAAAAAAGTCGGTTGGAAAATTAAACCCAATTCCATTCTGCAGCCTTTTGTTCAGTTTGAAACGCCGCAGGGAAAAGATTTTAAAATTGAAATCAAGTATTCCGGAGAAGCACTAAAGAATGAACAGACTGATTATGTTAATTATATTTCTGAAAATCTTCAGCTGAATTTCGATTCAAAAAAGAAAATAAAAAATATCTACGACCCGCAAGGGTTGATTAAAAATCCTCTTCCACCGGAGGGGTGGATTCGACCAAAGGAAGAAGGCGGGGTAGTAACTCACAAGTTTGAACTTAACCAACAAGAAAGGAAAGGAACTTTTTTCGTGGAGGTTGAGCAAGGCGGGACCACCTGGTGGCAGCCGGTAAATGTGGATATCCGTTTTCCTTTGGAAATAAAATGGATGAATAAAAAGATTCAGATTCAATCAAGATCATCCAGTTCAATTAATGGAAAACTATCTATTAATGGTTTTAATCAAAGTTTTTCAGTTCAGAAAAATCACAATACAACCATTGAAATTCCTGCTGATATCTTAAGCAAAGGAACCAATGCTGTTCAACTCGATTACAAGGGAATCAAACAGAATATTGAAATTACGGACTGGAACATTGAAAACCAAGGTAATTTTAACAATATTTCATTAGCATCACAATATAATGAAAAAGTAACTGAGATTTTCAATCAGAAATACCTTTCCCCAAGGCTGGAAGTTTCGACCTTACAATTGCCGTGGCAGGGAATCGGAAACTGGTGCTATCCGTTAATCAATGCTCAGATCGATGACAGCGGATTGATGAACAAAAGAAAAAACGGCAAAGTCGGTTTCCTCGGAATTCCATTTTTAATTGATAAAACGGATAAAAACATTGCGTTTGTGAGCCAATGGGACAACTATCCGGATTCGCTTGAAATTCCGGTTTCGGGAAAAGGAAGGAAAATCTATTTCCTGATGGCAGGTTCCACGAATCCGATGCAGTCGCAGATGGTAAACGGAAAAATTACCGTTCAGTATTCTGACGGTTCCACAAAAGAACTGGAGCTGAAAAACCCAACCAACTGGTGGCCGGTTGAGCAGGATCTGTTTGATGATAATTTTGCTTTTGAAATTCCGGATGATAAAATTCCGTACCGGGTAAAACTGAAAACCGGAGAATTGTACAAAGGCGGGACATTAAGCAACTACTCAAGCATCAAAGGATTTACAGACCGGCAGGTAGACGGCGGTGCTGCAACGATCCTGGATGTACCGATTGACCCAAACAAAGAGTTGAAAACCATAAAACTAACGGCAGTGAGCAACGATGTAGTCATTGGAATAATGAGTGCCACTGTTCTTAAATAAATTTAAAAAATGAAGAAAATTGCAATATATCTGAGCCTTTTCTGTATCGGATTCTCATCCTTACATGCCCAGAAAATCGACCGTAAGAAGGTTGTTCAGCGTCATAATGTAGTCAACACAAAAGCAGATACGCTTTCTACTCTGACAGTCGGTAACGGGAAATTTGCCTATACGGTAGACATTACCGGAATGCAGTCGTTCCCGGAGTATTACAAAAACGGTGTTTCATTGGGAACCCAGTCTGAATGGGGCTGGAACAGTTTTCCAAATATGCAGAATTATACATTTGAGGAGACTTTAAAAGTCTATGATTTCAATAATGACGGGCGTAAGGCCTTATATAGTGTGCAGCTGAAAGAGCCGGAACGAAACAAAGGAGCCGTTGAATATTATCGGGTCAACCAACACCGCCTGCAATTGGGGAACATCGGGATTGAAATGCTTACGAAAGACGGCCGGAAAGCAAAAATCTCAGATTTGACGAACGTTAATCAGAAAATTGACTTGTGGACGGGAATTGTCACCAGCGAATTTTCTTTGGAAGGAACTCCGGTAAAAGTATGGACGGCATCTTTTCAGAATTCAGATAAAATAGGAGTGAAAATTGAATCGGACTTGATTTCTCAAAACAGGTTAAAGGTTTTCGCCCGCTATCCATCTCCGACCGGACAGTTTCTGGATGATGCGGCTTTTTACGGAAATGAAAATGACCATTCCACAAAAATCGTTTCTTCGCAATCTACGCAGGGACTGATTCAGCATACGCTGCAAAGCACGGATTATTTTACGCAGTTTAACTTTACGGAAGGCAAACTTCGTGAAGCCGGAAAACATTACTTTGTGTATGAGCCTTCTTCCAAAAATAAGACGCTGGAGCTGAGCGTTGAATTTTCTGCAAAACAACCGAAAAGCAGCAGGACTTTATTTGCCGATGCAGAGAAAGAAAGCAGTTCAGGATGGAAAAATTTCTGGGAAAGCGGTGCTGCCGTTGATTTTGAAGGAAGTACAGACCCGAGGGCCAATGAGCTTGAACGAAGAGTTGTCTTATCAGAATATTTAACCAAAGTACAGTGCGGAGGAAGCAATCCGCCGCAGGAAACGGGCCTAACCTTCAACAGCTGGTACGGAAAGCCGCATACCGAAATGCACTGGTGGCACGGCGTTCATTATGCTTTATGGGGAAGGCCTGAAATTCTGGAAAAGCAACTGGATTATTATTTCAGAACATTTGACAAAGCAAAAAAATTAGCGGAAAGGCAAGGCTACAAAGGCGTACGATGGATTAAAATGTCCGATAACGAAGGAAATGAAAGTCCGTCTTCCGTTGCTGCCTTCCTGATCTGGGAACAACCGCATATCATTTATATGACCGAACTTCTGTACCGCAACAGCAAGGATAGAAAAGTGCTGGAAAAATATAAAGATTTAATCTTTGCCACAGCAGATTTTATGGCGGATTTTGCGACTTACGACAAAGAAAAAAAACGTTATAACCTGGGGAAAGGCGTCATTCCTGCACAGGAAGTTTTCCCGGCGAAAGATACGTACAATCCTACTTATGAAGTAGCGTATTGGGACTGGGCACTGAAGACGGCTCAGCAATGGAAAGAAAGACTGGGACAGCCAAGGGATAAAAAATGGGACGATGTCATCAGTAAACTGGCTCCGCTTCCGGTTCAGGATGGCGTTTATTTATCGACAGAATCAGCGAAAGACTCATTTACCTATCCAAAATGGATGACTGACCACCCTGCTGTTCTGGGTGCGTTGGGAATGGTTCCCGAATCTCCGAAACTGGACAAAAAAACAATGAAAAACACGCTGGATATCGTTTGGGAACGATGGAACTGGGAGCATACCTGGGGCTGGGACTTCCCGATGACGGCAATGAACGCAGCACGACTCGGACTTCCGAATAAAGCTTTGGATGCTTTGTTTATGAATATCCAAACCAACACCTATCTGAAAAACGGACATAACTTCCAGGATAAGAGACTTCGTATTTACCTTCCCGGAAACGGCGGCGTTTTGACAACTGTTGCCATGATGCTTGAAGGCTGGGACAGCTCAACCGGACAATTCCCCGGTTTCCCGAAAGACGGCAGCTGGAAAATAAAAGCGGAAGGATTTAAAAAAATGCCTTAAACAATTTCACATTCATATAGTTTTTTTAAAGTCTGTTCTGAAAAGGGCAGGCTTTTTTGTTCGGATTTCCGGATTAAAGCCCTATTTATCCATAGTAACAGAGTAATGAAAATCAGCTGGTAATATTATTTTATACATTTTAAACAACCATTCACTAAGGTTATACTAAATCGTAAGAACGCAACGTTTATCTAAAACTAAGTCCTGAATCTGTAACTTCACTTGCAAAACCGGTGTTTTCATCAATATTAAGCGGATATCAGAAAAAAACCATAACATATTGAAAACAAAATTCTTATCCACGTAATTCCAATTAAACAAAGTTATGTATCATATAACATAAATTTTTGTAACTTGTCTTCACTCATTATACGGTCTTGTTAACAGATTTTTTAACTGAAACAACATCTCCCATCTAAAATATCATGTCAGATACACTTGAAATCAATATCAACGAAAACTCCAGGGTTCCGAAATACAAACAGATTGTAGATTCTATTCTGAACGGAATTGACGGAGGAAAAATAAAAATCGGGGAAAAAATCCCTTCCATCAATGAACTGAGCGAATCCTGCTTCCTTTCCAGGGATACGGTGGAAAAAGCTTATAAAGAACTTCGGAGAAGACAGATCATCGAATCTGTAAAAGGAAAAGGATATTATATTTCCCGGATTAATAAAAACGACATCATCAATATTTTTTTCCTGATCAATAAGCCGAGTACCTACAAAATGATGATCTACAATTATTTCGTCAATGCAATCGGTACCAAAGGCAATGTTGAGATGTACATTTACCATTGTGACGAAACGCTTTTCATCAATGCCCTGAAAAAAAACCTCGGCGGATTTGATTATTACGTCGTGATGCCGCATTTCCGGGACGAGCAGTCTAAGCATACGAGTTCCACCCAGGAAGTCCTGGATATGATTGAGCAGATCCCTAAGAACAAGCTGCTGTTGCTTGACAACACAAAACCCAATATTTCAGGGGAATACGGGTCTATTTTCCAGGATTTTGAACATGATATCTACAATGCGCTGGAAGAAGGCCTGGAGAAAATCAGGAAGTATGAGAAAATCATTCTGGTGTATCCGGACAAATCCATTCATCCATACCCTTTCCGTATTGTACGCGGCTTTGAGAAATTCTGCAAGGATTTTAAACTTGATTATGAGATTCTTGATGAGATTTATCCGGACATGGAATTGCAGGACAAAGATATTTTTATCACCATCCGGGAACGCGACCTGGTGAATCTGGTAAAGCAGATCAGGCAGAAAAATCTTGTGTTGGGCAAAGACATCGGAATCATTTCCTACAATGAAACGCCACTTAAGGAATTGCTTGGAATTACGGTGATTACGACTGATTTTAAAGCCATGGGAGAATCTGCCGCCTACATGATCCTTAAAAATAAAAAAGAACAGGTAAACAATGTCTTTAAATTCATCCAGAGGGACTCTTTATAAATTAAATTTTTTTCGGATAAATTGAGCAATCGATTGCACTAAATTTATTGACTCTGATTTGAAAATTTATCAAGGTGCAGTTTACAGAATGATCGAATGTATAAGATGTATAAAAATATATAAAGTTTAAAAAATATTTATTATGATTAAGAAATTAGTTTTTGCCGTGGGTTTTCTGATGGTAATTGCCGTATCCGGACAGAAAAAGAATGACCAGGAATTGGTAGCGGATGCTGCCGAAAAGCTGAGATCCGCCATGGTAAGCGGAGACCGGTCATCCCTTGAATCTCTTATTTTACCGGAGTTAACATACGGACATTCCGGTGGGCACATTGATGACGCTAAAGAATTTGTCGAAAAATTAGCAAGCAAAAAATCAGATTTCCTAACCATTGATATTACTAATCAGACTGTCCATATTGTCGGGAAGACAGCGATTGTGCGCCATCATTTTTATGCCACCACGGCTGACATGGGAAAAGCGCCGGGCGATGTGACGCTGGATACCGTACTGGTCTGGGTAAAAGTAAAAAAAGACTGGAAGTTACTGGCCAGGCAGGCGGTGAAATCGGAGAAGAAAAAGTAACTTATCAAGATGATTATTAATATAAATTCAAAGAGATAAATTTCGCAATTTCTTTTTATGTAAATACGTATATGAAAGTTTCAATATTTTTTTCCTCTGAACAGATTTTTTATTTTTGAAAAGGATATAAAATTTTAAAGCATGTCAGACATATATTTTTTTAGAAGTTTTGACGAGAAGGACATTGATTTGACAATAAATAATTTGATAATTAATACGCCCTACTATTTTGACGAAAATGAAGCAAAAAGTTTTGTAAATGATCTTATTTCATCTGTTGATAAAGTTTATTGTGTAGAGGTTAACAATACATTATGCTTAATAGCTGGATTTAAAAATGAAATTAAAAATAATAAAGCAATAGCATACATTGAATTATTGTATGAATTTTTTGAATATAAATTTTTGCAAGATTATTATGAAGATTTTTTCATAAAATCTATTATTCCAAAAATTAAAACTCAAAGAATTTTATCAAAATGTACAGCTGAAAACTATCATAGATTTGTGAATAATGGATTTAAAATTATTCGATATAAAAAAGACTATAAATGGACTGAAACATACAAAGCAGATTTATTCTTAATGGAATTTAAATGAAAACTAAATTGAAATATTTCTGTGGTAAAACAGTCTAATTTTTTTCTAATCGTTTTTGGTAAATTATATTTTCAATAAGTAAAAAGTTCTAGTATTTTTATACTTAACAAAAAATATTTTACGATAATTCAGATAAACCTACTTCACTCTGAAGCTCTGCAAATCTTCCGGCTTCTCACAACAAACTTTTCCACCAATTGGCCGGATTTCATTTCAAACCATTTTATTAGGATGATCACCAATTATATTTGAATGGAATTAAAATTGTAAATTAGCTAATCAGATATCAATGTTATGCAGAGAAGGTCAAACAGAAGAAACAGAAGAAAAATCATTGAAAGAGTGAAGGATCGAAGAATCGTTATTGAGTTTGCAAAAGATGCTTCATCAAATGCTAAACGTTCTTCAAAAGCATTAGATATATCTTATGATATTATAAAAGATGGTGCAATTTTTAAAGTATACGATAATAATATGATAAAAACTGCTAACTTAAAAAAGATTGATTCAAAAAGATCAAATCTGAAAAAAGGGAGTATCATATGTCTAAAGTGAAGAGATTAAGAATTTTTGCAGGTCCCAATGGGTTCAGGAAAATCTACATTATTTGATTCATTTAAAGTAAATCACAATTCAGGAATTTTTATAAATTCAGATCTGGTTGAAAAGGAAATATCAGAAAAAGGCTTCATTGATTTGAAGTCTTTTTGTTTAGAACTGACGCAAAATGATTTATTGTTATTTTTTGAAAATACAGATACCAGATCATTATTAAAAAAATCAGAACAATCAGGGTTAAAAATTGACATTGAGATAAAAGAAAATATTATTGTAAACAAATCCCGAAATACTCATAGTTATGTGGCTACTTTAATAACATCTTTTATACGAGGACATTTGCTTAAAAATCAAGATCTTTTTCATTTGAATCAGTAATGAGCCATGTTTCAAAACTTAATGAAATTGAAGAAGCCAAGAAATTGGGCTATAAAATTTATCTCTATTTTATTTGTCTGGATTCTCCGAAAATAAATATTTCAAAAGTTAGAAACAGAGTAATGAAAGGAGGACACGATGTGAATGCTCAAAAAATTGTATCAAGATATCAAAGTACATTAGAAAACCTGCTGCCGGCTCTTCGGCTCGCTGACCGAGCATATCTTTTTGATAATTCAAATGAAATGGTACTGATTGCAGAATCATATGATCAGGAACTAAAAATAAAGATCGACCCAGAAAAATTTCCAAACTGGTTTATCGAATATTTCATTAACAGAATTTGACTTTCCCCAGTTACTTCACCCTGAAATTCTGCAGTTCCTCCGGCGTATCACAACAAACCTGCTCCATGACCTGTCTGAACTGCATTTTAAGCATTTCGATAATATGGTCGCCGCCTTTGTTGCCTAAGGCTCCCACAGCATACATAAATGTGCGTCCCATAAAGGTAAATTCGGCACCGCAGCTTAACGCACGGGCAACATCCGGACCGGTTCTGACGCCGCTGTCCATCATAATCTTGATCTGCCCTTTGTACTTTTCGCTGATTTCTTTCACCACGGCAATCGTAGATTCCCCGGCATCCAGCTGCCTTCCGCCATGATTGGAGATGATCATCCCATCAAATCCCAAACGTACTGCTTCAGCCGCATCTTCATCGGAAGCAACGCCTTTAATCACCAGCTTCCCTTTCCATTGATCACGGATGGCTTTGATCCTATCTGAATTTAACCTGCCGGAAAATGTAGCGTTCATGAACTGTCCCAACTGCTTCACGTTCATGTTTTTGTCCATGTATTTTTCCATGGTCTTAAAACTGGGAACGCCGTGTTTCAATATTTCCAGGCACCATTCCGGTCTTGCCAACGCCTGGGAAACATTTCTGAAATTCAGCTGCGGCGGCATGGCCAGGCCATTCCTGATTTCTTTTGCCCGGTATCCGAACGTCGGAACATCTGCCAAAACAACGAGTACATCATAACCTGAAGCATCACAACGGTCGAGAATATCATTCCGAAGCCATTCTTCTCTCGGATGGTACAGCTGATACCAGGCTTTTCCTTCCGTTAATTCAGCAATTCTTTCAATACTGCTGGTTGTTACCGTACTTAAAATAAAAGGAATGTTATGCTTAAAAGCTGCTTTTGCTAAAATTTCCGGAGCATTCGGCCACATCAGTCCCTGTAAACCAACGGGAGAAATCCCGAATGGTGCAGAATATTTCACGCCGAACAATTCCGTTTCCATATTGGCTTCCGCATAGTTGTTGTTCAGGTAGCGCGGACGAAGCAGGACATCTCTCAGTTCGTTTGTATTACGGTCCCGGTTGATATTTTCATTGCAACCGCCATCCAGGTATTCGAAAGCAAAACGGGGCATTTTTTTCTTGGCTCTTTCAATTAAAAGTTCAAGGGAAGCATAATTGGTATCAAATGGAAATGCCATGTTTTATAAATTAAGAATTAAGGGTTGAAGCACTTTCATCTGATAATGCTGCTGTAAAAAAGTTTCGTCTATTTTCTTGTTGGAAATTACCATGGATGCGCCCAAAGCCGATCCTAATGGGGAATGTGTTGACATCACGTTGTAGTGCTGGAAATGGTGGGACATCAGTTTCATAAAGACATCGTTGTCCGTAAAACCGCCGTCGATATAAATGTTTTTGATCTCTGAATTCCCGATGGCATTGGCAATGGTATGGATCTGCAAATCCATCAGTTCAATCATCAGCTGATGGTACGCTTCTTCAAAAGTCGCGAACGAGTTTAAATCAGTTGCCGTAATCATTTTACGCTTCAGAATAATACCTTCAAAACGGAAATAGATATTCTTGTTTTTCATAAGGCGCAGGTACAGGTCCTGATCAAACTGTACTTCCCTGTGGAACCCGTATTCTTTTCCGTAATAGGCACACAGTTTTTCAACCTGGATTTTGTATTCATTGCCCATGAAAAAACGGGATGCTTTCACGCGTTTACCGTCAATCCGCATGTAATTCAGGCAGTTGTTTTCGATATCTTCATCCGTCAGGCTTTCGTCATTAAAAGGATTTAAAGAAATACTCCATGTCCCGGTTGAGAGCAATAAAAACGGTTCTTTTTTGCTTAAAATATAAGGCAGCAATGCGGAAGAACTGTCATGGATTCCGACCCCGATCTTCATTTTTTTATTTCTGTAAGAGGTATTGATGCTCGCAGAAGTCGGAACAATGGGTCCCAGCAAAGCATCGATCCCTTCTTCGTATACCCAGTCGTGATAATCTGCTTTATCGTAATCCCATAAATTGGTGTGGCAGCCGATTGACGTAAATTCCGACACACAAATCCCTGTAAAAAGATAAGATAAATACTGAGGCAGATGAAGGCTGTACCGGATTTTTTTAAAAACTTCCGGATGTTTGTATTTCAGCCAGAACAGCTGCAACCCGGAATTAAGCATGCCTGTCTGGGGCGATGCCGTTTCACGGGCAATTTTCAGCTTGTTTCCGTGTTTTTCGTAAAACAGGTCGAGGATTTCCTGATCCATCGGCTTTGTGTAGTTGTACAAAGGGGTCAGAACATTCCCTTTGTGGTCCAGGTGTACAAAGCTGGCTCCGTAGGTGGAAAAATTAATGGCTTTTACATCAAAATTTTCATCTTCAAGCATGGCATTAAAATTATCCTTGATCCAGTTCTGCAGTGCGGCAAGATCTTCAGCAGGGTAACCATCTTCATCGGCAGTAAGAGGAAGCTCGGTATATTCCCGCACAACTTCTTTGTAGTTTTTATCAAATAAGAAAAACTTTTTATTGGTTTTCCCAATATCAAATACAATGGTTACCTTCTTTTTTTTGGACATTCCTGAGATGAATTTAATGATTTATGATAAAATGGTTATTAGTTTTTTTTATGTGATTTACAGAGCCTGCTAATATTTTTAACAGCCCGTTCGTTGCCGTTAAGTTTTGCCGATCCGGATACATAATTAATATATCAGTAAGGGCATTCCGCTTAACAAAGCATGCAAGGTTTCCCATTGCGTTTATTATTTAAATGGTTATTAGTTTTTAAATCTGATTTACAGATCCTGATGTTTTAAGGCAGAATTTACTTAGTTTTTTTCAACAGCATGCCGCTTTTAAGCTTGTAAAGGAGTTGTTGTACTTAATAAAGCACGCAACCGTCCCCCTTATGCAGACTGACTTAAAAAACAACATTTACCTATTGTCTTCCAGACTGTTAAAATAATTTCAAACCCATTAAGGAGTGTTTAGACGGTACGGTGCGGCAAGAAAAAATCCACTGATTCTTACGCGGCAAGCCATGCCTGAAACCATGTTCATCTAAACACTTCAACCTTAATGATAAAAATATAAGGATACTTATAATTAAACTTCCGGTTGCACCCGAACGTTGGAATTATCAAAATTCAGCCGGCTTATAACCCGGTGGCCTTGGTTTCAAAACCTCTTTCGGCAATTAAGTTTTCTCTTACCTTTAAGTTTCTGTAGGCCGCAACAGGATCCAGCGCGGCACCGGTTTTCGCTCTTGCCGCCTGTAATAACGGACGCACATCCGTTCTGTAGGCATTCTGCAAAATTTCCTGCGCGCGGACAACATCATTTTCCAGCTGTGCCGTTTTTAAGGCTTTCTGATCTACCAGAAGTGCCTGTGCATAAGCGATTAAAATAGCTTCCAAAGACTGTAAGAGATCTTCCAACGGATCTTTGATGTTATGGCTCGCATCGATCATCCAGGCCGGATAAGGATTGTTCGGATTGTTTTCCATGCCGTACACCAGCTCATTGAAAATCAGGAATAAGGCATAAGGCTTAATGGAACCTACCGTTAAATCATCATCCCCGTATTTGCTGTCGTTGAAATGGAACCCGCCCAGTTTCCCTTTGTACATCAGGGTGGCAACAATCTGCTCGATATTGGTATTTGGTAAGTGGTGACCTAGGTCTACCAGTGTATATGCTCTTTCACCGCAGGCATTGGCCAGCATAAAGGACGTTCCCCAATCCTGGATGGTGGTCGAATAGAAGTTCGGTTCGTAAGGTTTGTATTCAATAAACAGTTTCCAGTCTTCCGGCATGCCTGCATAGATTTCCTTTAAGCTTTTCTCTGTATTTGACAGAGCGGTCTGGAAATTCAGCTGTCCCGGAAAGCTTGCGCCGTCTGCCAGCCAAACGGTAAGGCTTTTGGAACCCAACTCTTTTCCGATCCTGATCACTTCCTTATTATGCTCTACCGCAAAGGCTCTTGCATCTTCATTCACGGCGTTCAGAGAACCGAATTTATAGGATTGTTTTCCTCCCGGCTGATCCTGGAACGTGTTGGAGTTCATCGCATCAAACAAAAGACCGTGGGCTTCTGCTTTTTCTTTTATGGCTTTGATATCAGTAGGGATATCCCATGGAATATGTAAAGAAACGGCTCCTGCAGAATGTGTTAAGGCATGAATCAGCCCTACATCATCCAGTTTCTGCTCTAAAGAGGAAGGTTCGCCGCCGTACGAAAACCTCCCGAATCTTGTTCCGCCTGCACCTAAAGCCCAGCTTGGAATGGCAACCTGGAAATCAGCGATCTTGTCAACGATTTCAGCAACATCGGCTCCTGATTTTGTTAATTTATTCTGTAGAAAATCAAAGTCTGAATTAAAGTTTTCAACTCCGTTTTTATTATATTGTTCAATACTCTCTTTTCCTATAATCATATTTTGATTTTAATTTTAAAAATTGATTTTTTAACCGTCAAATGATAAGTCTATTTAAACCATTAAGATTTATTAAGTTGTAAGGCTAATTAAGGGAAATAAATCTCTTAAAGCACAAGCTTAAATTGCCTGCATTATTCTTAATGGTTTAAAATTTTATTTAAGATTAAACCGCAATTTAATCATTATCTGTTTTAAAATTTATCTCGGGAAAGCATTGGCCATCCCGCCGTCTACATTGATAATGTTTCCTGTGCTTTTGTCTAAAATAGCCACACAAGCGAAAACTCCGTTGGCAATATCTTCCGGAAGGATGATTTCGTTCAGTAAATTTCTTTTTGCATAGAATGCAGGCAGTTCTTCTACGGTAATCCCGTTTGCTTTTGCCCGGCCTTCTGCCCATGAACCTTCCCAGATTTTGCTGCCTACGATGACCCCGTCAGGATTCACCACATTCACACGGATTTTATCTGCTGCCAGTTCTGCTGCCAGTAATCTGGTCATATGTTGTTGTGCTGCTTTTGCAGTTCCGTAGGCTACGTTATTAGGACCGGCCACCAGGCCGTTTTTACTTGCAATGTTTACGATGTCTCCTCCTAAATTTTGTTTCTTCATAATTTCCACACCGCTTTTCGCCATTAAAAACTGTCCTTTTACCAGCACATTTTCCAATAGGTCCCAGTCTTTTGTGGTGGTATCTTCCAGAGATTTGGAGATTGCCAAACCTGCAGAATGCACGATGATGTCTACTCCGCCGAACGCCAATACCGCTTCTTTGAAAGCATTGGCAATTGCCTCTTCACTGGTTACGTCACAAGGGACTGCAACCGCCTGGTCTTTGCTGTACTTTTCCGTCACAGACTCTACCGCTTCCTGATTAAGGTCTGTAAAAACAACCACAGCGCCTTCCTGAACCATTTTATCGGCAATTGCCTGCCCGATTCCGCCGCCTGCGCCGGTAACGATCGCAACTTTTCTGGACAACGGTTTTTCTTTCGGCATTCTCTGAAGCTTTGCTTCTTCAAGCAGCCAATATTCGATATCGAATGCTTCCTGTCTAGGCAGTGAAGTGTATTCGGAAATTGCTTCCGCGCCGCGCATTACGTTGATGGCATTCACATAAAATTCATTGGCCACACGGGTGGTCTGCTTATCTTTTGAAAAACTGAACATTCCCACTCCCGGATAAATGATGATTACCGGGTTCGGGTCGCGCATTGCCGGGCTGTTCGGATGTCTGCAGGTTTCATAATATTCTTTATATTCCTGTCTGTACTGTTCGAAAAGCGGATTTAATTTTTCAAGGACAGATTTAGCATCAGACAAATCTTCGTTTTTATCCAATGTCAACACCAAAGGCTGGATCTTTGTTCTCAGGAAGTGATCCGGACACGATGTTCCCATAGGTGCCAGACGATCCAGGTCATTGCTGTTAATGTATTCCAGTACTACCTCGCTGTCGGTAAAGTGGCCCACCATTCTGTTTTCAGATGAAGCCAGCCCTCTTAACAAAGGCATTAACTGCGCAGCTTTGTCCTTACGCTCTTCAGCAGGAAGGGATTCCACTTTCTGTCCGCCGAAGACCTGTCCGTTTTTAACGATTTTTTTAGCAATATATTCAGAAGCCGTTTCAATGACTTCCAGGCTGTTCATATAACATTCGTAGGAAGTGTCTCCCCACGTAAACAGTCCGTGGCTTCCTAAAACGATCCCGCGGATTCCCGGGTTATCAGCCAGACATTTTTCCAACTGCAGTCCTAAATCAAAACCGGGACGCTGCCAAGGCACCCAGCCCATGGTGTCTCCCCAGATTTCTTTGGTAATGGCCTCGCTGTCTTTTGCGGCAGCTACTGCAATTAAAGCATCCGGGTGAAGGTGGTCAATATGTTTAAACGGAAGTAAACCATGCAGCGGCGTATCAATAGAAGGGGCTTTGCTGTCCAGATCAAAGATACAGTGGTCAAACAGGCCTACCATTCTGTCTTCGTCTGCCAGACCGCCGTACACATTTTTAAGGTTTCTCAGCCTTTCCGTATATAATCCGGCAATTCCTTTTCTGGTCAGTGTCCCAATGTCACCGCCTGAACCTTTTACCCACATTACCTCAACTTCTTCATTGGTCAACGGGTCTTTTTCAATGGTCTTACAGCTAGTGTTACCTCCACCGTAATTGGTAATTCTTAAGTCTGCTCCTAATATGTTTGAACGGTATAAAAATAAAGCCACCTGGTCATCCCCAAAAGATGCGGCTTTACTTTCGTCCCATAAATAATCTACGTATCTGAATGTTTTTACGTTTTCCATTTGTTTTATTTTTGTTTCTGAATTTTAACCCAAATTTAGACTGTAGCAACTGGTACAGCATCCCGTACTATACTGCTGAACCGATTATTTAAAGATCATTTAACAATGATATTTATCACATTCCGGTTCAGCGGTACGGTCATTAACATAAGGTTAAAATTGATTTAATATTTTGATGTGGTGTTTTAGTACGGGTTAATATCCGGGAAGCTGGGTCAGGTTCGGGTTGTCCACCAGCGGGTGCCCTGCAGAAGCCGCAGCAAAAGGAAGCAGTTCTGTTTTGTTCGGTACAAATCCGTAGAAAAGGCCGTCTCCGTTGCCTTCGATCCAGGTTGGGTACACGCCTCCGTTTTCAAACGCACCGGTTGGTTTTGTATAGATAATATTACCGACTTGAAGCTGGTTAAAGCCTTCAATAAATCCTACGGCCTTTCTGGCGTTCCCGTTAAACGTACTGGTATATGCCTGAAACATATTTGCGGGATACCATTTATCATCGGCTGTTGAAGTCTGTCCGTTTGCCAATGCTATATTTCTAAGCGTCGTCTGATAGGCTGCATATCCTGAAGAATTGGTAGGAACTGCCTGAACCTGTGCAATCTGTGCAGGATCTGTTAAATCGATATAAGTAACTGCCAGAAAAGGATCTCCGTATACCTGCGTATTTTTGTGATATTTGTAAAGTCTGTAAATTGGTGTTGATGCAAACTGACCGGTACGGTTGGATAAATTTTTCATCGTCTGTTTTGTCGCAGCGATTTCACTGGCAAGACGGTTCATCCTGATCAGATCGGTACGAAGCATAAATTCATCTGAGAATTCCCACTTACGCTCCTGAACAATGGCTGATTCAAACGCCTGCTGGCCGCTTGGTACGGCTAATGAACCGATTCCCGCACGGTTTCTTACCTGCTGTAAAGCGGCAATACCCTGAGCCGTTGGCCCGCCGTTTAAATAATTCTGTGTTTCCGCATACATCAACAGGACATCAGCATATCTGATGATCGGAATATTCAGGTTACGTGCATCTGCAGCCTGTGGTTCCACACACCATGAAATCCTGAATTTGCCCGGCATAATACAGGAATACGTAGTTCCTACATCTACCCAGGTGTCAGTTGCTGCACCTGTCCTTAAGAAGTAGATACTGTAAGACGTTGTAGCAACATCCCTTCGTTTATCTGCAGGGTTAAAAGAAAGGTAATAACTTGGAAGGATAAACTGCAGGGCTTTACGGGATCCGTACGTCCCTCCTCTTGAGCCCGGGTGTGCATACACTCCGAATGCCGAATTGGTGTTCGGTCCGTATTCAGCGATGTGCCAGAGCATTTCCTGATTTACCGCTGAGAAATTCCTTCTGTCAAAATTGAACCAAAGCGCTTCAAAGCCGCTTTTGCCGCCCTGTGCCTGTACCAGGCTGTTGGTACCGCCGTTGATTACAGAAGCCGCTGCTGCATCGGCAATCTGGTACAGCTGCTGAACTCTTGCGTTATCCGGACGGCGGGACATGGTGCCTGCAGCTCCGGTATTAAGGTCCCAACGGAGAGAGTATCCTGCTGCATAGAGGGCAATCCTTGCCAAAAGTGCGTTGGTCGACTGCTTGTTCAGTCTTTCCGGTGTCCCGTTGGAAGCCGGCATGTTGCCGATTGATTCCTGGATGTCAGCAATTACCTTATCATAAATTACATCACGTGAAGTACGCTTAGGATACAGTGTACTGGGATCATTGGGATCTGCCTCTTCCAAAGGAATCCAAATGGCAGGCACGTCACCGTACACCCTGATCAGGTTGTAATAGCAAAATGCGCGGATGGCTTTTGCTTCTGCCAGTAATGCATCACGCTTCGGGCTGGCCGGCATATCCGGCAACCTGTCGATCGCGATGTTGGTTCTTTCGATCACTGCATACATGGCGGCATATATCCCGGTCACGGTATTCGGCGTATAGGCATCATACTGATAGTTGGCGATATTGTATTTGGAGTTATTGGTGGTTCCGTCTTCCGCAGAGTGCGTCACCGTATCCCCTGCGCCCAGCTGATAGAACATTTCTGTAGGGACCAGGCCTCTGTAAAGGCCCTGAACAAATGCATCCGCCGTTTCTATATTGGTAAAAACCGATTCTGTATCAGAAGAGTTGTAGGCAGGCTGGTTTAAAAACTCGTCGCTGCAGGAACTGATGCTGAGCCCGCCGATCAGAATAGACGGGATTATGATTAATCTCTTAATGAAATTATGCTTGTTAACTATGTTTTTCATGACTGAAACAATTAAATATTAAAATGTAAGATTGATGCCCAGGACGTAACTTCTGGACCTTGGGAAGGAAGAACTGTCATATCCCGGAGTAACCGCAACACCGCTTGCCGCTGAAACTTCCGGATCATATCCTGAATACCCTGTAATGGTTGCTAAGTTATTAACCGTTGCATAAATACGTGCATTCGTCAGTCTTACCGTGCTTAAAAATTCTTTAGGAAAAGAGTATCCCAGCGTAACTATGGAAACCCTCAGATAAGAACCGTCTTCCACATAATAGGACGAAGGATAGGTAATATTGGCGGTATTGGTATTGCTTAAACTCCAGAGGCTTGAGCCTTCGTTAGGATTAAGTTCTTTTAATCTTTCCAGATTGGTTGTTGCCTGTCCGGTATTAGGATCAATAAGATGATAATAATTATCCCCGAATTCCGAAGGTACGTTCTGAAACACGCCGTAAGGGCTTAAACTCTGTTTGGTTGCATTATAAATATCGCCCCCTACGCTGAATTTCAGGAACACGGCCAGATCAAAGCCTTTGTAAGAAAAATTATTGCTGATTCCTCCGATAAAGTCCGGCGTTCCGTTCCCTATTTTTACCAATTTCCTTGTAAACTGGTCTCCGGCAGCATTATCAGCCGCAAACTTCATGTCTCCCGGCTTCGGCGTTCCGGATGCAGGCTTTACAACACCCGCTTTCAGGATAAATGTCCCGTTCGGCCCCTGGGTAAAGTCATCTGTGGTATAAATCCCCTGATACACATATCCGTACATATCCCCAAGTTCTTCTCCAACATTGGCATAATACGTTACCATACCTGATCTGTTGCCGCCTACGCTGAAAGTTCTGAAAGTTCTGCCTTCATCAAGAGATAATACTTTTGACTTGTTAAATCCGATATTGGCATCCGTAGACCATCTGAAATTTTCAGATTTTAAGTTGACTGAGTTTAAGGTGAATTCCATCCCGGTATTTTTCATAGAACCCACATTCACAAACTGGCTTCTGTATCCCGTAGATGCAGGAAGTACAGTCTCCAGCAACATGCTGCTTACATTGTTATTATAGAATTCACCGGTTAATTTAATCCTGTTGTTGAATAAAGCTAAATCTACCCCTAAGTTTGTAGATCTCATCTCTTCCCACTGAACAATACGGTTACCCAGAACACTGCTTGTCATTAAAGCCAGGTTACCTATTGTATTATTGGAAGGATAGTCGGTTGCCGTTACATTGGTTCTGAATACGTTATTCGGGATGCTGTTATTTCCTACGATTCCATATTCAAATCTGAACTTCAGGTCATTGACATAATTTTCAATCTTAGAATTTTTCCAGAAACCTTCTTCAGAAACCCTCCAGGCCGCAGCTACCGATGGAAATAACCCCCATCTGTTTTCAGGGCCAAATTTTGAGGATCCGTCACGTCTAATCGTCCCCGTTAATAAATAACGGTTATCATAGTTATAATTTACACGAGCAAAATAAGAAAGTAAACTAAGTGAAGACCTGTCTGCAGATTTATCAGCAACGGTAGCATTGGAAACATCATCTAAGCCGTAATTTAAAATCGTTGGGAACCTTATCAGCCTCATGCTGTTGCTTTCATTTTCCTGATAGATAATTTCATTCCCGATCAGCCCGGTAATTTTATGTTTTTCACCTAACGTCGTATTATAAGTCAGGGTATTGGTAATCTGGTAACGGTAGGCTTCAGAATTCCCGATACTTCCATTGATCCCTGTGTTTACCGGATCCGTCAGGAAAGCGCGGGAATTCCTATCTGAAAACGCCGTTGATTTGGTATTCGTCCAGTTATAAGAGCCCGCAGTCCTGAATGTGAAATTTTTCAACAGGTCAAACTCCAAACCTACATTGGCCAGAAATGTCCTGGCACGTCTGTTCTGGGTAGATGCTGCCGTTTCTATATATGGGTTTTCTGTATCAAAACTAGAATCCAAAGCCGAGAAATCAGGGAAAGTCTGCGTATTGAATAACTGGTCCTGGGTAAACAGTGTTCCTCCGGTAATCGGCTGAAGCAATATTTTCTTCATTCCGGAATAAGCACCGCCGCCGTTTGTTGAATTTGAAGTAAACATGGAACTGAAATCCAGACGGATTCCTTTATACAGTTCTGAATTGACGTTGGCACGCAATGAGTTTCTTGTTTCGCTGAAATTCTGCAGCAAGCCGTCCTGTTTGTTATAATTGTAGCTGATGAAGGTCTGGGTCTTATCCGTACCTGCAGAAACACTTACATTATGGTTCTGTGTAACACCCGTTCCTCCCAGCATTTTCTCCTGCCAGTCCAGTGTGGGTGCCGATCCGTATCTGTTGCTGATCCTGCTGTACGCGCCGGTATAAAACCCTGGAGTATCTGTTCCCAGACTGTTGTCAAACACATTGCTCCATTTTGTGGCGCCGCCGCTTAACTGGGCCAGTTCATACTGGTATTTTACATACTGCTCCGCATTGGAAACCATGTCCAGCTTCTTGGAAAGCATGTCAAATGACATAAAAGAGTTATAGCTGATGGTTACCCTCCCTTTTTTTCCGGTTTTTGTTTTGATAACAATAATACCGTTGGAACCACGGGCACCATAGATGGCGATGGCGGAAGCTCCTTTCAGTACATCAATGCTTTCGATATCATTGGGATTGATGATGTTCAGTGCATTATCCAGCTGGAAACCGTCTACGATATATAACGGTTCCGTCCCTTGGGTAATGGAAGCCCCACCACGAATGGTTACGTTTGCCCCGGCGCCCGGTGCACCGCCCGCTGTAACAATATTCAGTCCGGCCGCTCTTCCCTGCAGTGCCTGCAGTGCATTCATTGCCGGTGTTGCCGCCAGGTCTTTTGCAGAAACTGAAGCTACCGATCCCGTCAAGTCTGATTTCTTAACTTTACCGTAACCGATCACTACTACTTCCTCAATATCTTTTACATCCCTTTTCAACGTATCATTCACCGCTTGCTGCCCCCAGACAAAACTTGTCGAAAGCATAAAAGCAGGAAAAACGATTCGCTTTATATTCTTGTGTTTAATTATCAAAGACATATATTAATTTTTATTAGCGTTTAAATATGTCACAATGTACACTGTTAGAAAAGTTCTGGCATCCTGCCATATCCTGCATTATATAATTCATAATTTATCTTAATTATTTACCTACATTTATATTAAAATCGGGAATTTATAATAATTTAAATAAGTATAAACCCATTATATTTAAAATATCATATCGAAATTAAATTACCGGAATGTGGAATTATCTGCTTATTCATTTTACAAAAATATCACTTGTCAGCATAAAAAAGGCACTGAAAAATATCAGTGCCTTACAAAAATTGAACTATATAAATATAAATGAAACTATAAATCATGAAATCTATCTCAGGGAATTTCCGTAGCCCACAATCAGGATAGAAATAAAAATGACAATCATGCCTGCTGTAATGGTCTTTACCGTTTTCTTTGAAACCCCTTTCCATTCTTTAATGATGATTCCCCATAAATTGGCAATGAAAATAATAAATGCCATGTGCAGGATCCATGAGCTTGGGCCATTCCCCATTTTGCTCTCTCCCATTCCGTAGAAAAAGAACTGTAAGAACCACATTGTTCCTGCCAGTGCACAGAAAATAATATTTTTTACAACCGGAACATTTTTCTTGGTATAATCGGTATACGATTTATTTTTAAAAGCCAGGTACAGGCATCCGATCAGATTGACGGCCATCCCGCCCCAAAGCACAACAACGTACGTTACATTATTCTGAAAGAGGAATTCCCCCTGGTCCGGATTGGCGAGCTTCCATGCTTCATTGGCTACATTGGCCATCGGTTTTCCGGCTTCCAACCCGAAATTAAAACAGGCACTCAGCACTCCCGATATGATGGAAACAATTAATCCCAGCCCAAACTTGTACTCCGTTTTTACTGAAGTTCCGTGAGGATCCGTGGATTCGGTCTGCAGTTCTTTTTCCTTCATCATCCCTGCTTTTCCGCTGATGATGATTCCTATAACGCATACAAAAAGCCCCAGCAAGACAAACTGTCCCCATGGATTTGACATCATGAGACCGATATTATCTTTTCCCGATTGCGGAGAAAATTCATAAAAAACCGAAGGGACCAATGACCCGAAAACCATACAAAGCCCCAGGATAATGCTGCTTCCCAAAGCCACGCCTAAATAACGCACACCCAGGCCATATGTGAAACCGCCGATTCCCCAGAGTGCCCCGAACAGAAACGTCAGTCCCAAGATGGATGAACTTTCATTCCGGATAATTTCCCAGAAACCGGGAATGGTAAGAAAAGCGGCCAGGGGCGGAACAATAATCCATGAAAAAACACCGCCGATCAGCCAATAGGTTTCCCAGGACCATCCCTTTACTTTTTTATATGGCAGATAAAAGCTCCCCGAAGAAAAGCCTCCCAGAAAATGAAAAAAAACCCCTAACAGTGCATTCATAATTATCGTATTGGTTGAATTTGAAAATTAGTAAGATGTAATCGATTGCGCATCTTGTAGTGTCATGTAAAAGATTTTGAAAAAATAATAAAATTAAAAGTAATCCGCAAGGGTTGTTTAAACTGTATTCTAAGAAGCTTATATAAAGATCATTTATTTTAAAATTATTTTGATCCTTAACCTTCACTTACTGTACTTTACAGAAAACAAAAACCTAACGGGTTTTAAAAACCCGTTAGGTTTGAGTGTTATATAACTTATCCGGAAAATGTACAGTTTACTAACTATATAAAATACTGTTAATTATTATAACACATACAATTTAACCATTAAGGCGGTGGAAGATTTCAAGAAATTAAGTTTAGCTTCGCTTTAGCATTTTATTTTTAAAATGCTGAATTTCCTGATCCATCTTAAGCACTTGGTATTCTTAATAGTTTAAACATCAATTCTATTTTAATTTATAAACCTCGCTTCCCGCAAGCAGTAAACAGCCTAAGCCATAATCTTCAAAGTCAGGTTCTTTGCTTACAGAAAGCGGCTGCCCGTCTTTCGGTTCTTTTCCGGTTCCCTGTACCCAGCCCAGGAAACCATTCGGCTGCACGGAATCTTTTGCAATCGCATTCCATGCTTTAGCCACAACGGGTAAATAGGTATCCCTGTCGATCAATCCGTTATTGATTCCGTACGCCATTCCGTACACAAACAAAGCAGTTCCCGTCATTTCTTTGCCACCAAAGTTGGTCGGGTCGTGCAGGCTTACATTCCAGAACCCGTCTTCCCTTTGAACCGGAAGTAAAGCTGCCAGTAAATCTTTATAATCCTGTAAGTATTCCTGGTAATGAGGATCGGATTTCGGAGTGTCCTGAAGCGTTTTCGCCAAAGCGGCCACTACCCAGCCGTTTCCGCGGCTCCAGTAACAGTCTTCGCCATTGGGTTCTTTATAAGGCGGCACAAAGCTTTTGTCTCTCCACCAGATTTTGTCTGCCTGGTTGTACAAGCCGTTTCCTCCGTGTTTGTATTTTGTATAGGCATACATCTCGTAATTTTTATCAAAATACTTCTGCTCACCGGTAATCCGGCCCAGTTTCGTGAAAATCGGCATGGACATCTGTAGGGCATCGATCCACCACCAGTCATCCACTTTATCAGTGGCAATCATACTGTCCATGGCAGCTTTTACGTTTTTAATTCTTTCCGGATGCTTTCTTCCGTCAATTTCATAAAGATCAATGTAGGTTTGTCCGCAGGCCTGATGGTCAGCATTCCGGGTATAGGTTCCGCGCATCAGATCCCATTTATGATGAACTGCCCAGGACATCGCATAATCGTAATATTCTTTTTTCGGATCTACCTTGTACAATGCCATTAATCCTTCATAATACACTGCACGGGTCCAAAGGTTGCTCGGCCACACTTTTTTGCCGACAATATCTTTCCCGGTATCCGGCCACTTGTTCATGAAATACTGATTGGCCCTTCTCGAAACTTCCAGCACCTCTTTTCTGTCCGGAATTTCAACTTTGCCTGCCGTACTTTGTTTCTGAACCGAGCAGGAGGATAAAGCTGCCATGACGAAGGCAAAAATGCCGCTTTTAATCAATGATCTTTTCATATCTTTTATTTACTTTATATAATTTTTCAGTTCACAGTTTTTCAGCTGCTTAATTCCTTTTACCACCAGTTCTGCATTCAGGACCGCTCCTGCTTCGTTGGTATGGGTATGGTCTTTCGGGAAGAAAGCTTTTACTTTTTCAATACCCATCTCCTCATATGTATTGATGACCATGGCATTTAAATCAATGAAATAAGCACCGGTTTGCCCGGCGACTTCCCGGGCCCAGATCCCGTATTGATCTTTTTCAATTTTTCCTTTTCCGCTAAATTTGTTTCTGGGAACCGGCGAAACAATAATGGGGACTGCACCTTTGGATTTGGCTTCATATGCATATTTTCTCATATAATGCCCGTATGTATAAACCGTCTCATTCACTTTACGAATCGGGTTATAAATGTCTTTCGATTCTTCTCCGATGCCTTTTATTGTTCCTCTTGCCCTTAAAGTATCGGCAAGTTCGCCGCCGTCATTATGGCCGAACTGCATCAAAACATAATCCCCTTTTTTAATAGTTTTCATAATGGAATCCCAACGGCCTTCCGTCAGGAAAGTCCTGCTGCTTCTGCCACCCTTTGCGTGGTTCTGAATTTCAATTTTTGTACTGTCTAAGAAAAGATTCATAAAACTTCCCCAGCCCCAAAGTGAGTCTGAACCTTTGCCCGAACCATTTTGAACCGTGGAATCCCCTATGATATAAACAACCGGTTTATCCTGAAGTTTCTGAAATGACGCTCCGATCAGGATGACCAAAACAACAATGGGAATAATGAATTTGATTTTCATTGATGACTTTATTTTTTGGGAGTTATCGTTTTAATATAGGGTTTCGGCATTTCCTTAATTGATTCGTCCAGATAATAATCGGTATGCGGCGGCTGATTGTACCCGACATTCTGCCACACAATGCTCAAACGGTACTGCGGATTATGCATCAGCGTATACAATCTGTGTTTTGTAGGAACGGTTGTTGAAAAAATTCTCAGTTCCTGATTATCGGCAGTTCTGTACATCACTTCTTCACGCCAGTCTCCGAATAAATCAGCAACCAATGCGGGATTTTTTTTGGTTCCGTTGTTGGATTCACACTGAAAATTTCTGGCATCAAAAACCAAATCTGATTTTTCTTTCTTCCAGTCCCATTTTGAAACATTGGTTCCATCCAGAATTTCGCTTAAAAAATCGCCGTCCCAATAAATCCCCATATTAGCGGGTGGATTTTTATCACTGATTTTCTTTCCTTTGGTATCATATATCCCTTTCAGTCCGGCTCCGGCTGCCCAGGATTCCGAACCTTCGTAGCGGGGATCAATATTCAACGACAAACCTCTTCCCGGTCCCTGAAATTTTCCTTGTTTGCTGTAAACGGTAGACGGTAATTTCCATAAAACTGTTCCGGTTTTCCCGTCTCTGAAATGCGCTCCTGCATCATCAAAACGTTCCTGGATATCGAAAATTTCGAGTCCGGGATTTGACGGATCAAGATCACCGACGTGCAGCGCATCACCGTGGCCGAAACCTGTGCTGTTTAACACCTTTCCGTTATCATCAACCGTCATTGCCCCATATACAATTTCGTCTTTTCCGTCATTGTCAACGTCCGCAATCGTCAAATTATGATTTCCCTGTCCGCGGTATTTTTTATTTTCTTCTGAACTTTCGGTATCAAAAAGCCATCGCAAGCTCAGTTTCTTATCTTTGTAATCCCAGGCTGCAATCGCCGTTCTGGTATAATACCCTCTGGACATAATCACACTGGGTGTTTTGCCGTCCAGATAAGCAACGGCTCCCAGAAACCTGTCGAGCCGGTTTCCTTTGGCGTCGCCCCACGTTTCGGTCATCTGTTCAGCCGTTGGATTCAAACTGCCTGCAAACCTTGGCACCTGATAATCCACGGTGTGAATTTCTGCTCCGGTTTCTCCGTCAAAGACAGTCATAAATTCCGGACCGGAAAGAACCATTCCGTTTTCGTTGACATAATTTTTTATCGGGTTGCCAATGAATTTCCCTCGTCCGTCTTTGCTCCCGTCGGCAGTTTTCATTACGATTTCCGCTTTTCCGTCCTGGTCTAAATCATAGACTAAAAACTGCGTATAATGCGCTCCCTCTCTAATGTTTTTACCTAAATTTATTTCCCACAAAAGCTTTCCATCCATTTTGTAAGCCTGAATAATTGGCGGGTCGGTTTCTCCTTTCTGGCTGTTGTCTTTCGACCTTCCGGTCTGATGCAGGATGATTTCATATTCGCCATCGCCATCCAAATCTGCGACTGAAGCGTCATTGGGCGTATAACCCTGAGGCGTTTTCAACGGAATTGAAAAATAAGGTTTTTGATTGGCAACATATTGTGCAGAATCCATATCTACCGATTGATCTTGTGTATTCGATTTTACGAAATAGGTATAATTCTTTGTCTTGTCGGCTGTTTTATCTAAAAAATTGGTTTCGTTTGAAAGTGGCTTTGCATTCAGCTTTTTGGTTACATTATTTTCAGTCCGGTACAAATCAAAATGGGTATTTTGAGCTTCTGTTCCGAGCAAACGCCAACTCACAAAAATGCCTGAATCTGAAGGTGCGGCAACGATTCCTCTTTTCAGATATTCCATTTGTCGTTGTGCAGAGAGGAGTTCAGAAAGAAGAATTGCGCCTAAAATAAATTTGAATTTTACATTCATAATTCTTTGATTTTATAAGTTTTGGCTAATGCCGATTTCTTATTTTGATTTGTTTGTATCCTTGTCAAGGTTTCAAACCTTGACAAGGATTTTACCGTTGAATCGCTCGCAGCCCGACTTGAGCGGAAATCCTTTTTTGCTTAGACTTCAAGTTCTCTTTAAACTGAAACCGTCTGCAAAAAAGATTGGGAGCGGAAGGCGGATAAAGCTGCCCAGATAAAATTTACCGAAACTGCTCCAACCGGTTGTACTTCCTGACTTAGTTATTTCCTGGAAGCCTGCTGTAACAGCCACTTCACCCATTCTTCTGTTCCCTGATAATTGGTAAAATCTGCGGGTAACTTTTTGCCGTCGATATATTCGTTGTAGCACCAAGGATCTCCCAATGCGAAAACCGTCCCTTTACCGAATTTTGCAACGGCTGCGATGTTCTTTCCTTCTGCAGACAACAGCTCTTTTGCCGAATTTTTCACCGAAATCGTCGCCACTTCTTTCATGTATAATTTTTGCTCAGAGAAGATCTCGTTGCCGGCCGGAACCATTACTTTTCCCTGCTCAAATTCTCTTTTCTGAACTCTATTGTAGCTGTCTTCGTTAAAATGGATCCCAAATTCCTGCGCCAACTTATTGAAATTTTCAAACTCGGAATTTCCTTTATCGTTGCTCATTAAAACCAGAACACCGCCTTTTTCAACCCATTTTACCAGATTTTTTATAGATTTTGCATCGATCAGATTCGCTTTACCACCATAAGCTTCTTTGTCGATATCAGCATCTACGATGATGTAAATATTGGCATTTTTCAAGTCCCTTTTGGTCGGAGCAGTGGTCAGCGTACTAATTTCCGCACCTTGTCTGGTAAAGATTTCTCCCAGTAAAGAAAACCCACCGTTGCTGGTATCGTTCCAGGTATAATGCCAGGATTCCAGGACTTTGGTTTCCTTATTTTCCTTTTTCTCGTTGTTGAAAAAGTTGTCTAAGACCACTTTGGGTTTCTGCTGGGCATTGGAAAAACTGAAGGTCAGCAAAGTTCCTAATGCAAATGTTTTTATAATATTTTTAGTCATAATAAATTTTTATTTTGAATAATAAATTGGGATTAATTGGATTTCGCCATCCAGACCTGAAGGCTGAACTTTCCAGTTAGATGCATCGAAAGGTTTATAGTTAATGTTCACAAAGTTGATTTCATGATAATTTCTCCATTCGATTTTATTCTGATCCATATAACGGATTCGGTTTGCCATCAGATTACTTACTTCAATCTGAATCGTATTTTTTCCTTTTTTAAGATATTTCCCGACATTGATTTCAAACGGAATGCTCCAGACGATTCCGGCCTCTTTTCCGTTGACGATCACTGCTGCACTTTCATAAAGTTTATCGAACTTCAAAAGATAATCGTCTGCTTTATTTTTCTTTAAATTCAAAGTCGTGGCGTACACTCCGGTTCCCGAAAAGCTTTGTGTCTGTGCATCTTCTGTAAAATTCGTCCAAGGCTGAAGTTTCGTCAACGTTCTGGGTTTAGGGAGTTCAGGACCGCCTTCTTTGAAAGATAAGTGCCAAGATTGGCTTAAAACAATCGGTGCTTCGGTTTTTTCAGTATATTTCCACTTTGCCACAGAATTATCTGCCGTTTCAGAAGCTTTTACAATTAAAGATTCCCCGGATTTCAATTGAATTTTCACTGAATTATCCTGAGTTTCGGCAAGCCCGTAATCCCCGTTTTCAGGATTCATTAGAACCACCTGCTTCCCAACGAAATTCAGCGGAATATTCTGATTGATTTCCTTGGAAGTATGGTTGACAATGTAATAATATTTCCCGCCATCGAATCGTCTCCTAACGAATTTTAAACCTGTGTCGGTCAGTCTTTCTCTTTCGATTTTTAAATATTCCAAAGCTTTTGCAACATCAGAGCTCAAAACAATTTTTCCTTTTCCGACGTTGGCGAATTTCATACTTCCGGCCTGGTTTTGAAACGGAATCTGATTCCATAAAAATTTCAGCTGCGTTCTTATTTTCTCCACTTCAAAGTTTCCGGGAATATCTTTAGGCTCGTTCTGGAAAATGACGAAAGCTCCGTTTTGAGCCAAATCCAGAATGTTTTTTAAGGTAGATTCCGGCAGATAAGTCAGTTCAGGAATAATTAAAACCTCATAAGCTGAGCCTTCTTTAGAAACCTGAATTTTTTGGTTTTCCGATCTTGATTCACCAATCATTTTATCCGAAATCATATCCAGAGAATAACCCATTTTACTGAGCTTATTCATATTTTCGTACATCGGAGTCGGTACTAACCACTTTTTAACATTATGAACTTTGAACGCTACATCATTCCCTTTCGGGCTTGCCCACTGGTCATAAACCGGCCAGTATATCAACAGTTCGTTATCTGATTTTCCGCTTTGCAAAACAGATTGCGTACGTTCGATGTATGAATTTAATCCTTTCAGATGCGGCCACAAACTGTTTTCAGGAACGAAATTTACGGACGCATAAAACAACCATCCCGGAAACTGCACATGCGCCGGCGTATACGTCGTACCGTGGTAAAAAACGTGGTTGATTCCCGATAAAAACACCTGCTCCACTTCCGGTTTCGCCTGTGACCACGAGGTTTTGAAATGTTCAGTGAGCCAGGTAAAGGTTTCATTGGAAGTTAATTTTTTGCCGGTTACATTCGACGCCGATGATGCGAATTTCAGCATATTGAAATCCGGCATATCGGATTTCTGAATATCCGCAGTATCTCTCTTCAAACCCGGAATCTCAAAAATCGAACTTCCGAAGGTTTCAGATTCAGGAATATCTACCGCAGCGTACAAATCCAGTAGATTTCCAGGCGAACCGTGTGCCTGGTTGGTGTTTTTTGAGTTTTTGGAATGCGCCCAGTTGGTGAAATCTCTGGTGAAATGATTTAAAATCAATTCACTCAACGTTTCCCGGTAATCCGATTTTACCCTTCCTGCAATTTCATTTTCCTCTTTGCCCACCAGATATCTGATGTACGGACTCAAATCATAGCCCCGTCTTTTTTTGAATTCACTCAAAAAATCCGGCGTCCAGTCAGCGTTGTAGACTTCATAACTGTCATTGAAAAAAGAACGGATTCCGTAGTTGGAATTTCCAAATGCTTTATCAAAAGTTTTCAGATAATCTTTCGTTGCTTCCGGCGAAAAATGGTCTAAAGTGTACCCTTCTCCACCCGGTGCGGCACGTTTTACTTTCTGTAAGGTTTTACCAGTGAAAACTGCATAGATGATCCATTTCCCTGAACTTGGTTTCCAGTTTAAAATACCATCACCATTAACTTTATCCGTTAAAACAACCGCTTCGTTTTTTTCATTGTAGGCTGTTACAATATCTAATTTTACGGTTTTTAAATCCTTCTGTTTTTCATCTTTTAAAACAATTTTTTCTGAAAATTTCTCTCCTGAAGAAATCGTGTACGTCTGAACAATCATTTTTGTCGCAGCATCCTGTTCAACCACTTGCGGGCCACCGATGGGCCAACCGGTCCCGACCGCCATATCAACGCCCATATTCAGGCTTTTTGCTTTGCCAGTAGTAAACTTCAGCATTCTCATCCATTCCGGAGAAAGGTAATTTAGGTATTGTTTTTCAAAACCTTTTGCTCCGTAAATCGGTACGATTTCCACGCCTCCGAAACCGGCTTTATTTAAAACAGTCAGTTGTTTGTCCAGGCCCTTTTCGTCCACGGCATTTCCCATCCACCACCAGCGGGTCCACGGTTTAGCGGTCTCTGTGGTTTTGGGCCACGGGTTTTGTGCGGAAAGATTTCCGAAGGCAAAACAGAGGAGACTGAGGCTGACTATATTTTTAATTTTCATTTTGTTCATTTTTCAATCGGGTTTCACCCGATGCTATTCATATTGAACCGCTTCGCGGTTCTCTAAACTTCATTTTTAATGCTGATTTTCAGTTCCCATCCGGTTTTAATGATTCCATAAAAACAGATTCCGGCCAATGGAACTTTTCAACAGGATCAGGTGTATTCGGGTTAAAATTTTTATAGTTTTCTGAAATGTATTTCTTTAAAGATAAGTTTTGATCAACAATGGATTTCACGACACATTGTGCCAATTCGTATGCACCGTACGTGTTGAAATGCGTATCATCAGCCAAAGCCGTCGGTTGATTAGGATAGGCGTTTGCCGGATAATGGACAAATGCTTTCTTTGCTGCTTCAGGTCCCATTGCCTCAAACAGGGTTTTGCTCATCGCATTAAGATCGATTAAATCAACATTTTCCTCCTTTGCAATTTCACGCATTGCATCAGGAAAATCATCCAACGTATTGACGATCTTGTTATTTTTATCAAAAACCCGACGGTTCATTGAAGTGACCAAAACCGGAACTGCGCCCAATTCTCTGGCTTTCGCAATCCATTCTTTCAAGCGTTTTCTGTACCCGGATTTCATGCTGTTGCCCGCTTTCTGGTCATTGTGCCCAAACTGGATCAGAAGGTAATCGCCTTTCTTTATTTTATTCCATATTTTATCAATTCGGTGGCGGTCTTCAAAAGCTTTCAGCGTTTCCCCGCTTTCGGCGTAATTGGCAATCACCACTTCATTCGGAACGAAAAAATACGGCAGCATCTGCCCCCAGGATGCCCAAGGTTCGTACTGCGCATCCACAACCGTTGAATCGCCGGTCAGATAAATCGTTTTCGCCGTTTTGTTGGGTTGAATGATGACTGAACACACTTTCGGAGCTTTGCCATTAAATTCAATTGTCAGCAAATTGTCCCAGTGCAGATATTTTCGTTCTCTTGGTTTCAGTTTTACAATTCCGATCTGAGCCCCGATCTGATTACGGATAATGCTGTCTTTGACGTGAACGGTGATTTGTTTTTCGATGATTTCGCCCTTTTTTGTTTTGACATCATTCAGCATCAGACGGCGGTTTTCTACCCGGACAGTTGTTTCAGATGTTCCTTTGGAGTCGCCGAGATTTAATGTAATATTATAGTTTCCTTCCGGAATAACAACTGAAAAATAGAAGGGCTTTTCACTCGTAATAAAATCGCCCGTCAAAGCATTTCCGCCATGGTCAACAGATTTCAAACCGGAAATATGCATAAATCCGTAACCGGTTTTCTGATCAAATTTCGATGTAGATGTAATGGGAATATATCCCTTTTCGGTTCTGTCTGTACCAAAATCAAACTTAAAAGCCGTCTGTTGCGCGAATAGAAACGAACCTAAGAAAAGCATTAAAAACTGTATACTTTTCTGCATCTTAATCTGTTAAAATATTTTCTTTCGGCATGGTAAACTGCTTGTTTTCATCACCAAAATCCGGCAGACCAAAACAGAAATACAAGGTTCTTCTGAATGTTCCGTTCAGATGACTGGGTTCACTTTCAGGGCCCAAAGTCGAAGTGTCATTATTAATATTAAATGCCAGAACAGTTCCCAGTGGCGGAATCGTATCGAGAAAAGAAATATTTCCTGTCGGCAGCTTGGGATAACCTTCGGCACCGTAAATTCCGTAAAAATCAAATAGCCTGACGAACATTTTTTCTTCTTTGGTTCCCACCGTTATTTTTCCTTCCGCCGTATTCAACTGCAACCACGAAACATCATCGAAATAGCCTTTGAATTCAGGATAAATCCAAGGTGAAAAACCGGTTCGGGTTGAGTTTCTCAGATTCTGCCATACATTGTACGCCTGTCCCTGAGTTCGGTTTTTCCAAACGTGATACGGACCTTTGCCGAGCCATTTTGCACTGATGACATAATTTTCAGGATAATCAAAACTTACGCCTGCAAACTGATAATCTCCGGCAAGCGAATATTCATAATTCAATTCCAGAATTCCGTTTGGATTCAGTTTCCAGACTGCTTTTTTTCCGTCTTTGTACGAAATTTGGATAACCTGATTCTGTCCTTCTGCAAAAGTTTTTATGTTTGATAATTCTGTTTTTCCGTTAATAAAAACAGGTCCGTTCCGGAAGGTCATTTTTTTACCTTTTTTATCTAAAATGACAGACTTTAATAATCCATCTTTTTTTCCGAATGAAAATTCTTTTTCGTCTGATTTTAAAATAAACAATGAATCATTTTCGATGACTGAGACCGGAAATTCTTTGATGAATGAGTTCGAAAACTGTTTTGAAATCTCATCATTGGATTTAATTCTCCAGGTCCACGTGTAAATTTTTTTTCCGAAAGAATCAGTTGCAGTAAGCATTAATGCGTCACTTGCTTTCCGGTCTTGAGGAAGTTTTAATGTAATATTTCCTTTTTCCGTCGGTTTAATATCCGGAGATTTTGCTTTTCCATTTTGAAGTACATCCAATCCGGATTCTGATGAAAATGGTCTTTTAAATTTGACCAGTTTCCATTCAAACAGGCATTCATTCAAGTTGGTAAAATGATATCGGTTCTCAACAGGAATGGTTCCGTTAAAATCATCCGGCAATGTTTTCAAACCTATTTTTACCGGACTGTAAATTTCCCGGATGGCATAAAAACTTCCTTCTTTTTCACGATGCGGGCCCAATACTCCATCCGGAGCGTTGATTGCGTTCACATCAATTTGATTATTAAAATCCGTTCTTACCAAACCCTCGTCTGCGAACGCCCATAGAAAACCACCCGCACCTTTTTTGGAATTCCAGTGAAGTTCCCAGTAATCGGCCAGAGAAGTTCCGCCACCGCCATCGTCCTGCGCGTGCAGAAACTCGGTCGGCATATAAATATTTTCGCCTTCGAGGATTTTTTTGGTGCTGTAATAATCTTCGTAATGATTGCAGTCGATTCCGTTGAAAGCATTTCCAGGCTTGTGATGCGCATGAATAACGGGACGGTTTGATAAATCGTATTTTGAATATTCTGTATCCAGATCAAAATTATGTCCGCCTTCATTTCCATTGCTCCAGAAAATAATGGACGGATGATTCGCATCTCTCATCACCATTTCTCTCACGAGCTTTTTGCCAACTTCCGTGCTGTATTTTTTCTGCCATCCCGCCAGTTCATCCAGAACATATAGGCCCAACGAATCGCACATCTGAAGAAAGGATTTATTCGGTGGATAATGCGAACAGCGGACGGCATTCATATTCATTTCCTTGATGAGCTGAACGTCCATCAAATCGATATTTTTATTGACTGCTCTTCCGGTTTCAGGCCACCAGACATGACGGTTGATGCCTTTCATTTTGATTTTGGTCCCATTGACGTAAATACCGTCGCCTTTTCTGACTTCAATCGTCCGGAAACCAAATTTTTCTTCGGTCTGGAATATTTTTTTCCTGTTTTTATCAAGACTGAATTTCACCCTATATAAATTGGGTGTTTCGGCTGTCCAGAGTTTCGGATTTTTAACGGAGCATTGAATCTGTTTTAAAGTATCTCCTTTCTGAATCTGAATCTGCGATTCGGCAACCCGCATATTTTCAGCATCGAAGATTTCAACTTTTAAACTATTCACCGTCTGAATTCCTTTCAAATGGATATTCGAGCGGAAAATTCCATCGGCTTTGGCATCGATTGATGTTGATGAGATATTTTCTTTTGGAACGGCTTCCAGATAAACCGGCCTGAAAATACCTCCCAAAACCCAGTAATCAGCCAGGCGTTCTGCATTGTTGACCGATTTATCAGCAGACATTTTGGAAACTTTGACCTCAAGAAGATTTTCTTTTTCGAAGATTAATTTGTCGGAAATATCATATTTAAATTCATAAAAAGCACCCTGATGAATTGCTCCGGCCGATTTACCATTAATTTTCACTTCGGTATCGGTCATCGAACCTTCGAAAACGATGTTAACTGACTTTCCTTTCCACGAATTCGGAACCGAAAATTTGTGTTTGTACAAACCTACTTCATCATTAAACTTAAAATTCCTGCCGTAGGTGACATAATCCCGCCCGTAGTTGTACGAGCCGAAGCCCTGCTGTTCCCACTGTGACGGCACCTGAATTTTATCCCAGCTTCCCGATTTCCGTCCGCCGGTTATCCAAAAGTCCCATTCTTTCGTATGCTCAGAATCTGTCCCGCTCAGGAATTGGATTTCCTTAGACTGAGCATGCAGAAACTGTGAGCAAAAGCATAAAAGAACGAATATTTTGGGAAAACAACTCATTTAGCAGCAGTGTCGGAATCGTCTTTTTTATCGTAAGATTGCATCAGAGAAGCAACCTGCGTTACATTAATATTCTTCTGCTTCAAATTCTGAATATACTTCAAATTTTCCATTTCAGGTTTTAAAGCTTTGATTTTAAAGTTTTCAAAAGTGAAATCCTTCAAATCATATAAGTCCGATTTTTCAACAGAGTACGCCGTTTCACAACTGATGTCGATATTTTTTATGGTGATATTGTTTGCCAAACCTTTTTTAGGTCTTTCTTCGCCTTTTAAATCAAAAAACTGGTTCCATCCTTTTACATACAGGAATGTTTTTACGTTTCCGGTAATGTTATCAACAGTGAGATATTCGTAGTGCTGGGGCGTGTCAGGACGCATTTTCAGGTGTAACAATCTTGAAGCATCTTTTACTTTAGAATTGCGGAGAATCACATTGTAATTGTGAATCGATTCGCTTCCGCAGGTCAAAACGCTATGACAGAATCCGAAGCTGTTGTCTTCGATCAGGATGTTTCTGTTTTCTCCGTTGTTCGGGTCTTTATCGGCTTTCGGGCCTTTTCCGCCTTTCAGAGCAATCGCGTCGTCATTGACTGACATGTAGCAGTTTTTGATCAGAAAATTGGTACAGGCATCAATGTCAACCGCGTCAGTACTTGGTGCTTTTACGGGCTCTTTCGGTGCAAGAATGGTCAGATTTAACAATTTAACGAAATCACTTTTATAGTAATGGGTACTCCAGAACGGCGAATTTTTAATGGTAATTCCTTCAATTTGAACGTTTTTGGAATTTGAAACGTAGATAATCCTGGGTCTCATTTCGTCCATATTGGTGCATTTAGGATTCCATTCTCTTCTTTTCCAGAATGATTTCCAGAAGCGGAGCCCGTTTCCGTCCAGCATTCCTTTTCCGGAAATTGTGAAACCATCCAATCCGTCTGCATTGATCAGGGCCGGAAAATATTTTACGGTCTGACCTTCCATACGGGTTGTCACTACCGGAAAATCGTTGATATCATCGCTCCCTTTTAATTTGGCCCCGGTTTCCAGATGCAAATGCGTTCCCTGTTTGAAGAAAACCGAGCTGATGAGGAATGTTCCTTTCGGCACAATGATAACGCCGCCGCCGTTTTTAGCCGCCAGATCGATCAATGCCTGAAGCTGTTTAGTCTGAAGAACGGTACTGTCATTCTTCATTCCATTGTCTGTAAGGATGTATTTTTTGCCTAATTTATTGATATCTGTGGGCTTATTTTCTTTAAACCATTTTGGGATTGACGTTCCGTCCGGAAATTTATCCTGGCTTTTCAGTGTTGATGAAAAGAAGAAAAGCATAAAAGAGGACAGAAGGAAAGCTGCTATATTTTGAAATTTCATAATCTTTTTCAGGAAGTTCTGAATTTATTCTAATTAATACAATTAATAAAAATAAAAATATGCATTTTGTGTGCTTGCAGTATCCTGCTCTTTCATGTTGGAGTTATTAAGTTTTGGTTTACTTCCGGTGCTTCAGCTCGGTAGCCGGTCAGGATAATTCAATACCTTTAATTCCTATTCCAGTCCGGAATTTTACAGTGAAAATCTAAAATATTTATAAAAGAGATCATTCAGAACGTTTAAGAGGCAGGTTTGTGCTGAATATTTTTGATGACTGTGAGTCACCATATGTTTAATACAGAACAGCTGATCAGCTTTTTATTGAGTATTCTGAATTTTAAAGAAACATAATGTTATGCTGCCTGATAAATACAGAAGCCATACCATAATTACGATAAGAAAATGCTTGCAGAGCTCCTTGACAATAAAAAAAGAGCAGATAATTGCTTATCTGCTCTCCTATAGCTTATATGGTTGTTAACCTAAGTTACGCTATCTTAACGTTAACGGCGTTAACCCCTTTGTTTCCATTTTGTAAATCGAATGTTACGACATCGTTTTCACGGATCTCATCCACTAAACCTGAAGTATGTACGAAAACATCCTGTCCACCTGTTGATGGTGTAATAAAACCAAATCCTTTGGCATCGTTAAAGAATTTTACTGTTCCTTGTTGCATTGTATATGTATTAAAAAATTATTGTATTCTGTTGTATAGGACCCATATCCCTGTGCCTTGATTTGATTCAAATCAAAACGATAATAAATTTTTGAGAGAAAAATATGGATGTGTGGAATTTAAGAGTGAAAATCGAACTTCTTAAAAGAGTGCATCTAAAAATTAATGACAAAATTGAGCGTCTGTATCAGCAAAAAAGAAAAATAAATAATATTCAGTTTTTAGATTTGCTCAGGCAGCAGCCTTATTATTTTACAAATATAAGGGAAATAAACGGGCTGTGCAAATTTAATTTGGTTATGACGATATAAATACATCCTAAACTGATACTGCCACCCTGCTCTTCATCTCAATAATTCCAGGTCTGTTTAAAACCAGACAGTTTCATTGGGAGCTCTGTAATTACGGGTAAATAATATGTACTTCAGTTTCACCGACACATTTTCACCGTTTACCTCAAATTATTTTCTTTTGATCAGGTAAAATTTATTTTTGAACGAATAAATCAATTTAACAATGAGAATAATTCCGCTTTTCAGTAAGATAATGTTCTTGCTTGTATTCTTGCCTGCCGCGTATTGCCTGGCACAGACAACCCTGAAGGTTTCCTATTATACAGGATCAACACAGGATTATACCATCACTACGAGTGGTAAGCTTTACTTCTCCGGAAATAATCTGCTGGTAAAAACGTCAGGCTCTGCAGCCGATGTATCCATCCCGACCGGAATCATCAAAAAAATTACTTTTTCGTCATCAGTGCTTGCTGTTCAGGAAACAGGGACAGGAACAGATAATGACCTGATAAAATTATATCCTAACCCTTCTGCAGAGTTCATCAGGATTACATCTGATGAGAAGGAAGCATTAAAAGTAAAAATATTTTCTGCCGAAGGAAGGCTTGTCCTGAACGGGACATTCCAGCACGGTGAAGATATTGATATCAGCAGCCTGAAAACCGGGTTCTACCTCGTTCAGGTTAATAACAACACCATAAAACTGATCAAAAAATGAGAAGGCTTTTTTACATTTTAACTGTTACACTGTTATCTTTTGGAATAAAGGCGCAAAACACCCTGATCGCCCATAATTCTGGAAACGTCATGTTTGCTTCTCCCACGGCCTCAGTAGACAGCATCAGGTTCGATACCAGTGATGCCAGGTTTCACCTCAGCGGAAGTACGGCAAGTTTAAACCTGCCAAAAACCACCGTCGACAGTCTGACGTTCTCCGCTACGGCAGTGAACCTGACTAAAATCTACATTATTTACAAAGGTTCGGAGAACGCCACCATTATCAATCCTTATTCCGGCCAGGGGGTGGACATTACGGCAACCGGAGGAACGGTAAACGTCGTTTCCACTTCCACCGTCAATAATCTGGAATACAATTTACTGGGAACCAGCCCCACGGGAAGCCTGACAGTGAACTCAGCCCTTCCGGCAACATTTGTGATGAACAATCTGAATTTAACCAACGCCTCTGGTGCAGCCATCAGCATTACCGGCGGGCAGGCTCATACGTTTACCCTTCAGCATGGTACTGTAAACTCAGTAACGGACGGCTCTGCAAGCACAAAAAACGGGGCTTTGCAGACCGACGGCAAAATCATTTTTACGGGAACAGGAACGTTAAACATCAAAGGGATCAAAAAGCACGGAATCTCCACTTCTTCCGGAATTGAAGTACAGAATGGCAACCTCAAAGTAACTTCTGCCGCTTCGGACGGCTTTCATTCAGAGGGATATACCATGAGCAACGGAACCGTAAATATTACAGCAACCGGAGACGCCGTTGATGCAGGAGATGCTGCCGTTTCGGTTTCCGGGGGCACCATTACCGCTACGCTGGCCTCTGCAGACGTAAAGGCGATCAAAACAGGCACTTCTACCATCGCCATCTCCGGCGGAACCCTCAACCTTACCCTTACCGGCGCCCAGTCCAAGGCCATCAGTGCCAAAGGAAATATCACATTCGACGGCGGAAATATTACTGCCAGCCTTTCCGGGGCTGCCGTTCTTACGGCGTCGGGCAGCGGCTATGACCCATCTTATTCTACAGCTATAAAAACCGATGCTGCCGTCACCATCAACAACGGAACATTCAATATTACTTTGGCCTCTACCGCTAACGGAGGAAAGGGGATCTCAGCAGGACAAAATATTACGGTGAACAACGGAAACATCAGCATCACAACGGCTGGGAATGGTGCTGCGTATACCAATGCCAGCGGAGTCCTGGACTCTTATTCATCTTCTGCAATAACAACAGACGGAAACCTGCTGATCAACGCCGGTTCGGTAACAACAATCAGTTCCGGAACAGGAGGAAAAGGACTGAAAGCCGACGGGACTGTTGTCATCGGGAGCACGACGGGAATTCCTATGCTGAATATCAAGACTACAGGAGCACGGTTCCTGGTTTCCGGAACCGATTACAGCCATCCGAAAACGCTGGTGGCTACCGGGGCAATTACGATCAATAACGGGAACAATACCTTCAGTTCTACCGATGACGGCATTCATTCCGATTCTTCTGTTACCGTTAATGGCGGAACCAATACCGTCTCCGCGATCTCTTCCACTTCAGGAGTCGGCGAAGGTGTTGAGGCTCCGATCATTACCCTGGCAGGCGGTGTCAACAACATCACCGCTTCCAATGACGGCATCAATGCTACCTATGGCACCGTTGCAGGCGGAACGGAATCCAACGACAACAGCCACCTGTACATTACCGGAGGAATCCATATCGTGACGGGGAGCGATGCCATTGACAGCAACGGAAATATTACCGTTACCGGCGGAACCACCATTATCAATGGGCCTACCAGCCAGCCCGAAGAAGGAATCGACTACAACGGGACCTTCCTGATGAATGGCGGGCTCCTTATTTCTGCAGGCTCAAACTCAAATATGACAAAAGCCATGAGCACTGCCTCCACCCAGGTAAGTATGTACCTGAAATCCAGTACCCAACTGGCTGCCTCCTCCCTGCTGCATATTGAAAATGCTGCCGGAACCGAGATGGTTACTTTCAAGCCTAAAAACGGCGTCTATTATTTTCATTTTTCCAGTCCGAACCTGCTGAAAAATACGGCTTACAAAGTCTATTTCGGCGGAAGTTATACCGGCGGAAGCTATCTCGGCGGAACGACAGGATGGGGACTCTATACAGGAGGAACTTACTCCAATACCGGAGGAACCCTGAAAAGCACCTTTACCACCTCAGTTGCAAATACGGTAAATACAGCCTCTTTTTAATTGCATTTCTATATGATTAACAAAAAGCCTCTTAATAAAATTAAGAGGCTTTTTATTTGTTTTAAAAATGAAACACTGAATATCTGTATTTTACTACTCTTATTTTAACAAATAAATCTATATGAATACCTTTAAGCAGCATCACAAAATCTTTGTTGAATAAGAGTTTTTTGAATATTGTCTTTAAATACCTTATGGTATAATAAAATATAACTCCCTATAAAACATTGCTTTATAAATTCTATTTCCCGATACAAAACTTAGAAAAAATATTTCCCAGCACCTCATCATTCGTTACTTCACCGGAGATCTCACCCAAGTATTCCAGGGCATTTCTCAACTCGTAAGCAAGCAATTCGGTAGAGATCTGAAAAGAAATGGCTTCATTCACCTGATGCACGGCATCCAGGGATTTCCGTAAGGCTTCGAAATGGCGCTGGTTGGTGATGACAATGTTGTTTTCAGAGGTTTTCAGCTGTTCCACGTAAGAGGACAGTTCATTCTTCAGGTCCTGGAGGTTCTGGTTTTCAACGGCTGAAATTTTAATGAAATCAAAATCACTGGGAATGGCATTCCTGAAGATCTCCTCCACTCTTTCATGTTGCGGCGGCGTAACTTCATCGATCTTCGTGGCACAGACAATCAGTTTCAGGTCATCCCGCACCAAGGACTGTATCATCTCAATGTCTGCGGTAAAATCTGCAGTAGCGGCATCAGCAAGGTAAATAAGGATCTGTGCATTTTCCACTTTCTCCCGGGCTTTTCTCACACCGATGGCCTCAATTTCATCCGTCGTTTCACGCAGTCCCGCCGTATCGATAAGACGGAATGCATGGCCTTTGATATGCAGCACCTCTTCTATGGTATCGCGCGTTGTACCAGCGATATTGCTGACGATCGCCCGCTCTTCCTTCAGCAGTGCGTTCAGCAAGGTAGATTTTCCGGCATTCGGCTTTCCGATGATGGCAACCGCCGTCCCGTTTTTAATGGCATTGCCGTATTGGAAGCTCTCAATCAGGGAATTGAGCTTTAATTCGATTCTGCCCAGCAATTGGGTCAGAGCCGACCTGTCGGCAAATTCAACATCTTCTTCGGCAAAGTCCAGCTCCAGCTCGATCAGCGAAACGAAATTCAGCAGATCGGTCCGCAGCAAAGATATTTCATTCGTGATCCCGCCTTTAAGCTGGCTGATCGCCACTTTCCTTGAAGCTTCATTTTCAGAGGCGATGACATCGGCAATCGCTTCCGCCTGGGAAAGGTCTATCCTGCCGTTGATAAAAGCGCGGAGGGTAAACTCACCGGCTTTGGCCATCCGTGCGCCATTTTTGGTCAGGGTTTCCAGAATACGCTTCCCGATGTGCGGCGAACCGTGAAATGCAATCTCCACGGAATTTTCCGTGGTAAAGCTTTTCGGGGCCAGGAAAATCGAGAGCATTACCTCATCAATAGATTCGTCCCCGTCCATAAAATAACCGTAATGGAGGGTGTGTGATTTCTGTTTCCCCAGGTTTTTGGCAGGAAAACTTTTCTGAACTATCGGTAATGCTTCATTTCCGGAAACCCTGATAATCCCAAGGGCACCCACTCCATTGGCCGTAGCCAGCGCACAGATGGTATCGTTATTCATACGACAAAGATAGTGGTTTTAAAGGAAATTTTTCAGGAGCCGGGAACCTGCTTTCACTACTCGCTTTTTTGCGCCCCGGCTGTGCCTGCTTCAGGCAAAAAGAGCTCAGACAGGCCGTTCAATCAGGGCTAGGATACTATGAGGTTATTTAAGATATATTCAGCCCTTTCACAGCCCTTTTTATAATCAACCATAGTAATATACTCCTTAGCCAGGTGATAGATCGCTGTAAATCAGGTATCAGAATGGGTAGAACTCGGATTTTCATGCCTGTTTGTTCCTGTTAAGCATTAAAAACCTGACTTAAAAACGTAATGCACAGAATATTCAAACGCCATATTGGAATCATCAGGCAAAAAAAGATAAAAAAAATGTCCTGCAGGAATGCTGCAGGACAGTATTGATCGATGTAATAAATATAGCAGTTTAGTTAAATTAACATGCCTTTACAGCGGGCTTACCAGCTCCAGGAACCAGTCTTTTACTTCACCTTCCAGATAAGGCGCCAGTTTTTCTTCACAGGTTTTGTGATAGCTGTTGAGCCATTCAATTTCCTGTTCAGAAAGGATTTCTTTTACGATGGTATCTTTGAAGAACGGGCAGAATGTTAAGGTTTCAAACTCATAAAAAGTCCCGAAATCCGTTTGCTCCGCTTCTTTTACGGCAATCAGGTTTTCATGGCGGATGCCGTACTGCCCTTCCACATAAAACCCGGGCTCATTGGAACATACCATTCCCGGGAGAAGCTCCTGCGGGTTCATGTCTTTCCTGATGTTCTGCGGGCCTTCATGCACATTCATAAAGCTTCCCACACCGTGGCCGGTTCCGTGGTTATAGTCTTTTCCGTGCATCCACAACGGCAGCCTGGCAATGGCATCAAGCTGTACGCCGCGCGTTCCCCTCGGGAATTTTACCATGGACAGGCGGATCAGGCCCTGCAGTACCAAGGTAGAATTCATCCTGAACTCATCAGACACGGCACCTAACGCCAGCGTCCGTGTGATATCCGTGGTTCCTTCCAGATACTGTCCTCCGGAATCCACTAAGATGCTTGAGTCATTGGTTACCTCATTGCTGCCTTCACTTTTTGCAGAATAGTGCATGATGGCACCGTTATCTTTATATCCTACAATGCTCCCGAAACTCTCTCCCACAAAGTTTTCTCCCTCCGCACGGAAGCCTTTCAGTTTTTCGCCGATGGAATATTCGGTCATGGATTCTTTTCCGGCGTTATGAATAAGCCAGTACAGGAATTTTACCATAGCCACGCCATCCCGTACCATAACGGTTCTGAAACCTTCCAGCTCAGTTTCATTTTTCTGGGCCTTCATCAGGTTGCCGGGAACTGCAGCTTTGATAAACTGGTTGTCTTCTTTTAATGTTTCGAAAATCGCTTGGTTGCTGTTAGGGGAAACCAGTACTTTTTCATTGCTAAATCCTTTCAGGCAGTTAAAAAACTCTTCATAAGGCTTCATTTTTACCCATGCATCTTCCATTTCTTTCCGCGATTCCACTTCAAGCTTTTCCAGGTCGGTAAACAACAGGGTTTCATTCTTGGTGATCACAATATACCCTAAAAACACCGGGTTGCTTTCCACATCGCTGCCTCTCAGGTTCAAAGTCCAGGCTACATCGTCCAGGCTCGAAATGATGTGTACCGTTGCTTCCTGCGTTTCCATTTTCTGGCGGATGGCAGCAATTTTATCGGCAACGGATTTTCCTGCTCTTTCCACAGGATGCACGAAAACAGGATTTTTGGAAGGCGTACCCCGTTCTTTCCAGATTTCTTTTAAAAGAGGAGCATCAGCCAGGGTAATTCCTTTTCCATTAAGCTTCCCGGTAAGCAGCTCCCAGTTGGCATGTGCTGTTGCCAGGGCATTTACTGCGACTTTACCATCGGCAGGAATTTCGGAAATAATCCAGTCGATATAATGGGGCGTATCTTCAAGCCCGTCCTTAAAAAGATCGATCCCTGAGCCTTCAAGCTCCTGGGCTGCCTGGGTATAATATCGTCCGTCCGTCCATAATCCTGCTTTGTCTCTGGTAACCACCACAAAACCTGCGGAACCCAAGAAACCTGACAGCCAGGCTCTCTCCTGCCATTCTGCGGGAAGGTATTCACTCATATGCGGGTCTGCAGAATATACGATAAATGCATCAACCTTATTTTTCTGCATTTCTTCACGAAGCACAGCTATTTTTTCCTTTGAAGTCATTTTTTAATAATTTTTAAAGAGGGGAAGTTACGAATTTTTAAAGTTTCAAAAGGGATTATGCCGGTTTTTTAAATGCTGCCTCTATAAGTTTGACCATTACTTTAAACCGCATTTTTTGCTTACACCGAACTTTTAATATCATTATCAGATTCAATTATATTCTGTCCCAATTATTTCGCCCCTGCTCGATCCGTTTTTAGAGCCTTCTTATATGAACTTCTCCAAAGAGGCTGTTTGAGCCTGTTCAGGCATTCAATATTATTAAACATTAACATTTTGGAAAGGTTATTGCTAGATGATGATTATGGAAAGCCAGAATTACAGAAACCACAGAAAATTTTATCCGCCCCATCATTTTATATACCTTCCCTTACTGCTGATTTTATTGGGTACGGGAATTTACAAAAGTATGGATGATGAGCAGAACCGGCTTTTGTGGATCCTGTTTTCCATCGTTCTCTTTCTGATTCTTTTCCTTGCCATTATGGTACGCCAGCATTATGCAATCGGGCTTCAGGACCGGATGGTGCGCTTAGAGTTCAGACAGCGGTATTTTGAGATTTTCGGGCAAACGTCAGACGGAACAGAAGATAAACTTACCTTCAGCCAGATAGCCGCCCTGCGGTTTGCTTATGACGATGAATTTAAAATCCTGCTGGAAAAAGCATTAAAGGAAAATACTTCCGGAGACGATATCAAAAAATCCATCACCCGATGGAAAGCCGATTATCAGAGAATTTAAAAATAAGATAAATAAAATACTAAACATTTAAAAACAGAATATTATGAAAAAATGGAGCTTATACAGTTTAATGACACTGGGTTTATTAACACTTACCAGCTGCGAGGCAGTAGAAACGATTTTTAAAGCCGGTATGTGGTGGGGAATCATTGTGGTAGTAGGTATCATCGCTATTATTTTATGGCTGTTTTCAAGAGGCAGGAAATAATCTAACCCTATCATCGATCTTATGGAAAATTCAGATTTAGAAATCATTTCCCATCTAAAGCCTTCGAAAATTATCAAAATCATGAAAGATCCTGTTGCTTCTGCAAAGGCGGTACATCTTATATATACCTCCGATGCAGAAACAGCCGGTATTACCCGGAAAAAGAAGGGCAAAAAATTTTCATATTATAAAGAAGGTGAAAAGATAAAGGACAAAGAAGAAATTACACGGATTAATAAGCTGGTGATTCCTCCGGCCTGGGAAAACGTATGGATCTGTGCCTTGGACAACGGCCATCTTCAGGCTACCGGAATCGATTTAAAAAGGAGGAAACAATACCGTTACCATCCTTTATGGAGTGCACTGAGAAACCATACAAAGTTTTACAGGATGCTCCAGTTCGGGTATGCACTCCCTGAAATACGCCTCCAGGTGGAAAAAGACCTGGCACTAAAGACATTTGAAAAAAGAAAAGTACTGGCCCTGATTGTCAGCCTGATGCAGCGTACGAATATCCGGATCGGGAACAATGCGTATGAGAAGCTGTACGGTTCTTTCGGGCTTACCACTCTAAAAGATAAGCATGTACAGATTAAAGGGCAGAAAATAAATTTTTCCTTTAAAGGCAAAAAAGGGGTCATGCATGATATTGACCTGAAAAGCAAGAGGCTGGCCCGCCTGGTGCAGAAATGCAAAGACATCCCCGGAAAGGAGCTTTTTCAATATATTGATGATGAAGGGAACCGGCATACCGTAGATTCCGGAATGGTGAATGAATACATCAAAGAATTAAGCGGGGAAGATTTTACGGCCAAAGACTTCAGAACATGGTCCGGAACGGTGAGTGCCTTGATTGCATTCAAGGAAATCGGCTATGCAGAAACCCATGCGGAATATAAGAAAAAAGTAAAGGAAGCCCTGGAAATCGTGGCATCCCACCTCGGAAATACCAGTACCGTATGCAGAAAATACTACGTGCATCCGCTGGTCATTAACCTTTATGAAAACAATACCATTAAAAAATACCTTGACGAGCTGGAGGAAATAGAACAGAACGACGGGAAAGCAGATTTGACCCATGAAGAAAAACTGGTGCTTAAAATTCTGGAAACCGAAAAAATGTAGTTTTTGATGTAATTTCAAAAACTGCATTTTTTTCTGCTAAACCTCTAATTTTATCCACTGCAAGTTTAACTGTCCAGCCTGATCGAAAGACAAGAAGCAGGGGAATTTTTAAAATTAATTAAAAATTTTTGTTGAAATTGAACTTTAAAGCGGTAAGAAATTAACATCATCTTAAGCAGCTTAATAGGTTCAAACCAACCTAAGCAAACCTGCTTATTTAATATTACAGACTTTAGCCGATGACCTATTCGGCTTTTTCAGTTCCAAGATCTGTCTTTATTCAATATTATTTTATCTGGTCATCATTACGTTCTCTTCTCTTTAAGCACACTGCCATTTTATTCCTTTCAAAGCGTCATTTAAGAATTAAGTTCCAACCGCAGAACTATCAATCTTTATTTGTAAGATACTTCAACTTATGCCACTATTCATGATCTATTTTTTTACACATTATGCAAAAAATTCCTGTGAAAGGTTCAAAAGTACAAACACGGTTTTCTTTATGTTGATATTTTGATCGGTATTATTACAGGTATTCCTGCAATTATAAGGACGAAGTATTTACAGGAATTGTTCCTTTGAAAAGTAAAGTGTAAATTTGTATTATCAGTATTTAAATTAAAACATATATTTATGTCTAAAGCAATATCGCAGGTACCCTTTGCAGTTAATGAACCGGTAAATTCTTATGTACCAGGTTCTTCAGAAGTAAAAAGTCTGATCGCCCAGTATAAAAAAATGTGGGCTGAAAAGATAGAAATCCCGATGGTAATTGACGGAAAGGAAGTAAAAACGGGCGACAAAGTCCAGTTACAGTCTCCTCAGGACCATAAACACGATTTCGGTTTTTACCACAGAGGTACGATGCAGCATGTGGATGATGCCATAAACGCAGCACTGGCTGCAAAAAAAGCATGGAACGAACTGGGATGGGAACACCGTGCAGCTATTTTCCTGAAAGCCGCTGATTTACTGGCCGGCCCTTACCGTGACGTGATCAATGCGGCGACCATGATCGGACAGTCTAAGAACGTTCACCAGGCTGAAATTGACGCTGCCTGCGAGCTGATTGATTTTTTAAGGTTCAATGTGGAATTTATGACCGAAATGTATTCTGAGCAGCCGGTTTCTGACAGCGGGATCTGGAACCGTGTAGAGTACAGGCCGTTGGAAGGATTCTGCTTTGCAGTAACACCTTTCAATTTTACGGCGATTTCCGGTAACCTTCCCGCCTGTATGGCCATGCTTGGAAATGTAGTGGTATGGAAGCCGTCTGACAAGCAGGTCTATTCGGCAAAAGTAATCATGGATGTGCTTACGGAAGCCGGGCTTCCTGCAGGGGTAATCAATATGATTTTCACGGACGGAAAAGAAACGGCTGAAAAAGTACTGGCACACAGGGATTTTGCAGGACTTCACTTTACCGGTTCTACCAAAGTATTCCAGGGAATGTGGAAGATGATCGGTGATAATATTCATAACTACAGAACCTACCCGAGGATTGTCGGTGAAACCGGAGGGAAAGACTTTGTGGTTGCCCACCCGTCTGCCAATGTGGAAGCGGTGGCTACGGCTCTGGTAAGAGGCTCTTTTGAATATCAGGGACAAAAATGTTCTGCGGCTTCCAGGGCTTATATTCCGCAGTCGCTTTGGGCGGATGTGAAAAAAGTGATGGAAACCCAGATCACTTCAATCAAAATCGGTTCTCCGGAAGATCCTTCCAACTTTGTGAATGCGGTAATTGATAAAAATTCTTTTGAAAAATGCAAAGGTTATATTGACAGAGCGAATGAATCCGGTGAAGCCAGCGTGGCAATCGGCGGGAAAACTGACGATTCCAAAGGCTGGTTTGTACACCCGACAGTCATTGAAACTGCCAATCCTCAGTACGAAAGCATGGTAGAGGAAATCTTCGGCCCGATCTTATCGGTTTACGTATACGAAGACCAGGACTGGAAAGAAACGCTTGAACTGGTAGATTCCTCTTCTCCATATTCTTTGACAGGATCTGTTTTTGCACAGGACCGTTACGCGATTAACGAAGCTTTCAAGGCACTGGAAAACGCTTCAGGAAACTTCTACATCAATGACAAGCCAACCGGTGCCGTAGTAGGCCAGCAGCCTTTCGGTGGCGGCAGGGCTTCCGGAACCAATGATAAAGCAGGATCTAAAATGAACCTGTTGAGATGGACTTCGGTAAGAAGCATCAAAGAAACTTTTGTTTCGCCTAAAGATTACAGATACCCTTATCTGGGATAATCTGAGTATCTGCAGATAACAATAACAGATAAAGCACAATATGTAATTGTTCAGCAAGTACATACGATCCCTGGAATTTATACTCCAGGGATTTTTAATATCCATCAGCACAGGTTATTGATAAAATTATATTTTCATGTTCTGTAAAGCCTATACCGGCTTTACAGAATATTTTTTTGGAATAGTTATTGATTATTACTGATTTCACACTAAAAAATAAAATATTATGAAAAAATTAATGCTGGCAGCAGTTGCACTCGGATTAGTGACCATCAGCTGCGGAACCAAGGAATCTTCAATGTCGACGGGTAGTACAGACTCAACGGCAGCAGTAGACAATACCATGCAGAGCACACCGGCAACCACCGATTCGATGACGACTAACAGCAATATGTCCAGTCCGGACAGTATGAAAATGGGGACAGACTCATCAGCTACTGCAACACCGGCAAGGTAAATTCATTTTACCTGTATTTTAAAAATCCACGAATTGTTTTGTGGATTTTTTTTAGTCCTGTACTCAGGGCTGGGTGTTGCGATTGTTTCCATTAAAACAGACTATCGATCATCCCATTGAAGTTTACAAGCTATCTTTTATCTTTTATCTTTTATCTTTTATCTTTTATCTTAATTGATTATATTTGATTGTACAAAACATTAAAGAACTGTTATGAAAAAATTATTGGCGATCGCTGTTTTAAGCGGTCTTTTTTTAGGGAGCTGTGCCCAGAATAAGGAAAAAAGAGAAGAATTTAAAGATGAGCACAATAAAGACCATATGAGAAATGATATGGGCGAAAGTGCAGCCTCCCATTCTGAATCTGCTACAGCAGACAGCATGAAAATGAAAGCTGACACGGCAGCAGTAAAATAAAAACCAGCCGCAGGATCTATTTCTGCGGTTTTTCATTTTAAAACCGGCTTACATTCAGATGATTTTCAGTTAAAAATCATTGTTCCGGGATTAAAATTCAATAAGACCAATTTCCTTTTTTAATTTTCCTCAAAATATATTTTAACGGAAATTCATAATGCATATTAATTTTTTTCAGTGAAATATAGCCGGTTAACGGATTTATTACCGTCATTTAATCATTTAACTTAAACCGGAAAAAATAATCTAATCCACGCTGTAACTATTTTTACGATACACAGACTTATGTATTACCATAATTATTACATTTGTAATCAATAAAACGTATTATGAAAAAACTGACAATATTTTCCGCCCTTTTTATCGGAGCCATGACGCTGGCGCAGGGGATTAAATTTGAAGATACCAACTTCTCTTCTATCCTGGCAAAAGCCAAAAAAGAAAACAAGCTTATATTCGTGGATGCCTACGCTTCATGGTGCGGACCGTGCAAGCTGATGGTGAAAAACGTATTCCCTCAGAAAGCTGTGGGAGATTACTACAACTCAAATTTCGTTAATGCCAAGATTGACATGGAAAAAGGCGAAGGCGTTGATCTTGCCAAAAAATACAATGTAAAAGCCTTCCCTACCTATCTTTTCATAGACGGGAACGGTGAAGTGGTACACAGAACATTGGGATATGTGGAGGAAAAGGATTTTATCCAGTTTGCAAAAGATGCCGGCGACCCTGCAAAAAGATTAGGCACATTGAAGCAGAAATTCGAGGCCGGTGAAAAAGATCCTGAGTTCCTTAAAAACCTGGCCGGGCTTACCATGTACAATGATGCTGAATTTTCAGCAAAAGTAATGGAACGCTACTTCAACGGTAAAACGGAGCTGGATAAGGAGGATGTTCAGATGCTTCTTGCCGGGACACAGAGCACAGACAGCCCGCTGTATAAAACCTTCCAGGCAAAAAAAGCAGAGATCACGAAAATCCTTCCGGCAGACAGATATGAAGCATTCGACAAGAATATAAAACTTAATACGATCATCAAAAAATCGTACAATGCAGAGACAAAGAAATGGAATGACCAGTATTTCATGACAGAAGCGCAGAAATTCATGACAAAAGATGAGGCTGTGAAAATCCAGACCAAAGTAAAAGCAGGAAGAGCATTAAAAGATAAAGATATCTCTACTTATGAAAAACTGACAATAGACCTCTACAGGGATCAGTCAGCAGTAAGTTCTGAGGAGCTGAATTCAATTGCATGGAACTTTTTCGAGAATGTATCCAACAAGGAATCCCTGCAGAAAGCGGTAACCTGGGCACAGGAATCCGTAAAGAAACAGGAGAATTCAGCAAATACCGATACCCTGGCTAACCTTTACAACAAGATCGGGGATAAGAAAAATGCCAGAATATGGGCTGAGAAGTCTGTACAGCTGGCTAAAAGTACAGGAGAAGATGCTTCCGATACGGAAAAGCTGCTGAAAAGCTTACAAGTTCAATAGAATATAATTTATAAAGGCTACCGCATTGCAGTAGCCTTTTCATTTAAATAAATTTGATTATTCCTTTTTATTATGATTGAAGTAAGCTGTTAATCTAAGTGATTATTATTACTTCTATGCATTTTTTCGATTTTTCCTTTCAATTCTTTAGGGGTAGTTCTTCCTGTAGCTATAAAATAAGCTCCTGCCGGGTCATTCTGGTAATCAATCCTCTTTTTTAAAAATCTTTGATAATCTGTATTGATTGCGTTTTTAATGGGTGCAATTAACTCACTTACATTTTTCAGTTTTACCAATGTGAAATGAAAAAAATCTTTATCATCATAAGCTTCAATAACTAAACCGGGCAGTCCTTTAAAAGTATAAGGTCCTTCGGGAACAGGAATCTCTTCTGTATACCATGCTGTCATATTTTTATTATGATATTTTCCTACTGCTTTTCTGCATTTGTAAGTACTTATTATTTTAGTCTCATTTAGTAACGTCCAGTTTATTTTCTGATCAGATTCATAAACATAGTTTACATTTAAAACTTTATCAAAAATTTCTAATTTGTTTCCAATTTTGAGTACTTCAGGAATAAAATGAGCTCTTGGAATTTTTGAGAAATCAAGAATAACTCTTCCATTTACCGGATTTTGAAAACTATTTCTGGCTGATTCTTTAGCCAAAGAATCATATCTGGCTTTCTGATCACTTTTAAAAATAGAAATATTTTTACCAATCCACAAACTTGTTATTTCTTCTTTCTTGGTATTGCTATCTGTTGTGTCTATTAAAAATTTTGTTAGATAATTACATTTGATATTGGAATTTTCAAAGTTTTGAGCGGAAAACAGATTAACAAAAAATAATAAAATGAAAAGAAATATTCGCATAATCTAATTTGTATTTAAAGAAAACTCAGTTCAGAGACTTTCTTTGATTTATATTTATTATCCACCACAGAAATGAAATATTGCCATTTCAACATTCTCATTCATGCAATTCCAAGCGTCATCCCATGTTGGAACACCTGTACCTTCACCCCAGCAAACTTGATCATTAATAAAAAAATCCTGACAAGGAATCCACATTGAATATTCGAAACATCGCATTCTAAATACCTCAGATTCTGAGCATTCACTTTCTTGAACTGTTTCCTGTTTTTCTTTAGTAGGTTTGCTTTTTTCAACGTTTTTTGCGCTTACCAATCCGGCAATTCCGAAAGCGGTCCATAAAATAATTTTTTTCATTTGGGTTGAAATTTAAAATTAAACTAATTTTTTTACACTAAAAATATTTCGCGAAACTTTTCCCAAAAATAAAACCCTGTTTCCTGGCTGGCAATTCCGTACAGAATAAAAAGCTATTCCATTTGGAATAAAAAGATTATGACAAAAAGATTATCTTTACATTTCAATTTTCAAACATGATGAATAACAGTGTTGGTTTTAAGATAAAAAAGCTGAGGGAACAGAAAGAAATGTCTCAGGAAGACCTGGCTTTCCGGCTGGATGTTTCACAAAGCTACCTCAGCAAAATAGAAAACGGCAGCATTGAAAAGCTGGACTTTATTTTTATGCAGAAAATTGCCGACTTCTTTAAAGTGGAACCGCAGTATTTTTTAGAAGGTGACACAATCGTCAATAATAATATTGAAAAAAGCAGTAACTCTTCTGTAGGAAATATTGGTGATACGACTATCAACAATAATACTGATCAGGCTTTATTGGAAAATGTTATCAATAACCAACATCAGATTAACCGGTTGATGGAAATGCAGAATAAGCTCATTCAAAAACTGTTAAAAGATTAACGTCACAGCAAAGCATAAAAAATCCGCTGTCTTTTTCAGACAGCGGATTTTTATTTCAAAACGCTTTTATATTAATATTCAAACAGAACGCTTCCCCACGTAAAGCCGCTTCCGAAAGCGGAAAGAAGGACCAGGTCTCCCCTTCTGACTTTTCCCAGCTCAATGGCTTCGCTTAATGCAATGGGAATGGAGGCTGCTGTTGTATTGCCATATTTCTGGATGTTGTTATGGATCTTGTCATCCGGCAGCCCGAATTTCTGCTGCACAAACTGGGCAATCCTTAGGTTGGCCTGGTGCGGGATAAACATATCCAGATCTTCAATGGTCTTCCCGGCTTTATCCAAGGCTTCCTGCATGGTTTCCGGGAATCTTGTTACGGCATTTTTAAACACGAAATTCCCGTTCATGATCGGGTACACTTCTTTATCGGTCACATGTTCAGGCTCTTTCCTCATGCGGTCGCTCCATCCGAATTTAGAACCCGGAAACTGCGTACACAGCTCATCTGCAAATTTCCCTTCCGAGTGCATATTGACGGCCAGGATATCTCCTACATTGTCATCTATCGTGGCAGAAAGAACCATGGCTCCTGCACCGTCTCCGAATATAACGGAAACACCCCTTCCTTCATCTGAAAAATCCAGTCCGAAAGAATGGACCTCAGCCCCTACCACCAGGATATTTTTATAGGTTCCCGATTTAATAAAGGCATTGGCCACGCTCATTGCATAAATGAACCCTGAGCACTGGTTCCTTACATCCAGCGCCCCGATGGTGCCACATCCCAGCATATCCTGCAGCAGGACACCACAGCCCGGGAAATAATAATCCGGAGAAAGGGTGGCAAAAATAATATAGTCAATATCCTGGGCCGTCAGCCCGGCATTTTCAATTGCTTTTTCTGAAGCTTTAAACCCTAAGTACGCAGTGGTTTCCTGAGAATCGTTCCGGTTCTTGCGGTGCCTTCGCTCCTTGATCCCCGTTCGTTCCGTAATCCATTCGTCATTGGTGGTCATTAATGCAGCTAAATCATCATTCGTAACAACGTTATCCGGAACATAGAATCCGATTCCTTTTATTGTACTTTTAATCATATAGTTTTTTAATTTTAACAAAGATAAACTTATTTAATACATAGTTTTTTAAAATAATGCTATTTTTACGGTATGCCAATTGATACAATTTACAGGGATTCCCAATGCGAATGGGTGGATGTGGAGGCCCCTACCGAGGAAGACATCAGCTATCTACACGAACGGTATGAAATCAATAATCTGCTTCTGGAAGATACCCTGGACCCGAACCACTTACCCAAATACGAAGAGAGCGGGAACATCCGGTTTTTCCTTCTGCGTGAGAGCACTGAACTGGAGCGCAAGAACCTCAATACCATCAGTGACATCAGCACCAAAATCGGAATTTTTCTGTTAGGGCGTACCATCATCACCGTACACCGCATGAAAACGAAGAGCATTTCTGAAACCAAAAAGCAGGTTTCTGTCGGGAAAGATGAGACAACACCCGAAAATATCGCTCTGAAAATTGCTTTGCTGATTATGAAAAGTTTTGATGATGAATCGGTCAGCCTGTTTGAGACCATGGATAATATTGAAAATGAAATTTTCCTCAAAAACACGAACCATACCAATCAGATCAAAAGATTATACAAGCTGAAGCGGAAATCGGGACTGAATTTCAGGGTGCTGACCATTTCTGCGGATGCCATTGATAAATTCAAGCTCCTGGGCCTTCAGGAATCCGAATTTTTTGATCTCAAGGATAAACACAAAGACGTAGTTGCCGATTTTGACCATCTGAATATCCAGATTACCAACCTTATTTCCATGTTCCTGGCACTGTCTGACCAGAAAGCGAACCAGGTAATGAAAGTACTGGCGATCTACTCGGTTTACTTTTTGCCGATCACTTTTATTGCCGGACTGTATGGGATGAACTTTGATAACATGCCTGAGCTGCACCAAAAAAACGGATATTTTTTCACCCTGGGATTAATGGCGGTCGTTGTAATCTGTACATTTATCTATGCGCGCCGGAAGCAATGGTAACCGGATGCTCTAATTTGAAAATATTGGCCTGAATTTATATGTATTTAATTTTAAAACAAATAAACAATCACAGGATCTGCTTAATTTTAACGGGATTAATGTAAATATGAAACCTTCTGCTGTTTGACTCATCATTAATCATCGTCTGGAAGTTTCAAATTATACTAAGGTGATTCCGGGATATTTACAGTATTAAAGATGAAGCCCTGATGATCACAGCATAGAATTAAGCCTGTCCGTTATAAAATTTAAAACACCAGATACACCGGCCATGAAACCTGAAACCCTGAAAACCATTCTTGAAGACCCGATGCTCTCGCCCCAATCCAAAGAAAAACTCAAGGCCCTGTACACAAATGTTTCGGCTAAGGAATTTTCTGATATACTGGATGCGGAGGGCCATCAATATGTGGAATTTGTGCAGGAAGGCGGCGGGGTCTGGGGAAGTGCGCTGGTAGGTTATCTTTACGGACTGGAAATTTTCGGGATCCGGTTCCTGAAAGTGGCCGGTACAAGTGCCGGAGCCATTAACACCATGCTGATTGCGGCCTGTAAAACCAAGGAAGAATCCAAAAGCGAAGTGATCAGGGAGATCCTGCTCAACTGGAATTTTGCCGATTTCATGGATGGCAGACCGTATGTAAGAAAGACCATCTACGCGATGCTCAAGAACAAAAACTTCCTGAAGATCAATATCTATACTGCCATCGCCGTTCTTATTTTCTTTGGGATCCTGGCCTTTGTTTTTCCCACGAAAGCCATCTGGGAGACAAAAATACTCTTCGCCGTTCCTTTACTGCTGGTAGTCATCGGAGCCGCATACCTGGCGAAGCTTTATTCTGATCTTAAAAAAGGAAATTCAGGACTTAATCCGGGAAATACGTTCCTGAACCGGATGAAAGAGGTGCTGGAAGGATTCGGGATTAAAACCGTTGCCCAGCTTAATGAAAAGTTTGTACAGTCCGGGAAGAACCTTCAGCTTGATTACCGCTACGGAAACGGTACGGAATATTATGATATTGCCCTGAAAAGCATTGAAGAGATCCGGGAAAACAACAACAAGCACATCGACGAAATCCGGTACCGCATTTTTTTTGACAGTACGGTAAACAATGAGTATTATAAAAAAGACCCTTTCTATCTTTTAAAATCCGAATACATTGTTGTTACCACCGATATCAATGCCAAAATAAAGGTTGAGCTGCCTACGATGGCCAATCTGTACTGGTCTGAAGAGGAATTGAAGCACATCAGCCCGGCAGAGTTTGTGCGTGCTTCCATGTCGGTCCCGTTCTTTTTCGAGCCGATGCAGAAAAGGATCAATAAAGAGGACGACTCGGTAAAATACGCCTGGAAATTCTGGATGAACACCCAGGAAGAATCCATTAACCCCGTCGGGATTTTTATCGATGGCGGGAGTATTTCCAATTTTCCGATCGACCTTTTCCATGCTGCCGATATTTTTTATCCGCGGATGCCTCTGTTCGGGGTACAGCTGACCAGCGACTCCGATATCCTTTCTGAAAAAGGAAAAACCAGTGAAGAGATTTTAAAATCGCCTTTTACTTACGCCGGAAATATCATTGATACCTTAAAAGGCTTTAACGACAAAACTTTTCTCACCAAGCATACCTTTTACCACCTGTTCAGCATCCAGACCGTTAACTGCGGCACCAGCAGCTGGCTGAATTTCTTTATGAAGCGTGAAGAAAAAGAGGAGCTTTTCAACCGCGGCTTCCAGGCTGCCCTGGATTTCCTCAATAATTTCGACTGGCAGAAATACAAATGCGAAAGAATGATGCTGTCCATGAAAGAAAAAAAGATTTTAAAAGAGGAGGATACGCCGACGGTGGGATAATAAAAATTTAATTAAGTAACAAAATCATGACCAATAGAACAGACTTAAGAGAGACGCTCAACATTCTGAATTCCGAAACAACCACTTCGCAGGAAGCCTTTCAGAACCAGACGCTGCGCCCCGTTTTAAAGCTACAAAATGACCTTTACCGGTCATTATTTATCAGCTATGCCATCCGCCAGAATGCAGATTTTAATGCTTTGTCTGCAGCGAAAAAAAACAGTTTCATCGAACAAAGCGTACAGAAGGACAGCACATTGAAGAATATGTTCATCGGAATGACCATCGGGATGTTCAACTTACAGGAATTGGAAGTGTACCATTCCGACAGCAAAGTTTTTAACAAAAGGATTATTACCATGTTAATAGAAAGACTGAAGAGTCAGATAAAATAATAACGTATGAAATACATCTGCAAATGTTGCGGCGAAGAAAAAGAAGATTAGCCCGCAATAGTTTATCATTCGCCGTTTCCGTATAGCAATCTTTCGGATAAAGACCTAGAGAACGCCAAACTAAGTTCTGACTTTTGTGTAATACAATATCTTGATGAAATATGCTATTTTATCAGAGCCGTACTCGTACAGAAAGTCACTGAAAGCTGTCAGGACCTGGAATACGGAGTTTGGGTTTCATTAAGCGAAAAGAGCTATGATGAATACGTAGAAAATTACGATAACGAAAATTTTGAAGAAGGATATTTTGGTTGGTTAGCCAATTATCTACCGGATTACGAATTCGATCAGACAATTCCAGCTGATGTTATTGTTAACAACAAAATGGGAAGGCCCTTAATTTATCCTCATGAAAGTCAGGATCATCCTTTCATTAAAGATTTTTACAGTGGAATTTCAGGAAAAGAGGCAGAAATAAGAATTAATAAAGTACTGAATAAATAAAAACACAAATACCAGTTTACATTAAATTTTGAAATCAATGTGGAAAGATCTGCTTTGGATAACATCTGTACGATTGTAAAATTTAAAGATAAAAAATTTTCAGATGTTGAAGAAAGAAGCCGTAGAATTACATAAATTTAAGAACAAATATATCCGCTAAAAAAGATTCCATCAAGATTTTCCTTTACTTCACAATATTGCCGATGATAATCCGCAGTCAGCCCACTACTCTTTTTTCCACATCGGTTCATGCTCCAAGACCTTCTTATAAACCGGGCAGTTTTCATCATGGGCGCCTTTCAGGTAGCCGATGCTCATCAGGAATTCATTCACGATTTCCCCGCCGGTAAACTTAAAGGTTTTCTTGAACAGTTTTATCCATTCCGGTAAAGCTTTCGGATGGTGGTGTTCCAGCCATTTTTCAAATGAACCGAATCCTTCCTGCAGCCCGGCAATGGTTTTTGCATTTTCAATCGCAGCGTTTACCTTCAGCCGGTTCCTGATAATGCCGGCGTCGCCCAGCAGCCTTTCGCGGTCGGTTTCTGTATAAGCGGCTACTTTCTGAATGTTAAAATTATCATATGCCTTCCGGAACCCTTCTTCTTTCTTTAAAATCGTTTCCCAGCTCAGTCCCGCCTGGTTGATCTCCATCACCAGCCTGCCGAACAGTTCATTGTCATCATGGATCGGGAAACCGTAATGATGGTCGTGGTATTTTTTGTGCAGCTCTTTTCTGCTTTCGGGCTGCATTCCTTCAATAATAGAACAATAGCTCATTTCAGTATGTTTTCGGTTTTTGTTAAAATTTTTCCATGGCTTTTACTATCAATCCCAATACGGTCTGCCAAAATGATCAGCCACCAGATATTTTCTGCTAATTACACTCAAATTCTTCTGCTGAATCGGGTTTTAGCCATGTTTTATCGTGTGATATTATTTCTATTCCATTAATTAAGCATGCATCTGTCAGAAAAGCCAAAGCATCCTGTTCTGCCGTCCACTTTTTATCATTTTGCCGATTTTCCAGCTGATGATATTTTTCTCTGATTTACAGAGAATGTTGTATAATTTTATCTAAATCATTCTGATCCATTTATATTTTATTTTTGAAATGATTGTCTGAATCCGTTTGGAGTCAATCCGGTTTTATTTTTAAATAATTTACTGAAAGACTGAGGATGCTCAAAACCCAACTGATAAGCTGTTTCCGAGACTGAAAACTGTTCACTGGACAAATAATCTTTTGCCTTTTCAATCAACTTATCATGAATATGGTGCTGTGCATTTTGCCCAGTGTGCAGACGGAGCATATCGCTTAAATACCTTGCGGTAAGATTCAGTTCAGAAGCCAGGTATTCTACTGTGGGAAGGCCTTGAAGGCTTTTCTCCTCTTTAAAATAATCATCCAGGATTTTTTCCATTTTTGTGACCAGATCATTATTCACCACTTTTCTGGTGGTAAACTGCCGGTTGTAAAACCGGTTGCTGTAGGTGAGCAGCAATTCAATCTGTGAAATAATAACGTCCTGGCTGAATGGGTCGATCCGCTCATCCAGCTCTCCCTGGATATTAACAAAAACAGACAGGACAGTCCTTTTTTCTTTTTCCGAAAGATAAAGCGCTTCTGCAGTGGAATAGGAAAAAAAACCGTATTTTTTTATTTTCCGGATTAAAGGATACGGCTGCAGAAAATCAGGGTGAATGTGAAGAGACAATCCGCTGTAATCGGCTTCTTCTTCATTCATTTTAAGAATCTGGCCGGGAGAGACGAAAGACATCCCACCTTCCTCAAAATCGTAATATCCCTGTCCGTACCTTATCTTTCCGTTAAATTTTGTCTTAAATGAAATTTTATAAAAATCCAGCTTAATCCCGTTTTTAAAATCTTCCGGATCAAAGACAGCTTCCCCGTAATTGATAATGCTGATCAAAGGATGCAATGGCGCAGATTGCCCCATCGCCTGATGCAGCGCGGACAATGATCTGAAATGTAGCGGGGATTTTGCTGTTTTCATACCGTAAATATAATACAGATTTGTGACAACTGTCTGGCAGGAGGAATTAATTATACATTGGAAGCCTGATTTTAAATATGCAGTGTGTTATTTATAAAACATAAATTCACCTTTCACTTTCTGCACATAATTTTCAATCCCGATTTTATTCCTCTCATCATATAAAGCATTGGCATCTTTTCCGGCAATGTACCTTAACTGTAGCTTTCCGTCGGTGGCCGCTCCAAAAATAACGGCTGCAATATCTTCCGGTTTTGAGTAACCGGCCATCTGTTCCGGGCTGTACCCTTCCTGAACTTTTGAAATTAATTTCCCGTAAGATTCATGAAAAGCCCCATCCAGGGAACGTCCTGCAAAGTCAGTCTGAATGCCACCCGGAGCGACGACTTTTACCTTTATCCCAAACTGTGCCAATTCGTACCCCAGACTCTCTGAAAATCCGTCAACTGCAAATTTTGTGGCACTGTAAACAGAACAGGCAGGAAAGCCCAGCAATCCGAAACTGGAAGTTATATTAATGAAAGTTCCTTCTTTCTTCTCCCTGAAATAGGGGATAAAGGCTCTTGTTACCCGGATTACTCCCATTAGATTCGTTTCAATCTGCTTACGGATCTGTTCATCTGTAAAAGCTTCCAAAGGACCGACTAACCCGTAGCCTGCGTTATTTAAAACTGCATCAACGGTATGACTTTCCAAAACCTCGGCAATTGTTTTTTCCAGCCCGCCTTTTTCCGAAACATCCAGTTTTAATACGGTTACATTTTCCAGTTGCGTAAGTTCTGTTTCATTTTCGGGATTTCGCATCGTTGCGATCACATTCCAGTCTTTTGACTGAAATAACTTTGCCGCCGTCTTTCCCAAACCTGATGACGCTCCTGTAATAAAAATTGTTTTCTGCATTGTAATTCTGTTTAAAATTGATAAGGCAAATGTCCTGAGAAACGTGAATTCCGGCGTAGCCTGATTGAGTTTGTATGTAGGCATTTTGACGAATATCAATTACAAAAAACCCGTATCCCGATCCTTTTGCGTATCTTAGTTCTCCATCAACACTAAAATAATCACTATGAAAAACCCACTTATCCCATGGCTTACATTTGTATTCATCTGCTGCGCAGCATCAATCCATGCCCAGAAAATCTCTGACGGAGAAACCGTCGATCTCAACGGAATGAAAGTCACGTTTAACATCACCAATAAAGAAAGCATACAAGCCGGCGGAAAAAATTTTGACCATTACAAAGTTTCGGCATCTGTAAAAAATGTCTCTGATAAGTCTTATAACATACGGTTATCTTCTTTTCCGCAAATTGTTACCAATACCAATATTGCAGAGCTTGACTGTATTAATGCTACCGGCGCGAAGCTGACTTCTAAAAAAATCCAGCTGAAAATGAAAGCACAGATGATCAATGTTTCTTATTCCGCATATGACAAATCGGGGAAACTTACCTCATACACCCTGCCTGTAACCGGGAGTTATTATTTTGATGCAGGAGATACCATTAGTGATGATGCTATTTTTATCGTTCCGCAGGGAGAAAAACCTGATGTGAGCGTGAGAAATCTCAGATAACAAAAAAATCCCCCGAAAAACTTCCGGAGGATTTTTGCTAATGTAAGTGAAAGTTAGTGCATCGCTTCACTCAAATCAATCTTTTCTTTGCTTTTCCTTTCTCTGATAAACAGGATAAACGGTATGCAGACCAGGAAAATTACGCCCAGATAAAGGAATACATCCATGTAAGACAGAACCGTTGCCTGTTTGGTCACGGATAAATCCAGGATTTTATAAGCAGCATTCATGGCATTTTCAGGCGTCATCCCTTTGGCCATAAAACTTGCTTTCAGTCCGTTCAGCCTCTGCTGGACGGCAAAATCGGTTTCGTCAAGATGGGAAATCAGGTTCAGCCTGTATTTCTGGCTGGCATTGGCGATAAACGTGGTAATGGCCGCAATACCAAATGAACCTCCGAGCTGTCTCATCATCCCGGTAAAGGCTGCTCCCTGACCAATTTCCTGGCCTTTCAGCGTACTTAAGGAAAGTGAGGTAATCGGGATAAACAAAAGCCCCAGACCGGCACCCCGCACAATCAGCATCCAGAAGAACGCATCTTTACTGGTATCCGGTGTCAGGATTTTATAGCCCCAGAAACTGTAAATGAAGAAGATAAACAGTCCTAAGGAAACAAGAATCTGCTGTTTTGCACCTTTTGAAAGCAGCCTCCCGATAATAGGCATCATGAAAGCCGTCGTCAGTGCAGCGGGGATCATCAGGGCTCCTGACTGAAGTGCCGTCCAGCCCAGGATACTCTGCGTATACAGCGGAACAATAAATGTGGAGCCGTATAAACCGAACCCGAGAACAAATGACATAATTGTCCCGATTCTTAAGTTCCCGTTCTTGAGTACGCGGAGTTCCACAATGGGATATTTGAAGGTAAGCTCGCGCCACAGGAACAAGATAAACCCTAACACTGCGGAAGTGGTGAAGGTAACGATCATGCCGCTTTCAAACCAGTCTTCTTCATGTCCTCTTTCCAGGATGAACTGTAGTGAGCCTACTGTAATCGCCAGTAAGGCAATCCCGATCCAGTCTACATCCGAAGCCTTCCGTTTTTCTGCATATTTCGGGCTTTTCACAAACTGTAAGGTCATTAAAGTCGCTGCAATCCCAATCGGGATATTGATATAAAAAATATACGGCCAGCTGAAATTATCAACAATATACCCTCCCAACGGCGGACCTAAAGTAGGGCCGATGATAACCCCGAGGCCGTAAATGGCCTGGGCCATGCTTCTTTTTTCAATCGGGTAAGATTCCGTAATAATCGTCTGTGAAGTTACCAGCAGTGCTCCCCCGCCGATTCCCTGCATGAGGCGGAAAAATACCAGTTCCCAGATATTCGTCGCATTTCCGCACAGGAAGGAAAATATGGTAAATATAACAATGGAAGCCGCGAAATAGTTTCTCCTCCCGAACTGCTGCGAAAGCCAGCTCGTCATCGGCACCACGATTACGTTACCGATTGCGTATGCCGTGATTACCCAGCCTACCTCTGAAAGTGTGGCTCCAAGATTCCCCTTCATCTCGTTCAGGGCCACATTGACGATGGTGGAGTCTACAATTTCAAGCAAAGCACAAAGGATAGCCGTAATCGTAATGATGACTCTCCGTGCTCCGTATTCTACTAATGAATCTTGCATAGTTTTAATGTAAAATGTACTGATATAAAATGTATTGATGAATTAACAGGGAGATTCCAGATAGGAGACTATAACCTAAAATCATGAATACATATTACATAATACCTATTTTTATTTAAGAGAAACTTCCGCTTTCACGTTCATTCCTGTTCTTAATCTTTTTGCAACGTTATTATCAAGGTTCACAAAATCGATTTTTACAGGAAGCCTCTGAACTACTTTCACGAAGTTACCGCTTGCATTATCCGGAGGAAGGATAGAAAACGTAGCCCCTGTTGCAGGCGAGAATGAGCTTACCACTCCTTCAAATTCCCTGTCCGGGAAGGCATCGATTTCAATTTTCACTTTCTGCCCTTCCACCATTTTATCCACTTGGGTTTCCTTAAAGTTGGCCACTACCCATTTTTGGTCGTTTTTAACCAGGGCAAACAATTGCGATCCGGCCTGAAGGTACTGCCCGGCCTGGATCGGAACTTTTCCTACGTATCCGTCTTCAGAAGCAACAATTACGGTATATGACAGATTCAACCTTGCATTTTCCACGTCTACTTCCCTCTGCTTGGCCACTGATCCGGCAACGCTGATCTGCTGTGAGCTGGCGGCTGTCTGGGAAGAAGCAATATTGGTCTGCTGGGCAATCTGGTTCCTCTGGTCCACTAAAACCTGCAGCTGTCTGTCGGCCGTCTGTTTGGCTGCCAAAGCTTGTTCATACTGCTGTTCCGTAATGGAGTGGTCTTTCACCAGATTCGCATATCTTTTTAAATCCTGAGAGGTTTTCCAGACGTTTACTTTAGCCGCCTCGATCTGTGCATTGGCCGTGGTAACCGCCGCCTGGGAAGACCCTATATTTTTAGAAGTTGCCGTAGTGGAAGCTTCTGCGTTGGAAATATTGCTTTTTGCCGTTGTCAAAGCAGCTTCAGCCTGCTGAAGGGCCATTTTCTGATCCCTGTTATCCAGAATAACCAGTGTATCCCCTTTTTTCACCAATTGGTTATCTTTTACTTTTACCTGCATAACATAGCCTGAAATTTTAGAAATGACCGGTGACATATTGGATGTAATCTGGGCATCGTCAGTTTCTTCATGAACCTGCCCGTAGGTATAGGCATTGTATCCGTAAATTCCTCCTCCGATTAAAACAACCGCCAGGATAATCGGAAAAACCAGGCTTTTCTTCTTTTTAGGTTCAGCCGCTTGTGTAGTATTATTTTCCATTTTGGGTATCGTTCTTATTTTTTTATTTGATTGTTAAAGTTCCTGTTGTCTGTAATAGTTTTCTGTAGGCCAGCGAGGCGTCTGCCTTTGCATTGATTACGCCTACATTGGCAGCAATCTGTGCCGCATCTGCATCCAATAATTCGGTCATGGTGGCAAGGCCGTTGTCATATTTATTTTTGGTAATCCTGTAATTCTCGTTTGCCTGTTCTGCTGATTTTTCGAAAACAGCGATTCTTTTTTTGGAGTAATCCGTATTCTGGTATTCCCTGTTTACGTCAAGCTTAATGTTATCATTCAGCAGTTCATTGTTGGCGGACAGCTGCATTTCCCTTGCCTGCGACTGTCTGAGTGAAGAGTTTTCTTTCCAGAGATTGGACAGGTTGTATGAAATTCCCACCCCGACGTTCACGGCATTGTAAATGGTTAAGAATTTAGGAATGTCTGCTGCCACATAGCCTCCCGTAAATGCAATGGAAGGCAGGTTTTCAGCTTTTGCGGATTTGGTTCCCAATGCCGCTGCCTGTCTCTGCTTTTCCAGAGCCTGGAGGTCTTTGCGGTTTTCCCGGGCGGTATTCAGGTAAAAATCAACTGCTTTTACTTCCTCTGCTTCTTCAATATAATTCTGGTCCACTTCAATTTCGGTGGCTTCAGGAAGGCCCAGCAATAAGTCCATATTGATATTGGCGATATTGTAATTATTTCTGGCTTCCAGCAGCTGCAGCTCGATATTCAAGGTCTGAAGATTTGCCTTTAACCGGTCATTTCTTGCAATTAACCCGTTATTTTCAAGTTTAAGGAAAGTCTCATCCCTTTTTTGGGAAGCAGAAAGGTTTTCCTCCAGTACCTTGATCGACTGATTGGCTTTGAAAAGATTGTTATAAGCCTGGGCAACATTGTAAGCAATGGAAATCTTGTCATTTTCCGTACTTAATCTGGAAGCTTCCACCAGGTATTTTGCAGATTCGATGCCATATTTTATCCTTCCCCCGCTGTATATCGGAACACTGATGTTAGCAGATCCGTAGGCTACCTGATGAACTTCAGGGCCGCCCTCGCCGGATACTCCGGGAAGCTTGAGATTGATATTCGGCTTCAGCGGAAGGTACAGATAGCTTCCCGAAACGGTTAGTTCCGGCAACTGTCTGTTTTTGGCTTCCAACAAGTCTGCCGTAGCCCCTTCGATGTTTGCGGCATCAATCTTAAGGCTTTTGCTGTTCCGGATGCCCAACTGTACGGCTTCATCAAGAGTAAGCATCTTTTTCTCCTGCGCATGCATGTTTGCAAAACCCGCAAAGAGGGCCAGTGCAATAACTGAGTTATTCATTCTCTTCATAACCTAAAAGGTCTTTTAATAAGTATTTTATGTGTGTATTAAGCTCTGTGTAGTATTTTTCTTCAAAAACATTTTCATCCTCCGTGTTATTCAGGAATTCCTTGTACATTTCCTTGGCGTTGGATGCATAAAACAAAGTCCCGCTCACCGTTGCATGAAGCAGGTAGACCGGCGGATTTTTCTTAAAGATACCTTTTTCCAGGCCGCTTTCCAATATTTTTGAATACATGGAAATGAATCCGATTTTCGTTTGTTTAAGGAATTCCACAATCTGGGGGTTCTGGGTATGAAGCTGTTCCCGCTGCATAATCCTGTAGAAACATTTATGATGCCTTATCCTTCCGGCAAACTGGTCGACTATTTTGTCCACTTTTTCCCATTCATTAAGATCCGTCCTCTCTATGATATCTTTTGAAAAAAACTGCCCTTCATTCATCCTGTATTCCACCAGTTTTTCATAAAGTTTCTCTTTGGAACCGAAATAATAAGAGATCATAGAAATATTCACATTGGCGGCTCTGGCAATTTCCCGGGTCGAGGTTCCTTCAAAACCATTTTCGGCAAAAAGCTTTTCAGCAGCAAATAATATATTTTCTTCTTTTGAAATCATTTTCTTGTACGCTCATTTTTTCAGAGAGCAAATTTACAACAGATTTTACATAAATCAAACGATTGATTGATTTTTAATTAAAATTTAATTTTTTTTTAATAAATATCTTTATGATACTGAATAACAGGGCCTGCTGTATTTATTTTTGATAAAGAAAAAATCAGCTGTTACTGAAAAAAGATTGAAACTGATTAAAGGAAAAGTTCCGGCACTGTAATATTTAAATCTCTTAAAGTTTGATTTTCCAGATATATTCCCGCTGATTCTTCAGATGCAGCAGATAAAATAAATGCACATAAAGATCCGTAGGATCCTCATCATCTATGGGAAATAACTTTAAACAGATCAGTCTTAAAGATATCGGGAATACAGTTAAAACGGAACAGGATGTGTTTACCGTGTTTTCAGAGAAAAAAAAGAAAACCTGCAAAACCGATCAGTTGTCGGTTATGACATCAAAAACATAGAGTCCTGACAAATCTCTAAAATATTTTGAAAGGCATGGGAATAAAAATAAATTTTACCATTGATCAACCTGCGGCAGCTTTAATATTCCTGCTGATTTTCTGAACCCTTTATGAATTTTTATGGATATACCTTGATAACTTGATTCCCAGGTCGGTCCAGATGATCTTAGGATTTCCGTTTCTCGTCAGGTGCAGATCCGCTGTGCTTATTTCTTCCAGGATGCTTTCAATATTGGCTCCGCTGATGAATTTTGAAAAGCCGGCCCAGTTGAAGCCGTTGGCATCGATCTTTTTGTAGACCAGACCTTCAGACTGATAATTCTGCAGCAGAGCAAGCCTGAAAATCTCTGAGCAGTAGTTTAAAAACGATTTTTGCTTCTCGCGGTTCCATCCGGCGATTTCCCTAGCCCATAAAATGATATTTTTTAAGAACGCGGGCTTTTTTTTCACCATGAAGGCATCACGCACCCACTGGATAAAAAGCTTCTCGAATTCATCACTCTTATTCCCGGATTTTAAAAACCGGATGGCATCATTCAGGTTTCCCTGAGCCTGATGGATAATCTCACCCAAAGCCACATCGGGAACATTAAAGTTTTTTTTAAGATACGCTTCTATGTCTTCATCATCAATCCTGGGAACTCCCACGATCTGCGTCCTGGAAAGAATGGTCGGGAGCATGTCATTGGTAGATTCGGCGGTTAAAAGGATGACTGTTTTCGCAGGAGGTTCTTCTAAAAATTTCAGGAATTTATTGGAGGCTGCCGTATTCATTTTATCGGCTCTCCAGACAATAAGGATCTTGGTTCCGCCTTCAAAGCTTTTCAGAGCGAACTTCTGGTTCTGGTCATCAATTTCATCGGCAGAGATGAAAAGCTGTTTGTTTTCCGACTCCAGGAAAGCAGTCCAGTCGTGATAGCTGGCGTAAGGAAAATTTAAGACCATTTCCCTGAAATCCTCAAATTTACTTTTGCTTAAGGAATTTTTGTTATCCGTAAAAACCGGAAAGCTGAAATGTAAATCCAGATGGTTCAGGTGTTCCACTTTTGAGGCCGCCTGTTCATTCTCGCGGCTCAGTACTTCCTTTGCATAGGCCAGAACCACGGGCAGTGTACCGTAGCCTTCCTTTCCTACAAAAAGCTGGGCATGGCTTACCCTGTTTTCGGCAATACTTTCCTTCAGAAGTTTTTTCAGATTTTCCTGTCCGGCTATGTTCTCCCAATTCATGGTTCAAAGATAAAGAAATTTGTGAAAGCTGAAGTTTGCGGAATATGAATTTTACATGGAAGGAAAACTGCATTTTTACGGATCGGGCTAAAAGTCAACAAACCGTCAGCAGCCGGATATTTTCATGTAAATCACTGTAAGCAAAGCGGATTGATAATCAGCCTGTAGCTATATTTCACCCTTAACAAACTTTAACCTCTTATAATTTTTACAATTCATTAATATTTAAGATATTTGCGCATTATTTTAAAAATAAAGAATGAAAAAAATCTTTGTACTATCATTTATATCAGTTGGGTATTTCCTTAATGCGCAGAATATAAGCAATTCACCATACGCGACTTACGGAATCGGGGATGTAAAATATGATAATACGATTGAAACCACCTCAATGGGAGGTATATCAACTGCTTTTATAAGTGATTTTACAAGTAATTTCAACTTTGCAAACCCTGCAAACAATGCTAATTTCGACCTTACCAGCATCAAATTGGAAGCAACGAATGAAAACAATTACTTTAAGACCGATTATAACAATACGAAGTCTACCAAACATTCTACGTATTTATCCAATATTTCACTGGCATTCCCTCTGTCTCCGAAGCTGAAAATGGGTCTTTCCTATCAGCCGTACAGCTCAAAGAGCTATGAGATTGTACATACGGATGAGCTTAGAGATGAAAGTGGCGTATTGTATGCTAACAGATTCAACAGGTTCAGAGGAAGCGGAACAATAAACACCGCCCAGATTGCTCTAGGCTATAAAGTAAATGATAAACTGGCAGTCGGTGCCAGAGCCAATTACTATTTCGGAAATCTGTATGACCTTAATGAACTGGCACAATCAGATGCCGAACTGATCAACGGATACGAAACCAAAAACAGCATCAGGAATTTTAATTTTACATTAGGTGCAAGCTACCAGAACCTGAATACCAGCACAGACAGAAAGTTCACGATGGGTGCTACCACCACATTCGGGAATACGAGTAACATGACTACCGATTATGTAAACAGCACGTATTTCTATGCGGATGCAGCACAGACGACCAAAAGCAATGAAAGCGTCATCGAGCGGCAAAGCACAAGTTCTAAAAGCCTTTTGCCTCTGCAGGCTTCCATTGGTGTAGGATACGGTGAAGAAAACAACTGGTTCTTATCTGTACAGGGAGATTATAAGAAAGGAGAAAGCATTGCTTATTTCGGTAATACTTTAGATCTCCAGGATTCTTACAGGATTTCTGCCGGAGGATGGTATTTACCGAATTATAATAACTTCAGGAACTATTTGTCAAGAATCGTTTACCGGTACGGTGCTTTCTATGAAAAAGGAAGCTTAAAGCTGGCCGGACAGAGCATCAATAAATTCGGGATTTCCGGAGGTGTGCTTCTGCCGTTTAAAACCAGCAGCATTACAAGGATGAGCGGACTTGAAATCGGTGTTGAACTGGGAAAAAGAGGGACGCTTAAAAACAACCTGATTAATCAGAACTACATCAACCTGAAAGTCGGCTTTAATTTTGCGGATAAGTGGTTCAGAAAGACTTTATATAACTAAGATGTTGTTTTTCAGAAACATATCATTATCATATCAAAAAAATATAGCATGCCTTTTTAGTTGTGCTATATTTTTTATCATTACTTCCTGTGAGGAAGACCTTACCAAAAATGCAGGCAAACAGAGTAAAAATTTCCCTTCGCAGATCATCAATAACGCCAATATTATCCAGAGGGATTCCGGTTTTGTCACCATGCGGGCCAAAGCACCGATTATTGAAAAATATGAGCTGATCGACAGCCCGTACACTGTAGCTAAAAGAGGAATCGATATTCAGTTTTTTGACAAGAAGAAACCGAAAGTTCCCGGAACCATCAAAGCGAAATATGCAAAGTTTTACGATTACAAGCAATTTTACGAAGCCCGCGGCAATGTGCGGATTACTACGAATGAAAACCAGCGGTTTGCCATGCAGAGCGTTTTCTGGGACCAGCGTAAAAAACGGATCTACACCAAAGATACGGTTTATGTAACCATGGAAGACGGCTCCACGCTGATCGGTGCCCACGGAATGACGGCAAAAGACGATTTCTCGGAGTATGTGTTCTACCAGAATTCCGGAGACTTCACCACCAACAAATTATCTGAAAACAAGAAATAATTCTGTTTATGACCTTCCATGCAATCGGGCTGATGTCCGGAACAAGTTTAGACGGTCTGGATATCTGCTTTGCCAGGTTTGGGAAAGAAGGTGCGTCATGGAATTTCGAGATTATAAAAGCCGAAACCCTTCCCTATCCTGCTGAGTGGGAAAAAAAGCTGAGAGGTTCCATCCATCTTTCGGCGGAACAGCTTTTGGAGCTGCATTCGGAATATGGCTTCTATCTGGGGCAGGCAGTAAATACCTTTATTAAAAAATACCGGATCCGGCACATAGATCTTATTGCTTCACACGGCCATACCGTTTTTCACCAGCCGAAAAGAAAATTCACCTTACAGATCGGCGACGGAAGAGCCGTTAAATTAGAAACCGGCCTGCCTGTTATCTATGATTTCAGAAGCCAGGATGTGCTGATGGGCGGAAACGGCGCGCCGTTGGTGCCGATTGGCGACCAGCTGCTGTTCTCCCGGTATGATGCCTGCCTGAATCTCGGCGGGTTTTCCAATATTTCTTTAAATATCAATGATCAGAGGATTGCTTTTGATATTGCTCCGGTGAATATTGTACTGAACCTGCTGGCAAAGGCTCTGGGTAAAAGTTTCGATGAAAACGGTGACCTGGCCAGATCCGGAAATATTGACAAAAAATTATTAACGCAATTGAATGCCCTTCCTTTCTACCGGCAGCCTCATCCCAAATCCTTAGGTATTGAATGGTGCAATGAACATATTTTCCCTTTACTGGAAAACATTGAAATACCTGATGCACTGGCCACTTTTACGGAACATGCTGCCGTACAGATTGCAGATGTTTTTAACAGGTACAGGCTGAAAGACGTATTATTTACCGGGGGCGGAACCTACAACCGTTATTTAATTGAAAAAATAAGATCCCGGACAGCCACTGAAATTATTATTCCCGGAACACAGATCATTGAGTATAAAGAAGCCCTGATATTTGCTTTGATGGGTGTTTTAAAGCTGAATAGTGAAATCAATGTGCTTTCTTCTGCAACCGGAAGCCTGCATGACCACAGCTCAGGCGTTACTGCATAAAAAAAACCTTCAGTGCTGAAGGTTTGCGGTATTATTTATAAGCTTCGATCTTATCCGTTAAGGTATTGATAAAGTTCTGGAGCGGCTTTTCCACCATCATTTTGATAAACGGATTGAACTTCCCTTCAAAAAGCATCTGTACTTCCGTCTGGTTTTCGCTAAGCGGCTTTATTGTGGCCGTCAATGAAAAGTCAAGGCTTGAACTTGCTGATGTCAAAACGGCCTTTTCATCAGTGACCTCATCTATTTTTAAAGCAATTTCCGGCATTCCCTGTAATCCGAATTTAAATCCGTCTTCTCTTGTTTCAAACTTCTGAAGACCGTCCGGCATGAAATTTTTATAGTTTTCCGGGGATTTCAGGAGTTCTACCAATTCTTTAGATGATTTATTGACAATAATCTTTCGTCCTTCTAAATTCATTTTTTATTTTTGTATTTAAATTCTTAATTATTACAAATGTATAAAGTTTTTGTGAACGAAAAAAAATTATTACTGTCTAAGCAGTCTGAAAATCTCGAAAAGACGATTGGATATGAAAACGCCATGACTTTAGAGATTGCGCTGGACCTGCTTGAAAATACATCTGTAAAAGAATTAAATGTATTCGGAGAGGACATTGACGGGATCTGGGCAGAGTTCCGGAGCCTTTTCAGGATTATCGAAGCTGCCGGCGGCGTGGTGAACAACCCTGACGGTGAAACGCTTTTCATCAAGAGACTGGGGAAATGGGACCTTCCGAAAGGCAAAATGGAAAAAGGCGAATCCCGCGAAGAATCTGCCGTGAGGGAAATTGAGGAAGAGACAGGGCTCCGTGATGTGGAACTGGTCCGGTTCATCAATACTACTTTTCACATTTATGTAGAAAGAAACGGTGACAAAGTCCTGAAATGCACGCACTGGTTTGAAATGAATTTCAGCGGCGAGGATACTTCAAAACCGCAGACTGAAGAAGGGATTACCGAAGTGGCCTGGAAAAACACTGCTCAGATTGAAGATGAAGTATTTCCAAGCACGTTTAAAAACATCAAACTGATCATCAAAGAATTCTGGGATACCCGGAAAACTAAATAAAATCGATTGATTTTTCCAAAGCAATCCCTCTGGAACCTTTCAATAAAATATTTTCAGAACGGATGCCATTCAGCTTCAGGTATTCTGTCAGCTCCGCTGTACTTTCAAAAGCGGTTGCTGATGAATTGGTCTGCCTGAAGTTTTTTCCGACCGTAATAATCTGGTTAAAACCGAGCCCTCTGGCATAATTAAGAATGTTCTCGTGCTCTTTTCCGCTTTCTTCCCCAAGCTCAAGCATATCACCGATAATAATGGTTTTTGAGCCTTCGAAAGTGATAAAGTTATCCAGTGAAGCAATCATTGAACTGGGATTGGCATTATAAGTATCCAATACCAAGGTACGCCCTTCTTTTTTCACCACCTGGGAGCGCATATTGGTTGGCGTATAGTGTTCAATGGCTTTTTTAATGTTTTCAAAATCAATTCCGAAGTGGAGGCCCAGGCTTGCTGCTGCACAGAGATTGGTAAAGTTGTATTCGCCGGTCAGCTTTGATACGGCTTTTATATCCTGATATTCCAGCCCTACAAAATGATCCTCCGAAACCAGTTCAAACCGGTAATCCGAAGTGTCTTTCCCGAAAGTAACCGTCGGGGAATAGCCTTTTGTTTTTTCTGCCTGCACCGGGTCATTTTCATTGACAACAATGGTCCGCTGGTGGCTAATGAGATAGTCATACAGTTCGGATTTCCCCTTTATAACCCCTTCAAATCCGCCGAAGCCTTCCAGGTGTGCTTTCCCGAAATTGGTAATGTACCCGAAATCCGGCTGTGAAATGGAACAGAGCAGTTCAATTTCCCTCTGATGGTTGGCTCCCATTTCAATAACGGCCATCTCATGTCCGGACCTGATGGAAAGAATGGTCAGGGGAACCCCGATATGGTTATTCAGATTTCCTGAGGTATACTGGACACTGAATTTTTCAGACAAAACTGCATGAATCAATTCTTTGGTTGTGGTTTTTCCGTTGCTTCCGGTAAGCCCGATCACAGGAATCTGAAGCTGCTTTCTGTGATAAACCGCAAGTTCCTGAAGAAACTCCAAGGTGGACCGGACATAGAAGATATTTTCAGCCGTATTTTCAAAATCCTGATGCTCTACAATTACAGCCAGGGCCCCTTTGGATATAGCTTCATCCGCAAACGCAGCAGCATTGAAATTATCGCCTGAAAAGGCAAAAAAGATATCGTTTTTTTCAATTTTCCTGCTGTCTATCGTTATGTTTCCGGATTGTAAAAACAAAGGGTAAAACTGTTCTGTATTCATGGGTCAAAAATAAAAAAACCTTCCAGAATTCCGGAAGGTTTTTGAAAATTATTTTGATAATATTATTTATCTTCTTGTTCTATTCTTATCGTTTGCTCTGGCATCCTGGGCTACACGGAATCCAATCCATCCGTAAGCTCTGTCCTGGCTCTTGTATCTTCTTTGTCCCGGATCCAGCCAATATGCCGTATCCTGCCAAGAACCGCCTTTTACAACCCTGATATCATTGGTAATTTCAGATGTTCTTTCTTTTCTGTCTTTCTGCAAGATTACTTTTCCGCCTGCATCTACAATAAACCTTGATTTAGGTGCATTGTACATATCGTATGAATTAGCGGAATCAGATGCACTTCTGTAATCCAGAGAAGACATTCTGTCTCCGTCTCTGTAGTTTCTGTAATCTGCAATGGTTTCTCTTTCAAACTGACCCGGCAGGTTTCTGTAAACCAGCCTTCCGTCTGCCAGCGTATCATATTTAATGCTGCTCTCGTCTACCATCTTGTAAGTTCCGTCCCCGTTTCTTACAACAGCCTGAGGCATATTTCCTCTGTAGTAATTAAAATCACTGAAATCATCATCAATGATCGGTCTGTATACGTCCGCCGTCCATTCTGAAACGTTTCCGTACATTCCGTAAATTCCTAAATCGTTGGAAGGGAACTGTCTTACGTCTGAAGTTTGTGCTGCTCCGTCATTTTTCCATCCTGCGATCCCGGAATAGTCACCGGCTCCCATTTTGAAGTTTTCAAGGAACATTCCTCGGTTTCTTCCTTTGGTACCTCTCAACTGTTCAATCTGAGGTTCTTTGCCTAGGTATCTGTTATATTCTCTGTTTTTGGCAAGGCCTAGAGCTGCATATTCCCATTCTACTTCGGTAGGAAGCCTGAATTTCTGAACCATTGCAGAACCCGGAGCCCTGTTGGCAGACAAAAGTCTCTGGTTGGTTGTTTTCATACCGGACTTCTGCTGCATTCTTTTCTCATTGATGTAGCCCTGCATCTCAGGATCATTCGATTTGAATTTATCCATATTGAATGCTGTTCCGCCCTGGTTGTTGGATTCGTTGATGTATAAATCTTTGGCAATGATACCCGCCTGCATTAAAGCTTTCTCATTAGCTCTGTCTGACAGCCATTCGCAGTATCTGTTAGCCTGAGTCCATGATACCCCTACTACAGGATAATAATCAAACTCCGGAGAACGGAAATACGTCTCGTTGTAATCATTTCTGGATAGTTTGTTGTCCCACAATAAGGTATCCGGCAGTGCGCCGTTATAAATTTCCTTAAAGCTCGGATCGCTTGGAGGGAATACATACTTCAACCATGTCAGGTATTCGCGGTATTCGTAGTTAGTAATTTCAGTTTCCCCGATAAAGAAAGAACTTACCTGCATTCTGCGTGGCGAGTTATTCCAATCGTGCATAACATCATCTTTCACTAATCCCATCGTAAAAGTTCCACCTTCTACATATACCATTCCCGGCCACCCTTTCTGCTTTTGTTGCTTTCCTGCAAAAAACCAACCTTGTTTTTCGTTTGGTTTCCAACCTGTTTTGCTGACAAACTTTTTAGTTCCGCCACCATTGTTAGATCCTCCGCAACTGGTTAATGCAAGTGTAGAACTTAATGCTATTAATGAAAACAACTTTAGTTTTTTCATAGTCGATATAAATATTTTCAAAGTACAAAGAAAAAATAAATTATTCAATAAATCAAGTAAACATTTGATTTTTTTGAAAAACGTTAACAAATTAATTTTATTGTATCACAATTTAATTATAAATTTTCATTTATTTTGTAATTCAGAAATTTCAATCATCAGTATGAAACAAAAAATCTCGATTTTATTCCTAATAAGCTTTGTATCAACACTCTGGGCTCAAAGAATCACCATTGACTGGGATGGCTCCAAAATCCGGGACTACGGCGACACGAAATTGAATCTTCCTAATTTCAAAAATGAAGGATTTTCATTCAGCCAAAATAACATTTTTATAACAACCAAACAACAGATCGGGGAAAAGCAGGTAAAAGTTTCTAATCCGGTATGGGAAAATGTTTCGCCACGAGATCTGTTCAGCATGAGCAAAGACCTTCTTCCTGAATATGAGGTTAAAGATGCAGTATATTATTACCTTGAAGGGGAAAGTTATGCAAGCATCAATGTATCCCTGTTCAAAAAAGTAAAGGGACAGGTTCAGAGATTGTCTTCTTTTGAAATTTCAGATACCAATCTCCCGATCAATACGGGCAGCACTTTAAAGATAGGCACCACTAACAACCCCCTTTCAACCGGGAACTTCTATAAAATAAGGGTAGACAAATCCGGGATTTTCAGGATTACCCGACAGTTTCTGCAGGATAACGGTATTAACCCTTCTTCCGTAAATCCTAAAAATTTCAGAATTTACGGAAACGGAGGCATCATGCTTCCTGAACATAACCAGGATACCAAATACAGCGCGCTTCAGGAAAATGCCATTCAGGTGGTAGGAGAAGACGACGGCGTGTGGAATGATAATGACTATGCCCTGTTTTATGCCCAGGGGCCGAACGGCTATAATCTTTATAATAATTCGAACGGGAACGGTTTTAAGAGAACGGATACCCGGAATGATACCACTGAGCACGTAAAAAATATATACGAAGATTATTCATATTACTATATCAATTTTGATAAAGGCCCCGGCAAAAGGGTTCTGCCTGTGGATGTAAATTTACCTTCTACGCCGCTGATCACGAGATATGACAATTACCAGTTTATCAACAATGACCAGAAAAACCTGATGAAGGTAGGAAGAACCTGGGTTGAGGACACCCCTTTTATCACTGATAAAACGGTTACCTTCACGACGGCTACCCCAATTCAGGGCGGCGACGTGATCCGGTACAGAGGCCAGGTAATCGGCTATAAATCCCAGAAGAATACCATTACTTTCAATATCAATAATCAGAATTCGGCCACACAGATTGTTCCCCAGCCTGATCAGGGTTCCACCTATGAGTTTTATCCTGCAAGGTATTCCGGTACGGTTACAGGAATAAGCGGAACCCAGCTCACATTTAACATCAAGCCTGATATTTCCGTAAATCCCAACGGGACTTTCTATCCGGATTATTTTGAAGTGCAGTATAAAGACAACCTGACTTTCAACGGGACACAGATGAGCTTCAGGGATTTTTCACTGATAAGCGGAAGCAATACCACCTACGGGTTCAGTGTATCCAACGCTTCTTCTGCAGAACAGATCTGGGATGTTACAGACATCACCAATGCCAACAGAAGGGTAAATAAAGCAGCCGGAAACACTGCGTTTAACTTTGCCTATACAGCGGCCAATACAAGTTTCAATAATGAATTTGTGGCTTTCAGGGCTGATGCAGCTTTCAGTCCGCAGTTTATGGGAAGAATCAACAACCAGAATCTTTCTGCATTACAGAATGTGGATTACCTGATCATTACGGTTCCTGAAATGATGGGGCAGGCACAGCGGCTGGCCAGTTACCATCAGACGAAAAACAATTATAACGTACAGATTATAGATACGGATAAGATCTATAATGAATTCGGAAGCGGGAGCAGAGACCTTACGGCCATAAGGGATTTTGTTACGAAACTGAACACGCCGACCGGTACTTTAAAATATGTATTTATCTTAGGCGATACTTCCTACGATTTTAAAAACAGGATCGCCAATAATTCAAATGTAGTAACCAGCTACCAGAGTGAAAACTCCATGGATGTGGTGAGGTCTTTTGTTACAGATGACTATATTGTGATGACAAAACCACAGACCAACCAGTCTATAGAATCTAACCTGCCTGATCTTCCGGTAGGAAGACTTCCTGCCGGCAATGTGACGGAAGCCGCCAATATGATTGATAAAACCCTGGCGTATTACAACAGCCTGGCCGGGCAGTCGACCCCTTTCGGGGAATGGAAAATGAAACTGGATTTTGTAGTGGATGATGATAATGACACCGGTACGCCGTTCCATACGATTATGAATAATTCTCTGGTTACGGTTTTTGAGCAGAACAACCAGAACCTTAAAGAATACAACGTCAGAAAACTGTATCTTGATGCTTTTGCGGCCCAGAGTACTGCAGGCGGACAGCGATTCCCGCAGGTTAACCAGGCCATCTCCAATGATATCGGCAACAGCCTTTACATCTTCTACTTCGGGCACGGAGGGATCAACGGCTGGGCACAGGAAAGGGTGTTAACTTTATCTGAAGTTCAGAATGCCAACAACTTCTCTAATGTATACAGCAGGTTTCCGTTTGTATCCACCATCACCTGTGAATTTACCCTTTGGGACGAGCCGGATACCTCTTCGGCAGGGGAACAGTTTATCAAGCTGAAACAGGGAGGCCCTACAACCATGATTACCTCGAGCCGTGCCATTGACGTAGGATACGGGATTGATTTTACCAACCTCTACACCCAGAATATTTTTAAGCTGACCAATGACGATTTTGAAACATTGGGGTACGCCCACCTGAATGCAAAGAAACAGAGAGGCGCCTCATCAGAACATTTAAAGGTAAATTTCCTCGGCGATCCTGCAATGAAGCTGAGCAGGCCTAAAAGATTACTGGTCATTGACAATATTGAAACGCCGGTTCCGGGACTGATCAGAGGTTTGGATTTTGTAAAGGTTAAAGGCCACATCAACAATCCGAACGGAACGGTTAATACCAGTTTTAACGGAAGGGTTGTCATCAACATCTTTGATAAAAGATTAAATAAGAACACCCTGAATAATGACGGGGGCCTTACGCCGGTCCTTCAGTATACGGAAGAAGGAAGTGCCATTGTAAAAGCATCGGGAACTGCGGTCAATGGGGTATTTACCGTAGAATTCTACGTTCCGAAGGACATCAATTATGCCGTAGGAGAAGGAAGAATATTGGGATATGCGGATAACAAGGCGGCAGACGTCTTCAATAACCAGGCAGTACAGGTAGGTGACATCAACCCGAACGGGATCAATGACAATGAGCCGCCGAAAGTAAAATTATACATGAACAACACCAACTTTGCGGAAGGCGGTATTACAGACCAGAACCCAACACTGCTTGCCTGTGTTACGGATGATACAGGAATTAATTCCACAGGGTCTGGTATCGGTCATGATATTACAGTATATTTGGACGGCCAAATTATCAATACCGTTGTGCTGAATGATTTCTATGCATCAGGGGAAGGAAACGGATGTCTGAGCCCCAGCCTGGCAGATTATCAGAAGGGTAATGTAACCTACCCTTTCAGGAATCTGGCGGTGGGACAGCACCAGTTGACGTTTAAAGTTTGGGATATAAACAATAATTCAACAACTGCAACGTTAAACTTTGAGGTTAAGGACGAAGCCGATCAGCACCTGGTCATCAACAGACCGCTGAACTGGCCCAACCCTTTCACCAACAAAACGTATATTCATTTTGAACATAACTGTGATGATATCCTTGATGTGAATGTCCAGATTTATACGATAACAGGGAAACTGGTAAGAACTTTATCCCAGCCGGTGGTGGCAGAACCGTTCCTGCAGGGCTTCAGGACGCCGCGCCAGGCTATAGAATGGGACGGAAGAGATGATTTTGGGGCTACTGTTGCAAAAGGTACGTATATTTTTAAGATATTTGCAAAAAGTCAGAATCAAGAAAAATGCAAAGGAAGTGCTACAGCTGTAGAAAAAATGGTACTTTTGAAATAATTTAAGATCATAACAATAATAATATCAATAAAAAACTGATAATATATAAAAGACAACATATGAATTTAACTACTAAACTGCTTTTAGGGATTGGGTTAGGTGCTGGTTTTTTAGGCTATTCACAAGATTTAGGCCTTGTAAGACCGGTATTAACCGGAGCTCCTTTCTTAAGAATCGCACCGGATGCCAGAGCCGGAGGTATGGGAGACCAGGGTGTCGTTACCTCTCCTGATGCTTTTTCACAATTCTGGAATGCTGCGAAATATCCTTTCAGCAGAACAAGTTCTTCCGTGGGATTAAACTACACGCCGTACATGGGGAAACTTACCAATGATGTATTTTTATTATACGGGGCGTTCCATAAATTCTTAGGGCAGGAAGAAAGATCCACTATTTCCGCGAGTATCTATTATTTTAATATGGGGGAAGTGGACCTAACGCAGTTAGTAGGAAACGAAGTAACTTCCATGGGTACTTCAAAGCCAAATGAATTCTCGATCGACGTTGCTTACGGACTTAAGCTTTCAGATTCTTTCTCCGCAGCTGTTACCGGCAGATTCATCCGTTCAGATTTAGCCGGAGGGTTCAATACAGATACAACGCTCAAGCCTGCCAACTCCTTCGCGGTAGATGTTTCCGGATACTATACTTCACCCAGGTTTTCCGGTCTCGGAAGCATGGAAGGTAAGCTGAACGCCGGTTTTGCCATTCAGAACGTGGGTCCCAAGCTGGATTATACAGGAAATGAAGAATCAAGATCTTATCTTCCGACAATGGCCAGATTAGGGGTAGGTTATGATATGTACCTTGATGACATGAACCGCGTCGGTTTAAGCGTTGAAGGCTCTAAAATCCTGGTTCCGGGATCTGAATTTATCGGGAATGACCCGAATACGAGACAGCCGATCTATGCAATCCCGAACGTAGGCCCTATCGCCGGGATCGGAAAATCATTCAAAAACCCGAACTCAATCATGTACAGCGGAGCCCTGGAATATTCTTATGACAATGCATTTGCCGTGAGGGGCGGTTATTTCCATGAAAGCGAGGAGCAGGGAGCAAGACAGTTTGCAACGGCCGGTATCGGATTGAAATACCGTTCATTCGGACTTGATATTTCCTATTTGATCAACATGTCCAAAATCAATACCGCTTTGGATAACACGCTTCGTTTCGGGCTTACCTGGAACATCGGTGATGAAACTTCCAATGTAGATTATTAAAAGCTTTCAGCCGTGAGCGTTCAGTAACCGGCTTTAATTAAAATGATAAGGTAACGTTTTATCAGTTACTGTTAAAAAGTCCCGTTGTACGGGACTTTTTTGTTTCCATACCCTGAGTGTCTTGTATTAGTATGTGCCGCCGCTGATTAAATGTTAGGCCTTTACATGCCCTCAAATCGGTATTGCAGTTTTATTAACCTGCTGTTGAACCATCACCATCATCCTAGCCCCGATAGTAATGAAAATCCTTTTGCCCGCAGGACAAAAGATTGCAATGGATAGCGGGAAACAGCTTCAAAAAATAAAATAAGATAAGATAAGACTTTATTCCCTGTAGTTATCTGCAGAAAAAAGATTGTTGGAACTGGAATACAGGTATTTCCCAGGCTTTGCTTATTAATAAACCTTTATATGACTTCGATTATTTCAATCTTTATTCCGGATTCGGGCTGATTACCTAACCCCGGTATAAAAAGCAATTGATCTTCCAGTATAATATATTTATAAATTATTTAAAAATAGATACGGTATTTTCATTTTTCAATAATTATTTTTGTACGATGAACTATTCTGCAGAGCTTAAAAAATTTGTAACCAGCCAGTACGTGTATTCTGCCATCAGGATTACCTTGGCTACCGTTCTGCCGTGTCTTGTTCTTGCCCACTTCGGGATCCTGAAAGAATATTTCCTTTTCCCGCTCGGGACCAGTTTCGTGGCGTTGACCGATCAGCCGGGCCCTTTTATCCGGAGGAGAAATGCCCTGGCCTTTGCCATCATCTGCTTTGTCTTTGTAGCGATGATTGCCAGCTTGGTGATGCATGTTAAGATCCTTGTTTTTGCCGAGATCATCGTTTTCGGGATGTTTTTTTCCCTGATCGGCGTGTACGGACAGAGGCTTGCCGCAGTTGGGTCCCTGTCCCTGGTGGTGCTGGCGATCTTTATTGACGGCCACCTTACAGGTGCCAATATATTCAAAAGCCTGCTGATCTTTGCTTCCGGATGTACCTGGTTCCTGCTTATATTCCTGGTGGTTACCACCATCCAGCCTTATAAACTGGCCGGTCAGATGATCGGGGAAAATTATCTCCAGCTGGCGGAATTTTTAAAAATAAAGGCTAATCATTACCAGAAAAACCCTGATTTCGATAAGCTGACCACCCAGGTGATCGCCAAACAGATCGAAATAAAGAATCTCCAGGAAGAAACCCGTGAAACCGTGTTCAAAACGAGGACGATTGTTAATGAATCAACCACCACCAGCCGTCTGCTGATGCTGATGTTCCTGAATTCCATGGACCTTCATGAAAAACTGATGACCTCGGAAAGCAACTATCAGAAATTACAGCAGAGTTTCGGGGACACCACAATCCTTGTAACGGTGCATGACTATCTGAACCTTTTGGCCGAAGAAATTACCAACATCGGCATTTCCCTGCAGATCGGGACCAGGGCAAGGCCTACCTTTGACCTCGAAACCGAGCTGAGGAGCCTCAACCACCATTATTTTGAGCTCAGGAACAAACGCATTTCCCCTGATAATTTTGAGAACTTCATGGTCCTGCGCCAGATCCTGATGCGTATCAACGAGATCACAAAAGAGATCAACGAAATCTATAAGGTATTCTCGCAGAACGTGAAACTGGCCAAAAGCCTTTCCACCGGCCTTGACCTGAAAAAATTTATGCCGAATGAGGAAAAACTGAACATCAGGGTTTTAAAGAATAATATTTCCTTCTCTTCCTCCCATTTCAGGCATGCTTTGAGGGTTACCATTGCCCTGCTGATAGGATACCTGTTTTCCCTGTTCCAGATTCTGGGAATCGGGCATACGTACTGGATTTTGATTACGATCGTGGCTATCCTGAAGCCGGCCTACTCCATTACCAAGAAAAGGAACCTGCTGAGGCTGTACGGAACCATTGCGGGTGCTGTAATTGCCTATGGCATCCTTCATTTCATCCAGGTGAATGAAGTGTTGTTCAGCATTCTTCTGCTGAGCATGATTATGTGCTTCAGCTTTCTGAAGGGAAAATATTTCTGGGCAGTTCTGTTCATGACCATCTATGTATTCCTAAGCTTCAATTTTTTAAGCCCGGGCAATGTGAATATCATTTTCAGGGACCGGATTGTGGATACGGTGATTGCCGCAGCCATTACCTCACTGGTTGCCTATGTAGTGCTGCCGGTATGGGAACACACCCAGAACCTGGACCTGATGAAGAAATCTGCCGGATCTAACTTGCTGTATTTCCAGAGCGTGATTTCCAAATTCCTGGAAACAGGCTTTGACCTGGAAGATTATAAGGTAAAGCGTAAAAACGCCATTATTTCTCTGGCCAATCTTTCGGATAACTTTCAGAGAATGATTTCCGAACCTAAAAACCAGCAGAAAAAACTGGAGGTGGTCCATCAGTTCGTGGCCACTTCACACCTGATCACGGCCTATACCGCATCTTTATCCCAATATGTAAAAGATAACGAAAAATATCCTGAGATTGATGCTGAAGGCTGGAGCCGGAAAATCGAGGCGGAAATGCAGAAAGTGGCCAACCTTTTAAACGGCGATAAGATCACGGAGGTACTGAATATGGAAAGCCGCATTGAGCCGGAAGATTCCTCCCTTGATGACCTGATCCTAAAAAGAAGGACAGAGCTGATTGAAAATGAGAGCTATGACCTTCGGGATCCGGACAAGATTTCCCATGTTACCGAACTGAAAAACATCCATGATGTCCTGGAACTGATCTATGACGTAGCCAAAGAACAGAGAAAAGTAATTGAAAAATACAAAAGCGAGTCACAATCGGAGCTTAAAGAAGGCCTGGAGCCTGCTCCTCAACAATCGTAAAGCAGAAGTCATCAAAAAATTCCACCCTTGCCTTTAATTCATCGGAGATCCGGTCGTCATGCACCCTGCATTTGATGTGACGGAGGTGCTTAAGCTCAAAAGGCCTTACTTCATAATGCTTTTTCAGGGACCAGTGCTTGGAATGGTGGATTTTATACATGCTTTCCTTCACACTCCAGATAATGGTATAATATGTCACTTCATTGTCAGGAGGGATAAAGCCTCTTTCATGTTCATGTGTGAACTTATCAATCACCCTTAAGATTTTAGGATTGAATTTTTCAATATCGATCCCGATTTTATTTCTGGAGACAGCAATAGCAGCAAACGGAAAAGAATGGGTAATGGAAATTTCCGCATTCTTCGGGGAAAGGAATGGCTCGCGCTCTTTATATAAAATTTTTGACTCCGGCTTTAATCCTTTCAGCAGTTTGCGCACCATTAAAACCTCCAGGAGCTTTTTCGGATGATAGTCTTTTACTTTTCCGGCATTTTCAGGTTCTAAAAGCTGATGGATATCCAGTTCTTCCGTTTCATCATACTTCCATATAAGGATGGTGGCATTGTCATCAGAAAAATCACGGTAAAGAGGCATGGGATTATTTTAGGTGATAAAATTAATAAAAAGAAATGTAATATCTGATGCCGAATTAAGCCCGGACTGTAATATACAGGCTTTATAAATCATTCCTTCCATCTATCAGACCGATATACCGGAACTGAAACTGCTGTTTTTATATATAAATTATTAGTTGTAATTTTGCACTTTACAAACAGAAAAAAACATATTCATTCATATGAGTACTACGACACAATACCTTCCTTATAAAGTTAAGGATATTTCCCTGGCAGAATGGGGAAGAAAAGAAATCACCCTTGCAGAAGCAGAAATGCCGGGCTTAATGGCAATCCGTGAAGAATACGGGCCATCCCAGCCGTTGAAAGGGGCAAGAATTGCAGGATGCCTTCACATGACGATCCAGACTGCTGTGCTTATTGAGACCTTAGTGGCTCTGGGTGCTGACGTTACCTGGTCTTCCTGTAATATTTTCTCTACCCAGGACCATGCAGCGGCAGCAATTGCAGCGGCAGGAATCCCGGTATATGCATGGAAAGGCCTTAATGAAGAGGATTTCGACTGGTGTATTGAGCAGACGCTGTTCTTTGGGGAAGACAGAAAACCGCTGAACATGATCTTAGATGACGGCGGAGACTTAACCAATATGGTTTTTGACAAATACCCTGAATTCACAAAAGACATCAAAGGGCTTTCTGAAGAAACCACAACCGGAGTCCACAGGCTGTACGAAAGAATGAAGAACGGAACTTTGGTAATGCCGGCCATCAACGTAAATGATTCCGTGACCAAATCCAAATTCGACAATAAATACGGATGTAAGGAATCTGCAGTAGATGCGGTAAGAAGAGCTACAGACATCATGTTAGCAGGTAAAAGAGTGGTGGTTTGCGGATACGGAGACGTGGGTAAAGGAACGGCAGCTTCATTCAGAGGAGCCGGTTCTATTGTTACCGTAACTGAAATCGACCCGATCTGTGCACTTCAGGCTGCCATGGACGGTTATGAAGTGAAAAGACTGGATACCGTAGTGGATAATGCAGATATCGTAATCACAACTACCGGGAACTTCAACATTGTAAGAAAAGAGCATTTCTTAAAATTAAAAGATAAAGCCATCGTGTGTAACATCGGCCACTTCGACAATGAAATCGATATGGCATGGTTAAACGAAAATTACGGCCATACCAAATCTGAGGTCAAGCCACAAGTTGATATCTATACTTTGGAAGAAGGTAAAGAAGTGATCATCCTTGCAGAAGGAAGACTGGTAAACTTAGGCTGTGCAACCGGCCACCCGAGTTTCGTAATGTCCAACTCATTCTCTAACCAGACCTTGGCGCAGATTGAGCTTTGGAACAACGCTGAAGCATACGGAAACGAAGTATATATGCTTCCTAAGCATCTGGATGAGAAAGTAGCTGCCCTTCACCTTAAAAAATTAAGCATTGAGCTGGAAACCCTTTCTCCGGAACAGGCGGAGTACATCGGCGTAGATGTAAAAGGCCCGTTCAAACCTGAATACTACAGATACTAATAGCAGTTAGCAGTTAGCAAAAACAAATATAGGCTCTCCGGTTTTTTCCGGGGAGTTTTTTTTATTTTCAGGAGCTTGTTCCGGCTATCCGCTCATACGCCTCATGCCAGGCTTATCCCTTCCATTGCGGGGTAACCGCTGCTATCCGGGCTAAGAAACTGTACGTCTTTTTTATCATCTGAAGGGTATTGCTTCATTAGCTGTCAGGCAGATTACTTCAACAGCTCCCGGAAACCTCTTGTTCTCTGTTCAAAAGAGGATCCATTACATATACGGCTCACGTACCGGCACCGGCTGCCCCTGCACAATAAAATATCCGCATTTCAGTTGTGACAGGCAATCAAATAAAAAATGATATATTTGATGCCTTTAACAAAAACATTATAATCAATGAAAAAGCAGAATGTATCAAATGCATTTATTGCCGCATCCTGGGTTGCGCTGGCAGCAGGGATGATCGGTTTTATCGTGGGCCTCGCCAGAGCAGAAATGCAGCTTAACGAAAAAGGGTATTATTTTACCGTTCTTCTATATGGCATGTTTGCTGTAGTTTCTCTTCAGAAAGCTGTCCGGGACCGGCTGGAAAACATTAAGGTAACGGATATCTATTACGGGATCTGCTGGTTTGCCACCCTGTCATCCATTGTTTTGCTGGCTATCGGGTTATGGAATGCCACCATCCTCCCGAGTGAAAAAGGCTTTTACGGATTTGCTTTTTTACTGGCACTCTTCGGAGCCATTGCCGTCCAGAAAAATACCCGGGACAATATGATGAACCAGGAATAAAATAAGAACTCTCCCATCCCGGAGAGTTTTTTTGAAATAATTTTAATATATTCATGTTAATTACAGCTTTTTTATAGGAATTTACCATCATTTTGAGTATTTTTATCTTTTTGTTTTATAATTTCACAAAATATTCAACATGTATAAAAAACTACTAACCACTTTCGTACTTCTTTTTGCTATCCATATGGCATATGCCCAGAATGAGTTTATCACCACCTGGAAACCCGGTAACCTGCAGACCCAGTCTTATCAGGGTATCACTGTAAATTCCACCAATACCCAGATCTGGCTCCCTGCTCAGGGAACAGACTATACAATCGCTTGGGAAGAAATAGGATATCCTTCCCACACCGGCGTACTGACCAATGTAACGTCAGCTTATCATACTTTGGTTGATTTCGGGGCTTCTTTAAATCCTGATCCTGCAAATGCCACGTACAGGGTAAAAATAAGCAACGGAAACGGACTGTTCCAAAGAATAAGGTTTACAGACTGGGATCTTTTCTCAAACGGAAACGGTATAATTGGAGATATTCATAAAATCCTGACGTTAGAGCAATGGGGACAGATCAACTGGACCACAATGAGGCAGGCATTCCAGGGATGCATGCTGATGGATGTCACTGCAACTGATATTCCACGGCTGTCGGCGGTAACCGACTTGTCATTTATGTTTACGAACTGCTCGAACCTTATCGGAAATCCCACCATCAACAACTGGAATGTGTCTTCAGTGACCAATCTTCAGAGTACATTCCAGGGATGTTTCCTTTTTAATCAGCCCATAGGAGACTGGAATACTTCAAATGTAATTAACATGGGGGCACTCTTTCTTATGGCAAAAATATTTAATCAGCCTATCGGAAACTGGAATACTTCAAAAGTAGAAACCATGACCGCCACATTCAATAATGCCCGTGAATTCAATCAGCCCATCGGAAACTGGGATCTGTCTAAAAACCTTGATTGTGAATTTATGTTTTCAAATGCGGTAAAATTTAATCAGCCTATCGGGAACTGGAATACTTCTAAAGTTATTGAAATGAACCGGATGTTCAGTAATGCAACCGCTTTTAACCAGGACATCGGCAGTTGGAATACAGGTAATGTAACAAATATGGAAGGCATGTTTGCCAATGCATCAAGCTTTAATAAAGCTATCGGGAACTGGAATGTGGGCGAAGTGGTATATATGCAGTATATGTTCAACGGTGCCTCTGCATTTGATCAGGACATATCCGGCTGGAATACCGGAAAAGTAACTGCTATGCAGAGCATGTTCAGCAATGCCGTTAATTTCAACCAGAATATAGGCAATTGGAATGTCAGCCTTGTCACCGGTATGGGCAACATGTTTACCGGAGCATTAAAATTCAATCAGAATCTGGGATCGTGGAACCTGGGCTCTCTGCAGATGTCAGGAGGAATGCTACAGAATACTGCGCTGAGCTGCCAGAACTATGATGATACGCTGCAAGGCTGGAGCATAAATCCTTCCACTCCGGGCAATATCAATATTTCACCTGTTTCTCCTCTTACCTACTCCCATCCTGCCGCAGTAACGGCAAGAAATTATCTGGTTTCCGCAAAAAACTGGACCATTTCCGGAGATACTTATGATGCTGAATGCCGTTCTACTTTGGGAATTTCTGAAATCCTTGCTGAAAGTACAGCCGGAATTTACCCGAACCCTGCAACCGATTTTATTTATGTAAGAAATCTAAAAGTGAAAAGCTTTATGATCATTGACCAGAGCGGAAGAATTGTGATAAAAAACAATACACAGAATAATTCGATCAATATCCAGAACCTGGTTTCGGGGAATTATATCCTGCAGATCAATACCGCTACCGGAGCGCATCATTTTAAATTTATCAAAAAATAAGATAAAAATTAAGGCTGACGGTTTAAGCCTTTAACTCATGAGCGCCTCACGAATTTCGTAAGGCGCTCATGAGTTATTGTTGATCCCAGGTTTACTGATCAAAATGATTCGGATGCTTTTCCTTGATATCATCTACAGTTCCCAATACTTTGTCTTTCAGGGAATCCTGGTATTTCTGAAGGTTCTCAGCAACAGATGCGTCCGCAGACCCTATGATTTTAGCCGCCAGGATTCCTGCATTCAGGGCACCGTTCAAGGCTACCGTAGCTACCGGGATCCCGCCCGGCATCTGAAGAATCGACAGGACGGAATCCCATCCGTCAATAGAATTGCTTGATAAGATCGGGACCCCGATTACCGGTAGCGTGGTACAGCTCGCTACCATCCCCGGAAGGTGTGCCGCCCCTCCTGCGCCGGCAACAATCACTTTCAGTCCACGTTCTTTTGCGGTTTTTGCATAATCAAACATTCTTTCAGGGGTTCTGTGTGCTGAAACTACAGTCAGCTCATAAGGAATGCCCAGCGATTTCAGAAAATCTGCAGCCTGTTCCATAACCGGCAAGTCACTCTGACTTCCCATAATAATTCCTACCATTCTTCCATTGTATTAGATGGCCAAAGATAAAAAATTAATACGCCCGATGCAAAAAGGCGCAAAAGTTGTTTTGCTGTCAGGAATTCAGGAAAGGAATTCTTTAAGAGACTTCAAAGTGACTACCTTTGTTAATTACATATCATATTTTGAAAGATTATAAACTTACTTTAGCAATCCTTACCGTTGCCATTGTCTGGGGAACTACGTTTTTGTCCATAAGAATTGCCGTAGAAACAATCCCGGCATGGTTTGTGGCAGGCATCCGGCAGTTCCTGGCCGCCGTTATCATGCTTTGTATCCTTCTTTACCACAGGCAGTTCCAGTGGATCGGCTGGAAAAATTTAGGGTACCAGGTTATTTTTTCCACATTGATGCTGATTGTTTCCAACGGGATGACCACGTTAGCCGAAGAATCTGTTACCAGCAGCCTTACTTCGCTCATCAGTGCCTGTTCGCCCATTATCGTTTTTCTGGGCAGCGTGGCCCTTGGGCTACAGAAATTCAGTTTCAAAGCACTAACCGGTGTTCTGCTGTGTTTCAGCGGAATCCTCTTCATCTTCTGGGACGGGATTGATGATCTTGAAAACCCGGAATATGCTATGGGTGTGTTTATGCTGTTTATTGCTATTGCAGGCTGGGCTTCGGGAACCATTTTCACCAAGAAAATGAATATCCAGAGCAAGAATATTTCTCTGAATCTATTTTACCAGTTTGCTTTTGCCGGAATCGTACAGCTTCTGTTTGCCTTTACCCTTACCGATCATTATAATTTTGAAAACTGGAGCTTACAAAGTATGTCTGCAATGATCTATCTGGCCATTTTCGGTTCTGTAGCTGCTTTTTTCGCATACCATTATGCCCTGACAAAAGTCTCTCCGGTTCAGGTTTCCATACTGGCTTATGTTAACACGGTTATTTCTATTTTCCTGAGCTGGCTGATCCTGAATGAGGAAATTACGGGTAAATTCATCCTGGCTGCAATCCTGATTATTCTTGGCGTCTTTGTGATCAATTATAACCGTGAAATGTTCAGAAGGCAAAGCATCCCGTAAGTACAGAGGTATTTGGAAAAGAAACATTTCCATTTGTATGTAAATTACTTCATCAGACCAGGGTAATCATGCAGATTTTTGAGAAATGTGAATATACCGGACCTTAAGAATTAATTTTTATTTTTTTATAAAGTTCAATATCTTATTTAAACAGCCCTTATTAAGTTTCTGATGTACCAGCCTTAATTCTGCGTGTTAATAGCGATATATCTTGTATTTAAAATAATTGTAAACAGCAAAATGTGGTATTCTGTTTCATATTTCCCCAGTTTTTCCTATCTTGTTTGTGCCAAAATTACAATATGCTAAAAAATACAGTGTTTATCATCCTTATGGTTTCGGTCTGTCTAATCAGCTGTAATGATAAGAAAAAGGAAAATGATCTTGAGATAAGGGAAAAACAATTGCTTGAAAAAGAAAAACTATTTGCCAGCAAGGAATCTGAGTATCAGGTGCTTTTAAAAATGAGAGACAGTATTTTCACCAAAAAAGATTCTGTAACCGTAGTAAGCTGGCCTGCAGCGGTTGCCGGGTCATGGACAGGAAAAGTAATCTGTACGGAATCCAACTGCAGCGATTATGTTGTGGGCGACCAGCGTACCGACACCTGGGAATTTGACAGCGATTCTACCCAGCTGATGACCAAAATCATCAACAATAATACCTTGGTTCGTATCTATTCCGGGAAGTTTGAGAACAATGAAGCAAAACTGAATTTCAAGACAGATTCCACCTCCAAAAAACAGGTGGAAATGAACATTCTGCTGAACGACATCACAACAACCAAGATCAGAGGCACCCGGACCATTGCTGTTGACAACAGCTGTATGGCAAAGTTTTCTGTAGAACTGGTACGCAATACAAAATAAACACTTATGATCTTACTGAGCATCCATAACCTGAGTCTTCCCATCGAAGACCCGGTCCTGAAGTTTCTGCTGGTTTTAATTATTATTCTTGCAGCTCCTCTCCTCCTGAACAAAATAAAGGTTCCGCACCTTTTAGGGCTTATCATTGCAGGAGCCGTCATCGGCCCGAACGGATTCAATGTCCTGTCAAGGGACAGCAGCATTGTAGTTACCGGAACTACCGGGCTTCTTTATATCATGTTCCTGGCCGGACTGGAAATAGATATGGGGGATTTTAAGAAAAACAAATGGAAAAGCCTTACATTCGGTATTTATACTTTTACCGTGCCTTTTGTTTTAGGGTATCTCGGGGCCTTCTATATTCTCGGGTTTTCCGTACTTACTTCTGTACTTTTTGCCAGCCTGTTCTCTTCGCATACCCTGATTGCCTATCCTCTGGTCAGCAAACTGGGAATCGCAAAAAATTCTGCAGTAAATATTACCGTGGGAGGCACGATGATTACGGATATCCTAGCACTTTTGGTCCTTGCCGTTATTGTAGGGATGTCACAGGGAGATGTAGGCACGGAATTCTGGATAAAACTTTCGGTTTCCTTCATTGTCTTCGGGCTTATCGTCCTGGTTCTGTTCCCGATTATCGGTCGCTGGTTCTTTAAAAAAGTGGATGATAAGATTTCACAGTATATTTTTGTGCTGGTGATGATTTACCTGGCTGCCCTACTGGCAGAACTTGCAGGTGTGGAAGCCATTATCGGGGCATTTTTTGCCGGGCTGGCCCTGAACAGGCTTATTCCCCATACCTCATCACTCATGAATCGTGTGGAATTTGTCGGGAATGCGATTTTTATTCCGTTCTTTCTGATCAGTGTAGGGATGCTGATTGATTTCAAGGCATTTTTCAAGAGTTGGGAAACCCTGGAAGTGGCAGGAATCATGCTGGTAGCCTCCATCGGCGGGAAGTACCTTTCTGCGGTGGCCACGCAAAAAACATTCAGGCTGTCAAGGGAGGAAGGAAAGCTGATCTTTGGCTTAAGTTCCGCTTCTGCCGCCGCTACCCTGGCCTCGGTGATGGTTGGATATAACATCATCCTTTCTGAAACTGAGACCGGAGAACCGATCAGGCTCCTGAACGAACATGTCCTGAACGGAAGCATTTTACTGATCCTGATCTCCTGTACCATTTCATCTTTTATTTCCATGGCAAGTGCACAGAAAATCGCAGAGCAGGATAATGAAGACACTGTTTCCGGCAACAGCCATGAAGAAGAAAACATCCTCCTTGCCATCAATTATGAAGCGACCGTCGAACGGATGGTCAACCTGGGAATCTTAATTAAAGCCCACTCCAATACTGACAATGTGCGCGCTTTAAATGTAATCAATGAAGATAAAAATGAATCTTCCGTAAAAAATGCCGAGAAAATCCTGCACCATGCCACAGTTACTGCAGCTGCGGCAGATGTGACTGTGCAGCCCCTGAAAAGATATGACAATGACGTTATCAACGGTGTGAACAATGTTATCAAGGAACAGAAAATCACAGACCTTATTATCGGGCTGGAAGATGAGAAAGGTTTCTCCCCTTCTTTTGTGTACAACCTTTACAACGGGTACCTTCAGAACAATGATGTGAACGTCCTGGTTTACCATGCGGCCCAGCCTTTATCCACCATTAAGCGGTATGCGGTTATGATTCCTGAAAAAGCCCATAAGGAAGCAGGCTTCTTCCACGCGCTTTTAAGAGTATGGAATATAGCCCGGAATTCCGGAGCAACCCTGGTTTTCTATGCTTCTGAAAATATTCTTGATATCCTTCAGAGGATTATTAAAAAGGCCAATATTGAAGCTGAGTTTATCATTATGAATTCCTGGAAAGACGGTGAGCATACGGCTTCCCGGATAAAAGAAGACGAGGCGCTGATCCTTTTCATGGCCAAAAGAGGCATGCAGTCTTATATTCCGAGGATGAGGCTGGTCCCTGATATGCTTAACAGGAATCTGAACAACAATAATTACCTGTTGATCTTCCCTTTTTCAGAGCTCAATAAAAATGATCAGGAGAAACGTTCGGTCGGAAACCATGATGATTTCATGGAAATCGGGAATGTGATCAAGAAGATTTTTAAGTAATGTAAGATTGATAGAATTTAAAACCCATAATTAGGATGAGCCTAATTAACAGGATTTTTAAATTTAACTACAAGATTCTAAAGATAGAAAGATAATTCTCCTGAAATTATAAATAAAAATTATAAACTTTTCTTATCAGATGCAGTTTTATTATATTTGCATCCTAAAAAAATCAATAACCAATTTAAATGAAAAAATTCTTTGCACTAGTTTTTATACTTTTTTTATTTTCCTGTAGTAATAGTGATGATGATTCAACCGGTGAGCAAAAATGCTACATAACAAAATTTAATAAAGTAAATATAAAGCTTAACGGACAAGAATTTTATACGTCTGAATATTTATATAACGGTAATCAGATTATTAAAAAGCTGGAATATAAATTAGTTGATAACAGCACTACTGGTCAGCAATACCCTACTTATGAACTGCAATTGGATAGGACAACCGAAGTTCAATATAATTCTCTTAATCAGCCTGTAAAAATTATTGAGCCTTTGACCTATTCTAACATACAGGCTACAGAATACTTATTTTATGACAATTTAGGGAGATTATCTGAGAAGAACAGAATTAACACCTATATTCCTGATAATACTTCTTCTACTCAAAATTTTAAATATTCGTATAATTCAAATAATAAGATAATTGCTATTACAGAAAAAACAACAGACAGTTGGGGAGATATTTATAACGAAAATATCAAAATGCTCACTTATGATACAGACGGAAATTTAAGAGTAGTTGAGCAGACAAATACAAACTCACCCATATATAAAGTTGTAACAAAGTACGACAATTATGACAGCTATAAAAATCCGTATGCCAATGTAAATGTTCCTTTTGAAGACATTTTCTTTTTAAGACTTTCTAAAAATAATTATAGAAAATATTTCAAAACAGTTGTTTACAGTACCAGTTCACCAACAAATCCGCCTGCTCCGTATGAGACCAGTGAAATAAGCGGCTATGAATATAACGAAAATGGCTATCCCCGGTTTGCAGAATATAAATGTAACTAAAACAGAAAAGACTGCCGTAGAGCAGTCTTTTTTAGCATCTATCATTATTTTATTCTGCAACTACCCTCACCATTCCCTTCACCGCCACCAGCTTTTCCATAAGCTCTTCCCGGGAATCTGCCAGTACATTGATGTGGCCCATCTTTCTTCCGGGTTTGGTTTCCGTTTTTCCGTAAAGGTGAATGTAGGTTTCAGGTAACTTTAAAACGTCTTCCATTCCTTCGTAGACCACTTTCCCGGAATGGCCTTCTGCACCTACCAGGTTCAGCATGCCGCTGTAGATAATCGCATCCGTATCTGCAAGAGGTAAATTTTTAACCACCCTGTACATCTGCTCAAACTGCGAATTGGCATTCCCTTCCTGGCTCTGGTGGCCTGAATTGTGCAGCCTTGGCGCCGTTTCGTTTACCCATACTTTCCCTTCTTTATCCAGGAATAATTCAATGGCAAACAGTCCCGGAGAATTTACTGCACTGAGGAATTTTTCTGTGATGGAATTAATCTGTTCTTCAGTTTCTTCGCTCAGGAAAACCGGGCAGATATTGAAATCCAGCAGATTCAGTTTAGGATCGGCCACCATTTCCGTCACAGGGAAAATTTTTGTTTCCCCGTTTTCATTTCTGGCGACGATCACGGAAAGTTCCTTCTCAATATCCACCAGCTTTTCAATAACCGAATCTTCAAGCCAGAGATTTTTCATATCTTCAGCCGTACGGATTACCTGCACCCCTTTTCCGTCATATCCGCCCGTGTTCATTTTCTGCACGAAAGGCAGCGGCATTTTAATTTCATCGGAACTTCCGTCCATCACTTCAAATTCCGGGCTTGGGATCTCATGCGCTTTGTAAAACTTTTTCTGAAGGATTTTCTGCTGGATGGTTTTGATAATATTAGAATTCGGAACTACCTTTACGCCCTGATTTTCGAGTTCGGCCAAGGCATCGGCGTTCACATGTTCAATCTCAATAGTCACCACATCTTTATCTTTACCGAAATTCAAAACCGTTTCATAATCATTAAAACTGCCTTGCGTAAAGTAAGAAATAGTATGGCAGGGTGCATCAGGAGCCGGATCCAGGGTATAAAATTCGTCATCATATTTCAATGCTTCCTGAATCAGCATCCTTCCCAGCTGTCCGCCTCCTAAAATTCCTATTTTCATTTCCTTTTATTTTTATTAAATCTGAAATTAATTTTTTAACGTCCTGTCCGTTAAGATTTACTGGATTTTATCAATTTTTAAATACCCCAGGCTTACAAAATTCTCCTGGTTTTCCACATCTGATTTTACCAGCGAAATGGAATATTTCTGCTTTATTGAGGCAGGCAGGATTTCCTTTACCGGAAAAATATCATCGATGTCCACCCCCAGTTTTTCATCAATATGGCTTGTGGCTCCCTTGAATCCCATCGTTTTATAAAACTCTGTGGCTTTTGCTTTTTTTACGGCATCTGCCATGGCATTCCCCACCACCAGGTGCTGCTCATGGAATTCTTCAAAAAACCCTCTTTTATAGCCTCCCAGATTAATGAAATACAGCTGCTCTTCAGAAGTAGGTTCGCCTTTTTCAACAATTTTCACTTCGTACCCGTCTATAAACTTCACTTCCTGATAGCAGTCGATATGGATTTTCCCCTTTGCTTCTTTCCAGAAGTCCTTCATTTCCTCAACAAGGTCTTTCAGGCTTTCCGCAATCCCGAAAAATACATCATGCTGCTCAATATTCCTTCCGGGCGGTGTAGCTCCCAGGATGACATAAAATAGTTTCATATTTATTAAATTCCGTTTATGCAAAAATACGTCAAATTTATCTTTTTTAAACTTTGGCAGACTGTTACAATAGTTTTATATTTGTACCATGTCAGAAATCATTATTCTCTTCCTTGGAGCAATTTCGGCAGGACTTTTGGGTTCACTGACCGGTTTAGGAGGCGGAGTTATTATCATCCCTCTGTTAACGCTGGGTTTTGGTGTTCCTATGCATTATGCCATCGGTGCTTCCCTTATTTCTGTGATCGGGACCTCTTCCGGGGCGGCGGTTGCTTTCGTAAAAGAAGGCTTCACCAATATGAGGATCGGGATGTTCCTGGAGATTGCCACTACAGCCGGGGCTATTGCCGGGGCCTTGGTTTCAGGGATGCTTAACCCGAATACCATCGGGATCATTTTTGCCAGCATCCTTCTTCTGACCGTTATTTTAAATTTAAAAGGAAAGCCGGACCACCAGGAACCTGTAATCAAAGGCAGCCTGGAGGAAAAGCTAAAACTGTTCGGTACTTTTCCTGATAAAGGGATTATGAAAAGCTATTCTGCCAGAAATACCGTTCCGGGATTTTTTATGATGATGTTTGCCGGTGCCATGTCCGGTCTTTTGGGGATCGGTTCCGGTGCTCTGAAGGTTTTAGCAATGGATAATATGATGAAGCTGCCTTTTAAAGTTTCAACAACAACCAGTAATTTTATGATCGGGGTAACGGCGGTTGCCAGCGCACTGATCTATTTCCAGCGGGGTGAAATTATCCCGGTGATCGTAGCTCCTGTGTTAATCGGTGTTGTGGTGGGCAGCTTTATCGGATCTAAAACACTGATGGTTTCCAAAACCAAAAAGCTGAAAGTATTTTTTGCCATTGTGATCACCATCCTTTCGGTGTACATGATGTATAACGGAATTAATAAAAGTTTCAGATAATGAAGAAGAATTTCACAGATGTAGATCTGAACCGTTCGGTAGGAAATCTGCTGAGGTTAGGTGTTATTCTTTCTGTTATCACCTCATTGGCCGGTTTTATCAAACTTTTTACAGAAGGCTTTAAAATGCCTAAAACCTACAACAGCCTGAATATGGGGACTTCTTCCGAAAAGGTATGGGGCCAGTTCTGGAACTCGCTTTGTAAAGGAGAAGGCATGGCCATTATCCAGCTGGGAATTTTACTGCTTATTTTTACGCCTCTGGTAAGGATTATCTTTGCATTAATCGGGTATCTGAAGGAGAGAGATTATGTTTATGTAATTATTTCTTCCATTGTACTGGCCATTATGGCGGTCAGTTTCTTTACAGGCTACGCCCATTGATTTACATTTCATAAAATTCCAGCGGAAGCTGATCCGGATCCCGGGTGAAGAAAAATGCTTTTCCCGTGAATTCATCGATCCTTATTTCTTCGCAGGACAAACCTTTATGCACCAATTCCTGCCTTTTTTCACTGATTTTTTCCACTGAAAAGGCCAGATGCCTCAAGCCGCAGGCCTCCGGATTGGAAGGCCTTTCCGAAGGGTTGGGAAAGGAAAACAATTCGATAACATAATGATTCCCGATGGCCAGATCCAGTTTGTAAGACTGTCTTTCTTCACGGTACACTTCACGGATGATCTGCAACCCTAAAACTTCTGTGTAAAAATTTTTAGATACCTTATAATCCGAACAGATGATGGCAATATGATGGATTTTCATTTTAAATTTTATTTTTAATTCTTTACAGTGTGCTTTTCCTGTTATCAATCAGATACTTGATTTTTCATATCCCGTTCTGCTTTACCAGCTGGAGACTGTTGGCGCCGCAATGAGAAAATTTTCCTTTGAAGTAAAATGAATAAAGGATAAAAATTTCAGGACAGTAAACAATAAAAGGATAGTAACGCTTTTTTCATTCTTTTTTATTGATTGGAAAACTAAAAATAAGGATTTTAACCTCATCATTTGCATAGCTCACCAATATTATACAGATTTCATTTGAGCGGTAATAAAAAATAATCTAAATTTATAAAATTATTTATGTTTATGTGGACAGCTTACCTGATTCTGACTGTATTATTGCTGATTTTAACCATTCTTCCAAAAATCCAACATTCTCACTGGATATTCCGTACTCCTGAGTTTGGCAAGATACAGATCACCTTTTTTATCCTGCTGACTCTTCTGCTGGGTTTTTTCGCAGACTATCCGGCGGGTTTCTGGTATTATCAGGGATTTCTGCTGCTTTTATTTGTATATCATGGCATTACGCTTATCAAATACACTCCGCTCTACCCTATAAAAAAACACTTCTGGCGCCATCAGTCTTCTAAAAGGCTGAAATTTATTTCTGCTAATGTGTACCAGTTTAACGAGGAGTATGAAAGATTTATCGAACTCATTAGAAAATATCAGCCTGATTTCTTTTTAACCATGGAAAGCAACGAAGGCTGGGAGCAGGCACTACAGGCTTTAGAAGAAGAATATCCATATCAGCACAAAGTAACCCTGGAAAATACCTACGGGATGCATTTTTACTCCAGAACCAAAATCAGGAGTGCAAAAACACACTATTTCGTGGCCGATGATATCCCTTCGATTGAAGCCCACATGGAAACTGATGACGGATTCAGATTTGTTTTTTTCGGCGTCCATCCGCCGCCACCGAGCCCGACAGAAGAGGAAACATCAAAAGAAAGGGACGGTGATCTTCTAAGTACAGCCAAACGTGTAACGGAGATTGACGAACAAGTTATTGTAGTGGGAGATTTTAATAATGTGGCATGGTCTAAATCATCCATTCTTTTCAGGAAAACAAGCCATCTAATAGACCCAAGGATCGGTCGGTCCTTTGTTTCAACTTTCCATGCCAGGTACAAGCTGCTGAGATTCCCTATTGACCTGATGTTCCACAGTGAAAATATTTTCATAGAAGACCTTAAAACCCTGGAGAATTTCGGTTCTGACCATCTTCCCGTGTATTGTGAATTTTATATTGACCATCATAACACCGAACAGGAAGAACGGATCGACACTGCCACCACCGAAGAGAAGAAAGAAGCGGAAGAAATGATTCAGGAGGGCAAAGATGAAGACGGCGAGCGTGATGCAGTAGTGACTGAAGGGTAATTTTGAAGCTGTAATGAGTTGCTTAGGTTCCTGCTGAATGACAAAACAATATACATCAGTCATTCCATAGGAACCTAAGCAATAGAATTAAAGCTTGGTTCCTATGTATAAACTTAAACGGCAATAATAAAAATATTTTGCTTTATTTTAGAAATTCATCACATCCTTTACTACCCCATTGTTCTGGGTATGCTGTAATAATTCGGCTTCAATAAAAGCCTTAATCTGCTCTTCGGAGCCATTATCCGGGAATAAAAGGTGGACATTCGCGCCGGCATCTAGGGTAAAGAACAAAGGCAGGCCCGTCTCTTTTCTGAAGGCCCAGATTTTATTGATCACTTCCAGGGTTCCTGTCTGCATCAGAATGAAAGCAGGATCACTCATCATCATCATGGCATGAAGCGTCAAAGCCTCGTGTTCCACCAGTTTGATAAAGCCTGCCAGATCTCCGCCGGCTAAGATTTCCTTCATCGGCCCAAAGTTTTCCCGGGCTTCCTGAAATCTTCTGTCTGCATAAGGATTGGTATTCATCAGTCCGTGTCCTACCGTTGAAGAAACCGATTTCTGGCCTTCATGGATTAGTAAAACCCAGTCATTGAAATTCCTGAAAACGTCATGGATTTCCTCATTCGGATAAGGTACTGCAAACAGGTCAGAACTTCCTTTGACCTGAGATTCACCCCAGACCACCAGCCCGCTGTATAAGCTTCTGCAGGCACTTCCGCTGCCCAGCCTTGCCAAAAAGGATGCCTTTCTCAATGATTCCTCTCCGCTTGTCGCTCCGGAAAAAGATTCATCCAGATTCATCAGGCATTTGGCAATCGCCCCGAAGCCGGAAGCCGAACTGGCAATGCCTGAACTGTGGGGAAATGTATTTTCCGTTCTGATGATGTATCTGCCCTGCAAAACCCAGGGAAGGTACTGATCAATATTCCTGAAATATTTCTCAATCTTTTCAGCGAATTTCACTTCCTCGTGCCCTGCCAGAAAAGTCTGCACGGAAAACGGCTCATCAGCCAAAAATTCCATTGTGGTATTGGTTTTACAATGGCTTAAAGTATAGCTGATGCTTGGGTTTGCCGGAATCTGGTTGTCATACTTTCCCCAGTATTTAATCAGGGCGATATTGGACGGACAGCTTTCCGAAACGGTCTGATGGTGTAAGGTATATTCTTTTTTTCCTAAAAATTCCTGTGTTGTCATAATGTGGTTTAAAATAGTAAACTTAATGGAGCCAGCTATAAATATAAAGTTTTGCAATCAGCTTAAAACAAAGATCTGAGCTTGTAAATCTGAATTTATCATTGCTGTTTAATACATTTCCTCAATGATCTCCGAATATTTTTTTAAGACTACATTGCGTTTTACTTTCAGTGTAGGGGTAATCTCTCCGGTATTGATATCAAATTCTGCGGGCATCAGCGTAAATTTCTTTACCTTTTCAAAATCCGACAGCTCATTCTGGAGCTCTTTAATCTTTTCTTTATAAAAGTCATGTACGGTTCCGTTTTTTACGATTTCTTTCCAATCGGTAAACGGGATGTTATTTTTTTTGATGAAATCATGCAAAAATTCAAAGTTCGGGACTACCAGGGCAGAAACAAACTGTCTTCCTTCCGCAATCAGCACAATCTGCTGGATGAAATTGTTATTGGTAAGCAGGTTTTCAATCTGCTGCGGGGCAATATACTTGCCGTTTGATGTTTTCATCAGGTCTTTCAGCCGGTCTGTGATGGTAAGGTTCCCTTCTTCATCGATCTTTCCGGCATCACCGGTTCTGAACCATCCGTCTGCCGTAAAAACATTCATCGTATCTTCAGGTTTATTGTAATACCCTTTCATAATTCCTTTCCCTTTTGCCTGGATTTCATCGCCTTCACCGATGCGGATTTCCACACCGGGAAGCGGCTTTCCACTGCTTCCGTGCTCGAAACGGGTTAATGGAAAAAGAGTAAGGGTGGCCGTTGTTTCGGTAAGCCCGTACCCTACCGTCACATGAATTCCTACGGATTCAAAGAACCTGGTGACTTCAGGAGACAGCGATGCCCCGCCGCAAGGCAGGAACCACAGCCTTCCGCCCATCTTTTCTTTTATTTTACTGAATACCAATGCTCCCGCAACGGATTCTTTTATTTTTAACCCTGACGGAACCGGTCTTTCTTTTCTTCTCAATTCGGCGGCCTGCCATCCTGTTTCCAATGCCCAGCTGAAGATTTTTTTCTTTAAAGAAGAACCTTCACCTGCTTTTTCCAGTACGCCGGCATAAATTTTCTGAAAAAACCTCGGAACGGCACACATCATGGTCGGTTTTACTTCTTCCAGTGCCCGGGCTATATTTTTCGGGTCTTCAAGGAAGTATACCCGGGCTCCGCCATACAGGCAAAGCAGGCTCCAGCTCCGTTCGAAAACGTGGCTCAAAGGTAAAAATGCCAGCGAAAGCTCTTCTTCAAAATTTTTAAATTTTAAAAACTCGAAATGGGCATCAAAGGCATTGATAAAATTTCCGTGGGTCAGCATCACGCCCTTAGGTGTGCCTGTGGTTCCTGATGTATAGATCAGGGTAGCGACATCATTGATTTCTTTTTTGCAGTACTCCATTTCCGGAGTGGCCTTGGCAATAAAATCCTCAAGGTAAAAACTGCTGAATTCTTTCTTGATCCAGACTGCCTTTTTAGCAATGATAATGGTTTCAAGACCGGTTTTCCCGGTTTTCAGAATTTCAAGGCAGGCATCATACTGGGCCTGGTCCCCAACCAGAATAATCTTTGCTCCCGAATCACTGATGATGTATTCTGCCTGATCCGCGTTATTTGTCGCGTAAACCGGTACCGTTACTGCTCCGGCAGCCATTGCCGCCAGATCAAAAACCATCCATTCGGAAGAATTATCCGCATAAATGGCCACTTTATCATTTTCATGGACGCCTGCACCTTTCAGGGCATTGGCAGTCTTAAAAATAATTTCACTGAATTTCTGCCAGCTCAGTTCTTTCCATCCCGCATCTTTCTTTTTAAAGCCTATGGCAGATTTTACTGCGTGTTTTTCTATATTCTTTTGAATAATTGCCTCTGCAAGATTCATTTTTTCAGCTTTTTGTCGTTTATATAATTTCTAAGATGAAAGTCCACCGTTTCTTCCAGCGGAATAAACCGGTATTGCAACCTGTCTTTGATCTTCCGGTTGGAAATGCGGTTCATCACGGAAACGGTTTCAATATTTGTCCTCGTTGCCATTCTCAGAGGCGGGATCAGCCATCCCAAAAGCATATTGGCCACAACCCCAAGGTTCAGGTAAGGTTTTGAAAGGATTTTTGCTTCCCGAAGGCCCAGTGATTTCCTGATCTTTTTCCCCAGGTCAGCATACCGCCTGCTTTCGGAAACAATGACGAAACGCTCGCCGAATATATTTTTTTCCATCAGTTCCACGCAAATTACAGCTACATCCCTCACATCGGCATAGCTTGTGCCACCGGAAAAAGTAAAGCTGTTTTTTTCAAAAACAGGAAATATATCCCCGCTGCTGCTGCCCCAGTTTCCGCTTCCGACGATCATCCCCGGATTGACGATGACGGTGTTCAGCCCTTCTGCAGAAGCCCGCCAGACTTCCATTTCAGCAAGGTGTTTGGAAACGGCATAGGCCGAGTGCTCTTCTTTGGGATTAAAATCAGAAGTTTCATCCAATTCGCCGTTTTCATTGGCAAGATCCAGCACTGCAATGGAGCTTACATGAAGAAATTTTTTCACGGCAGAACCGTCACAGGCATACAGAAGGTTTTCTGTGCCCTTTACATTCATGCGGTATATCTCTTTACTGTCTTTAGGATTAAAGCCTACTTTCGCCGCGCAGTGGTATACCTCATTAACTCCTTCTACAGCAGCCTGCAGTGACTGAACATCATTGAAATCAACATCCACCCATTCAATTCTATTAAAGAAACCTTCCGGATTTTCCGTATAAAATGCAAAAGAGTGTTTTACTTCGTTTAAATTGCTCGACGGCCTTTTGGCTGCGCGTACGTCTTTCCCTTTTTTTAAAAGTTCCAAAACAATCACCCTGCCCAAAATCCCGGTAGCTCCCGTTACAAAAACCATCAGTTATTTTTACTAAATTGACTAATTTACGTTCATATTCTATGCCATGCAAATTTGCGATTTTTAAAGGAGATTTCAATTTTTAATTAATGGGAAATGTTAAATAAATTATATTCAGAACTGAATTTATGAGGTATAACAGTACTTTATTTCTCCGCATAACAGTGGATATTGGTCTGTTTCATACTTGCGGTTAAAAGCAAAACGGGCCGGAGCCCGTTTCTGCTGATTTTAAATATGCCGGTAAAAAATTATAAATCCCTGGTTCGTTACGCCAAAACCATATTGTTCCTTCGCGGGGCCTTATCGCACAGAAGGTCTGCAATGCTTTTGGAAATCCGGTTATCTTCTGTAAGGTTATCAAGCCAGAAAAACTCTCCGGCTCCATTGATTTCGATGAAATAATATTCATCTTCAGGAGAAACGATCATATCAATGGCTCCGTAATCCACATGGTAGACATCTAGAAGCTCCAGAAGCTTTGCTTCGATATCCTGCGGAAGCTCTGTGGGTATCCATTTATCAATAAGGTTGACCCCATCTTTCCGCCAGTCTGTTTTTGCAGCTTCAGATTGTTGGGAATCTATTTCAAACGCATAAACATCGCGTCCTACTATGGTTATACGGAGTTCTTTCTTTTTTTCGATTTTTTTCTGGAACTGCATCGGGCAGTACAAAAGCGTATCCAGTTCTTCCAGTTTGTCTTCATTCACCACGTTAGTGAACACCACATTTTCCACTCCGTCTTCATAAATAGCGAAACCGGTCTGCATTTTAGCCACAACATCCCCGTGTTTTATAATAAACCTTTTGGCTTCTTCCGGGCTATTGGTAACAGCGGTTGCCGGAATGTTCAATCCGAGCTTATCTGCAATTTTCAGCTGCTCTTCCTTGCTGTCCAGCCTTCTGTAGACACTCGGTTTTCCTAAAGAGTAAGCATCTACCGACTCCAGGAAACCGAAAAGCGTATTGCGGATTTCACCCATCGCAGCTCCGAAAAACTTGGCATCCAGCTCATCTTTTACACCTTTACCGATATTGTATGCTCTGCGGTACCAGACTGCGCTGATATCATCCAGTCGGTGCTTTTTATCCTGGGTTTCCAGAACCGTAATCCATTTCCCGTCTTCAAAAGTGGTTGACAGTTTATTCTGTAAAGGATAAAGGTCAACATTAAAGCGGATGATCTCAAAGCCGTTCTTATCGATATATTCGGTTACTTTTTCAATGGAAAAGTTATCTCCTGTATGGGTAATTATTAAAATTTTATTCATTGTTTTTTTTCATTCTTTTTATAAGATGATCGGCAATTCTCTGTGCAATCGGGAATCCAAGCTCTTTCTGGAGCATTCCCCACTCGCCCTGCGGATTTACTTCAAGAAAATAATAAATGCCATCTCTCCCTCTGATCATATCAATGGCTCCGATATAAAGACCCATTTCTTTCATCATTGATGTAAGATTCAGCTTTACAGGTTCCGGCAGCTCATAGTCTGACCATGAATAACTGCCGCGGGTAATGCGCCAGTCTGCATTTTCACTGTTGTTGATCTTTCCGGTAAAAAATTCTCCGTCCAGATACACAATCCTAAGTTCGTATGCTTTTTCCAGATACGGCTGAAAAATCATCGGGCAGTAGGCTATATCAGCAATGTCTTCCAAAGATTCCCTATCAATGATCTGAGTAGAAAGCAGGTTTTCGCCGTCCATTGATTTTGAAAGAGCTCCGTGAAGTTTTGCCACCATTTTCCCGTTGCAGTATTTATGAAAGAAATCTGTGATTTTCCCGGCATCATTGGAGAAAACAGTTTTCGGAACCGTTAAGTTATTGTTCCGCGCTGTTTTCAGCTGGAGCATTTTATTGCCGTCAATTTTATTCTCATTTTCAAAAGGATTGATCCACGGAACATGTTCCAGTGCGGTAAAAAGATTATAGCGGAGGCTGGCGTATTCCTTAAGGAAAATTTTCCCGTATGCTTCATCCATTTCTTCCGGAAGGCTGATCTGCCATGATTTCCTGTGCCAGACAGCAGTAATCTGTTCTGAACTGATTGCGTTTCCAGATTCATCAGTGATCTCAAAGCCGCGGTCATTCACACTGATTTTCTGCAAATGGTTGAGACGGTCTGAATTGAGCCTGAAGAAGGGGACATTTTTTGACTGCAAGTATTCAAAAAAGAGATCAATATTGTAAAAATCCTGGGAATGGGTGATACAAAGAATCATTTTGCCGTTTTATTTTATTAAAAAAGGAAACTTAGAGTGTAAGTTTCCTTTATATGATTTTGTTAATTTCTGACTAACAATTCATTATACTGTAGGAGAATCATCATCACCGTCAGAAGGATATTTCATGGTATGCATCATATCCAGCGTCGGCTTTGTTACATTATCTACAATAGGCTTGGTAATGATACCTGTTCCATCACCTCCTTTTACTTTTTCAGGATCCTGAATCTGCTTTTCAAGGAATGATGCGAAAAAAGGCTTCTTTTTTGAATTCTTGTTTTTCATACTATTTTATTTGGATTAAAATTATTTTTTATGCTTATTCCAGAGTACCGGATTCATCACTGTCCGAAGGGTATTTCATGGACACCACATCCTGTCCGGGTGATGTTAAACCGTCCATATGAAGTGAAGTCACACTATCTTTCAATGCTCCGGTTGTCGTACCGCCATCACCTCCTTTTACTTTCTCAGGATCCTGAATCTGTTTTTCCAGGAATGATGCGAAAAAAGGCTTCTTAGTTTTCTTGTTTTCCATAAGATTTAAATGAAATTAATCAAGATCCTGAGCGGCATCGCTGTCGGACGGATATCTCAGCGTAACTGCATCCAGGCTTGGGCCGGTTACATTATCTTTGAGCACACCGGTTACGTTATCTTTTTTGGCATCGGTTACATCGTCTGCAAGCGCTGACGTTATAGGGCTTGTTCCCCCTTTTATCTTTTCAGGATCCTGAATCTGTTTTTCCAGGAATGATGCGAAAAACGGCTTTTTTGTTTTCTTGTTTTCCATAGTATTAATATTTAATGATTTAGAGAAGTCTAAAGTATCAAAAAAAATTCACACCGGGAAGAATAAAATTAATTTTAAGAAAATTTTAACAAATCCGAATCTATAATACCATAATTTTAATGAATATTTAAAAAATGCTTGACTACGTTGGCAAAATCAACAGGATTCTCTGCCTGCACCCAATGCCCTGCATTTTTTACGGTCTCAAATTCTGCTGCCGGAAACTGCTGCTTAATGGCAAACTGATCCTGCGGAAGGATATAATTGGACTTCTGCCCTGCGATAAATAATGTTTTGCCTGTAAATACGCCGAACCTGATGGCATTGGAAACGAAATCATTGTATTTTTCGGAAAGGGTCTTAAGATTGAACCGCCAGTTCAGCTTTTTTGTCTCATCCCAGTACAAATTTTTGGCAAGAAACTGGATGGTTGATTTTTCAGGAATATACTGGCTGAGCACGGCTTCCACTTCGCTTCTTGAAGCCACGGTATTGAAATCTACGGTTTCAAGTGCTTTGATAATCCCTTGATGGTGAGGAGGATATGCTTTCGGGGAGATGTCTACCACAATCAGCTTTTCCACTTTTTCCTGATATTTTATGGCAAACTGCATCACGGCTTTCCCGCCTAAAGAGTGGCCTAAAATATTCGCTTTTGAAATCCCGTAATGATCCATGTAATGAAGGATATCATCCGCAAGATCATCGTGGGACATGCTTTCAGAGTGGAAACTTCTTCCGTGGTTTCTGAGATCGATTAAGTGAACCGGCAGAAATTCTCCAAGGTCTTTCCCGAAGGTTCCCCAGTTGTCCAGCATCCCAAACAATCCGTGGAATACCAGCAAAGGTGCTGATGAAAGGTTTTCACCAAATATTTTTGAATTTAAAATTTCCATAAGTTGTATTTTAGAGATAGAGGCCTGACGAGGGAAGCCGGAAGCTATAAATTCCGTTTAAGCCTTTCGGTTTCCGGTTCCTGCCGCAGTTTACCATTTTGCCAGTCTTTTCAGATAGGCCTGAACCGTATTTTCCAGTCCCATATACAGGGCTTCAGAAATCAAAGCGTGACCGATGGAAACTTCCAGCAGGTTAGGGACTGTATCCGCAAAATATTTTAAATTATCCAGGCTCAGATCGTGTCCTGCGTTTATACCCAACCCAAAGTCTGCCGCAACCAGTGCTGTATCACGGTAAGGCTTTACGGCCGCTTCTTTATCTGATGTATAATTTTTTGCATAGGCTTCGGTATAGAGTTCTATCCTGTCCGCGCCTGATTTTGCGGCATATTCCACCAGTTCCGGATTCGGGTCAAGGAAAACTGAAGTCCGGATTCCTGCATTTTTAAATTCTGCAATGATTTCTTTAAGAAAATCCAGGTGTTTTTTCGTATCCCAGCCGGCATTTGAAGTAATGGCATCATCGGCATCCGGAACCAGGGTTACCTGTTCAGGCTTTACCTCCAGCACCATATCGATAAACGGCCTGTGGGGATTTCCTTCAATATTGAATTCTGTGGTAACAAGCGGCTTCAGGTCGTACACATCTTTCTTGGTGATGTGCCTTTCGTCAGGCCTCGGGTGGATGGTAATTCCCTGGCCTCCGAATTCCTGAATTTTAACGGCAGCTTCCGTTACGCTTGGCGTCTCACCTCCTCTTGCATTTCTAAGGGTAGCGATTTTATTGATATTTACGCTTAATTTTGTCATGGTACAAAAATAAAAAAAACCCAACTTAAAGTGGGCTTTTTTAGTACAACATTTTTAGCTTCCCTGTGTGACCAGCCTTACAATGGTAAGTGCAACATTTACGCCTAATCCGATAAGGGCCAGGTTACAGGCAGATTTGGCCGCCACCGGCTCTTTGTCTTTTTTAACAAAGTAGATAATGGCGCCTGCCAAAGGAATACAAAATGATAAAATTTTCAATCCGATGTGAAGGTCTTCATTCGACTTGTTGGGTTCATTCTGGAAATTCTGATTTAAATCGTTCATAGTTTATTTTATTATGATATTAATGTTTCAATAAATTTATAGGTGTAATAGGTGATCCTTTCACTGAATCCGCTGATGCCGATCCCTGCTAAAAAACCTGTAATACACCGGATCATATTCGTGCTTTCCCGGTTCAGGTAGGCCTGGGTAAGGCCGTCGATAAGCGTGGGAAGAATAAGCAGAATACTTAAAAACATCCCTATCTGATAGAACCACAGCATAGGAATCATTAGGAAGTACCCTAAGTAAATACCTGTACACCTGGCGCATACCGGAAACTGTTTCTTTTTATAAAAGAAAGACCTGGACGGCATCCGGTGGCAATCTACCCATTGAATCTTAGTCATACCGCTAAAATAGGAAAAATATCTATTTTTAACAATTTAATCAGGTCAACTTTACATTAAATCCTTTAAGTATCGCGGTTTCAGTTTATATTTTCACTTGCATTACTTCAAGTTCAAATTGCTTGGAAGCCACCAGCAGATGGTCGAAAATATCGGCCTGAATCTGTTCAAACCGTACCCATTCCGTATCATTGGTAAAGGAATAGATTTCCAGAGGAAGGCCCTGCGGCGTAATATTGAGCTGGCGGACAATCAGCGGTCCTTCTTTATCAAGCTCCGGAATTTTTTCGATGTATTTCTGGGCATAATACCTGAAGACCCCGATATTGGTAAGCTGACGCCCGTTGATGATCTCCTCATTATGCGCCATGTTTTCTTTTTCCTTTCTCAGCTCTACAGATTTATTGCTGAGGTACTCTGAAATAAGGTTGATGTTTTTCAGGCGTTCAATATCTTCATCGGTAAGAAACTTAAATGAGTTGATGTTAAAAAAAATCGACTTTTTAATTCTCCTCGCGTTAGTTTCAGAAATGACCTGGAGGTTCTTGATTTCAGTGGTCATTAAATCATAAGTAGGAATGGTGGAAAAAGTTTTATCAAAATTATTGATCCTTGTGGTCAGCAGGTTGATCTCTGCAATATTCCCTTCCAGATTGTATTTGGGAATGCTTACCCAGTCGCCCACCTTCAGGTTTTTTGAAGTGGCCACATGGATGCCGGTAACAAATCCTAAAATGGTATCCCGGAATACCAGCACCAGCACTGCCGTGATGGCCCCTAAACTCCCTACAATGGTTGTTCCTTTGATACCGAAAACGACACAGATCCCGACTACGGAAAAGATAAAGATCCCCAGTATCTTCATTGTCTCAGAGACCGCATTCAGTGCCATGATCTTATAAAAATCCTGTTTGATCACAAAATAATTCCTGAAAGCCGTCAGCCCGCGGTACAGCATCCCGGCGAAAATCATGACTAATCCTAAGTTGACAGACCTGATCAGAAACTGGGTTGTTTTTACCAGTGCCCCTGAAAATATTGACTCGTGGATACTGCCGACAATCAACAGTGCAAAAAGATGCGCAATGGAATTGGTAACCCTTGATTCATAAACGGAATTGACTATAGGATATTTTTCCTTGTTATGGAATATACGGAAAACGCTGTTGATGATAATCTTAAGAAGGATATCAATAACCAGAAAGATTACCCATAACAAAATTATCTTTACAATGATATGGAAAACCCAGTCCAGACCTGTCGGAGAGATCCGGCTGATGTATCGGTAGAGCGGCTCACTCAATTCCTGCAAAAAATCTTTTGTTTCTTCTAACTGGTCGTTCATTAAAGCAAATTTAAGAAATTTAAGATGGATTTTAAATACAATTCCTGCATCAATTATCATCCCAAAACCCGTGATTCTACAATTTCCGGAAAATTTTCTTAATAAAGAGCAAACAGTAATTACCGCTGACCCTTTATCAGTAATCCAAAATCAATTTCAAACAAAGACAATCTATATATTAAATTTAAAAATAACATTCTTTTATTTAATTTAATATGGATAATTCAGTAATTTAATACGAACTAAACGAATTGAAACCGATAAATTATATGAAAATATTACTATTTTATTTTGTTGTGTGTATTCACGTTTTTAGCCAAATGTTCAGGAATGGACGATCCTGCGCCAGCTTCTGAAAACACGAATGCTACCATTGTGGAAACCGGCAAAGTAATGTCACAAAACGGAACCAGGCCTATGGCGGTACTATGGTTTTTGCTTTTGATGATCAGTATAAATCTATTATACTACTTCTGACGCTGAAGGTAAATTTACGATGCTCCGGCCGGAAATCACACCATTTATATCCAGACCGGTAACGGAAGAAATTTCCGCAACGGTAAAAGACAGTGAAGCTTAAACCTAAATGCGGGCAAGAGCAAAATGAATTAGGTGGTAAAAATGCCCATCAAGCAGCGGCTGTATTTATTACTCCATGTTCCATAATCACGCTTCAGGAAATATCGGGAACGCCGGCGTTATTCTGCAGTATATAATTTTAAACCTTTAATAAAAACTTCAACTTAAGCATGGAGGCAGCTTTTATATAGCTTCCTTTTTTTATATCTTGCATATAAATAAAAAAACAAATGGATACAGCATTAATTAATATTCTCTGCCTCGTTCTCTTATTTCTGGGAATGTTGGGCACTTTTCTTCCGGTACTCCCCGGATTGTTACTGAGCATCTGCGGCCTGTTGATTTATAAGTTCGGTACCGATGCAGACCTGCCGATGATCTACGTGTGGGCATTCGGGATCCTGACTGTGGTTTCAGTGGTGCTGAATTATGTGATTCCCGCAAAAACGAACCAGAAATACGGGGGAACGCGCTGGGGAAGCATCGGCTCTGTGATCGGGACTATTGTCGGGATTTTCTTACCGATTCCACTAGGCTTTCTGGTAGGGATGTTTGCCGGTGTATTTATCGGTGAGCTTCTTCATGACAGCAAAGACATGAAAAAGGCATTAAATTCCACCAAAGGGGCTTTCATCGGATTTATTTACGGAACCGGATTCAGCCTGGTGGTGGGCATGGCTATGTTTTTGGTAGTAATACTGGATATGCTTGCCGTTATTTAAAAGTAAAAATTATGTTTCATAAAATCATTGTATACAGCCTGGGCGTATGTTCTCTTATGAACTGCAATGCCCGTAAAAAATCGGCAGATCCAGGAAAAACATCCGCGAAAACAGAAATATCTGCAGCCCCTGTAAAAGTAAATCCTATTCCCATGAACAGTGAAAAAATCATTTACTTAAAAGAAGGTGAAAACAAATTTCTGAGCGAGTACCAGATGAATGTCACGTTCAAAGGTATTTCAGAGGACAGCCGCTGTCCGGAAGGGGTCAACTGCATCTGGGCCGGTGCTGCCGTTGCACAGGTTGAAGTGATGGGAACCACCACCCGGCCGATGACACTGAACCTTGCAACCATTGACAACAAAGGCCGAAACTACAGCCGGTCTGCAGCTTTCAACGGCTATACCATTTCTTTAACAGAAGTGACTCCTTATCCGAAATCGGCAGAAGGGACACAGGCTTTGACAGGAGCCTACCGGATCGGGATTACCATTACAAAATCAACAGGAGAAACAACTACCACGAAATAGGTTTTTTCCCTTTTGATACAAGGTATTCGTTAATCTTTGAAAAAGGCCTGCTCCCGAAAAACCCTTTGTGAACAGAAAACGGAGACGGATGGGCGGACTTTAAAATAAAATGCTTGGCCGGATTGATCAGTTCGGCTTTTTTCTGTGCAAACGCACCCCAGAGTACAAAAACCACGTTTTCTTTTTTATCTGAAATTTCTTTGATGATAAAATCGGTAAATTTTTCCCAGCCTAAATCTTTGTGTGAATTCGGGGAATGGGCACGGACCGTGAGCGTCGCATTCAACAGCAAAACACCCTGTTTCCCCCAGTCGTCAAGCTCTTTTGATGTTCTTGCCACTCCGGTATCATCCTTTAATTCAATAAAAATATTTTTAAGGGAAGGCGGCGCTGCCACCTGTTCGGAGACGGAGAAGCACAATCCGTTAGCCTGATAGTCGTTATGATAAGGATCCTGCCCGAGGATCACGACCTCAACATCATCAAAAGGCGTCAGTTCCAGTGCTCTGAAGATCTGTTTTTTCGGCGGAAAAACTTTTGTGGCTGCATATTCCTGCTTTACGTTGTCCCAAAGCCGGGTAAAGTACGGTGTATTTTTTATCGGGGCTAAAATTTCTGTCCAGGTCATGGGTTAAATTTGAAAATAAGTTAATCTGATAATTAAGCGTTACAATTTAAATACCATTATATTTTTTGCTGAAAACCAGGCTACCCGGGAAATCTTTATCATTCCGATCCTCCTGCAAGATGAAATTATGCTTTGAAAGAAGCTTTTTTGAGTTCTCATTGGATTGATCGGTCATCGCTAAAATCTTCTGCAAATTTAATTCATTAAAACCAAAATGTAAAACGGCAGTCAATGCTTCAGACATGATACCCTGCCGGTGATACTCCGGCAACAGTTCATAGCCGATTTCCGCTGTTTTCCGGTCTTCGGAAAAATTCCAGAGACAGATGGTCCCGATAAGATGAGCCTGATCTTTTAAAGAAATCCCCCAGTAAAAAGTCTGATGGTTCCGGGTTCTTTCTTTAATGGTTAAAATAAACCCAAGCGCATCATAATTGTTCTTAGGTGAGTTTCTCTGTACAAACTGATTGATCATTTCATTGCTCCGGATCTTCAGAATATCTTCAACGTGGCTTTCGTTGATTTCTTTTAACTGCAGTCTCTGGGTTTCCTGTTTCATATTTCAAATGTAATAAAAACCTGATCATCCAGCATTTTCAAATTCTCAAATTATCTCATTTTCAAATTAACATTCATATTTTCACTAAATTTGTACTGTGTATATAAATAAAGAAGATTTAAACGAATTAGAGTTTCCGCAATTGCTCGCGGAGATCTCTCCTTTTGCCTATTCTCCGAAAACACGGGAAAAAATTCTTGAACTTCGTCCGATGAATATTGACGAGGCTGAGCTTTCTCTGAAAAAAACTTCCGAATACCTGTCGAGTTTTGAAAGTTCCAATGCGATTCCGTTTGATGAATATGAAGATATTGAAACTGAACTGAAACTGATGCTGATTGAGAATTACCGTCTTGAAAACAGTGCTTTCATCAAAATAAAAACCCTTACGGAACAGATCGGGAAACTGCAGAAGTTTTTCCCTGCCATGCCGGACACCTTCCCTACTTTAATGAATGATGCGTCCGTTCTGGAATTCAGAAAAGAGATTATTGATAAAGTGGACAAAGTTTTCAACCGGTTCGGTGAAGTGAAAAGCGAAGCTTCCCCGATCTTAAAAATATTAAGAACTGAAATCCAGGCTGCGAAAAAGGCGATCCAGGAAAATTTCAACCGGGTTCTATTCAATTACGGACAGAGTGATTTTCTGGATGATATCCGGGAAAGCAATATTGAAGACATACGGGTATTAGCAGTAAAATCTGCCTATAAAAAAAGAGTTCCGGGAAGAGTACTGGGACTTTCAAAAACAGGCTCAATCACTTACATTCAGCCGGACAGTGTGGTAAAACATTACTTTAAGCTTAAGGAAAGCGAAGAGGAAGAAAAAAAGGAAATTGATAAAGTCCTGAGGAAGCTGACGGCAGAATTAGCCGAATTCCAGCCCCAGCTCTGGAGATACCAGATGTATATTTTTGATCTTGACCTTACCCGTGCAAAAGCCAAATTCGGAGAACTGGTCAATGGGATCCTACCGAAAATCAATCGTCACAAAACGTTAAGGCTGAGGGAAGCTTTTCATCCCTTGCTGTTTTTGAGGAACAAAGCGGAGAACAAAACCATTTTTCCGCAGACGCTGACGTTAACGGACCATAACAGGATTATCTGTATTTCCGGACCGAATGCCGGAGGAAAATCCATCACCCTGAAAACGGTCGGGCTGCTTCAGCTGATGATCCAAAGCGGGATCCTGATCCCTGCACATCCGAAATCCGAAATGTTTTTCTTTGATAAGGTGATGACGGATATCGGGGATAACCAGTCTATTGAAAACCACCTTTCCACCTATTCATCACGATTAAAGAAAATGGGCGGCATCATCCGTGAAGCGGATGCCAATACCCTTTTGCTGATTGATGAATTCGGGACGGGTTCCGACCCTGAACTGGGCGGTGCCCTCGCAGAAAGCTTCCTTGAATTTTTCTATGATAAGAAAAGTTTCGCTATCATTACTACGCATTACACCAATATCAAACTGGTGATTGAAGAACTTCCCAATGCCCAGAATGCAGCCATGCTTTTCAATGAAGAAACATTAGAACCGCTTTATAAACTTGAAGTGGGACAGGCAGGAAGCTCCTTTACTTTTGAAGTGGCAGAAAAAAATAAGATCCCGAGGTTTATCATCCATTCCGCAAAGAAGAAAGTGGAACATGATATCGTTAATTTAGATAAAACGATTGTCAAGCTCCAGCAGGAAAAATATGAGGTGGAAAAGCTGAAGTCTGATCTGGCTGAACGGAAAGAATCCGTTGAAGACAAACGTGACAATCTGCAGAAACTAAATGAACAGCTTCAGCAGAAACTGTTCAATTTTCAGAAGTTATATGAAGATGAACACCGCAAACTGCAGTTCGGGACCAAGATTGAAGGCTTTATCGACAGCTACATCAAAGGAAAATCCAGGAAAGACGTAGTGAAGGATTTCGTGAAGATCCTGGAGCAGGAAAAATTCAGGAAAGTGGGAGCTGATAAAGATGAAAGCAAGCGGCTTCAGGTAGTCAAGAGAAAGATCACGCAGCAACTGAAAAAGGAGGATGTCATTGAAAAAATTTCTGAAACCAACGAAAAGCTGGAAGAAAAGCGCAAAACCGACCGTGCATTATGGCTGAAAGAAGGCCAGCGCGTCCGCATCACCGGAAGCACCAGTGTGGGAACTATTGAAAAGATCTCAAAAAACAAAGTGGTTGTGAATTACGGGATGTTCAAAACAACAATTGATGCGGATGAACTGGAAAGGATTTAAGGGCTAATGATAACGGTAAAGACACAGATCGCATTCAGGGATTTTTTAATGTTTAATCTGAAAACTTCATTGATCAGGTTTATGGTATTCCCATTGATTGCCCTGTTTGTTTTTATTGCAAATTTTTATAATGCTGAACGTGACGATCATGAAATGTACAGGCAGATTATCATCTGTTGGTTCATTTTTTCCATATTTCTTGTCATACGTTCTTATTTTAGTGTGAAAAATGCTTTTTTTTCCAATAAGAATGTTCAGGAAACAATTACTTATACTTTTACAGAAGAGAAAATCTGTGTGGAAGGCGATACATTTGACACGGATTTTACCTGGGATACGGTGTATAAAGTAAAAGAAAACAAAGACTGGTTCCTGATTTATCAGAGTGCACAGGTCATGAACATGGTCCCTAAAAAATATTTTACCCGGGAACAGATCCCGGAACTCAGGAATATGATCAAAACCAATCATATAAAAGCAAGGCTCAGGAAAGATTGATGGTAGAACTTAATAAATAGTGAAAGAGAGCATCACCGATACTCTCTTTTTTATCTTAATTTTTTTATTTTTACAGGAAACGAATAATGTACAAGACTTTTAAAGTACTTTCAGACATTCCCGAAAAACCGTCCGGAACCGGTGTATAATGTACAGACAAAGAATGAAGAATCGCAAGCGGCTCCATTGATTAAACGGGTAAATGTTCAGGATTAATCAATGAATATCTTGTTAATAAAATAGAATATCCCATTTAAATTACCAGATACCTGAATGATTAAAAAGCTCAGCATCCTCAGGATTTTTTATGTCAAATTACTTATTCCTGCTGTTATCGCTTCCCTGCTGATAAGTTTTTCACCGGGTTTCAGCGCAGGCAGTTTCGGGCTGTGCTTCCTGTTGTTTCTGCCATGCCTGCATTTCCTTATTTATGAACTGCGTTTCAGAAACGAGTATTACTTTTACGCCAATTTCGGGTTTTCAAGACTGTTTCTTTGGATTTTTACATGCTCATTAAGCATCCTGGTCAACAGCATTACCAAATTCTTATGAGCAGACTGTGCGCAGACAGCATTACCAAATCTTTCGGCGGAAAGCAGGTTTTAAGCGACATCTATCTAGGATGCGAAACCGGCACAGTTACGGCATTACTGGGAAGAAACGGTACCGGCAAATCTACCCTGCTGAAGATTATATTCGGTACGGTAAAAGGCGATTCGCAATACATTAGGGTTGATGATAAAATCCTTCAGAACCAAACGGACAGAAAAGGCAGGATTGCTTACCTGCCGCAGTATTCTTTCCTTCCGAAAGGCATTAAGATTAAAAATTTAATTCCGCTATTCTGCAATCAGGAAAATGCCGGGAAACTTTTAGCACTGGAATTAATGAAGCCTTTGCTTAACGAAACCTGCAGGAACCTTTCCGGTGGTGAAAAAAGAATAGCTGAAACTTTACTGATCCTGTACTCGGATTCAAAATTCATCCTGCTCGATGAACCGTTCAGCGGGCTTTCCCCGAAACTGACTGCTGAAATGCAGAGAATTATTAAGGGACAGACGAATTATAAAGGCATTGTTATTTCTGACCACCGTTTTCAGGATGTGCTGGATATTTCAGATGAGGTTTATCTTCTTTCCGGTTCACATTTAAAACAGATTAAAAATTTAAAAGAATTGGAGCAGCATAATTATCTCCCGAAAAGTATTTAATTTATATATTTGAACGGTTAAAAAAATTTCATGATGATTTCCGTAAACAAAACATTGTACCTATCCGTTTTCAGTCTTTTTTCCATGGCTCTTGCAAAAGGGCAGAACAAAGTCCCTTTTGGTGTTGTAAAAGCTGAGGAAGGTTATGCCATGGTGCGGGTTCATAAAGAAGATTACCGGAAAATCATTGATAAGATCCGTATGAAAACAGGCGATGTTTTTATTTATGAAAAACCGGCTCCCGGCGAAACGGAATGGATCTGGATTAAATATCCTGAAAGGGATGATACGGATAAGCCTTTCGTAAGGTATGACAGCATTACCAAAGAAGGCATGGTGAATAAAAACCGGGTAGTCTTTGTGGATAAGCTCCCGCAGTTTACGCCTTCAAAATCCAAAAACGGAAAATCACTGATCTTTACAGATGATTCCGATCCTAAAATTCCGGGAAACCAGAGAACGAAAGTCATCATTGATGTTTATCCTTCTTATGCACACATCAAAAAACAGACAAAAGATGCCGATGGAAATATTTTAACCATTGATAAAGTGAAACCCTGGGGTGTAGGCAAAGAAATTCCGGAAGGCATGACTGAAATTAAATCTGTCAGGGTACAGCAGCCGGGACGCGGCTCTGTTTTCGTAAGGGATGCCATTAAAAACATGTTCCAGCCGACAATGGATTTTAAAAACATCGGCGTAGCCGCCATTGACAATGACCATATTTTCCTTTACATGATCAACGGTTCCGGTGAAAACAGGTATACTACAATCTGGACCATCAAACAGGGAAAGGCGGAAAGCCAGATCATTTATAAAAATCCGGAATAATTCATCCGTAATCATTATTTTTGCAACCGTAAAGCCAGCAGCTTCGGGCTACAGCCTTCTGCTTATGGCTTTTCAGAAACAGGTTCTGCTTAACCGCAGATTAAAAGGGAATCGTGTGAGAATCACGAACTGTCGCGCAACTGTAAGTAACTGAAGTCTTTATTAAGAATCCACTGTTTTATATTCCATAAGATGGGAAGGAAATAAAGATGTTACCAGTCAGGAGACCTGCCTCTTTCTTATATACAAAAAACTTTCGCGCTCTGAAGTTGTATTGATCTTATGGTATGGTATATTTCAGGAATTCCCGGATTCCCGGAATTTTGTTGTTCTGTTCAATATCTCTTCATGTCGCCTTAATTAATAATGAAATATGACTACAGAAGAAAGAATTGAAACCTCGGAAACCAGAATCTTTAAAGCCGTTTTCCCCAATACCACCAATCATTACGATACGCTTTTCGGAGGAACCGCGATGCAGCTGATGGATGAAGTGGCTTTTATTACCGCAACCCGGTTTGCCAGAAAAAGGGTGGTCACGGTAAGCAGTGATAAAATCGATTTTAAAAAACCGATTCCCGCAGGAACCATCGTTGAACTGATCGGAAAAGTTTCCCATGTGGGAAAAACCAGTATGAAGGTGAACGTAGAAATTTATACGGAACAGATGTATTCTTATGAAAGGGAAAAAGCGATTGTAGGCGATTTTACTTTTGTAGCGATTGACGAATCTAAAAAGCCTGTACAGATACTGTAAATCTTCGGGGCGGCCTGCGGCCGCCCCGAAGATACTTTTCTGATTTCTTGTTTTCGGCGGGCTTCGCCCGCCGAAAACAAGAAAATCTCCTTTATAAATCCCATAAGAACCTATCTATCTGTCAAATTATTTCAAAACCTTTTCCGTTTCCAGGTTTTTAAGCAGCAGCAGCTGAAAAGCCTCCCCCAGTTCATCAGAAGCCCTGCTGATCGCATTCTCCAGCATATGGCGGATCTGTTTTTCGGTAACGCCGGCTTCGGTCCAGCTTTTTCCGGAGGTATGGGAATTCAGGATAAACGGCATGATGCGGTCAATGGCGCAGGCGAAAATGGCGTCAGGCGTCTGCTCTTCTTCAAATTCCAGCCAGAGGTCAAAAAACTCTGAGCGCAGGGGTTCATCCAGGATACCGAAGATTTGCCGGGCAGCAATCTGTTCCCTTTCAAATTTCCCGGTCATGGCTGCTTCATCAAATAAAAAAGTGTCTCCGGCTTCTATTTCAACAAGGTCATGGATGGAAAGCATCCTGATCACCCGCAGCAGGTCAATATCAGCTCTGTTTCTGGCGTAGGGAAAAAGAATCTGGGCCAGGATAATAATCTGCCAGGAGTGTTCTGCCGTGTTTTCTCTTCTGCTGTCATCTGCATTGTAGTTTCTGCGCTGTACGTTTTTCAGGGCATCTACGGCCAGGATAAAATCAATTTCTTTCTGTATTTTCATGATTCTGTATATTGTTTATTGCAGGATCGGTGCAGCATTTGCTGTTGATCTGTGATTCAATTTTAAATCTGTCTTATCTTAAATCCATACAAAAATAAGGGTTTTTAAGGTAAACAGACTTTTACAGCCATGTGAGAGATTAGTTGTAATTTTACTAAAAATATAGTATATGGAGCCAAAGTTCAATTATCCCGCAGAAATTAAAGGAAGAAGAAAGCTGTATTCTTTAGTGAACGGCGTAAGCAATCCGCTGGATACCATAAGCGGAAACCACCGCATTGCAGGGGACAGCTACCGCATCAGGGCCAATTTTACAGACAAAAACTTTATCTTTTCTCAGGACAAGGAATTTGTGGAATATATTTTAAAGCAGAATCATAAAAACTATTATAAATCCGAGATACAGTCTGTTACACTCGGTAAATACATCGGGAATGGTTTGCTGACCAATAACGGGAAAGACTGGCTTAAGCAGAGAAGACTGATCCAGCCGGGTTTCAGCAAGACAAAAATCGCCAGTCTCGTTTCGATTATGGAAGATGAAATTGATACGGCTTTTCAGCCGTTCGGTACCGGACAGGAAACGGACCTGTATGAATTTTTCCATTCGCTGGCCTTCAGTATTGTTGCCAAAACCCTTTTCAGTTCAGATATTGATAAAAATACGGTAAAGGAATTAGGGAAAATCATTACGGAAATCCAGGAAGTTTTTGCCAAGGAAGTCCGCCTGCCTTTTTACACCAATATTTTAAAGTTTTTCGGAGTGATAGACCGCAATATCGGGAAAAGCAAAAGAGCAAAAGCAATCCTCCAGAATATCCTTGATAAGCGCAGAAGTTCCGGAGAAGAAAAAAACGACCTCCTGGATATGCTGATCAACGCCCGGTATGAAGATACCCAGCTTCCTATGTCTGATGAACAGCTGGTGGATGAAATGCTGATCCTTTTTATTGCAGGCCATGAGACAACAGCCAATGCATTAAGCTTTATCTTTTTTGAGATCAGCCGGCATCCGGAAGCTGAAGAAAAACTCAGAAAAGAAATTACGGATGAAGGGAACACTCTTTTTTCACCGGAAAGCTTAATGAAAAAATCATATACCTCCAATATCATCAAAGAAGCCATGAGGCTTCATGCTCCGGCCTGGGCCATTGATCGGCAGGCACTGGAGGACGACAGCTTTAAAGAATATTCCTGGCCGAAAGGCACTTTCATTATCCTGTATATCAGCGGGCTCCACAGGAACCCTAAATACTGGGAACAGCCGGATTCATTCATCCCTGAACGTTTTGATAATGAGAACGCCAGAAATTTCGCCTACTACCCTTTCGGCGCCGGTCCAAGGCTTTGTATCGGGGAACATTTTGCTGTGATGGAAATGGCACTGATCATCCGCAAATTTTATCAGCAGTTTAGTTTTATTTCTTCCCATCCTGAGATAGAGAAGAAAGCATTAGTTACGTTAAGACCGGTCAGCGTTAAAGGTAAAATTATTAAAAATCCGGTCTGATTTTCTTCCGTTTTTGAGCTAACTGATTTATATTTAAAAATAATTCAACTGATATTCAAACAGTTGGATTTTTTTATTTTAAAATTTCACTACTTTGTATTGCATATTACCATTTTAATTACATATCTTTGTAATGTAAAATCGGAACAGGTTCAACTAGCTAGGAACTGAATTCTGAAATAAATAACTAATTGACAAAACTTATTAAAGATGAATACTGAAAATACCAAAGCGCAAATGCGAAAAGGGATTCTGGAATTCTGTATTTTAAGTCTCATCAATCACCGTGAAATGTATGTTTCTGACCTGATTGATGCACTGAAAAAGGGAAAACTGGATGTAGTGGAAGGAACCCTCTATCCTCTTTTAACAAGATTAAAAAACGGTGAATTCCTTTCTTACCGATGGGAAGAATCCACCGGAGGCCCGCCAAGAAAATACTATCAGATCACAGAAAAAGGAAAACTGTTTCTGGATGAACTGCAGAATACCTGGAATGAACTGACTGCTTCAGTCAACCAAATCACTCAAAAAAATTAAAAAAACAAAGCTATGAACAAAACACTCTCAATAGGACTCGCAGGTTTTTCTTTTACGATAGAAGAGCATGCATATATAAAACTCAGCGATTACCTGAATGCCCTGAGAAGCTCACTGGACGCTTCGGAAGCTGATGAAGTAATGCACGATATAGAAATCAGAATGGTTGAAATCTTCAGGGATACCATGGCAAAACGTGAAGTGATCAATGATGCGGATGTAGAAGCAGTGATTGCGCAGATCGGGAGCCCTGAAAAAATTGAAGAACAGGAAGAAGCTTACTATTCTGAAAAGAATACCAGAAGAACTTCAACGGCAGGCAATGAGTATTCTGATAAAAGGCAGCTGTTCCGTGATCCTGAGAGACAAAAAATCGCAGGGGTATGTGCAGGTCTGGCAGCCTATTTCGGAATGGATCTTACCGCGATGAGGCTTATCTGGGTTGGGGCATTCTTATTCCTTTGGGTAGCACCGGGATCTTCATTTCTGGTCATCATCCTGTATTTTATCCTTTGGGCCGTGCTTCCGAAAGCTGAAACGGCATCAGATTTCCTGAAAATGAAGGGCAAGCCCCTGAATTTTGATAATCTTAAGGAAGAATCCAGTAAAATTGTACAGTTTGCCAATGAAACCACCACAAGGGCAGGGGAAATTTATATTGAGAACAAACCATATATCAATAATGCGGGCAGCGGAGTCTGGAATGTCCTGAAATATATTGCAGGTGCATTTTTCGCGATCATGGCAGTCAGCAGTATTATCGGTGTGTTTGTCGTGTTCGGGCTGTTCGGGATTGATTCTGATTTCCCGGGAGCCAATGAAATGAAATTTTATTTTGATGATGACGGGTTGTATAATGTTTTAGCGGCACTTATCATCATCGGATCTTTGATTCCTGCATTAATTTTCAGTCTGTTAAGCATTAAAATTTTCTCACCCAAAACAAAGCTGAGAAACATCGGATGGGTTTTAGGGGCGCTGTTCCTTACGATCATCGGCCTCGGAACGTATTTCGGACTGAGTATCGCAAAGAGAGAGATGATCTTTAAAGGACATAAGGAAGATACGGAAGAAGTAGCTATTAATACCGATTCAGATACTTTATATGTTGACTCGAAGCAGATCACCATTCCGCAGAACTTTACAGCCTATGATGACAACCTTTATTCTGACAGGGTATCGGTTTACAGAAGAGACTGGATCCATGTAGATGTTACGAGAAAAGCAAACATCAGGACGCCTTATCTGATCATCAAGAAGGAAGCCAAGGGATATAACCTTCCACTGAACGTAAATGTTCCGGTAGAAGTTGTTAACAACAGAATCATGCTTCCCAACTTCATCAAATATTCTTACGGGCACAGATTCAGGGATTACAATGTTGATTATGAACTGGTTGTACCGCAAAACACAATTGTTCTTCCTGTAAAAGACGATGCCATTAATTTTGACGGCGATTTAAATGCAGACGGAATCAATGACAATGAACAGGAAAGGGATGAAGACGGAAACATTAAAATTGAAAAAAATAAAATTACCGTGAACGGTTCTACCATTGAATACAGTTCGGAAGATGACAATAACGACAGCATCATCATCAACGGCAAAAAAGTACCGAGCAACAAAGCTGACAAGGTAATTGATTCAATGAAAAACAGCATCAGAAAGATGAAGGGTGCCAATATAGACTTCAATGTAGACGAGGATAAAAACGAAATTACCATAAAGACTAAATAACTCACTGGAGAGAGTGGCAAAAGGTGTGGAGGGATAACCCAACCGTTTGAAATTCATACCCTTCTTCTCTCAAAATAAATTAAAAAAAACTCATATTTAATTGAGTATGTAAATAAAAATCTATACATTTGTATAGAAAAAATAACCTAGGACACTTAAAAATATTAAATAATCATGGTACAGTTAGCATTAGAAATTGTAATCAAAATCGCAGATTTAATCAGCGGTTTATTTTAAGAGCAATAATATTTCAATATATTTGTAAAGTATAACCACTTTGGTTATACTTTTTTGTTTTAATCCAAACGATATGAAAAAGCTGCTGGGCAAGCTAATACTGAAATTAATGGGCTGGGAAGTGGTCTTACAGGGTGACGTAAACAGCCTGAACCGATGCATTCTGGTGGTAGCCCCTCATACCCATAATATGGAATATATTCTGGGCAACCTGGCCTACTGGTCTTTAAACAAACCCCTTAAAATCATTATCAAGGATGCCCACACCAAGGCATGGTACGGAAGTGCCGTAAGAGGTCTGGGCGGAATCGGTATCGACAGGAGCCAGAAAAACGACCTGGTAAATTTTGTAGCCCAACAATTTGCCAAAGATGATTTCAGCCTGGTAATCACACCCGAAGGAACACGCAGCTGGGTCCCGAAATGGAGAAAAGGATTTTACCACATGGCACTGGCCGCAAAAGTCCCGATTGTTCTGGCAGCCGGGGATTTTAAAAGGAACAGGGTGTATCTGGGATATACCATTCCTTATGAAAGAATTGCTTCGGTACCGTTCACGGAAATCATGCAGGAAATCCAGGATTATTATATCAAAAATGATATTGTCCCGAAAATACCGGAAAACTGGAACCCTAATATCATGGGGAACGAAACGGAGGCACGGGGTTGAAATTCAGGTTGACAGGGCTGCGTACGCCTGCTTATTATTATTTACCAATTGCTATTTATCACTTATAAAAATGACAGGAACCAAAGAGGAAATACTGGCTTTCATCAACAGCTGGGGCGAAGAGACCTTTGCCAAAACACTGGATATACAGTTTACAGATATTGATCTGGAGCATGAAACATTAACGGCTACCATGCCCGTTTTACCGAGAATCCATCAGCCTTTCGGGATTATGCACGGCGGCGCAAGCTGTGTTCTGGCTGAAACCATGGGATCCAGCCTGTCCAATATCTTTATTGACGGCGAGAAGTATTACGGCGTAGGCACCAACATCAATACAAACCACCTGAGAAGCAAAAAGAGCGGAATGGTAACCGCCGTTGCCAGATTCATCAGGAAAGGGAGAAGCATGCATGTTTCTGAAATAGAAATCCGTGACGAGAAAGACCAGCTGATCAGCCACACCACGATGACGAATACAATTATCAACAAATAATATCCATTAAAAAATACGGGCTCAAAAAAAATTTGAGCTTTTTTTGTATTTAAGCTGCAACCTTTTATTTTTTCTGCATCTTATAATAAAATAATCACCATGAAAACTCTTATTTTGTCTCTCTTATTATTGCTGATATCAGCAGTTTCCTGTAAAACAGACGATTCCGACATTTCAGACAAGATCGCTGCTTATGATGTTTATGTAGGTGGTGTAGATGAATTCCATGCCTGTTATTGGAAAAATGGTCATAAGGTTTTACTTCCGGGAGGAGAAAACCTGCAGGGAACTTATATTGCAGTTGATAATGGGAATGTGTACATGATAGCCAATAATATTGAATCGCTGGGCGGTAACCATACTGTTGCGGCGTGGTATTTCTGGAAAAACGGAGTAAAACATAATGTAGCAGATTACCTGGGCGTGCCTCAAAATACAATAACACAACCTAACAATATCGTTATCCATAATAACATGACTGTTAGAAATGGCGATATTTACTTTAATGGAATCATAAAAAACCCTGTTCCTACATCCGCGTCTGATCAATATCTTTTTTGCTCCTGGAAAAATGGGGTTAAGACTGTTTTAGAAACTAATGAAAATCCAACGGGCTTGGGCTTAGGCAGCTATGGATTTTTTAATAATGATATCTATATCTCAAAACGTTATTTTGGGACACCGGGTAACCTGACAAATTGGGAGGTTGGGTTTTATAAAAATAACAGTTACCATTTTCTTGCAAATAATCTTTTACCCCGCAAATTCATCTCAGACAATTCAGTACTTTATCTGTCGCTGATTGATATAAATAAAAATTTTTATCTAAAAAATGTCATTACCAATTCCAATGTGACGATTCCTGCAAATATATCCCAAAGTGGCATTACAGATTTTTCACTGGATGGCTCAGATAAATATTATATCGGAAATAATTTTTATTATTTAAATAATAATTTATTCACCATAAATGATCCGGATGGATTTAATTCAATAAGACACTTTTTAGCAAAAGATCAGAATATATACATGACGAGAACCAAAAACTCTATGGTTAAGTTTTACATAAATAATGTAGAGATTATGAGCCTTCCCGATACAGCAAGAGGTTGTTTTAACTCTATTTTTGTCGTTCCCAACTCATTATAATGCAGCAAAACAGCAACTTAAACTGGCAAAAAGTATACAGCAATTATTCCCCGAAACTATTGGGGATCTGCCGCAGGTATATACCGGATATTTACACAGCGGAAGACATTGTGCAGGACAGTTTCATTACTGCCATACAGAAAGACCATCAGCTGAATGATGAGAAAGCACTCTTTGCCTGGCTGAAAAAAATTGTGGTGAATAACGCTTTACAGCACATCCGTAAACAGAGCAGAGAAACGTTTGTAACTACCGAACCCTCAGAAATCCCAGATATCCCTTCAGAAATGGAACATCATTTTCCGGAAGAAAAAAATGCCTTCATTTACGATTTTACCAATGAAGAACTGCTGTCTTCCATAGACCATCTTCCTTCCCATCATAAATCGGTTTTCAATCTGTTTTTTATTGAGAACTATTCCCATACGGAAATTTCTGATGTACTGGGAATTACGGTAAATACGTCTAAATCGCATCTTCTCAGGGCTAAAAAATCGGTCCAGAATTATTTGCTGAACCACATTGTCAGGGCTGATACCCCGAAAAAGAAAACGGCGCAGCTGCTGGTGATTTTCGGACTTGGCGGACTGCTCTGGGCACAGACCTTTCAAAGCAAATTTTCAGATTTCACGGTTCAGCCTTCCAGGACCCTGCAGATTCCCCCGGATATCAAAATATCTCCTCCTTCATTTTCCTTATCAAACCCGGCATGGAAAAAGAAGACCTTTATAGGAGGAACTGCCCTGGTGATTATCATTAGTTCGGTTTTTTTATCAAATCCCGGTAATGCTTTTTTCACAAGAAATCATTCAGCGGATTCTTTAAAGTTATATCAGGAAAAACAGCCTGAATCCAATTCCAGTTCATCTTTCGAAGACGGAAAAAGCAAAGGCCTGATCCCAGCAGACCAGATGAAAGATGAAAGCCTACATCACGGCAGTTTTGCAGAAGATCCACAAACAGACATGTTAAAAACCACTACTGCTACAGTACAAAAAGATATTGAGTCCGGAAAGAACCCCGGAAAAACAATCCTGAAAGACTCCGTAAAAGAAACACCGGAAAAAGTAATTGTGGTAAAGAAGATCATTAAAAGAGATACCGTCTTTATAGAAAGATAAATGCGCCTGAACATGTTTTCAAGAAAAATAATACTCTTTTTAGCTTTTGTCACCATAAGTTTATCCTATGCACAGAAAAGAAAAAAAGTGGACACGGTATATGTGTATGAAAATATTACCGTTTATGATACGGTATACCTTATTAAACCTGTGAAATTCAGACACAATGAAGTTATTCTTCCGGACATGGAGATCCGGGAGAAATTTTTTGTCCGGAATATCTATAAGGAGGAAATAGATAAACAGCGGGCTGAAAACAGAATCAGCAGACAGAAACGTCCACTTTTTGAATATGGTATAGAAGGCGGAATGGGATTGAAAAACAGCACCTGGGCACAGGAACTTTCATCGGACCGTCAGCAGTTTGGCGGGCATTTCGGAGTTTGGGTTTCAAAGACTGTTTTTACGCCTCAGTTATCCGTCATGCTTTCCGCCAGTCTCTACCGCTGGAATTCTACGCTTGATCTTGATTCCAATAAAGAGGATACTTACCTGAACGGATTTTATTTTACGAAAGACAGTCAGCCACTGTTATTCCAGCGGTTCAATAATAAACATTTTGAATACGCACTTCAGATTAAACTGCTGTATGAATGGAAAAATTTCCGTCCGTTTGCCGGACTTGCGGTCAACAGAAACAGGTATACCCTGCAGTTTCTGACACCTGAAAATATGATGCTGAATAAACCGGAGGATTTCAAAAGCCACCGTGCCAATCTCGGGTTTTCTTTAGGCACCCAATACAGGCTTTACAGACGTATCCTTCTCTCTTTGGAATACCAGCAGCATACCCTGAAAAATCTTTCCTTAAAAAACAGCAGTTTTGATTTTGACGTTTTTAAGACTAATAATACCTTTGCAGAAAGAAAAATCAGTTTCGGGATTTCCTATATGATTTCCAGGCCCTGATTTGTATAACCTATTTATTTCCGCATGATTTATTTCAAATTCCCATTCGATGAAAAACTGTATTCCACAGATGAAAGCTCACAGGACAGCCAGATAAGTTTCTACTCTTTCGATGGCCTTCATCAGATTAAATGTCAGGGGAAAATTACTGAAATAAGTCCTGAAGCTTTTGACAATGCTGCCATCAGCAGCGAACTTCTGTCAAAAGACAATAACGGTTACACCGCGGAAACAAAAGAAGAATATATACAGAATTTACACAAGGTCATTGATATCATCAAAGACCATAAATTACCCAAAATGGTGTATTCAAGAAGGAAGATATTCGTGGATTTTAATGAATTGAATGTAAAAGAAAGCTTCAAAAACCTGTGCAGATCTTATCCCAATGCCTTCAGGTACCTTTTAATCAACGGTGATAATTCATGGATGGGTGCCTTTTCTGAAGTCCTTGGAAAGTTTAATAAACATACCTGTGATTTTAAAACAATGAGCCTTGCAGGTACGCTTCCGGTTTCGGAAGACTGGTCGGAAAAAGAAATTGAAGAGCAGAAACCGGTAACAGACTATATCAGGGATATTTTAAGCCGACATTCTGAAAGACCAGAAGAATCTGCTACCCATGACCACATTTCAGGGGGCATCAAGCATCTGAGGACAGACTTCAAGGTAAAAATAAAAGAAGAAGACCTGGATTCTATTATTCAGGAACTGCACCCTACCCCTGCCGTATGCGGTATCCCGAAAGTATTCTGTAAGGAACATATTCAGAAGCTGGAAAAATTTCCACGGGAACTGTATGCAGGCTATATTAAAATCGAAACCGAAGAAACCGTGCAGTATTTTGTTAACCTGCGCTGTTCCAAATTGTACCGCAATTCCGTTCATGTATTTGTGGGCGGCGGCATTACAGTTCAAAGCAGCCCGGAAAAAGAATGGGTTGAAACAGAGCTTAAATCCGAAGCGGTTCTGAAAAATTTAGCGGTTTCCTGATAAATCGGTCAGACACTTTTAACGTAAATGTTCTGCCAGCAAATCATGTTTGAAGCACTAAAAAACCTCCTTCGCATGGAAAGAGGCTGTAATAAATTTATGAGATTTAAAATTATTTCTTTACACCGATCTTACTCCATGTATTCATAATAAAAAGTAAAATAAGGCCGATAACCGCGCAGGCGATTGAAAACACAAACTTCAGGTTCTCTTCTTCCGCCAAAATATCAGTCTGCCAGTCGATAGCATAAAGATTGATGGCGATAAAAACGATAAACACTACTAAAAATACTTTATAAAACTTCTGCATCTTGTTTAAAAATTAATATAAGTCTGCACCAGCTGGGCAAAATTTGCGGTAAATAATTTAATGGAAATCGCTAACAGGATAATCCCGAAAACTTTCTGAAGGATAGCCAGTGTGGCCTCGCCCATTTTCCTTTCCAGCCACTTTGCTGATTTCAGCACCAAATATACGAAAATTGTATTGAGGATAATCCCAAAAATGATATTTATATCATGAAATTCAGCCCTTAGTGACAGCGTTGTGGTCAGTGTACCTGCCCCGGCAACCAGCGGGAATGCAATAGGTACAATAGACGCAGCCTTAACTTCAGTGGTTTTATGGATTTCTATACCCAGGATCATTTCAAGTGCAATCACAAAAATGACAAATGCCCCGGCTATGGCAAAGGAATTGACATCCACTCCGATCAGTTTCAGGATTTTATTTCCCACAAACAGAAAAACGATCATGATCAGGCCGGCCGTAATCGAAGCCCTGCCGGCCTCGATCTGCCCGAATTTCTGCTGTAACGTTACTACAATAGGAACAGAACCGATGATGTCAATCACCGCAAAAAGTACCATAAAACAGGTAACAATTTCCTTAATGGAAAAATCATTAAATACTTCCATGTATTCTTAATTAATAATTTCGCAAAAATATGAAATTAAACTGATTATTTGCTAATGCGTGAATACAAATTAACAATGGCCCGTAAAAGTTCTTCAATTCCTTCAGCAGATTTTACCGGCATATATTTCCCGATCTGAATTTTCTGTGAAAGATCTGTATATTCCGCGGCAGTTGCAGCTCCCTGATGCCTTTCCAGAAAATCCCTGAAACCCTCTGCAGAACTTTGTGAAAACTGTTTCCTGACTTCGGTTTCCAGCTCATCATAAGTTTTGAAAAATGTATCATAATCCTGATTATCTTTCAGATTTTCCAAGTAACTGAAATAATCATGGATATCGGTTTTATGCTGTTCCCTTATTTCTTTTTCCGTTTCCGATACGGATCCTAAAGACTTTGAAGGTGCAGTATTTTTAATTAATGAACGTTTTTTTTGCCAATTTTTAAATATCAGATAGGCTAAGAAAAGTCCGGCTAAAATAAAAAAATTGATCAACAGGATATTCCAGTGGAATTTGCTTTTTTCTTTTACTTTAAAAGAAGTAGTCTTAAGTACCGGCGTATTTACCGTTTCCAGCAGGGTATTGGTATATTCGTTCACCTTTTCCACGGTAGTCCTGGCATCCATGATTTCTTCATGAGAAAATGCATTGACAGATAAAGTTTTTTCACCAAGATCTACATATTCTCTGCTCGACGGATCAAAGAATGCGAAATGTTCCGTTCTGATGGCAATTTCTCCGGCCTTTTTAGGAATAATAATATAATTGGCTGCAATCTCCCCTTTCATTCCGGTCAGGCCGGCCGTAACCCGGGAAGTAATTTTCGGCGCAAAAACTTCGTAATCAGGTGAAGCTGCAATTTTCGGCAGTTCGAGGTTTTTTAAATTCCCTTCCCCGCTTACTTTTACCAGCACATTCATCGGCTTTTTGATTTCAGCTTTTTCTTTTGATGTATTCACAAAGCTTACTTTAAAATTTCCGACCGCATTTTTAAAACAATCCGGTGCATCTTCCGGAAGCTTTTTAACACTGATCTTAACTTTATTGGAAACAATTTTATTTTTACCGGAAAAAGAGTTTACCGATGCGGAAACACCCGGCACATCCACATAACCTGATTCATTCGGGAATACCATAAATACCGCCAGGATCTGTGAAGCCATATTTCCGTAGTCTGAAGACGGGTCAATTTCAGATTTCGCAAAGCTGACCGGATAAACGTCAAGGTTATCCTGCTTGGGAAGACGGATGTTTTTGACTCTTCTGAAATTGTCCATGTTTTTGGAGTATACTTTCAGGACTGCAATAGCAGGCTGGTCCTGGTAGACCTCGCGGTCTTCAATCTCCATATTCAGGTAAACATCTTTTGAATTGGCTGCTACGGTTTTCTTTTCAACATCTTTTATAAAAACTTCAAACGGTTCGGTTTTATAGATCTTATTGTTAACAGTCACCAGGAATGAACCTACTTTTACCTTTCCTTTCTGTTTCGGCTCAAGAGCCAGCCTGGTAATGGATTGCGAAATAACGGTGTTGGTTTCGGGATCTACATAACCGTTGCTTACGGATCCGCTCCCGATGATGTTGAATCTTGACAGATCCGGAGAGCGCAGAGGCGTCTGCTGGGTATATTCCCCGCCGTTCATTTCAAGAACGATCGTCAGGTTAATGATCTCTTTTCCGCTGTAGCTTGTCTTATCAGGATTTACAGAAATATTTACCTGTCCGTAAGAAATTACGGATAGAAAAAGGAATAGTATGTAAATTGTCCTGTTCTGCATCACCAGTCTTTCTCGTTGCTTTCCGGCATCGAATAAGAATTTTTGTTTAAAATTCTTTTGGCGGTTTCTTTCTCTTTGTCGCTTACTTTATTGAGGATTTGATTTTCAAGCCCTTTCGGGATCCTGGTCTCATTGTCAGATTTCCGGTTAGGGTCATTCCCCTGGCCTTTGCCCTGGTTCTGCTGCCCCTGTCCCTGATCTTTCTGATCTCCCTTCTGATCATCATTCTGCTGCTGATCTTTACCGCCGCCTCCTTTACCGGAGTTATTCTGCTTCTGCTGTTGCTGTTGGTTTTCTTTCTCCTTCAGCTTTGCAATTTCATAATTTTTCCGGGTTGCTTCGCTGTAGGGGTTCTGTTTCAGGGACTGCTTATAAAATTCAGCTGCCTTTTCGGGCTGTTTCGTCTGCATGTAGGCATTCCCCAGGTTATGAAGTGCCGCAGACTTGTCTGAAAGGTTCTGTGAAAACCGCTGTGCCTTTTCAAACTCTGCCTTAGCTTCTTCATATTTCTTGCTTTTGTACAATGCATTGCCCAGATTGTAGTGAGCAGTAAAATCTTTGTCATTGGCTTTGATGGCCTGCAGATATTTGGCAGAAGCCCCGTCGTAATCTTTTCCGTTGAATTTTTCATTGCCTTCGTACACAAGGGTCCTGTAGTTTTTCTGCCCAAACAGAAAACCTGAACTCATGAAAGCAATAATAAACGACAGAAAAAAGATTTTAATATTCATCCGATGCAAAATTATTCCTTTATATGTTAATAAACAGTGCCTTATTTGTTAAAGTTGGGTTAAAGTAATGGCAGGTTATCCGGTTTATACCACACGATATTACACATTTAAATCCTGTTTGGGATTGAACAGATAGATCAGCGTAAAGAAAAATATGGAGACGATCAGAAAATACTGATAGTAATGATTGGCATTCTGTGATTTTACTAATGTTTCAGAGGACCCGGACTTCTTTTCCAAGGCATCAATAATCCTGTCCGGGGCTTCATTGATATTATTTCCGTCAATATAGGATCCTCCCGTTGCTTCAGCCATTTTCCTCAGTGCGGCAGTCTGCCTTTTTGAAACAACGGTCTGCCCTGAGATATCCGTTTTGTAACCCATCAGCTGGCCGAACTGGTACTCGGGAATCGGTGCGCCTTCATCGGAGCCTATTCCTACGGAGGTAATCATGATCCCTTCTTTTTCTGCAAGATTTATCGCTTCCTCATCATTCCCTTCATTATCTTCCCCATCACTCAGCAACACCACTTTCCGTGCGTTTTTACTTACGTTTTTAAATTTCCCCACCGCAATTTTCATCCCGTTCAGGAAGTCCGTTCCCTGGATCTGCATGGAGTTGGTCTCAATTCCTCCGATATAAGTTTCCGCCGAATTATAATCTGTGGTCAAAGGCATGATTGAGCTTGCCTCCCCCGCAAAAATAACAATCCCCACCTTATCGTTTTTCATTTTCAGCATCGTCTGGATCATCAGGTTTTTGGCCTCTGCAAGACGGCTTGGATTGATGTCTTCCGCATTCATCGAATTGGAAACATCCAACATAAAGATAACATTGTTCAACTTCTGGTTGGTTTTGATTTCTTCCGAACCGCTCAACAGGTCAATAATGGAAAAAATCAAGAACAGCGTCCCCATGATATACAGAGTCGGGAAAAACTTCGTGAAGCCCGATCTTTTTTCAAACAGATGCTCATGAAACCGGTTATCTGCAAAAATATGCTTCTTTTTATTTTTCCACTTCAGGTAACGCACTAGAAAAACAGCCAGCAGCGGTAAAAGCAACAGCAGCAATAAATACCAATAATTTCCCAAATACCAATCCATCAGCTTAAAATTTTATAAAATACCCACCTCAACAATGCATCCATAAACAGAATACCCAAAGCAAACCATAGGAAAATCTTGAAATACTCCTGATAATTGAACAGCCTGGAAACTTTCACATCTGATTTTTCCAGCTGGTTGATTTCATCATATACTTCTTCCAGACTGCTGTTTGAGGTGGCCCTGAAATACTTTCCGCCGGTCATCTGCGCTACTTCCTTTAACACGGGCTCATCAATTTTCACTTCCGTTTCCGTAAAAACCAGATCCCCGAAAATATCAGTCTGGGTTGGCATCAGAGCGTACCCGTTGGTTCCGATACCGATCGCATATACTTTAATACTGTTATTCTTTGCAAGCTCCGCTGCAATCGCAGGAGGCATTGCATTCTCAATGGTGTTGACACCATCAGTCATCAGGATGATGATCTTGCTTTTCGCCTTGCTGTTTTTAAGGTGGTTAACAGCTACCGAAAGCCCTTCACCGATAGCTGTGCCGGGCTGTAATTCCAGAGGGTTAAGGTTTTGCAGTTCATCAACCACCACCTGGTGATCAGAAGTTACCGGAACCTTTGTAAATGCCTCACCTGAGTAGGTTACTAAACCAATCCGGTCATTAGGCCTTTTCTCAACAAATTTTATCGCAATATCCTTCAGGGCTGTCAAACGGTCCGGGGTAAGGTCTTTTGCCAGCATACTTAACGACACATCTACGGAAAGCATGATATCAATACCTTTCGTGTCATCCCTGTCCTGGGAAACCGTAAAGGTCCTTGGCCTCGCCATGGCGATAATAAGCGCTGAAAGTATAAGGTATTTGGAGATTCTGAGGAAAAACATCACCACACGGATACCGCTGCTGTCAGCCATATTCTTAACGGTAGGCACCTTAATGCCGTTCCTTTTCTGTCTGCTGATGTCCCTGAACAGCAATGGGATAAACAGTGCAAACAGCAGCAGAAACCACGGACTGTAAAATTCAAAATTAAACATCTTTCCTCAGGTTTTCAAATTCCAGATCTTTTGACGATCTTTTTACAAAGTTTCTGATGTCTGCAAAGTCTTTTTCCATGGTCTGCTGATCCGGGAATGTTTTTGCAAACTTCACCAGGTCGCCTCTTACAAACACATCTTCCACTACTTTTTCGTTTTCCTGAGAAATGGTATTGTTTTTCTTCATCAGGTCAACCAGGTCATCCGTCAGCAGGACATCGGCCGGCAGCCTGTATTGTCTGGCTATAAATTTTCTTGAAATATCGATCAGCTCTACATAAAATGAACGGTAGTCACCGCTTTCCACATATTTTTTCTTCTTGAGGGAATCCAGTTCTTTCAATGTCTGGTTGGTTGCAACAACCGGCGAGTCTTTGGATTTCCTGCCGTACTTTACAAACATGAAAATGACAATAATCAGCGCAATTAAAGCAATAGCGGCCAGAATGTAAAACTTATACAGCTGCCAGTAATCCGTTACTTCAAGCTTTACCTCTTTGTTGTTCATGATGTCATTGATCTGATCAGTCTTCTGAGCCGTATTGATTACCTCGATTTCATAAGGAATTGTTTTTAACACTCTGCCGCCGACCTTAAACTCAAGTTCAGGAATGGTAAATTTCCCTTCATCAAAGACCGCAAAATCAATCCTCCTGTAATATACATCCTGAGTCTGGGCAATGCTGTCCTTTACCTCTTCAAAATGAAAAGGCAGCAACTCATTTTCAGGAGCTGCGGAAACTTTTTCGTTATTAAGGTTATTGATCGTTACAACGATATGATTCACCTCACCCAGAGCAATGGTCTTCTTCTCAACACTGGAAGAAAGAATCTGTGAGAAGGCATTCGCACAGAGTAAAAAACAAAATATAAATAATAGTTTTCTCAATTGTATTGTCCCGTTTTTACCTTGCATCTGTCATTTATTCTAAATAGCGGATGCATTTTTATATTATTTTTTCCGGAAGTAATTATACAGGAGCCTTGAATAATCCTCACCTGTATTAATATTTATAAAACTTGCCGAACTGTTGGCAAAATCTTCTTCCAGGGTTTTTAATTTCTGTTTCTGCGCCTCGGCAAACGTATACCTCCAGCGTGCGCTTGACGTATTCGCCCAGACCTGTTGTCCGGTTTCAGCATCATAGAGCAGTGTATATCCTACATCAGGAATTTCATTATCTTTTTCGTCAAATATCCTCATGCCCAACAGTTGGTGTTTTTTGGAAGCCACCCTCAGCATTTTGGAATCATAGTCATCCTCAAAATCAGAAAACAGGAAAACAAGTGACTTTTTTTTAAAAACACCCATCATATATTCCAGTGCCTTATCAACCTTGGATTCTGCCGGCACGTAAGATGCAGTGAGAATATTGCTGATGATGGAAAGGATATGCTTTCTTCCTTTTTGAGGCGGAACCACTTTGTATACCTTATCGGCAAATAAGATCAGCCCTACTTTATCATTGTTTCCGGCTGCTGAAAATCCCAGGCTTGCCGCAATTTCCGCTACATATTCTCTTTTAAGCTGATTTTTCGTCCCGTAATCCATTGAAGCAGAAATATCCACAACCAGCATCATCGTCAGCTCCCGCTCCTCCTCCATGACCTTTACGAACGGCTCGCGGAAACGGGCAGTCTTATTCCAGTCGATTCTCCGGATTTCATCCCCGAACTGGTACGGCCTGACTTCTGAAAAAGTCATTCCCTGCCCTTTGAAAGCACTGTGATATTGTCCCATCAGAGACGCTTCCGTCTTCTTTCGGGTACGGATTTCTATCTGCTTGACTTTTTTTACAATATCTTTTATCTGCATGATTTAAATGTAAAAAGGTGAGAATATAACCATGTAACCACTAATGTTCCCGTGTCTAAAGAGGCAGATGGTCACCCCCTATTAAACTATTACCTTAATTATGGAGCCTGGATTTTCGCTAAAATCCTGCTGATGATTTCTTCTGTAGAAATATTTTCGGCTTCTGCCTCGAAAGTTAAACCGATCCTGTGTCTCAGCACATCATTGGCCAGTGATTTTACATCCTCGGGGATAACAAAAGCCCTTCCTTTAAGGAATGCATACGCTCTGGAAGCGATTGCAAGGTTAATGGAAGCTCTCGGTGAAGCGCCGAAACCGATATAATTTTTAAGCTCGGCGAGACCGTAGTTTTCAGGGTAACGGGTGGCAAACACCATATCCAGGATATATTTTTCTATTTTTTCGTCAAGATAAATCTGATTGATCAGTTCTTTGGCTCCTACAATATGCTGCAGCGATATCACAGGTTTTACAACAGGCTGGTGCGAAGTGGAAACCATTCTCATTACCGTTCTCTCATCTTCAAATTTCGGATAATCAATGGTACATTTCAACATGAAACGGTCGCTCTGGGCTTCCGGTAAAAGATAAGTTCCTTCCTGGTCAATCGGGTTCTGTGTGGCCAGCACCAGAAAAGGCTTCGGAAGCTTCATGGTCTCATCACCAATGGTGACCTGCTTTTCCTGCATCACTTCCAGAAGGGCCGACTGTACTTTCGCCGGGGCACGGTTGATCTCATCGGCAAGGACGAAGTTTGCGAAAACCGGGCCTTTTTTTATTGAAAAATCATTGTCTTTAATACTGTAGATCATCGTTCCCACCACGTCTGCAGGCAGCAGGTCCGGGGTAAACTGAATCCTGGAAAACTCACCGTCAACAGCATCTGCCAGTGTTTTTATTGCCAGTGTCTTAGCCAGTCCGGGAACGCCTTCCAGCAAAACGTGCCCATTCCCGAGAAGCCCTACTAAAAGCCGGTCTATCATGTATTCCTGGCCGATAATAACTTTGTTGATTTCCTGTCTGAGACGGGAAAAATAATAGTTTGCCTCCTTTATCTGTTCCGTCAGTTGACGGATATCTTCAGCCTGATTGATTTCTGACATAGCTTGATTTAAAATAATGGGTAAATTTCCAATAAATCCCTGCATTAATCAACACAATTAATGCCATATTTGAGTTAAAGTTTGTTAAATATTCCGGTATGGATGCAGGATTCAGAATCATGCCTTTTCTTTACATTTAGTGGTCATGCCCTGCTTTTTCATAAAAAATATATAAATTTGATTTCATTACGGGATTAAAAATTGTCATATCCAGTTTATTAAACTATTTTTGGTGATTAAAATTTCGCAGAATGAATTATCATTTTCAGGCGCACAGACAGGTAAGAAGTAACCTTCTGGATATTTTACAGAATACTTCGCATGAAGACCTGCTCCTGATCCCGGACGGCTTTAATAATAATATGTACTGGAATATTGCGCATACGGTTGCTACCCAGCAGCTGCTGCATTATTACCTCAGCGGAAACCCTTTCAGAATTGACAAATACTGGATTGAAACCTATAAAAAAGGCACACTGCCGAACCTGAACGTCCAGAAATCAGAAGTGGAGGACCTGGAGTTTCTGCTGACTGAAACATCAAAGATCCTGATGAAAGATTATGACAGTGATTTCTTTTCAGATTATACGCCTTACACTACAAGCTTCGGGATGGACCTGAAAAGCATTCAGGATGCTATTATTTTCAACAACATGCATGAATGCCTGCATTACGGATACCTTTTGTCTCAGAAAAGAGCTATTTTAGGGGAAAAATATTAATAACAAACAGAAGAAAAAACTTAAATGCAAAGCTGCCATTTCAGAGCAAAGCTTCATTTTCACAAAAAAATATTATTTACGGGGATTATTCCGGAAGACAATTTATAAAAGAATATTAATGGATAACAACGATAAAAAGGACGATTTTATTTTCGGGCTGCGTCCCGTGATCGAAGCTATTGAAGCGGGAAAGACAATTGATAAAGTATTTGTGCAGAATGCTTTGCAGGGAGATATTTATGCTGAGCTTAAAACCATCCTTGCCAAGAATAAAATCCGTCCCAACTATGTTCCGGTTGAAAAGCTGAACCGTTTTACAAGAAAAAACCACCAGGGTGTGGTTGCCTTTATTTCGGATGTTCCTTTTCACAAAATAGAAGATATCGTGCCGCAGCTTTTTGAAGAAGGGAAAACTCCTTTTTTATTGATCCTTGACCGGCTGACCGATGTCAGGAATTTCGGAGCCATCTGCAGAACGGCGGAATGTGTGGGCATTGATGCCGTAATTATCCCGGAAAAAGGAGCGGCCCCAATTAATTCGGATGCCATTAAAACATCTGCGGGAGGTCTTTACAATATTAAAATCTGCAAAGAACCCAACCTTGCCCATGTAGTAGACTTTCTGCAGCAAAGCGGAATTTCTGTGTTTGCCGCCAGCGAAAAGGCCCAGAAGCTGGTTTATGATATAAATCTTACGGAGCCGTGCGCTATCGTAATGGGTAATGAGGAAACGGGGATTTCAAAAGAGGTCCTTCACCATGCGGATGAGAAAATAAAGTTGCCGATTGAGGGAAAAACACAGTCGCTGAACGTTTCCGTAGCCTGCGGAGCCATTTTATACGAAGCGGTACGACAGAAAATGACGGTTAATTCCGGCCTTTGATATCAATCTGGAAATTCAGTACATTAAAAGCAATACAATTTAAAAAATCAAATGAAAAATATAGCAGCGTTAGCGCTTATCTCAACCATAGCTTTAGTTTCATGCAATAAGAAAGAAACGGCAAAAATTACAAAAATAGACCCTAAAACAGGAAAGACAATTACCGTAGAAGTTCCGGCGGATTCGGTGGCAAAAGTGGAAGCCAACCCGGCCATTAAAGATTCTGCAGGCATTTACACCCAGACTTTTAAACTGGAAAAAGGAAAAACCTATCCCCTGACCACTTATCAGAGGGATACCAAAACAATGACTGATCCCAAAGGCAAAACCCTTAACGGAACCAGTGAATCTACGGACGAAATGTCTTTTACGGTTAATGATATTAAAGGGAATGTGTATGACATGACTTTGAACCTGATTGCCAAAAGAAATTCCCAGTCAGCCGACGGAAAAACAATTGTGGTGGATACCAAATTACCGATTCCTAAAGAAGACGACCTGAAAATGATCTGGAACATCAATAAGGCCCTGACCGGAAATAAGCTGAATATGAAGATGGACACCAAAGGGAATGTGATCTCCATTACCGGCTTTGATGCTGTTTACACGAAAGTTTCCAATGCAGTCGGCACTTTGATAAAAGATGCCAACCAGAAAGCCAGCGTCGTGGCAAGCTTAAAAGAGACGTTCAATGAAAAAGTACTGAAAGACCAGCTTAATAAAAACCTGACCATTATTCCTAAAAAAGGAGTAAAAGTAGGAGAAAAATGGAGCAGCAGCGAAAATGCCGATGCGCAGGGGAAAATCAAAGTTACTTCAAATTACGTCCTGAAAAGCGTAGGAAACGGCATTGCTGAAATTGCCGTAACCGGAGGGATTCCTAAAAAAGAAGAAAAGCAGAACCAGGGAGAAGTGACGCACAGCTTAAGCAGCGAACTGGCACAGAACGGAACCATTAAGTTTGACCAGAATACAGGCTGGATCAACAACCAGAATATTTCTGTAAAAACAACCCAGATCGAAACCATCTCCAACGGAAAAGAATCCCAGTCGATGAAAAGTGTTTCCAACTCCTCCGTAATGGTAAACCCTTCTTCAAAATAGAAGATAACACCTTATCAGAGTTAAAAAGGAATGAACTGAAAACCATGCTCCTGAACTTTAAGTTTCAAACCTGTAAACAATTTATTTATTATGAAGTACATTTTTGAGTTCGTACTCGTTACGATCATTATTTATTTTGTATGGAATATTTTAAAGAGGATTTTCTTTAAAACCTTTCACAATTATGTGTTTGGCAATAAAAACAACAGCGCCAGACAGCAGGACATACAAAACACGGATCAGATCAATAAAAAACTCAACTGGGACGCTGAAACGGTGGACTATGAAGAGATCAAGGAAGATAAAAAATAAATAGCCCGGCCCTTTCAGCGTTATCATGCTGAAAGGGTTCTCAAATTAAAATGCATTATGCTTAAAACAAATAAAAACCTGATTTTCATTCTGGCAAGTTTTGTGGTTTTCATTATTCTTGCTTTCGTCTATGCCAATCCTGTAATCAGCGGAAAGCAGCTTTTCCAGCATGATATCGTTCAGTACCGTGGCGGTGCCAAAGAACTGCTCGATTACAGAGCCGATACGGATAATGAAACCTACTGGAGCGACTCCATGTTCGGAGGGATGCCTACGTATCAGATGGGAAGCCAGTTTAAAGGGGATATCATTAAAAAAATCGATTCTAAACTGAATATCCTGCCCAGGCCGGTTAATTACCTTTTCCTGCTTTTTGGCGGGTTCTTCCTTTTAGGGATGGTCGTCGTCAGAAACTGGAAATACGCATTGCTGGGAGCCACTTTTTTCGGGCTTTCCACCTATTTCTATATTGCGCTTGCGGCAGGACACAACGGTAAAATCAACACCATCGAATATTTTGCGCCGCTGCTAGCCGGGATTCTGCTGGTATATATCAGAAAACAGTACATCTGGGGATTTATTGTCACTACCCTTTTTATGGGTCTTCAGATCGCTGCCAACCACCCGCAGATGACCTATTACCTTTTCCTGGCCTTAGGAGTTTTATTCCTTTCCGAACTTATCCGGACGATCCAGAAAAAGGTTACGGTAAAGCATTTTTTAATTTCATCGGGCATTGTTGCCGCTTCATGTTTAATCGGGGTGGGTATGAATTCACAAAGGATCATGGCCAATTCCGAATACATTAAGGAAACCGTCCGCGGGAAGCAGATCTTAACGAACGACAGCCATACCGGAGGAACTTCAGGAATGGATAAGGAAAGCATGCTGATGTGGAGCTACGGCAAACTGGAAACCCTGAACCTTTTCATCCCGAGATTAATGGGCGGCGGAAGCCAGGAGCCGGAAGGAAAGGAAATGATGGAAAAAGTGCAGGCCATGGTTCAGGAAAACGTAGGCTCACAGGCTGAAATGGACCGGATTTCAAAAGGGTTCGGCAACCTGACGTATTGGGGAGACCAGCCGGGAACTTCAGGACCTGCCTATCAGGGAGCCATTGTATGTTTCTTAGCTGTTTTAGGGTTCTTCTTTGCCTGGAAAAAATACCGTTACTGGATCCTCGGAGCTTCGATACTGACTGTTTTCTTAGCGTGGGGAAGCAATTTCATGCCTTTGTCAGATTTCTTTATTGATTTTGTTCCTTTTTACAATAAATTCAGGGCACCGTCTTCCATATTGGTTGTGGTGGAATTACTATTCCCTTTAATTGCCATCATCGGGCTTTACCGGTTCTTTACTGATGAAACGTTAACTGAAGAATATAAAAAGAAGATTCTTCTGTATGTAAGCGGCGGGACTTTAGGCCTTGTGCTGGTTCTTCTTCTCTTTGGAAAATCTTTATTAGGTTTCCATACCGATAATGAAAAAACGTACCTGCCCCCTTTCCTGCTGGATTATCTGGTGGACGAAAGATTCAAGCTCTTTAAAACCGATGCCATTAAAGCCTTTATCTATGTGGCCATTGCAGCGGCAGTCCTGTTCTTAAGCCTGAAGAAAAAACTCAGCCAGAACATCGCATTAATCATCATCGGCGCAGTAAGCCTTTTTGATCTGTGGACAGTAAACAGACGTTACCTGAATGACGAAAATTATGTGGATAAGGTTTTTGCAGAAAATCCTTTCCAGACGGAAAGCTCAGATCTTCTGGCGGAAAAAGTCCAGGGCAACCCCAACCTGGAACCGATCCTGGCCAATGTAAACGTTAACAAAACCCTTGAGACCATTGCTGAAAAAGACAAGACCCATTACAGGATCTTCAACAATATCTTAGGTACATTCAGTGAAACCAATACATCTTATTTCAAATCTTCCATCGGCGGATACCATGCGGTGAAGCTGAGAAGGTATGACGATGTAATCAACGAATATTTCAAAGTAATGGATTCCGTAAAAGTTCCGAACATCCTGAACCTCCTCAATGCAAAATACTGGGTAGTGGGCGGACCTGAGCAGCCGCAGGCCGTTCCGAATCCGAAAGCCAACGGAAATGCATGGTTCGTAAGCGACCTTAAATTTGCAGATTCCCCCAACCAGGAAATTAAAGCAATTGGCGTTATCGACAGTAAAAATACAGCGGTTATCGCTTCTTCTGATAAAAATTATTTTAACGGAAAAACGGTTCAGCCGGATGCTTCAGCATTCATCAACTTAACCCGTTATCAGCCGAACGAGCTGGAATTCAAGTCCCAGTCCAAGACACCGCAGCTTGCTGTCTTCTCCGAAATCTATTATCCTCACGGCTGGAAAATGTTTGTTGATGAAAAAGAGGTTCCTTACATCAAAGCAGATTACTTACTGCGTGCCGTACACGTCCCGGCCGGAAGCCATACGATCAGAATGGTTTTTGCACCTCAGGTTATCGAGACCGGAAAATGGGTTTCTCTTCTCTGCTTCGGATTGTTTATCCTGCTGAGCGGTTTAGGGCTTTATTTGATGTACGGTAAAAGAGACAGAAGCAAAATTGAGAATATCTAATATTCAAAATTTTTAGTAACGTTTATTTATGAATGTTTATAAAAAAATAGTAATCATCACCTATTACTGGCCTCCTGCGGGAGGCCCCGGTGTTCAGCGGTGGCTGAAATTCGCAAAATATTTACCTGAATACGGATGGGAGCCCATTATTTATACGCCGGAAAACCCAAGCTATCCCTTAACGGATGAAAGCTTAATAAAAGAGGTGCCTGAAGACATTGAAATTGTAAAGACAAAAATATGGGAGCCTTACCAGCTCGCCGAAAAGCTTAACAAAAGCAATAAAAAATTTAAAGCCGGGCAGTTTGATGTCGGGAAAAACCAGAGCTGGAAATCCAGGCTTTCCATCTGGGTCAGGGGAAACTTTTTCATCCCGGATGCGCGGGTATTCTGGGTAAAGCCATCGGTTAAATTTTTAGAAAAATACCTTAAAGAAAATAAGATTGATGTTGTGGTTACTTCCGGGCCTCCGCATTCGCTGCACCTCATCGGTTTAAACCTGAAAAAACAATTACCGGATCTTAAATGGATTGCCGATTTCCGTGATCCCTGGACCGAGATTTCCTATTACAAACACCTGAAACTCACCCGGAACTCTGATAAAAAACACCGGAAGCTTGAAAGTGAGGTTTTTAAAAATGCAGATATTACCCTGGCAACAAGCTATATCGATGCCGAAAATTTCCGGAAAAGCGGTGCCAATGCGGTATGCATCACAAACGGTTTCGACGAAACAGATGCCCGGACAAAGACCTCAAATGGTGGTGCCACGGAAGAAAAATTTACCCTGAGCTACATCGGAGTATTGGAACAGCTGAGGAACCCGGAAAACCTTTGGCAGGCACTGAATGATCTGGTAGAAACAAATTCTGATTTTGCCGGAAACTTTATCCTGAAGTTTGCAGGAAGGATTGATGATAAAATCTTAAGTTCTCTTGAAAATTCCGCTTTAAAAAGCCATATTTTGAATTTAGGATATCTTTCCCACGACAAAGCAGTGGAAGAAATGGAAAAATCTTCACTGTTAATTATCACCAACTTCCCGAATGACGCCTCAAAAGGGATCATTCCCGGGAAAATCTTTGAATACCTGGCTACAGGAAAACAAATCATCTCTTTCGGGCCCCGTGAGGCAGATGTATCAACCATCCTGAATGAAACGAAAGCCGGAAAGCATTTCAGTTATCATGATGCTGAAACCGTTAAAGCTTTTATTTTAAAGGAATTCCAATTGTGGAAAAATGGTGAGCTTACAAAAAACAGCCAGGATATCGCCCAGTTCTCCAGAAGGAACCTGGCCAAACAGCTGGCCGGGATTTTAGAATAAATCAGGCTTAAATTGTCCACTGGTCATTGACAATGCCCACCAGGTAATAAGTGCCCTGGTGTTTTTCAAAGACCAGGCGCAGGCAGTTCCAGTCCGTTCCGGTATCCGGCCCTGGGCCTTTGATGAAGTTTTCCGTGAAATCTGCGTCAGGATAGATTTTCTTTAAATTATTCAGTGAGTTCCCGCTGCCCTGAAATTCATTGAATGAAACCTGCCCTGATGCAAAATCTTTTGAGTATACCCATTTCGTAAGATAATTATTAATAGTTGCCTGATATATATCTCCAGAACCGTCCATAGTGCCCCAGGTAAAAATAGTCCCGGTTGGCTGGAATTTCAGGAACTCCGACTTTGAAAAAACCTTATCTTCCTCGGGAACGATAAAAGCATACATGGAAAACCTAACGCCTTTTTCAGGATGTATAAAATTGGCCAGTTTACCGTATTTTTTATCTTTGAGCAGCTGGACAATCTGTTCATTGCTGTGTTTTAGAGCGGCTTCTTTATCTTCAATATTATTTTTACTCACATTACCTTCCGGATTTTTTCGGGTGGAATCTGTTGTCGTATCGTTAACGAATTTATCCGGATTTTTTTACATCCGATTATACCCAGAATGAGCATCGAAATAAAGATCTTTTTCATGTCAATGTTAATGGACTAAAATTAACCAAATCCGATGCCAGTTTCATATGATGAGATTTCCATGATTCAGATGATCAAACAGCAATGAACAGGAAATAAAACTTTTAACCGTTATGCAGCATTAGCCTTGCTTACAGTCTTTTTGACTAAATTTGTTATATGGAAATTTTGGATATTCTTATTATAGGAGGCGGACCGATAGGGCTGAACTGTGCACTGGAAGCAAAGCGTAACAATCTTAGCTACCTAATTATCGAAAAAGGGACAATTGTTAATTCACTGTACCACTATCCTTTATATATGAGATTTTTCTCCACTGCGGATAAACTGGAAATTGCCGGAATCCCGTTTATTTCCGCAGCTCCCAAACCCGGAAGGCAGGAAGCCTTGGAATATTACCAGGGCATTGCGAGGCAGAAAGAAATTAACATCCACTTGTACGAAAAGGTACTGCACATCACAAAAAAAGACGGGACTTTTGAAATTGAAACCACAAAATCAAAATACCGGGCAAAAAATGCCGTCATTTCCACAGGGTTCTATGATATTCCGAACCTGATGGATATTCCCGGCGAGCACTTACCTAAGGTAAAACACTATTATACGGAGCCTTATCCTTATGCCAGGCAGAAAATAGTGGTTGTGGGATCCAGCAATTCTTCGGTGGATGCTGCTCTGGAAACGTATCGTAAAGGAGCGGAGGTCACGATGATTATCCGTCATTCAGAAATTTCAGGGAATGTAAAATACTGGGTGAAGCCGGATATTGAAAACCGGATTGCCGAAGGAAGCATCAAGGCTCATTTCAATTCGCAACTGTTGGAGGTTAGGGAAAATTCCGTTATATTCAAAAATGAAAAAGGGGAAATCAGTGAAATCGAGAATGATTTTGTACTGGCCATGACCGGCTACCTTCCCGATTTTGATTTCTTAAAAAACTCCGGCATCGAACTGCAGGGCGACTGCCTGAATCCGCTGTATGACCCTGAAACCATGGAAACCAATGTAAAAAACCTGTATCTTGCCGGCGTGGTCTGCGGCGGAAAAGACACCCACCTCTGGTTTATAGAAAACTCAAGGGTCCATGCTGAAATGATTGTTCAGCATATTGTTTCTTCAGACTGACATTGTGTCATTTTTTCAACCGGGATTATCTGTATGCCTTAACCGGTTTACTTAATAAAAATTATCTTTACAACCTAAATTTTCCTTATGAATACATTTTTAACTACGCTCACCTTTACTTCCATACTGCTTTCATCCCAGGCCACGGCACAGAAAGACAGTATCCGGCGGTATGTTACCGATGCGCTGGATATTATGCATCATAAATCAGTCAATAAAGCCAAAGTAAACTGGGAAGAGCTGTACCGCGTAACGCTGAACAATGCCTCGGAATCAAAAACCATCAAAGATACCTATCCTGTTTTAGAAAAAGCATTGAACTCGCTGGATGACGCGCATTCTAAATTTTATCCTGAAGAAGCTGTAAGAGCCTACACATTAGGCTATGAAGCGACGGGACAGAAGTTCCCGGTCATTGAAAGTAAGCTGCTGGAAAACAGGTATGCTTATATCAGCCTGCCGGACATCGGATCATTCAATAAGGACGACTGGAACTTATACATCAATACTTTTTATTCAAAAGTAAACGAACTTCAAAAGAAGGACCCGAAAGGCTGGATTGTTGACCTGAGAGACAATTACGGCGGCATGCTTTATCCCATGTATGCTGCCGCTGCCCCATTCTTCGACCATAAAAGTATCGTGGGAACGAAAGATGCGGAAGGAACTGTTGCATATTTCAACTATAAAGACGGGAAGTTTTATGAAGGAGCCACGGCAACCCAGTTCTTCCGGTTAAAAGAAAAACAGCCGAAACGGATAAAGACACCCGTTGCCGTCCTGATCAATAAAATAACCGGCAGTTCGGCTGAGTTTATCACAGCGGCATTTGCCGGACAGAAAAATGTGAAGCTGATTGGTGTCAACACCCAGGGCCTGACCTCCGGAAACCAGGAATATAAATTATCAGACGGCTCTTTTCTTGTACTGACCACCGGAAATATTGTGGACCGCACAGGAAAGGAATATGCCGAAATCGGCAAAGGGATTTCACCGGATATCAGGATTGAAAAAACGGATGATAAAACAAAAGCCAACGAAACATATCTGAATAAAGCATTCAGATATATTGACAGCAGCCGGTAGGTTGCGTATATGCCTGTTTAAGTTATATCAAAAGAAATTAAACCGGATTTTGATGATCACAGAGATTTTCAGGAGCATTTGAATCTGCCCACTTTAAAAATCAGCTTTTACGCCAAAAATGAAATTCCTTTTTGCCGCAGGATTATAATACCGGTTCCCGAAAGCATTAATATCAAAACCTAAGACATAGTTTTCGTTGTACAGGTTCTGGATCTGTAATGAGACTGTCAGTTTTGTTTTTTCAAAAACTACCGGATACCTGAGCTGGATATTCCCGACCAGGCTGGATTCTGACCAGACGGAATTTGCATCGTTCAGAGGGATCCTCGACGTATAAAAATGTGAATAGTCTACCATCAGCTTCCTGAAAAAAGTGAAATTCAATAAGCTGTTGACGGTGGTTTCAGGAACACCGGTCAGGTCATTGCCGGAAAAATCATTGGCATTCTGCCGGTAGTTTTCAAAAGTAAAATCATAAAAGCTGCCTGAGAAACGGAATTTGAAATTGCTGAAAATATTATTTTTCAGATTAAAATTTTTAGATTCCAGAAGCACTTCAACGCCTTTCTGCACAGTTTCTCCGGCATTGACGAAATACTCCTGCCCTGCTTCATTCTGCCTTCTTACAATCGCATCCTTCATCCTGAAATCAAAATAACTTCCCTCCACAAAAATTGAATTCCCGAACTGTTTTCTGATGCCCGCTTCTTTGTTCCAGCCGTATTCAGGCTGAAGGCCGGTATTAAATTCCTGATCAGACGACCGGATTTCCTCATTGGTCGGGGCCGAATTTCCTTTTCCGATCTTGGCCCTGACAAAAAACCCTTTATCAAACAGATAGGTAACGCCAATATTCGGGAGCCACTGGTTTTTAAAACGGACATCCCCTGTTTCCATTCCCGGATACATCCTTTCCCATTCGTAGGAATTTGAATTTAAGCTTAAAGAAATATCAGTAAAAAGCTTTTCATCAATATTGAGTTTCTGTGAAAGGAAATAAAACCCGGAAATATTTTTAAGCCGGTCGAAATTCTGCGGGTTCCCTTCCGTTCCTCTATTGTTATCATAATTTCTAATCAGGATATCATTGATTCCGCCTTCAAAACCGACCCGGTAAGCCAATGAAACACCTCCCCATTTTTTTTCGTAATTAAAATGGGTCCTGAGTGCAATGTTTTTTTCAAAACGGTTTTCAAAATTGGTAATGAAAGGATTTTCAAAATCTACATAAGAGCCCTGGACCAAAATAAAATGAGAAAAATCAGGGTTGAAATTGAATTCGTGGGAAAGCCCTGCGAGGACCATTCTGTTTCTTATCCCGGCGTCCTGTTCTTTAGCGCCCGGAACGGTTTTGGTTCCCGGCCTTGCCTGCTGCCTGTTGGCCTGCATCTGTTCAAGGGTCAGCCCGCCCGGCGTCTGGTAATCCAGATCGGTATATAAAAGCATGGCTTTCAGCAGCCCCTTTTCTGAATACTGAAAGTTGTCTTTGAGAAATACCTGTTTCCGCTTTACTTTTGCCTGCTCGCGGTAAGAATCGGTCTGGTAATAGTTCTGGAAGACCTCAAAAAAATGCTTCCCCAACTGCCTGGACAGCCCGAAACTCTGGTTAAATGTCCCATAGCTCCCGATGGATGCCGCAGCTGAAGTGTGTTTTGCATTCCGGGTCTGAAGAAGGACGGTCCCGCCCGTTACCGCTCCGTAATCCCCGCTTTCCGGACCTTTATAAACTTCCATCCGCTGGATCAGTTCCGGAGAAATGACATTGAAGTAGGTGTTGCCTGAAGCATCGGATAAAATAAAATCATCCAGGTATACTTTTACATTCCGCACTCCGAAAGGTGACCTCAGCGTGCTCCCGCGCAATGAAATCCTGTAGCTTCCGGGAGAACGCTCCTCCATTCTTGCTCCCGGAACCTGGTTGAAGGATTCCAGCAACCGCTCAGGTATATTCTGGCTCAGAAGATTCTCAGAAATTACGGCAGCTGATTTGGTAGAGGCCATAAAAGGAACCGGCTTCTTATAAGCATCAATCTTAACTTCTGAAATCAACGTGGCAGAATCTCTTTGCTGAGAAAATATAAGGGAACCGGAAAAAACAGAAAGTAGAAAATATAGTTTTATCATCGCTAAAGCTTAGCAAAAACCGTACTTCTTTACCAACCGGCATGATAATTTATCAATACTTTTTTTCATGTAAAATTACGCAGAGCATATAAAGCTGTCTGAACGCGGCCATTAATTTTCTCTATGGGAACTTAATGCATCACTTCCGTACTGTTTTTTTCTCTGATCATCCACGGCACAATAAAATAAAATGCAGCCGCAACACCGGCTGCTATAATTCCGGTTCCGATCCACAACACGGTAAAGCCGAACTTTTCAGCAATTAAAGTCCCTGCATACGGAGTAACGATGAAGGCAATGGAGAATGATATCCCGTTAAGACCCATATAGGCTCCTTTGTTGTTTTTCCCGGCCCGTAAAGCAGTAATGGTGGACATAAAAGGCAGTGCCCAGATTTCACCTACACACAGGAAGCTCATGGAAACCACCAGGGTTAAAATATGATGGTCAAACCCCAGCATTGCATAAGAAAGCCCGCAGATGAGCGTTCCTAAAAACAGGGTGGTGGCCAGACTCAGATATTTTTCTGCGATCTGAACCAGCCCCATTTCCAGCAGAACCACTAAAAATCCACTGTATCCTAAAATATACCCGATATTCTGCTGGCTTAAGTGCGCGCTATCTTTATAAAATATGGTTAACGTACTGAACAGCTGGAAAAAACAGATAGAAAACAGCATACAGAAGAAGCAATAAGTTAGAAATTTATAATCCCGATACGGCGAATTTCCTTTTTTGATTTCTATAGCTTCTTTTGCTTTCTTCGCTTTTATTTTTGCCAGCGTATTGCGTTTCCTGAAAAAGATAATGTACATAATTCCGGCCAGCAATGCGGCTAATGCATTACTCAGAAATAGGAATTCATAAGAAATGGCTGATAAGATCCCGCCCAGAGCAGGCCCGATGGAAAAACCCAGATTCACGGCCATACGGTTCAGTGAAAAGGCTCTGGTGATATTTTCAGGCTTTGCATATTTCGTTATGGCTACCGAATTGGCAGGACGGAAAGCATCGCTCACAATACTCTGAAGCAGGATAATAGCCGCAACGCCCGCTTCCGTTTTAAAAACAGGAATTAAGCAGAACAGAGGTACGCTCAGTAACAAACTGGAATACTGGACTTTATATTCCCCTATTTTATCCGTAACAAACCCGCCCAGCCAGGAACCGATTACGGATCCGATCCCGAAAAAGCTAAGCACTATGCCTGTATTTTCTATGCTGAAATGCAGGTGGTCCGTCATATAAACCCCTAAGAACGGCAGAACCATGGAGCCGGACCGGTTGATGAGCATGACAAGTGCCAGCATCCAGCTTTCCTGCGAAAGCCCTTTAAAGGAATTGGTATATATCTGGATCAGTTTCACAACTTATTGATTTTTAGTTAATTTTTTAATCTGATGATTTTTTATCACCCTTTCTTTAAGCTCATAAAAGTGCTTCATTGCCATATGCCTCATGATGACACAAAAAAACAGGGCTTAAAAATTAAGCCCTGTTCATTTATATGGATATAAATAAATTTTACTCTGGCTTATAAGAGTCTTTTAAGGTTACTGTCCTGTTGAATACCAATTTGGCATCCGCAGAATCCTGGTCTTTAGTAAAATACCCGATTCTCTGGAACTGAAGCGGTTCTCCTACGGCAACATCTTTCAGCCCCGGCTCAGCAAACCCCTGAATGGTTGATACGGATTCCGGGTTGATAAAATCCAGGAAATCCACCTCTTTCTCCGCGTCAGGTTGTTCCACAGTAAATAACCTGTCATAATTTCTGACATCCACAGGAATCGCATGTTTTGCAGAAACCCAGTGAATGGTTCCTTTCACTTTTCTTAAGCTTTCTTCCGTACCGCTTCCCGACTTGCTTTTCTCATCATAAGTTGCATAAATGGTGGTAATTTCACCGTTTTCATCTTTTTCCACCCTTTCACCTTTGATGATATACGCGGATTTCAGACGGACTTCACCGCCCAGTTTCAGTCTGAAAAATTTATTATTGGCTTCTTCCTTAAAGTCCTCACGCTCGATATACAGTTCCCTTGAAAAAGGGATTTCCCTGGTCCCTGCATTTTCCTGCTCAGGATTATTCTCGGTTTCCAGCCATTCTTCCCGGCCTTCAGGGTAATTTTCAATGACTAATTTAATGGGGTCTACTACCGTCATCACACGTTTTGCGACTTTATTTAAATCTTCACGGACGCAGAATTCCAATAACTGGATTTCAATAAGGTTTTCCCTTTTTGCCACTCCGACTCTTTCAATAAAGTTCCTGATAGCGGTTGCCGTATATCCTTTCCTTCTCATTCCGGAAATGGTAGGCATCCTCGGGTCATCCCAGCCATCCACTACATTTTCTGCAATCAGCCTCTGCAGCTTTCTTTTAGAGGTAATCATATAGGAAACGTTCATCCTTGCAAATTCCCTCTGTTTCGGTGCTATTTTGGATTCATCGTATACCTGTTCCAGATACCAGTTATACAGCGGCCTGTGATTTTCAAATTCCAGGGAGCATAAGGAGTGTGAAACCTGCTCCAGGTAATCAGATTCGCCGTGTGCCCAGTCGTACATCGGATAAATTTTCCATTCAGTGCCTGTTCTGTGGTGAGGCCTTTTCAGAATCCTGTACATCACAGGGTCACGCATATTCATATTGGGAGAGGCCATATCGATTTTTGCACGAAGCGACATGGTGCCTTCTTCAAATTCACCATTCTTCATCCTTTCAAATAAGTCTAAAGACTCTTCAACAGGACGGTTCCTGTAAGGAGAGTCCACTCCCGGCTCTACAGGTGTTTTTCTTTGTTCCGTAATAGTTTCGGAAGGCTGCTCATCTACATAAGCTTTCCCTTCTTTAATCAGCTGAACGGCCCAATCATAAAGCTGCTGGAAGTAATCTGAGGTATACAATATCTTATCCCATTTGAAGCCCAGCCATTCCACGTCTTTGATAATAGAATCTACGAATTCCTGCTCTTCTTTTTCAGGGTTCGTATCGTCGAAACGAAGGTTTACGGGAGCATTGTATTTTTCACCCAGACCGAAGTTGATGCAGATCGCTTTGGTATGGCCTACATGCAGATAACCGTTTGGCTCAGGCGGAAAACGGAAACGGATCTGGTCCTTTTTTAACCCGTTTGCCAGATCATCTTCGATAATTTGCTCAATAAAATTGAGTGATTTTTTTTCTTCTTCCATTAATTTCGCTTTAGAATGCCGCTTGACACGGCAATTTGCAAATTTAGGAAAATTTAAAGTTTTACGGAAATTATAAATTATTTCTCCGATCGCTGCTTATTCAGTATTTTTTCTATATCTTAGGAAATAACTAGAATCATTAAACCCATACCATGAATATGACTTACTTCATTAACAGCCAGAGAATTAAATTCCATCAAGATTATCAGGATCTTATTTTTCCCATTACAAAAACTCCGTTTTCCGTTTAAGACTGTAAAATACCGTTTGATACCCTGTAAAAGAAACATTGTCTACCAGTACCAGTACTTAAAAAATTGCTGTGCGCTTATACCGATTTCCCTTCAGAGGTAGAATCATAACGAAATATTTTAAAACAGGTTCTTAAACAGGCATTTAAATCATCTGATAAAAAACATTCCGGATGAAACACAGTATAATATCTGATTATGGCACAGAGATTGTAAAGGCATTAATCAAAGAAACACTAAATTTTATATCATGAAAAAGGTTAAAAGCAGGTTTTCTTCTTTGTTGGAATACATTAAGAAAGCAATTTTCGTAAAAGACGTTATTTAAAAACGCAATACTCATCCAATCATAAGCACATCATATTATCTATCCGACGTACTGTTACTCTTATTTTTACCGTTTCATATAAATTGATCTGAATAATGCAGGGTTTATCGATAAGCTCTGATTTTCCTGTACAGTATTGTTCAGCACTTCCTCAATTTAAGTTATGTTAATTAAGTTAAAATTATTGTATATCACAAAAAAGTGATTCATATTTACATAACCAAAACAAAAGTCATTATGAAAAATCTAAGGAACCTGAACAGAAGTGCATTGAAAACCATCCGCGGGGGTGCCGCTCCGTTAGGCTGCAACAACTGGGACCCGAGAGCCCGATGCTGCAGAGCATGGGATGCTGAATACCAGAACAATCCAACATGCCCCACGCCTTAACATTTAATTTTTAAAGTACAGCAATTCTCCTTTCAGATCCAGGTCTGATTCGAAATTATTGGTAAACAGAGCTCCGGTGCCCAGACCTTGAGGCATCGGATTTTTTTTGATAAAAGTATACTGGGCAATTGCATTCAGGCCGATGTTGCTTTCCAGTGCGGAGGTGATCCACCAGCCGATGTTCTGCGCTTCCGCAATGGATATCCATTCATCAGAACCGGAAAAGCCGCCGACTAACGACGGTTTGAGAATAATATACTGAGGCTTCAGTGTTTCCAGCAGTGCTTTCTTATCATTAAAATCTACAATTCCGATAAGCTCCTCATCCAAGGCAATGGGAATGGGTGTTTCGGTACACAATGCTGCCATTTCCTTATGCTTTCCGGCCTTAATCGGCTGTTCGATGGAATGGATCTGTAAATCTGCCAGCTGCTGGAGTACCGTTTTCGCTTCCTCTGCAGTAAAACCGCCGTTGGCATCAACCCGCAGCTCCAAAACATCTTCTGAAAACTTTTCCCTTAACTGCTGAAGCACTTTATATTCGGCATTCCAATCAACCCCGATCTTCAGTTTGATGCAGTGGAAACCCTGGTCCAGCTTATCCTGGATCTGTTCCTGCATATAATCAACATTTCCCATCCAGATCAGCCCGTTAATGGTAATGGGTGATTTTCCCTCTGTAAATTCACTTGGAAAATAAATTTTCCCTCCATGCTTCAGGTTAAGGACAGCCTGCTCATACCCGAACCAGATGGAAGGAAACGCTGTTAATTCGCGGTGTAAAAATGCTGCATCCATCTGAATGTTTTCACAAAGCCACTGCAGTTTTTCCTCATAATCCGGACGGTCATCAATACTTAGCCCACGGAAAACCGCGCACTCACCCACTCCTTTTTTACCACCATCGGAAATTTCAAGGATAAAGGTTTCTTTTTCACGCAAAACGCCACGGGATGTTCCACCCGGGCGTTTGAATTCCAATATATGTTTAAAATATTCAGCTTTCATTTATTTTACGCTGTCGATCCGCATAAATTCTTCTGCTTTCTCCACCATATCCACGCTTCCGCAGAAAATAGGTACCCTTTGGTGCAGTTCCGTCGGTTCAATTTCCAGGATCCTCCTGAAGCCGTCTGTTGCCTTTCCGCCTGCCTGTTCGGCCAGGAAAGCCATTGGGTTGCATTCGTACAGTAACCTCAGTTTTCCGTTAGGTGCCTGTGAATAAGACGGGTAGATATAAATGCCGCCTTTCAGCATATTCCTGTGGAAATCAGCAACCAGTGAACCGATATACCTTGAGGTATAAGGCCTGTCGCCTTCTTCCATCTGGCAGTATTTAAGATAGTTCTTAACGCCCTGAGGAAATTTGATATAGTTCCCTTCATTAATAGAGTAAATCTTCCCTGTTTTCGGGAACTGCATATTCGGATGGGAAAGATAATACGTACCCAGTGAAGGATCCAGTGTGAAACCGTTCACCCCGTTCCCTGTAGTATACACAATCATGGTTGAGGAACCGTAAATTACATATCCCGCAGCAATCTGGTTGACTCCTTTCTGTAAAAAATCCTCCAGCTGAACCGGAGTTCCCGGTTCTGTCACCCTTCTGTAAATGGAAAAAATAGTTCCTACAGAAACATTAACATCAATATTTGAAGATCCGTCAAGCGGATCAATCAGTACGACATATTTGCTTAAATGGCCGTTTTCGCCACATTTGATATCAATAAAATCATCATTTTCTTCTGAAGCGATACCGCAGACTACTTCCCTCTGAGATAGGGCTGTAATAAAAATATCATTGGCGATTACATCGAGTTTCTGCTGTTCCTCTCCCTGAATATTTTCATTTCCGGCCTGCCCGATAATATCTGCAATCCCGGCTTTGTTCACTTCCCTGTTTACCACTTTTGAAGCTAACCTTATAGCACTGAGCAGACGGGAGAATTCCCCTGTGGAATACTGGAAATCATCCTGCTTATCAATAAGGAATTCTCCTAGAGTCTGTAATGGCTGATCTGACATATTTTTATTTTTACGATTTCTCCAAATTTCGTAAAATTTATTACATTTAAAAAGAATTATTACTAAAAGAGTTAAACCCTGACAATCAATACTATATAGAGTTATACCTTTAAAAACGCCTTACCTTATCATAAAAAGCAATGCCCAAATTGTTTAACAGATCATAATAATTATCCGCTGCATCCTAATTTTAATGAAATCTTAAGCCTCTCCGGCAACTGGACTATTTCATATCTCGTTGTAAATTTATAATTTTGTACCCCGTAAAATATTCCCCCAAAATTTTATCTAACAATTTTATTACTAACAATTTAATGAAAATTTTCAAGTTTGGAGGAGCATCAGTAAAGGATGCTGACAGTGTAAAGAATGTATCTATGGTATTACAAAGCCAGGGATTTGATAAGTGTCTGCTGGTTATTTCAGCAATGGGAAAAACGACCAATGACCTGGAAGAAGTGGTAGCGCTTTATTTCAGAAAGGATAATTATCAGACTGAAATTGAAAAGATAAAACGGAAGCATATTGAAATTGCCCAAGGGCTTTTTCCAGAAAACCACGCTGTTTTTGCTGAAATTAATTTATTTTTCGATGACATTGATTCTTTTTTAAGAAGAAACAAATCACCGAACTACAGCTTTGTGTATGACCAGGTGGTGAGCTGCGGGGAAATGATTTCAACCAAGATCGTGAGCGAGTATTTGAATGAAATCCAGTTTACAAACCAGTGGCTGGACGCCAGGGATTATGTGAAGACCGATAATTCTTACCGGGAAGGTGCGGTAGACTGGATTCGGACGGAAGAGTTCATTTCAAATCTGAATAAGGAAATCTGTTATGTTACCCAGGGATTCATCGGTTCTGATGACAATAATTTTACGGTAACGTTGGGACGGGAGGGCTCTGACTACTCCGCTGCCATTTTTGCCTATTGTTTAAATGCAGAGGCAATGACCATCTGGAAAGATGTTCCAGGCGTAATGACCGGCGATCCGAGAAAATTCAAAGACGTAAGCCTGCTTTCCGATATTTCCTATGAAGAAGCAATAGAAATGGCTTATTACGGCGCTAGCGTAATCCATCCAAAAACACTGCAGCCGCTTCAGCAGAAAAATATTCCGTTTTATGTAAAATCTTTTGTGGATCCTACAGAACCGGGAACCAAAGTAGGCGCTTCCGATAAAAATCAGGATGAAGAGGTTTACATCTTAAAGGAAAACCAGACCCTGCTTAAAATTTCGACAAGGGATTTTTCATTTATTGCGGAAGATCACATGAGCTTAATTTTCGGGTACCTTTCCAAATATAAAATTAAAGTATCACTGATGCAGAATTCTGCCATTTCGCTGGCTTTATGCCTTGAGGACAAATTCAGTATGATTGATGAGCTTAATGACGAACTGCAGAAAGTATTTAAAACTGAAGTGGTAAAAAATGTATCTTTATTTACGGTAAGAAATGCCAAGATCGGGAACATTGACCAATTTTACCAGGAAAAAAGTGTATTATTGGAGCAGATTTCGAAGAATACACTTCAAATGGTAACACAATAAAACTAATTGCGACTAAACACACATGAGTTTAATTTCGAAAAACGATTTAATTAAAGCTTCCGGTTTGAGCAGGATAGGATTTCTGAAGAATCCTGTAGCTTCAGCGATCATGAGCATTGCCAAAATAAATGAAGTAAATAAATTATACAATAAACTGAAATACAAGGAAGGGAAAGACTTCTTCGACTCATTTGTGAGGGAACGCAACCTCAGCTATATCGCTTTTGAGGAAGACCTGGCAAAAATTCCTAAGACAGGTCCGTTTATTCTTGTATCCAACCATCCCCTCGGGGCCATCGACGGAATTTTAATGTGTAAAATACTGTCGGAAGTCCGTCCGGATTTCAAAGTTATGGGCAACTTCCTGCTGGAGAAAATAGAACCGATGGAGCCCTATGTTATTTCGGTTAACCCTTTTGAAAACAGAAAAGAAGCATACAGCAGCTCATCCGGGATGCGCGAAACCCTGAAGCACCTGCAAAACGGAGGCTGTATAGGAATTTTTCCGGCCGGAGAAGTGTCCAATAAAAACAATCCTTACAACGAAATCCTGGATAAAGAATGGGAGAAACCGGCTCTTAAGCTCATCAAAATGGCAAAAGTCCCGGTAGTACCGATGTATTTCCATGCCAAAAACAGCCGGATTTTTTACCAGGTAGCCAAGCTCCATCCCAATCTGCAGACCCTGATGCTTCCGGCAGAAATGATGAATGAAAGAGAAAAGCCGATCAGGATCAGAATCGGGAGATCCATCGCCGTCAAAGCAATGGATGACATGGAGACCACGGATGAACTGGGCGAGTTCCTGAAGCGTAAGGTTTATATGATGAAATCTTACTATGAAAAGAGGAAATCCCTTGCCCAAAGCATCAACCTTAAGAACCTGTCTTTAAAATTCCCTCTGTTAAAGGAAGAAAATATCGTCCAGAACATCATTGATGAAACTCCGAAAGAGGATATCCTCAATGACATCAGCAAGCTGAAAGGTACCGATAAAATGTTCTTCAGCAACGGGAATTATGAAGTCTATTTCACTTCTTATGAAGAAATTCCGTCCATTATGAGAGAAATCGGGCGGCAGAGGGAACTTACCTTCCGTGCCGTGGGTGAAGGCAGTAACCTTCCTTTTGACCTGGATGAATATGACAAACATTACCACCATCTTTTTCTCTGGGACAGTGCAGAAGAAAAACTGGTGGGTGCCTACAGAATGGCCTTGGGCAAGGAAGTCATGAAAAAATCCGGGATCAAAGGCTTTTATACCAGCTCATTATTTGAATTTGAACAGGACATCCATCCTTTTTTTAAGAAAGTGATCGAGATGGGTCGCGCCTACATCCGCCAGGAATACCAACAGAAACCGCTTCCCCTTTTTCTTTTGTGGAGAGGGATTGTCCATGTCTGCCTGAGAAATCCGGACCATAAGTTTTTAATGGGAGGCGTAAGTATTTCCAATAAATTTTCCGAATTCTCGAAATCCCTGATGATTGAGTTTATGCGGTCCAATTATTATGATTCTGCTGTGGCCCAATACATTACCCCGAGAAATGAGTACAAGATAAAACTCCGGGAAAGAGACAAAAACCTTTTCTTTGATGAAATGGAATCTGATCTGAATAAACTGGATAAAATCATTGATGATCTCGAGCCTGAATTAAGATTGCCGGTGCTCATCAAAAAATACATTAAACAAAATGCAAAGGTAATTGCCTTTAATGTGGACCCGAATTTTAATGATGCAATTGACGGACTGATGTATATCCGGATCAGCGACCTTCCTGAAAGTACGATAAAACCTGTACTGGAGGAAATGAGTGAACAAATCAGGAGAGAGCAGGAAAATAATTCCGCTGAAAATCAATAGGTTTTAATTTTTAATGAAAAAAGTACGGTTAATACTTGCTTCATATACCAAAACTTACTACTTTTGCATCACTTTAAAACAATGAAGTAAAGAATGGTTTCTTAGCTCAGTTGGTAGAGCAATGGATTGAAAATCCATGTGTCCCTGGTTCGATTCCTGGAGAAACCACAAAAACCACCTGTAAAAAGGTGGTTTTCTTTTCCAATTGTTCTTCAGTAAAGATTGTGAAGTTTGGTAATTATCATTAATTTACATCACACCGCTTCTGAAAAGAAGTACTTAAGCGGTTTCTTAGCTCAGTTGGTAGAGCAATGGATTGAAAATCCATGTGTCCCTGGTTCGATTCCTGGAGAAACCACAGAAGTTAAACACAATTTAACTTAATCAATCAAAAAATTCCTTTTAAACAATGTTTAGAAGGAATTTTTGTTTTAATGATGTTTACTATTGTTTCATCAAATTTAGTCCTTTTTTGTCCCTTTGTTGTCTCTGAGGACAATTTAAAAAGATTTTCAACTGTATCACAGTCTAAAAATATTCAAAAAAGTGTTCAGATTTTTATACCGTCCGAAAACTTTTGTCCAACTTTCCAAAGGTGGGGGTGCTATCAAAAACTCGCCTTACCTCTCCACCCTAAGACTATAGATGGGTACTCTTCCGAGACATATAAAAAAAATAATTTTTAATACGCCGAGTTTTGTCGTATTACTAAGAGAAATTTGAACTAAAGTTCAAAAAATCATGAAATATGTTGAAAACCCCATACTATGAATAGTTTTTTTACTATACTTACGCATTTATTAACAAAATTTTGATGATTGTTTCAATCCTTGTTTTGTACACAGGTTGTGCATACTATTTCATGCTTGGTTTTAAAATCACAATCAATACGTTAAAAAAACAGTTCAAAAAAAGAAAATTGCTAAAAACTTCAAAACCTGTTTTAATACGACAGGTTTTGTCGTTAACTCAAATTATCTTTGTCAAAAGAAGACTAATTATTTCAAAAAATAGGGAAAACCCGTAATTTATTTTAATCAATTTATTATAATTGTCACCTCAAAAACACCTATGCAATGCGAAAAATTTATTTTACCGCTATCTCATTATTTATCTATCAGTTAGGATTTTCACAAATTCCTGACCTTCCGACAGTTTCCAAACCACAAACAAGTGGTTTGGGCAACTATTCAGGTAATAATTTTGGAAGCTCTGTAAGTAGTAGAAACTCCCCAAGAAACTATGCTCCCAATATTCCGAATCGTTCAAACTCCGCACAACAAAATGACTATAGCCCACAGGTAAGGTCGCAGAATAATGCTGTCATGCAAGACATAGATAGGGATATGGCAGAAGTTCAGGAAGAGCAATTTCGTGGATGGGTAGAAAACGGTAGAAATATGCCGTATGATTTACCGTCATTATCAGGAAAAGCAGGAACACAATCTTATTATGATGCTTTTAGCACTCTTTCTGCAATGGATTCCGAAAATTACTCATTAGTAGATGCCAATTTCACCGTAGAAAATGCTTTTTACGACAACAAAAGAGCCTTAAAAGGCTTCAAATCTGGAATCCAGAAAACCGCTAAACAACTTTTGCAGAAAATGAAAGAACGCAAACAGGACACTGAAAGTAATGTTTCTAAAAACCTGATGCTGTTTGAATATTTCTCTAAAGACATGAATCTCGGAGGAGCAACCCATAAAGCATTTGAATATGACTTCAAAGATTATATGGGTGAAAAAGATTACTCGAAGATGTTCGTTTCCAAATTGTTAAAAACAGGTTCAGGACAATGCCACTCTATGCCGTTACTATATTTGATTATCGCAGAAGCAATGGGCGCGGAAGCGCATTTATCATTAGCACCGAATCATTCCTATATTCGGTTTATAGATGATGAAGGACAGTACAGAAATATTGAGCTTACCAACGGGATGTTTTCAACTGACACATCATTGCTTGAATCCGGTTACATTAAATCAGAAGCCTTACAGAATAAAATCTATATGGAGAATCTATCCAAAAAGGAACTGTTGGGAATGGCTTATTTTGATCTGGCAAGAGGTTATGTCAAAAAATTTGGATATGATGAATTTGTAGGAAAAGTTATTGAAAAAGCGTTAGAACTCTATCCGAGCGGACTTGCTCCGAACATGGAAAAAGCAAATGTGAGCCAAGCACGATTTGCCTATGTAATGAAGAATTTGGGAATCAATCCCGAAAACAGACAGGATTTACAGAGAATCGGATATTTCCCAAAGGCTGTTGAACAGCTAAATGATGTTAATCAGCAATTTAACAAGATTGATGAACTCGGTTATACCGAAATGCCTGCATACGCTTACGAATCATGGTTGGCAAGTCTGAAAACAGAAAAGAATAAACAGGAAAGTGAAGTACTCGAACAAAAAATATATTTGTACCAACTTCAAAAACAGAAAAATAAACAACAGCAGGAAGCTGTGAGAAAAGCACAGGAACAAAAGAAAAAAGAATCTGATAAATCAAAAGAAAAAGCACAGTATTTCCCAATAGACCCAAATAAATTATGATGAAAAAACTATTACACATTAAACTCTTTACAATACTGTTTATCAGCAGTATTACAAGCATAAAAGCACAAAACAATCAGTTTTACAATGATTCCTACCTGACTATTGATAATATGCTTAATAATAAACAGCCGTACAGCTTCAAAGAAGCCGTTTTTAGCGTGGAAAATGCTTATTATCAGGGAAAGTTAGATATTGACAAATTAAACGGAGAAATCGGCTTTTTAAAGAACTTCGCAAACTCTATTTTAAAGAGCAGGGATTTAACTTACAAAGAATCTGATAAGGACAAAGTAAGCAAATATGCAACGGTATATTCCATAATGTGCCAGACACTTCCAATTGCATATAAAGATACAGTAATACAGTACAAACCATTTACCTATGATTTTACAGATGTGTTCGGACATAATGATATTAGCAACCTGTTCGTTTCAAAACTATTAGCAACGAAAAAAGGTAATTGTAATTCAATGCCGTATCTGTATAAAATTTTAGCCGAAGAAATCGGAGTAGATGCAAATTTGGCGTTAGCACCGAATCACGTTTACATCAAGCATAACATCAAAGCAGGAGGTTGGTTTAATACAGAGCTTACAAGCGGTATATTTCCCATTGATGCGTGGCTGACGGCTTCTGGCTACATTCATTTGGATGCCATTAAAAATGGTGTGTTTATGAAAGCCTTGAACAATAAGGAAAGTTTGGCATTATGCTTATTTGATTTAGCACAGGCATACAACCGAAGTTCCCCGAATAATGACGGAGAATTTGTTTTGAAAACGGTCAACAGAGCCTTAGAGGTTTATCCGAATTTCGCCAAAGCATTGATATTAAGAGCTGAAACTCACAAAGAACAGTTTGAAAAACTTATGGATAGGCATAACCTGAAAACAGATAATGCTGAAAACTTGAAACTCGTACAACAACAAGACCCAAAAGCCAAAGAACTGTTTGAATTGATGAGCAAAGAATACGGACATATTTATGAAATAGGTTACAGGCAGATGCCCGAAGAAATGTATTTAGATTGGCTCGTGTCACTGAAAACTGAAAGAGAAAAATTTGAAAACAAAAAATTATTAGATAACTTTACAAAATAACCAAATGAGAAAAATTTTATTAATTGTCTTTGCCATATTTGTAGGATTTTTAAAGGCACAGACAAAGAAACAGACCACCACAAAACACAAAACAGAAAGGAAATGGGTAAATCCTGTTAAACTGTCAAAAGAAGAGCGTAGCCGTCCGTACATGGATGAAGTTTTGAAAACTCGAGATTCATTAACACCGCAGGAAGCAGAAAGACGTAGAAAAAATATTGCTGTCGGAAATCCTTTTGCAAAGTATGGAGTTCATCCGAAAATTGCAACCCTTAGCAAAGGAAAATATCTGGAATTTCACGATATGGATAGTGTTGTGAGCATCGGGTCAGTACGATATAACAGAAAATCAAAATCTATTACAGAATTTAGAGAGATTGATTTGAGTAGCCCCGATTCACAGCCGTATTTAGATACAGCAGGACGTTGGATAAGTCCTGACCCATTGAGTGAAGAATTTAGCAGTTGGTCACCATATAATTATGTGTTTAATAACCCTGTAAAAAATGTAGACCCTGATGGTAGAGCGCCATTTTCTGTAGTTCCACCTGATGACCATTTTAATCAATTTGGACAGTTTTTATATACAGATAATAAAACGACAAATAATATTGTCATAGATTTTCAAAATCCTATAACTGGAAAGCTAAATACAGCTCCATGGTTGTCTACTGAATTAAAAGACTACGCTTTTAATAAAGGAAATATGCAAACATTATTAAATATTGGAAATTATTATGCTGACCAAGCTGGAGTTGATGTTAGTGGTTTAAGAAATGAATCAGTTTCTGTTGCAATGTGGAATGACAAAGTTTATTCGGGAGGCAGTCCAGATAGAGACAAAGGAGACTATAAAACATTTAATGGTGGGCAATATTGTTATGATTGTTTGATGCAAAGTAATAAGGAAGAAAAAACAATTAGTATTCAAGTAAATGAACATAAAGTAGACTCTAAATTAAATAATAAGTATAATTTTATGAGTACTATGGAACACGAAGGAAGTGCCAAAACGCCAAGTCATTTTAGTGTCAATGTAAACCCGAGAGACACTTCAACCAAAGGACAACGTAATGAGCATCTAAAAATTTATAATTATCAAACAACTAAATCATCGTTCTTCAAAAAAACTACACCTGAATTTCAAAAATTGATAAACAATAACTATAAAGATGTAAAAAATGGAGCGACAGGAAACTAATATTATTATGAAAAATAAACTTTATGCATTAATTCTATTATTACTTACAATTTGTTGTAGTAATATTAAACACGAAAATGATTACTCAATAAATATTCATTACCAATATGTTATTTTTAAAGATAATAATTTGAAATCATACAATATTTACATTGAAAATTTTCTAAATATTAGAAACAATACTAAAGACACTTTAATAATCCCACATAAAGACATTGAGAAACATTTAAAAATGATATATAAAAGTGACTCTATATCATTGAATTTCATGTCAAATAATGATATTAAAATAGTTCCATCAGATTCCATTGATTTGAATTGTGCAACAAATTTAAACCAAACCGTAAAGGAGATTCCTCTTAAAGTTAACAAAGAAAACTACAAAATATACAATGAAGCCACTAAAAGTAATTTATCATATAGTGATGACTATGAAATAATTAGAAGTACTAAGTTTGGGGTTTTCAAAGAAAAGTATTTAAAATAGTAATACTATGATAAAGAATGAAAATTTCAACAAATCAGTCACGGCTATTCATGATTTGATAATACATATTAAGATAATGACAGTGAATAATATACAACATAGAGAAATGTATAATTTCATTGATGATGTAGAATATTTACCTCAATTAATTACAAGTGAAGAGGGGCAAACTAATTTGTTTGATTAAGAATTAAGAAAAATATGCGAAAAATATAATCTTATGCCTATTTTTAATAAATACAATGGAAAATAGTAAACCATAACTATAAAAAACTAATTATATGAAAATCAACGATTATATTGACTCATTAAGAGCCAAAGAAACTGAAGAGGAACAAAAAAAGAAAAGAGAAAGTATTGAAAGAAGTATGGCTCGTCAAAAGTTTGAAGAAATACTTCCTGATGTAAGAATCAAGGTTGAAAAAGCTCTTAGGGAAATTGAATCAAGCAATCTTAATCTTTTTACATTTAAAGATACTACTGATAATTATCCTTTTCCCGAGGATAACTTTCCAACGGTTGATAACTTTAAACATCCAAATGATGAGAAAAATTCATTTAGCTTCTTAATTAAATTTCACACTAAGACAGTTAAAACCTGTAGTCTTACAGTTACAACATTTCGAGATAATGAAAGCATATATGTAGATACAGAATTATATCAGGCATCTAATGAGAGAACAGTAGATACAAAAATTTCACTGGAAAAATTCCTTGAAGATGATTTTGAAGATACATTGGTTTATCTCTTACAAAAGATTGACGAAGAAATAAAATAATAAATAATTGATAACGATTGCGTTAAGTCTGTAATTAAGCAAAGCTGTTTTTTCACAATGAACATGAAGCATGGTATTGATCATACCGGATACGACAATCACTGCACCATTAGGTCAACTAAATTAAAAAAAACAATTCGAACTGACTTATATTACAATTGTATTACTCTTTTTTAAATATATTCTCATTATGTATTCAATCTCTTTCCAATAATTTCAGATTACTCCATTTTTCACTAAAATAATTATATATTTATTTAAGAACGATAAAACTAATAAACGATGGAAGGATTGTATCAGAGAAACAGGATTTACTTAACAAATGAAGAACAAAACTTTATTAAAACATACCCTTTATTAATTGCGGGCTGTGGAATCGGAAGCAATATTGCTGAATGCGCACTGAGGTTCGGTTTTGAAAATTTAACGCTTATTGACGGCGATACGGTAGAACAATCAAATCTCAACAGACAAAATTATACTTTAAATGATCTTTCGTTTTTTAAGTCTGAAAGATTATTTAAAAGACTGAAAGAAATCAATCCGGATGCAGATATAAAATTTCACACAGGATATATTGATCACAATAATATCAGTGCTTTAATAAAAGATCATAAAATTGCTGTTAACGCTTTGGATTTCGCTTCTGATATTCCTCTGTATTTTGATCAGCTTTGCCAGGAAAAAGATATCAGTGTCCTGCACCCGTATAACCTCGGCTGGGCTGCATCAGTGGCTGTCATCACCCCTGATTCTGAAAATTTGCAGTCAGTCAGCGGTAATTTCAATGAACTGGAAATGGTAAAGTTCATCATTGGGGATTTAAAGTCTAAAGACAAAAATTATAATTGGCTGGAAAGCATACTTGACACTTACATCAGTGAAGAGGAAAAACTTTCGCCTCCCCAGCTTTCCGTAGCCTCCTGGATTTTAGGTGGAATCTGTACGCAGCTGCTGTACCTGATTGCCACACAGCGGGAGATCAGAAAATTTCCAGACTATTATATCAAGTCTGTCCTTTTATAAAAGCTTATTATTGGTTACATAAGATAAAGCCTCGGAAATATTATTTACCTGCATTTTTTCAAACAGTTTCCTTCTGTGGAATTTTATGGTATCGGGAGAAATAAAAATCTTTTCTGCAATTTCATTAATGGTATAGCCCTGCGCGTGATATCTCAGAATATCAAGCTCACGTTCGTTAAGTTTTGCCTTTTCCTCATTTCTCCAGATATCCTGTTTGACGTCATAGCTCCAGAACTCATTGGTGCCCTGTTTGAAAACCGTGATATTTCCGGAATCGGCATGGGTGGAAAGAGATACAAGACACATGGCTTTCCAGATTTTTCCGGCTTCGGTAAGGAAAATCGGGGTCAGTTTATGGTTGATTAAAATGGCTTTTTCCTTATTTAAAAGGTGAAAATCATAAGAAATGGTGTATAGCTTTCTGTCTGAAACAGGAATTTTCTCATAAAAATCAAAACCTGCCTGATTTATTTTAAGCAGGAGGTCAAGATCATCTTTTCTGACATATTTAAAATAAAAGTTGTATCCCATCTTCCTCACCTCATCCGCAGAATGTCCGCATAAAAACAGGGGATTATCTGAAACGTACTCAAAATTCCTGTTTTGGTAATCAATAATATAAACGCTCATATAGCTTACCCTGGCAAAAGCTTCCGTTACCTGTAAATAATTGTTCAGCTGATCTTTTTCCTCAGCGGAAATATTTTCAACAGTATTTTTCGAGAAAAAGAAATCATTCACATGTTCACTCATAGACTTAAGTTTGGTTATTGTTTTTTATTAAATGCCGAGTTTTATAAAACTTCTACACTTAAGTGTAGTACAGGTGTAAATCAATCCCTATAAATTTATAAAAAATAATTCCCATGGGCAAGATAAATATCCTTACATCCGATTTTGATTACAGGAAATTGGCAGAATTCATTATTAAGGAAAATTATTCCCATCACAGCCAGACCCATGTATTTTCAGATCAAAAAGTAAAGGCTGTTTATGAAGAAGAGATATATTACAGAAAAAATTCACTGGTCTTTGCCCTCAAGGATTCACAGGATACTTTAATCGGAACCATCAGGGCCCTTAAATGGAACTATTTTGATCTGCTGCCTTTAGAAAAAATATTTTCAATACATCCTTTTCAGGTAACTGAAAAAAGTTTTGAGGGTGAAATCTGGCATATCGGAAGATTTGCAATCAGAAAAAATGAAGGGCTGCTTCCTTTAAAGAAATTAATGACCCTCGCCATAGGAAGTGTATGCGGAAAAGAAAAAAATGTAGCTTTTGCAGAATGTGACACCAAACTGTTAAAAATACTATATCTGATGGGGATAGAGCCTGAAATAATCGGTCCCGCCAAATATTATTTGGGCTCTGAAACCACTCCTGTCCTGATGGTTTATGATAATCTTATCAAGTTTTACCGTAAAAATGAACATTTGATCAAGAATCAGCCAGGCAATTACATCAAGCCTGTTCTCCATCCTGCTCTTGACCCAGGCACCGTAAATTATTCTTTTATGTAAATGAAAGCTAATGAAAGAATAACTCAAAATTTTTAATTATTAAAAAAATCAATTGACCGGGTTCACCACAATTATAATTCAGATGGAAATTAAAAAATATTGCTTCTGAAAGAAAGGCCGAAACCGGGAAGAAAATTGATCGGACTACAAAATAATTTCCTGCAGGAAGAGACCAGCGAAGGAGCGAATGTCGATAAACTTTGATCCGCAAACAAATCATTTTTAAATTTTATTATCATGAAAAAAGCAAAATTCAATGCAAAAGAGTTCTTAAATGTTAAAAATCTTTCTCCACTGGAACAAAATAAAGTAAGAGGCGGATTTGGAGCACAGGAAGCAGATAACGTAGTGGTAAGACAAGTACGTGTAGTACAACAGGTCGTTGTAGTAACTGCATAATCTAAAATTAAGACAGCAGAGAATCATTTCCTCCTCTGCTGTCTTTTCTTTAATTAAAACTTTATATATGAATACAAATTTTAATAAGGAGTTTTGGGAGAATTTTATCTCTGTTAATAAAAATTTTACACAAACCTGTGTAATTAAAAATGTAATACCGGAAGAACTGATCAAAAAATTAAAGGATGCTGTTGTGGACGGACTGATCAACAGATTCAAAACGAAAGATCTTGATGGCTTCAGACTGTATTTTCCCTCTCAGGGGAAAGGCAAGGAAAATGCAGACTTCATTGATGAACTGTACAAAAACCCGCCTTTTGAAAATGAGGAGATCATAGAATACTGCAACCGGGTCTTTAAAGAAAAGTTTGGACTGATTGTCAATTTTTTAGAAAAGCACTCTAACTTTATTTCCAAAGAGTTAAGGCTGATTGCTGAACCTCTGTTAGAGATTATCGGTATTCCTGCAACCGGTGTAGACGTTACCGTATTTATCGGAAATTACGGATGGACTCCGTTGGGCATTCATCAGGACCATAAAGGTGAAAATGTATTACACTTCCATTTAGGGCCGGGTGAAAAAACGATGTATATCTGGGATCAGGAAAAATACAAGGACCTGACAGGTACAAAACATAATAATTTCGAGATTGAACCTTTACTGGAGCATGCCGAAAAATATGATTTCGGAGCAGGCGACTTGTTTTTTATGCCATGGGATAAATTTCACATCGGGAAAAGCGATGACCTTTCGGTTGGTGTAACATTCTGGTTCAATAATCCTTCAAAGATTAAATTTTTTGACAGAGTGCTCAATACATTTTATACGGACTATATTGACCTCAACAAAGATGTGATTGCTCCACAACATAATTATCTGCAGAACAATGAAACCTTCGATGAATTTATATCTCTATTGAAATTAGATGAAGATATACTGAACGGCTCTACCCGTTCATTTTTCAAACATCTTTATGATGAATATAAACATGGCCTGTTAAGCAATGCAGGATGGCAGGCTCCCCCTCAGAGCAGAGAAAAAGAAGACAAATATAATATAGATGATTATGAGTTCTTATTAGAAAAAGAAATTCATACCAACGAGCCTTTTAAAATGATTTACAAAGTAGATGAGGCTAAAGAAACATTCTATCTTTTCGTAAGAGGCTCAAAAATAGAAATGAGGTACCACCCGGAATTAAAAAATATCGTAGATAACCTTAACACGCATAAAAACTGGAAAGTTTCTGACTTACTGGAAAATCTTAAGGCAGAATGGCCTGTTGAAGCAGGGCTCTATTTTCTCTCAATGATCTATGATAAAAAAGGAATCGAGGTTGTGGGCGAATCCAAAACGGTAATACAGGAAGCTGAAAATCTTCTATTGGAAGAAGAAAACTAATGAAATTTATTCCTCAACATGATAAGATGGACTGCGGCCCTTCATGTTTGGCCATGATAACATCATATTATGGAAAAGCATATGGCTTACAGTACCTGCGTGACCATTGTTTTATCTCAAGAGAAGGCGTATCCATACTCAGTATGAATGATGCAGCTACCAAAATTGGGTTTAAAACACTGGCAACGCAGCTTTCTATTGAGAATTTAAAAGGTGACTTATTACCGTGTATTTTACACTGGAATCAAAACCATTTTGTTGTTTTAACCAAAATTTCAAAAACTTATTTTAATAAAGAAAAAATATATACTATTGCTGATCCTGCTCATGGGATTATAAGATTAACAGAAACAGAATTTAGAAAGGCATGGCTAAAAAACAATGATAAAGGTGTTGTTCTCTTATTGGAGCCTACAGACATTTTTTTTGATAATGAAAACATTCCTGATGAAAAAGTATCCTTACGGTATATCTACAATTACCTTATTCCACATAAAAAGCAATTCCTGTGGCTTTCTTTCATTCTGCTACTCGGAACGCTTACCACTTTAGCATTTCCTATTCTGACGCAAAAATTAATTGATGACGGGGTAATCAAGAAAAACTTAAGTATTATTACTTATATACTTCTTGCCCAACTTGCATTTTTCTTCGGAAATATTATATTAGGTATATTTCGTAATTGGATTATGCTTAATATAGGAAGCAGGCTTAATATAAAAATCATTTCAGATTTTCTTAAAAAGCTTATGAGTTTGCCTATATCATTCTTTGATACGAAATTCATGGGAGATTTTAATCAAAGGATACAGGATCATGAAAGAATAGAGCTTTTCCTAACTTCTCAAAGTCTGGCCACCCTTTTTTCAACAATTACCTTCTCAGTATTTTTTGTAGTGCTTTGGACTTATGATTTTAAAATTCTGTCAGTTTATTTCATACTTACCGTAATATCAGTCATCTGGTCACTATATTGGCTGAAAAAAATAAAAATTTTAGATTATTTCCGTTTTCAGGAAAAAAGTGCCAATCAGGAATCTATTTATGAAATTATAAATGGAATTTCAGAAATGAAACTCAATCAATTTGAAGATTATAAACGCAATGAATGGGAAGGAATTCAACAAAAATTATTCAAAGTCAATATCAGAATTTTAAAGTTGGATCAGGTTCAGCTTTCTGGCTTCGAATTCATTAATCAGCTAAAAAATATCATTGTTACATTTCTTGCGGCTTCTTTTGTGGTAAAAGGATCTATGACTTTAGGAGCTTTATTAAGCGTATCTTACATTATCGGACAAATGAACTCTCCTGTAAATCAGTTAGTCAATTTTTTTAAATCATTACAGGAAGCTAAATTAAGCTTATCACGTCTACAGGAAGTTCAAAATCATTTGCAGGAAGAGCAGGAAGGTGATCTTTTATTGATGAACGAAAAATATACGACTCAAAACGGCATTGAAAGAGGTATATATTTTAAAAATGTTTCATTTCAATACGAAGGCCCGCAGTCTCCGTATGTACTAAAGGATATTGATCTTTTTATTCCTGAAGGCAAAGTTACTGCCATTGTCGGTGCCAGTGGCAGCGGTAAAACTACACTATTGAAATTATTACTGAAGTTTTATACCCCGACAGAAGGAGACATTTATTTTAATCATGCAAATTTAAAAGAAATCTCTCCAAAGGATTTACGAAAAAACTGCGGTGTTGTAATGCAGGACGGATATATTTTTTCAGATTCCATTGAGAGAAATATTGCAACCGGTGAAGAAATACCTGATGATGATGTACTTAGAGAATCTTTACGCATTGCTAATATACAATCATTTGTCGATGAACTCCCTTTAGGATTAAATACCAAAATCGGAGCTTCCGGAAATGGGATATCCGGCGGGCAGAAACAGAGAATACTGATTGCAAGAGCGGTTTATAAAGACCCTCATTTTATTCTGTTTGATGAAGCAACTTCTGCCTTGGATGCAGAAAACGAAAAAGTAATCCATGATAATTTACAGGAATTTTTTAAAGGAAAAACCGTTATTATCATTGCCCATCGCCTTTCAACGGTAAAAAATGCCGACCAGATCATTGTTTTAAAACACGGGAGAATTACAGAACAGGGAAACCATCAGTCATTAGTCGAAAAAAAATCTGATTATTTCAATCTGGTTAAAAATCAGCTGGAACTCGGAGCATAATATACATTTCAAATCTTTTCAATCATTTTTTGTAATGCCGGATAATTTATCCGGCTTTTTCATTACCGGAATAAGTGATAAAATTTCGTTAATATCCTAATCTTGCATTATAAAAAAGGCCATCTGTTTCAAGGAAATAAGTATCTTCGCTTTTTAAATTTTATCTGAAAAATGAAGAAGTTTGTCTCCGGATTATTTTTATTTTCTACCCTGGCGGTATTTGCCCAGGAAGCGATTCAGTTTCAGGAACTGCCATTTAAAGAACTTGTAGCCAAAGCAAAAAAAGATAACAAAATTGTGTTTATCGATGCCTATGCTTCATGGTGCGGACCCTGTAAAATGATGGAGCGGAATGTTTTTACGAAAAAATCCGTAGGAGACTATTACAACTCCAATTTTGTCAGTGCCCGGTTTGATATGGAAAAAGGCGAAGGGCGGGAAATTGCCGCAAAATACGGCGTACGTTCCTACCCTACCTATCTGTTTTTAAACGGAGACGGCGAGCTGGTTTCACAGAACTCCGGTTACATGGAAGAGGGCATGTTCCTTACCATGGCCCAGGACATTAATTCTCCCAACAATAAAAAAGGATCCTTAAAAGAACGTTTTGCGAAAGGTGAAAAGAACCCGGAATTCCTGATCAATATTATGAAGCTTAATTCTTCATCTGATTTTGATTTTGCCAAAAAGGCTTCGGAAAGGTATTTTGAAAACGGGAAAAAAACAGAGGAATTCACCAAAGACGATGTGGGACTTTTGTTGTTTTTCGTGAAATCAACTGACGATAAGAATTATAAGATTTTCACAGAAAGGAAGGCTGAAATCATTAAATTTTTACCGGAAGAAACCTATAAGGAATTTGACAACCAGATGAAGCTGGCCAAGGTTGTGGAACAGTCTGTTGATACACAGAATAAAACCATCAACAGCGAGTATTTCATGAAAACGGCAGAACCTCTGGTCGGAAAACATGATGCTGAGGTGAAACTCAATCAGACCAAGTTAAGTTACTATGAACAGAATGCCAATTTCCCGGAATATGAAAAAGCGGCACTTGCTTATTACAGGAATACGGAAGCCTTCGAACCTAATGAGCTGTTAAAAGCAGCCTGGATATTTTCGGAACATATAAAAACACAGTCTTCACTTAAGAAAGCCGCTGAATGGGCTGAAAAGTCCGTTATGCGGGGCGAGACATCGGAAAATACCTATATCCTGGCTAAAATTTACTCGCTGACCGGTAAAAAAGATATGGCAAAAACGTATGCCGAAATGTCCAGAAACCTGGCTGCCCAGAATCAGAAAGACGCCTCGTTAGCTGAGAAACTATTACAAGAAATACAATAACAAATGCCTAAAATCAAGTTTATTACAGGCTTCCTGACCTTATTTTTACTGGGAACCCTGAATGCTCAGGAACAGTTACAGGACAGTGAGACAGGAGTTTATATTAAAGGAAATGCACTGTTAATTCCCATCGGAATCATCAATGTAGCCTTGGAACATCAGTTAAATAAAAAATTTACCGTGCAGGGAGATGTTCTGGTCTCTCCCTGGAAATCTTTTTCAGGACATGAACTGCAGTATTATTCGGTTTCTTTGGAAGGCAGGTATTATTTTAATGAAGCTTTTAAGCATTGGTATGTCGGAGCCAATATTGCAGGATCCCGTTTCATCGCGCAAAAATGGAATTACTGGAATAACAATATTGTTACAGATGAACAGACGGGCATGACCTATATCAACTCAAACCTTTATCAGAAAGGATATTCCCTTATATTCGGTATTACGGGAGGGTATCAGTTCAGGCTTTCGGACAAATTGAATATGGACATCTATGCAGGCATAGGAAGCTCCCAGGATTTTTACAAAGGATACGACCGTACAACAGGACAGCGTTATGACTCTCCCAAAGGCTATAACAAAAGCGGAGAAATCCTTCCTTACCGGGGAGGTGTCATGATTTCCTATAAATTAAAATAAAACGATGAAGTTATTCGGAAAAAACCACATTATCATCTGCATCATTACTTTTGGTATTTTATTTCTTATGAATTATCTCGGAAACGACCAGCCGGACAAAATAGAAAGGGCATTAATGATCGCAGGGGCAGGCGTTATCGGCTTATCGATCGGATTGGTCATTATGAACAGAGGGAAAAACGACAAGAATCCGCCACCGGATTTTGACTGATCCATACATAATTCTGGATATAAACAAAATATTTCGCCTGTAAATTAATTATTTACAGGCGAATTTTATTGGCTTGTCGTGTCCTGTACATCAGTTTTCGTACATCACATATTTTTTCCTGGTTTTCTCAAACATTTCCAGCCCCGGCTTCCATGAGGCCTTAATCTCAGAAACTGATTTCCCTGCCATGATCTGTTTTCTCAGCTCATCGGTCCCGGATAAGGTATCAAACCATAAATTTTTCAGGAAGAAATCCGCCTGCGGGTTTTTATAGGCTTTATAGGCTTTGATTACCCATTCTAAATTGAGCTCTCGTAAATCAGTTCTGTAGGCCGAAAGATTTTCACCATAGCACAATTGGCCGTTTAAAAAAGGGTCTTTGGCTCCGGGATTGGGCTTTGGCGTAAACCGGTAAGGCAGGCTTGTGGTCCAGGGTGAGCCGTAAATCTGGAAAGGCAGATCCGTGCCCCTCCCTACTGAAACCTGAGTGCCCTCGAAAAAGCATAAACTCGGGTATAGATTAATTGACTGGTCATTCGGAAGGTTGGGCGAAGGTTTGCCTGAAATCCCGTAACGCTGTTTTTTATGATAGTTCTTCATCGGAATAACGGTATATTTTGCCTGTATTCCGTTTTTCAGCCATTTTTCTCCGTTCACCATTTTTCCGTATTCTCCTATGGTCAGGCCATACACAACCGGTACTTCGTGCAATCCTACAAAACTCGACCATTTTTTTCTCAGAACCGGGCCGTCGGTATAGCCGTCATGCGGATTGGGGCGGTCCAGCACCAAAACCTCGACTTTATTTTCTGCTCCGGCTTCCATCAGATAGCTTAACGTTGAAATATAAGTATAGAACCTGACCCCGACATCCTGAATATCAAAGACAACAATATCAATCCCTTTTAACTGGTCAGGCTTTGGTTTTTTGTTGTTTGCATATAAAGAAACAATTGGGATTCCTGTTTTTACATCTACCCCGTCCTTTACCTTTTCGCCGGCATCCGCATCACCTCGGAAACCGTGCTCGGGAGCAAAAATAGACTGGATTTTTATTCCGTTCTTCACTAAAAAGTCAACGACATGGCTTCTGTCCTTCATCAGGCCGGTCTGATTGGTCACCACGCCGATGGTTTTCCCCTTTAACAGCGGCAGATACAACTCAGGCTGGTCTGCACCGGTTTTAAATTCCGGGTGACTGCTAACCTGCGAATAATATTGATTGAATACTCCCAAAAAAATTAGGCAAATAGGAAGTAAATTTTTAATTTTGAAATCTAAATTCATGAGCTTGAAATTTCCTTTATATTTCTCCAGAAAAATAGCGTTTTCCAAAGATAACAAAAATAACCTCTCGCGGGTGATCATCTTCATCGGAAGGCTTTCTGTTGCATTGGGAATTATCGTTTCGCTGATTACCGTCTCCACCGGATTCGGTTCTAAAAAAGCAATCAAGGAGAGACTGGCAGATTTCAGTGGGCATATTACTGTAAAATCCACAAGGTCAAACTCTTCCTACAACACTTCTGTACTTGACAATCAGGGGCTTGACATAAAAAAGATTCGGGAAATGCCGGATGTGGAATCTGTGCAGACGTATGCAACGGTAACCGGAATTATGCGGAATGAACATAATTTTGCAGGCATCATTTTTAAAGGGGTCGGAAAAGATTTTGACAGCCTGAGATTTAAAAAATTCTTAGTGTCCGGGCACACGCCACAAATTACCGGAACCGGCTACAACAACGGAGTAACCATTTCCCAAAAGACGGCCAATGACCTGCACCTGAAACTGAAGGACAGCATTGTCACCGTATTTTCAAAAACAGACCAGCAGCCGGTCTACAGGAAATTTGAAGTGGTCGGCATCTATAAAACCGATATTAAAATGATCGATGACCAGTTTGTCATCGGCGATATCAGCCACGTACGGAAAATTCAGGACATGAAGCCTGATGAAGTAGGCGGCATTGATATTTTTTTTAAAAACATCAATGACGTCGACCGTGATTTTCCGGAAGTTGAAAAACTGATCGGCTATAAAAACTATGCGGAAAAAGCAACTGAAAAATTCCCTCAGATTACCGACTGGATCAGTATTTTTGACACCAATATCGCGCTGATTATCATTATCATGCTGATTGTTGTGGTCATCAATATCATCATGGTACTCCTGATTCTTATTATTGAAAGGACAAATTCCATCGGCCTGCTGAAAACATTAGGAGCCAGCAATGGCCAGATCAGGACAACATTCATCAATTATACGCTGATTATCATGATTCCAGGGCTTTTATGCGGAAACCTGATCGGATTAAGTTTAATCCTGATCCAGAAGTTCTTCGGCATTATCAAGCTGAATCCTGAAAACTATTATGTGAGCACCGTGCCGGTAGATTTAAATCCCATTGCCATTATTTCCATTTCGGCAGGAATCCTTCTGGTTTCCGGGCTTGCCCTTATTATCCCGAGTTACCTGATCAGCAAAATTTCTCCTGTAAAGGCAATCAAATACAATTAAGCCAGCAGATTACTTTGATTATTTTTAGGTTTAAATATTATCATCCATACAATTTATGGATTGGAAATTCCTCATGTCTGAGATTTATTTCATGATTATGATCCTAAACTCAATAAAATTTAAAGCCGTATCTTTGCCATGCTTATAAAACATTTATGAAATACGCAGAAAATATTCTTGAAACGATCGGAAATACGCCACTGGTAAAACTTAACAAAGTTTTAGGCGAGGATTTTCCGGCTTTGGTCCTGGCCAAGGTAGAAACGTTCAATCCGGGCAATTCTGTAAAAGACAGGATGGCTGTGAAAATGATTGAGGATGCTGAAAAGGACGGAAGGTTAAAACCGGGAGGAACCATCATTGAAGGAACTTCCGGGAATACAGGAATGGGCCTCGCGCTTGCCGCGATCATCAAAGGGTACAAATGTATTTTTGTAACCAATTCCAAACAGTCAAAAGAAAAATGTGATATCCTTCGTGCCGTAGGTGCAGAAGTCATTGTATGCCCTACCGATGTAAAACCTACCGACCCGCGTTCTTATTATTCAGTTTCCAAAAGACTGGCAAAAGAAACGGAAAACGGATGGTATGTCAACCAATATGACAATTTGTCCAACAGAGCAGCTCATTACGAATCAACAGCGCCTGAAATCTGGGAACAGACAGACGGAAAACTGACCCATTTCGTTGTGGGAGCCGGAACGGGAGGTACCATCACGGGCTGCGGGACATTCTTCAAGGAGAGAAATCCGGACATTAAAGTAATCGGTGTAGATACATACGGCTCTATTTTAAAAGAATACCACGAAACCGGCGAGCTTCACTACGACCATGCTTACACTTATGTTACGGAAGGAATCGGTGAAGATATTATTCCTGAAAATTACGATATGGCTGTCATTGACCATTTTGAAAAAGTTACGGATAAAGACGGAGCCATTTATGCGAGAAAATTAGCCAAAGAAGAAGGAATCTTCTGCGGTTATTCTGCAGGAAGCGCCATTGCCTCTTTAATCCAGATGAAAGATCAGTTTACGGAAAATGACGTAATTGTAGTCCTACTTCACGATCACGGCTCAAGATACGTAGGGAAAATCTACAATGACGATTGGATGAAAGAAATGGGCTGGCTGGATTAACCAGTCTAGTCTCTATTTGCTATAAATAAAAACTCAGAGGCAGCGGATGCTCTGAGTTTTTTTGTTATTTGATATTTTTCTTTACGGCCTGTTTGAGTACTTCATAATCTCCCGGATTCATTGATTTTTGCGGAAACATGTAATTGTATTTTCCTTCCAGCGCAATAAACTTTTCACCGGTTTCTGCAGAAGTAAACTCTGTCCACAGGCAGGTCTCTTTTTCATTATTTATATTTACGGTAAAGATCTTCTTATTGAATTTAATCTGGTAAATTTCCGCATTTTCCAAAGTCTTCAGGTAAGCTGTGACTTCCTTTTTCCATCGTGAGACTTTATTAATCGCTACGGAAAGGAAAATTACGCAAAGCAGGAATAAAAAGCTGACAAAATATAAAATCCCGAATTTTTCTTTGCTGAAGTCATCTTTAAAGATAAACAGAATAGCCAGAATTAAACCCACAATCAACGTGGTGACCGTTTTTCCTTTTGTGGCCGATGAAAAGAACAGGCTTCCTGAAGTACCGCTGAAGTAGACTTCTTCAAAATCTTTCCTGTTGATCTGTAAATTAATGATTTTATCGTCATTCATCCTGGAATTGTTTAATGGGCTTTAACTGTTCTTCTGCAAAACTAAATTAAATATCCTCATATCTCTCACTCATTGCAGAAATTTTGTTCATCAGTTCACGGTTTTTCTGTGTGAGGCCATCCATTTTCCTGAGCATTTCATGGATCACCTCCAGGCCGGGAAGGTTAATCTCAAGGTCATAATGCCAGTTGGCAAACCTTTCAAAAGACGGTAAATCCTCATACATCAGATACCGGATTTTATTTTCCGTATGGATATTCAGCAATCCGGAATCTACCAGCTCATCAAAAAAAGTAATTTCTATATTGTATATTTTTACGAGTTCTTCCCTCGATATTCTTTCGCTCATAGCCTAGGAATTTTTAAGTTGTTCAAAGAGTTCTTTCTGCTTTTGGGTAAGATTGGCAGGCAGCTTTACTTCATAGGTCACAAATAAATCCCCATGCTGCCCGTCCTTTTTGTAAACCGGGAACCCCTTGCCCTTCAATCTTACGGTCGTGCCGTTCTGTGTGCCGGGCTTTACTTTGAGGTTGACGTTTCCGCTAAGGGTATTTACCGTGACATCTCCGCCCAATACGGCAGTATACAGGTCGATGGTTACCTTTGTTTTCAGGTCATCGCCGGATCTTTCAAAATCAGGGTCTGCAGGAATGTTGAATGTGATGTATAAATCCCCGGCCGGACCGCCGTTATGTCCCGGGCCGCCGTGGCCTTTCAGCCTGATCTGCTGGCCGTCATGTATGCCTGCCGGAATGGTAATCCTTACTTTTTTACCGTTGATTTCAAAAGTCTGAGGATGCGTAACGGCTGCGTCCCTTAAATCCAATGTCAGTTCTGCCTGCACATCCTGACCTTTGAATTTTCCTGAAGCACTTCCTCTTGCACTTCTTCCGGAACCTCCGAACATGCTCTGGAAAAAATCTGAAAAGTCTTCGCCCTCCCCGAAATCCGTTCCGGAAAACCCGCCGCCGAAGTTTCCGCCGTCATCCTGATATGACCTTTGCCTTTGCTGCTGCTGTGCTTTTTCGTATTCTTCGCCATGCTTCCAGTGTTCTCCGTATTTATCATACTTCGCACGGTTTTCCGGATTGCTGAGCACTTCATTTGCCTCGTTCAGCTCCTTGAACTGCCTTTCCGCTTCCTTATCATCAGGATTAAGATCGGGGTGTAACTTTCTTGCCTGTTTCCGGTATGCTTTTTTAACATCGTCCTGGGTTGCGTTTTTGTCTACGCCTAAAATTTTATAGTAATCTATATAAGCCATAGAAACCTTTTTACTCAAATTTAAGAATTTTAAGCCTGAAAAATATATAACGGAATGTTAAAAATAAACCTATCTTTGGGTAAAAGCGGTGTATGAAAGAGGTCATCAGAAACTACTCGGGTATTTTACTTTTGCTGTTGGGCATCATTGCCGGAAGCATACTCGGTATTGCAGCACCCGGTGTTGTTGATTATGTAAAACCTGTAGGGGATATTTTTCTTAATCTCCTTTTTGTAAGTGTGGTTCCACTGGTATTTTTCGCGGTTTCCAATTCTATTGCCTCACTGGAACAGCAGTCGAAATTCGGTAAAATTATGGTGACTATGGGATTCACTTTTCTTTTTTTCATCCTTACCGCTGCGGTTTTTACGATTGGTGCGGTCTATTTGTTTCCGGTTTCAGGTGTTTCGGGAGGTCAGGCCGTGGTTGAAGAAGCTGTAAATGACGAAAGCTGGGGAAACAGGATTGTTAGCTTTTTTACAGTCGGGGAATTTACACAGCTTTTTTCAAGGCAGAATATGCTGGCTCTCCTGATTTTTGCTTTCATGACGGGCTTTTCTGCCAGAAAAGCGGGTGAAAAAGGCCAGGCGTTTAGGATGTTTATCGCTTCAGGCTATGAAGTGATGAAAGAACTGCTTATGCTGATCATGAGCATTGCTCCCATTGGCCTGGGTGCCTATTTTGCATATCAGGTAGCTACCTTGGGGCCTCAACTCTTCGGGTTCTATGCAAAGCCTCTGGGATTGTATTATGCGGCCGGAATTGTGTATTTCCTGGTATTCTTTTCCCTTTACGCTTTCATGGCAAAAGGCCGCAATGGTGTAAAAATTTTCTGGAAAAATGCCGTTTATCCCACTTTAACCGCCCTGAGCACCTGCAGCAGTTTTGCCACAATGCCTGCAAATCTTGTGGCGGCATCTAAAATCGGGGTCCAGAACCAGATTGCCAATATTGTTATTCCTATAGGGACAACGTTGCATAAAAACGGTTCTTCGATGTCTTCAATCATTAAAATTTATGTGGCATTTCTAATTATCGGAAGGGATTTTTTCGATCCCGTCAATCTTCTGCTGGCTTTGGGAATTACGGTTTTCGTAAGCATTGTTGCCGGAGGAATCCCGAATGGCGGTTATATCGGCGAAATGCTGATGATCTCCGTTTATAAATTGCCACAAGAGGCGATTCCTGTAGTGATGATTATCGGTACCCTGGTAGATCCTTTGGCTACGGTTCTGAACGCTGTGGGACAACTGGTGGCTTCAATGTTCGTGAACCGGTTTGTGAAGGTTTAATTATGCAGGCAGAACACGTTAAATTGTATTTAAATTAACATGAATCCCTTTTATAAAATTATAGGCTTATATGACCGACCATCTGAGTTTTAATATTGAGATGAAAAAAGCTGATTTCTCTGAAAGTCTGAAAAAGATTACTTATAAGACTAATACCGCATTCATCACATTAATTCCTGATCACGGAATCCATACCAGATTTGAATATAGGGGAACCGTTAATAAAAGTGATTTTACAATTAAAAGGAGAAGTCATTTTTTTGACTTTAATATTTTTCATTTTATCATAAAGGGAAATATCTCAGAAGAAGATACCACAACATTCATCAAGACGGAATTTACTCCTTTCATTTCCCACTTTCTGGCTGCCATCTTAGCACTGCTCCTTTTCCTGATTATTTCTATAGCAGAGATTGTAAATAATAACAATTATTTTATTATTGGTTTTCCATGCATCATCGCAGTCAGCAAGTATTTTATTTTAAAAAGAAATATAAAAAGAGATAATATGATTCTGAAAGAGAAGTAAATTCTATACTTCAGGAAAATAAGTAATTCAAAAATTACAAATAATCTATTTATTCACTGCGTTTTACCGGTTCCAGATTTTCGTATTCTTCTTTGGTAAAAAGCTTATACTGCACTTTGAATGTTTTTCCCAACGGTGTCTCCAGGGAAAAGCCGCCCGGCCCGAAGCCATCAGTAACGTCCAGTGTAAAATGCGAATACTGCCAGTATTCAAACAAATCACGGTCTATCCAGAATTCATGATTGTTAATGGTTCCGATCATGGCATCGTTCATTCTCGGGAAGAACCCTCCTTTTTCGAAGCACTGCGGCTGGGTACCTTCGCAACAGCCTCCGGCCTGGTAGAACATAAGTTCACCGTATTTTTTTTCGAGTTCCCAGATAACTTCAAGGGCTTTTTCCGTAACCGATACTCTGGATATTGTGGTTTGCGTCTGCATATTATTTGATTTTTATTGATTTAAATGCGTTTTACACTGCTTTGAAAGAAATTGACGATTTGAATCAGCCATTTTTTTAATCAGTGTTGATAAAGTTAAAAAGTCCGGCCGATTAATTTCAGCCGGACCTTTGGTTTGTCATATCTGTTCACCTCAGCATTATATAAGCCACTGCAATTTCTGTTCCTTATACCGATGTGTTATACATCATATTCCGCGTGAGGGATAGGAAGGGTCCTGCTGAAAGCAGGAGTGCGGAGCGAAGCGGAGCACCGAAACGAAGTGGAGCCCTGGATAGCCCGACCGTTTTTGCCCCGGCCTGTTTAGCTGGGGCAATAAACGGGCACGCCCTAACTTTATTTAAAAGAACCCTAATTTGTTCTTATTGTATGAAATCAGCATATTTTTAGTCTGGCGGTAGTGGTCCAGCATCATTTTATGGTTCTCCCTGCCTATTCCCGACTGCTTGTACCCACCGAAAGGTGCTCCTGCAGGGTAAGAATGGTATTGGTTTACCCACACTCTTCCCGCCTGGATCTTACGCGGAACATTATACAGCTGGTGCGCATCCCTTGTCCATACGCCTGCTCCCAATCCGTAAATGGTATCGTTGGCAATTTTAATACCTTCTTCTTCATCTTTAAATGTAGTAAATGCCAGGACCGGCCCGAAAATTTCCTCCTGGAAAATCCTCATCCTGTTGTTTCCTTTAAAGATGGTCGGCTGGATATAATATCCGTTCTCAAGGTCTTCACCCATGTGGCTGACATCACCTCCTACAAGTACTTCCGCACCTTCTTCTTTTCCCAACTGGATATAAGAAAGGATTTTATCTTTCTGGATTTTGGAAGCCTGCGCACCCATCATCACCGTTTTATCCAGCGGGTTCCCTACTTTGATCGCTTTCACCCTTTCAATCACTTTTTCCATGAAAGCATCGGCGATATCTTCCTGAACCAGTAATCTGGACGGACAGGTACAGATTTCACCCTGATTCAGGGCAAACAGTACTGCTCCTTCAATCGCTTTATCCAAAAATTCGTCATCCGCATCCATTACTGAGCTGAAGAAAACATTCGGGGATTTTCCGCCTAATTCCAATGTTACCGGAATAATGTTCTCCGTAGCATACTGCATGACCAGACGGCCTGTAGCCGTAGACCCCGTAAATGCTGCTTTGTTCACTTTAGGATTGGTCACCAGTGCCCTTCCGAGTTCTGCCCCAAAACCATTGACGATGTTAACGACTCCCGGAGGAAGCAGGTCTCCGACAAGCTCCATTAATACCAGGATTGAAATCGGCGTGCTTTCTGCCGGCTTCAGCACCACGCAGTTTCCTGCTGCCAGAGCCGGAGCCAGTTTCCATACGGCCATCAGTATCGGGAAGTTCCAGGGAATGATCTGTGCAATGACACCCAGCGGCTCATGAACGATCAAAGAAACAGTATCTTTATCCAGTTCATTATGGGAACCTTCATCTGCCCTGATTACGGAAGCGAAATATCTGAAATGGTCAACAGCCAATGGTATATCCGCAGCCAGCGTTTCTCTCACGGCTTTACCGTTGTCAATAGTTTCTACCGTCGCCAGATATTCAAGGTTCTGCTCAATTCTGTCGGCTATTTTATTTAAAATAATACTTCTTTCCGTAGATGAGGTATCTTTCCAGGTCTGAAAAGCTTTTTCTGCGGCGTTAACCGCCAGTTCCAGGTCTTCTTTAGACGAGTGTGCTGCCTGGGTGAAGTTTTTTCCGTTTACCGGAGAAACCACATCGAAATACTGCCCGTTTACCGGTGCGGTGTATTTCCCGTCAATATAGTTGTCATATCTGCTTTTAAATTCAGGCCACTGTAAAACGGTCCCTGATTCCTGTTCTGTAACTGTACTCATTTTAATAATTTTAATTTTTGCTGATCCTAAGTTACCATTCCCTATATTAATTATATAGCACAATCGTACAAAAAAGCTTCAAAATCATACCTACCACGAATTTTATCATTTCATTAACAGTTGCTTACCCTGATAATCTTTATATTTGGGTAAACAGGCACCAAATCCATTCAGCAATGAACGATTCTAAATTTTTACTTCATACTCCCGAATTAAAGCGGAAAAACCAGCTGTTGCACTTGGTTGAAAACCAGACCGTATTCAATATGAGCAATTGCGAATTCAGCATTTATGAAACCCATCAGGCATCTTTTAACGTAAAACTGCATTTTGATACCATTGCTTTTACGGCCATGCTCCGCGGGAAAAAGCATATGAAGCTGGAGAATAAGACCGGCTATTTTGATTATCTTCCTGGAGAAAGTATGCTGGTAGCACCGGGGGAAACCATGGTGATTGACTTTCCTGAAGCTGACGAAACACCTTCACAGTGCATTTCCCTGAAACTGAATCCTGAATTTATTGAAGACTCACTGAATCATCTAAACTATTACAGCCCGAAAACAGACGAGATGTCCCGGTGGCATATTGAGGTGGATGAATATTTCCTTTTCAATAATCCGTCGCTGGCTTCTGCCACTAATAATATCATGCGGATTGCCATGGACGACAATTCTCAAAAAGATATTATGGCAGATTTTGCACTGAAGGAACTGCTGATCCGCCTGATGCAGACCCAGGCCAGGAGCATGGTGGAAAAAAACCGGGCTAAGCACAAATCAAGGATCAGTTTTGTGGTGGATTACATCAGGAAAAACCTTCATCAGAAGCTTTCGGTGGACAGCATTGCAAAGCTGGCGTATGTGAGCAAATCCAATTTCTTTAAAATGTTTAAGGATGAACTGGGCACTTCCCCCAATGAATTTATCCTGCAGGAAAGGATAACCAGGGCCAAAGAGCTGCTCGCAAGCCGCAACAGCATCAAGGAAACTGCTTACCAGACCGGATTTTCGGATACGAATTATTTTACGAGGGTATTTAAGCAGCTGGTAGGAACTACCCCGAAGAGTTATCAGGATCATATCCTATTTCTGAATAATAACTGATTATGATTCCGCCTGAAGATATGATCGAATATGTATTCGGTGTCAAAATCAGCAGGAAAGCAGCCTGGATTATTAATTTATCTGTATTAGTCTTTATTATATTAATGGTATTACTCATAAAAAACAAGCACTCCGGGTGAAGCGCTTACTTTTTCTATTGGGTTACTATTGATAATGATAATATCTTGCTCCTTTCAGAACCGGATTCTGCCATTCAATGTATTTTAATCCGAAACCTTTATAACCTTCGTTAACGGATTTTTTCAGCTGCTTCCGGTGCAGTTTTTCGTAGGTATCAAAATCAATGGCTGTACTGTTCTTTAAATTTTCAAACAGGTTCCATTTCCCGGCTACTTTTTTCCAGTTTTCAGAGACTTTCCCGGCAAAGACTTTTGATTTGGAGCCGCTTCCGTACCCCAGGAACCCGATTTCCTGTCCGGCCAGTTCTTCATTTTCATCAAAAGAAACCTGCAGGGCAGAAAGCAGGGCCATAAAAATGGAAGCCGTATACATATTGCCGATTTCTGACGAAGCCCTTTGAGAAGGCTCAATAGTATCACTGATGAATTGAATATACTCAGGTGATTTTGCCACCGCTTTCTGTTCTTCCGGGTTTGAGTACGGAAGTCCGTTTTCCAGGCTGTAAATTTCAGTGAAGACCCTTTTGCCGTGAAAAGCATACGGAAGGTGGAAAATCAGGTATTTCCAGCTTTCATAAGGCTTTGCTTTTCCGGTAACCTGTTTATAATGGTCGTAGGCTTCCCGGATCCTGTCCTGGTAGCACTGATTGGAGTACTGACCGTCAAAAACCGGCTCATCAGTAAAAATTTCTATTGTATCCGGAAAATTTTCCGGGGCATTAATAAGATCCTCTTTATTGAAACTCCGTCTCGGTTTGAAAAAATCAAAAACACTTTCCGTGGCAACGCCCCAGTTGTTTTCAATTTCAAGCAAATCCGGTTGTGCAGAAACCAGAACAGCTACCGCACCTCCACCCTGTGTGTACTCACCGGAAGAATCCAGTTCGTATTTGGCATAATCGCTGGCAATGACTACCGCTTTTTTATCCGGGTTGGCTCTTACGAAATCCAGTGAGTTGTGAAGCGCATCTACTGCTCCGATGCAGGCAAACGTCAAATCCACCACATCACAGTTTTTAAAACACCTTTCCCCGAATTCCTGTTCCAGTACTTTTTCAGACATCTGCATGGCATAAGAAGCCGTTGGCTTTGCCGCATCCAGTGCACTTTCCGTTCCCAGATAAATCCTGGACAGGTCTTTTGGGTTGAGACGGTAATCTTTTATTAATTTAAGCAAAGCTTCCGCTGCAAAAGTAGCTGCATCTTCGTGCACATCAGGGAGTGCCATTTTGTGCAGGCCCAATCCTTTTTCCAGCTTTGCAGGTTCAATGCCTCTTCTCTCCGCCAGGTCTTTAGTTTCCAAATATAGTGAAGGTACATAAAAGCTGGCTGCTTCAATTCCGAAAGTCATAGTGTCAAATTTTATACGAATTTAAAAAATGTAAACGTTTAACCTGTTATGATATTGAACAGATTTTTAAGAAAGTCTAGTAAATTATAACATTAAAACAAAAAAGCACCTCTTTTCAGAAGTGCTTTTCAATTTGATAAGCTGTTTTAATTATTTAAAATCTTCAATCGCCTTATTCATGACATCAATCTGTTTATTGATGCTTGCCGCATTCTGGGGATTCTGTCTCAGAAGCTCTACTTTTTTATTCAAACCGTCTTTAAGCATCTGGGAAATCATCATTTTTACCTGAGGATTGTCACCCATCTGGCCTTTTGCCTGCATTATTATTTTTGTAATGCTTTCTGTTGCTTTCAGGTTATCAGAACTCATAATCCAGTTATAGCCTTCTTCCGCAGATTTTCCCAATTCCGGATTCTGGAATTTAATAAAAGGATAAAATGCTACCAGCTGGGCAATATTGGACATCTGGGAAGTCACTTTATTTTTCACGACAATCGGCAGCATCTGGCTCATCAGAGTTTCGGATGCTCCATCAAGGTCTATCTTTTCTGCCAGCGCACTTGCTCTTGACGGATCAACAGCTATTACGGCACTTACGGAACTCCCTTTTACGGCATTTGAAACGGCATTGACTCCTTTGTCGAAAACAGGAAGGTACTTTCTGTCTTTTGTCTTTGCCAATGCTGAAATTGCTGCAGCCTGAACCAATGTTTTAGGGTCATTTGAAGCCAGTTTTTCAACATCGGAACCCAACGCCTTAAGCTGTTCCGGATTTGAAAGGTCCATTAACTGCAAAGCCTTGATCCTTGTTCTGAAATAAGGGTCTTTTAATGCTGTTGCCAGTAATTTCGTTGCTGCCGGATTTTTTCCTATCTGGTCTTTAATCCCGTTCAGAGCATTGTACCTGCTTTTAAATTCTTTGGAACCGGTAAACTGCATCAGATACTGTTCCGGTGTTTTGGTATCGGTAATTTCTGCCAGCAGAATACCGTCTGCATTGATGTTTACCAGATCTGCATTTTTAGAAACATCAAAACTGAAGGTATTTTTTGCTGCGGCATTTACCCAGACATTGTACCGCTTAGGTTTTCCGTTGTCATAAACATCGATTGCAAGAGGGAATTCAAACGGCTGTTCCTGAGTCTGGTTCAGGGTTACGGTAATCTGTTTTTTAACCGGCTCGAAGGTATACGAGTAATTAATTTTCGGATTCCCGCTTCCGAAATACCACTGATTGAAGAACCAGTTCAGGTCTTTTCCTGATACTTTTTCAAATGACAACCTCAGCTGGTGGGCTTCTGCATTCTGGTATTCATAGGTTTTCAGGTAATCCTGCATTCCTGCAAAGAAGGCATCGTCACCCAGATAATTTCTCAGCATATGAAGGATTCCTCCGCCTTTCTGATAGGTAACCAGATCAAATACATCTTCTCGGGAATCATAATCGAATCTTACCAGGTCTTTCTTAAAGTCAGAAGGGTTGTGAATGTAATTATTCACATCTTTCATCTGGTGGTAATCTGCCTGGTCTTTCCCGTACTTGTATTCGTTCCACAGGTATTCGGAATAGTTGGCAAAAGATTCGTTAACGGTAAGGTTGCTCCAGCTTTCCGCCGTTACCAGATCCCCGAACCAATGGTGGAACAATTCGTGGGCAATGGTATCTTCCCAGGTATTTTCGTCTATTAACTGTCCCGGTTTCTGTAAAATGTCGCTTCCGTGTAAGGTTGCGGTTGTATTTTCCATGGCCCCGCTTACGTAATCCCTTCCTGAAATCTGAGCGTATTTTGCCCACGGATAATCATAGCCGAGCCTTTTGGAGAAAAACTCCATCATTTCCGGGGTATTTCCGTAAATCTGTTTAGCATAGGGCTCGTATTCTTTTTCAATATAATAATCAACCGGAATATTTCTCCATTTGTCTTTCACCACTGCATATTCGCCCACGCCCATAAAGAAAAGATAGGTAGAATGCCTTTTATCCATTACCCAATGATCCGTCCTCTGCCCGTTTGCTTCTTTCTGAGACTGTTTTAAGATTCCGTTGGAAAGCGTTACATATTTATCAGGAACCGTCATGTAGATTTCCTGGGTGGTTTTCTGGTTGGATTTATCTATGGTCGGAAACCATGCAGAAGAAGATTCCGTTTCACCCTGTGTCCAGATCTGGGTAGGCTTATCTGCATCTTTTCCCTGTGCATTGATGAAATATAAACCTTTGGCATCATTGATAGCAGCACTTCCCTGCTGTTTCACTTCATTCGGGCGGGCCGTATACTTGATATATACCGTATAATCCTGATTTTTCTGATAGGTCTTGTCTAAAGTAATTTTTAAGACATCATCTTTATAATCATATTTTAAAGATGATTTTTTACCATTATTATCCAGAGCCACTTCCTGGATCAGCATTCCTTTAGCATCAAGGATCAGTTCGCTGTTCGGATAAAAGTAAGGTGCAGCGGTAAGCCATTCTTCCCCGTTCATCTGCTCTTTCTGATAATCGAAATTTACTTTCAGCTTGGTATGCTTCAGTTCTGTTACTTTGGTGTGGGTAGCCCTGTAGACTTTTTCCCTTCCTGAAGTTTCGGTTTGCGCTGCTGTAGTTCCGGAAAACAAAATCCCTCCGAGGACAGCAATCGCTAAAACGGCTTTTTTCATTTATGTATTACTTGTTTTAGAATTGTTTTTAGTTAAAATGTCGAAAATATCATTTACCACCGTCTCATAATCTCCTTTTTTAAACTGCTCTTTGGTTTTATGAAATGCTTTTTTCAGTTCGCTTTCCGGATTTTCTTCATCGATAATGTCTACAGACTCTACTCCTTTCATCTGAAGGATGGCATTTTTCAATGCGTCAAGATCGGCGGCCTGTTCAGTATTGATTTTTAAATATTTCATTGTTTATTCTTTTATGAACGTTGTTTTTATTCCTCCCTGAATGATGTCAAACTGTTTTTTCTCCGGATGAAAATTGATTACAATTCCTGCCATGTCAAATTTAAAACTGGTTTCAGAAGTGGCATCTAACGGAAAAGCACTCTGACCGGTGGCCTGAGCCATCAGCTTTTTATCCTGGATGAAGATATTGATTTTCAAAGGAACGCCCGGACTCAAATAATTCCCAACCAATTTCTGCAACTGAGCCTCCGGGATTTCAATCGTTTTGAAGCTTGGCATCTCAAAATCTTTTCCCGTTGCCGTTAACATCATTTTATCAAAAATTTCATCGGTATCCATATCAGATTGATTAACGATATAGCTTACCACTACTTTCTGATCAGGAAAATAGAACAGTGCAGACCTGAAACCGTCAATTCCTCCGTTGTGCCCGAACCCTGAAGTTTTACCGTAAGGGAACTTGACCAGTCCGTAACCGTAATCATCAATAAAATCTTTCATTTTATTAAGATTTTCCTTTTTAACGAGTTTTCCCTGTTCCAGTCCGAGCATGAATCTGATAAGTTCGGTGGGCGTCGAAATAATATTTCCTGCACCGATCGGAATACTCATATCCGTTTCTGAGGAAAGCTGATACTTTCCGTTGAAATACTGATATGACTGTGCATGGTTTTTTGAAGTATCAATTTTTCCTCCGACTTCTGTCAATGTCAGTTTCAGGGGTTTTGCAATTTTATCCCTAATTAATTCCGCATAAGGCTTTTTATATGCTTTTTCCAGGATAAAACCGAGCAGAATATAGTTGGAGTTGCTATAGCTATGCTTTGATCCCGGCTCAAAATCGCTTTTATATTTTTTAATGATATTGACTAAATCAGTTTCCGTCTGAGGCCTGGTATAATATTGACCGTATTCCGCCTCATCCGTTAAATTATGGATCCCGCTTCTGTGCTGTAATAATTGTCCGATACTTATTTTATCTGCATTGGGTATTTCAGGATAGAAATCAGAAAGTTTTTTGTCTAAAGAAAGCTTTTTATCTTCCACGGCTTTCATGATCAGCACTGCCGTAAAGGTCTTACTGATCGATCCGATACGGTATTGGGTATTCATATTGGCTTTCCGCTGCTTTTCCACATCGGAAAAACCGACTACTTTCAGAAAATTGGTCTGATTTTTATCGGTAAGGGCAAAACTTCCCATGACTTTATGATGCACAAACAGGGAATCAAGATAGTTTCCCAGTTTTTCCTTTACGTTATTCTGGGAAAAAGCAATCCCTGAAATGCTGATTGCCGAAAGAAAAAGTAACTTTTTTAACATGCATTGAGATTTAATCAATAGGTTGGAAAAATTCGGTGAATGTTACAAAAAAAGTGAAGTTTTATGCTTCACCTTTTTTAAATTCTATTTATAAACAGTCTCTTAATATTCTCCGGATTGCCTTTGAAAGGAAGAAATAATAAAATTTCTATATCACTTGTTTTAACATCGAAAATACACTTTAACCTGTTTTTTTCCCAACATGCAAACCGTAATTCGCTATCTGAATCTATAGTAGGATACGAGACTATTCCGTCTTGAAATGATTCAATTAATTTATCTAAATCCCTTTTAAATAATTTAATTTCCTTTTTAGTCCAGTGCTCACTTAAAAATTCAGTGATTTCCCTAAGACTTTTAATCGTAATGTCAGAAAATATTATTTTCATCATTTCTTAAAAATGGAATCCATTAATTCTTTGGAATATTCCTGATATTCTCCATTTTTAATTTGACTGCGACTTCTTTTAATTATTTTTTTAAACTCATCAGAATTTTAAGTTTCCTCCCATGAATCAACTTTATCATTTTCAGAAACTTCAATACTGTTAACCCCCTTTTATCTGGGATAAAAGTTTTTTGATGAAAGGAACATCTGCGTATTCGTCTAAACTGATTTTAATTTCCAGACTTTCTGAATCTGAATTAAAGTTAATGAAATTACTCCTAAAAATTAAATCGCAACAGGCGCTTTGATCCCCGGATGCGGATCGTAGTTTTCCAGCGTAAAATCCTCAAAATCAAAGCTGAAGATATCTTTAATCTCAGGATTCAGTCTCATGGTCGGAAGCGGCTTGGTTTCTCTTGACAGCTGCCTGTTTACCTGCTCAAAATGATTGTTGTAAATGTGCACGTCCCCGAAACTGTGGACATAATCCCCCACTTCCAGACCGCACACCTGCGCCACCATCATTAACAGCAGTGCGTAGCTGGCAATATTGAATGGCACTCCCAGGAAAACATCCGCGCTTCTCTGGTACAGCTGAAGGGATAATTTTCCGTCTGCTACATAAAACTGAAACAACGCATGGCAGGGAGCCAGGGCCATATTGGGAATTTCAGCAACATTCCAGGCAGAAACGATCAGCCTTCTGGAATCCGGATTTTTCTTGATCTGATCAATTACTTCCGTAATCTGGTCGACCACTTTTCCGTCTGCCCCGTTCCAGCTTCTCCACTGGGCACCATAAACAGGGCCCAAGTCTCCGTTTTCGTCTGCCCATTCATCCCAGATCGAAACACCGTTGTCTTTTAAATATTTAATATTGGTATCGCCTTTTAAAAACCAGAGCAGTTCGTAGATAATGGATTTCAAATGCACTTTTTTAGTGGTCACCAACGGAAAACCTTCAGACAGGTCATACCTCAGCTGATACCCGAAAACACTTCTGGTTCCGGTTCCGGTTCTGTCTGTTTTGTCTGTTCCGTGGTCTGTGATATGCTGTAAAAGGTCTAAATAATTCTGCATTCTGAAAAGCTGTTTTATGGTTCAAATTTAAAGAATCTAAATCAAAAGACCGAATAAAAACCATTCATTCTGCCAATATACTGTACTGCTGTATTCTACCTGATCAACTTACTCTCAATGTAAAAAGCAAATCATTATCAATTAAATTATTCAGGCTGATTAAGCCTCATCGGCTTTTCTGATACCGGTTTACCAGATCTCTTCAATGGTCTGGCTGACTGTATTAATAAAGAAATTCTGTCCTTTACCCAATCCTGCCATGGCTTTTACTAATGGAGATTCTGCGGACACGGTCATTATCTTCCGGTTGTCCAGTATGATTTCTCCAACCGAAGCGGCAATATAAAAAAGTCCTTTATCGGTTTTTACCAAAGCGCCGTTCTGTACTTTTGATGAGGGTTCGGATGATATTTTCTGGATTAACAATTGTTGGTTCAGCGTTTCATTCAGCTGTCTCTGGAGGTTATTGATCTCCTGCTGAAGCATCTCCCGGCCGGTTTCATATTTGTCGCCCATTGAGCTTTTGGTGTCATTGCTTGAGGCTCTGGTTTCTGCGATCAGATTTTCAAAGTTCTGAATTTTCCCGGTGATTTTATTTCTGACGATTTCTGCTATTTTCGATTTATCCATGCGGTTCTGTTCATTTGGCAAACATCCAAATGTATCAAATAAATCTGATGTTAGAAATATTTTGAAGATCATATGCAAAAAAAAGACAGGCCGCCATTGATTCTGGCAGCCTGTTGTCTGTTTATTTAAAACTCAGTTTTTATTTTTCAAAAACAGCGAAATCCGAAACCTTGAAATTAAAATTTTTCCCTTCATCAAAACTCTTTTTCTTTTTTTCGAAAATATTGGTAAAGGTTCCGGATACCTTCTCATCTTCAATACTGAAGGTTACAGGTTCTTTTGACATGTTTAAGACGACCAGCACTTCATCTTTCCCGTTTTTCCTCAGGTAAGCCAAAATCCTGTCATTGGCCGTTGTGTTCAGGAAATATGTCGTTACCTGTGGGTCCCCTCCTCTTAAGGCCGGATTTGAAGATTTCAGGTTGAATAACGTTTTATAGAAATCTGCAGAAGCATACGTCCCGGTCCAAGCAATGGGGTCTTTTTCAAAGAATTCCAGCCTTTTCATATTGGGAAGCTCCTGGCCGGAATACAGCAGAGGAATCCCGTTCCAGGTAGCGGAAAGTACGGCCATCGGTTTGGTAATATCCCCGTATTTTTCGTATTCCGTCCCGTTCCAGGAATTTTCGTCGTGGTTGGTGGTAAACCATGCCCTCATAGAGCCGTCGCCGATTTTTGAATATTGCGTCAGAAGATCTTTAAGCTCCTGAAGCGGTTGGTTTTTCTTGTAATAATCTTCGGATTTATGCATCCACTTCCAGGAATAGCTGGCATCGAAAACCTTTCCATAATCCGGGTTTTCGAGTTCATCATATTCACCGATCCAGAACAGCGGCTTTATTTTTTCAACTTCTGGGCGGGCCTGCTGCCAGAAATCCACTTCTACCCATGAGGCCAGGTCACACCTGAAGCCGTCGATACCGGTTTCCCTGATCCAGAATTTCATGGCATCGATCATGGCGAGGCGCATTTCCTTATTTTTATAATCCAGTTCAATAATATCATCCATTCCTGAAGCAACGTGGAATTTCCCGTCCGGATCCTTTAGATAAAATTCAGGATGCGTTTGGGTCCAGACATGGTCCCAGCCGGTATGGTTGGCCACCCAGTCGATAATTACCTTGAATCCTAACCGGTGCGCTTCATTCACCATGCGCTTAAAATCTTCCATGGTCCCGAATTCCGGATTAACGGACGTATAATCCGCAGCGGCATACTGGCTTCCGAGGCTGCCTTTTTTGTTCTGCTGTGCTATGGGCGTAACCGGCATGAACCAAAGGGTTTTTACGCCCATGGCTTTCAGCCTGGGCATTTCTTTCGCAAAGGCATTGAAAGTTCCTTCTTTGGTATACTGTCTTACATTGACTTCGTAAATATTGGTTGTATGTTTCCAGTCTTTCGGCAAATCTGTCATATCCTTTTTTATATTTTGAGTGGTGCATGAAGCCATTCCCAGGCTTACAGCGGCTATTAAAATTAACTTTTTCATTCAGTCCCTTTTAACAAAAATAACAATTGTAGCTGAAAAAAGCCATCATAAGGCGTGAATTTTATATAAAGGGAAATATTATAGCAGAAGGCATCATTACTTAAGATCAAAGTAATATTTACTTGATTGCCACCAGAAAAAAACCCGGATGAAAAATCCGGGTTCTATTATTTTTATATTTGTTTATCTTTCGTCTTCGTTGTCTTCTTCATCAAAAACATCATCGTTATAGTCATCTTCTTCCTCATCATCAAAGTTATCGTCATCTTCGTCTTCAAAGTTTCCGCTTGCCACCAGATCATCGTCAAATCCGAAGTCATCATCCAGCAACGGCATAGCCGATTTCTTTTTGGATCCTGCTGCAGCACTTTTGATCGGGGCTTTCATTGGAACATTACCGAATCTGTATACGGTAATCGGATAATTAACGCCTTTGGTTTCATCAATAATTTCCACCAGTTCACAGAAGAATTCCCAAAGGTCCAGAAGACCGTACTGGAACTGCGCTTTATTCCCTGTACTTTCAAAAGCCTCGTCAATGTACACATCCGACATAATTTCGCCGTCGCCGTCGTCACTCATATCTTCCAGCGGGACACTTTTTATGATTGTCCCGTCTTCTTCCAGCAGATTAAATGTAGAAAGCTCTTCTCCCTGCAGGCTGAACGCGCTTTTAATACCTAAATGTAAGTTCCATAGCGTCTGTTTCCCTTTAACTTCGATATCCCGGAAAATATCTTCTTTTGCATCTAATATTACGCGGATTTTATAAACCATCAGTTTTTAAATTACTTTTTTGCCTTTATTATTATGATAAATCTCTATTGCAAATATAAAATAAATGAGATGGGACAAAAAAATATTTATTGATTTTTTAAAACATTTTTTTTCCTTACATTTTACCGGAGTTATTTGCTTTTTTCAAGCATAAAGCTGAATTTTGTTCCTTCGAGATACACACTTTCTGCCGTTATGTTTTCATTATGGGCTTCAAGAATATGCTTTACGATGGCAAGGCCGAGGCCTGAACCGCCTTCCCGCCTGCTGCGGCTGGTCTCTACACGGTAAAACCTTTCAAAAATCCTGGGCAGGCTTTCTGATTTGATCCCCATTCCGTTGTCTATCACCTCTATCAATACCTTATTTTTAAGGATGCTTGTTTTAACCACCACTTTTGCTTCCTGCCGGTTGACATAATGTATAGCATTGGATATCAGATTGATAAAAACCTGAGAAATTTTCTGCTTGTCAGCTTCCACTAAAATCTGCGGATGCAGGGTCTGGATCTGTAAGGTAGCATTGTGCTTTTCCGCTTCCAGGTCCAGAAGGTCGAAAATTTCTTTAATCAGCAGATTAACATCAAATTTTGAAACGGTCAGGTTGATTTCTCCTGCTTCCAGGCGGTTGATCATATCAAGGTCGGTAACAATCGCGATCAGCCGTTCTACGGATTTATCAATCCGCTCAAGATATTTATCCCGGATCACCAGATTATCAACACCACCGTCCCGCAGGGTTTCCACATATCCCTGAATGGAAAACAAAGGGGTTTTAAGCTCATGGGAAACATTGCCGATGTATTCTTTACGGTAGCTTTCCATTTCCTTCATCATATCAAGCTCGGTAACTTTCTGCTGGTTGAGGTCTGAAAACCGCTCACCCAGTTCTTTGATGGTAATATTTTCATTGTCATGGGTAACAATTTCCTGCGGCAGGATCCTTGAAAGCCCGCGCACCTGTTTTTTACCGTAATAGGTAAAGAGGAGCTCAAGTACGATATAATTGATGATAAAAATAAATACGAGACAGATGAACAGCCCGATTTTGAAGAAAGGGGTACTGTAATAAATATCCTTCAGTGAATCAAAAATGATTACTAACAGGAACATCACCAGTGTCAGGAGACAGGAGGCGACCAGGGTAAGTCTGTAAAATTTCAATTTTACATTGTTTTAAGGTTGATATGTAAAGGTAAGAATTGAAACTGAGTATTTATTAAACAATAAGTTTATACCCAATTCCTTTTAATGTCTGAATCGTATTGATCCCCAGTTTTTCCCTTAATCTTCTGATGTGCACATCAATGGTCCTTTCGCCAACAATAACATCATTGCCCCAGACTTTTTCCAGGATTTCTTCTCGTTTGAAGACTTTTTCGGTGTTTGATGCCAGTAAATAAAGAAGATCAAACTCTTTTTTCGGAAGGAGGAACTGCTGCCCGCTTTTGGAAACCCTGAAATTGTCTTTGTCTATAATAAGGTCACCGATTTCAATAAGTTTGGCATTGTCTGAGACCTGTGAGGTCAGCTGAAGCAAAGCATTCACTTTGGAAATCAGGATTTTCGGTTTGATCAGTTTAACGATATAGTCGTTGGCACCTGCCTGAAATCCCGCCAATTGCGAAAACTCTTCGCTTCTTGCCGAAAGAAATACAATTAATGTTTTCTGAAGCTCTTTGATCCTGCGAAGTTCCTGACAGGTTTCGATTCCATCTTTTTCCGGCATCATTACATCCAACAGGATCAGATCAGGAACAATTTCTTTTGCCTTGTCAATACCTTCGTTACCGTTGGTGGCTGTATAGATATCATAGCCTTCCTTTTCCAGATTGTAAGACAGGATTTCTAAAATATCCAGTTCATCGTCAATCAGGAGGATTTTCTTTTGGTTCATTTTTGATTTTTACGAGTCAAAGTTAATCATATTTTAATCATAGTGTAACAAAACGGACATCGTTCACATAAAGTTAACAATAATAATCTTTTCTTAATATTCAGTTAAGAAAAAATTAAATTTCGCTAAACCATTTACCCCGTTAATCTTTCATTCCTTTGCAGCGAAAGAATATAGTAAGAAGAAAAGAAATGAATTTTAGAAAACTGAGTATCGCTGTTTTGTTTTTAACAACATCCGGAACTGTACTTTACGCTCAAGAAACCCAAAGCGACACCATCAAGAAAGAAAAGAGAATTGAAGGTGTCGTGATTCAGGGAAGCAGTAACAGGAAAACGGAAACTGCAGTTCTGGTAGAACAAAAGAAAGCCATCATTCAAAAACAGGCTGTAAGTGCTGAGGAAATTTCCAGAAAAGGGATTTCCAATGTTGAGCAGGGTCTTACGAAAGTAACCGGCATTACCACTGTGGAAGGAAGAGGGCTTTTTGTACGGGGTCTGGAAGAAAGATACAACTATCTTTTAATCAACGGCCTCGGATCTCCCTCCAACAACCCGTTCCAGAAAATCATTGCTTTAAAGCAATTCCCGACAGACGTTGTGGGCAAGCTTAATATCTATAAAACATTCAACTCTAATCTTTACGGCGATTTTGCCGGTGCGACTTTCGATATCGAAACGCTGACTATTGACAAGGCTTTTTCCAAGATTGAATTTGGCGTAGGTGTAAATACATTGAGTAATTTCAGAAAAGGATTTAAAGTTTCCGAAAATGCCGATGGATTTAAAGGCTATTCAGGATTGAATTCTGATGACAAGCAATTACCATCTTCCATTGAAAATTCAAGACCAAGCAACTACAGATTTTCCGCAAACGAATCTTTATCACAGTTTAAAGATACCTGGAATGTAGATGAAGTAAGGTCTTTGCCCAATACAAGCATTGGATTCACTACTGTTCAGAAAATTAAGGCTGGTGAAACCGGCACCTTAGGTATCTTATTTTCATTAAATCAGAGTTCAGAATATTCTTATAAGGAAGGAGCTAAAAATCAGTTCAAAGATTTTGGAGGTGTTATTAATCTTAATAATGATCTTCAGAGAAAACAATATAATTACGAACTTGAATCTTCTGCTTTATTAGGTTTCGGGTATAAAAATAAGGGAACAGCCATTAATTTAAATGCTATGTTCCTGCAAAACGCAAATAATATCATTGAAGATTACTACGGGTACAAGAACAACCAGGTACAAAACAGGGATATTGGATTCTTCCGTACTAACCAGCAGGATTTGTCGAGATTCCTTAATATTCAGTTGACAGGTTCCCAGAAATTAGGAGAAAGACAGCAATTAAAAGCAGGGGGAAGTTATGTAATCAATAACTACAGCCAGCCGGACAGAAAAATTTTAGAAGGCAGCAGACAAGACCTGAATGGAAATATTTTACCTGATAATCAATTGCTGTTAGCTTATGGAGGTAATAATATTATCCGTCAGTATCTTGATGTAAATTCAAGATTTTACGGATCAGCATATGGTGAATATTCTGTTTTCTTGGGAGAGAAAGGTGATAAAAAAGAATACCCTATGCAATTATCAGTAGGTTACAATGGATTTGCCGATCTTAGGAAAACATCTTACCGTTTCCTTTTTGGAAAACCTAATGGCACCGCAGGACAAAGTTTCTTAATTGACAAGAATTCTCCTCAGGAAAAATTTAACCAGGATTTAGCCAATAACTTATTCTTCTTTCAGGAAGAAACAGATCCGTCCCTTTTCTTCACCAGCATGTATCAGTTCGTAAATGCAGGATACATCAACTTCAACTATAAACCTTCTGAAAGTTGGGATATTTTACTTGGAGGCAGATATGAAAATGATATGACCTTAATCCGTTTTTCTGAGCAGGGTGCAGCCCAGAAAACAAATTTAGATAAAGAAAGAAATTTATTTTTACCGTCAATTTCCATTAAGAATGCGCTTAATAACAAGAATAACTTAAGGTTCTCTTTTAGCAAGACTGTTACACGTCCTGTCCTAATTGAAACGATGGAAATCACTTATATCAATCCGGATAACGAAAGTATTAAAGGTAACCCGAATATTCAGATCAGTGATAACTACAATTTGGATTTGAAATGGGAGTACTTTCCTACCAGTAAGGAAATGTTTGCTGTGAATTTATTCGCCAAAAGAATTAATAATGCTATAGAAAGGTCATTTGTTTCTTCAGGAGATGCTAACGGTGTAACAGTTACTTACTATAATGCCAAAAAAGCAGATTTAGCGGGCGTTGAATTAGAGGGTATCATCAGTTTAGGACGCCTTTCTGAATCACTTGATAAATTTTCTCTTGGAGCCAATGCTACCTTCATGTATACAGATGTTGAAAGAAGTGAAGAACAGCTGCAACTGGAAAAACCTAATCCTGAATATTATAAAGGGGATTTACACAAGAGAGGTCTTCAGGGAGCATCTCCATACACCATCAATGCCGATTTGAAATATGAAATGAAAACAAGAAATAATCTCAGCAGAACTTTTTCCTTGGTGTATAATGTTTCTGGATCAAAAATATATGCTGTAGGTACCTCAGGGTCTGATAATTATTATGAAAAGCCTTTTAGTCAGTTAGATTTTATTTATCAGGAACAAATTACCAAAAACTGGAATGTAAAGGCAGGTGTTCAGAATATCCTAAACAACAGATACAAGATCTTACTGGGAGACAATAGCTATTATGATGTTCAGACAAACGGAAATGATATATACACAGACTACTTCAGAGGAATAAATTTCAATCTAACAGTAGGATACACATTCTAATTAATTCTTATAAAAATAAATAAATATCCATAAAATGAAAAGAAGATTTTTACCATTAGTATCGTTAACTTTTGCGTTAACACTAGCCTTAAACTCATGTACTATTGAAGTTAATGACGGTTTAGGAGAAGGTACAGTAACTACGCCAGGTACTACGGAAAGCGTGTTAAGCGGAAGCGGAACATTATCAGGAACTATTTCAAAAGACCTTTTGATTAAAAAAGGAAATTATATATTAAAAGGTATTGTAAAAATTACAGGCAATGCTACGCTTACTATTGAAGCTGGTGCCAATTTTACTGTTGATACTTCTACCAACAGCAGTTTAGTAATTTTGCAGGATGGGAAAATCAATGCAGTAGGTACAGCTTCAGAACCTATTGTATTTACTACAACTACTAAAACGCCTGGAGACTGGGGTGGAATAACACTTTACGGATCAGCTCCGATTAAAGCGATCAACGGTACTTCAACAGCTCTTTCTGAAGATGGCAACAATGTATATTATGGTGGCAATGATGCAAACTCCAACTCCGGGACAATGAAATTTGTACGTGTAGAATATGCAGGTAAAAAAATCGGTGACGGTACTTCTGAAACCAATTCTATGACGTTTTATGCTGTAGGAGCAGGTACTACTCTAGAGAATTTAGTTTCTTATAAAGGTACAGATGACGGATATGAATTCTTCGGTGGTACTGTAAGTGCTAAAAATATTATTTCTTACGGAAATTATGATGATTCTTTTGACTGGCAGGATGCATGGAGCGGACAAAACAATACCAACTGGTATGCATTCCAGACTGGCGTGGGTAACTTCGGGATGGAAATTGAATCCTCAAGTAATATTGATAATGTAGCTCCGAAAATTTCAAATATTACATTAATCAGAAATGCTAATACCAACCCTGAAACAGCAAACTCTCCTGAGATTTCAGCAATTCAGTTCAAAAAACAGGGAACCGGTATTTTCTCAAATGTTTATATCAGCGGTTATAAAAACATCGGAACTCAAAAAGCATATGCTGTGCTTATCCAGGATGCAGCTACTGAAACCAGCCAGGTAAATACCAACAAAGTAAAAGTTGAGCCTCTTACCTATCTGAATTCTGATAATGCAGGAGTCTGGGGATATGCTTATACCCCGAACGGTGCAAAGACTTTCACAAATACGGCTACAGTGACCAAAGTAACTTTAACGCCGGGAGCATGGGCTACCGTAGACGGGGTTAACCTTTTGGCAGGATTACAATAGTCAGTAATTAGTTTCTTCATATTAAATTCAAAACAGCACCGGAAATTATTTTCCGGTGCTGTTTGATTATAGAGAAAACATACCTTTTGGATTGGGGAATATAAAGAAAAGGTGTAATTTGGCTTTTTAAAATACATATGCCCGGAGCATTCCGCAAAAAATAAAATTAACCTTATTATGAAGAAAAACTACATCCCATTAATAATATCACTAATGATGATCAGTACATCAATTATTATACATTCCTGCAATGAAGAAGAGAACACCGCAACTATTGCTGTTGTAGGCATCGCACAGGATCCGGGAAACTTTAAGGGCGATGTAACCAGCGGACAGATCGTAACACTGGATGCGACAAAAGTATACGTACTTAACGGAGCGGTCAGCGTAAAAGACGGCGGTAAGCTTATTATTCCCGCAGGTACAAGAATTGTTGCTACAGCAGGCTCATCTTCTTATATTCTGGTAGAACAGGGCGGACAAATATATGCCAACGGGACCACTTTATCTCCCGTATCATTTTCATCTTCTGCAGCTACGCCGGGAAGCTGGGGCGGCCTTGTAATCTGCGGAAAAGCTCCGGTGAATACAGGAAGTACCAATTCTTCTGAAATCGGCAATTCAGCATATGGAGGAACTTTAACGGCTGATAATTCAGGATCTTTGGCCTATGTAAGAATTGAAAATGCAGGCGCTGATTTTGCTACCGGTAAAAAATTCAACGGATTTTCTTTATTTGGGGTGGGAAGTGATACAAAAATAGAAAATATTGCCGTGTTAAACGGTGCGGAAGACGGGATTGAGCTTTACGGGGGAACTGTAAATCTTTCCAATATCATTTCTATAGGAAATGAAGATGATGCATTCAGCTGGAAAGACGGCTGGACCGGAACCGCTTCCAATATGTACACAAAAAGAAAACCGGACGGGAAGGGAAATACGGGAATCAAAGGGATCAATAATGTCACCAATGCTGATGCTTCACCAAGATCCAATCCCACGATTAAAAATGTAACGCTGTTGGGTAGCACTACAGGAGAATCCAACGCCATAAGACTGTATTCAGGAACCTATACCACCCTGGATAATATCATCATTTCCAACTGGAAAACAGGTATTAGTATAGAAAGTGATCCAACAGTAACCCGCTTCAACGGTAAAAAGAAGATTACCAATTCTTTCTTTGACACGAATGTGACGACAGAAGTTTCTTTAAAATCCACGGCAGGAACTAATGTAGCCATTATTGATACTACATTTACTGTGAAAAATGATGCCATAGGTGCCGGAAACGGTATGGCAAGTCCGGCGTGGGCGGTGGGATGGTCTGGTTTACAGTAAGAAGAATCCGCTTATGAAATAAGGCCGTTTACAACTCGTGAAGACGGCCTTTTTTATGAAATTTTTCTGTATATATACATGAGAAGGGTTTTCGTAGAAACGATTTTCATCCCACATTATTTAGTTATGACACATATCCGTTTATGATCATATAATGTCTATCAACATAGCAGAATTCCATGATATTGCACATTAGAATTTATTATTTCAGTCACTAGTCTAACCATTTCAAATGAGAAACTCGCTGTTCTGCATATTTTTCAGCTTCGTCTAAAGATAAAAAAGGTATTGAAATACTTCCTGAGACTATATTTCCATATTCATTATAGCTATAATCACCAAAATGAATAAAATATACCAATCCTGAATCATTCAGATAGGGGTCCCCTTCACTGTATCCTTCTTCAAAAAGTTCATCCCAATCCTGCTCAACTATAATTACTTTTTCTAAAGATCCATTTGAATAATCCCATGTTCCTTTTTTAACAATTTTTTGCATAAGTAATTTATTTTAGGTAACTATACGTTAATTTACACAAACATAAAAAACAAAAGACCAACTACGACAGTTGGTCTTATTTATTAATTAAAATAATTTAAAATTTCATGTTATGAAAAAAGACATTACAAGTAAAGAAGCATTTGATAAAGACATCGAAGAAATTGTAAATCTCTTGAAAGGAAGACCTTACAATGATGTTAAACTTTTACTCGAAATTGCATTACAAAGATTCGGTGGAGTTGCCACTTGTAAGTAAGTTGTAAAACTCATCTATACCCATTGGAATATATAGTACATGTTCATCAGTTAAAGTTACAATAAGATAATCTATACCTTCTTTCGAGTGTTCATGAACTGATGAAACTGATGATGTATTAACAATGTGCTTCTTTCCTGATAATCCCTTTAGGAGAATGAATTTTGGTTCCATAATTTTATGATTTTAGTTGGTCCAATATACATATAAATCCTTGATATTTTGTATATTTGTAGAAATATTTATCGAAAAAAGGAAGCGTTAGCTTTTATTCTGTTAATCTGAAATCTGGAAAATTTCTTTAATACAATGCAGAATAAACAGTCAACACTTGCACCATATGGTGTGGGGTTGTCTTGTTTATATTGTATTGGCAATCCAGAGCCACAGATTAATAAACAAGAGTTACAAACCCACACTTTCTTGTTTTATAATCAAAAATTTCTACATTGGGTTTGGGTAGGTTTACAAAATCTATCTTATGAAAAAGGCTTTTTTATCAGTAACTTTTATGTGTATTTCTTTGTACGGATACTCTCAGTACAGGCAGCCAATACAGTATCGTTCTCCGCAACAATTGGATATTTCTAATTTGGGAAACGCAATGACGACAAAACAAAACAGGTATAATAATAATGTTGCGAGAATTCAAAACACCGTAAACAAAATTTCAGACTATTTAAGAAACTTGGAAATATCTGACGAAAGAAAGTCTATACTTTTCAGTTCGTTTGAGGAGAAGTGTTTAAAACAAATGCCCAATATTAGTTATAGTTCAGATTTACAAACTGATCAGCTAGTTAACTTTCTATACGATTGTGTAAATGCTCAATTGAAAAACAACTAGATATGAAAAGCTTATTTGTAATTCTCCTACTTACCGTATCTGCAATCTGTTTCGGGCAAAAATCCCAGATGAAAACAGAGTATGCGAAATACAGACAGAACAAAGGCGGATATTGGACTGAGTGGAGCGGATTAAAGAAAACATCCGTTACAGTAACCATAAATGCAGATGAACAAAGAATCATAGTACATTCAAGTCCGCAGGAAACATATAAAATTCTTGATTTCAAGCCAACACAATATATTGATGATAGTTTAGTACAAGATTACTATTGTGTTGATTCAAGCGGAAAAAAATGTACAGTAACATTTGTAATTAGTAAAAATGAAAATGCTATAATCAATCTCAGATATAATAATTGGGAATATATTTATAGCGGGTCTTTGCTGTAAAAGCATTAATCAAAAAATCAATGCTTTTTGTTATCAGAAATAACCTTAATAACTTTGTAGTAGTATGATAAGCATAAATATAAAATCGGTTTTTGAACTTACTCAGATATTTGCAACAGAACAGGATTGCATTGAATATTATGAGGATTTGAGATGGAATGGTATTGTTGTAAGTCCTTTTGACCCTACATCAACTATTTACAAATGCAAAAACAATCAATATAGATGTAAGAATACAGGAAAGTATTTCAATGTGAAGACAGGAACAATGTTTGAGAACTCGAAAGTCAGCCTTCGCAAATGGTTCTTAGCTATCTGGCTTATTACTTCACACAAAAAAGGAATAAGTTCTATACAGCTGGGAAAAGATATTGGAGTAAGGCAAGCAACCGCATGGTTTATGCTTCAAAGAATTCGTGCCTGTTTCGGTATTGAAAATAGTAATGAACTTGATGGCATTGTCGAATGCGATGAAACGTTTATCGGCGGTAAAAACAAAAACCGCCACAAAGATAAAAAGGTTCCACACTCACAAGGACGTTCGTTCAAAGACAAAGTTCCTGTAATGGGAATGCTTCAACGCGGGGAAAGTCAAATTGTAGAAAGACCTCATAAAGTTATACCAAACAAAACAGTCAAAGAGAAAATTGTATATAAGACAAGTAAAATGAATGCTTACGTAGTAGAAAACACAAAAAGAAAAAGCATTCAGCCTTTGATATATAAGTATGTAGAAAAAGATACAAAATTAATGACTGATGAATGGTGGGCTTATAAAGGTTTGAATAAAGATTACGATCATAAGAACATAGATCATTCTAAAAAAGAGTATGTAAGTTTGCAGGATAATTCTATACATACAAACAATATCGAAGGAAGTTGGAATATACTGAAAAGAAGCGTTTCAGGAATGTATAATCATGTTTCAAAAAAGCACCTTCAAAAATATGTTGATGAATTTGTATATAGATTTAATCTGAGGAAGGTCACAGACCAAGAAAAATTCAGATATTTGTTAGTAAATTCAAATGTCAGAACAACGTATCAAGAATTAACAGCAGAACCAAATGTTAGATAAAGAAATAATTGACAGAAAAATACGATATATCGCAATCAATGATATATTATATTTTGATGTTAGAGACATAAAAGAAAAAACAACTGATATTTTGGTCAAAGGAACCAGAGTGAAAAATATCGATGGGATTCCATATATTTTATCAAAAGATCTTCGGATGAAAACCGAGTTTGATTATATGATGGAGAAAACGTTAAAATTTGATTCGGATAAAGAACTTTAATCCACAACAATTTTAAAAATATACATATGGGTGAACAACATTACGCAAATCAAATAGCATTATTAAATGTCCTGAAAGATTTTGCAAACGGTGATAAAGAAAAACTTAAAGAGCTTTATATTGAATTTGTAATGTTTCTTTATAGTAACGAACGGCATTATCCATAACGTCTAAAACTTTTGGTTTGTTTAGTTTTGAATCAAACAGTAGAGGATTTAAGAGTTGTGATAATCGTGTTTCAAAAATATTATCAGTGAATATTTCTCTTAAAGCTTGTATGAAGCACATTAATTGATTAACCAATTCCTCCTTATCATTGGTATTTTCAAATCTATTTTTACAGTTTTCTAAAAATTGTATTTGTTCACTTGTAAAACTCATTGTAGATATTTTGATAAATATAATAAAAGTTTATATTTGTACGATAATAAAAACAAATAATTATGGCAAAAACAAATTTTCAAGTGGGAGATATTGTAACTCTTAAATCTGGGAGTCCTAGAATGACTATTAGTCAAATAATGACAAGAGAACAATACTTTGGGGGAGGCTCAGGGGAATTAGAATTTAATAAAATCAAAGTAAATTGGTTTGTAGGTACTGAAGTAAAATCTGGTGAATTTATAGAACCTCAATTAGAAAAATATGACAATTCAAATGAACCAGGTTTTTCTAAAAATAATTAATAAAAATTTAAGAGAGCTATTATTGCTCTCTTATTTTTTTTAACCAGCTAGTGTAAACTAGCGTATAATTACCTTATTTTATTTGTTTTAAGTGACTGCCTATAATTCTCTGTAATTTTGTATGAGGACCTTTAAAGACTCCACCACCAATTTTACGGCAGCCTTTATTATTTTTCCATCAGTAAATACACTTCTTCTAGTATTCTTTGAATTTCCCTCCATTGCTCTTACATTAACATTACCATGTTTAGTCGGCACCTGATATATGGTGCTATTTTCAGCAGTTTCTGTTGCTGATTTCTTGTTAAAACCCGCATTTTCAAAACCATCAATCATTTTGCTTTAACTTGTAGAAACGGTTTCACCAACTTCATCTACAACGAAAACCCCTGTACCTTTTACTTCTTTTATTACAATTTTTTTCGCTAATTCTTTCGCAGCATCCTTCGCAGCCAGTTCTAATCCTCCTTTTACCAGTTCTGTACCGATGGCTTTTACACCACCTTTTATAATAGAATCGGTACCAAAAGTGACAACATCCAATGCCAGACCGCCGATACCAATGCCAAACTGTACACAATTCCCATCCCTTACGCCTTCATAAATATCCAATCCGCTTCCAACAACTGGTATAAAACCGACAGCAATTCTTCCTGCATCCCCCAAACTAAACCCATTTGAGTTATCATTTTTGGCAGCATTCTGATTATTCTTATTACCCTGTATAACAATTTCTTGAATAGCTCCCCCATAACCGGTAACAACAGGTTGCTCATTAACCAAATTCAAGAGTTGCACCATCATGACTTGCTACATAATCCTGCGCTTGCTGTATACTCTGAAATTCCAGCCCTTCTAACTCTACACCATCAGTAACCCTGTTTTCCGAGAAATTATAATGCGACTGATAAGCATAGACTTCGCTTAAAGGATCAATATTAAAGAACCTTGCCAAATCAGGCATATAATTCCTCCATTTAAAGCTGTAGAATCCTGTTTCCTGGAGTTCCTATTCCTGGTACTTATAATTTTTATAAGTCGCTGCCCCAAATATCGCATTCCCGGTCTTCAGGTGGTTCATTCCGAAAGGATAATAATCATTCTGATCGACAATTTCCATGAGCCCGGTGCCGGGATTCCTTCCGTAACTCAATCTTATATTTCCTATCTGATCCTGATAATGGTAAATATATTGATTTTTCTTATAATCATAGAATCCTTCTGCGGTTGGGAAAAACTGAAGGTCAGGATTTTGTAAAGCAAGAGGTTCTAAAACAACCGGATCTGAAGGAGAATATCTGCTGAAAGCCTGTCTCTCCAGAGCGTGTGATGTCTCCGAATTGGCCATTAAAGATTCAGAGCCCCCACCTCCCGGATTTCCGGGAAAGACAGGATTACCAATCAATTCTGTTTTAAAGTACTGGAAACCATCCAGGTAATCCGTCATGCTTTTTATTGTTGTAAATCCCGCAAACCCCGTAATAACGGTTATATTTAAATAATGAGAAGCAATTTTAAATGATTATTTTCACTTCATTTTGTAAGGCTTATGATAATTTCATCAAAAAATATTTAAGAGATAGATAGATCAAGTATAGGATGGTATCTGTATTAGCAGATTAGGCTCAGCTATAAGAATATATGGTGCTTTGGTATTTGTATTTTGCTTTTTCGCTGAAACCAGTTTGTGTGCTTGATGTTATGTATTAGAGTATAGTTAGCACTTAATGAGTATTCAACAGGGAACAGGGTATATAAACGCAAAAACTCCTTCATCGGATGATGAAGGAGTTTTATAAAATAAAAAAAGACTGGCGGCGACCTACTCTCCCGCTTTCGCAGTACCATCGGCGCTGGTGGGCTTAACTTCTGTGTTCGGAATGGGAACAGGTGAGCCCCACCGCTAAAACCACCCTAAAGGTTGTATATAGCTGTAGGCAGTAGGCTATAAGCTTTAGGCTTACAGCGTAAAGCATACTGCTTTTTATCGGTAAATATCATCACAAAGGCAAAACCATTTTGGCACTTATAAGGCTTGGCTTATCGCATGAAGCTATAAGCTTACAGTATCCTGATAGGCAATAAATCTACGGGTAATTAGTACTACTCGGCTATGCTGTTACCAACTTTACACCTGTAGCCTATCAACGTGGTCATCTCCCACGACCCTTAAAAGATGTCTCATCTTGAGGCGAGTTTCACACTTATATGCTTTCAGTGTTTATCTCTTCCAAACGTAGCTACTCAGCGGTGCACCTGGCGGTACAACTGATACACCAGAGGTTTGTTCAATTCGGTCCTCTCGTACTAGAATCAAGCCCTCTCAAACATCTAACGCCCGCAATAGATAGAGACCGAACTGTCTCACGACGTTCTGAACCCAGCTCGCGTGCCACTTTAATGGGCGAACAGCCCAACCCTTGGGACCTTCTCCAGCCCCAGGATGTGACGAGCCGACATCGAGGTGCCGAACCTCCCCGTCGATGTGAGCTCTTGGGGGAGACTAGCCTGTTATCCCCGGAGTACCTTTTATCCTATGAGCGATGGCCCTTCCATACGGAACCACCGGATCACTATGTCCTGCTTTCGCACCTGATCGACTTGTAGGTCTCACAGTCAAGCACCCTTATGCCATTACACTCTACGCACGGTTACCAAGCGTGCTGAGGGTACCTTTGAAAGCCTCCGTTACTCTTTTGGAGGCGACCACCCCAGTCAAACTACCCACCACGCAATGTCCTTCCATACAGAAGTTAGGCTCCAAGTAAGTAAAGGGTGGTATTTCAACGTTGGCTCCACAGACACTAGCGTGCCCGCTTCATAGCCTCCCACCTATCCTACACATTACTTACTCAAAGTCAATACGAAGTTATAGTAAAGGTTCACAGGGTCTTTTCGTCCCATTGCGGGTAATCGGCATCTTCACCGATACTACAATTTCACCGAGCTCGTGGCTGAGACAGTGCCCAGATCGTTACACCATTCGTGCAGGTCGGAACTTACCCGACAAGGAATTTCGCTACCTTAGGACCGTTATAGTTACGGCCGCCGTTTACTGGGGCTTCAGTCAAACGCTTCGCATTGCTGCTAACGCCCTTCCTTAACCTTCCAGCACCGGGCAGGTGTCAGACCCTATACAGCATCTTTCGATTTAGCAGAGTCCTGTGTTTTTGATAAACAGTCGCCTGGGCCTCTTCACTGCGGCCAGCATTGCTGCTGGCGTCTCTTCTTCCGAAGTTACGAGACTATTTTGCCTAGTTCCTTAGCCACGACTCACTCGAGCACCTTAGGATTCTCTCCTCGACCACCTGTGTCGGTTTTGGTACGGGTTGCTTCACTTCGGCTTTTCTTGGAATCTATTTCCTTACAGCAGCTTCGCCCGAAGGCTAGGCCTTGACTATTCCGTCAGTCTCCAGTAAGTACGTAAATCCGTCCCCTTTTTAGTGTGAGCAAGTATGGGAGTATTAACCCATTGTCCATCCACTACCCCTTTCGGGTTCGCGTTAGGTCCCGACTAACCCTCAGCTGATTAGCATAGCTGAGGAAGCCTTAGTCTTTCGGTGAGGGGGTTTCTCGCCCCCTTTATCGTTACTTATGCCTACATTTTCTTTTCTGTCCGCTCCACAATACCTCACGGTACTGCTTCGGTGCAAACAGAATGCTCTCCTACCAGATATAATAAATTATAAATCCATAGCTTCGGTAATATGCTTATGCCCGATTATTATCCATGCCGGACCGCTCGACTAGTGAGCTGTTACGCACTCTTTAAATGAATGGCTGCTTCCAAGCCAACATCCTAGCTGTCAATGCAGTCCAACCGCGTTGCTTCAACTTAGCATATATTTGGGGACCTTAGCTGTTGGTCTGGGTTCTTTCCCTCTCGGACATGGACCTTAGCACCCATGCCCTCACTGCCGCAGAACATTTATTAGCATTCGGAGTTTGTCAGGAATTGGTAGGCGATGAAACCCCCGCATCCAATCAGTAGCTCTACCTCTAATAAACTTTATTGCGACGCTGCACCTAAATGCATTTCGGAGAGTACGAGCTATCTCCCAGTTTGATTGGCCTTTCACCCCTACCCACAGGTCATCCGAAGACTTTTCAACGTCAACCGGTTCGGTCCTCCACTCTGTGTTACCAGAGCTTCAACCTGCCCATGGGTAGATCACAAGGTTTCGCGTCTAATCCTACTAACTATGCGCCCTATTCAGACTCGCTTTCGCTCCGGCTCCGGACCTGAAGTCCTTAACCTCGCTAGTAAAATTAACTCGTAGGCTCATTATGCAAAAGGCACGCCGTCACCCAACTTGTGGGCTCCGACCGCTTGTAGGCGTACGGTTTCAGGTTCTATTTCACCCTTCTATTCGAAGTGCTTTTCACCTTTCCTTCACAGTACTTGTTCACTATCGGTCTTTCAGGAGTATTTAGCCTTGGAGGATGGTCCCCCCATATTCAGACAGGATTTCACGTGTCCCGCCCTACTCATTTATCACTCAAATATGCCTTTCATGTACGGGGCTATCACCCTCTACGGCTGTTCTTTCCAGAACATTCTATTAAACATATAAAAGCTTTTGGGCTAATCCGCGTTCGCTCGCCACTACTTACGGAATCTCTTCGATTTCTTTTCCTCCGGGTACTTAGATGTTTCAGTTCTCCGGGTTTGCTCTCTAAATAAATTTAGAGTGACTGGTCTTCAACCAGACGGGTTGCCCCATTCGGACATCTCGGGATCAATTCGTGTGTGCCGATCCCCCGAGCTTTTCGCAGCTTACCACGTCCTTCTTCGCCTCTGAAAGCCTAGGCATCCGCCATACGCCCTTAACGATTTCTTTCCTATTTTTTAGGTTACTCAAGCACTTATAAGTGCTCGGTTTTCTCTTTGTGATGTCTTTACCGTTAATGTCAATGATCTTTGTTCTTGTACTTAAGCAATCAAGTGAAGCATACTAATGACGGCTCCGTCATTATGTAGAATATACACTTTCTTTTATTACCCTCATACATCATACCCTATTACCTAAGTAATTAAGTACAATCCGTGGAGAATAAGGGAGTCGAACCCTTGACCTCCTGCGTGCAAGGCAGGCGCTCTAGCCAGCTGAGCTAATTCCCCCTCTAGTCAGACTTAAAAGACTCAAGATCCTAGAGACAAGACTTTCTAATTGACAGTCTTGGTTCATGGCTCTCTACTCTTCCCGTCTTTTGCAATTAGTAGTCTCGGGCAGGCTCGAACTGCCGACCTCTACATTATCAGTGTAGCGCTCTAACCAGCTGAGCTACGAGACTGTCTTTTAGACTAACAGATCCCAGATGCTAGATACAAGACTTTTACATTGGTCTTGGTTCTTGGCTCTCCGCTCCTGTATCTCTATCCCTATACTAATTCCTAGTGGGTTTGTATTGTATTTTATGTAAGATAGCAACCAATAAAAAAACTAAAGCTCTAACTTTAAGTAAGTACTTGGTACAGTTAAGTACCTAATTTTGTTTATACTCGCTTAACGAGTCTCTAAAATGAGATGTTCCAGCCGCACCTTCCGGTACGGCTACCTTGTTACGACTTAGCCCTAGTTACCTGTTTTACCCTAGGCAGCTCCTGTTACGGTCACCGACTTCAGGTACCCCAGACTTCCATGGCTTGACGGGCGGTGTGTACAAGGCCCGGGAACGTATTCACCGCGCCATGGCTGATGCGCGATTACTAGCGATTCCAGCTTCATAGAGTCGAGTTGCAGACTCCAATCCGAACTGAGACCGGCTTTCGAGATTCGCATCTTATCGCTAAGTAGCTGCCCTCTGTACCGGCCATTGTATTACGTGTGTGGCCCAAGGCGTAAGGGCCGTGATGATTTGACGTCATCCCCACCTTCCTCTCTACTTGCGTAGGCAGTCTTACTAGAGTCCTCAACTTAATGGTAGCAACTAGTAACAGGGGTTGCGCTCGTTGCAGGACTTAACCTAACACCTCACGGCACGAGCTGACGACAACCATGCAGCACCTTGAAAATTGCCCGAAGGACGGTCTATTTCTAAACCCATCAATTCCCATTTAAGCCTTGGTAAGGTTCCTCGCGTATCATCGAATTAAACCACATAATCCACCGCTTGTGCGGGCCCCCGTCAATTCCTTTGAGTTTCATTCTTGCGAACGTACTCCCCAGGTGGCTAACTTATCACTTTCGCTTAGTCTCTGAACCCAAAAGCCCAAAAACGAGTTAGCATCGTTTACGGCGTGGACTACCAGGGTATCTAATCCTGTTCGCTCCCCACGCTTTCGTCCATCAGCGTCAGTTAAGACATAGTGACCTGCCTTCGCAATTGGTGTTCTAAGTAATATCTATGCATTTCACCGCTACACTACTTATTCCAGCCACTTCTACCTTACTCAAGACCCGCAGTATCAATGGCAGTTTCACAGTTGAGCTGTGAGATTTCACCACTGACTTACGAGTCCGCCTACGGACCCTTTAAACCCAATAAATCCGGATAACGCTTGCACCCTCCGTATTACCGCGGCTGCTGGCACGGAGTTAGCCGGTGCTTATTCGTACAGTACCTTCAGCTACTCTCACGAGAGTAGGTTTATCCCTGTACAAAAGAAGTTTACAACCCATAGGGCCGTCGTCCTTCACGCGGGATGGCTGGATCAGGCGCTAACCCATTGTCCAATATTCCTCACTGCTGCCTCCCGTAGGAGTCTGGTCCGTGTCTCAGTACCAGTGTGGGGGATCACCCTCTCAGGCCCCCTAAAGATCATCGACTTGGTGAGCCGTTACCTCACCAACTATCTAATCTTGCGCGTGCCCATCTCTATCCACCTCAGTTTTCAATAAAAAACGATGCCGTCTCTTATATTATGGGGTATTAATCTTCCTTTCGAAAGGCTATCCCCCTGATAAAGGCAGGTTGCACACGTGTTCCGCACCCGTACGCCGCTCTCTCTGTCCCGAAAGACAAATACCGCTCGGCTTGCATGTGTTAGGCCTCCCGCTAGCGTTCATCCTGAGCCAGGATCAAACTCTCCATTGTATGTTTGTCTGACTCACTCAAAGTTATTTTACGCTTTAGTTTTTCCTTATTCTTGGTTGTATATCTGTTTTTCAATGATCTCTCTTCTTCCGCTCCCACGGCCACCCTTTTCTGTCGTTGGGCTTTGCCGTATTTGCGTGTGCAAAAGTAAAACTTTATTTCTAATCCGCCAAATGTTTTTAAGGAAAATTTTAAAGTTTTTTTCTCTAACCTTAACCCCTCTCAACATCCAACCCCTCTACTCCTGCGCTCCCGTTTTACCGGACTGCAAAGATACAAATCTTTTCCAACCATCCAAATTTTATTTATCTAAAATCCTAAAAAGTTTTTCCCGATCCGTATCCTACACAACTGCCTGAAGCAATCCTGTAAGGTAGATGATTAGTTATTTTATTCCGGCTTACCTAAAAGCCTCTTCTGCGCTGCTGATCTACTCTCGTTTTTCAGTGGGGCAAAGATAGAAACTCATCCCTTATCTTCCAAATATACGTAACATTATGTTCATCTTAAAACACAATTTGTGGGAAAGTAAATCCTTATCCAACTGACTGCATAACGTTTACAGACAATTCAGAGTTATCCACAAGATTCAAATACCATGGGTATGGGTTAAAAAACTTAAGGTCATATAAAGTGGTTTCGCCGGTAAATGGAGACCAAAAGGACCTGAAAACAGATTTTAAATCAGTGGCGAAGGTTATAAATCCTACCGGTTGCTGACAAAGATTCTGATTTTTTATAACACAGTTCTCATATAATATATAAGAAGAAGTAACGAAATAAGTAAATTATGCCGGGATGGGTTTATCAAAGTGATTCCTGACAATACAATGATTGTTGAACTGTGATTAGATTAACATTGACCGGTGTAGAAACGACTTTGTGTGATAAATCTGTGAGAAAAACCGTAATGGAAACTTTAATCAAACCTTACAGGTTTTCAAAACCTGCAAGGTTTGGTTTCCTATACTCCGGACGGTAGGTAATATTGAGCATACATTATATAAGAGTATATTATATATAAGAGTGTAATGTATAAAAGCATAATGTCAAACCACCCCGTCAAAAATCCTCTGGATTTTTGACACCCCTCCAAAGGAGGGGAATTTTTATAGCAGGATTATTAACACTGACTCATTAAAATTAAACTGGAATGATAACTCCTGATAACTAAGGATGATTCAATAATAATCCGGTAATAGCTAATGGTAATGGTAATGGCAGATGAGAAGTGTGATAATGAGAGATAAGAAGTGGCGGTTAAGTAATAGCGCGCAGTAAGCAGATTTATAAACTGTTATTCTTGGACAGCCCAAGACCCTAGCCCCGATAGAAACGGCTACCCCGAAACAGCAAACAGGTAAGCGAAGGAAATGCCGTGGCAAGACAAGGCGTGAGGAGTAATAATGGATAGCGGGATATAGCTCCTAAAAAAATCAGAGCTATGTAAAGGGTTTGTTTTGTATCCTTATATATAAGGTATTACTGCTTTATATATGCTCTTATTGTGTAAAAGGTAACCTGACTTTCTTTGTAGAATTGCTTAAGAGCGATTATAATGAATAGTACAATAAAAAAGGATGAAGCAAAAGCCTCATCCTGTTATCTTTATATCTGAATCAATTTTAAGCATATTCAAACTTTCTTACTGCTTCCAGCGTCATATCAATTTCTCTGTCTTTAATCGCATCACTGATGAAATAGGTTTCGTAGCCGCTTGGCGGAAGATAAATTCCGTTTTGCAGCAACTGGTGGAAAAAGTTATTGAATAAGGCATGGTTGGCTTCCTGGGCTTCATCAAAGTTGGAAACCCGGTTGATGTGGAAGAAGACTGACATCATAGAACCTTTTCTGTTGATCTTATGGGCAATGCCTTTTTCATTGAGGAGTTTCCCGATTTCAAAATCCAGAGTTTCTGTGGTTTTTGCAAGCCTGCTGAAGAATTCAGGATCATTTTTAATAAGCTGCAGTGTTTTTAAGCCTGCCCTCATCGCCAGAGGGTTTCCGCTTAATGTTCCGGCCTGATAAACCGCGCCTTTCGGAGCCAGATAATCCATAATTTCGTTTCTTCCTGCAAAAGCGCCTACCGGAAGCCCGCCTCCGATTACTTTTCCGTAGGTCACCAGATCTGCTTTCACGTTGTAAAGTTCCTGGGCACCGCCGAAAGCCAGCCTAAAACCGGTCATTACCTCATCGAATACCAGTAAAGCCCCGTTTTCATCACAGATCTTTCTCAGTTTCTGAAGGAATTCATTTTCGGGGAGCACGCAGCCCATATTTCCGGCGACAGGCTCGATAATAACTGCAGCAATTTCGCCCTGGTTATGCCTGAACAGGTCTTCAACCTGCTCAAAATCATTGTATTTCGCCAGTAAAGTATCTTTTGCCGTTCCCTGGGTCACACCCGGAGAGTTCGGATTCCCGAAGGTTGCGGCACCGCTTCCCGCTTTAATCAGAAATGAGTCCGAATGTCCGTGATAGCAGCCTTCAAATTTTATAATTTTATCTCTTCCCGTAAATCCTCTGGCCAGCCTGATGGCACTCATGCAGGCTTCCGTACCTGAAGAAACCATTCTGATCTGATCGATATTAGGAACATTTTCAACAATGAATTTGGCAATCTCCGTTTCCAGTTCAGTTGGTGCCCCAAAGGAAAACCCTTTTTCTGCCTGAATTTTCAGTTCCTCCAACACTTCAGGATGGGTATGGCCTAAAATAGCCGGACCCCAGGAATTGATGTAATCGATATACGTATTATCATCGGCATCGGTAAGATAGGCTCCTTTTGCAGATTTCATAAAAATCGGTACTCCTCCTACGGATTTGAAGGCACGGACGGGAGAGTTAACCCCTCCAGGAATGTATTGGTAAGCTTCATCAAATAAAGCTGAACTTCTTTGGTATTTCATATGTAATTATTGGTTGACCTCCCGTAACTGATATAAAAGGAACGGTCAACAAAGATTAATTTCTTGGTTTTTTATCAATCAGATAAATCAATTGGCCGGCAGAAGGTTTCTGCCCTTCATCCATCCTGTTTTTTGCGTATAATTTATTTAATCTGATTCCGAACTTCTGGGCGATATCATGCATATCTTCACCAAATTCGGCTTTATAGGTAGGTGTATTGCCGTCAGAATTTTTAGATTCCAGAAAAACGATGTCATTTTTATGCAGCATATCATTTTCAAGTTCGTTCCATTTGATCAGTTTGCTTTCGCTGATCTTGAATTTTTTGGCAATGTACTGGATATTGGTATCTTCAGGAATAATAATGTATTTTAATCCGTCATTCGGATGGCTTTTAATCAGGATGGTATTGAGGACTTCCGCTTTGCTCTTAATCCTTTCTACCCTTTTCTGTTGCTGGGCATAGGAAGTCTGCTTGTAAGGAACTTCAACAGTTACCGGAGTTTTTACTTTCCTGGTGTATTTTTCAGGCTCCAGCTGTGCCATAAATGCCCTGTCCTCCTTAAGATTGGGATACATTTTCAAAACGGCATACATGACCTCTCGGGAACTGGTATTGTCGAATTCATATAATTTATACTTTTCAATTTTACCGATCAGGATGGAAGCATACCGGGGATTGGTAGCATAGCCCGCTTTTTTAAGGCCGTTTGCCCATGCGCGGTAATCTTTCATATCCAGATTAAATAGGTTGGCGTAATACTTTCTTGTCGAAAGAAACACAGAATGGTCTTCATAAGACTGTCTGGGATCATCATATACGCGGAAACACTCATTGGGAGCATCATCTGTGTGCTTCATGGTTTTTCCGGTCCAGTCTTCCTTGCATTTGATCCCGAAATGATTTTTACCTTCCAGTGCCAGACGGCTCTGCCCGCCTCCGGTTTCCAGAAGCCCCTGAGCAAGGGTTATAGAAGCCGGAATCTTATATTTTTCCATCTCTTCTACAGCATACCTTGCAAATTTCTGGATGTACTGATCTTCAGTGGCCCAGTTCTGAGCAGAGAATTTTGATAAAACTAAAAGGCTTAATAATGAGAAAAGTCTTTTCATGTTTTTACTTATATAATTAAACTTCTGTTTTGTTTTTCCAACAGCAGGTTGGCACCTTCAATCCCCTGTAACCCTCCGGTATGGAAGCACAGCACTTTGCTGTTCTCAGGAAAATAGCCATTCTCTATCAGATCAAAAACCTTCTGCATCATCTTTCCTGTATATACCGGTTCCAGCGGAATCCCATAGTGCTTTTTAAAATCATTGATAAAACGGATGTTTTCATCTTTTATTTTACCGTAACCTCCGAAAGCTGAATCTATTAAACTGATATTCTTCCGTGGTGTCAATTCAGATATTCTGTTATCCAGAGCATCATCCTTAACGACTTTAAAGCCTATGACATGCTGGCCTTCCCCGCAATATTTTGAGATTCCGGCCACCGTTCCTCCTGTCCCGACTGCAGTGCAAAGATAATCAAAATCTTTTGTATGCTCATCCAGCATCATTTTTATGCCTGCTACGGCGTCTTCATTGGTTCCGCCTTCGGGAATGATCAAAGCTTCAGGAAATTCCTGCTGCAGAAAAGCGGCTAATTTTTCTTTGTGCCGGTATTCCGTACGGGTAACGAATTTTAAGTTCATCCCGTTTCTTTTTGCGAAAACCAAAGTCGGGTTCTCACGCCATTTTTCCTGCAGCTCCTCTCCTCTTATAATGCCTAAAGTTGGAATCCCGGCTAAGCTGCCGACAGCAGAAACGGCAGCAATATGATTGGAAAATGCACCGCCAAAAGTAATGATGTACGGTTTTGCAGGATTTAAGGCTACATACTGATTAATGTTAAAAAACAGTTTCCAGTATTTGTTACCGGAAATCTGCGGATGGACGAGATCTTCCCTCTTCATAAACAACTGTATGTTGTGATGGACGGGAATTTCCTGGACAGGGATTTTTTGTATCGGAATCGGTAACAGCATTTTTAATTGATTATAAATATTTCCTGAAACTCCATAACTTTCTTTTTTTAAGATAATCAAGGTTATGCTCATTTGCATAAGCTTCCCTTTCAAAGGAAATCCTCCGGTAAGCCTTATCGCTGTCCTTCAGTTTGAAAACCCAGTAATAATATTCCACCACATAAAAAATATAAAAGAAAATAATAAGCATTTCGAGCTGCTGCCTTAAATGTATTTTTTCATGATTGACCAATACCTTATTTTTCTTATCTTCGGGGTTGCAGATCAGGATAAAAGGAAAAAGGGCAATGCCGTTGATTTTTAATCTTTTCAGCGATTTTTGGCATACAATTATCATACTAACAAATATAAAGTTTTTTTGACTTAGCGATTTAACTTATGGCACTTTTTGACATCAAAGAAGGCGAAGACTTTTACTACAATGAGCAGGGATATAAGGTTTTTACGGAAAAGTTTCATCTGAAAAGAGGCCATTGCTGTAAAAGCGGCTGTAAACACTGCCCTTACGGATACGATAAAAAGACTGATACATTCATTAAAAACGATAAAAAAATTAGATAAAATGAAAAAATATATTTTTCTCCTGTTAGCTTCGGCTACCCTGACCCTTACTTCCTGCAGCCCGTTCAATGTACGTTCTGATTATGCGGAGACGGCAAATTTTAATACATACAAAACCTATAAGTTAAGAATTGACGATCTTAAGCTGAACGATATTGATAAAGACCGGGTATTAAATGAACTGTCCAGACAGCTCCAGACAAAAGGACTTCAGCCGGGAGAAAATCCGGATCTGATTGCCAATGTTAAAGCAAACCACAAAAAAGTAACCGATATCAATTCTACTTCCCCTTACGGTATGTGGGGATGGGGCGGATCATTCGGATGGGGAATCGGCATGAACAGAACCTGGACGAGCAATTATAATGAAGGTGCCATTATTGTTGACCTGGTAGATGCAAGAACCAATAAACTGGTATGGCAGGGAATCGGAAGCGGGATTTCCGTGGATTCCCCGAAAGCCAAACAGAGGCAGATTCCTGAGATTGTAGCGGAAATTATGAAAAATTATCCTCCGCAAAGAAAATAAAATGTAATCCGATTAATCACAAGATATAAAGTCAATACAGTTTGTATTGGCTTTTTTATTTAGATACTGTCAATAAATTCAAGTCATTTATACTATTATTTATGAAACTGTAAAATTTAATAATTCCGTAATTTCTTATTCATAAATTTATATTAATCTTACCAGACATATATATTAACATGAAAAAACCATTACTTATCTTAACGTTTGCTTCAATGCTGGCCAATGCACAAGCCCCGGCAGGATATTACAATGCGGCGAACGGATTATCAGGAGCTCCTTTAAAAACCGCCTTAAGCAATATTATCACCAACGGCCATCTCGACAAAGGGTACAACGGACTCTGGACTGCTTATAAAACCACGGATGTTGATAAAAATTATGAAAATGACGGTTCTGTCTTAGACATCTATTCTGAAAAGCCAGCCGGAACAGACCCTTATAAATTTACGTTGATAAACAACCAATGCGGAACGTATTCCGTAGAAGGCAACTGCTACAACCGTGAACATATTGTACCGCAGAGCTTATTCAATGAATCCTCGCCTATGGTTTCTGATATTCATTTTATAAGGGCTACCGACGGGAAAGTGAACGGAATGAGATCCAATTACCCTTTCGGGAAAGTAGCCACCGCTACATTTACGTCCAAGAACGGATCAAAATTGGGGAACTCGGCTTCTTCGGGATATGCGGGAACGGTTTTTGAACCCATTGATGAGTTTAAAGGCGATGTCGCCAGAATGATTTTTTATTTTGTAACACGATACCAGAGTAAACTGTCCGGTTTTTCTTCCGGAAATATGCTCGGAGGCTCGGCATTCCCGGGGTTACAGACCTGGGAGCTGAATGTCCTGCTGTCCTGGCACAATCAGGACCCGGTTTCACAGGCAGAGGTCAACCGGAACAATGCGTCATATGCCTACCAGAAAAACAGGAATCCTTTTATTGACAACCCGAATTACGCCAGTTTAATCTGGGGCTCCGGCTCTTCCACAGGCGGCGGAACAACAACACCTCCTTCTCCTCCGGCTTCAGGCTCGTGTATCAACGAGAATTTTGAAACCATCCCTGCTACAAGCCCGGCATCTTATATGACAAGAACCTGGACAAATAATTCGGTTTCATGGACGGCAACGGATGCCAGAACGGATCAGACGGTTTCGGGGAAAGCCGTTACAGTGAGGGCGGGTTCACTTACGTCAGGGAATTCAGGCAACGGCATCGGATCATTAACGGTAACCACACAGCTTAAGTTTTCAGGAAGCAACGGCACTTTTAATGTTAAAGTAAACGGCACTACGGTAGGAACGGTCCCTTATTCTGCAAATGCAGTGACAACAACCATCAGCAATATCAATATTTCCGGAAATATATCCGTAACCCTTGAAAATACTTCAACAGGCAACAGAGTGGCCCTGGATAATCTGAGCTGGACCTGTTATACGGGAACTTCAAAAACGAACCGGCAGGCCGTTAACGGCTTAAACACGATCCAAAAAGACCTGCAGATCTATCCGAACCCGGTTTCCGGTCAGGAGATTTTTATAAAAGGTAATGTTCAGGATATTAAAAAAGCTGAAATTTATGATCTTCAGGGAAAGGTAATTCAAACCATTGACCAGCCTTTTAAAAATACCGGGAACCTGATCAGGACTAATAACCTTGAGCAGGGAGTTTATATTTTAAAACTGGATGACCAAGCTTTGAAATTTATTGTTAAGTAAATCATCAGTTCTGAACTGCAACAAAAATCCTTCTTTCAATATGAAAGAAGGATTTTTAATTGTAAGGAAATGAAGGAATTACTGTCCCTGCATATCTCTTAATCTTTCCTGAAGCAGCTCAGGGTTTAAAAGTGCATCTGTACCAATGGCAGAAATGATGTAGATGTAATAAATAACCGACAGGATGTTCAGCACAATCCCTATGATACATAAGATCCGTCCTGTCTTCAGGTTACTGTAATTATCATACTGTCCGGGATTCTGGTTATAAAGGGCCATATCCTTATTAGCCAAAACCAAACCGATGATGGCAGCAATAAGGCCTACAATCCCGTAACAGCAGCATGTTACAAGAGAGACAATTCCTAAAATTAAAACGCCTGTTGCGTTAGGTAACTTTTGATTCATAGTTTAATATTTTAAATGTTGTGTTGTGTTGTTTTGTTTTGAATTTAATTATATCAGAGGATGTTTATAAAAATAAGAAACGACCATAATTACCGCATTGATACCGGCAAGCATAACCAGTACATTACCGTAATTCCTTTTTGTATCCACAAAATTTAATACCACAGCTGCAAAAAACAGCAATAAGGTATATATGGCGGGAAACATGTGAAAAGCATCACCAAACCTGCCTTCGAATACCATGACAAGGGCCCTTTGGGTACCGCAGCCGAAACATTCAATTCCTAAGAATTTTTTACTCGGGCAGGTCAGCATGAAATCTTCTATTTTCATTATACTATTTTCCTTTCCAAATATAACAAATTAAGAGGAAATTTTTGCTCTTAAATACTGGTGTGGAAAAAAGCAGTCTTCTTTCATTTCAAATGATCCCTGAATAGCCATATAAGGATTCCGTAAAATCTCCCTTGCGATAAAAATCAAATCAGCATCGCCTTTCTGAAGAATTTCTTCTGCCTGCTCTGTCTTTGTGATCAATCCTACTGCACCGGTTTTTACCTGCACCTCATTTTTCACCTGTGCAGAAAACGGAACCTGGTATCCCTCATATACAGGAATTTTAGCACCGTGGATATTGCCTCCGCTGGAAACATCCACCAGGTCAACCGCATGGTTTTTCAATATTCTTGCCAGTTCTCCACTGTCTTTGATATCCCAGCCATTTTCAGCATATTCGGTTCCGGAAATCCTTACAAATAACGCTGTATTTTCATCCAGCTCTTCATTAACAGCATCTACAATTTCTATCAGAAACCGGATCCTGTTTTCAAAGCTTCCGCCGTATTCATCTGTCCTGATATTGGAAAGCGGCGACAGGAACTGGTGGATCAGGTAACCATGTGCCGCATGGATTTCAATAACATCAAACCCTGCATTTACAGCCCTTGCCGCTGCTGCTCTGAAATACTGAACCTGTTCCTTGATTTCTCCGGATGTTAAAACATGAGGAACCCTTTCATCCGGATGATACGGAACCGGGCTTGGCGCAACGGTTTCCCAGCCTTCTTCAACAGGAATCTGGACGTTGTTCCAGGTAGAGCCTTTTCTTCCGGCATGGGAAAGCTGGATCCCTATTTTACTTTCAGAATTCTGATGCACGAACTGCACAATGCGCTGCAGCTTTTCTGCCTGCTCGTCATTCCAGATTCCCATACAGTGGTTGGTGATTCTTCCGCGCGGCTCCACACCGGAGGCTTCTACAATCAAAAGGCCTGTCCCGCCCTGGGACCTGCTGCCGTAGTGTACAAAATGAAAATCATCGGCAAGACCGTTTTCACAGGAATACATGCACATCGGGGACATGACCCAACGGTTTTTCAGTTCAACGTTTCTGAACTTAATCGGAGTGTATAACATTTTAAATTGAATATTTTAAAAGTGAAATTTTCAAAGACGGGGCCATATTGCCCACCTCATCAAAAAGAAGTAAATTTATCCCCCTTTTTTATTCTACAATATATGAAAAAAGAAACTCAGATCAGTTACGAATATTTTAAGAATAGCAGTGAACTGAACGATATAGAGAAAAAATTATTTGAAAAAGCGAAGGAAGCCCGCGAAAATGCTTACGCTCCTTACTCAAACTTTTTGGTAGGCTGTGCCGTGATGCTGGAAAATAATGAAATCTATTCCGGAAATAACCAGGAAAACGCAGCTTATCCTTCCGGCCTCTGTGCGGAGCGGACTGCACTGTTCTGGATTGCGGCCAATTTCCCGGACGTGAAAATCAAAAAGATTTTTGTAGTCGGAGGCCCGAAAGAACCTCACGGAAAAAACCCTCCCATTCCTCCCTGCGGAGCATGCAGGCAGAGCTTAATGGAATATGAAACGAAACAGAACGAAAATATCGACCTTTATTTTTCCAGTATGAATGAGGAAGTGGTTAAAGTTCATGCCATCAAGGATCTGCTTCCGTTTTATTTTGATGCCACATTCCTTTAGGAAAACTAAACCCTGCTTTTACATTTAAAATCTTAAACCGTTTTAGGATTTTTACGAATTCTGCTTATGCTGATTTCCAGTCTCAGCATGCCTCATGCAAATGAAAATCATATGGCGGATACAATGCATACTTACTGTCTTTTTTAACGATCTGTAAAAAACCCACCTGAAAATTATATAGTTCCCATTGTCCAATCCTAATTAAAACCTTAAATTTGCAGCTGTTCAACAATGGGAATTTGGTGAAAATCCAGAACAGACCCGCTACTGTAAGTAATTCCGCCAAAAGAATTTACAAGTCAGATACCATGTTGAATATACATATTGATGAAGCTTTCGTGGAGTGAAGCACAGTCGGTAACTAACCTCTTTGTAATCAACAAAGTCAGGGGATTTCCTTCTATGTATCATTCAGCAAGCTTTTTTATGGCTGAGTAAAATTGAATGAGAAAATATCTGCCTTTTTTTACAGTTTTCCTGATCAGTGTACCCGCATCCGTTTTTTCACAGAAACGGGAAAAGGACAGCATCGGTACCCGGATGATCCAGGATATTATCATCAACAGGAAGCGCCAGGAAACCGGGGTCATCTCTTCCCAGAAACTTTCCGGAACAGAGCTGGAAAAACTGAACAGTACTTCCGTGGCAGATGCCGTACGGTACTTCTCAGGCGTACAGATCAAGGACTACGGCGGGATCGGCGGGATGAAGACGGTAAATATCCGTGCCATGGGGACCCAGCATGTAGGCGTATTCTATGACGGAATCCCTATTGGCAATGCCCAGAACGGAACCGTGGACCTGGGAAGGTTTTCACTTGACAACCTGGAAGCCATTTCGCTGTACAACGGACAGAAAAGCGAGATTTTCCAGTCGGCACGGGACTTCGGCTCTTCCGGATCCATTTATCTTCAGAGCCGCACACCGATTTTCACTGGAACGAAAAAAAACAATATAAATATCAATTACCGCTCCGGGTCTTTCGGAGTGATCAATCCATCCGTCCTGTTTGAACAGAAAATCAGCAATGCGGTAAGCCTTTCTTTAAATACGGAATACCTTACCGGAAACGGAGAATACAAATACCGACAGAAGGTAGCACTGCCGGACGGCTCTCCGGGCTGGGAAAGCTACGGTACCAGAAAGGGCGGCGATATTGAAGCCCTGCGTGCAGAGGCCGGAATTTCCGGAAAAATAACCAACGGATCGTGGAAACTAAAAACCTACTACTACGATTCGGAAAGGGGAATTCCCGGAGCGGTCGTAAAGAACAGGAATATCGAATCCAGCAGGCAGTGGGACAAAAACTTTTTCGTCCAGGGAAGTTTTCAGAAAGAGATCTCCCCGAAATACCAGTTCCTGGTGAATGCTAAATTTGCTGATGATTACATACACTATTTCAATGACAATCCGGAAGGCACGCCTATTTTCATAGACAATACCTACAAACAGCAGGAAGTTTATGTTTCTACGGCGCACCAGTACTCCCCCTACAAATTCTGGAAGATCAGCCTTTCGGCAGATTACCAGTACAATACACTCGATGCGAACTTGCGGCAGTTTGCCTATCCGCAGCGGAATACGGAGCTTATTGCACTGGCTACCCAGCTCGATCTGAAAAAATTTAAGCTGCAGGGAAGCATTCTCGGAACTTTTGTGCAGGAAAAGATAGAGAACACCACTTTTTCGGTGCCTCAGAACCGTTCTGAGTTTACGCCTACGGTATTTGCATCTTACCAGCCTTTTCAATCAGACTTTAAAATCCATGGTTTTTACAAAAGGATTTTCAGGATGCCTACTTTCAATGATCTTTATTATACGGAACTCGGAAGTTCGCAGCTGAGACCTGAATTCACCAATCAGTATGACCTGGGCTTTACCTTTAATAAAGATTTCGGTTCCGGAATCCTGAAGAACATCAACCTGATTGCGGATGCCTATTACAATAAGGTCCATGATAAGATTATCGCTTACCCTAAAGGACAGCAATTCCGATGGACAATGGAAAACCTGGGCGAAGTGGAAATTAAAGGCGCCGATGTATCCGCGCAGGCCATCTGGCTGATTGCGGAAAACCTGTTATTGAGCAGCCGCTTTACCTACACTTATACACAGGCACTGAATATTACGCAGGCTAACGGCATTACATCCTATTACAGGAACCAGATCCCTTACATAGCAAAAAACAGCGGCAGCATGCTGCTGGGGCTTACTTATAAAGAATGGCAGCTGAACTACAGCTTCATTTATGTAGGCGAACGGTACAACATGTCTGAAAATATTCCAAAAAATTACGAACAGCCCTGGTACACCAGCGATATTTCCGGAACCAGGGAGTTTAACCTGAAAACCTGGAAATTCAGGCTAGGCCTTGAAGTGAATAACCTTCTGAACCAGCATTACAGTGTCATCCAGAATTATCCTATGCCGGGAAGAAATTACCGTGTAAGCCTGAGAATAATGCTTTAACCAAATGAAAAAAATGAAGAAGTTCTGTCTGTTTCTGGTTTTTTCTATAATTCTTACCGTTCAGTCGTGTAGGGAAGATTATGACTACATCAATTACGGCGCTACCAATACCGGCGTACAGGAGCCGGAAGACATTGATATCAAAGGGCTCTACGTACTGAACGAAGGAAATATGGGCAGCAATAAAGCCTCTATTGACTTTTTTGATTATTCCACGGGGGTCTTTACCGAAAACTACTATAACGCACAGAATCCCAATGTGGCCGGAAGCCTTGGCGACGTGGGAAATGATATCAACACCTACAGGGACAAGCTGTATGCCGTGATCAACCTTTCCAATTATGTGGAAGTAATGGATGCCAAAACCGCAAAGCACATCGGTGAAATCAGTGTACAGAACTGCAGGTATATCAGTTTCCATAAAGATTATGCCTACATTACCTCTTATGGAGGTGCCGTAGGAAGCTCACAGCCGGGCTACGTAGTGAAGGTTGATGTCAATACCCTCCAGGTTGTCGGGAAAGTCTTCGTAGGAAAACAGCCCGATCAGATGGAAGTGGTGGGCGACAGACTGTATGTGGCCAATTCCGGCGCCTACAGCGCTCCTGATTATGACAATACGGTTTCTGTCATTGATCTGAACACTTTTACTGAGATAAAGAAGATTGCGGTAGCCGTTAACCTCAGCAAAATCAAGAAAGACGATACCGGGAAACTCTGGATTACCTCCCGCGGGAATTATGGCAGCATTCCTCCCAAAACCTACGTACTGGACCCTGCCACCGACCAGATAATCAAAGAAATCAATATGCCGCTGAGCGATTTCGATATGGTGGAAAACAGGCTGTATTATTTCAGTTATGCATGGACTTCCACAGGAACCGCCAGCAGCTACGGAATCCTGGATACAGATACTTATCAGGTGATCAGCAGCAGCTTCATTACAGACGGCACACAGACCGGGATTGTTATTCCTTACAGCATTGCAGTAAATCCTGTAAACAGTGATGTTTTTATCTGTGATGCCAAAGATTATACTTCTTCCGGAGAACTTTTCTGTTACAGTAAATTCGGGAAGCTGAAATGGAAAGTAAAAACAGGTGATATACCGGGACACCTTACTTTTTTGCGTAAATAAATCAAAACAATAAATTTAAATATATGAAACAGTTTTATTCCAACATGTTAAAAGCAACTTTTGTTGCCGCAGGGTTTGTACTTACATCCGCCCAGTACTCCAACGGATACATCGTATCGAATGAGGGCAATTACGGAAGTCCGACTTCAGAGATTTCCTACATTGACGCCAACAATAACGTCACCAATAACGTTTACGGCTTGGCCAATAACGGTGAGCCTCTGGGGGATATTTTACAGTCCATTTATTTCAATGGGGACAAATCTTATCTGGTTATAAACAACTCCAACAAGGTTGTGGTAGCTAACAGGTCAAGCTTTGTAAAATCAGCTGTCATTACCAGTAATGTCGTTCAGCCAAGGTATACCACTATAGCAAACGGAAAGATATATACAAGCAACTGGGGAACCTCTGCCACACAATACGTTTCGGTACACAATGCAGCTACTCTGGCCTATATTACCAGCATCCCTCTGAATGCAGACCCTGAGGAAATCATCACGGTAAACGGAAAGGTGTATGTAAACAAATCCTCCTACCGTGCAGGAAATAGCATAGAAGTGATTGATCCTGCTACCGATACCATTATTAAAACCATCACTTTAACTGACGGGCTGCAATCTTTAACGGTAAGCGGAAATGATATTTTTGCTTTATGTACAGGGAGCACAGGATCTACGGTTTACAGAATCAGCACTGCTACCGATGCGGTAACAGGAAGCGTATTTAATGCTTCGGTAGTCCCTCCATCCTCTTATGACGCTCTTAAGTTTACATCAGACGGAAATCAGCTTTTTATTGCCGGGTCTACCAGCGTGTATTCTTTGAATACGGATTTGGCTTCATTCAGCAGCACTCCGATCTTTACGACACCTGCAAGTGGAACCTATGGTGATTTTTACGGTTTTGCCACTATCGACGGAAAAATTTTCCAGGGCAATGCCAATGGCTTCACGGCCAATTCCACAGTGAAGGTCTATAACCAAACCGGAACGCTTTTGAACAGTTTTACGACCACCATCGGCGCAAACAATGTATATAAAAATGTTTATTCTTCAGGAGTCCTGGCCGTAGCTGAAAACAGGCAGAGCAAAGGCAAAGATGTTTCTATCTATCCGAATCCGGTATCCGATATCCTTTACGTGAAAAATGCAGATGCATCGCAGTATACAATTTCAGATAGCTCCGGAAGGATTTTAAAATCCGGGGTTTACCAGAATGGCATTATAGTATCTGATCTTCAGAAAGGAACTTACCTGATCCATATTTCGGATAAAAACAGTCAGAAAACCGAAAAATTTATCATTAAATAAGTACTGACAGAAAATCAACTGAATTTATTATGAAAAAATTATCAATAGCTGCTTTTTGTCTGTCCGCCTCTTTTTTAATGGCCCAGAGCTATGCACCGCAGGTTGGAACAGCCGGTACAACTGCCATTTCCAAGGACAGTCCGCTGTTCAAATCGTGGGCCAGCGGCTGTACTGTGGTACGCGGTCTTCAGCAGATCAACGGAACTGCCGGGACCTACGCCAATGCCGGGACCGATGCAAACGGAACAGGAATTGCGAACGGATCTGTGGTGAGCCTCGGAGACGGGGGCACGGGGACCGTTACCTTCTCCAAAGCCATTGTCAACGGCAGCGGGTTCGATTTTGCGATCTTTGAGAACGGTTTTGTTTCCGGTTCTTCAGGCAAAGCCTATCTGGAACTGGCTTTCGTAGAGGTAAGCTCAGACGGAGTGAATTTTTTCCGTTTCCCTTCCCATAACGAATACCCTGCTGATTATATCCAGAATTCCACAGATGCCGGAGGACCCGGATTTGCTACGATGGATGCAAGATACCTGAATAATTTTGCCGGAAAGTACATCGGGAGCTACGGAACCCCTTTTGACCTGAGCGACCTTCCTGACAATCCGCTGCTGGATAAATCGAAAATCACGCATATAAAAATCATTGATGTGGTGGGCACCAATGCTGACGGCTATAAGACCTTTGACAGCTTCGGAAACGTTGCGGTAGATCCTTTCCCTACGCCTTTTGGTTCATCAGGGTTTGACCTTGATGCCGTAGGCGTGATTAACGAAGCTGCGGTATTATCAGCTGCTGAATCTACAGTTTCAGACCGGAAAATAAGTATCTATCCTAATCCGGCTTCCGATTTCATCATTATCAATGCGAAGAAGGAGGTTGCCGTAAAAATTTACAGCATCAGCGGTGCACTGGTAAAACAGGGTAAAACGGTAAATCAGAGAATGAACATTTCCGATCTGCAGAACGGAAACTATATTGTACAGATCGGGTCTGATGGTGAACAGCAGAACCTGAAGCTGATCATAGCGAAATAAGGTGACGTGACGTGACGTATGGCCTGCCGGATTATCTCCGGGGCATCATCCTACAGTCACCGTTTTACATCATTTTTTTTTCATCATTTGTGTTTTTTTCCGGGCGGTTTCGAAGAAACCGCCCGGATTTATTTCAACAAAAAAAGCAACAGATCAATCCATTGCTTTATTATTTATTTTAAACTGTAATTTTATGCTAAAGTCAACCCTAACTTTTCAGCTTCTGCAATTACAAAATGCCTGGCTTTTTCACTGTCGTTTTCTATTTCGCCTTCCAGAATAGCTTCTTTCACTTTTTCCTTTAAAATCCCGATTTCGCGTCCCGGCTTAAGGTTAAACATGGCCATGATTTCCTCTCCGGAAATCGGCGGCTGGAAATTCCTTACCTGGTCTTTTTCTTCAACTTCCTTAATTTTAACGGCCACATATTCAAAGTTCTTCTTGAATTTTTCCTGTTTCCTTGAGTTTTTTGTGGTGATATCTGCTTTGCAGAGCGTAAAGAGGTCTTCCAGGTTTTCACCGGCGTCAAACAGCAGCCTTCTTAATGCGGAATCCGAAGCATCATCGGTAACCAGAGCAATAGGCCGGGAAGACAGCTTCACCATTTTCTGGACATATTTCATATCAGGTCCTAAGGGAAGTTTCAATCTCTGGAAAAGGGTCCTGACCATTTTGGAGCCTAAAAATTCATGTCCGTGGAACGTCCAGCCCGTTCCTTCAACAAATTTTTTCGTCGGGGCTTTTCCGATGTCATGCAGCAGAGCCGACCAGCGCAGCCACAGTTGGTCCGTGTGTTCAGAAATATTATCCACCACTTCTAATGTATGATAGAAATTATCTTTATGCGTCTGCCCTTCTACTTCTTCCACGCCTTTCAGATCAATAAGCTCGGGAATGATCAATTTCATCAGCCCGGTTTCCTCCATCAGTTTTAATCCGGCTGAAGGTTTCTCCGAAAGCATGATTTTATTAAACTCCACCATCACCCGTTCCATGGAAACAATTTTGATCCTTTCCGCTTCCTGTTTAATGGCTTCCAGTGAATTTTCCTCAATCTCAAACTGTAATGTAGAAGCGAAACGTACGGCTCTCATCATTCTCAGAGGATCATCAGAATACGTCCGGGCAGGTTCTAGCGGCGTCTTCAAAATTCCTTTTTCCAAATCATCCATCCCGTTAAAAGGGTCAATCAGTTCTCCGAAATTAACCTGGTTCAAGGAAATAGCCATTGCATTGATCGTGAAATCCCTTCTTTTCTGATCGTCTTCAATGGTTCCGCCCTCCACTTCCGGCTTCCGGCTGTTTTCGGTATAGCTTTCCTTCCGGGCCCCTACAAATTCCAGCTCAAGGTCTTTGTACCTGATCATAGCCGTTCCATAGGTTTTGAAAACGGAAACTTTCATACCGGGATCAATTTCTCTTCCCACATGCTGGGCAAGCTCAATTCCGCTCTGCTCCGTAACAAAATCAATATCGGTGGAAGCTTTCCTTTTCATCAGCAGATCCCTGACATACCCGCCGACAATATATACAGACTGGCTGTTCCGGCCTGCCACTTCAGAAATAAGTTTGAAAAGTTTAAGATTTTTATTCTGATTAAGATTAATGAACATTTTTTTAAAGATGTTAGATATTAGATACCAGATATTAGATTACAATCAGGATTAAATTTATTCCATTGTTAAATATTATCTAATGCAAAACCACTAAGAAATCAGGTGATGGATAGTTTAAAACTAAAAATTCCCGGCTTCTTAATGGTCAATTGATCTGCAAAGATAATTAAAATCTTTTTCTTTACTCCCGGAGAACCTTTATTCTGTTATCGCTCCAGATTTTTATAACGGAAGACCCTGAATACTCAGAAACTTTCTCACGGCCTTCTTCTACGGCATAATCTACCAGCTTGATGATTTCAGACGAAATATCCGAGAACTTTAAAGGGCTTTTATCGCCGCTGAAATTCGCCGAAGTGGAAACCAAGGGCTTATTGAGCTTGGTAATTAACTTTTTACAGAAATCATTTTTTACCAGGCGGATCCCGATGCTCCCGTCTTCTGCCAGCAATTCCTTGGGAAGCCCCCTGGGGTTTTCATAGACAATGGTTACCGGCTTTTCGCTCAGGTCAATAATTTCCCAAGCCATTTCCGGCACATCCACCAGATCCTGCAACCGTTTTTCAGTTTCAACCAAAATGATCATGGATTTATTTTTCTCCCTTTTTTTGATGTCAAATATTTTATTGACGGCTTCAATATTCGTGGCATCGCAGCCAATTCCCCAGATTGTGTCTGTCGGGTAAAGGATGGTTCCTCCGGATTTTAATATGCTAATGATGTTTTCCATGTAATAATGTATGTTTTGATTAAAGTCTTTTAATATTCATTTCTTTACTTCAATGCTTATCTTAATATTCTTTTCAAATCTCTTGCTTTAAAATATTGTGCAAATAAAACAGGCGTATTGAATCTTGTCGTTTCCTTAAGCAAAGTATATAAAACTTTCCCTTCATTGATAAAAATGTAAGTAGTCTGGTCATAGCCGGAAAATCCTTTGAAAGCAGGTTCATTCAAAAAAAACAAATGTTCTGTTGCCTGGTAAAAGGTGTACTTTTTTCTTTTGCTGTAGTTGATCAGCCTTCTTTTAATTTCCTCCGGCCGAATATCTGTAGTGATTTCCTTAAGATTTATCTCAGTAAACTGACAGTATACTCCGCGCAATCCTATAATCATAATTAAAAAGGGGGAAATAAGAGAAAAGGAAACCTCATTAGATACTATATTATCCAGTATCAGAAATAAAGATACAAGAACAAAGCCTGAAAATATAAGATAACTCAATATCCGGTCTGATACATCAGAATTATTTTCATCAAAAATCAGATTTCTGAACTGAATGCTTTTCCGGGAATCTAAATTATTCAGAGTGCGCATCTTTTTTATTTACTATGCGTAAATAACCTGCAGAAAGAGTGATGAACAGGATAGAAGCCAGCCATAAGAAATATCCGGCATCCAAACTGTAAATCCTCGCTATCCGCCCGTTTTCAGCCGCTAAAATTTCTTCAAGAAAGATAAATGACCCTGAAATAACAAAGGCAACTGTCCCTGTTATGAATGAAGCCAAATGGTATTTTTTAAAAACGCAGAAAAGAGAGATCAGGAACCATATGTTTGCCGTCCATACCAAAAATTCTTTTCCCGCGCCTCCTAAAAAGCTGACCGGACCGATTAAAAAAACTTCGAAAGACGTATAATTTTTAATTTTCCCCATATCCTCCACCGTAAAAGCATTAAAGAAGAGAGAAAGTATAAAAATTGACAAACCGACAATAGTTACTTTGTTTTTTGACTGGTTCCTCATAATTGTGGCAGATATCTTTCATTAATCATATTCAAATGATGTTCATTATGCCCCACAATGAGTTTCCCGATGGTTTCAACAGACAGTGGGTTTCCGTTGGCCGTCCCTACATTGTTTGCTACAGAAGGATGTAATGTTTCCAATAAAATCTGAGAGGATTTTCTGACCAGCCGGTATTCTTCTACTAATGATCCTAAGCTTCTTTCGTTGGCAAAGGAATTTTCAGCATAGATTTCCTCGTCAAAACCCGGCAGTTCATTCTGATCACCTCTTGCAAAGGCTAAAATCCTGTACTGGAAAACTCTTTCCGTATCTGATAAATGAAGGAGCAGCTCTTTCAATGTCCATTTTCCTTCCGCATAAGCAAAAAGAGACTGTTCTTCAGTAAGACCGGAATAAAGTTCAATGGTCTTTTCTCCGGTATTCTTCAGTTCCTGCAGCCAGTCTGCTGACGGAATAAGGTCTAAATACCGCTGTATGTATTTTTCAAAATCAGTCATTCTAGAATGGTATTATAAATAATGTGGTATGATGTGATGAGCCATGATGCATTAATGACTGTGAAAATGATCATGAGAAAATGGATATTAAAGATCCATTTTTCTCATGATTTTTATTTTAATTAAATTAAGAAAATGCTTTTTCCAGATCTGCAATCAGATCTTCCGCATCTTCGATCCCTACGCTTAAACGTACGAGATCATCCGTAATCCCAAGTTCAGCACGTTTTTCAGCAGGGATAGAAGCGTGGGTCATCAGCGCCGGGTGATTGGCCAGGGATTCTACGCCTCCCAGTGATTCGGCTAAAGTAAATACTTTTACCTGTTCCAGAAATTTAACGGCATCTTCCTGCTTGCCGGATTTGAACGTGAAGGAAACCATGCCTCCGAAATCTTTCATCTGGGCTTTTGCCAGTTCATATTGCGGATGGGATTCCAGGCCCGGATAAATTACTTTATCAACGGACGGGTGAGATTCCAGGTATCTGGCAACAGCCATTCCGTTTTCAGAATGCCTCTGGACCCTCAGTGCCAACGTTTTGATTCCCCTCAATACCAGATAAGAATCATGAGGCCCTAGAATACCGCCGCTTGCAAACTGGATGAAGTGAAGCTTTTCTCCTAATTCCGCGTCTTTAGCAATTAAAGCACCGGCAATTACATCAGAGTGGCCCCCCAAATATTTCGTGGCAGAATGCATCACGATGTCAGCACCCATATCAATCGGTCTCTGAAGATACGGTGTGGCAAAAGTATTGTCAACGGCAACCAGGATATCTTTTCCTTTGGCAATTTCAACAACTGCTTTGATATCCACCAGTTTCATCAGCGGGTTGGTTGGTGTTTCTACCCAGATCAGCTTAGTTTTATCGGTAATGACATCAGCAATTTTAGAAACATCATCAAAATTCACGAATGTGAATTTCAGCTGGTATTTTTCGAAAAGCCTGGTAAACATCCTGTAGGTTCCTCCGTATAAATCATCAACGGCCACTACTTCATCACCCGGATTAAGTAATTTCAGGACACAGTCGATGGCAGCAAGCCCGGATCCGAATGCCAGTCCTCTCGCTCCGTTTTCAATGCTTGCCAGAGAATCTTCCAGCGCCTGTCTTGTAGGGTTTGCAGCTCTTGAATATTCGTAACCGGAATGAACGCCCGGGCTTGTCTGTGCAAATGTAGAGGTTAAAAATACAGGCACATTTACAGAACCGGTTGCCGGTTCGTGGTGCTGTCCTCCGTGTATCACTTTTGTATTAAAATTCATAATTGTATGCTTTTAGCTTATTGCTTTTGGCATTTAGCCTTACAGCTGGTTCCAAAAGATTTATTATATATGTCTGTTTTTAGCAAAAGCCAATTTTCCGTTGCTAAGTACCAGACGCATCTTACATTTTTATTGCCGACTTAACAGCAAATTCTTCCGCAATTTCTTCCATCCACTGCGCTACATCTTCCTCTCCTGTTGCTCTCTGATAGGTGTTGCCAAGAGAAACCATGATCTGGTGGATAAACATTTTCATCTGGTCAACCGGCATTTCCTTGGTCCAGAGATCAATTCTTAAAGCTTCCATGGCTTTATCATCCCAAACGGAAATCATGGTGGCTTTTGTTTCTTCCTTTTCAATCCCGCCGTCCTGCGCATTCCAGCTGATATGTTCCGGGATATGGTTCTCATCAAGCTCTACATCTATGGTAATCTGAGTTTTTCTCATAACGTTTCTATTTATTTCTAATTTATTTTTTCGGTTAATCCTCACTTTTAACCTTATCTTACTTACACCTTTAACCCTTCCTTTCCTGATCTGTTTATTTCAGTTTCGGCTTATATCCGGACTGGTTAAAGATTATCGTGGCATCCATCTTCAGGAAATCCTGCAGCTTAGTATCCGGTTTTTCATTAAGATAGGCTTTACAGATCTGCCATCCGGTAAAGATCCCGACCTGCGGTGAAGATTCATTGTCTATATCGGTATAAAATTTTGAAAACGGGCCGGGGGCGATAAACCGGTCTTCCAGCCTGTGGTCATCCCCGAAAATGATGTTGTTTTCCACAAAATAGTTCCAGATGTTGGCTTCGTTGGAAGCTGCCCATTCATACTGCTTTCGGGTATAATTCATTTTCAGATATTCAGGATAAGCAGGCAGAAAAGCATCCTTAAGAACCATGATCTTCCCGTTGAGGATCATCATATCAATAAATTTCTGGTGGTCCGGGGATTCCTTTACGAAGCCTTCCGCAAAAATCTGGGCTACTTTCGGGACGATGTTGTTCGGGTTCATGGATTTCTGGAAGTACATTTCCAGCCCTTTATAATTTGGGTTTCCATCTCCCATGAAACCTGTAATATCGATGAACAGAAGATTTCCTTTGGCATCATAGAAAATAGGGTCCTGAACCATCTGTAAAGCTGAAGAAAACAAATATACCTTCGGGCTCTTAAACTGCGGAAAGTAATATTTGATATGCGAAAACAGATCATGAAGATCAGTCTGAAGCCTTTTCTGGTCTATTTTCCCGATGGCTTCCTTATAAATTTTAATTTCCTCGTTATTGGTTCTCCGCTTTCCGAAATCAGCATCGCTCACGGTTCCCTGAAACCACGGAAATTCAGCTTTAAACTGCTCAATCGGAATGTTTTGGTCATAAAATTTGCCTGAAATATCGGTGACTGCCACTTTTTCGGCAGGGGTTTTTATTTCCACGTTCCATTGGTCTCGGGATTCTTCTTTGCAGGCGTTCAAACTCAAAACTAATCCTGAAGAAAGTGCAATAATTCTGAAAATCTTCATATTTTTACATGGAATTTAAGGGTACAAAAATAATGATTTAAAAATAATGTATTGATGAAAAACAAAATATTTCCTACCCTCCTCTTTCTCTCTGCCGTTTCGTATGGCACTGCCCAGAAACTCACTTTTTCAGACAAAATTTTCGAAAAGACTGTTGTAGAAAAATTTGATCTTAATAAAAACGGGGCCATCGACCAGCCTGAAGCGGATAAAGTCATCAACCTTTTTGTCTCCAATAAAATAAAGGTGCGGTCGGCAGATGACATTAATCTGTTTAAAAATGTACAGACGGTTATCCTGGATGGTGCAATCATTATTTCGGTTAACCTGAAAAACCTGGATAAACTCAGCCTGTTTTCCTGTGAAGCCTGCAATATGATAGCTTTTCAGGCAGAAAACCTGAAAAGCTTAACCTCACTGTATCTTAACGGAAATAAACTTTCCCAGGTTTCCCTGAAAAACACTCCCGAAATCTATGAACTGGCGGTTTCATCGAACGGTCTTACTTCTATTGACGTACGTCCGCTGAAAAAACTTATTATACTGAATGTAGAGAACAACCGCATTGCAACCCTGGATGTTTCACAGAATCCTGAACTCCGTACACTGGTTACCAAAAACAATCCTCTGCAGGAAGCCGATATCAAAAGAGCAAAAACCCCTGTCGCTGCCCCTGCAGGATCTTCTGCTCCTATAAAGCCAGGCTATGGAAATTAAAATCGAACGACTGATCTTAAGAGAATCCGGAGAAACCGGTGCTGAACGGCGAAACAAACTTCTCATTGGCTGGAGCAGACTTAAATTCTGTACAGAAGCGAACAGATACAAAAATTTCTGTAATGAAGCTATCGGTTCCTGCCGGAATACGGGCTGAAGGATATGCTGCAGAAGCCTCAAAAGCGTCTGATGAATATAGGATTCAAAGAACTGAACCTGGATATTGTCTATGCAGATTTACGCTATGAAAATATGGCTTCCCATAAGCTAAAGACTTTCGTTTCCGGTACGAAAAACGATGTGAAAATTATCTCTGAAGATTTTTGGAATGTAAATTGGAACTTTATAAAAAGATTAAAATATAAACAATGCAGACACAGAAAATAACAGACCATATTGTCAACTGGCTGAAAAATTATGCCACAAAAGCCAATGCAAAAGGATATGTATTGGGCGTTTCGGGAGGAGTGGATTCCGGAGTGGTTTCTACGCTTTGCGCTATGACAGGCCTTGACGTGCTTCTTCTGGAAATGCCGATCCGCCAGAAAGCAGACCAGATCAGCCGGGCACAGGACCACATAGAAGATCTGAAAAAGAGATTCCCGAATGTAAAAGGGCAAACCGTTAACCTTACTCCGGTTTTCGAAAGCTTTGAAAACATTGTTGCAGAACATTCAGAAGACAATCCCAACAAAAACCTGGCAATGGCCAATACAAGGTCCCGTTTCAGAATGCTGAACCTGTACTATTTCGGACAGCTTCACGGGCTTCTGGTCTGTGGTACAGGAAATAAAGTAGAGGATTTCGGAATCGGGTTTTACACGAAATACGGTGACGGCGGTGTTGATGTTTCGCCTATTGCCGATCTTTATAAAACAGAAGTATATGAACTGGCAAGATCACTGAACCTGATTGAAAGCATACAGAAAGCCATTCCGACAGACGGTCTTTGGGATGCCGAACGGACAGATGAAGACCAGATCGGTGCCACTTATCCTGAACTGGAAAAAATCCAAAAAGAATACGGAACGAAAGCAGCTGCTGATTATGAAGGCCGGGATAAAGAGGTGTTCATGATTTTCGACAGGATGCACAAAGCTGCAAAACATAAGATGGTTCCGATTCCGATCTGTGATGTTCCCGAAGAATGGAGAAAAGGATAAAATTAATATAACAATTTGTCAGTTTAACACTGTAACGATGCGTTGTAAACAATAGAATCGCCATACCAATTAAATTTTAAAATAATGACCGGTAAGACAAGATCTGTATTTTTCATCTGTTTAGGACTTCTTTTCGGGATGTCTGTGATGTATATTTATAAAAATTTCATTGCGGATACACCTTCGGTTTCAAAAGCAAATCCTATTTTTGAATACGGAGCGTCAGGTAAAGATTACGGTCATGGTGTGCAACAGCCGATTGACCGGTTAACGGAAGAAAAAACCGTGATTCGTTATGTAAAGGAAAACCATAAGCTGCCCGGGTATTACATGACGAAAAATGAAGCCGGAAGCCGGGGCTGGGATCCTGCAAAAGGTAACCTTTGTGAGGTACTGCCCGGAAGAGCCATCGGCGGAGACCGTTTCGGCAACAGGGAGAGCAGCCTTCCAAAAGATGAACTGTATTATGAGGCTGATATCAATTACCACTGCGGAAACCGGAACGGTGACCGGATTGTTTTCACAGATAAAGGTGAAGTGTACCTGACCAAAGATCATTACAGGACTTTTGAAAAGCAATAGATTCTTTGTAATTGAACCAAGATATCCGGGCTTTAAATCAGATTTTTCTGAATGTTTTTCCGGACCTGTTAATAAACAAAATAAGAATAAGATTATGAAAACAATATATATAGATTTTACTGATATTGGGGATGATGAAGACTTTTATGCCCGGTTAAAAGAAAAAATTACACTTCCCGCCCATTTCGGAGACAACCTGGATGCTTTATCCGATGTTATTACAGGTGCATTGGAAATGCCGCTCCACCTTGAGTTCGTAAACATGACGGTTGACCAGCTTGAAACTTTTGAGGACCTGCTTACGACACTGGAAGATGCGGAAGAAGAAACGGAAGATTTCACTTTTACTTATTTCCTTGAGCAGTATGATGACGGTGATAATGATGAAGACGATGCAGAAGACAGCAGCAGTGAAGAATAATCCTAAGAGATATGAAGAAGACTGATGTCCGCAGAGAAATCTGCGGATTTTTTTATTCTGTTTTACCTGTGGCTTTGTAAAAAACTCATTAAAACAGGGAGAACTTATCATCGTATTCCCATAACAGCCAATCGCTTTGCTACAGCAGTTTTAAGGCATGTATGTGGTATTTTTTAATTTTTAAACAAGGCGTTATTTTGTTAATTTTAACAAAAATCAATAACTGTTAGCTTATGATCATTTGCGAAAACCTTTTGTTTTCCCATGGCGCTGAACTGCAAAACTATACTTCCGGTGAATATATCTTTGAAGAAGAAAGCACTCCAAAGTATTATTTACAAATAAAATCCGGGACCGTTAAGCTGAGCAGCTTTCTGGAAGATGGTAAAGAGTTTATCCACGGAATACCATTTGATGGTCACTGCATAGCAGAAACCTATCTTTTTCATGACAAAAAATATGCTGTTAACGCGATAGCGATTACGGATTGTGAGATTATAAGACTGGAAAAAAACAAGCTGATAAAGATGCTCCAGAAGAAGCCTGATCTCTTTTTTAATATCTACTCCTATACGGCAGACCGGATGCATTACAGATATATAATTGCCGCTCCGTTTTCTTTTCAGGATCCGCTTGCCAAGCTTAATCTCCTTCTTAATCATATCAAGAATTACTTCGGTTTTAAAGAGAAGTTTTCCTATCCCATTCCTTATACCAGGCAACAGCTGGCTTCGCTTACCGGAATGAGGATAGAAACGGTAATCCGGACCATTAAAAAGATGGAAAAGCAGGATATGCTGAAAATTGACGGCACTAAAATATTTATTTAAATGAAAAACCCTCAACTTATGTCAAGGATTTTTATTCTATTATTCTGAATTGTTTTATTTTTCCGTTACTTCAGTAATCGGGTTTCCGACATTCCCGCTGGGAAACTGGATCTTTAACAAGGATGAAACTGTAGGTGCAATATCGGTCATGTGATAAGGTTTATCGCTTGCGCCGTGCCGAATTCCCCAGCCCATGAAAATCAAGGGAATATGAGAGTCATAAGAGTTCCAGACACTGTGCGTAGTCCCTGTTTTTGCATACGGCGGAAGCATGGAATCATGAGAAATAAGCTGGATATCCCCGCTTCTCTGCCTGTTGATCCCATTGATAATCCGCTGCTTGAGCGGCTCTGGAATTGTAGCTTCCTGCACTTTCGTCACAGAAACGGCATACAGGTCATTGGGGTCATTTTCAATTTCCTGAACGGTAAAATCCCTTACCTCGTCCAATACTAATTTATTTTCTTTCAATAATTTCCTGTCGAAATAAATCTGGTAATTGTCAACGCCGTTAATCAGTTTATCCACCCCGAACTTCTCTTTCAGCTTCAGATTCATAGCAGCTTCTATCCCATCCCCGAAAAAACCGGTTGTTATTTTATGTTCCTGCAGAAATCCTACGGAATGGGCTCCTCCATGGTCTGCCGAAAGGAAAACGGTATATTTGCCCTTCCCCACTTTAGTATCCAGGTAACTGAAAAACTGTGCTAAATCCTGGTCCAGCCTCAGATAAACATCTTCTACCTCAATAGAATTAGGCCCGAATTTATGGCCTGCATAATCTGTGGAAGCCAGGTTGACTGCCAGCATATCCACAACGTCATCGCCTCCCAGCTTTTCACCTTCTACAGCAGCCTCAGCTAATTTCAAAGTCAGTGTATTTCCAAACGGCGTATAACGGATATTGTCTTTTTTTGCCTGATAGTCGGCGGCTAAGTTGCTGTAAGGAAATGTAGGTGTTTTTGCGCTTCCCAGCAATCCTTCCCAAGAAGAATTGTCCGGTGCGCTCTCGGTATACTGACTGATCGGAAGCAGCGTGTTCCAGCCGTTGGCCACTAATTTATCCGGCAGGTTAAGCGCATTGAATGATTTCAGCCACTGCGGGAGGTCGTTCATATACCAGGTGCTGGTAATAAAGTTCCCTGAAGAATCATCAAACCAGTAAGCCCCGTTCGGGGTGTGCCCTGCCGGAAGGATGGATGCCCGGTCTTTCAGGGAAACACCAACCACTTTGCCCTGGAAATTGGTTGCCAGCCTCAGTTCATCCGTAACGGTGGTAGACCATAGATTTTTCGGAGAATGGCTCCCCACTTTTACATTTTGGGTGCCTACCGGCCGTACGCTTTCATCCGTTGTGCAGTATACGTTTTTCCCGGTCTCTTTATCAGTCCAGTCATTTCCCGCAATACCGTGGATTGCCGGTACTGATCCCGTATAGATACAGGCATGCCCCAGAGCCGTAACAGTAGGAATGTAAGGAATATGGACATTATTTAAAGAATAACCCGTATTTAACAATCTTTTGAAACCCTCATTACCGTATTTGTTGTAAAAACGGTACAGGTAATCCCATCTCATCTGATCTACCACTAGACCTACCACTAATTTAGGCCTCTCCAACTGAGAATTTCTGTTCTTCTGCGCATGGGTTGTAATAACGGACAAAAAAGCAGCCGCCACAACCGAAATTTTCCTAAGCATTCCGTAAAATTTTGTTGAAAGCAAATTTACGGGTTTTGGAATTTTCAGGATGTGAAATTTTAATTAATTTACACTTCCGTTTCATTACAAAAAGATAATATTTGCTTCAGTATTTGACATAAAGGTACTCCTCAGCTATTATTTAGGATTTTTTTGACCTATTTTTATCTTACCGGGTTATAATAAGTCTCTTTTTATTACTTTTTTCCGGATGTATTTTTTTACATTTGAAAGAACCGGAATCCGTTTAAATCACGTCTTAATGAAACTTGTCAGACCTTTTCTTTTATTTGTCTCCATTCTGTTGTTCGGATGGCTTTTCATGAGTAATATCAACCTGGTCAATGTAGCCGTAACACCGAATGAAGCTGAAATCAATTCTGAAATCGCCAGCGTAAACGGGTCTACGGACATGAACCAGCTTAAAAAATTCACCATAGGGAAGATCAGCTCTATGGAGGTGATCAGGAAAAGGTTTTCGGAAAATGTAATGATCAGGATGGCCGTTATTTCAATGCTGGTTTTCATACAGATTATCCTGTACAGTACCAAAAGTAATATACTGAATTCAAAATTCACAGATTTTTAACATGATTTTAGGCGTATACTGGTATTACAGGTTTCCTGATAGGCTGTATGATTTTAAATTTTTCAGATTTCTGAAAGGTTTTGGTGGGCATGCCGATAATCCTGCGCGGCTTCAGGCAAGCGTGTATTTAGAAGATGCAGGACATTTTTTATCCAAAATAAAAGAACTGAAATCTGAATATAAAAGAGCCTATTTAAAAGTAAAGACAGACGGAAATCATCTCTTTATAGAAACCGGCGATTATACTTTATTCGATTATCATTTCCAGATGGTTTCAGAGATTGAAGAAGTTTTAAAAGATGAAAACGCTGTCCCCACAGAATATAAAGTTTCCCCTGAAACGGAAACTGCTTATAAGTTTGATGCAGACCATGAAGGAATTTACGGTCAAAGAAAACACGATTTCATACAGTTGACAGGTTCTGACTTCAAAAAACATGATGCGGAAAATTTCTCGATGCGGATCGACTGTCATCTGCCTTTACCCATGAAAACAGCATTCCTGAATGAGCTTACCAAAGTATGCCGTGAGGAAAACATCTCTGTTTTTTATTATTTTGACTTTAAAACAGATGATTTTGTTAACCTGATGCTTTTTTTCACCAACGGTCGTCAGACCAAAGACCATATCCAAATTACTGATCTCATTTCTTTTGGAAACAAAATCCAGAATACTGCTGAAAAATATACTGTACAGTTCGGTCTTAAAAACGGACCGGAGTCCTATCCTGCAAACGGCCCGCATATTGAGCTAATGGCTGATGAAGAATTTATTATCCGTAAAAAACTTTCGTAAAATTATATATTCAATGGAGATCAGAAAACTGCAGAAGTTCACCGATAACTCAATTTTAAACCGCAGCTTAAACGGCTATGAAACCGATACCATCTATGTGGTGTCTGCTATTGAAATGGGAAACGCTTTTGAATTTAGCTTAAGAGAGAAAAAACAGCCGTATATAAAAGCCTGGGCAACTGGGCCGGACGATGTGGACCTACTCAATACAATAATTGAACAGGGACATTCTTTCGGTGCTTTTCATAAAGAGGAACTGATCGGCTGGGTCATCTGCAATTTCAGGACATGGAACAACAGCCTTATCATTGAACATATTGTGGTGAGCGAAGCCTACAGACGACAGAATACAGGAAGGCTGCTCATAAAAGCAGTCAACCGCAAAGCCCGTGAGCTGAACTGCAGGATCGTAGAGCTGGAAACACAGAATACCAATTATTCTGCGATTCAGTTTTACCTGAAATGCGGTTTTATGTTTACCGGTATCCATACAAAAAGGTATGCGGATTCTGTTGAGACTGCTGTGTTTATGAGCTTTGACCTGATGATTTAAGGTAATGCCAAGCAGAGCTTAGCAGAATCAGAATCAGAATTAAAATCAAGCCACACCATGGGATATACAATCTGTATTTTTGAAGACTGTGATCTGGAGTTGACAGGGTTTTGAATGCATTTAAACAGCCGGTTATTCCACAAACTCTCCTTTCCTTTCTACGATCTGATTTCCCCACTTTGTAATAGCTTCAAGAACAGGAATGACGGTCTTACCGAACTCCGTGAGGGCATAGACTACTTTTATAGGTGGCTTTTCTCCGAAAATCGTTCTTGATACCAGACCGTCTTTTTCCAGTTGCCTGAGCTGGATGCTTAAAGTCATTTCCGTAACGGAAAAAAGCTCCTTCCGCAGTTCGCTGTACCTTTTCTCGCTATCTTTCAGATGATAAAGAATAACGGTTTTCCATTTCCCGCCTAACAGATCCATCGCAACACTTACGGAGCAGGGATATACTTTTTCACCGATTTTTACATGGCTGCCTGTGCATTCCTTTTTCATTTTTTATACCTATCCAATTGGATAGGTATTGCAAATGTACACGACTAAAAATAAATTTGCAACTCTAATTTTTATAGTATAAAACATGACATTAATTATTCTCGCACATCCGGACATCGAAAAATCACTGGCGAACAAAACCATTATTGAAAAATTAAAAGACAGCAGCTTAACTGTGGAAATCAGAAATATTTCACAATTGTATCCTGATTTCAACATTAATGTCCGGGATGAACAGGAAGCTCTGCTCAGACACCAGACCATCATATTCCAGTATCCTCTGTACTGGTATAACATGCCTGCCATTTTAAAACACTGGTTCGATCTCGTTTTTGAATACCGGTTTGCTTATGGTTCCCAGGGCGATAAATTAAAAGGAAAGCATTTCATCCCGAGTTTTACCGTCGGCGCACCTGAAAGTGAATACCATACGCTGGGGGAACATCACTTTAAAGTGTATGAATTCTGCAAAAATATGGAACAGACTGCCTATTATGCCCAAATGAAATATGTTGATCCGGTTTATTTTCACGGACTTCCGTTAATGCGGGATATACCAAAGAGGATATTGAAAGAAAAGCATCAGGACAGGCAGAACGCTTAATACAACTGCTGTCAGAATAGTAGTAAATTAATCAGCTGTGGCGAAAACTAACATCTGAAACCTATATTTAAAATTCTTTGTTAAACTACAATATAAGAATTGAAAATTGTTTGGAGTCAGGAAGAATTAGATTGTGGATACTTACAATTAGCGTATAATAAACGAAAATTAAAGAATAAACTACATCAATAAAATGTGATTATGGTTTACCGTAATTAAAAAGTATAAATATTATTTAGTTTTGAGGTATAAATATAATCATGAACATAAAACTAAATCTTCTTGCTTTAACAATTTCATTGATTACTCTAAGCTGTAATAATAAAGAGTCAACAATGAAGTCCAAAGAACTGGACAGCATTTCCTTGTTAAATCCAGAAAATCAACTTACTGAAGGTACCAATGTACAAACAAAAGCAGAATCCGGACATAATAATATTAAATTAATTGACAGTAAAAAAGAGATCAGAGAACTGGATGATAATTTTAATCAAATGACAATTTTTGAGATCGATAAAAATACAGAGTTAAATCAGTTAAAACATTACTGCTCGGCTAATAAGTCTGATTACACTGATGGATATTTTCAGATCTTAGTATTCTTTAATAAGCCCAATAGTGCCAGATTTCCGGATAATCCAATTACGGCCCTGCATAATGAAGAAAAGGACCTAAAAAATATAAAAGCGGTTTATACCATAAACAACATGAATGGATATAGTAAGCTAAGTTACTATGAGAAAAACAAATGGGAAAGTTTAGTGCAAATAGTTGATGTAAATTAATATGAAAAAGTTATTGATTTTAGTGGTTTCGATATATATTTCAAGTTCCTGCAGCCAAAAAAATAATCCAGATTTAGAATGGATGAAAAATGGCACCTTGCATAAGAAATTAATTTTTGAATGGAAAACAGCATCTGATGAAAATAAATTAGCTACATGCGCAGATTTCATAGCCAATCTAAAAAAAGCGGATCATGAAAAATATAAATCAATTGAAGAAATGAAATCCGATGCAGATAATCTAAAAATATGCATAGATGAAGGTATAGCAAATAATAATTATGCTGACAATATGAAAACATCAGAAGTAGCAGTATTATGTTATGTATTAATGAAACCCCATTAATTGCATATGAAACAAATTGTACTTCTACTTATAGCATCTGTATCATTACAATGTACAGATCGTAATAAATCTGAATCAGGCAAAAAGAAAGAAATTGACCTTGCACCGCAACAAAAATCAGATTCATTATTGCTTAATCATAATATAGATTCTGAAACAGATCCTGATCAATTAAAAAGTGAAGTTTCCAGATTAAACGGAGCTACCTCAATAAAGAAAATTAAATCAGAAAACGGAAAATTTATAATTACTTATGTGAAAAATTATAAAGAGTACAAAGAACTGAATCCTCAATCCGGATTGAAAGAAAATGATTTAAAATTATACTGGTCAACAGGCAGTACAATTCAGAAAACACTTGTTGGAAGCCCTGCAAGGTTAATGAAAAAGTTCAATTTTATAAATGAAATAGAAATTATTTTACCTTTCCAAAATAAAATTTATCAAATTGATGTTAAAAGAGCAGAATTAGAAAAGTTTGTCGGTAAAAGTATTTCAGAAATTGAAAATGATTGGATAAACAGTTTTGCTGACCCTTATATTTATGATCAAAAGGGAAGAGAACAGTTTTTGAGAAAATTCGGAACAATTAAAAATAGAAATTAGTTTCTTTGAAAAACATAAATAAGAAAACCGCGTCCTCCGGGCGCGGTTTTCATAATATAAAGTCTGATCAGTTAAAACTTAAGATCGCTGTTTACTTCTCTTACAGCATGGGCTGCTTCAGCGAATTTCAGCTGTTCGTCAGCCGTAAGGGTAACATTTACAATCTGCTCCACTCCGTTTTTCCCGATGATGGCAGGAACACCCAGGCAGATATCATTTTGACCGTATTCGCCTTCCAGCATCAAAGAACAAGGAATCATTTTCTTCTGGTCGCAAGCGATGGCCTGAACCATTACAGAAACCGCTGCACCCGGCGCGTACCAGGCTGAAGTTCCCAACAGTTTGGTAAGCGTTGCCCCGCCTACTTTTGTTTCCTCGATAACATATTTCTGCTTTTCATCATCCAGGAATTCTGTTACAGGAACACCGTTTCTTGTTGCTTTGCTTAGTAAAGGAAGCATTCCGGTATCACTGTGGGCAGCAATGACCATCCCGTCAACGTCAGAAATTGGCGCTTCCAGGGCTTCAGCTAACCTGTACTTGAATCTTGCAGAGTCTAAAGCGCCTCCCATTCCGATGATTTTGTGCTTAGGAAGACCTGAAGTCTTATGTACCAGGTAAGCCATGGTATCCATCGGGTTAGAAACCACAATGATGATTACTTCCGGAGAATTTTTCACTAAGTTTTCAGTTACTTCCTTTACAATACCGGCGTTGATCCCGATCAGCTCTTCTCTGGTCATTCCCGGTTTTCTCGGGATTCCTGATGTGATCACGGCTACATGTGAGCCTGCAGTTTTGCTGTAGTCTCCTGTTGTCCCGGTAATTTTCGTATCGAAACCGTTCAAAGATGCCGTCTGCATCAGATCCATGGCTTTCCCTTCTGCAAAACCTTCTTTAATGTCTACCAAAACCACTTCTGAACAGAAGTTTTTCATAGCGATGTATTCTGCACAGCTTGCGCCTACAGCGCCTGCACCTACTACAGTTACTTTCATAATGTATACTTTTTATTGTTTATTAATGCGTCATCACAGAACCCTGCGGTTTCATGCTGAATTATTTTCTAATTTGAAATTGGAAACGCCCAAATTTAACAATTCCTGAAAAATTGAGCAATTTTTCAGGAATTTTAATTATACTTATTTACATTTATTTGAAAACGACACTTAGAATCTTTTAAAATGGCAAAAATCAACGCCTGCTTTGAAAACAAATTATCAAAAGCCTCACTTTATGGGAATGAAAAAGCCGCCGGAATTTCTTACGGCAGCTTTTGTTATCTGGAGTTGGGATAAATTAATAAATTCCAACCGTTTGTTTAATTAACGTTCAAGAGGAAGGTATATAATTTTCTGGCCCCTGACAGAACCTCATCATACTTTTCTTCGGTTACTTCCCCGTCCAGTACTTCTTTGAAGTTTTTCCACATCGGGCCTGTATTTTCCCGGTAACAGCCGAAAAAGTTAAAGGTTACCTGATCGAAGCCTTCGGTTCTGGAAAGCTGTTTGGCAATCACGTTTCCTCCCAAAGTTGAGCCTTCAATCACATACATGGCTCCCAGCGCTTCATATTCACTGGAAAATTCCAGTTCTTCAGAGGCTGAACGCGGTTTTATGGCCAGGCCGGCCAGGTCTTTTTCAATCAGGGGAAGCTTTCTCCTGCTGCCCAGCTGAAGTTTTTCAGAAAAATTACCGGAAAGGCTCCGGAAAATTTCAGCTTCGGAATTAAGGAGCATCAGGTAATTGGTGCCGATAATTTTTTTATAATCTTCCAGCGTAAAGGTCTTATTAAAAATTTTCCCGGAGTTAAAAAGATTTTCAGCAGCATCATGATATTCTGCCGTATGTTGTTTTAGATATTCAGATACCATCATAAGAATTTAAAATGTTACTCAAGGTGAGGCTTTTTGAATGTTAGAATAAAAGATGTACCTTCCTCGCTGCTTTCATAGCTTACCTCCCCGCCGATTCTTTTCATGATCCGGTACACGATAGACAGCCCCACGCCGTTCCCTTTGAACTTTTTGGCATTGTCCATCCTGTTGAAGATCTTAAACATCTTGTGTTTATTTTCTGCCGGAATCCCGATCCCGTTATCTGAAATTCTGTAGATAACCTGATCTTCCGCTTCAATCCCTTCAATTTCTACTTTAGGGTTTTCCTGTTGGGAAGAATATTTAATGGCGTTATTGATGATATTTAAGAACGCCTGATGCAGCATAGTCTTATCAGCAAGTACCCGCGGGCAGCCTTTAATAATAACTTCAGTCTGCGGACTGTCAAACGTGATCTTTGCATTCTCGGAAATCTTCTCGATGGTACGCTGTGTTTCAAGGTCTTCCAGCTGGATTTCGCTGTGTTTTGCACGGCTCAGCTGTAAGACATCATTCATCATTTCAGCCATACTGTCAATTTCTTCAATAATGGAATTGATCTTGTTCCGGCTTTTCTCAGAGGTATCGGTAACCGTTTTCAGAAGCATCTGGGCATTGAGCTTCATCACCGTTAGAGGCGTCCCGAGATCATGGGAAATGGTGTAGGAAAAGCTGTCCAGCTCCTCATTTACTTTTTTAAGCTCATCATTAAGCCTTTTGATTGTGATATAATTTTTGTGTGAGGTCTCCAAAATCAGGTCGCGTACGGATTGCAGGGCAACCATATTCCTGGAATCCCATCTTCTTGAACTTCCCTTAATATTCTCGGTAAAAAGCTGGAAGGAAGTTCTCGGGGAAACTACTTTCTTTTCTTCCCCGTCCCGGAAAACCACATCCACTTTTTTCTCCGGATTTCCTGCCCAGTTGATATGCTCATCAAATTCTTTACGGAACCAGACCAGAACATTGTTCTTGCTTCTTTCCATAAAATAGATAACGACCCCTGCCGACTTTTCATCCAGCCCCAGTTCTTTACCGTGATCCTTCAGAAAACTCCTGCTCAGGTAAATATTGTCATCCGTATTTTCATGTGCCCACTGAACAATGGCTTGTATGGTATCTACGTCAGGCGCACTTCCTTCGGTAATGATTTTATCCTCTGCTAAAATGGCCAGACCGTCCGCTTCCAGGATATTTTTAATCTCGTCCTTATTTTCAATCAGGGAATTGAAAAGACTGTTATGCTTTAAAAATTCCGATTTTAACCTCGATGTTTTCTCGTTAAGTTCCAGCCGGTAATTCAGTTCATTTTTAGATTTGAAAGATGAATAAGCATTGGAAGCAAGGGCCGTGAAAATCCCTGCCTGTACCCTGTCCTCAAGGTCAATATGCTTGGGTTCGGAATTCTGGCAGGTAACCAGCCCCCAAAGATGATCATCGATAATGATTGAAACACTGAAGCTTGATGAAGCGCCGGAATTTTTAATATACTGCCCGTGGATCGGTGACATGCCGCGTGAGGCAGCATAGGTAAGATCGATTTCACCAGGTTTTTTACTCAGGATAGGAACGGTTTCAGCGTGTACATTGCTGAAGATTCTTTTCCTTTTCTTCATGTAAAGCTCGCGTGCCTGTACCGGGATATCGGATTCGGGATAATGAAGCCCAAGATAGCTCTCCAGATTGTCATTGGTTTTTTCCGCCACTACTTTTCCGGATCCGTCCATCATGAACTTATACACCATCATCCGGTCATAATTCACAATTCTGGACAGCGTATTCAGAAGCTGGTTCCAGATCTCCTGTTCATCATCAATAATATAGAAATTATCATATTTATTGGTAATCCTTTTATTGGGATTAAGTGAAACTTTTTCAAACTCAAGGAAAATATTGCCCTTGCTCCTGAAAGCGGATAAATGGTATTCTTTACCGTCAGTAAAAATTTTATCGAAAAAGGTTTCATTGTCTCTTTTTGTAAAATCAGGAAGCGAAGTATAAATATCAGATTCTATGATGCTTCCAAAAACATCCGGAAAATCAGTTAATTTCCTGTCGAAAAGCTGTTCAGGGTTTTCAACAGGAAAAATATCCTTTATATTTTTGCTAAAAAAAGTGATGGAATGAGACTCTGCATCGATGCCAATCAGATAGCCAAAACTTTGTATGTAGCCCGGAATGTGGATGGGCTCTTCATGACACTCTACAAAATTCATATAATACTTTGATCAATCAAATATAAGTTTTTTTTTACAGATGTGGTATTTTTTGCAAATAAACACATACCACATAAATAACGTCGTTTCAATATCATAAACAGTACATTTACGGTAATAAAACGGATCAATATAAAATCCGCCCGTCACTGTCTGCACCCAGAAACGGCCTATAGCTTAAACTTCCTTCTCGAAATAAAGCATATAATATTTCCCTTTCTCATCCTCTCCCTGGGCCAGTTTCTGCCGGTCTCCATGGATATAGATGTGGAAATTTTTATCCAGTTTGATAATGCTCTTGAAGTGGCGCTGCGTTTTTTTTACGGCCGCTTCGCTGATGGGGAATTCCTCGGCAATATTAATCTGCATGTCCTGTTCGTAATCCGTTTTGAAATTAACGAAGCTTTCAATCACATGCTCGTCCCCCAATACTTCACTGGCAAAATCATCCAGCTTAAACTCTTCTTTCTCCTTGAAGAAATTGATGGATTTATTTAAAAAATCCGCCTGGTCTGCCTTGGATACTTCAAATTCCTGCGGCAGCTGTTTGGTGATATAATCTTTGTATACCATCAAGGCTTCCTGGGTATGGAAATAATCGTCGTCCCGCTGTTTCACCTTCAGGAAATCTTCAAACCAGTAATACATGTCTCCATTCTTGTTATTATCCACCACAGAAAGTACATATCCGGTTTCTTTGTCGTTATTATAAATCAAAGCGGCTTTATCAATTTTAGACAAACCGATTCCCTGGTCTTTTTCAAGGTCAAAATTATCTTCCCGGGAAGAAATTTTCAAGAACGATTCTCTTTTTTCCGTTTTAAAGATCCCTATTTTGTCTACTCTTTCTGTACCTTCCCTTTCGTCTTCAAAATAAACGATGAAAAGTTCCCCGCCCTGGACTCTCGGGTTTTCGGCAGCTTCAAAAAGATGCTTTGCGATATTCTCAGACTCCCAAATGAATTTAGCTTTGTCTTCAAAAATTTCAGATACGGAACTGTATACCGGATTGTTGACCAGATAGGAATCGCTGTAAAAATGAAAAGTCTCCTCAGATTTAAAAGAACCTAAAAAGTAATTTTCAAGCAGCTCTGCCATTCCTTCTTCCAGCTGCAATTCTTCCTGGGAAAGCATCAGAGATTCTCCGTTGATTTTATTTCCTACTCTGTGTACTACGATTTTTGAAAACATGGTCCTGAATATTTTGGAGTGCAAAGATATTAATTAAATCAGACAATCCGCAGAATTTCATTCTGATAAACACCATATCATTTTGAAATGCTATTTTAAGAAAATTTATGGCTGATTTAAAATATATAACTGATTACGAAGCCATTATACCGAGGGCTCTACACAAGGTATAGAATTTGGCATGATGATTATCAATACATCATGTAGCAGTAATGAAATCAGGACATTAACCGCACAATTAACATCCTGGGAATTGATTAGCAAATATCGTATTCCCTGCATCACGATTATGATGAACTTTAATCAATAGTCAAACTTCACAACCAAATACTATTTATATGGATTATTTACAGACTGCCCGGGAAATTACCAATGTAATACCTGAAATAAGGGATGAAATCAAGGAAGTAAGAATACAGAATTCTTATCAGGTGATTGAACTCTTTACGGATAAAATGAAAAAGATGATCCGGCAAAATGAAAGGAACAAACTGTTCAAATGCCTTGAAAAAATGGGAGAAATGTACAGAACCGGAGATACGATGGTAAAAAATGCCATTGAAAATTCCTTCATCTATTCTCTGGACAATTGTACGGCTTTCTGCAGCAAAGAGTACCGGGACTTTATTTTCAGCCATCTTTCACACGACCTGCAGTCAGTTTACACAAAACAGATCTACAGCCACAACATCTAGTTCATTACATATTTAAACCGTTTTATTACATATTTTAAAATTATGAGAAAGAAAATCAGAAAGGAGTATGACTGGAAAGAATGGGAACAGTCCAATTCCAGGGATCAGATCAGGATATGGGCTACCCATATTGCCGTAATTGCAGGGGTATTTGTTTTCGCCGCATGCCTGTGATTTGGTATAGTTTTGGATATAATCAGAGACAATTGAAAAATATTAATATGATGAACGTACCGATGCAAACTATTAATCAGACAATAGCTGTTGAGTATTTAAAATTTTTCTACCCACCGATCCGAAATGAGATTAACCAACTGTCTGTACAGGAAAATTTCCCAGGCGTTATACAGGCCATCGTGAATTACCTGAAAAGGCTGCTGCAGGAATCAAAGATAAACATCATTGCACACCACATTAAATTAATGGACTGGATCTACAGAAAGAGCAATTCTTACGTAAGAACAATGATTGAAAATCTTTTCATCCGTTCTTTTGAGAGTTTTAAGAAACTGACCAAAATCCAAAACTGGAAGCTTCTGTATCAGCATATGTCGATCGAGTTTCAGCAAATTTACCTCAATCAGAATAAACTTGATGAAATCATGTTCAGGAAATAATTCAAGTAAAATAAATAAGACCGCCGGACTTTAGCCCGGCGGTCTTATTTTATACCTAATTGACAAATCATAATCTTTTTTTCGTTCAATGAAATGATGAGATCACGCAAGATGATAAGATCTCCTAATTCTTTTCCTTACCGGGTTTTTGTATAACGTGTGTAATCCTTTCCGTTTTATTTACAGGTTTTGCCCTGTTGGGCTTAAAATAAGTTTCGTAGAGCTTTTTGGGCTTTATAAGATTTATTTTTTCACGGTCCTGCTCCCAAACCCTTACTTTATAATCTTTCCCATTTCCTGAAGCATTAAATAAAGGCGTAAATATCAGATCTCTTTCCCGAATGGTATATTTTTTACTGAGTGCATAGAGGTTATTGATGTCATTGATGTCAGAATAGATGATCTTATCTTTGTACTCCTGAAACTTCCGGGACTTCCAGGATAAGGTATCATTTTTAAACAGGCTCAGGTCCTGCGATATGTCCGGCACTATGGATGACTGGTAACTGAATTTGGCATCAACAATCAGAAGATCCATTTCCGCCATGATCTGGTTGATCAGATTTTTATTTTTGGCAATTTCACCTTTGAATTCAGCGGATTTCTTTATTTCAATTTTTATAAAGCTCCTGAATGATTCCTGAATCCCGGAAAAAACCCGGATCACATCACTTACGGAAGCAGAATGCCCCACAGTTCCTGCAGGCTCTATTTTGAAATGAATCGCTATTTTCCTTAGTTCTTCTAAAATTGGATTTTCCATAGTAAAGGCCAAATATATTACTATTTTTGATTACAAAAAAATCCCCTTGCTTACGCTTGGGGATTTCTGTTTATCAGTTATACCTGATTATTTTTATTTCACTTCTTCAACTTTAAAACAGACCTGAAAGAAGTTTCCATCTTCCATCTTATCTGATATCATAAAATTTCAATACCGGTAAATTATATTATTCAAAATATTGTTCCAGATATTGAATATCTTCAGCATTATTAAGACTACACTCAAGAATAATCATATTTTTATTTTCTAAGCAATCTAGGTTTTTAAATATTTTCTTAAAATTATCAATTAAAAATTCGAAAGATGTTATACTGAAGGCAATGGTACCAATAACAATATTATTTTTTTCTCCGTCTACTAATAATTTGAGGAGAATTATATGCAGTTTACCTAAATTGTCATCAACTCTAATCTCAACCTGATAATTGATTAAATAATTTCATCAATTTATCTCTTTCGTTTTTTCAAATCCTTTATCTAAATTTATGGACATTTGCATAAATCTATTAACAATATTTGGTTTTTTTATACCCTTTAATGTAATCTCTTCTATTAATTTACCACCTTTAGGTCCATATATCTTATTAATACTAGGTCCACCCGGATCACCAATCCTCTCACCGATCATTCCTGTAGGATCTGCATAATTAACCGGGTCATTCCAGGTATAAGCATAAGGGGACATGGTAATTTCTACTAAAGGATCAACAGACAGCCAGAAGCTTCTCTGCGGATCGTAATATCGGGCTCCGTAATAGTAGAGCCCGGTCTGGGAATCCAGTTTTTTACCATCGTATTTGATTTATCTGATTCTCTCTGTTAGAGTTCTACTAAAGGTTCTCCAAAAAGCATATATTCATACTAATTGATGATGCTCTAATCCTGCTACACGATGTAATTTTACAGAAGTTGTAAAAATAAAAGTTTAAACAAGTTTTTAATTGAATCCAGATTGGAGAAGCATTTCCTTCAAAAACTGTTATTGCTTTTCCGTTTTCTAATTTATCAACAACGACACTAATTTTTGTCTTATGTTGTTGTCTTTAAGCTGAAGAACGCCTGCGCTGTTTCTGGCGAAACTTATTTAAATTAGAACAGGAGATTGAAATTGATATCCTAATTATTAATATTATCCAAATTAAGAAGCATTAAGGGTTTGTCCTAGAAAGGTAAAAACCCTATTCAAAGCTTACTTTAAATTTTGGATTTCAAAACCACTCTTGGCAAATTCTTGATAAAAATCATCATAAAAAATATCATTTTCAAAATATTTTTTAAAATTTGAATACCCTTTTATTTTTAAAATAGGCATTTTTTCTCTTTTTTTCATTGACTTATCAATACTACATAAACAATCTATAAATGAATTTATTTCAGTCCCAAAATAGCCATATGAATTAAAAAAAGCTTTTCCGATTTCATAATATACATCCAGATCTGTTTTAGCTTTTGATAAATCAATTGTTATAAAAGAATTCATATTGTCTATGTTTTCCCTAACTCCACTTAACAACATGCATCCTCTTAAATAATAATACTTTTGTTCATTATCTAAATCATACCATTTTATTTTTTCTTTTTTGTCCGTAAGAAGTTTAAAATTATCTATATATCCCTGATTATAAATCCCCAAAGGATCATCAATAATTCCTTTTAAAAGAATTTCCCGAGTTTGGAGTAAGACATCTGAAACATTAAAGAAATAATCATTTTTAAAATCTTTACGTCCTTTAAAATTGACTCTAATTATTAAATCCTGCTTGGAAATTTCAGTAAATAGTAGATTTGCATATCTAATATCATCCCTTTTGATAATAATTTTATCAAAAGCTTTTTTACTTATAAGTTTTATATATTTTGTTCTGAGTAATATTTTTTCTTGTAATACAAATTCTATTTTCATTACTTTAAAAAACGTTATTTTTAATTTTCAATCTTAAAACCAATATTTGTAAATTTTTCGTAAAAAATTTCTGAAAGAATATTATCTGAAAAATTTTTCTTAAAATTCTCATAACCTTTGATTTTTAAAATAAAAATAGTTTTTTCATCTTTAATTGATGTACTAATATTTATTAAACAATCAACGAAAGAATCTAATTCAGTCCCAAAATATCCATATGATTTAAAAAAGGCTTTCCCGAGTTCATAATAAACATCTAAATCTGTTTTGACTTTAGATAAATCGACGGTTATTATAGGTTTTCTATTTTCTATTGTTTTTTTTAATCCTCCTAAAAAATAACATCCTCTTAAGTAATAATATTTCTGTTTTTTATTTAATTCATACCAATTTATTTTTTCTTTATTATCAGTAAGCAATTTGAAATTATCAATATATCCTTGATCATATAGATATGAAGCATCAACAAGTACTCCTATTAAAATAATTTCGTTGGTTTTAAATAGTATATCTGAAATATTAAAAATATAGTTACTTTTAAAACTCTTAAAAGAAATTGTGACATCTAAATCTTTATCTAAAATGTTCCCAAATTGAAAATTGACAGATTTAATATCTTCTTTTTTAACAACTATTCTGACAAAATCTTCTTTAGTAATTAGTTTTATATATTTTGCTGACAATAAAGTCTTTTCTTCAAATAAAAATTCTATTTTCATTTTAATGCTGAGTTTGTAGGTAAGTTTATAATTTTTTTGTAATCGTGGTTAATAATTAATCCCCATCTTCCATCCGGATGCTGAACAATCCGACTGTTATTTAATCCAATACTGCCTGGTATATCTTTTATTTCCCATTCTAATGCTCCTCTCCATTTGAAATTAAATTGTACCGTTTTTTGTATTCCAAGTTCATCAAGTCGTGGTGTTCCTCCTCCCGCCAAAATTTCTATAAAGTCACTTGTAACGGTTTTTGGTGGATTTTGTGGATCAATTCTTAAGGGCCCCGCTCCCCAAATATTAGACATTTCTTCGGCAGAAAGTATATTGAGTTTACCTGATGATGAACTCCCTATATTAGCCACTCCTGCTGTCATTAATCCATCGGCAAACATAACAGCGTTAAATTTAGCATTTAGGCTTTCATCAGCGCCCATGGTATTGCCGTCCCATTTGGTCATTCTAGGTCCCAATCCGGAATAATCCATTCCGCCACCAAAACTATTTCTAATAAAGTTACCAAAGTCCAGTATCTGATTGGAAACTTCTTTTCCAATCAGATTCAGGCCAACAAGTATTATGTGCCAAAATCCCTTTCTCAGAAACATAATAATTATGGTTGCCTTCTACCTCAAAGTTATAGACTTTTACTTTTTCATCCAAGAAATTAATAGATTCTACAAGAGAAATTATTCCTTTTAAAACTATAAAAAGAGTAGCTAATAGCTACTCTTTTTTGTTTATGATTCTATTAATGGAATATCTTCGTAATTGTCGACTTTAAGATTAAGAATGTATTCTATAATATTATCAACATCTCTTTTAGGACATATTTTTTCTTCGTTCCATGCTGGTTCTTCCGGATAAAAAGAAAATCTACATGATCCATCATTATTAAAAAGAATTAGACAGTTGTATTTTACTTTTCTATTCTTAATAGTTAAACCTCCTATGTCACAACGAATACTTAATTTTTCTTCGGAGTAATTTGGATAGCTCCCAGCAAGCACAAATGAGAGAGACTTATAATCTATTTCTGATTCATTTGATTTGAATAAAAAATAATGATATAATGTATATCTGATATCTAATGTCACTAATGAAAGATAACTCATATAATCAATTGCAGAAGGAATATCAGTAAAAAGTTTTAGTGTATTATTTTTATCTAAATATTTTAGTCCTTTAGTTACAAAATGCTCATCAGAATCATAGAATATTGAAATTTCATCATTTGTTGCCTTAATAATAACATTCTTATAATAAATTGTTATACTATCATCAGTTTGAAAGTATCTTCTATAAATATCATAATCGGGAATACTGAATAATGCATACTTTAATTTTTCTATCATCTTATTTCATTTTATTTATTATGACTTTACCATTTCTAATTATTTGAAAACCTCCATCCGCAAACACTTCGGTATAATTCTTTCCTATCTCTCCTGCTTGGTGTATAATTTTAGAATTATTGATTCCTCGTTCAGCATTCTTAGCACCTTCTCCAATTAATTTAATTACTCTATCATCTGTTCTTGTTTTGTCTAAAGCCTTAAAAACACTTTCTAAGTGACTGATTGTTGCATCTTGTGAAGTAAGAGATTTAGTTTCAATATTTGCTGCATATTCCATAAATTTTGCAAGTCTTTCCGGCCAACAAGTATTATGTGCCAAAATCCCTTTCTCAGAAACATAATAATTATGGTTGCCTTCAACCTCAAGTATAGACTTTTACTTTTCTGATTTAATAAAATATTCCCTTATTAAAATAATAAAGGAATATATATTAATGAAATTTTATTGAATAATATTTTCAGATGATTTTAAATCAGGAAGATAAAATGAAAAACCACTTTCATCAGTTTTAATTATTAATTCCTTACTCACAAGGTTATTTATGATCTCTATGAATTTTTCTTGTTCAATATTTTTATATATAATTTTTATGTACTCGTAAATTGTAGAAATAGAAAAAATAGGAATACTTTTATCATCTATTCGAGGAAAATATTCAAAAGAATAATTTATATTATTAAATATAAAAGTTATTCCTGTTCCATGTATTTGATATTCTAATTGCTCACCATTGCCTACTTTTATTTTTTTTTTATTCTCAATAATCCTTAATTTATACGCTCGAAGTGGCAAAACAAAATAATCAGTATTTTCTAATTCATTTTTATTATTTAGGTTAAATTGTGATATTAAAAGATCATTAAACCTAATACAGTTTAAAGCATATTCTTTAATAAGATTATGTAATTTTAAATTTATCATTCTAAAAATTTTATTTACCAAATAAATATATTATTTCTTCAATATTTGAAAAACCAGAATGCAGATGAACATCACTTGCAGGAACTTTCATATATGGAATTACACCCTTGTAACCAGCTTCAATAGCAGCTTTAATTCTATGATGACCATTTAAAATAAATGTTTGTCCTTTGCCCTCAACTACTTTTATTGGCTGTCCGAAAACAAATGGATCATTTTTTGCTAATTTTTCAGTTATTTCCTTTAAAGCTTTCGTTCCTTGCATTCCTGGTTCCGTTGAAGTCCAATTTTTAATCTGGCCTAAATTACCTTCAAGCCATTCACAATTATTATGCACCAAAACCCCTTTCTCGGAAACATAATAGTTATGGTTGCCTTCTACTTCAAAGTTATACACTTTTACCTTTTCATCCAAGAAATTAACAGATTCCACAGGAGAAGCGGTTCCGTCTAAAGTGGTTAAAAGTGCTCCTGGGGTAAGGTCTTTGGCTTCTATCCATTTTCCGTTCACGTAGAACGGGTGTTCCGGGGTACAGGTAATTTCTGTACCGTTGAAAGAGATCTTCACTAATGAAGAAGAAATATTATGAGAAAGGACTACTACTTTTTTCAGTTCTTTTTGACCTGTTTCTTCGTTGTAACTCCATACAAGATCGCCTTCCCGAATGTCTTCAATTTTCTTTTTACCATTTTCTACTTGTATTAATGTTCCTTTGGTAAAACAGATCTCTATCAGCCCTTTTGTCAGCCGCCTAACAGGAGCGCAAACAATTCCTCTAGCGGCACTCAGATATTTGGCAGGTATAAGCTCCGGAATAATAACAAAAGGAGCTTCCTGCATAGCTATTAATGTGGTATAGGCAAGCTGAGATGAAGGATTTGAATACGGATTATCTGCAGGAGAGCCAATGGTAGGTGAATTAAAACCTGCAGCAGAATAATTGGTAATTGTATTAGAAACTTCATTTTGACCTTGCATATCTCCACTGTAAAGACCCCAATTTTGATTATGGCTCATCCCTCCATTTGAAAATGTGGCTTTACTCCCTGTACCATTCCCATAGTTTGTATCTACTGACCAATCACCGTCATTGTGCTTATACATGCTTACATCGTTGCCTCCATATCGCATAGTATTAGCATAACGCTCAGCATTCCTGTGGGCCTTTGTCCATGTCAGTTTATGCCAAAGGCTATCAGGATTTCTTCCACCCGGATCACCAATCCTCTCACCGATCATACCCGTAGGATCTGCATAATTAACCGGGTCATTCCAGGTATAAGCATAAGGGGACATGGTAATTTCTACCAAAGGATCAACAGACAGCCAGAAGCTTCTCTGCGGATCGTAATATCGGGCTCCGTAATAGTAGAGCCCGGTCTGGGAGTCCAGTTCCTTGCCGTTATATTTATACGGATTGTCATAATCTCTGGTTGATAATTCCATTAAAGATTCACCGAAAGGCATATATTCGTACTAATTGATGATACTCCAATCCTGCTACACGATGTAATTTTACAGAAGTTGTAGAAATCAAAGTTTAAACAAGTTTATTAATAGCGAATCCAATCTACATCTTGCTGCTGAAATTTAACTTTTTCTAGTATTTTATAATTATTTGTTAATATTAGATCATACCACTCTACAGGCAAAACAACATTATGATTCAAAACATATTCAGCCAAGTCTTCCGGCCATACCCAAAAACCATCTGTTAATAATAAAAACTCACCTAATTTTTGCTCATTTCTAAATAAATGAGGGAAATTAATTTTACTTGAAACGGCAACGATTCCTCCAGAATTTAAGTAGGGAACCAATTTATTTTTATCGTATAGATTATTAACAACATTATCAATATATAGATTTATTGAAGGATAATCCTCATACTTTTTTCCATATTCTTTCCAAAATCCAAATTCTTTATACATATCTATTTTTTTATTGGCATAAATTTAATCATTTTTCCAGTATTGGCTGAAGATGTTGTCCCAACACTAAATCTTCCGCTTGGGTGAGCCCATAATATATTATTTGGTGCAAATACATTTGTTTTTAATTTATTGGCTAAATTTTGAGCAAACTCTGCTTCTCCAGTACTACAAGAAAGCAATCTGATATCTTGTCCTATAAACTGAGGATTTTGTCTTATTAATTTTGCTAAAACTCTATGGTTGATTAGTTGTTCACCTCCCTCCACTGTAATATTATTAACTTGAAATATATTAGGTCCTCCATGTCCTATTACATCTAATGCGCCTGCTTGAGGTGTCGCTCGAGCAGCAAACCGAGCAAAATTATCTGTTGATTTCATATAATTTATACTACCAGCTTCTGCTCTTGTAGAAATAGCTCCCATTCCGGCTGTCATTAAACCATCAGCAAACATAACAGCGTTAAATTTAGCATTTAGGCTTTCTGTGGCTGACATGGTATTGCCGTCCCATTTGGTCATTCTAGGTCCCAATCCGGAATAATCCATTCCGCCACCAAAACTGTTTCTGATAAAGTTACCAAAGTCCAGTATCTGATTGGAAACTTCTTTTCCAATCATATTCAGGCCAACAGAAGTTCCGTAACCGGGCGTAGGTCCGGAATCTCTATAGTCCTGTATAGCTCCACCAACGGTACCTGGCATTCTATGATCAGGTGCTTGTGAAAATGTTGGCAAATCAGGCTCACGGCTGGAGGTTATAGTTCCAACGGTAACACCATTTTTAGGTTTATGTCCAAATATCCAGTCATATACTCTCTTAAAGATATTAGGTCCACCCGGATCACCAATCCTCTCACCGATCATACCCGTAGGATCTGCATAATTAACCGGGTCATTCCAGGTATAAGCATAAGGCGACATGGTAATTTCTACCAAAGGATCAACAGACAGCCAGAAGCTTCTCTGCGGATCGTAATATCGGGCTCCGTAATAGTAGAGCCCGGTCTGGGAGTCCAGTTCCTTGCCGTTATATTTATACGGATTGTCATAATCCCTGGTTGATAATTCCATTAAAGATTCCCCGAAAGGCATATATTCGTACCAGTTGGTCACTTTAGAGTTGCTGTTGGTGAGTACAGATGAACTTCCCAGGTGATCAGGATGGATCCAATACATTTCAGAATCTGTTATTTCAGGAAGAACCTGGCCGTCCATACAATTCTGAGGATTATTCAAAGTAATATTATCAAGCAGGGAACAAAAACTTGTGCCGCCTGAAAGTGTACTTTCATACATGCTTAAAAACATTTCGTAACAACTTTCTTTGTCCGGGTCTTGCGAAAGGCTTATAAGCAATTGCTCCATTGCATACTCGCAATCTGGTTCATTGCTCAATGTATTGGCAGGTGGTACATAGGTGCCCTGGGAATCTTCATTTTGGAACCATATCACGGGGGGATACTGCGCCTGATCTGAGATATCCATTATCTCTTCTTCAAGTACCGAACGCAGTTCATTGTAGGGTTTGATCTCATTAATTTTAAATCTATGGGAGGGAACCCTGCCGACCCGTGTTGCAATTCTCTGATCCCCTATGTAATAATGCTTACTCATTGTTTTGGCTCCAAGTACCATATACCCGCTTGGATAGTATGTATACGCTCCCATCTGAGTCGTATTGTTAGGATCATTTCCATTAATATACATTTTCTTAGAAATACCGTCACTTTTCAGTACACGCTCACCACCCGCATCATAGACATAATGACTTAATACGCCACGTTCTCCAAGAGCTTTCAAATTATTTCTTTCGGACCAGAACAATTGTCTGTAAAGATCTGGTTTCTCGCCATTAATCAGATAAAATAATTTCAGGTTTCCATTCGGGTCATACGTAAACTGTTCAGAATTGTCTGTAGGAGAGTTGAGCACTGCATTACCACAATCCATAGGGGCATTAAACGGGTAATTTCTTTTGTATTCAATTTTAGAAACGGCATTTGGATGTCCCGGAACAGCATAATAGTATCTGGCTTCATTACCGTGATTTCCGGGATTCTGGCACATCATGCTATTCTGATAAGATTTCAGCCTGTAATTTTTTCTTTCAATATTCCCTGCATTATTATAAGTCATATCCAGCTCATAATATTGGGAATACTCATTCCCTACTGTGTTTATTTTTGAGTTTTTAAGTCTGTTAAACATGTCGTACTGATATGTTTTATGGCTGTAAGCAGTCATAGGATCAAGTGGTAAACTATGTGCCATCGGTGTTGTTCCAAGCGCATTCAGTATGTTACCGTTTCTATCAAATATATACTGATTGTTACGTATTGTGGAACCAGTAGCTATATTGAATAAAGTCAATTCTGATAATTTTCCCCAAGGATCATAATTATAATTACTTTGTGTCTGGTTACCGGCAGTAAAAGAAACCATTTGATCTCTGTTGTCATATTCAATATTACTAACTATCGGAACCAATGGCTGGTTGACAGGAGCTTTGCTGTACATATTATTTAACAGCCCGGTCTCATTATAATTATAAAATACCTCTTCTGAATCCGGATACGTTATTTTATTAATTCTGTTATATACATCATAGACAAAAGAAGTCTTAAATTGTTTAGGTGTGTTGTTAGGAGCCACTAAAATTCTAGTATGTTCCTTTACCTGACCTAATGATGTATACTTAAAGGTCTGCAAGCCTGTCCTATCCGTCTGACTCGTAAGCCGGCCTGCAGAATAATCTGTCGCTCCGGAATCTCCATACTTATATTCTACAAAATCGTCAGGTGCAAACTTAATCGCTGAAATTCTGTTATATTCATATTCATAGGTAACAGACTGGCCTGCTGCTATAAGTTTTGCATTATTTGAACTGACCACTCTGCCGGCTGCATCATATTCATAATTCATTTCCCCTGCATCCGGCTGTACCGTTTTGATATTCCTTCCCCAATCATCATACTGGTAGGTGGTGATATTATTATTGGCATCTTTTACCTGGGTTACCTGGCTAAAAATATCGTATTTATTACTTGTCCATAAATTCTGGGATCCGTCGGTTTGCCTTCCGGATGTAATGCGTCCCCTTTCGTCAGTATAAGAAATTGAAGTATTGCCTAATGGACTTATCGTTGTTGTCATAAACTGTGTAATTCCATCTCTGTCAGGTCCAAATCCATATTTATTTTCAGTAACAAGATTTTCTACTCCGTTATTTGTCTGGGCATTATACTGAGTGGATAATCTTGGGCGGTCAAGTTCATCATAAGTTGTCGTTAGATATACCTGAGCTGACAGGTTTTCGCCGACCGTATATTTATCATAAGTTTTTAATGCATTAATTATGTTTGCTGCTGTTGTTACTGTTGTTACTTTATCTCTTATGATCGTTTTAACCGGGCGCCCTAAGTAATCCTTAACCTGAAAAATATTACTGGCAAAAGAATATTTGTTAAGTTTACGCTTGAACAATTTTTTCGCAGCCAGCTCCTGCCCCCATCGGTTGGTGAATAAACTGCTGAAATAGTTAACGCTTGGTGCATTACCATTAATAACAGGAGCTTTCCTTTCCGTTACAGCCACGGGAACCAGTTCATTAGGATAATAATAGAATTTGATTGTCCAATCGGTATCTACCGGAGATCTGTATTGCGTTACCCTTCCGAAAGAATCATAAGAATAATAAGAACTTACTCCATTCGGATCCGTAATAACAGTTGGTACTCCCAACAAATAGTTAGCGTCATATTGTGTAAAGCTTGCAAGATCATAAGAATCTCTGATTTCCACCGGATAAGTATTATACGTCGATTCATATGTATAGGCTTTTGAAAATCGCTGTCCATTATTAGATGCAGGTTCTGTTATTTTTGTAAGATTTCCATAAATGTCATATTCCATATCCGTTTCTGCAGTCTGCCCACTAATTATTCTTGAGATTTTTGTTATATTGCGGTTTGCATTTACTGTTGAAATTGTTGTTCTTGTAATACTTCCCGCAAGGATATTATGCTCGCTGGGAATACCTACTACATTCTTAGCTCCGGGATCATGATAACCTATTCTCACAATAATATCATCACCCGTATTAGTAAGGGTTGAACCCTTATCTGTATACTTTGAGGGATTCCCATATTGATCATACTGATCTACCGTAGATATTAAAGTTTTACTATGGCTGGTGTTCCCTGCGAATTCAGTAATTGTACTCTCGGTTTTATATAATAATGGAATAATCCTACCAATATCCCTATATTGCGGCTGGGATTGCCCTTCAGATAATTCATAACCAATATTTGATAATTGATCAAAATATCTATAAGTATATTTGGTTTCAGAACGTTTTTTCCCGTTACCATCAATAAGATAAGTCGACCTTATTAACCCTTTTTTATAAAAGTACTGCCGTACTCTTGTATCATTGTAATTTACATAAAAATCACTATCATTAAAATTGGTTTCATATTCGGTAACATGTGTCTGATGTTGAGTAAACGGCTGACCTTCTTCTCCACCATATGTTATCGTCTTAACCAAACCAAATCCTAAAAACGCTCTCTCTCTTCTGTCTTGAACACCGTTTTCGTATTCAAATGTTACTTGTGATTTATTAATCGGTATAGGGATTCCCGGACCATCCGTGCTAATATTTGCCAGATCCGAAATAATGACTTTTGTTAATGCCATTTTAGAAAAAGGCATTTGATATGTACCTCCAATAAGATTTCCAGAATTACTACCATTATGAATATCATATTCAAGCGAGATATTACCCTGAAGCGGATTAGTGATGGTTGAAAGTAAATTTGCCTTTCCTAAATTATTATGATAAACTTTCAAGCTGGCCTCATTGTCAGACATCAGTAAATCAGGCAAACCATCTCCATCAAAATCTCTTAAATCTACGGTTTGCTTACTAACAGATTTATCTTTATTATATCCGAAGCTAACGCAAAGTTTGATTCCAAGACAGGCACAAATTGTAAAATTAAAATTGAATCCAGACGAATTTTGTTTATTTTCCAATTCAAAATCGTGATTCATTATATTATTTTGGAATGCTGTCCCGGTATTGATCAGCATATCATAAGTATTTGCAGATCTTATAATCTTATCTTCCAATCCGTCTCCATTGATATCTAAAAATGCAGTACTTGTATTAGACTTAGACTTAGACAAACCGACTCCTAAAGCAAAACTTCCATTAGGCCAACTAATCCCTCCCCCACCGGACAATGATGAGGAACTATTATTTGAAAGATCGGAAATATCCCAGTTATGGGATTCACTTATAAAAGTATGTCCATTATTAATATATAATGTTCCTTCTGATACAAAATCCAATAACCCATCTCCGTTAATATCGAACCAAACAGCTTTACTTTTTGATCTGGCCGTACCTAATTGGACATTTAATCCAATTCCTACTGCATTAGCTGATGTAGTTGTCTGAGTATTTTTCTCTCCACCCGTTTGAAATCCTCCGTTTGCTGTATTACTAAATTTAGTAGGAACAGGAAGGCCCAGACTTAAACCGTAATTTGTCGTGGTATTATACATTTCTCTTTCAAATGTGTTGGCAGGAATACTCAATTGTCCTAAAAGGTTAGTCTGTTGTATTGAGTGGCTCGAAACCACATCAGGATAACGGTCTCCGTTAAAATCTACAAAATGATCTTTTGTATAATCTCTTGAGCTGCCCGCATTACCTCCAACAATAAATGCACTCCCATAGACATTAAATCCATTCCCTTTGTAATACTTGATAATACCTCTCGGGCTTGGCACAGAATATCCCGGATACTGAGATTCACTGTCGGGATCAGTATAAGTCCCCAAAAGGGCTGGCTGCATATGATATTGATCTATTTCTGCAGATTCTAAAGGTGATGTATAAGTCTCAGCATCAGTTTTTAAATCAATTGGAGTAAAATATCTTGAATTCATCATTTGACTTACATAATTAAACACACAGTCCTGATAGGCTTGTGAATTCGGATCTCCTGAACAAGGTAAAGTCGGATTCAGCAAGCTCATATTAAAACCGCTTAAGCTTGAGTTGAATTCGCCTTCCCTAATTGTTTGCCCCTTATACTTAGAACCATTGTAAGAGAAACCTCCCCAACCTTGATATACTAAACCAGTATTAACATTATAATGAACGTTACCTGATCTCGCTGCAAAATAATCTGCTTTATGCTCTGTATTTGCTAGTGGTCCGGATCCTGAAGTAGGCCCTTGTGATTCATAATTATAATTATAAATATAAGGATCTAATTCTGCTAACTTTTTTGTGACTTCATAATCTGATGAGGTGATCTCAAAATAGAATAAGTGTTGCCATAATTGAGAATATGGTATACCGGGAATACCGGTTACACCAAATATATCACAGAAATTAAATTTTGGAATTTCCATAACATTATCAACTACATTAACTTTATTTTTGAGCAAATAAGCGATATTTCCGCTACCATCTTTCATTTTCAAGGAAAAAGTGACTGTAGTATTATGTAATGTGGGAAGATTTATTGTAAGAGGTTGATAAGGACTGCTGGTAAACTTTGGATATAATAAAAATCTACATTCAGAATACTGGCTGTATTTACTGAAATTTTTAGGAAGATTATCACTGAGTCTTTCACCATAAGGATGATACTCTACCAAAGCATTAATCTGCTGAACCTCAGTCTCAGTAGTAACCTCCATTTTAGGCTTCCATTTGATTTTCTCCCATGAAACGTTTGTATCTGAAGACACATCAAAATTCAATATTGTAATAGTGGAATCGGATACCGCTTGATTAACCAATATATCTGAAATATCAACTCCAGAGATTAGATTACCTGCTGGTGTTAATGTACTTAATGAATTTCCCTTTATTAACTTATGATGATAAATCAAATTTGATGACGACGGCTGTATTACTCCGGTAGTATCTGATTTCGGAACAACAATTTTATAGATTTTAAAGTCAACATCATCAGTAAAATATTGACTGCCCATATTTGCCCAGGAAATGTTGACATGTGCTTTTTCTCCCAGTGGATTCCCTTTTTTGCTAGATGCTAAATAAGAATTGGGTGCATTAAAATGATAATAAAAATTTCCATTTGCATCTTTTGCAGTATCAATTGAATTATCGACAATATAAGCAATCCCAACTTCAGATACAATTTTGTCCTTGATTGGATTTTCCTTAGCACTTGCCACTACAAAAATTCTTTGTCCTTTTTGTACTTCAACAGTTTCATGAATGCTAACCTGCTGCCCTGGAATTGTTAGGGTGACAGGAGATCCGATTACTGCGGAGTTTGCAGGTACATATGACGGATTATCTTCGTTTGCTTTGGTCATTGCCCCTAATTCAAGCCAAAAATCTACACCATCTACTGACTGCTGCTCTAAAGTAGCATTAGCATGGACTATGATTCTACCTGATACAGGTGCTTCCCACATTCTTACAATATTGCCTAAAAGTTGTGGACCTGTTTGTCCTGGCTCAATGATCTGTACTGCAGGAGCACCGTTTAAAATAACATTAGGAGTTGTTTCCGTAACATTAGGCTCATTATCTTTTTGTGATTCAAATTCCGGAACTCCATTTCTAATTCTGCTGTAATATACATCACCATAACTAATCAAGTCTGCTAAACCATCACCATTTACATCTGAAAAGTATACAGGAGTATTATTATTTGACCAGTTAACATTTGCTCCGGCTGCATAATTTTTATACACAAATTCTAATCCCGCAGAACCAATATAAGAACTTGTTTTTGAAAGCGGTGTTCCTGTTGGCCAGTTCACCGAGCTGTTAACACCTCCGAAGCCGGATCCGTAGTTTTTTCTAAACCATAAATTTCCATTCCCTCCGTAAAAAACTTTATCCGGCAAGCCGTTTCCATCAATATCCATCAATTGGCTTTTACCGTATGTCTTATTCTCGCTGTAAGACATATTAAACCCAACTGTATTTTTCTTATTAAAACTTACAAAAAAACATCCGGCACCACTTCCTATATTTAGGGAACCTCTAATTTTATTGATATTATCACTAAAATCTCCATTAATAGCAGAAGGATTTGCACCGTTAAAGGGCCCAACATTACCAACGTCAGTCCCAGTATTATATGTCTGAGGCTGGTCTTCAAAAATTCTTGCCGTTTTATAAGAGAACTTATGCCTGTTAAACTCATTACCGCTGCCATCCTTTTGTATAATTGCGGTTAAAAGCCTTTTATTGAACTGCCCAGCTGTTGTATTGATAAACTGATACTCTCTAATTTTTATATTAGCTCTGTAAACGGCAATTTTATTTAATATTTTAGCATCAGTAAGCTTAACTCCTGATTTATAGCTAAAAGTTCTATCAGCTCTAACCCCAGGTTCATTTTCGAAAGTGACAAATGTATTATTGCTATAGGCAATTCTTGATAAATACTTACCTTTCCCGCCCCCTTCAAAAGAGTCTGTATATTGATAAACTATTGTATTATTATAACGGTCTGTAACTTTTGTTAAATACCATCTGATTCTGTTCCCAGTAGAGTTTGAAGAAGAATTGTCCGTCAGAACTTCATTATATTCTTTCTTTATACCATCTCTATCTAATATTTCCCAGGTATAAGATGAGGGCGTATTACCTTTTCTTGTAATATACAGACCTTCAGTGACCCCTGTTCTGTAGTAAAATCTTGTATCAGAATTACTTCTATTTTCTTGAATTTGAATTTTATTAGGTAAATAATTATCTTTAAATACCAATTGCTCGCCACCTATAGTATAAATTTCACTCTCTTTTGTAGGGTCAAAAACAGGAACTCCCCAACGGGTATCAATTTCTATCGTTCCTACAGAAATGTCCCAGCCAGTTCCAGCCCAGCCGGATTTATTATCACTGTTATAAGTGACAGAAATGCTGGGTTGAAGCCCGCTGATTCCTTTAGGGATTTCTATAGGATATTGCACAACAGCAGATCCTTGTTGATTAGCACTCGGTGGTGAAATCATATTGATTTTAGATGCAGGATTGGCGATTGGGGCGTCATTTAATGCTGTGGGAGCAGAAGCACTGTTTTCAGGACTCTCGGGCTGTTTCATTACGCCGTTTATATAATCGGTTGTATTCCCAAATAATGTCTTAAAAACAACATATTTTTTTTTGGTATTGATACTATCTACAGCTATCGATACCCAAGATTTTTTAGTATAATCAAATTTAAATGCAGTAATATCATTTTCAGTATAACTGTTTGGAAGTTTAGTTTCATCATAGGGAAGATGTACAATCGTTTCTTCCGTAGCTTTTCCTTTAAACCTGAAACCATAATAATCTGCACTCACATTACTGATTGATTGCTCTATAGGAGGAAGGTCAATATTTCTCAGTCCTAATACAATCCCTGTCTCAGATCTATAAACAATATTGTTATTTAATTCTTTATAAGAATTAATTTCAGAAAATGGCTTTTGATTATCTTTTGAAATTAATTCTTCATATGTACTTTTATCTTTATTTGTGAATTTTATACTTATTTCTTTTTTATTCTCTGCCAATGATAAAAATTCAAATTCATTCCCATGCATTTTAATATTTTGTTCTCCAATTTCTATAGATTCTATTGATGGAGAATCAATAAATCCGCGAATATAAAATACTTTGTCTTTGTAAATTTTTGATACGATTTTATATGGCTTTATATTTTTTACTTTATTCTCAGTAATACGTACATTTTTTATAGTATAATAATCCCCTTTATTTAATGCATTAAAAAGCACAAAGTTATTACCCTCTTTTAAAATTGCAGGATCAATTTCCTCACTAACTTCTGTCCATCCTGAATTTTTTTCCTTAATGTAACCGCCTATTGCATAACTTCCATTTATACTTCTGGTAACTGAATTAATATCAGAATAACCATCTATATCATATGATAATTTATAAGAACCGATCTTATTAACATTTGATAATGGAATATTGAATATATTATCTGATGGGTCAGAATCCCACTGTTTTGCATCTCGATCACCAATCTCACCAATGTACCCTGAATTTACCAAAGCTTTATCATTAAAAAACAAATTTACAGGTCGAGCCGATAGTGTTGTATTTCTTATTTTATCATTATCTATGATTGTAGCAGATTTAGAATCTATCGGTAAAGTAGATGTTTCTAATGTGGATCCATACCTTTTTTGTATCGTGGAATTGTAAACTGGCTTTAAAAAGTCACAATTGATTTTAAAAGGATTTGAGTATTGGCTTACAGAAGGACCTTTTTCTGTGTCTTTATGCATAACTTTATACATAGTCCAGCTACACAAAGAAAGGATGATAGGTATAAACACCGGTAATAAATCAATATATTTAATATTGAATAAAATTCTTTTTCTCATGATAAATTATAGGTAATTAGCTTTTTAATAAATAATGAAATTGACTCCTTTTCCTTCTTCAGGAATAAATATTTTTATATTATAATATCCTACAACAGGTGGGATAGACATAGGAATTGTAAATTCTGAAGCAGAATTATACTCACCTTGTTTAACGAGTACACCAAGCCCATTAAATATTTTAATGGTTAAAGGTTTAGAAGACTTTAATTCCACTCTAATACTAATATTTCCATCTCGTGACGGGTTAGGCGACACTGTAATTTTTTTAAATAAAGAATTGTTTTGAAGAGATACATAATCCGTAGAGTTAAGTACTGATAAATTCTTAATAATCTCACATCCTAATTTATTTTTAACTTTCAATTGATAATTACCTATTCCGGTAAGCATGTAAGGAGCAGTGTTTGTTGTCTGTCCATTTGCTGCTATCAAAGTGTAATTGAAGGAGCTGGTATTAAGATCCAACTCAATTGGCATCCCCTGCCAAAGATAATCAGAATCAATATTTTGATTAATAATACCCTGTAAATCGAATGTTCTTACAATACTGTCATAGCCTGGTTTGTTGATGATTACCTTATAGTTGTCTGGAACTAAACTATTGAGTATAATAGGACTAGATGTAGACTGTGTATTATTTACTACTATTTGGTTTGTTGTTAAACTTTGGAGTGAATACTCGAAAGGCAGAAGATTGCTTGGAACAGAAATTTTTACCAAATTATTTCCTAATTCTTCACAGTTACTAATTAATTGAATATTAGCATCACTTTGATCATTATTTAAACTGAAAGTAAAATAATCAATTTCATCATTATCAATATTCCATACAATGTCCTTAAATACATATAGTGTATCACTAATTTTTTTACCCGTAATATCTGTAGATATATCATTTTGAAAATTATTTTCATTTTGAAACAATCGTAATTTAATAGATGTACCTACAGGCTGTACTGGTAAAATAGCATATACATTAGTTTTTAAATATTGATTATTCTCCCTCTTATTTTGAACTTTCCACATTCGGTGCATATCTCGCCTTGGATGCTGTGAAAGCAGATCAACTTCCTTAAACTCCAATCCTTGGTTGTTATCTCCCCATAATAAAAAGTTCTGATTCTCTATTGATCCTGTGTTAAAATTGTTTGTTAACTTCAGACTGTCAATAGAAATAGCAACATTGCCTTTATTAGAATTTTTTGACTGCTTCTGATAAAGTTCAAAGGCATCATCTCTACCAATTCCCGTAATGCGATTATTATAATTTTTATTTTTCTTGGAATCCCATAAGATTTGATCAGTTGAAGAAATATAATTTTTCTCGGAAATATTATTGATCATAATACCATATTTAATAGATAAGAATGTCTCAATTTTTTTTATTTCTATGTCAGAAAGATTTCTATCAAATACTAAAACTTCAGGAATCAGTATTTTTTTATCGGATCTTTTGTTAAAAAACACCATAGAACTAATCTTTTTATTAACATCTTTCTTTGTAAAAGTCAATATTTTAGCATTGATTTCCTGATTGGTAATTTTCAAAGAGTCCATAAAATCAGTAATACCCAATGTACCAATTACAGAGCTTCCAATTTTAGCATATATTTTATTTTCCGTACCTCCAAATTTGTTTCCAACCATGAAAAAGGTAGGCTGGTTTAGACCAATATTTAATTTTTTTAAAACATTTTTATAATTGTCTTTTATTAAATGATAATTCATCAATCTCCCTTCCAGCGTATCTGATACTAAAACAGGGTGCTGTACACTATTCTTTCTGAATGCAAGCCCAGAAATACCTCCTATCATTGATGTTTGCGAAAATAGAAGTAGCTGTAAAAAAACAAAAGATAGAGTTAATATTTTTCTTATAATTTTCATGGAATCGTTTTAAATAAAAAGAAGATATTGCCACATCTTATAAGATATGGTATTGATTAATGATTGGAAAATGGTGTTAGGATATCACAACAGTTACTGTGAGAGAAAAGCTTTTATTATTAGTTTTAGTCTATAGGGTAAAATTTGGCACAAAACTAAACATTTAATATTATACTGCAATACATTTTTTACAAAAATTTAAGATTTATTAACAATGATACTGTAATGATAGTTTTATAAATTGCAAATGAATTGTATTATGTGCACCCTTAAAATACACTCTAAATTATAAACTAGTCTGCTTTTTATATTCATGATCTACAAACAACTTTTGATATCTAATAATAACTTCTTCTTAACTATTTCTTAAAACTATTAGAATAGTCATATCTTAAGAAATCAGCATCTTTCTATGGTATAACAAATTTCTTCACCTAATTTCAGTATATAATTGTAAGTTTTCCACGAACCCTATCATCTTAAAAATTTCATCCTAACGCGTCTGATTTTACTTTATACTTCGGTACTAAACTTAACTAGTTCCATCTAAAAAATCAATAGCTGAATTTTTTTCTTCTCTACAGAAATTATCGATATTAGTATTATAATGTTTATTTTCTTAATAAAAGTATACTATTTGCTAAGCCGGCCGATAATGATTGAATAAGATTGTGTGGTATATTTCCTATTTTCATCAGTAATAACCTAACTTAGATTTAATTTTTCTATGCCGAATTTCAGACTTAACTATAATTTTTTATTCGCTTTCATAAAATGTTACTAAACTGATTTTACAATGATTTTACATATTGTTATCTCAGGATTTGACCATTGCAGAATAAATAAACCGTCTTAGACTAATGCCTAAGACGGTTTATAATATTTAGCTGTTATTACTGTTAATCAGTAATTATTTTACTTCTTCAAAATCTGCATCCTGTACATCATCTGCACCTCCTGCATTATTTCCTCCCGGGTTCTGAGCACCGGCTGCATCTGCACCCGGCTGTTGGCCTGCTGCATACAATTCTTCTGAAGCGGCCATCCATGCTGCATCCAAAGCTTCAGTCTTGGCTTTTACATCATCTCCGTTCTTCGCTTCGAAAGCGGTTTTCAGTTCTGCATGAGCTGATTCAATGGCTGCTTTTTTATCCGCAGACAATTTATCACCAAATTCTTTCAGCTGCTTTTCAGTCTGGAAGATCAGTCCGTCTGCTTTGTTGAAGATTTCAACTTCTTCTTTTTTCTTGGCATCCGCTGCAGAGTTTTCCTGAGCTTCTTTTTTCATTCTTTCGATTTCTTCGTCAGAAAGACCTGAAGATGCCTGAATTTTAATGGTCTGTTCTTTACCGGTTCCTTTATCTTTAGCAGAAACGTTCAGGATACCGTTGGCATCGATATCGAAAGTTACTTCGATCTGAGGAACGCCTCTTGGTGCCGGCGGAATGTCAGCAAGATCAAATCTTCCGATCTCTTTATTGTCATTGAACATCGGTCTTTCTCCCTGTCCTACTCTGATGCTTACTGCAGGCTGGTTATCAGAGGCGGTAGAGAATACTTCAGATTTTTTAGTCGGGATCGTCGTGTTTGCTTCAATCAGTTTAGTGAACACAGAACCCATGGTTTCAATTCCTAAAGAAAGCGGCGTAACGTCAAGAAGCAATACATCTTTCACATCACCTGTCAATACACCTCCCTGGATTGCTGCACCGATGGCTACAACCTCATCCGGGTTAACTCCTTTAGACGGTTTTTTACCGAAGAATTTTTCCACTTCTTCCTGGATGATCGGGATTCTTGTAGAACCTCCCACTAAGATAACTTCGTCAATATCGGAAGTTGACAACCCTGCGTCCTTCAACGCTTTTGCAACAGGGTCCATGGATCTTTTTACCAATTCTGCAGACAACTGCTCGAATTTGGCTTTTGTTAACGTCTTAACGAGGTGCTTAGGGCCTGTAGCCGTAGCGGTAATATAAGGAAGGTTGATTTCAGTCTGCGGGGAAGAAGACAACTCGATTTTTGCTTTTTCAGCAGCTTCTTTCAGCCTCTGTAATGCAATGGCATCGGTTTTAAGCTCTACTCCTTCTTCAGCTTTGAATTCGTCAGCCATCCAGTTGATGATCACATCATCAAAGTCATCACCTCCTAAATGCGTATCTCCGTTGGTAGACAATACTTCAAATACACCGTCTCCCAAATCAAGGATAGAAATATCGAAAGTACCTCCACCAAGGTCATATACTGCAATTTTCTGATCTTTATGAGACTTGTCCAAACCGTAAGCTAAAGCGGCAGCCGTTGGTTCGTTGATAATCCTTTCTACTTTAAGACCGGCGATTTCTCCCGCCTCTTTGGTAGCCTGTCTCTGTGCATCGTTAAAGTAAGCCGGCACTGTAATTACTGCTCTTGTTACTTCCTGGCCAAGGTAATCTTCAGCCGTTTTCTTCATTTTCTGAAGGGTCATGGCAGAAATTTCCTGCGGCGTATATTCTCGGTCGTCAATTTTTACTTTTACCGTATCGTTCGGTCCGGATACTACTTCATAAGGTACTCTGGAGATTTCCTTCGCATCCTCTTTAAAGTGGGTACCGATAAATCTTTTGATAGAATATACGGTTTTCTTAGGGTTGGTTACGGCCTGTCTTTTGGCAGGATCCCCTACTTTTCTTTCTCCGTCTTCTGTAAAGGCTACGATGGAAGGCGTTGTTCTCTTGCCTTCTGCATTAGGGATTACAACAGGGTCTTTTCCCTCCATTACAGCAACGCAAGAGTTGGTTGTTCCTAAGTCAATTCCAATTATTTTACTCATAATATTTTTATTTTTTCTGTTTTAAAATTAATTACATTCTCAATTTCTCAATATTTGTACCATTTAAAAATTTATGACAAAATGACACAATGTCTGGCACCAGGCTTGTATTTCAGATAAAAACAGTCTTATCAGATACCATTAAGACAGTTCTGCATATCCAGGAAGGAATTGAAGAATTAATCAAAGTTTAACCTGGAACATAGGGGCGGAAATGCACCGAATCATTATTTTTGAGAAAATTATAAACTTAAAAATGTCATTACACTTTAATCCGAGAGATATTACATGGCTGGCCTTTAATGAAAGGGTTTTACAGGAAGCAATGGACGAAAAAGTACCTTTGCACCTGAGAATCCGCTTTCTGGGAATTTTCTCCAATAATTTAGATGAATTTTTCAGGGTACGGGTTGCCGGACTGAAAAGGGCGATGGATTTTAAGGAGAAAGTAATTGCAGAATCCTTTTATCAGCCGCCGTCCAAAATCCTTCAGAAAATCAATGATATTGTAATGACCCATCAGGAGAATTTTGACCGTACCTGGCAAAAGATCCAGGATGAAATGGCTGAACAGAAAGTTTTTATCAAAACATCAAAAAACCTGAGCGCAAAACAGAAGGATTTCGTAAGAAGGTATTTTGATGAAGTGGTGGAATCCAATGTGATCCCTATCCTTCTCCATGAAAACACACCAATGCCGTACATGCGGGACAAAAGCCTGTACCTGGGCGTGTCCATGAGAAAAAAAGAATGGCTGTATTCAAGCAATTATGCCATTATTGAAATTCCATCACGGTTTGTGGGACGGTTTGTCCTGATCCCGGCAGAAGACCCGGAAGAAAAAAATGTTATGCTGCTTGAAGACGTGATCACCTTTAATCTGCCGCATATTTTTTCTTACTTCGGATATGACGAATTTTCTGCCAATGCCTTCAAAGTAACCAAAGACGCCGAGCTGGATCTGGACAATGACATCAAGACCAACTTTGCGGAAAAAATAGAGAAGGGATTAAAAAACCGTAGGAAAGGAAAGCCTACCCGTTTTGTTTTTGATAAAGATATGGATAAAGCGCTGCTTGAAATGCTGATCCGGAAATTAAACCTCACCAAGAAAGACAGCATTATCCCGGGAGGGAAGATTCATAATTTTAAGCATTTCATGGATTTTCCTGATGTATTTGAAAAATACGAAAGGCCTGCCGAAAGAAAGTCTTTTACGCATCAGGCTTTTGAGCACGGCGAGCGGGTAACGGATGTTATCCTGAAACAGGATGTCCTGCTGAGCTTTCCGTATCATAAATACAACCCGGTTATTGACCTGCTCCGTGAAGCAGCGATGGATCCGGATGTAAAATCCATTCAGATTACAGCGTACCGTCTGGCAAACAGCTCAAAGATCATCAATGCATTGATTTATGCAGCCAGGAATGGAAAAGAGGTGACTGTGATGCTTGAGCTTCAGGCCAGATTTGATGAAGAATCCAATCTGAATTGGAAAGAAATGCTGGAGCCGGAAGGAATTACTGTATTGATAGGCATTCCCAATAAGAAAGTGCATGCCAAATTGTGCATCATTAAAAAACGGGCCCACAACAAAACATTCCAGTACGGATTTATCAGTACAGGAAACTTCAACGAAAAAACGGCACGGATTTACGGTGACCATCTGATCATGACCGCAGACCGAGGGGTAATGGCAGACATCAATAAAGTATTTAACGTCCTTAAAAAACCGAAAGAAGATTTTCTGTCCGTTTTAAAGACCTGTAAAAACCTGCTGGTGTGCCCGCAGTTCATGCGTGAGAAAATTGTTTACCACATCGATAAGGAAATTGAAGAGGCAAAAGCAGGAAGGCGAGCCGAAATGATCATCAAAGCCAATTCCATGAGTGACCGGGCACTGATAGAGAAACTGTACGAAGCCGCCACAGCGGGTGTTACGATAAGGATGATTGTAAGAGGTATTTACTGCGCCATCAACCAGAAGGAGTTCAAGGAAAAGATAAAAGCCATCAGTATTGTTGATGAATACCTGGAACATGCCCGGGTAATGTATTTTTACCACAAGGGAGCGGAAGATCTTTATATTTCATCCGCAGACTGGATGACGAGGAACCTGGATTACAGGATTGAAGCTGCCGTAAAAATTACGGACAAGGGTTTGAAGAAGGAATTGAAGGATATTCTGGACATACAGTTAAAAGATAACGTAAAAGCCCGTATTTTAGACAAAAAATTGAGCAACGAGTACATCAGCAATGATAAAGAGGAATGCCGTTCTCAGATTGAAACATACCGATATTTAAAAGCCAAAACGAACAAAAAATGAAGATTGCAGCGATAGACATAGGAAGTAATGCCGCCAGACTTTTAATCAACGAAGTAAAAATCAATAATAATAAGCCGGAATTTATCAAACTTAATCTCCTGAGGATCCCTTTACGTTTGGGGATGGACGTTTTTACCCTGGGCAAAATCGGGGAAGAACGGGAAAAAATGGTGATCGATTCCATGAGGATTTTCAGCGACCTGATGAAAATGTACCGCGTAGAACATTACAGGGCGTGTGCCACCAGCGCGATGCGCGATGCGGAAAACGGACGGGACATCATCAACGAGGTAAAGAAAACATCAGGCATCGATATTGAAATTATTTCCGGTGACGAAGAAGCTGCGCTGGTATTTGAAAATCATATTGCAGAAGGCCTGGACAAAGAGTTTGCCTATTTATATATTGACGTGGGAGGCGGTTCTACCGAGCTTACTTTCTATGAGAACAATACGATGATCTACGAAAAGTCGTTCAACATCGGGACCATCCGCCTGCTGAACAATCTGGTAACGCCGGACAACTGGAAGGACATGAAAGAGGAAATCCGGAAAAACATCAACAGCAAGAAACCGATTGTTGCCATCGGCTCGGGAGGGAACATCAATAAGGTTTTTTCCATGAGCAAGACCAAAGACGGCAAACCGATGTCCATTACCCATCTTAAAAAAGTACACCGCGAACTGGACGAGCTCACGGTTGAGGAACGGATGACCAACTACAACCTTCGTGAAGACCGGGCGGATGTTCTGGTGCATGCCCTTAAGATTTTCAACAATATTATGTCCTGGTCAGAGATCAACAGGATTTTTGTCCCGAAAATATCGGTGGCAGATGGGCTGATCCACAATATCTACAATCAGCTTCAGGATAAGAAATAACAAAATATACTGGAAACCGGTCATTGTGATCGGTTTCGTTTTTTTATATCGAAGTCGACTATTCTTTAGCCTGGATTGCAGCGGAAATCCTTTTTGAAAAAAAGATTGCAGCGGAAAGCCGGAAACAGCTCCAAAAAAATATAAATTAATAATGCCATGAAGTTTATCAGCAGGTAGAAAGATGATTCATCATAACCCTGAATACCGAAAGACCTAGTTCACATAAAAATAAGCATAATTTTTGCTTCTGTGTAAAGTAAAAACAGCTCTTGAACGTCAATAGGCATATAATTAAAAAATGAACTCAATTAAAATAATCCTTACAGGAGCAACAGGCATGGTAGGAGAAGGCGTTCTGATGGAATGCCTCGAGAATCCTGATATCTTCCAGGTGATGAGCGTCAGCAGGAAACCTTCCGGGAAAAAACATGCCAAGCTGAAGGAATATATTGTTTCTGATTTCCTGAATATTGACCTGAATGACGAAAATTTCAAAGGCTACGATGCCGTTTTCTTCTGTGCCGGAACCAGCAGTATAGGAATGAGTGAAGAAGACTATACCAAAATTACCTATGATACGACCATGCATTTTGCCAGAGCCGTGCTCAGCCAAAACCCGGATATGGTTTTCAACTACGTTTCCGGGGCATATACCGATAAAACCGAAAGCGGAAAACAGATGTGGGCAAGGGTAAAAGGCAGAACGGAAAATGAATTAAAAAAACTGGGGTTCAGGGCAACATACAGTTTCCGCCCGGGCTTTATGAAACCTGTGGAGGGCCAGGAAAACGTAAAATGGTTTTTCAGACCTTTTATCTGGCTCGTTCCCATAATATTACCGTCAAAATCATTAACTTTACAACAAGTGGGTAAAGCAATGATTAATGCCGTACAGAAAGGATACCCCGTATCAACACTTGAAATCAACGACATTAAAAACCTGGCAATATGAAAGAAATGTTAAAAAGAATTTTTATGGTTGCTTTTATCCTGTTAGTCCTTACGGCAGTTTCAGGATTCTTTTACCTGCAGAAGCATCCGCTGGACGGCAAGAAAGCAACGGGCAAAAACCTGAATTTTTCAGGGCGGGTATCAAAATAACCGGTACTTATCCGCTTGCATACCGTAATTTTCGGCTGCAGGTTTTGTCTTACCGTTATTAATAATACCTATTTATTAATCATTTATTAAGATTACCTTAAAATATTTACAGAGCAGAAGGCTCATTTTTGCATAAACTTAATGTAAGTAAAATGATTAATAACTACTTGTTAAAAGGGTCTGTTGCTGCAGCCTTCCTGCTTCAGGGCGCTTTATCCGCACAGACGTCCCTTGTCCATTACTGGAACTTTAATAACAATGCTTCGGCAGCGGCCATCATTACGCCCACATCAACCTTAACAGGCGGATCGCTGACAGCGGTAACCAGCGGAACCACTGATATCGATTTCACAGGCGGAACAGGGCAAAATTTTAACATCGAAAACCTGAATGCAAGAAACGGTGATGCTTCCGGAACCCATTTAAGATATAATTTCCCGGTTAACGGGAATCTGCAGTTCAACCTGCCGACTACCGGCTATAATAATATCGTGGTGAAATTTACCACCAGAAGATCAGGCTCGGGAGCGGGAACGCAAACATGGTCCTATTCTACGGACGGAACTACTTTCCAGACCTATCAGACGGTAACCCCGCAGGATGCCAATCCGCAGCTGGTTACCTTTGATTTTTCTGCCGTACCCGGTGTTGCCAATAATCCGAATTTTAAGCTGAAAGTACAGTTCGCGGCAGGTTCAGGAGGAAGCGTGGGAAATAACCGTTTCGATAATTTTACTGTTGACGCCACACCTGCGGGCGGTGCAGATACTACTCCACCTACCGTAACATATCTGCCTGTAGACAACACCAGTAATGCTTCCACTTCAATAAACCCTACCCTTTCATTTAATGAAAATGTAAGGCTGGCAGACAATTCTCCGATCAACGATTCCAATGCACAAATGCTTGTTGATTTCCGTCTCGGAAACGCAGCCGGAACACAAATTCCCTTCACGACAACTTTCAGCAGCAATAAAATCACGGTCATCCCTGCTTCAGCACTGGTTCCCGGCCAGACCTATTATCTGGCCTTAAGACCGAATATGGTGGAAGATGCAAGTGATAATGCGGTAACAGCCTCCACCTCTACCGTCTTTACGACTGCCGGGACTTCGGTTTCCTTGGAAAAAAATTTCATCAAAGTAAATGAAAACGCAGGAACGCTGTCATTTAAGATCAATGTCAGCAATCCTTCTGCTTCATCCGTGAATCTAGTTGTAAAACAGGCACCGTTCAGTACTGCGGACAGCAACGATTTCACATTGGCCAGCCAGACCATAAATATTACGCCGTCAGCAACAAGCTATACCGTAAACATCCCGATCACTGATGATACGGTGCAAGAACAGCAGGCAGAATATTTTGTCGTGAGCCTTGAGAATCCTTCCGGGACTGTTATTTCAGGGGACAGCAATGCCACTGTTTATATTGTTGACAACGATACTCCGGCTCCGGTACCTTCCAATCAGATCCAGTTAAACTACATCGGGAGCTTTGATCCTTCGGGAAATAACAACAGCTCTACGGAAATTGTGGTTCATGATCCTTCCACGCAGCGGTTATTTACCATCAGTTCGCTTACGGATGTGTTTGACATCATCAACTTCAGCAATCCGAATGCCCCGACTGTCATCAATACCATCAATATGGCGCCTTACGGAGGAATTACAAGCATCGCCGTAAAAAACGGGATCATTGCAGCAGCTTCCCCCAATACCAATCCTCAACAGAACGGATCGGTAGTTTTCTTCGATATCAACGGAAACTTTTTAAAACAGGTGACGGTAGGCGCATTACCGGATATGATCACGTTCTCTCCGGACGGAACGAAAGTAATGACGGCCAACGAAGGCGAGCCTAATGATGCATATACCGTAGATCCTGAGGGAACGGTGAGCATTATCGATATTTCCGGAGGCATCAATACCCTTACCCAAAGCAATGTAACCACCCTTAATTTTAATGCGTTCGATTCCCAGGTTGCCGCGCTGGCTGCAACGGGCTTAAGAAAAGTAAGAACCAACAATACTCTTTCCCAGGACCTGGAGCCGGAATACATCACCATCAGTCCGGACAGCCAGAAAGCATGGGTAACGCTTCAGGAAAACAATGCGGTGGCAGAGATAAACCTTGTAAGCAAATCCGTTACAAGCATCTGGGGATTAGGTAAAAAAGACATGAGCATTCCCGGGAACGGTTTTGATGCTTCAGACAACAACGGGGAAATTTTAATCGCCAACTGGCCGGTAAAGGCTTATTTTCTGCCGGACGGCACCCAGAACTTCAAAGTGGGAGGAACCAATTATCTGGTAACCGCGAATGAAGGGGATGAAAAAGACCTGTCAGGATTCAGTGAACGCACAACTGTCGGAGCCGCAACATATACTTTGGACCCGACCCTGTTTCTGAACGCATCCATCCTTAAGGCTTCTTATAATTTAGGAAGGCTCAGGGTTTCCAACGCTACGGGAAATACGGACGGAGATGCAGATTTTGAAGAAATTGCAGCCTTGGGCGCACGTTCGTTCTCTATTTTTAATGCTGACACAAAACAGATCGTCTATGACAGCGGTGACCGTTTTGAAAGGTATATCGCCGCCAATTACCCGTTGATTTTTAATGCAGACAACGAATCAAATACCGTAAAAAACAGGAGCCGCGCAAAAGGGCCTGAACCTGAAGGCGTTACTCTGGGCACAGTTAACGGCCAGACCTATGCTTTTATAACCGTGGAAAGAACCGGAGGAGTAATGGTATACAATATCACAGATCCGAATAATCCGACTTTTACCGACTATAAAAATTCCCGTACGACTTCAGCTTACGGTGGCGACAACGGACCGGAAGGGATTATCTATATTGATGCATCGAATACCACCACAGGAAAAGGTTACGTGGTGATTGCCAATGAGATCAGCGGTACTTTATCAATGTATGAAGTAGCGCAGTCCCCGACTTTAGCTACAGGTGAAGTAAAGACTGAAAAAGCGACGTTCAATGTATTCCCTAATCCTGTAATGAAAGGAAGTACGCTTTATTTCAACAGGGCCCAGGATTACGAACTGTATGATATGTCCGGAAAACTGCTTGGAAAAGAGAAAACAGCTTTAACAATAAATACTTCAAAACTTTCTACCGGTATCTATCTTGTGAAGACTTCCGAAGGACACGTGAAGAGGGTTATTGTAAAATAGAATATACTCTATTCAGTTAATTAACAACACAACCCCGGAAAAATTCCGGGGTTGTGTTGTTAATATAGCAATTTCTGCCTGAGAATCACTTATCGTAAAAGAATTTTAAATTACAGATTCTGATAACAGCACTGTAGATTTTACCGTTCAGCTGCTCTGCAAAACTGTTTGAAAAAAATAGGGTTCAACCAATTATCAAACTTATACTAAATAAAAACCGGTAAATTTTGCCGGTTTTTATTTAATGCATATCATCATAAATCCTTACAAGATCCACTACATTTTTCACCTGCAGTTTCTCAAAGATTTTCTTTTTATAGGTACTTATAGTAGACATCTTCAGATTCAGGCTGTTTGAGATTTCAATATTTCCGTTTCCTTCTGCCAAAAGCTTAAAAATCTGGAATTCCCTTTTGGAGAGCCGTTCCACGGAATGACTTTCGGAAGACTGTGAAACCAGTTTTTTCATCATATCTACCGTATAATAGTAGCCTTCTTCAAATATTCCCATTACCGCCGTCAGAATTTCAGATTCCGAAGCACCTTTATTCAGGTAGCCTGCCGCACCTTCCTCTATGTATTGTATTCCGACATTTTCGTCGTAAGTGGCAAAAATTAAAATTTTAAGATGCTTCTGTTTTTTCTTAAGTTCTTTTACCATTGCCTTAAAAATACTATCCGGGATATCAATATCAATGATTAGAAGATCATATATTTTTTCAGAAACTTTTTTCTTTGCTTCAATATAGGTCTCGGCAAAATCTATGCTGCACGGATATTGAAGTTTTGATTCCAGCACCATAGACGTACCTGTGCGTACAACATAATGACCATCTGCAATGAGTATGTTTTTCATAGTATTTAGTTTACATAAAATCTTTCACAAATAAATTAAGATCGGTTTTTTCTCATTTTATTTACACGTTCAATACAAGTTACAGACCAAATTCTGAGCTGTTATATCATAATTCCTTTTATAACAGGGAAGTCCCGGGATTATATGGTATGACATTACAGCTACGGATATCCTAATAAATTATTTCTGTTGCTGCCTGAAATTAGCTTATATGACAGCCTTACACGGACCCTATAAATAATCTTCACAAAAATAACACATATAAAGATTACCGGCATGTAGAATTATGACTATAAAAAAATCATAACTCCCTGATATTGAATACACACTAAATTAATGACAATTGTTGAAATACAATTTATCGTATGATTTCATCTTATTGTGACATTTTAATATTGCAATTAAGATTCAATATCATGAAATTCTCTGAAGGGACCTAATATGATCATTTATTTTAATGCAATTTTAAGGTAATGGTTTGGCAGGCTGCAATTCAGCCGTGAAACCGGTCTGATTTATTTCACAAAACAATCCTTACAGATGGTAGTGATGGTGCAGGTTTCATGTATATATAGAAATATTGAATTTAAAAACCGGCGGAAATAATCCTGAATCAGTTTTCAGAAATTTTCACAGAGTCCAGGACTGAAATTTAAACAGGCACTCATAAAAAAAGACAGGCTTTTAAAATAAAACCTGTCTCAAAAAATATATTTTTTAATCTCTATTCTACGCTTATTACTTTTTCAATTTCCGGCGCATGCTGTTTAATGGTATTCTCTACTCCTAATTTTAAAGTGGAGAAATTCAGGGAGCATCCGGAACAGTTTCCCAAAAGCTTTACATAGACCAGGTTGTCTTTTACATCGATAAGCTCAATATCGCCCCCGTCTTTATTTAAAAACGGACGGATGCTTTCCAGGGCTTCCATTACTCTTGTCACGGTATCTTCGTGAATTATATTTGTTTCCATATTATTCTGTTCTGTTCAATTCGGTTTTTTTCAAATGCTGAAAATAATTACTTTGCTTTCGGCGAGCATCCTGCCATCGTGGTGATTTTTACCGCTTCGGTGGGAGGAAGGCTTTTATTCCGCTCCACTAAGCTTTCTATCATCTTCCGGGCAGTTTCCGTATAGATCTCTGCAATCTCGGATCCTTCCTGTAAAGCAGCCGGCCTTCCGACATCGCCTGCTTCCCTAATGCTCTGGATGAGGGGGATTTCTCCCAATACCGGAATTCCTAAATCTTCTGCCAGATATTGCGCTCCCTGCTTGCCAAAGATATAATATTTATTGCCGGGCAGTTCTTCAGGAGTAAAATAGGCCATATTTTCAATAAGCCCGAGAACCGGAATGCTGATGCTTTCCATCTGGAACATGGCAATCCCTTTTCGCACGTCTGCCAGTGCCACATGCTGAGGCGTACTTACAATTACCGCACCCGTTACCGGAACTTCCTGGATGATGGACAGATGGATATCCCCTGTTCCCGGCGGCAGGTCGATTAGTAAAAAGTCCAGTTCTCCCCAGGCTGCATCCCGGATCATCTGGTTCAATGCTTTGGATGCCATCGGGCCTCTCCAGACTACCGCCTGGTTGGCTCCTGAAAAATATCCTATAGACAGCATTTTCACTCCGTAATTTTCAACAGGCTTCATCAGGCTTTTCCCGTTCACTTCTACAGAAATCGGTTTCTCGCCTTCCGTATCAAACATGGTGGGCACCGAAGGCCCATAAATATCGGCATCCAGCAAACCTACTTTAAAACCCATTTTTGCTAATGTCACTGCTAAATTAGCCGCAACCGTAGACTTACCAACACCTCCTTTCCCGGAAGCAACGGCAATAATATTCTGAATCCCTGCGATCTGTTTCCCCTTAATCTGGCTCTGCTGAATTTCAGCAGGCTCAGGAGAAACTATTTTCAGCTTTAAATGGACTTCTTCCCCGAATTCACTGGCAAAAGCCTGTTTCATGGCAGCTTCCAGCTTCTTCTTCTCGTGCATGGCCGGTGAATGGGCCGTCATATCAATATACACATCATTGCCCATGATCTGAAGGTTGTTCACCAAATCATCAACTTCTATTTCTTTAAGGAAACTATGAACCTTTTCTTTCGTCAACATAAACTAAATAAATTGTTTACAAATTTACGAAAAATTAAGCTATTCAGAATAAGTAAAAGCACTGATAGATACTTTCTTTCACATAAAAATATTCTGAAGTAAAAAGGGAAATTATTGGAGCAATGACTCTTTGCTGTAACAAAATGAATTCAGCCGGCACCTTTGAAAATACACGGTTAACCTATTTTAATGTGCCCTACATGAGGATTTTTCCAATTGATTTCCATTATGCTTTCAGGTACTTTATACCGCTTCAGTCAGTGAAAAATGATTTGTCACTGTAATTACCGGAATTTTGTTAGATTTGTCAGCATCTATATCAAGTAAAAATCACATTAAATAAACTAATGAACGCTAAAAAATTCATCCTGCTTTTATTTTTAACTTCTTTTTTTGCACAGGCCCAGAATTATTCGCAATACGTCAATCCGTTTATCGGGACAGGCGGCCACGGCCATACTTTTCCGGGAGCTATTGTTCCGTTCGGGATGGTACAGCTTTCCCCCGATACCCGTATTGACGGGAGCTGGGACGGCTGCAGCGGCTATCACTATTCAGATTCCGTGATCTACGGTTTTTCACATACCCACCTCAACGGTACAGGCGTTTCAGATTACGGCGATATCATGCTGATGCCCACCATGGGAAATCCAAGCCTGGATAGTAAGGAATATTCTTCAAAATTTTCCCATAAAAATGAAAAAGCATCAGCAGGATTCTATGCGGTGAAACTGGATAAAAACAACATTGATGTGCGGCTGACCACCACCAAAAGAGTCGGCTATCATGAATATACTTTTAATAATGCCGGAAATGCCAATATCATTTTAGACCTCAATCACAGGGATAAACTTCTGGAAGGTGAAGTAAAAATTATTGATGACAAAACCATTGAAGTTTTCAGAAGAAGCGAAGCCTGGGCAACCAACCAGTATATTTATGCCAGGATTGAGTTTTCAAAACCGATGAAAATATCCAGGAAAGTGGCAAAGGGAAAACAGGAAAACAACCTTTTCACAGGCACAAAATTAGCACTGGCATTTTCTGCAAAGATAAAAAAGGGGGAGAAAATCAGTGTCAAAGTTTCAATTTCACCAACCGGTTATGAAGGAGCAGGAAAAAATATGCTTGCTGAAGGCAAATCCAATGATTTTGAATCCATCCGGAAGCAAGCGGCTACAGAATGGGACAATGAACTGTCAAAAATTGAAGTCAGATCTTCTGATAAAGATAAGCTAACTGTTTTCTACACCGCAATGTACCATGTGTTTACACAGCCCAACATCAATATGGATACCGACGGGAAATACAGGGGCCGCGACAATAAATTTTACATGGCAAAAGGCTTTGATTATTATTCGGTTTTTTCGCTTTGGGATACCTTCCGTGGAGCGCACCCTCTGATGACCCTTATTGACAGGAAAAGGACTGCTGATTTCATCAATACCTTCATTAAACAATATGAACAGGGCGGAAAGCTTCCGGTCTGGGAACTGGCTTCCAATGAAACGGAATGCATGATCGGCTATCACTCGGTATCTGTTATAGCAGATGCCATGGCAAAAGGAATTTCAGGATTTGATTACGAAAAAGCGTTTGAAGCATCCAAGCATTCCGCCATGCTGGATATTTTCGGGCTGAATGCTTACAAACAGAATAATTTCATCAGTATTGATGATGAGCACGAAAGTGTTTCTAAAACAGTGGAATATGCATATGATGACTGGTGCATTGCCCAGATGGCAAAAATTTTAGGCAAGAAGGAGGATTACCGGTATTTCATGAAACGCTCCCAGAACTGGAAAAACCTGTACAACCCGAAGAACGGATTCATGCAGCCGAGGAAAAACGGAAACTGGTATGAGCCTTTCGAACCGAGAGAGGTAAACAATAATTATACGGAAGGGAATTCATGGCATTATTCGTATTCTGTACAGCAGGACATCCCGGGCCTGATTGCTGCCCATGGCGGAAAAGAGAAGTTTGAACAGTTTATTGATGCTATTTTTTCTGCTCCTGACACTACAACGGGAAGGGAACAGGTAGACATCACCGGGCTTATGGGGCAATATGCCCAGGGAAATGAGCCGAGCCACCATATCGCCTATCTGTACAACTACGTAGATAAGCCGGAAAAAACAGATGCTAAAATCAAATACATCCTTGACAATTACTATAAAAATGCACCGGACGGACTGATTGGGAACGAAGACTGCGGGCAGATGAGCGCCTGGTATATTTTAAGTTCAATGGGCATCTATTCCGTAACGCCGGGATTGCCGGAATGGCAGACTACAACGCCTTATTTTGATGAGGTTAAAATCCATCTGGAAGACGGGACCACAAGAACCATCACAAAAAATACCGGTCGTGAAGAACTTAAAAAGCTTGGATTTGAAAATGCAAAACCGTTTAAGGATTTTAAATATGATGAATTGACGGCCTCTCCGGTAATTGCCGCAGCCCGGATTTTTGACCTGAATACAAAAGTTGAGATCACAGCCCTGAACCCTGATGATAAAATCTATTACATGACACTGGATGAAGGCGATGCCAATGTAAGAAAGATGTTTGTGCCTTACAAAGGTCCTTTTACCGTCACAAAAACAACGCAGGTTTCTGCCTATGCAGAAAGAAAAGGAGAAAAAAGCTCAGTGGTAACCGCAAATTTTAACAGAAGGCCCAACAATTGGGATATTACAGTCGGTTCAACACCTACCCCACAATATACAGCGAGCGGCAAACTGTCTCTGATTGACGGGATCAACGGGGATGCCAACTGGAGGAAAGGGGAATGGCTGGGCTATCAGGGGCAGACCTTTGAAGCGGTAATCGATATGAAGTCGCCGCAGGACATCACCCGTATTTCATCAACCTATCTCCAGGACAGCAGGGCATGGATCCTGATGCCGAGAAGAGTGGAATATTATGCTTCCAATAACGGAAAAGACTTCATCCTGCTGAAAACAGTCGACAATACGCTTGACCCTAAAAATGAAACCATCCAGGTGAAGGAATTCCAGGCAGAAGTATTGCCTACCCAGGCCCGTTACATTAAAGTAAAAGCCTACCACTTTGGAAAACTTCCGGAATGGCACCAGGGAGCCGGCGGTGAGGCATATATTTTTATAGATGAGATTTCTGTGAAATAAAAATCAATATTCAGGAAATAACAAAACCTCTTTCAATGTGGAAGAGGTTTTGTTATTATGAGTATTTTTAAACATGACTAATTAAGTAATTCTTCACTAGGAACTAGTTAACTTCTAGGCTTAATACTAATAAATACTAAAATTTATTAGTATCAATTCATTCTCTCTGACCAATTCAGTCCTTCAGGCAGTTCCCTGTCAGAGAATTCAATATGGATCACCCTTCTTCGGTTTCCGTTGGTGGTTCTGTTGGACCCATGAAGCAGCAAAGGTTTCATGATCATGATCCCGCCCTTTTGTACGCTGCACATTTCTTCTGTTTCAATGGTCCAGTCGATGGTTTCCGGCCTGTAGATCCCTTTAGCGTGGGATCCCGGCACTACTTTCAAAGCACCGTTATGTTTATCCGTGTCATCCAGATGGATCCGTATCGTATAGATATTCTCGAGAATATCCAATGGCGGCCGAACGGCAAACTGGTTCTGTTTGGTTGTCCAGGGCCCGAAACCTGGCAGTTCAAGCTTCTTATCAACAGAAACAGTCAGGTCCTGATGATAGGCAACATACCAGTTGGAGGTTTCAGGTTTATCAAAATAAATACTTTTTACGGCAGCATATTGTCCCCCGAAAATCTCTTTAATAATAGCTTTTATATGATCATTAAAGATCAAATCCTTAATATCCGGGATTTCCTTTAAAAACTGCCGTATGGCAAACAGGTCTTCCGATTTTCTGAAGGTTTCTTTTGAGGTATCTATATCCTGAATAATTTTACGGATACTTTCAATTTCTTCATCAGAAAAAACAGAATTTATCACCGTGAAGCCGTTTTCCGCAATTGTCTTTTTATAATGTTGTAAATTCAGTAGATCTCCGTTTGATGCTGCCTTATTCATCTTTATCTTTTTATAGCATTGATAATTTCATCAATTTCCTCTTCCGTAAAATTACCGCTGATTTCTACCTTTCCGTCAGGAATCGGATTCATAACGAGAGGTGCTGAAATTAATTTTCTGTTCAGTACAATAGCAATAGGCCTGGCAATATTTTTTTTGGTTAACTTTTTAAATTTCCCGGCACCGGCTTCTGTCAGGACAATATCAATAACATACAGATCAATCTCATTTTTCCTTTTTTTTATGGTTGAAATTTCTCTTGTTGAAATTCCGATATCGGTTGATAAGTTCAAATCTTTTAATGCACTTTTCTGTACATCATAATCAACGACTTCATAAAATCCGTCTTCTCTGTCAGCAAATACAGGTTTTTCTTTAACCTGCGAAAACAGATTCACCGATGTGATAAGAAGTACCATTCGAAGTAATGCTTTCATACAGGATATCTAAAGATTTCCGCCATGGTTGTCCAGCTGCCCTTCCCATTTTGAAACGGCAGACGTGGCGAGGGCATTCCCAAGTACATTGGTCATGCTTCTTCCCATATCACAGAAATGGTCAATCGGTAAAATTAAGGCAATCCCTTCAGGCGGAATCCCGAACATGGAACAGGTGGCTACAATAATCACCAAAGAAGCCCTTGGCACTCCGGCAATCCCTTTTGACGTCAGCATCAATACCAGAAGCATGGTAATCTGCTGTCCTACGGTCATTTCAATGCCGTAAATCTGGGCAATAAATATGGAGGCAAAAGTCATGTACATCATGCTTCCGTCCAGATTGAAAGAATACCCTAAAGGCAAAATGAAAGACACCACCCTGTTATTGCACCCGAACCGCTCCAGTTCTTCAACAAGTTTCGGGAATACCGCTTCGGAACTTGTGGTTGAAAATGCGATCAGTAATGGTTCTTTGATTCTCCTCAACAATTCAAAAAGACGGTTTCCGAGAATAAGATACCCGACCACCAGAAGCACCAGCCACAGCATTGCCAATGCGAAGAAAAAATCCCTGAGGTAAATGGCGTAGACCTTGAAGATCTCAAAACCATTGGTTGCAACAACAGCTGCAATCGCTCCCAAAACACCCAGCGGTGCAAACCACATGATGTATCCTACCATTTTAAGGATTCCGTGTGCAATAATATCAAATAACTTAACCACAGGCTGCGCATATTCGTCTCCCAGATTGGCCAGGGCAATCCCGAACATTATAGAAAACACCACAATCTGAAGCACTTCATTGGTGGCAAAAGCTTCAAAAACACTTTTAGGAATGATATGTTTTACAAAATCTTCCATGGAAAATCCTTTGCTGCTTTTCAGCAGTTCTTCCGCAGTAGCTGCATCCTGGATCGGGAGTTTGGTGACATGCCCCGGTTCAAGCCAGTTTACCAGGATCAGACCGATAAAAAGAGAGACCAGGGAAGCTGAAATAAACCACAGCATAGCTTTTGTCCCTACCCTTCCGATCATTTTGATATCACTCATTTTGGCAATCCCCACCACTAAAGTAGTAAAAACAAGCGGAGCAATGATCATCTGTACCAGACGGATGAAAACCGTTCCTAGCAGTTTTATGTTGTCAGAAAAGGGTGCCGCACTTTCCGGATACTTCACATGTACCAGTCCGCCGATTCCCACTCCCAGGATCAATGCGATGATAATGGCTATAAATAGTTTATTCTGTCCTTTCATATCGTTAATTCAAGTTTCGCAAATATAATATTTTTACAATTGGCGGAGGATTTAGTTTAAAGCTGATGGATGCCATTTTTATCAAAAAGCTAATTTAAAATTAAAGTTCTGATTTTTAAAGTATTGTAATCACTTTTCTAAAGATAAATTCAGTTTTTATTTATTTGGTACGTATTTTATTGTTACATTTACCTGTATTAACAACATTGACAAAATATACGATTATGAAAAAAACGATCGCAATGGCTGCACTGGCTGTAGCCGTATCCTTCGGTTCTGTTTCTTGTAAAAAGAAAGTTTCAGATGCTGACCTTCAGACACAGGCTACCACGGTAGTTACTTCCAATCCGGGTGCTTCCGTAGAAGTGAAAGAAGGTGTAGCCCACCTGAGCGGAACTTTTGAAACCCAGGAAGCAAAAGATGCCATGATCAAACAGCTGAAAGCCATCAACGGTATCAAAGACGTTCACGATATGTCTACCGTAGCTCCTGCAGCAGCTTCAATGCCTGCACCGGTCGAAACACAGTCTGCGGTAGATCCTGCCGTACAGCAAAAAGTGAAGGACGCGGTAAAAGATATCCCGGGAGTAAAAGTGGAAACGGTAAACGGTGAGCTGACGCTTACAGGAAACATATCTTCTTCTGATGCCAGAAAAGTAAAAGAATCGGTAGATGCTTTGAAAGTAGGAAAAGTAAATTATAATTATACCGTAAACACCAAATAATCTAACATGAGTACATTACAGGATAAATATTCAGGTGTGGTTTCTGCCGCACAGTCTGCAGGAATCTCCGGTCTTCAGGTTCAGGAACAGGACGGAATTCTTTATGTTTCAGGAAGCGCTTCCAATACGGCTGCCAAAGATGCAGTCTGGAATGCCCTTGGAGCTATTGATTCTTCATACTCTGCTTCCGACATCAATATTGATGTGCAGGTTTCAGGCCTTACTGCTGGTGCAGCCCTTACCGTAGCCACTGATGAATCCAATCTGAACATCAGACAGGAACCTTCCACAGATGCCGCTGTTGTAGGCAAAGTTGAAAAAGGATCTTCCGTGACGCTGGTAGAACAGACTTCAGACGACTGGTGGAAAGTAAAAACCGACAAAGGCCAGGAAGGATATGCCTACTCAAGGTATCTGAAGGCATAACCAGATTAATATTACATTATTTATATACAGCATCCTGTTTTGGGATGCTTTTTTTGCTCCAGTAGTGGGGGAAAATTAGTAAAATACTCATCAATTAAAGATGTATCCCTCCGGTTTTGAAATAGAATACATTCAATATAAAATACCCCAGAATTAACTGAGGCAGATTGATGTTTTAATGAGAAGTTTAACTGAATTTCTTAATAGCTTCTTCACTTACCGGCGTGAAAAAATTAATTAAATTTCCATCAGGATCGCAAAAGAGAAGCGACCGGTTGCCCCAGGGCATCGTAACAGGTGTCTGGACAATATCATTCGTAATTGTTTTGATCCTCTCGTATTCCTGATCGACATCATCCACAAGAAATTCTATGATGGCACTTTTATAACCGGGCATCTCGGTAAGATTTTCGCTGAACATTTTCATGGTACGGGTGCTTCCTATGGCCAATATAACAGAACCTGCCGGGATCTCAGCAAAATCTTCTGTATACCATTGGGCTTTTATTCCAATGGCCTTCTCGTAAAACTGGACGGACTGCCGGATGTTCCGGGTGATAATTCTTAATGAGGTTAGTTTCATACTGTCTTAATTTAAATAGATCTACAAAAATAAGATGCTGCTGCGACAACAGCATGTCAGTAGCATCAGTGTAGTCACGACTCATTTTTCTGGTGCAGGAAGAGACGGAAGAAAGATTATTTTATATTTTAACACCTATCAGGATATCTGCTTTAAAAATATAATCTGATTTTTTACTTTGTTTTTTCAACAGTACGGGCTCAGCCGCTTAACTTTTGTTAAATTAGCGGTAAATTTTAAATTAATGAAGATTCATTTTTCAATTTTACTGATTCTATGTTTCATTTTTGGGAATTCGCAGGATAAGCAGCAGCCCGATACCTTCGTAAAAGACAATTTTATCAAGAAAGAATTTTATATCCCGATGCGTGACGGCGTAAAACTGTTTACTTCCGTTTATATTCCGAAAGATATTTCCAAAAAGCAGAAATACCCGTTCCTGATGCAGAGAACCTGCTACAGCATTGCGCCGTATGGTGAAAATGAATACAGGACGAAGCTGGGCCCGAACCCGTACCTGATGCAGGATAAATATATTTTCGTATTCCAGGATGTCCGCGGAAGATACATGAGCGAGGGTACTTTTACCAACATGACGCCACAGGTCAACCGTAAAACCAAAAAAGATGTGGATGAAAGTACGGATACCTATGACACGATTGAATATCTTCTGAAAAATATCAAAGACAATAACGGAAAAGTCGGGCAGTACGGTACTTCTTATCCCGGATTTTACACGGCTGTAGGAGTCCTGTCACAGCATCCCGCTTTGGTAGCCTCTTCCCCGCAAGCCCCGATTTCAGATTTCTGGAATGATGACTTCCTTCATAACGGAAAGTTTATGTTAGGCTATTTCAGGACATTTCCGGTTTTCGGGGTTCAGAAGACAAAGCCGGAGAATAAAGCCTGGTACTCAGATTCTATGATCAAAACGACTTCCGAAGACGGCCTGAAATTTTACAGGGACATGGGCACACTGAAAGACGGCTATGAGAAATATTACAAGGATAATTTTTTCATGACCGAGATGATGAACCACACCAATTACGATGAATTCTGGCAGCAGAGAAGCCTTCTTCCCCACCTGAAGAACGTGAACCACGCGGTAATGACAGTTGGAGGATGGTTTGATGCGGAAGATTTATCAGGGCCGTTAAATATTTATAAAGCCATTGAAAAAACAAGCCCCAAAGCTAAAAACACTATTGTTATGGGGCCTTTCTCCCACGGGGCGTGGGCCTATGAGCAGGGAAAACATTTCCATAACCAGATTTATTTCGGGGACAGCATCGCAACTTATTACCAGAAAAATATTGAAACGAAATTTTTTAATCATTATCTGAAAGGAAATACCAGACAGGATGCAGGCTTACCGGAAGCTTTGATGTATGATACCGGTGCCAAACAATGGCGGGAATTTGCCACATACCCTCCGAAGGAAGCTAAAAAAATGAACTTTTATCTATCTGGAAAAACATTGAAAAATTCTGCCGGGCAGGGCTTTTCTGAATATTACAGCGACCCGGACAATCCCGTGTTAAGTTCTGATAACCTGAAAGATTTCAACGGGTTCACGCCCCGAAATTATATGTCCGAAGACCAGAGGTTTGCGGAAGGCCGGCCAGACGTCTTAACGTTTACCACCGATGTCCTGACAGAAGATATGACTTTCGCGGGAGAAATCATGGCTAAGTTAAATATCGCTTCCACTTCCACCGATGCCGATTTTGCCGTAAAATTAATCGATGTTTATCCTGAGGATTTTAAACCTGTTGAGAAAAAAGAAGGCGTTGTGTACGGAAATTACCACCAGATGGTCAGAAGCGAAATCATGCCTGCAAGGTTCAGGAATTCCAGGGAAAAAGCTGAAGCATTGGTCCCGAACCAAAAAACAGCGGTGAACTTCAGGCTACAGGATGTTATGCATACATTTAAAAAAGGACATAAAATCCAGATCCAGATTTCTTCAACCTGGTTTCCGCTTTTCACGATCAATCCGCAGAAATTCATGGACAATCCCAATTTTGCCGCCAAGGAAGATTATACAAAAGCATTCATCAGGATTTTTGAAGACAGTACGATTGAAGCTGAGGTTTTGAAATAAAATAAAAAAGCTGTTCAGATTAACTGAACAGCTTTTTTATTTGCAAGACTTGAGATGTGCGGTCTCTTATTCCGTATGAACCTCAGCAAAATTTTCTAATTTCTAGTAATAAATTCCTACAGAATGACAGGCAGAGCGGTAATCGTTATCCTGAACACGATTCCTCAATTGTTCTGAACGTCAGGTTGATCCTCGGCGTTTTTATCTTTGCCGTGGGTGGAAGCCGGTGCAGCCAATGGTCCTGGGTAATTCCCTTCATCACCAGCAGGCTTCCGTTTTCCAGGAATATTTCTGCTTTTTCCCGGGTTGCTTTATGTTTGAACAAAAATTTCCTTTCCGCCCCGAAGCTCAGGGAAGCAATAGCACCATGTTTTTTCAGGTCCTTTTCAGCATCGCTGTGATAGGCCATTCCCTCGCTGCCGTCATGGTACAAATTCAAAAGGCAGGAATTGTAGGTTTCACCGGTAAGCACTTCGCACTTCTGCTTGAGTTCCAGTAATTCAGAGGTCCAGATTTTGGCCTGTTTCGTCCTTTTGGAATAGGTATATTCAAAGGGTTTTTCCCCGAACCATGCGACTTTTCTTTTGGTTAAAATCAGTTTCCCGAAAATCAGAGCTTCATCATGTTCCCACGGAATCTGATTTAATAGATAATCATAGTACATGCCCAGCTTTTCTTTGGTGAAAACTTTTCCGTAATACAAAGCGGTTCCGTCTTTGGGCAGAATATTTAGAGGGTAATCTGATATATCTTCGAATAAATTTAACATTGCATTATATATTTGAGTCCTAAAAATCAGATTCTGTCTGTATCTTCCCGGAAAGAATCAACGAATTTCATTTCTTTTATTATTTCAAGAAATTTTTTATTTATCATATTATTTAACGGATGTACTTTAATCTCACCGCGATAATGAAGATAAAAAATAATATTTTGTTTTTTATCCATAAAATAATAATCCAAGAATCCTCCGTCACATTTTGTTATCGTATAAAAATGAGGTAAGAATTCTTTCAGATCTTTTAAATCCATTAAAACACCACCATTAAACTTGTTATTTATCTTATGAGATTTAAAATATTCAATGGTTTTTAGTAAGGGTTTTTTATTTCTGTTTGAAATAAATTTCGAAATCCAAGGTTTATTATCGGCACCAAGGAATATCAGATTTTCTAATCTGAGTTTTTCCAAAAGTTTAATCAACTCTGAAATTAGTCTTTTAGAAGATTGTTTTTCAGGCTTTATCCAATAAAAATAGTCATATTCAGGATAATAATATACTTCTGTATCTGTTTCCTTATCATAGGCAATTAATGGAAACTTTCGGTATTCGATAATACAAATATCCCTTTGTATCTTTGTAAGCATATTATTTATTGACCAGTTAAAATAAAAGAGAATTTTCAGAATAAACTTGTGAACTTTCCCATCCGATCATCATCTGTTTCCTTTCGTTTCCCCACCTATATCCCCCAAGATTTCCCGAAGACTGTATTACCCGGTGGCACGGAATCAAAAAGGCTATAGGATTGCTGCCGATGGCTGTTCCGACAGCTCTGGAGGCTTTGGAGTGCCCTATTTTCCCGGCTAAATTACCATAGGTTGACAATTTTCCCATCGGAATGGCCAGCAGGCTTTCCCAGACCTTCAATTGAAAAGCCGTGCCTTTTAAATGGAGCCTGACCGTATTCAGTTCCGTCCAGTCTTTATTAAAAATGGACAGTGCATTTTGCTGAAGATCATCCTGTCCCTCAAAAAAAGAAGCATTGGGAAATCTAAGTTTTAAATTTCCCAATGCCGTTTCCTTATCATCTTCAAAAGCCATGTAACAGATCCCTTTTTCAGTGGAAGCCGTGATTACGTTTCCAAAAGGGCTTTCTGAAAAGCTGTATTGAATACGGAGGTTCTTGCCTCCGTTTTTATATTCTGCCGGAGACATGCCTTCGATTTTGACAAACAGATCATACAGTCTGCTGGTACTCGACAGGCCTGTTTCATAAGCGGCATCAAACAAGCTTGCTTTTTCTTCTTTTAACAAACCCTTCGCATGTTCAATGCTGATGAACTGCAGGAATTTCTTAGGGCTGGTTCCTGCCCAGTCAGAAAACATCTTCTGGAAATGGGCCGGGCTCAGATTAATCTGTTCCGCCACTTCATCCAGGCCCGGCTGCATTTTAAAATTGCTTTGGATATAGGCTATTGCCCTGGAAATTCTGTGATAATCTATCTGGCTCTGTGTAGACATGGGATACGTTTTTGTTTCACAAATTTCCAAAGAATATACGGCAGAAAAAATCCGGATCCTGCGGAATTTTAATTATTGTTATAGATATGATAATAGGCAAGCATTTTATAATACAGCTTTGCCGCCAGGAATGCACTTGGTTTTGCCATTGGCGAATCCATCAGTTCAACAATGTCAAATGCGACTACATTACATTTTTCAAATACTTTCCTTAACAGTTCCAAGGTCGGGTACCATTGTAAACCGCCCGGCTCAGGAGTTCCGGTTGACGGCGCAATGGAAGGGTCAAAAGCATCCAGGTCAATGGTAATATACACGTTTCCTGAAACTTTTTCCAGCACATCATTTACCCAGTTTTCATTATTGGCGATCTCATGGGCGAAAAATACCCTTCCTTCCGGCAGATATTCAGCTTCTTCAACATCCATGGAACGGATTCCCACCTGCACCAGGTTATGTTTCTGATTGGCTTCAAAAACCGCACACGCATGGTTGGAGGTCGACCCGTGGAATTCAGGGCGCAAATCAGTATGGGCATCCAACTGAAGAACCGTCAGGTTATCATATTTCTCCCCTACCGCACGGATGGAACCGATAGATACGGAGTGCTCACCTCCGAAAAGGGTAAACAGTTTGCCGTCATTATCTAAAAGCTCTTTTGTTTTCCGATACACCGCTTCAGTCATGGCTTCAGGCGTCTCATTTTCAGAAATTTCGCCCGCCAGATATACGCCTTCAAGATAAGGCTCAGTCTGGGTCTCGATATCATAAAGCTCCATGTTTTCAGAGGCATCCAGGAAAAGCTGCGGACCTTTGTCTGCTCCTTTTCCCCAGGTTGAGGTTCCGTCATAAGGAACGGTTACCAGCATTACCTTTGCGTTTTCCAATGATGCATTTTCTTCAGGAATTCCTGCGTATGTTTTCATGTTGTATTTAAAATTAAATGATTTCGGCAAAGATACGAAGAAGTTGGGAAAAAGAGGACGGGCAGAAAAACAGAAGCGGTAAGTTCTTTACAACGAGGCATCATTATTTGAACTTCCATAATCCGGCTCTTACGCTGCCCAAAAGGTTATCGTTCTTACCATTGGAAAAAGTCAGGCGGGATCATTTTAACCTCCGGCCTGTTTCTGTGCTTCCATCCAAAATTATTACCTTTGTAAAAAAATCAAAATATGTCATTAAAAGCTGTGCTGTTCGATATGGATGGCGTTATTGTAGATACAGAACCTTTGCACAGAAAAGCTTATTTTAAAACATTTGAGAAACTGGAAATTGCCGTTTCCGAAGGGATGTACACTTCTTTCACCGGTGCTTCCACAAAAAGGGTCTGTGAAACCCTGATTGCTGAATTCAATCTCCACCAGACCTATGAAGATATTGCCGAAATCAAAAGGAATTATTTCAAGGATTATTTTTATAACGATGATGAATTCGATCTGATCCCGGGCGTTAAGGAACTTATTGAACATTACTACGAAAACGGAATTACGCTGATCCTGGCTTCTTCAGCCACCATGACCACCATCAATATGGTTTTTGAAAAATTCGGACTGGAAAAATATTTCAGCGGAAAAATAAGCGGTGCCGATTTAAAGGAATCCAAACCCCATCCTGAGGTTTTCCTGCTGGCGGCTGAAATGGCCGGACAGCCTGTTGAAAACTGTATGGTAATTGAAGATTCTACCAACGGAATCCTGGCAGCGCACCGGGCAAAGATCTTCTGCGCGGCATACCGGAGCCCGCATTCCAAAAACCAGGATTACACGCTGGCGGATACAGTGGTTTCGGATTACCCCGAACTTGAACTCGATAAAATTTCAAAATATTTTTAAAGGCAAAGCTCTCAGAATCTGAAAGCTTTTGCTTTGTATGTTTTGGTTAAAAACCGATTAATCTGATTTTTGTTATTGATGAGATTGCTTCGTCCCTCTCGCTCCTCGCTATGACAATAACCAATATTTATTAATACCCAAGAAGCTTCAATACGTCTTCCGGCTCCTGTTTCTCACGGAAAATTTCATACTGCAGATCCCCGTTTTCATCTTTCTGGATCAGGATGTGCCTCGGCTGAGGCATCAGGCAGTGATGGACCCCGCCGTAACCGCCGATGGTTTCCTGATAGGCTCCGGTATGGAAAAACCCGATATACAAGGGCTTGGTATCACTGAAAACCGGCAGGTAAATCGCATTGGTATGCTGTTCGGAGTTATAATAATCATCGGAATCACACGTCAGACCGCCCAGGAATACCCTTTCATAGGTATCCTCCCAACGGTTCAGCGGAAGCATAATGAAGTGCCTGGAAATCGCCCAGGTATCCGGAAGCGTGGTCATGAAAGAGGAATCGATCATATTCCATTTTTCCCTGTCGTTCTGGCGTTTCTGGGAGATAATCTTATAAATGTTAGCCCCGCTTTCCCCTACTGTAAAACTCCCGAATTCAGTATAGATATTCGGTTCTTCCACCCCTTCTTCCTCACAGAATTTCTTGATCTGGGAAACGATTTCCTCTACCATGTACTGGTAGTCGTAATCAAACTGCAGTGAAGTCTTGATCGGGAAACCGCCGCCGATATTCAGGGAATTGACTTCAGGGGCAATTTTCTTAAGGCGTGCATACACCCGGAGGCATTTGTACAGTTCATTCCAGTAGTAAGCCGTGTCTTTGATCCCGGTATTAATGAAGAAATGGAGCATTTTCAGCCTTGCATTCGGGTGCTCCGCAATCTTCTGGCTGTAATACGGGATGATATCCTTATACCCGATCCCCAGTCTTGAGGTATAAAACTCGAATTTCGGTTCTTCTTCCGAAGCAATCCGGATGCCGATATCGAAAGTGGTGTCGATGCTTTCCGTAAGCTTGTCCAGCTCGCGGTAGTTATCCAGGATCGGCGTGATATTTTCAAAGCCGCTATTGATCATATCTGAAATTTTCGCCAGATAATCATCGGTTTTGAATCCGTTGCAGATCACTTCAATGTTTTTGTCTACTTTCCCTTTCTTATAAAGCGCTTTTACAATATCCATGTCGTACGCAGAAGATGTCTCCATGGAAATATCATTCTTCAGCGCTTCTTCAATAACAAAATTGAAATGGCTGGATTTTGTACAATAGCAGTATGTGTAGTTCTTTTTATATTCGGTCTTTTCAAAAGCTTCTTTAAACCAGCTTTTTGCTTTTTGAATATTCTGAGAAATTTTCGGGAGGTAACTTACCTTTAAAGGGGTTCCAAACTTTTCAACAACATCCATCAGGGGAATATCGTGAAACAACAAATTGTTTTCAGAAACATTGAATTCTTCTGTTGGAAAATACAATGTCTGATCAATAAGTTCCGAGTATTTTATTTTCATTTCTAAACAAGTGAATTAAGAATGCAAAATTGCTAAAAAAGTTTGATTTTTTAGTTTTAAATTTTCTTAAAGTTTTCACAGATTTGAAATTACTCAAATTGTTGCCGTCTATGGAATTTCCGGACTTATTTCCTGCCTATGAATAGAATCAGATCGCCTTTTTCATATTCAATGGATACCTCATCTTCCACAGCAAAATTCCGGGTCCCGATTCTTGAGGTAATGCTCAGATTCCCATGGGTTAGCCCCCAGTTCAGCCCCTGTGTGGTGATGCTTTCAGCGATGGGAAAAGGGTATAAAGAGACGAGTTTACCTTTTGTATTTTTAACCGTAATTTTTCTGGGAAGAAAGTAATATTCAGAAAACTCATCATAAAATTTGATGTCTAAATTTTCCTTAAATACATAAGCCACCGTCAGATTTCCCAAAAAATGATCCTGTTCTCCCCCGCTTCCGCCCAATACATCCACCTGTACAAAACCTTTTTCAGCGATAATTTCCAGGGCTTTCTGGAAATCTGTTTTATCCTGGTCCGGCGTATAGATGAATTTTTCGGCATACACATCTTCATCTTTCCCGGAATGCGAATCAAAATCCCCGGAAATGAAATCAAGCTTATCCAAAGGAAATCCTAAGTTTTTCAGGTAGTGAAAAGCACCGTCCGTACAGGCAATCAAGCCGTAATGTTCCACATCAGGAAAGGATTTCGGAGGATCTCCGTTGATGAACAGCAGTACTTTATCTTTATCTTTCATTCGGGTTCCAGTATTCTTCCGGTTCGCTGTTGATTTTTGAAATGTACCTTGCCAGGACAAACAGATAGTCTGACAGTCGGTTTAAATATTTAATCAGCTCAGGACGCACTTCTTCTGATTCATTTAAGAAGACCAGCGATCGCTCCGCCCTTCTGCAGATGGTTCTGGCAGCGTGTAAAAACGTTGCCGCTTTTCCTCCGCCCGGCAAAATAAAATACTGCAACGGCTCCAGCTGTTCTTCAAAAGCGTCCATCCAGTTTTCCAGTGCTTCAATTTCGGTATCGGAAATGATCAGCGGGAGGCGGGATTTCCCATTGGCCAGCATCAGTTTATCAACGGGTGTGGCAGCCTCGGACCCTACGGTAAATAAATCGAACTGGATTTTCTTAAGTTGTTTCAGTACTTCTTCATCTTCGATGTGGCTTTTGGCAATTCCGATAAATGAATTTAACTCGTCTATATTGCCGTAGCTGTCTACCCTTGCGCTGGCTTTTGAAACCCTCGTCCCGCCATACAGGGCAGTCTGGCCTTTATCTCCTGTCTTTGTATAAATTTTCATACGACTAAAATACTTTTTTATCATAAGGCTGACAAATTATTTTGTTAAAGCCACTTTCATCTGACATTCAGAATAAATCCGTTAATCTTCAAATATCTCTGTGACAATCCACTGCCTGTAAATTATGAGCCTTTCTATTTAGATATTCGGATGAACTGGATAAGAATTATATTGAAATGATTGCTGAATCTGTAAGCCAGGCCGTGAATATTTTTTCATTGCCAGATTTTAACAGCCATCATGTTGTTTTTTGAAAAATACAGAATGAATGACCATCATCTTTTTTTTAGCTGACTGCCTCTTAAATTGAAAAGAGCGGCAAAATCATCAGATCCACCAAACCATTGTGTTTGTTTTTGAATGATTATGTGAAAAGACAATCTGCCTCAGAATTGTAAGCCAAGACGATATGATGTGTCCATAGCTCCGTTTATCGAAGCATGAGCAGATTCCGTATTCATTGCTTCTCCAATAAAAAAGACGGTGTCCTGAACAGGTTCTGAAGCAATTTCACGCGCAGAGCCGATACCTGCAACCGGATAACTGTAGGTCCCTTCAATAAAAGGTTCTTCGGTCCAGTCATAAAAAATCGAGTTCTCCAAAAACAAATCCACCTCCTTGCCGCTGATTTCAGAAAGTTCCCTTAGAATACATTTTGTGTGCTCCTCCTTATTTTTGGTGTAAGAATTCATAAATTCACCCATGATAAGCGATATGACAACATATTGAGCACCCATCTTCTTCTGAATATAATAGGGTGCAAACTTTCGATTGAAAGTGACCTCAGGAAGGATGCTGCTTTTGAAAAACAAAAACATTTTAACTCCATAGCCCATGCCGATTTTTTGAAATGCACTTAATTTTCTCTCCGGCAGCGGAGGATTAAATCTGATTTTATTATTCTTAAGCTGAGAGATCGGAACGCTTATAATAACCTTATTGAACTGGAGTTCCGTAGTTTCTGTTATTACACTAACTTTATTATGCTCATACTCCACTGCAAGCACAGGTGTGGAAAGTAATATGGATTCCCTGGGAATTACGGAAAAGTACTCATGAATAAATTCTGACATTGTTTTGTTTTCAAGTTCATGATGTTCGGTGCTTTCAGAAGAAATCAATTCTTTAAATTTCACCGTTGAAAAAACATGGCATGAAGACCCGTGGTCTGCTATGGAAGAATTTATAAAGTCAAGAAGTACACTGCTTCGGGAAAATTCCGTGACGGTTTTTATAAGAGGCTGATCCGCTTTAAAGTCATTCTCTTTTACATGTTGAATAAACTGTTCAACAATGAAGGGCCTGCCTAGAACCTTTCTGTCTCCGGCTCCCATTTTTGTTATATAAGTATCATCATCATCTATCGAATAAGGTTCTTGGGATTGGTCTATGACCGAAAGCAGAGCGTTTGATGATTCACCTGTTTTATGTATCCAGTGCCCTCCAAGATCTATAACCTGATCTTCCATTATGCCCGTTTTGATTCTGCCGCCGATGCAGTTTTTAGCTTCAAAAACTGTTACCGCATAACCTTTATCCAGTAACAGCTTAGCCATATAAAGGCCTGACACGCCTGCACCTACAACTGCAATTCTTATATTTTTATTCATATTTATGCATTGTTTGGCTGCATCTTAATAGATAAGACAAAATAGGGGCCATGCCTTTGAGAATTATATGATGGCAAATGCCCAGTGATTAAAAATATCTTACATAAACGGAAAATATTATTCAGGTTTTGAACAAAATATTCTGCGGAAACTCTGTGTTCAAATAAAATGCCACTTATTCTACCTATATCTTCATCGTACAGGATGAAAAGCAAGACAACCTCATATGGCTATGCAGATTTTTTCATCATTCAGCGTATAATGAATAAGAACACCAAAGTTCTGATCTGTCTATTTTGCTTTTTTTTTCTTCTTAAAAATTACCATCAGATAATAAGTATAAGGAAAAGCCGGTGAAGCATTTGCTGCAGATCAATAAGAACACCCGGCCGGAACTGAATCAAGCAGGTCAGGCACTGAAACCACCTCAATATCTGTAAACATCCTTAAGTAAGCTTCAATAAATGGTTTATGAGCTGCACCCACTACCAGTAAAGCACGGCCTCCCGCAATCGGAGCGGTTGCTTCCCGTATCGCTACTGCCATTTGTAAATTCTGAGCTTCCCATGCCGCAACACGCTGACGGCCGACACGGCCCATCCTGACGCTTCGAAGCATTGAAAACCACTGCGCATCGGCATCCAGCTCGGCAAAACGGGATGAATTCTTCCATTTGAGCACAGGCATCACCTGGGAAGCGGACCCAAGTTTCATAGTGTCTTCCGGCATGGCGTGAAAGGCCGCTGTATTATGGTTGAATAAGTCTTTAAGACCCGGTTCTGCATTTACGGCATTTTGCATGTCGGTATGATCAGGCAGCACTACATCGCTGGCATGGTCACCTGCTCCATATACACGCTCCAGACGAATATCGGCAGCCAGGCGGGCCGCAATGGATGACAATTCACTGCGAAGCTCGGCAAATCGATTCAGACGCTTAACCAGCGAGGGTGAAATACCGTCCTGGGCTATCCGGTCAGCGGTACCCAGACGCATCCACTGGACAGTGGCAGAGAAAGGTTCGGCAGCAGCTACAAACAAAGCCGCTAAGTATCTCCGCTGAATCGGGTTCAGCTCTTTTTTTTGGGCTAAGCTGTCGGCTTTTACTAACGCCTGAGCTGCACTCATACAAAGTTCTGTCTGGGCTGTCTTTGCCATTTCCAGGGTGGGACCTGCATACTTGCCTGCATCACCGTGGTAGGCTGCATACGCATCAAGTCCCATCACTTGTTCGCCGGGCAATGCTTCAGTGAGAATAACCTGGGGATTATAAGCGCGCAGGCGGCATAAGAGAGGTTCCAGCCAGGCTACCTGGAATTTGCCGGAAGCGGCATCAAGATGAGAAATTCCCAGCACCATCACTTTGGTTTGTGGTAAGCCTAACTGCGGTTTGGCAGCCGCCGGGTTAAATAATTTGTTTTCCTGGGCATACACAAATTCTATGCTGGTGAACATCAAAAAAGCGAATAGGCATAGTTGAAGAATTGCTTTCCTGTAGGGTATAATCGGTTTCGTGTAAAATTTCATTGATAGTAGTATTGGTAATGGATACGGAAGCATGGCTGTTCTATTAAACTCAGGATGTAAATATAAGATAATTTGCCGGTACATGATCCTCTGTTGCAGATCTGCCGAAATTTATCATAGTATCATGCAATCTTCTGAATGAAACCATTCAATATATTAATCAATTGTAATATTAAGCAGCATTTTCCTTTAAGGTCATTTAAAGGATATATCATTTAATTCAGGTTTAAAGAAAGCTGCTTCATTTGAAACGGCTTTGGCTTTTGTTATCTATCATAGTTGATCGTGGATACAGGAACTGAAAATATGTATATAATTTTTTTTCAATCTATCTTTTACTCACCGCCTCTTTTAAAGTATTGATTTATCGTTTTTTGAGATTGTTATTTATTCCAGGCTATCTCTTCTTAAATGAGTGGCTCGTGTATTTTTTCCTTAAATTTTACAGTACAGAATGTTTATTTTTGATTTGCAAATAAATTAAGGCTGTTATAATTACAATTCCACTGAATAACCCCAACCAATAGACTTTTACAAAAGTCTGTGCCCAGCCTATGGCATACCCTCCCACAATGCCGCTGAAATTAATTAATGCCATATAGGCTGTAAATTGTGAGCCCTGCACCTTAAGCCGGCACATATTCATTAATAAAGGAAATGTAGCTACGCTGAACAGGGGATCCGCAAAATTCCACAGTATGAGACCGGAAGTTGTTAAAGCTTTACTATGCCAGAAAGAAAAAAGGCTGTTCATGATAATCAGGTAGCAGCCGATGCCCAACATTACCATGCGCATTAATTTTGAAGATCCTATATAATCAGAAAGGACACCTCCTATAAATATGATCAGCAATGTTAAGATGCTGCCCCAAGCTCCTTGTAATATAGAAACTTCTTTATCTGACCAATGGAGGTCGTGAATAATGTAATATGAATATCCTCCGATAAAAAAACTGATCAGCATATACACTAAAAGAATTATACAGAAAAGGGAGAAATTTTGCCTGGCCGTAACGCCTTTATATAATTCCGTAAACAACAGGCGTAATGACGGATTTGATTCAGAATCTTTAGTACCGATCATTGTATCGCTTTCTTTTTTCTTAAAAGAGGGTAATAACGAATCTTTTTTATCAAGTTTTATTATGTAGGTAACGACAGTTAATACGATTAAAATAAAAGACTGCAGCCCAACTGCTGCATGGTAACCATGCGTATGCATCATCCATGACAGGGCAGCCGATCCCACGGCATAACCTATTAAAAAACCTCCCCTCATAAAAGCATTCACTCTTCCGCGTTCATTCTCAGGGGTAACATCAATTGCGATCGCATCTGCGCTGGCATCCTGTATTGAAGCGAAAACGCTGTGAATAAAAAAAACAATGGTCAGTAAACTTATTTCTTTTATCGGATCATCCACCAACAGAAGAGATAATGATGCCATACCTGCCACTGCCTGCGTAAGGACGAGCCATTGCTTCCGATGTCCAATAACAGAATATTGGTAACGGTCTATAATCGGGCCCCAAATAATCTGAATAATCCAGGGTATCCCCACTATCGCTGCAAAAGTTCCGATAATCTGGGACTGTATTCCTTGTCCGGCAAGATAATTGCAAATTGCCGTTGTCGCAAAACCTGCAGGAATGCCCTGCATCACATACAGATAGAAAAAACTAAAATAGCGCAGCCTGCGGCTCTCATTCAATGGTTTCAAAAACATAAAATATAGTGATGGTTATTACAGCTCAGTATTCATTTTAATTCATGATGAAAAATAATTAAGTCAAACTTATCGAAAATAAAATATTTTACTGCAAATATTATTACTTTATTATGATCTCTGATCCTGAAATAAAAGGCTCAGGCAAATGTACAGATGGTGGCTTATGATTTTTACTAAACTGATCATTGCCCTGGATGAAGGAAAAATTCTTTTGAAATCGATAAAGACACGGAATCCAATACAGCATGCTGACCGCTTCAAAATCGGAAGAAAATAAAAAAACACCTGACTGATCTGCTTAGCAGCCAAAGGATGGGCATTGAGAGATTAAAATCATAAGGTAGTACCGAAAAAAGAAGATTATCGGAAAGCAGTCAGCTTACCTAAAATGAATGTACAGTCGATTGAGAACAGACTATTGGCCAGTGCTTAAAATATTAGAAGATCAGTTTGTAACCGGCTCCTCTGATGCTCATCAGCTCTACCTTCGGGTCATCCTTAAGCATTTTTCGCAGGTGGGACATGAAGACATCCATGCTCCGGGCATTATAGTAGCTGTCATCTCCCCAGATTTTAATCAGGGTTTCCTGTTTGTATAATAAAGTGTTGCGGTGTTCCAGCAGCATTTCCAGAATTGCTGTTTCCTTGTATGAAATCCTGTACTGCCCCTCGGGCGTGATTAATTCCTGGCTTACCGTATCCAGGGTACAGTTCCCGAATATCTTCCGGTTGGATGATGGTGCATACTGTAATGAAGGATTTCCGAAACGCGTCAGTAAAGCTTCCATACGCACCAGTAATTCTCCCATATTAAATGGTTTTTTAAGGTAATCGTTACCTCCGCTTCCAAATCCTTTTATCACATCTTCACTCAAGGATTTTGCGCTCAGAAAAATAATAGGGACTGTACTGTTCAGCCTGCGGATATCTTCTGCAAGGGTGTACCCGTCTTTTACGGGCATCATAATGTCCAGGACACATATATCCGGTGTTCCGGATTCAAAAAGCTGCAGGGCCGTCTGCCCGTCTGAGGCCACTTCAACATCATAGCCGCTGCTTTTAAGGCCGTCGCTGATAATTTCCGCCAGGGTAGGTTCATCCTCGGCATAAAGTACTTTATATTTCATGGTATGCAGGCAAATTAATAATAAATAAACTTCCGGTTCCCGGCTCCCCGGACACCGTGATATTACCCCCGTGTTTCATAATGATCTGTTTCACATAATGAAGACCCAGTCCCGTGCCCTTCACCGTATGGATATCCAGATTTTCGGGAATCCTGAAAAAGCGTTCAAAAATACGGTTATGATACATTTTAGGAATCCCGGGCCCGTTATCCTGAACCGTGACAATGATACGGTCATCGGCCGGCTCGCAGGTAAGTGTGATCAATGCTTCAGGGCCGCTGTATTTGATTCCGTTATCGATCAGATTATAAAAGACATTCGTTAGATGCATAGGGTCTCCATCCACAAAACAGGGTTCTTCAGACGGGAAATAATGAATGATAACATTTTTCGCGGTATTGCGAAGACGCATAGAGGATACTACGCTTTCAAGTCCCTGCTGTACGTCATAGAGCTCAGGCCGCAGGTTAATTTCCCCGTTGTCCAGCTGTTCCAGGTTCAGGACTTTATCAATCATCAGGTTCAGTCGTTTGATTTCAGACTTGCTGATGGTGATGTAATTTTCCAGTTTTACCGGGTCATTCATCAGCTGGTACCGGGTAATGGCATCCAATGCTGCTTCAATGACCGCTACAGGGGTTTTCAACTCATGGGTCATGTTACCGGTAAAGGCGAGCCGTGCATCCGTATACAGCCGCTGGCTCCGCATTACTTTGAAGAGGAACCAAAAGGCCAGCCCTGTAAGCAGGATCATCAGCAGCGAAGAAACCAGATAATACCGCATCCGGTAAAGGACCACTTCGGTAATGGAGGGCACCACGAACTGATACGTATGGATGAAAAAATTAAGGTTATACCCGAAATGCCTGCTTTGATAATCCGCAGTCCGGGCGCGGGCCCAGATTTCCTTAGATTCAGGCTTGCCGGTTTTATAATCGTACAAAAGATGAAAACCTTTTACCTGAATGTTTTGGCGCCGGCATTCCAGCCTGACCAAGCTGTCCATCCGCCGGAGATCTTTTTTGTCAGCCGCCTTGATGGATTCTATGGTTTCCCCATCGTCAAACATGGAGATCACCCTGGCTTTGCTTCGTCCGGACCTTTGATTGGCGATGCGCAAAGTGATACTGATCCGGGTGCTGTCATCCTTAATATCAGATTCAAAACGGCTGGAGATGCCCAGATGATGCATCCCGGTATACGCCTGCTTGAACTGCAGCCATTCCGTTGACAGGAAAAAATTCCGGAAGTTATTCTTGTTTTCGTGCCCGGGGGCGATGCTGAGGTATTCGCTCATCCGCGCAGCATTCTCCACGGCCTGGTCCAGATCCCGTTTTACCTGAACCTGCTGGGCACGGAACAGCTGGATCAGCCATGCCGACTGAAGGCCGATGCTGGCGATGATCGCAAGCGCTACGAGCGGATAGGTATACCGGTTTGAAAGCCATTTCATGATGCTAATTTCATCATAATTATGCATTTAAAATAATTCTGTTTTAAGATTTAACCTTAATTAACCTTGGTTTATGATATTTAACCTCGCTTAACCGGCCTTAACATAGGCTTGCAGTAGGTTTGCGGTATGAAAAATACCATTTTATTTATCCTGATGCTTGTTTCAGGAATTACACAGGCGCAGATCTTATTGAAAGGGAAAGTAAAAGATGCCGAAGGCCACCTGCTGGATGCCGTAACGGTAACTTTATTAAAGGATCATAAACAAGTGGCGTCTGCCTTTTCCGATCTGGGAAATTTCAGTATGAGCCTGCCGGATCCCGGAAGCTATACACTGACAGCAACACTAACGGGATACCAGCCTGTAGAAATGGCTGTACAGGTTCCGGAAGAACAGTTGGTGTTGGTGATCACCATGAAGAAAAGCGAGCATGTATTGCAGGAAGTTACCATCACACAACGAAAACCGCTGATTGAAAGGAAGATCGACCGCGTCAGCTTTAATGTGGAAAACAGCATTACGGCTTCCGGCGGAAGTGCCTGGGAAGCCCTGACCAAAACACCTGGCGTTCAGGTGGGCACGGACAATTCGGTGACTGCCAACCGTAAAAATGTCCGGATTTATCTGGATGGCAAACCGTTACAGCTATCCGGGGACGACCTGTCTCATTATCTCCAGGGAATGCCGTCTGACCAGGTAGCCCAAATTGAGATTTTCTCTAATCCGCCTGCCCGGTTTGATGCGGAAGGGGCTTCGGTAATTAATATCTTAACTAAAAAATCCAAAAAACAAGGCTTTAACCTAAGCCTGAACAGCGGCCTGACTCAGGGCACCTACACCGGCTATACCGGGAATGCCACCTTTAACTATCGCAAAAACAGATGGAATGTTTACGGAAGCTATGGCTTTATCCACCGCCATAATTTTCAGGACCACAATATTTTCATCAATTACGGGAACTCGTTATGGAGCGGCATGAACCGCACTGCTGTTGACTCTGACAACCATGCATACCGTCTGGGTATAGATTATCAGGTTGCCGATAACCAGGTCTTAGGGTTCCTTATCACCGGAAACAACAGGAAAGGCGGATCTGAAGGGCATCCCGTAACCCGGATTACCGATCAGGCCATGAAGCTGGATTCTATTCTGAATACAGACAATTATGCTTCCACATTCGGGAATCAGTATACTTATAATCTCAATTATAACCTGAAGCTTGATTCCGCAAAAAGCAGCCTGAATATCGATGTGGATTACTCACCTTACCGGACCGGCATCAAATCTTTTGCGGATAATGCTTCATTTCTCCCTGACGGAACCCGGACTGCCAATGCCTTCCATATCTATACACCCAGTTCACAGCAGATCGGGATTTTTTCGGGAAAAGCCGATTATCATTTTAAAACCGGCAAAGGCATGGATGTAAGCTCGGGCATCAGGTACAGCAGCACCCAAAGCACCAATATATTTGACTATTTTAACCGTGACGGATCAGTATTCACCGCTGTGGAAGCCAATAATAATCATTTTAAATACCGGGAACATACCGCAGCGGTCTATACCAGCGTATCGGGAACTCTGGGAAAATGGATTCTGCAGGGAGGCCTGCGTGGTGAGCTGACCCGTACCAACGGTTATTCCATCACCCTTAATCAGATGAACAAAAGGAATTATTTTAAACTGTTCCCTACTTTATTCGTTCAGTACAAACTGAATGACGATCATGAGTTCCAGCTTAATTATGCCTACCGTATCGAGCGCCCGGAATACAGCCGCCTGAATCCGGCAAAACGGTTTTCGTCGCCTTACAGTGTGTATGTCGGCAACCCTGCGCTGCAGCCGGCTTTTGTCCACAATGTTGAATTAGGCTATACGTATAAACAGAAATATAATGTGACGGCTTATTATACCCTTACCCATGATGTTTTCACCAATATCAATGTGCAGGATAACCAGACCAAGATCTATTACGGCACGCAGGCCAATCTGGGATTAAGCGTAATCGCAGGCCTCCGTTTATCAGCACCTTTCCAGCCTGCATCGTGGTGGGACATCAATGTATTGGCAGATTTCTATCTGCAAAGGGAAAAGTCTGCATATTTATCCGGATCTTATGATTATCACCTTCCTTCATTTTCCGGTACGCTGAGCCAGTCTTTTACCATTAATAAAGAAAAAGGATTAAAAGCGGAAATCAACGGAACCTACAACGGGCCCGGAATTCAGGGGATTTACAGAGCCCGTTCCAATTCGCAGGTGGATGCAGGGATCAGGATGAATGCTTTCGGCGGAAAGGGTACCCTTCGGCTGGCCGTAAGCGATATCTTCAACACCAATAATAATTTTGTGAAGATCAATTACCAGGACCAGCAAAGCAGCTTCTTCCACCAAGTGGAAAGCCGGTTTGTCACCTTCAGCCTGCTGTACCGCTTGGGTAAAAATGTGGCGGCTTCCAGAACCCGTACCACTGCCAGTGAAGAGGAAAGAAAACGGGCACAATAGTTCGTTTTTATAATCTGAATAAGAAACTCTGGATATTGATGACCTCCAGAGTTGACTGCTTAAGTAAGCGTTGAAATGTTTACATTTTTCGGCGCTTGCTTTTACAAAACGGACATCTGATGAAAATTTGCTGTGTAAATCTCTGTACCTTTTGCAGCCTAAAAATTTATGACAGCCCGGTTAATCTGAACTGACAGAAACTTCATTCTTCCCATTGTTTTAGCAGGGTTTTAAAAGTTGTTCTTGATTTGTGAAATCATCTGTTTGAAGAATTTTACCATCATTATTAAAGGTTACGATTTCATCAAATCTGTAATTTACGTCATTTATATTTTGAGTTCCTATCAATCTGTATCAAACCATGATTATATTCAGGAAAATAGTGGATCTACTAATTTAGCGTCCAGTAAAAGTTAAGCATAAAACCTTAATTTTACTTTATGAAACGAGAGCGAAAAACCTACGATCCTGCTTTTGAGACCAAAGCCGTTCACTTGAGCAATGAGCGGAGTAATATCTCAGAACTCGCACGAGAACTGGGAATCGCAGTCACACTACTTTACAAATGGCGCAAAGAGTACGAAGAATTTGGGGAAGGTAGCTTTCCAGGGAATGTCAATTTAAAACTTACACCCGAACAGGAAAAAATCCACGAACCAGAGATTACATCTTTCATCACCACATTTTCAAGAGTAAGTTCCGCTACGTTTTTTTTGTGTTGAGAAAGTTCCTTTTTAAGTTCTTTCATCTTCGAGAGTTGCCCAACATCCAAACCGCCATATTTGCTCTTCCATTTATAAAATGTGGGTTAGCTGATACCGTGTTCCCGGCAAATCTCGTTCACCGTTTTCCCTTGATTTTGATCAGATAAAATCTTAATGATCTGAACTTCTGAAAATTTACTGTTTTTCATTGTCTTCCAAATTTAAAAACTATATTTTTAAATGATCCGGTTTTTAGGAAAGATTACACTGTACGTGGCGGTATAATATTTTGACAACTGCGTTTTTTATACAGTATTTACTGCATTTTTAGTATAGGGATAATTAGTAATCTATAACCATTTTTATAAAACTTCAATCCTCTATTTTTATTATTTAACGTTGCACTCAGATTGTCTAAATATGGGTCATCCGTCATGACGAAAGAATAAAACGCAGTAATATCAATGAGATCATAAGTACTGTTATCAATACAGGAAGTGGGTTGTGAGAAGTTCGCACAATTTAAAAACATGATGACAAAAATACTTATTGTTATCAGCTTTAACATCCATTATGGGATTTGATTATTTTGATGAATATCAACAAAAGGCGAAACACCTTGATTTTGATTACTTTTGAGGATATTTTTTAAGCCATTCCAGATATTTTTCCTTTAAAAATATATTTCCGTCTTTTCTGTATTCCGGAGTAGATGCTGTAAAATGATCTCCGGGATAGTAAGCAAATTTAAAATTTGAATTCAGTTTTTTCATTTCCGTTTCTAAAGCGTAAACAGATTTATCTAAAAAGAAATTGTCTTGATTACCCACTGCAACCCTTACTTTACCGTCTAAATCATTCTTTAAAGATGTCCAGTTTTCCTTTAAAAAGGCAGCAATATCATATTTTTTCCAGTTTGCAAATACAGACTTATCAATATTTCCTGTGATTGGATCACACAATCTTTCAGGCGATCCATCTCTCCCTTTCTTACTAAAAACAGAATTAAAAGAATTGAGTTGCTCGCCGCGATAAATTACATTTTCGATTTGAAAAATATCTTTCATTTTCATCCAGGGAATATTTCCTGCAACTGAAGATAATAACCTCGGGGTGAGATCATTTTCATAAAACATATTTACATCACTGTATAAATTTATTTTTTGAAAATTTTCGAAATTTACAGGATCTGGCGAACTGGCGAAACAAGCAGCAAATATCTTTGGGTAATGGGTCTGAAGCCATAAGGAAGACCAACCGCCACTGCTATGACCGGTAAGCAGTCTTGCACCATTACATCTATAGCTCTTTTCCAAAATGGGTATAAATTCTTTTACTAAAGCTTCTCCCCAAGGTCCGTTATTATCGCTGTTAGCATACACAGAATGTCCTAATTTGCAATTGCCATCCAGAAAAACTTTTATAACAGGAATATTTTCAAGTGGGGTCGTTGGTAGATTACTTCCGGAAAAGTAATGATAATCTGCTCCATAGCCAAAAATTGTAAATAAAACAGGGAACTTGCTGTTTGGTTCTGTAAAATATTCTACAGGTAAAACCACCGCGGCATCTACTGTCATTGGTGTTCTTTGAAAATTGCTCAGTAAAACAGATGGCACTTTCAGTTCTTTCACATACTGGGTACTGGTAAAAGTTTTTGCCGGAACAATTTCTGTAGCGCTAATTTTAATGATTTCAGAATAATTTTTGGTCAATATTATCTTTCTACTTTTACTAAATAAATTCCCGGCACTTTCTGAAATCTGCCTTCCACCAAGATTTCTGTCCCAAACAATTTGTACATAATACTCTCCGCGCTCAATGTCTGAAAGAGTTTTAGGGTAAGAAACTGCATCATCGCCGATTAGAAAAGAATCTCCAGCTTTTAGATTTTTAACTGATTTTCGAAAACAGGGAAATAGATCAACTCCAATAGCGCCATTTTTTGGTTCTTGATTATATTTCGAGAGGTAAACAATTACATTTCCCGTAAAGTTATCATCATATACTGACGGGGAATAACTTACTTCAAATGTTTGCGCAAAACTTTGTGCGAAGGAAAAGCTAAATAGAAAAATTAGTAATAATTTTTCTTTAGATCCTAGTTTAAAAATTAATTTGATTTTTGGCATAAAACATACATTTTAGTTTATATGATTTAAATTTAAGACAATTATCAAACAGGGATTATTACATCTTATCTATAAAAATTGACTGCAATCTCTCCATTTAGTCTAAATATTTCGCCACGAAATTCGATACCGCTTTTCAATTGAATAAATTATCGTTTTGTGAGATTTTATTTCTTATACCTGGAATGAAAGTCAGGTCTGTCACAATTTCTATACTTTTTTTTTCAGCACATAATTAGCCGGATGCAGTGAGAGTTTTGACAGATCAATATTCCACAAAGGATTACTCTGATTTACAATCATCAAATTTCTATCTGATAAATCAAACTTTTCTACAAAACAGAAATAGAGCAATTTACTCATTACAACCTTAACATATTTTCCTTCATTACTTAATGTACAGGATAGAGAATACGTTCTTTCATTATTTATAATCAATTTTTGGGATAATACTTTTTCCTGCAAAAACATAACCCTTCCTTTTGTAATCCACCCACTTAAGCGTTTTACCCTGCCTTTATTAGATATGACGAATCGAGATTCAAAACCGGGAATTGGAACTGGAACCCAGTACTCTCCAAGAATATCCTTAACTGATAAATTAAAACAAGGCGGTGGATTCTTTTTATCAATCTTGGGCCTGCCGAGCTTCTCCCAAAGATATTTATTAAGTAAACCATTTGAGATATCTGAAGTCCTGACCATGTAAAAATCCTCTTTTCCCGGTAGATTATCACGTAAAAACCATCGAAATGTTCCTGCTGTCAGGTTTTTTTTATTGATAACATCCATAATGCTTTCGCAAGCAATTCCCAATTTTTCTTCTATTGCATATATGCTTTCAAAACTAGCAACAAACGCTCCTTCTACAGTATATTGACTAACGGGCTTCAAGTAATCAATATGCGAGTTTTTTGATCGATCCGTACGAAAGGTAATATGACGTTTCTCTTTGACTGAAATTTTATCCAGATTACTACTATGCTTATTGAATACGTTATTATCTTTATATGAAATCACATAAGAACGATCCTCAATATCAAACTTTTCAACAAAATGATAATAGACCAACCGAGCAACAGATCTTGTATATTTTCGACCATCCAAATATAATCCACAGTTCACATTGTAGACATTCTTTTTAAGATAATTATTATACTGTTTGGTAAAAAGTAACTTCCGGATCTTTTCCGTGACCCAATGTTCTTTTCCTAATGAGATATGAGAAAGACGACTCAAGCTTTTCACCCTTCCATAGTTGGATATTTCGTAATTTTCAAAACCGTCAATCTGCTCCCATTTTTCATCAGGAAGATTTTCTAAGGAATAGTTGTAGAGAACTTCTTTTACATATTCATCCTCCAGTTCATGTGTCAGTTTCATAAAATAAAATTTATAGAGTATCCCGAGATCTTTTCAGGTCATCGTTTTTTGAGATTATTTATGTAGAAAATTCTGCTAAACGCAATAAATATTTATGATTGTTAATTATAAAGTAACATATCTTAAAATGCCCGCTTTTAAAACAATCAATAAAAAATAACCTCTTAAGAGAGGTTTAATTATTATGACATTAACAACAGGTTTTTTAGAAATCATATCCTATTTTAATACTTAAATCAAAAACTGCCCCGGAAGTATTGTAATCATTTCCGAAAGTTGCACCGTATCCTAAACCGGCTTTAAATTAATAATTAAATTTTTCAGCAAAATTTCTTCTAAATCCATAAGTAGGAATAATGTTGATTTGATTTTGATTAGAAAAGTTTTCGTCTTCCGTTTCAGAAATAATAAACCAATTGGGAACATAGCGAACCTGTAATCCAAAATAATTTGCAGAATTATTCTTTATATTTTTTCCCTTTTCGCTTCTCTTCTTAATATTGTAATAATATTTTAGTTGCAAAGTTAAGGCCGGATACAATGCAAATCCTGTTTTTCCGTACGTATCGCCTCCCCAAATTGCAGGAAATAAACTTGCTTCTGCTCTTAAGATTGTTTTTCAGCGAACCTTATTTCATTATAAAGGTCAAGACCAAAAAGTCCTATTTGTACACCGGAAATATTTTTTCAACATTTGTGCTTTGAGCTTTTCCTAAAAATGTTAATAGAGAAAACGCACCTAGTAAAAATTGTTTTTCCATAAAGATTATTACCATATTCTAGTTATTATTTGGTCCAACTCATTACGTTTAATGTCTGTAATAGTAATGCAAATAATTAACTAGTTAGTGAAACAAATATAAAGATTAAAATAAGAGGTATAACTATTTTTCACACTCAATAATTAGACTATCAATTACAATAGGTTATTATGATCATTAAACTGCTTTTAAATAAATAGCTACACTTATTATTAGCGTTTCGGAACTTTGGACTGAAGGGCTTTTATAAAGAAAAAATAGAATATGAATTTCGCCCAATTAATTTTTCATAAAATTAAAATTAAACAGTTAAATTTAACGAAAAAGTTTGACCGGCAAAAAGGAAAGCTTTTTATAATGTTTTTTTTGAGAGTTAAAATCGTCATGCATATTGTTATGGAAATGTTACGGATAGTATCATGACTGTACAATACAATTGTAAATTATTAAAAATGAAATATATTAAAATTCTTTTGTTATTTGTCGTTGTCTCTTCAGTTTCCAGTTCATGCGAGCACGTTTTGGAAGATGTTCGATTAAAAGAAGAGCAGGCAGCACAAACATCATCCTATATGGGAAGATGGATTGGAAGCTATTCGGGAAGTGAAAACGGAAGTCTTATTCTCGATATAAAGAAGAGCGGTTCTGTAGAAGTTATTAGATCGGGAAGTGCTACGCAGGATATTTATTACACCAATGTTTATGGAGGAAATATTCAGAATACTTCATCTCCAAATTCAGGATTCACATTATACGGAAATATGGAAACCCATTCCGGAACCTGGAAAATGGGAAGCAGCAGTGGAACCTGGAGTGTAACTAAACAATAGAAATTATTTAATTTGGAAATAATACCAAGATGTATTAACACTTTACCTACTTAATGAATTAAAGGAAAATATACTATCCATCATATAAGTAATGAGTTTCAATTAATTACAGCAGGATATATTTTCAATAAATTCCGACTCTCACTATAAACAAAATAATACATAAAATTTTATAGCACTATGGAATTTATATCTTCTCAAATGGTAAAACCTCTCCCCTAAAACAGGAAGGATTTATATTTCTGCCTGAACCTGATTAATCGTTTTTTGAGATTTTGCCTGTAGATTCTCCAATATTAATAACATATTTAGAGATTGATTTTTAATTTTTATGCTCTGCAGCTAAGTCTCGTTAGGAACTCCGGAACCGGTGACAATTCCTGGTCTGGCCATCGTCCTGGATATCCCAGGATCCAATCTCCCGGAACTGATCAGCTGGACGCTCTCAAGTCGTACCCCTTTAGGAAATTCTCAGGAATCGATAGTGACAGTGACCCCTGATGCGTCTAGTGTCAAGGGTATCTCTGTAGCAAATATCCGGTCCTAATCAGTTGATTATTTTTGCCTTGGTTAATTTTTACAAGATGTACGTTTTGGAACGATCATTCTTTTCTCAATCCATCCTGATATTCTGATACCTGGCGGTATTAGGGAAGTGCCTCCAGAAGGTTGGAAGAAGCTTCCAGAGAGGCCACGAAACAATAAAATGAGGCTGTCTGAAAATTTCAGACAGCCTCATTTTTATCGATGTTGTTTATGCCGTATACAAAGCATGATTAAATATTCAATGATAAAAAGGTATGTATTAATGAATACTCCTGATTATACGAGGGCAGCCCTTCTAAATAAAGTACCAAAATAGAAAAGCAGAAAAGAAGCGGTTTATTTTTTTATAAGTTTTTTGATACTGATTCCGTCTTTTGTTTTAATGTGCACAAAATAAACGCCCGGAATTAAATTTCCGGTTTTGATAAGCTTATCTGCAGGTGAATCAGCTGAAATTAATTTTCCTGAAGCAGTATAAATACTGACTTGCTTAACTGGACTTTTACTGTTAACATAAAAATGGTCGGTAGCTGGATTAGGATAAATATGCACTTGATCATTTGGGATTGCAGAAACCTCTGAAGTCTCTAAAACACCTGCATTTAATTTGATCAGCCATAAATCATTAACCTGATAAGGGTTGCCGATTACATCTCCGTCGCCGTTAAGGGAAGCTGTAGTCCCAAACGATACAAAGCCTCCGTCATTCGCTTCAACGATTCCTGCCCCGCTGTCTTTTTGAGAACCTCCGAAAGCCCTGTCCCATTCCCGCATACCATTGTTATTAATTTTTAAAACCCACATGTCACCCGGAAGTCCGTTGTGGTAACCCGTCACATATGTACCATTACCGTAGGTCACCCCTGTCATTATATATCCGCCATCCGAGGTCTGTCTGATCTCTTTAGGTACATCCTGATTATTTCCGCCATAGGATTTTTGCCATTGCATATTGCCATTGGTATCCAGTTTTACAACCCAGAAACCTGCATGTATGTTATCCAGCGTAATATCTCCTCCTTTTGACTGTACATAGCCGGCAACAATACATCCGCCATCTGCAGTTTTTGCAACCGAGTTTGCAAAGTCTTCAGCAGGACCTCCATAATATTTGCTCCAGATCATATTTCCTGAAAAATCAATTTTAAAAACCCAATAATCGGAATAAAGAACTCCGCTGCCATTCAAATGATAATTGGCGTTTAAAAGATCTCCGTCTACGGATGAAGAGCGTCCTGCTACAATAAATCCATTATCATCGGCCATGACAGAAGCGGCGTAATCATATAGTGCACCACCGTAATTTTTTACCCATTGAAGATTTCCCTGTTGATCATAAAATACGGCAAAAGCATCGGTAGCGCCCTTATTGGCAGGTATATTTTCATCGGATGAATATGTATAACCCACCATTAAAAATCCTTGCGGCGTTTCAACAACAGAGGAAACGGAATCTTCTGAAGTCCCGCCAAAATGATGTTGCCATTGAATATTACCGGAAGAGTCAAGCTTAACAATCCACGCATCTTTAACCGATACATTTCCGTAATGCCCAGTAAGGTCTCCATTATTGGAGTAGGTATCTGCCACAAAAATGTAACCTCCGTCACTGGTAGACTTTACTGATTTTGCCGACTCCGTTCCTGTGCCGCCAAAACACTTTTTCCATTGTATATTTCCTGTACTGTTGGTTTTAACAACCCATACATCATAAAGGTTGCCATGCAGACCCGTTACATCTCGGTCCAGAGATCTCGTGGTTCCCAACAGAATATACCCTCCATCCGGAGTTTTGTCTATAGAATTCCCGGAGTCTTCATAGCTTCCACCATAGTTCTTCTGCCATTGGATAGAGGCTGTCTGTGCTGAAATTCCCTTTGCGAATAAGATGAAAGCGAATAGCAGAAATGCAGTACATTTTTTCATAATTATAAATTTTCAACAAATATAGCCATTTATAATTTTTAATTTACAAAATCCTTCTGTTTCAGGAAGATAGCAGGTGATGACCAGACATGAATAATATCTGAAAAAATATGCTGTCAATAGCAGGCTGTTGGTTATTGAGTGTATTTTGAATGTGAAAAGTAATTGGTTATATTTATTATATAATCAATATATTTAGTTTTTATAAATTTTAGTTTGATACGGATTATCAAATCTCAAAAACGATTCTAAATGAGTTTTTAGATTTTAATTTGTAAACCTGTTCGCAGATGAAATTCATATTTTCTTTTTTATTTTTATTAAATTGTCTGTGCTTTCAAGCACAGGAAAAAGATTCTGTAGTTAATTCTGAAATTGAGGATGTTGTAATTTTGAAAAATACAAAAATTGAATGTCACAAAATTTATGAGAGAGAAAAAGCTAATTATGAAGTACAGTCCAAAGAGCTAAATAAATTAAATTTTGAAACACTTTTTTACGAAATTTTTAAACTAAAAGAATTACAAATATTAAAGTCTAACAATCGGAAAATACTAATTTTCAACCCCGATTTTAGGACGGTAAATTCTGTATGTGGAAATGATTTTCATTTTAAGTGCAAACACTACGAGAAGGATATTCAAAACAAAGTTTTTAAAAAGGTTTGGAAAAAATTTAACTATCTAATAATTGAAAAATTCTTTGATGATAAAGTAATTATTCCTTTAATGGGACAGCCATTTCTGTCTTTTGAGCAAAATATGAGTGATGAGAATAATTATTTAAAAAGATTTGATATTAAACCTTCCTTTATTGGAATTTATCAGGATTTAAATAATATTAAAAAAGAGTTTCATTACTCTTCTCATCGAAAACATACTGAAAATTTAAAAATTCATCTTCAAAAAGATAGAATGATTGCCGAAGATTTTCTTCAATTGGATATGAGTATATTTCCTGTTGTGAGTGGATATTCTAATGTTTATAATGTGAAAATTATTATCGGGATTGACGGGGAAGAGCTTAATAGAATAGATATTCTATATCAATACAAATATGGTAAATGGAATCTGTTAAAAGAAAATTATCCATAATCTTTAAAATCTCATAAAACCACCAATTAATCTAAAAATTCATCATCTCAAACATTAAATACTTTTAGCAGAAGATGACGAAAGAATCCGCAAATTTCTCTTGAAAAGACTTAACGAAGACGGGGATCAGGTGAGCTTGTCAGAAAAATATTTTTTATATAATTATAACCATGTGTGATATTTTTTGCTATTTTTATAGCAATCAAAAATTTTTATGAAAAAAGCTTTATTGTTTTCATTATTAGGAATGATTTCCTTCACGAATGCCCAAGTAGGGATTAATAATAACATCCCCTCAAGTACGCTCGACATTTCAGGGTCACTGGAAGGCAGCTACCGCGAAATTACTGCCAACAGTTCTTTGTCTGCTGCAGATTACCATGTTTCATTCGCCGGAACATCTGCCTCAACGGTAACTTTGCCGCAAATGTCTACTGCGGATGGTTCTGCATCAGATTTCAGGGGAAGAAAATATTTTGTAAAAAACAACAGCTCTGTTGCCAATCTTACTTTGGCGGCGGCTTCCGGGCAGACCATACGGACTGGAGGAAGCAATGCGGCAAACAATACATATATTTTATCTCCCGGTGTACTGGGGATATTTACCGCCAACGCAACCAACGGCTGGGATCTTGACCTTGCGGTAAATACGATTCCGGATACCAGCTGGAAGATTACGAATAATGCTTTCAACGGCACCCTGAATTCAGCGCAGCCTATAGCCACCGGCAGTACCTACCAGGTCATCAACGGGAGCAGTGTCACGGTTACTGTACCCGCAGGATACAACCAGTCTATTGTAACGCTTAATTTTAACGGATGGGGCCATACCTTCTATTCAGGCGTTTCAATGGGTTCATTGAGATTCCAAATCGCTCAGACCGGAACTTCCTCTGCCACCTATACTTCAACCACGATGACTTCCTGGTTATCCCCTATTAATTCCGGAGGCTACTACCGATATACTTTTCCGGCCGCCTACTCTATTTCCAATTTAGCCCCGGGAACGTATACCTTCAATTTACAGGTTGTAAGAGAAGGGGAAGCGGGTGCCGCTCCGAATGAAGTTGTTGTCTGGGGAATCCGAAGCACCGCGGAAGTATACAGCAGAAATTAAATTTTGCCCTTTGCTATAACCGAACTGTTTCATAAAATAGACAGATTGCCTTATAACCAATCTTTAAAACAATAATTAAAATGAGAAAAAAATTACTACTCCTGCCGTTCTTGGGTATTATTTCCATCACAAATGCACAAGTTGGAATAAATACCAATACCCCTTCAAGCACGCTGGACTTCAGAGGATCATTGGAAGGAAGCTACCGTGAAATCACAGCCAATACCTCTTTGTCCTCTGCAGACTACCATGTGTCATTTGCAGGAACCTCCTCATCAACGCTGAGCCTGCCTCAAATGTCTACTGCGGATGGCTCTGCATCAGATTTCAGGGGAAGAAAATACTTTGTAAAGAACAACAGTTCCACGTCCAATCTTACTTTATCAGCAGCCATCGGCCAGACCATACGGCTGGGGGGAAGCAATACGGCCAACAATACATATATTTTATCTCCCGGCGTACTGGGGATATTTACCGCCAACGCAACCAACGGCTGGGATCTTGATCTTGCGGTAAATACGATTCCGGATACCAGCTGGAAGATTACCAACAATGCTTTTAACGGCACGTTGAATTCTGCGCAGGCCTTAACAGCAGGCACTGCGTATCAGACGGTGAATGGGACCAGCTTAACGGTGACAGTACCTCCGGGATACAATCAGTCTATCGTGACGTTAAATTTTAACGGCTGGGGAGATGTTGACCCAACCGGCGTATCCTTAGGCTCACTAAGATTTCAGATTACACAAAGCGGGACATCGGCCAACACTTACGGTTCTACAACAATGACCTCCTGGTCGGTTCCGGTCAATGGAGGAAGGCCCAGATATACTTTCCCGGCCGCTTATTCTATTTCCAATTTAGCTCCGGGTACGTATACCTTCAATTTACAGGTAGTAAGAGAAGAGGAAGCGGGTTCTGCACCTAACGGAGTAAATATCTGGGGTGTCCAGAGTACGGCGAAAGTATATAATAGAAATTAAAATCTATTACAGCCGGTACGAAAGTTAAAAACGGTTTGTAATATCGTATCATATCATCAAATGAAATTATGACGGATAATTTCATTTGATCGATTCCTGAGTTTTAAATTCTTTCTTGTGCGGATAAGCAGCTGTTATGCTTCTTTGCTTATATCCGGATAATCCACTGCTGCAGTTTAAATCATTGCACGTGCCTTCAGAGGGTTTTAAATGGTTCATCTTACAGATCTGCTTTATTCCGATGATCGTTTATCATTCTTATTTTAAACTGATCAATGAAAATAAAAATTTGAAATCTTATTTTATTATAATATTAAATGTATTAAGCTGGTACACCCTAAACCAGCCATGGCCAGATAACAGAATGTTGTAAACTTCATTTATCCACATCAATGCCCAAAATGCAATTGTCCTTCAATTAATAAGAGGTTTAAACACAACAATTATTTTCATATCTTTAAACATTCCAAATACTCCCGGATTATTTGATTTATAGTACACCAGATCAACTTATTATATGAGCGAAGTTAACAAAGCACAAAATTTTCAAACCGATATAGACCAAATTAACCAGATCCCTGCTGTGGCTAAAATACTTGAAGTTATCTGCAGCACTACAGGAATGGGATTTGCAGCAGTTGTCAGAGTTACAGAAGACCGTTGGATCGCCTGTGCTGTCAATGATAAAATCAATTTCGGACTGGCAGTTGGAGAAGAACTGAAAGTTGAGACCACTTTATGCCAACAGGTGATGAATGAGCGGAAAGAAGTTGCCATCGATCATGTAGCAGAGGACCCGGTTTATGCAGAGCACCATACGCCCAGAATATATGGTCTTCAAAGTTATATTTCAGTCCCTCTTTTTCTGACCAACGGGGATTTTTTCGGAACTTTATGTGCAATCGATCCAAATCCTGCACGGTTAAATAACGAGAAGACAATTGGTATGTTCAGACTGTTTGCTGAATTAATTGCCTTTCATCTGGAATCCCTCCAAAACCTAAGCGAAACCCAGGCGCAGCTGATGGAAGAACAGACAAATGCAGAAATAAGAGAACAGTTTATAGCCATCTTAGGGCATGACCTTCGTAATCCGGTCGGTGCCATCTCAAGCGCAGCGCAGCTTATGTTCCGAACTTCCTTAGATGAAAAAAATTTAAAATTAGCCAAAATTATACAAGATTCCACCATACGTATAAGAGGATTGATTGACAATATGCTTGATTTTGCCAGCGGGCGTTTAGGAGGTGGTATTGTGCTGAATTATGACAACGACAAGGATCTTGAAGAAACGCTTCATCAAATCATTACCGAACTCCGGACGGTTTATCCTGAACGGGAAATTTCAGTCGATTTAAATTTAAATGATCCGGTTGAAGGAGATTATAAACGTATAGCGCAATTGTTTTCAAACCTTCTGGCAAACGCAATTACCCATGGGTCAAAAGGGTCTCCCATCATAGTCAGGGCAAAAAGCGAACCGGCTTTTTTTGAATTAAGTGTAATTAATAAAGGAAATAAAATTTCTCCTGAAACAGAAAAACATTTGTTTAAGCCCTTTTCCAGAGGTAAAATACATCAGGGACAGGAGGGGCTTGGGTTAGGTTTATATATTGCAAGCGAAATAGCAAATGCACACAAAGGCCAGATTTTAGTTAGTTCCAAGGATGAGGAAACTTGTTTCACATTTCAGTTTAATCGATAATTTTGATATTCTTTGCAGTTCTATATTTATAATTGTTTAAGATATATTAATTTTTCGGTCCAAAATTAAGATTCAGTCAAGTTCCCGGTCATCCCAACAATATCATACTCGTCCCTGTGGATTTTCTTCCCCGTCAGATGGCTGTTTGACCTTTGTTTTTTTTGAGACTGATCAATCTTTCCAAGTGATCTGAATGAAGATATCCGCAAGCTGCCATATCAGCAGATACTATGGCAGATCTGATTTTTCCAGCACTTACGGGTTATCAGTAATAGTAAAAGTTATTTTGGGTTGTCTAAATAATAAATCAAACGGCATTCTTTTCTTACAGGTATCGTTTTCGTAACCGGAAACGGTATAATTAATGATCCCGCCTTCTTTTGTAAAGGAAAGTAATCCATCGGCATGATTTCTTTTTTCATGACTGCTGTCACTGGGGAAATCAATGGCAAAGTGGCCATTTTCATTGTTCATAAAAAGGGCTATTTTGCTGAAAGGTTTATTCGTCATGAATAGTCGTAACGCAGGAGCCAAATCTGTTGTATACGTATAATCAGCATGATCATCGATTTCAATATTCAGCTGCGGCCAGTTCACAATAATTTCTGAGTGGAGCAACAATCCTGAATATTCTTTCTTAAAATCAAAAAATTCGGCGAATGAAGAATCATTTAATACGTAACTTTTAAATTCGTCCAGAGAAAAAGCGTTTCCAACGCTAAAAACCCCGAATAACATCGAGATCATCCAGGCATTATCCAGTTTGAAATACCTCAAAGATTCTTCAGGTAAAATATTTTTATGCGGAAACAGATAAAAATACGGAAAATCAATCAGTTTCACCAGGTTTATGATGAAAGCTTTAATCAGTTCCGGGAGTTTTCGTACGCTAAAATCCAATGCGAGATTCAGCGGGCTGTATTCTTCATTCTGCTCTGACATCAACTGACTCAATTTCAACTGGTCTTTCCACTTTTTGATCTCCTGTAAAACTTTGGCATTGGTGGTTACCAATATCCTCCCCAGCTGCCACGCTGCAGCATAGCCCATATCGAGCATTTTCGTTTCTTCGTTATAAAGGATTAATCTTTCAGAATGATCCGGAATAAAATCTCCCAGATCAAAACCTGTCTCAGGAGCAATGCTTAAGCCTTTAAAAGTCATGATATGCTGTCTCCGTACAAAGGGACCCTGATACCAGGAAACCATTTTTCCTCCTGATTTCAAAGTATGCCGCAGAGGGATTTTCCCCATACCGATCAGGCTATTCACCGCAGTATTCCTGGATGCTGCCGGTAAAATGTAATTTATTTCTGAAAATTTCAGCTCCTGAAGCATTCCTTTCAGGGTCTTTCCTTCGTATTTCAGAAGAGAGAGAATTTCATTCTTTTCATCACCATTATCTCCTTTTTCCAATATATCCAGGATTGGCGCATATTGTTTTCTGCTTCGTTTCAGATAGTTTATTAATTTTTCTTCTCCTTCCAGAACAGGATGTTTTGATGTATGTGTTTTAATTGCATGTAAAGATGACAGTCCTCTAAATTTATCTTCATTGTATTGGTATGAGTCATGCTTAAATGATTCAAACGCCCATTGATAAAGAACAATCAGATTGTTTGGCGCATTTTCTTTCTTTGTGCCTGAAAGATTGAATTTTCCTGATTCTTCAACCATATAAGAACAGATGAAAGCATGGTATTTTTTATCCGGGCATACCATTCTTTTTGAAACTACAATAGCTGTTTCATCAGAAATAAATGCCTGATTTCTTTCTTCTCCCTGCTGGATCCTGACATGGGATAAGTATTTCATTTCTAAGTTGTCCGGCAGATTTACTGCAAATTTCTCCGGAATTTCCAGGTATGTGAAGGCCTTGTTTTTTTCATAACACTGTTCTAAGAGCCGTGTATCTGCCTTTTGAACAGACACCTGTGAATCGTCTTTTAAATTGCCGTCAAAATCTATTTCAGATTCTTCAAAAAGGGCAACAAATAAATACGGAGACCTCTCGCCACCGGCCGTTTCATTCAAAAAATCCCAGGGAAGAGAACTTCTTTTAAACTGCACATTCGGGAAAGCCCCGGCGTAATTTCCTCCCCCTGATTTAGGAGGATAAACCGACAGAATTTCATTATCAGGAATCTGATGCATAAAGCCGGAAACCATAAACTCCACTTCCGAAGTGCTGGAAAGCAGGTAATTGACTGATGTTACTTTGATTTTGTATCTGCCAGCCGGTACAGATGAAGCATGTGCCGATTCAATAAAAACAGTATTCTGAGACATGGGTGGTTACGTAATTGAATAGTTAAAAATAGTAAAATCCTTATGGTAGGAATAGGCTTCTACATCGTTCAGAAGGTCGGTATAATCAATTTCCTCATGAGGCAGTATGAAATCAAAATCATTCAGTTCCGATTGTAAATCAATGGTCAGTATGTTTTCTTTTTTGTCATTATTTTTGGGTATCCGCTCCTCTTTTTTACCTGTCTGAAGGTATCGGTAGTCAGTCTCATCGAATATCGCTGCCTTTTCTCCGCCCATCCTGCCTTCCTTCGCCGGTTCAGGAAACCTGATTCTGGCCCCGGTGGTAAGATTTTTAATAAGGCCGTCACCGGCAAGTACGGATGACTGGGTTAATTTTTCCCTGCTCCAGAGTGCTTTTGGTATGTTCTGGTATATGGGTTCTATCTGCCATTCCTGATGCAAACAATCTCCGTTGGTAATCTCTACCTGTATGCTGTGCAGAAAAGGGGTTTCATCATATCCTTCACAGTTTATCCCGAATAATTCATGGGTTGCGATATGGCTTCCGCCACTAAGTTTAATGTCCGATACGGGAACCTGGCTGCTGAATTCAAAAACAAAGCCTACCGGATTTACGATGGGTATTTCTTCATTATATTCCTGACCGGTATTTTTACCTTCCTTGGAAATTTTACCTTCTGTAATGCTCAGCTTCAAATGATCCTGTGGAATAAATTCTTTTCTGAATTCATCTTTGGTCAACTGCCGGCTTCTTGAGCCGGCTTCGCCGAAACGGACGGTAAAATAATATCCTGCCACATCCAAAGAAGCAAGCCCCGCCAGATCAGGTCCCCAAATGCTTAATTTAGCATGTAAACTTACGTTGATGTTGATGGAAAAGAACCAAAAATCTGCAAACAGTTTTACATGAAACAACAATTCCAGATCTGCACTGTAGCTGAAGGGTTTCCAAAACATGATAAAATGAGCCTCCAGCTTAATTTCTACCTCTATGCCGATTTTAAATGTAAATGTTTCGGATCCGATCCAGTAATCAATGGTGGTATTTTCCGACAGATCCATACTGTAATACAGTTTCCCGATAAGGCCCATCATAATGGACTGAGGAGTAATTGTAAAATACATGCCCATACTGGCGGATAAATTTCCTCTCCGCAACGAAAAACCTAGTCTGTTAAGCTCAGCCGCTTCAGGATAGTGTTTCGGAACCTTAAAGTTGGGATGGTAGCCGCCTATCGTAAAAAGAAAATCTCCGCGGCTGTTTCCTGAAAACCATAGGGCGAATACAAAACTTCCCTGAAGCTGAACTTCAGGAAACAGCAGATAACTTTCATCCGCAAGCTCTCCCCGTGCGATGACGGCTCCGGAATTGAAATCAGCCTGCAGGGAAAAAGCAAATTTTATTCTGTAGACATCAGGAAGCTCCATAGTGCTTAATCCTAACATGTTAAATACCAGTCCGTTTTCAATATCCAATGCAACGAGCGCGATGGTATCAATGATTTTGAAAGACTGAAACCTCAACCCGATGATGATCATGTACGAGCCTTCTTTGGCAGGAATGTATTTATTGAGTTTTGAAAAAACATCTTTTAAACTTTCATCAGGCCTCAGCCCGTTGTTCAACACGATCCGGATGAGCGGAAAGTTCCCAACTTCTTTTACCGGAGGCAGAATGAAAGTCCTGTTCAGCCCAAAACCTATGGCCATTCCTTTGATTTCAAAAGCCGGATGCAGCGGAATTGTAATTCCCAGGTAGCCGAATGCAAAGAGCGACGAATAACTGTTCTCTTTTACATAAGATGCCAGGGCGATGATCTCTATTTTTTTTAATTTGATCGTTACAAGACCGTTATATTCTTCGCGGCTGCCGGAAATATCTCTGTAAAACCCTCCATACAGGGAAAAAGCCGGAGAATTGTATTGTAACGAAAGACCCTGTATGGAAAAACCGATCCCTTTCAACAGTTCACCGGCTAATTTTTCTTTATCCCAGCCTTCACCCTTTCTAAAGGCTTTCAGGGTATTCAGGGAATGATTAATATCCAGTGCGATGTGTAAGCCGATGACCTCAAACGAAAATTTGGAAATGGTTAGTTTTGCTGAAAGCAGGATGTATATGAGCTTTTTCCCGTCTTTAAAGTCTGCCCCTACTGAAATTTCACGTATTGAAAAAGATGATTTTGTCTCATCTGCCGACGGAGGGTTTACTGCCTGCTGATTGCCGTCCTGTGTTTTTTGATTTTCCAATATCAGTAAATCATCAGGAAAAGAAATCAGAGTATTCCCGCTTCCCATACTGTATGTGATAAAAACATTTTCTCCTTCCTTTAATTCGATGGAGTTTTGGTTTGCCCGGAATTGTCCTGAATAAGGTAATGAAAGTCCTGAAAAATCCCCGGCAGATAGCGGCAATCCCTCCTTTTTCCTGCTTACATAGACAAATCCTGTTTTACTGACTGCATATTGCCGTGGAATGTATTCGCCAACCAAAGGTAAACCGGCAAAACTAAATGAATTATTCAGCCATAAGCTGAACAGGGTGAATTTTTCAGTTCTGACAATGCTGATATCAGCTGCTCCGCCCCCAAAAGAAGCGGATATGGAAAACAGCGTTTTTTTACCTTCCGGCATGATAAGGCTAAACTCCACATTGTCCGGCAAAATATTTTCAACCAAAGAGAAAACAGCAGCATCTCCAATGATTTCCCTGATGACCGGTTTAACTTCACTGGCTTCTACTGTCAGGATGGTCTTTTTCTGATCTGCAATACCGGTGAATGTAAAGTTTCTCTGACAGATTTCCACATCAAGGGATAAGGATAAGTAAACCGCTCCACGTTCCATATTTATTTTGCCTTTATAATGTAGGTTACCGCATGATACGGAGGCCTGTTTTCATGTGGTTTTCCACCGCCCTCAGACTGCACGGGAGAATTAGAGATTGTCATAAAATATTTCTCTGAGCCGTTATTCCTGTCACTCCCATAGATGCCCCCGATTAAGGATTCCGACCTTGCCCAGCCCATGCCTTTGTCGCTAAATGGTGAATCGTAGCTTTTGACGGCTTTTAGCTGGTGATTATGGGCGGGCATCTGGTCTTTGCCTAAAACCACTTCATCTGCACCGCCTGTCTCACCAAGACTGTATCTGCCTCCTGCACCTGGTAAAAAACGGTTCCTTAAATCCGGAACTTTTTTATTCATATAGGGAAGCAGGTTGTATAATTCAGGGTAAAGTGCTGCATTGATGCTGCTGCCATCACAAAGCAGCCAGCCTTCCGGTATTTTGCTGCTGTAGAAAGCGATAATGCTTCCAACAGGCAGTTCAGGAATCTTAGGAGCCGGAGGGGCTTTTAAATTCAGGCGGAACGGGATAACACCATCGTTATAGTTCTGTACGTTTTCAAACTTAATGAAGAACGGATATTTTCCGGCCGGGAATGATGGTGTTAATTCATTAAATTTCAGCCCTGAAATGCATAATCTGATGATCCCGTCAGGTTTGATCATACTTTTTCCGGTGGCTGAAACAGCTACTTCCTTTGCAGCGGTTTTGTACTGGTAGGCAAATTCAGCCGCCGGCACAAAAATTTTTCTGGATTCATCGAATTTCTGAATGTCAATCTTTATTTTGTCCGAAGAATTCTCTTTAATAAGCTGATTCCAGAAACGGGAATTAAGCTTTAACCTGGATTGGCTGTTCAGCGAAGGGTCATTACTGAAGATAATATCGTTATCTGACGTGTTGATTATATTAATCATGAAAGAATTCGTGTTTTCTGCACCACAGATCATGCCCTGTTCTTCCAGCACCATGATCTCAAACGGAACTGATGATTTCCGGGACAAGTCTGTTGCTGGGATCAGATGATCAACAGTCAGATAATCACAAACCTCAACCGGGTTATTATTTTCAAAGATGGTAACGCCTGATATTTCACACTGGACAAATACCTGAGCCGTGTTGGTTACATTGGTTATTCTAAGGTCAGGCAGCCTGTACTCCAGCTGCCCGTCCGTCATATTCAGCAGTATGTGGATTTCCTCATGGTCTTCCTTTATATTCCAGCTTTCAGAAAAGGGATCAGCCTTATTTAAAAATCCTTTTTTAAACTTTAATGTAATTTTGGAATCTGCATTTCGTTTTGTAAAAGAATAATGGTCGAGGGACAGCCTTAAAACATACCTTTCCCCGTTTCTGTCTATGATATGAATGCCCTTGTATTCCTTATCTTTGTGAAGGGTAAAAATATCAAATCCGATTTTGGCCCTATACGAATACTTTGAAGAAATATTAATTCCTCTTTCAATATAAGGGTTAATTTCTTCCGCATTCATCCCCTCAAAAATATAAAGGTCCGAAATACCCAATTCACCATTATTTTTCTCTTCCCCAAAGGTCAGCGATTGTACTTTAGCCAGTTGAATCGGGGTGTTCAGTTTTTCAGAAAGAAGAAAGCTGTGCTTCCCGCTGGAATCCGTCCCGGGGTCATGAGAATTAAGTATGGCGTGTGTATGAATTACGCTTAATTCGATCTTCCCGGAAGGGCTGATTTCAAGATTGAAATTGTACCAGGAGTCATAACCGGTTTCTATTTCCGTATCCAGAAAGACCGGGCCGGAAACAGCTGAATTGCTTTCCTGTATCGTATATTCCACCCCTATTTTTGCCATTGAACCCTGCTCCGCAGCTTTGAGATGGTACTTTATGACATATTCATCTGCCTGAAATCCGAATAAAATAAATCCGTCCTTGCTTTTATATTTAATAAGATTTGTATTCAGGAAGAAATTGAACGTAAAATTTTTATTCCTGAAAATGAGGTCATTTTCACCTGTTTCCACATTCATCGTGGCAGTATCCTTTATCCTTAAAAATGAACCTTTGAAACGGTCAAAATTAATTAAAGGCAGAACAGGATGACTGATCTTAAGCCTGATATTGCAATTGTTCTTATGATCTGTCCAAGTATTAATGATCTGATCAGAATGGTCAGACTGATCTAATGAGCAGTAAAAAATTTCTTTATTCATGGTTAATTATTAGTAGATTTGATCGATAGCCATCCTTCTCTCATTTCAACTTCAGGTACTTCTGTGGTATAGGTGCTAAAGTCGTTTATAAATGATATTGCATGCTTGTTTTCAACAATGAACTTAAACGTATTATAATGAATATGAAACTTTTGCATAAAATTGCTGTCTTTTGAACCCATAATTTCGTGAAGCTTTGTTCGGACTGACTCTGATCTGATAAGATTTTGATCAGCATTAAAAACCAGGTTTTCAACCCTTTCAAAAAAATCAAGTAAAATCTCCGTCGTTTCTTTACCCTCTGCTGTCATTTCCTTTCTCACAGATTGCAGGTGTCTGATGGTAATGTCCTTAACAGAACCGGCTTCGAAAGCTTTTGAGAAAGTTTCAATTTTGAGCAATTGCCCCCTGCATACCTCATCCGCGTTTGGCAATCTGCCTGTCTGTTCAAGGTTTTCCACGGAAAAGGCATCATTCAGGTAATGCAGATGGTTATATACGGTCTCGAATTCGGAATATTTTTTTTCATTGAGAAAATAGATGTACTCCCCTGTAAAAAAGTCGTCGGTTTCCAGCAGCTCAGATTGCAGATATTCATCAGCACAGAGCGATAAATTTAAATAAGTGAGAAGCTCATCCTCCACATTTACAAGCTTTACATTCTGAATTTTAACTTCTTTCCGTTCTTCGGGATTAACAGGAACCAGATTATTCAACAGAAGGCTATTTTCAGAATCCTGCTGAGCCATGAAATATTTTCCGGTGACAACAACGTATCGGGCATCCTCAAAAATAGGGGTATTGTAGATAAATCCCTGTTCGATAAGCTCTTTTTTAAATCCTGAAATTTTAGATCCTTTGATCCTGCAGATGGGATATTCCGCTCCGAAATTTACATGGAATTTTTGCCAGCGCTTCTCATAGGATTTTAACTCTACATATTCATAAATCATCTTATCGAAAGGATGCTGCAGGTGAACTGTTTCCGGCAGCAGATAGGTTTCCGGATTATTTTTAAGGGAGGGTTTAACATCGGTGATTATTTTTCTTTGTAATAGAAAACTTTTTAAATGATCCGTGGATTCGAAAAAAAACTTAATATTACATTTTTTAAGATCGATGGATTTTGCCTGTGTCAACCTTAATTTGCTGAGAGGGTTTTTTGCGCTGACCGGCTCTTTAGCCTTCTTTTTTTTAAGCTCTATCCAGCTCCACTGATAGCGGCTGTCTTTCAAGAGGGTTATTTCAAAATGATTTACCGGGGTTACAACAGGTCCCGTGTACAGGGTGAGTGCGATCCGCTTCAAAGATTCCTTAATTTCTTTGTACGGGATTTCAAACTTTCTGACCGGCAGGATACCGGATTTAATGAAAAGGTCACCTTCAGGATGCATAAGCATCAAATAGGATTTTGATCTTAACCCGTGCGAAACCGACAAAAAACTATTGCGGTCTTCATGTTTTAATTTTAATCCTTCAGAAAGGGTTACCTCAGATTTCTTTAAATCGTTGGACTTTAACCTGAATGAAGATTCGTAAGGCATAAGAACACCGTTCTCCAGCAGTTTTTTCCAGACTATATTCCCTTCAGTGATGTAATATTTCAGAAATTCATTTTTACTTATAAAAGGTTTATTATGGTCTGAAGCAAGCTTTTCTAGAAATTCGTCCAACATTACAGAAGCTGCATTTACCCTGTAGGTACAGTCTGTCCCGGCAATCAGCTCGTCAATTTTTTTAAGGTTCCTGATTACTGCTTTTTCGGAATAATTAAAATACAGGTTGTCGGAAAGAACAGCGTCTTCACGGTCTTCCGTAGTATCACAATACCAGTAGGCTACACAGCCGTCATTATACTGGCTGTGGTCCCCGACGCTTATCGGGATCCTGACTTCCGAATGTTTAAGATCGTTTCTCTGTCCGCCGCTGTCTGCAAATTTCTTCTGGCTTTCTTTGCTTAAGTCATGAAATACCCTTCCCTTTATAAGGATCTCAACATGAATCATGGTGATTGCCAGCGGCATTGCAGATATGCTTTCCGCCAAAGATGCATTACGGGTGGTCTCCGGCTCAATGTGGTCCAATGTCAGAATAACCTGACGGATGATATCTTCTACCGCTTTTGGGCTGTTGTTCAATTTTGAATACAGCCAGCTCAAGGTTTTCCTCAGGTATATGTTTTCATCTAAAAAATCAAAGTCTTCATCAAAGACGCTGCTGGCCACATGGTATTCAAACGGAGAAAATTCCCATTTTCCTTTATTGTTAAAAGCCCCCAAATAACTTCCCCTGTAGTTGAAAAACTCCAATCTGTTGCTGATTTTATTAATAACCAGCCAGCCTAAGACCGGTGAATCTGTTTTCGGGAGTTTTTCCCATTTACCGGAAATGGCTGCAGGCTGTGCCCATCTGGGCGGTAAGGAAATCCAGTTTTTTTTATCCTGAATTTGCTGGTGGTATCCCGTAGATATCTTATCAATACGGATAATTTTGTCCCTTCCGAAAGTATCGATGAGCCGTAATCGGTCTATTTTAAAAGCACCGTTTCTGAAGGGATTGAACTGGGCGCCTGAATTGGGCGTCAACAGGTTTAATTTCCCCTCATACCTTTTAATCAGCCGTGAAATGGCAGATGCAAGTTCCTTATGGTCTGAAAATCCGTTAGGAATAAGCGGCATGATATTAAGTGCACTTGTTCTTTGGGTGAAGATATAATTAAAGTCACTCAGCGTGATCTCCAATAAGCTGATCCCGTTAAGGTCAGCTTTTATTTTCTCAATATATTCTTTGTTTCCTGAAGCTGATTTTCTGCTGTTTACGGTCTCATTTGTGTTGCCTGTAATCTGGACTTTTGCAATATCCTGGCTCTTTAAAAATGCATTCAGTTTGTTTTCAATGAATCCTTTAACCGTGTCATTGACAAAGGAAGAGCCATAGTACAGGTTCGGGTTTCTGGAATAGGTTAAATTCTGCAGGCGGTCATTTTTTACCAGATCTGCATTCTGGTCATCCAGCATATAGCTGGACGTTAAAAAATCAGGAAGGAAATCAGGGGATGCTTCTGTATTTTTATTTGACAGAAAGAAAGCTTCCCAATCTATTTTATAGGTATTCCAGGAATTTAAGGTACTTTGTTTTTCAAACGGATTTTTAACCGAACGGTATTCGCAGTTGAAAAGGCCATGTTCCACATAAACCTCTTTCTGCGCTTCTTTATAAGAATTCCTCAGGTAATCTATGGAACTGCCCGATGATCTTCTGTTATTATTATTTTCGTAAACAATAACGGAAGGAGCAATCGGTTCGTGATAATGCAGATTATCTTTCAATTCTAAAACAAATTCTTTTTGCAATGAACCGGAAATACTCTTTTTCAGATTTTCAACGCTCCGCTCTAAGATCTTAATTTTACTTTCTGTCTTTGTGATAAAAGGCAATAGCTTTCTCTCAATGATGAGCCTGATGTCTGCACTTGAAACATCTTCTTTTTTATAAACAAGCAGGCTCATAAGATAGGTATGCCAATCTATATAGATACATTCCAGGTCATGGTATAGAATATTTTTTTCGGAATCAAGCTGATCCTGATCGACATTCAGTAATTTCAGTTTTTTTTCAACAGATTGGGATACGGCAGGCTTTTCAGGCTGGCTTTTGTGAGGGTCTGCTGCAACAATTTCCCATCTGCCGGTTGCCCGTATTGACCTGAATTGGTTTTCATGTCTCAGATGGCGTAAGCGGCTCACCCAGTCCAGGTTTTTATCATTGAGTTCACCCCAGTTTAATATGGCTTCGAGCCGTTCTTCCTGAACGAGTTTTTCAACGTTGCCATAGTCTTTCAGAAGAACTGCCGTTAATGCTTCCGGGAGCGTATTGGCAATTGAAACATTAAGAGACTCAGATTTTTCTTCTCTCAGGCTGTTTTCACTGGGTTTATACTCCCATGTGCCGCAGCAGATGGTTTCGATGTCTTTCTCCTGCCTGTACCGGGCATCGAATCCTTTTATTTCACATTCCCGGATACTGACCGTGGATTCCGAAAGATGGACCGCATATTTTTCCGCATGGAAAAAACCGGTATCCATCAGATACCGGAAGGCATGGTCCGTATCGAAAATGAGGGCTTTATCTATTTCGCGGAGGATTTCAAGAGGATCAAAAGTATTTGGAAATTCCTGACTGGTCACAGCCTGCCCGGAAATCTGCCCTTTTCTGAAGAGGTCATCCCGATGCATCTGATCCAAATCCAAACCTTTTGCCCTTTCCTTTAATTTTTTCCGGTTGATCTCCATTAACTTTTTGAAATAGTTATGGTCCTTTTTGTTCCTGCTGTAAAAACCTGTAATGGAATACCTAGCATCCGCCGTTTCATCAAAATTCAGGTCATGGAAGCCAAAGATACTTCTGCAGTTGCCGTAATGCATATCAAATGAAAGGCTACCCCAGCCTAATGCCGTAAGATGGTCAAGATAATTTCCCTGATCCTGCTTTTCTTTTGTCCCGGGATATTTTCTGCCTACATAATCAAATGTAAAACCCTCTTTAAGATTCGAAGCAGCAGGTTCATTTACATTGGGATTGGGATAGGTACAGATTCCGGTACCCGGCAATGCGGGATCATTGATGTCCCAGATATAATCGCTTTCTATGATCCATTCTTCCTTTTTATTTCGCTGCTCCTTAACAATGAGCCATCTGTTGGGTACTTCCGGCAATTGTCCGTTTTCATCAAATGTTTTCAGAAGGGAAGGAAGATTCCAGTGCAGATGCAGTCCTTTGTCCAGCAGGATCATATTGTCATTTGAAAAAGGCCGTGGAATAACCGATTGAGTAACAAACGGCGCAAGCGCATTGATAAAAGCCTCTTTCTCTTTATTGAACCAGGGGATGTTTTCAAATACAATGTCCTGACCGATTACCTGGGTAGGTTCAGTAAGCAAAAGAGATCGGATATTCAAAGGAAGTTTAAATAGCATTTTTAGCAATGATATTAATAAAAGATAGCAGATAGAATGAATCTATCTGCCTGTATAAGTGTAAGGAACTGAATGATGATTGATCTTCAGGTCTATTGTTTTTCAGGATCAGGATTAGGATTAGGATCAGTTGCCACTACTTTCTCTTTCTTAGGGTCAGTTGCTGCTACTTCTTCTTTCTTAAGATCAGCTGCAACTACTTCCTCTTTCTCAGGGTCAGTTGCCACTACTTCCTTTTTCTCATTCTCCAGCCATTTTCTAAAATCAGAGCCGGTTACTTTTGAATCTTTTCCGTATTTCAGATATCCTATTGCAAGCTTCTTAAGTGTAATGTCAAAAGGGACCTCTTCTCCGATTTTAGCATTTTTTAATTTTTCTGCATCTGCCTCAATGTCAATAAAAGCTCTGATGTAACTATTGTTTTCACCATCTGCGGTAAGTGTATTTCCTTTGTACTCCAACCCTATTTTTGCCGTTGTGTCAGGAGAAATAAATTTTTTAAAGAAATCACTCTTTTCCAATAAGCCTTGGGAGCTTGTATCGAATTTAATTTTATTAACTTTAATTCCAGCACCTAAGGTTCTGAGCGCATATAATTTCTCATCTGTATTAATAATCCCTTCGAGTTCCCCTTCCCAAAGGTCAACTTTTGCGTAGGCTATCAGGCTTGAGCCTCCTGTGTTTTCTGTAGTTTCTGGCATTTTTGCTTATTTTTATTATAATTATAAAATGTTAGAGTTATATCACCTTTTATTTAGCTTCTTTATTAATTCGAAGAGTTTGTCAAATTTTTCTGAGTTTTGCATTAAGATTTGTTGGAAGATTTGTCAATTGGTCTGGATCATCTATACATTTTTTTAAATCATCTATAATTTTAGGATCAAATTCTAATTCATTGAAATAATTTTCAAGGTTCTCTAAGGATCGTGTTAGATATCCAATATTTTTATTTTCTGATGAAGTTATTACATGTTCTATCTGTTTAGAACCGACATTCAGTACAACATCAAAACCCCAATGCCAATAATCATTGAAAAAAAATTTATTGTTAATTAGTAAAAAAACAAAAAAATCTATTTTATGTTGTACATCTGTTACAATTTGTGGACAAACTGTACGCTCTTTATCATCCCATCGACCTTTCGGAACAGGATTTATTTCTTCTAAATAAATACCGTAATTAAAACTTGGACTATCATTTATAAATATATTTTTATTTTCATTGTCCGAAGTATAGGAAGATTTACTGTAATATGGAGGGGTTTGACCTTCTCCTCCTTCCCCATCCAAATAAAGTTGTTTTTTAATCTCACACGTTATTTCAACTTCGCCAGTTCCCTTACATTTAATACTTTGACTTGGAACAAATAATTGTACGAGGCCAATTTGTGTTACTGCTTCACCATTTATTTTTGTTTCTTTAATTTTCTTTATAATGTCTGAGGAAATAGTAAATATATAATCTCTATTTTGTTTAATTTCTTTACTTTTAGGTGTATTAGAAAAATAATTATCAGAAGCAATAATATTTTCCGGTTTTACTTCAAAGCCGGATTTGATAATTTTTGTCATATTTTTATTATTTAAGTTTCACAATAGTTATATTACTGCTTCCATCTGTAGATGTCCTTGCTGGGGCATTATTAGATTCACTGCATGCTTTGAAATTAATAAAATCTCCGGCATTAAGGTAGATTATCGTATTGATCTGTGCCAAACCCTTAAGCCAGAAATTAGAAGAACCGGCAGTAATAAAGTTGCTCCATGTATAAGGAAAAACCGTATTGTTGGTCGTACTGTTTATATACGCAGGTGCTGTATTATTACCCGGTGTATTGCCGAAAATATTATTTTTATCTAAAAACATATGGACCAAAATATTATTTGCTGCATTGGTATTGCTGCCAGAAATACCCGCAGCTACCATTTGCACAGCAACCTGATACCATCCTGCACCACTTGTACCTACAGTAAAGGTATTTCCGTTCCAGGCATTTCCTCCGGTAAGAGAGGCATTTGCATCATTACTGCTGGAAAAATTCAACGTTGTAAATGTCGGGGGACTAGCATTTTCGAGATCATTAATCGTTTGGCTGGTTGCGACTTTGGAAAATAACTCTACATTTAGAGTAGTCGCAGTGGAAGTTGGCGCAGACCAGCTCCCATCACCTCTGAGGTATGTCGTGGCACTCGCTGTTCCTGTGGCAGAAATTTTTGCTGTGGTAACTGAGGCATTTGCCAGCTTTCCTGTTGTAACCGCAAGATCATTGATTTTATTGGTGGTGACTGCATTATTGGCAATGGAAGAGATGGCATTGCCTGTTAATGTTACATCACCTGTAACAGTCTGTGGGTTTTGCGGAGCATAGGGAGATGCTGAGCCGGTAAGATAAACCTGCCCGCCGGCTGTTCCGTTGGAAAACCCCTGGCCGTTGCTTCCGTTGCATACATATCTCGTCGCAGTAATTTCGGAAGCATCCAGTGTTCCGTTGCTGTTATTATCCAAACCGGATTCTATTTTGATTCCGCCGCCTGCACAATTAGATCCGGCAGCTTCAGTTGTTGTTTTCACCAAAGCATTCTTACCGTTTGTTGCGCTGCCGCTTCCCCCGAGATTAGAAACTGACGATCCTGAGACCGTACCGTCGTCATTAACGGTAAACAGATTGGTTCCGTCTGAATTTTCAAGTCTGAAACTTTGTGTTGATGATGTATTCCCTTTACTTTTAACATGGAGGGTAGAAGTGGGAGAAGTGGTATTAATCCCAACATTTCCACTTTGTGCCGTCATATAGTGGCAGGTAAATACAATAGCAGCAGCTATAAAGTACTTTTCAGGAAATTTCGATTGCTTTTTCATATGCTTTTATATCAATAATCATTTTAAGTTTTTAAAACATAAAACTTCTTATTCTTTTAAGGCAGGATAAAATATAAAGCAGCTTATGCTATTTTAATTTTTCTATATCCTGATCCTGCCTGTAAAGAAATTTCAATTATTTATTCATCTTGTGTCTTCAGAATCATTTTCTGATGTTTTACCTAAAGAATTATATAATTCTGCTATGCCGTTCCGGGAATGCTGTAGATAAGTTTATCGGGATTTTATTTATTTGGAAAAACTGATTTAAGGTACTGTTTCCATCACTGATCTGATATCCTCTATTTTAAGCGGAAGTCCATTCAGGAAGCAAATCTTAATTGCTTTCCAGAATTTTATTTTAAAAATCAGCATTAATATGTTGTTTTATTCTCTCTGCAAAACAACTTATTTTATTTAAGAATTAAAGCGGCAGCAGGTACGAAAAAAGTACAGTCCTGACATCATACAGGTATGAAAAAAGGATAGTTCAGAAAACTATCCTTTAGGAGGCGTGACATAATAAAAGAAGAAAAAAAACACTAAACACCTATAAATCAAGTATGCTTTTTTGTAAAACTCAATTTATATCTTTTAAATCTTTCCTTGTTTTAATATTCAGGGCTTCATATATGCTTTTTATATGGTATTTGACTGTACTTTCGGTAATATTAAATTCGCACCCGATTTCCTTATTGCTTTTTCCATCCTTCATCATCTCTAACATCAAAAGCTGTTTTTTATTTAATTTTTTGTTTAATTCGATTCCGCGGTTTTTTTCTGCCTGATGATTGACTAATATTTGCTTCATTGACTCGATTTCGTTAAGATATACCATATTATTTTTTTTAGCGGCCAAAGCGTACTTAACAATAAAATATATGATAATACAGAGAACCAAGATGGCTAATAAATAGGATATCGTTATAACGGAAACAGACTTCCTGGCCTCCCTCTCAATCTGCCGTGCTTTAAGATCGCGGTTGAGATGTAGAGACTGAAGGTTTTCCGAAGGTTTATACAGTTTATTTAATGAATCAAACTTCTTAGTGAATTTCAGCACCTTATAAGGATCATTCTTTTCTTTATAAAAATTCATCATTACTTCAGCAAGGTAAATTTCATACTTCAGGATTTTACATTGTTTAGCATTGCCTACTCCCATATGATAATACTGCAGTGCCTTAGCTTCGTCATGTAAAGAAAAGTAAAGCTGTATCTGCTTTCCGTAAACTATAGGTAAATCACAGATACTGTTTTTTTTCATCAATAATGCTGTCCTTCTGTAATAATCTTCGGCTTTTTTAAAATTTTTATCCCTGTAATGGATATATCCCTCCTGCATCAGGATTTTTGCTTTATCGTCAGGAGACAGGTTGCTGTAATTATGACTGGAAATTAACTGCATAATTTTTTCGGCCTTTTTATAATCCTGGGTATCAAAATATGCAAACGCGAACTGTGCATTAATTTCATTATAGGCTTCTGCCAATTTATTTTCTTTTGCTATGGTATTGGCGTTTGACAGATAATATTTCACAGAAGTGTAATCCTGCAGCCGTTTGTAGGTTTGCGAAAGCAAAATATTGATTTCTATTTTATCTCCGGGAGACACCTGGTTATTTTCAAGCAGATTTAAAAGAGTATCCTGTGATTTTTTATATTGAAGATTATTATTGTAATCATAAATCTGTTCGGATAATTTATCAATTTTCAATTCCTGAGCATACATTGACTGGATGAAAAATATTAAAATTGAGAACGAATACAGATTCATTATAGATATTTATTTTTTGCAAAAATAGTGATAAGCAATCACAAATGATCATTGATATAACTTTATTGCTATGATAAAATTAAGGGTATTTTACTGTAAATATATTTAATTATTGCCAGGCTTTATATAGACAGTGAAGAAGCACATCAGTAATTCTAAAGCAACCGTTTTTTTAATCCTTCACTATTTAGAAAAAGTGACCTTATAAAAATCGCTTTTATTAATAAACTCTTTGAGCAAAATAGAAAACAGCCTAAAAGGCTGTCAACACTAAGATGAAAATACTCTATGAATAAAGTGAACTTATTTAAACTTTTTGCCTTTCCTCAATTTGATCACAATGAATGCGATGTAATTTAAAGCTTTCCAACTCATTACTGTAGTGTCATGCCTGTTAAGGATTGATTTGAAGCTATCAAGCCAGGCAGTGGTTCTTTCAATAGAATATCTTTCTTTATAAAGTTGCTGATCGAAATAAATATCATCATCCATTGTTTTGTTCCTTTTATTTCTGGCAAAGTTCGGGATAATGCCGTATTGAAAGCATAATGCTCTGAGCTGACGGCAATCAAAACCCGAATCTGCATTCATAAATAAACCATCTACATTAATTTCTGAATCCTTAAGCACAGAAATCACTTCGTTAAAATGAGTATTGATATCATAAGTATCATGATGACTGCCAGCTTCAGGCCCGCTCATAGCCATGGGAATACCGTTTTGTCTGTCAGGTATAATGAATTCGTTGTTTTTCTTTTTTCCCTGCCCTGATAACTCACTTTTTCTCCGCCTTTAGTGCAGGGCGTATGGCTGCCATCAAAATTAACATGAGACAAATCCATCTTTATCCTCCTGGATTTCATCAGTTCGGTCCATATTTTTTCCCAGACACTCATTTTACTCCATTTTCTGAAATGATAATACACACTACACTGCTCCAGCTGTAATCCAAGTCAGGAATAAGACTTCTTACAGGAAGCATATACCACTGAAGACCGGTTTTAAGTTTATACAGAATAGTATTAACGATCGCAAGAGTAGAGACCCTGGGTTCAAAACCTCTCTTATTTTTCGGAATATATTTTACTATTTCAAATTCTATTATATCTTTGTCAAGTACTTCGTACACAGACTGGGAAATTTAAGTTGTTTTGCAATTACAATATCTTAAATCCCAGCCTTTTTTCCCAATAAAAAGTTTAAATGACTTCATTGTTCTTAATAAGTAAAATCAAATTGTTTTTTCTGAATGTATTAGTTTTTGAACACAAGAAACGTGGATTTGAACACGTGCTATGAATGAAATTCACTGAAATTTGCTTCATCATTAAATGGTAAATTAAGATGAAAATAATTGTGACAGGTTCCTTAGGAAATATCAGCAGGCCGTTGGTGATGCAATTGGTTAACCAAGGACATCAGGTTACCGTGATCAGCAGTTCGGCCGCTAGGAAGGCAGAAATAGAGCAGTTGGGAGCACAAGCTGCTATCGGGGAAGTAGAGGATGGTATTTTTCTAACCAAAATTTTTGAAGGTCATGATGCTGCCTACTGTATGATGCCGCCCTTTAACTTTTTTGGGAAACAGAATCTTGATTATCAGGAACAGGCATTCAACATCAGTACGAATTACGTTCAGGCGATTCAAAAAGCAGGTATCAAAAAAGTAATTCACCTGAGTAGTGTTGGTGCCAAAAAACCAGCCGGGGCAGGGGTCTTGGTTTTTCACTATATTGCAGAAAGTGTTTTTAAACAACTTCCTCCGGACGTAGCGGTTACCCATCTTCGTCCTGGATCTTTCGATTATAATTTGTACGCCTTTATGGAGATGATCAAGGGCAAAGGATTTTTGGAAGGGGTAATCGGTAAATTACTCTACCTTAAGCATTATGGTCTCAAAGGTCTTCTGAAAGGATATTCCGGAATTATATTATCAAATTATGGGGCAACCGATAAAATCGCCTGGGTATCGCCCATAGATATTGCATCCGCCATCGCAGAGGAATTTAATGCTCAACACAAAGGCAAAAGAATAAGATATGTTGCCAGTGAAGAACTCACATGCCAGGAAATAGCCGCTGTTTTGGGAAACGCTATCGGAAAGCCATACCTGAAATGGGTGCTGATCAGCGATGTCCAAATGAAGGACGCCTTTATAAAAATAGGGGCATCAGAAAAAATCGCGATAGAATTTACGGAAATGAATGTGGCGATGCATGATGGTAGTCTTTTTCAGGATTACTTTAAAAACAGACCAGCCCTGTTGGGCAGGGTGAAAATTAAAGATTTTGCGAAAGAATTCGCCTTAAAATATAAAGAGCAATGAGATATCTATTTCTAACCATTCTATTTCTTAATTTTTCAACAATGTTATTTTCACAATCAAAAGCCGATGATATTGTAGGTACTTGGTACAGTCCGGTAAAAGAAGGCAATGTGCAGATATTTAAAAATGGTAAAAACTATTCCGGCAAACTAACCTATTTGAAACATTCTACTGATCATGAAGGAGAACCTCTTTTAGACGTAAATAATCCTGACAAAGAAAAACGGAAAATGCCCCTGGTAGGAATTCTTTTATTAAAAGATATTACATTCGATGATAAAAAGAACAACTGGAAGGGAAAACTTTATGATTACGATGGGAACAAGGGCAATACCTACGATTCTTATCTTACCATTACCAAAAACGGCAGCCTGAATATTAAAGGCTTTTGGGGATTTTCTTTCTTCGGATTAAATCCCGGACTTACTTTAGACAAAGTTGATATGGAATAATCTTATATTTAAATCTTATAAGCAAATAGAATGAATGTGCAGCAGCCCTACAGGATAAAAACCATCAAAGAATATCATAACATACTGGGGATGGGTAATCCCGAACATCCAATGATAAGTGTGGTAGACCTTGCCGGAATAATACCTTACAAAAGTAAGGAAAGGATCAGGGTGATCTTTGATTTTTACATTATTTCACTCAAAAAGGTGGAGGCCGGTCATGTACAATACGGCTATGGGCAGCAAAAATATGATTTCGATGACGGTATTTTGTTCTTTATTTCACCCAAACAGATATTTTCATTTAAGGCGGATGATGATTTTAAGAGTTCAGGAAGTATGTTGCTCATCCATCCGGACTTTTTATGGGGAAATCCATTAGCTAAAACCATTAAAAAATATGAGTTTTTCAATTATGCGATAAACGAAGCGCTGTTTGTTTCCGAAAAAGAACAACTTGTATTGAACAGTTTTATCAAAAATATTGAGCAGGAATATCATTCACACATCGATAAATTCAGTGAGTCGATCATTATTTCTCAGATTGAATCATTCCTTAATTATTCCAATCGGTTTTATACGCGTCAGTTTCTTACACGTAAAATATGGGGAAGTCAGATCCTGGATAAGCTGGAAAAAATCCTTGACGACTATTTTGATGATGAAGACATGATCAATAAAGGATTGCCAACCGTACAATATATTGCCGGGCTTCTCAATTGTTCTCCCAACTATCTGAGTGGTACTTTAAAAACCCTGACCGGTCAGAATACCCAACAGCATATTCACGAGAAGATCATTGAAAAGGCAAAGGAAAAACTTTCGACCACTACGCTTACCATAGGCGAAATTGCTTTTGAACTTGGATTCGAGTATTCACAGTCTTTTAGTAAGTTGTTTAAAAGCAAGACAAATCTTTCCCCAGTTCAATTCCGGGAATCCTTCAATTAATTTTAAATTACTGCTTACCTGATGACCGCTTTTGTAGCATTATTGAAATCAAGAAATGAACACTTATTTTATTTTGGACTCCTGTGTCTATTAAGTGCAGTTTTACTATTGACAATATCAAAATTCAGCGATATACAGATCAATGGTGTGAACGTCTGGTACAAACCATTTAAATTTGCTCTGTCAATGGGAATATTTAGCTTGACTATGGGCTGGTATACAGGTTATCTTTCTTACAAATATATCCACATATACAATTGGTCATTGATTATCTTTCTGGGATTCGAGGTTTTTTACGTTGCACTTCAGGCTTCGCGAGGTCAGTTGTCCCATTATAATGTAAGTTCCACTTTATATACTTCATTGACTGTAGCAATGGCTATTGCAGCAATAGCGGCCACATTATATACAGGCTATATCGGCATCCTGTTTTGTACGGAAAGTTTTACCGGACTTCCAGATTACTATATTTGGGCTATTCGCTTAGGCATTTTTTTATTTGTAACATTTGCTTTGGAAGGAGCCATTATCGGTGCAAACGGTTCGCCCAGAGTTGGTGCCACGGATGGCGGAACAATACCTTTTCTAAACTGGAGTCTTAAATATGGCGATCTGCGTATCGCACACTTCGTAGGGATGCACGCTCTGCAGATATTACCATTGCTTGCTTTTTATTTGCTTAAAGATGTTAGGCTGGTTGTTTTGACAGGAATAATATACGGTTTACTGGCTTTGTTTTGTCTGATACAAGCTCTTAATTCTAAGGCATTATTATCGTTTTTTGAGAATTAAGCTTCAAATAAGTCATGCAATTTTTGTTGCAATAAATTTTTATCCGGAAGTTGAGTTCTATATTCTGAAACCATAGTAGGAGACAATCTTTGAATTGTTTTGAAAAATTTTCAGAATTTTTAATAGTAATTTTTCTTCTAAAATGATCTCCCCGAACCCTGATGAATTTAAAGTATAGGGTATGATTTCCATTTTTGCTCCGGAATTATTCTTGATGCTGTAATTCTACTCAATTGGCTGAACGAACGGCACAGTGATCGCATTTACTGCAGCTGTTCAGTAGTAAGATAGAAAAAAATAGTGCTGTTTTAATTTGATTTGATCTGATAATCATAGGATATGCCGGGTAATAAGTTAATTGACTTGTATAAACACGTCTCCTTCCCTTAGATTTGACATGGGGTTACTGTTTCCACAGGCTTCCCATACCATAGAATTAGCTCCTGAAATTGGATAATTCTGAAGTAAATTTTGTTTTTTTATTATATTTTGAAGTAAAAAAGTGTTACCAAAATAGATTGAAAAATCACCCGTCTCCTGAGGGATGAGCTTAACTTCATAACGAAACAGTTTTGATGTCTCATCTTCCGTTGCTGATGCGTATAAGTAAGAGTTAGGGCAATTTACGTAATTATCAATCTGAAAATCTTTGGATATTACTTTGAACATATTCAGCGCATACTGAAAATTATGAGTTGTTTTATCTTTTACTAATTTAGATACAGAAATCATAAATAGCGGGTTTCCCTGCAATCTGACCGAATCTTGTGAGGCCAAGTTCAGTCCGTTTATAGAAACTCGACCTCGAATTGTTATCGTATCGTTAATATGATATACTTTCGAATTATCTAAATACACTTTTATTTTATTTGGAATTTCCTCAACTTCATTATGAAAACCTGAACAGTCTGTAGACATGAGAAGGTGAAGACTGAAAATAAAAACCAGAACAGAATATATTTTTTTCATTTTTTTTGTTAAAAAACTATAAAAATTAATATGTCGTAATTATTTTTACGCATCTGTTTATTTTTAATGATTGCTAAATCATTGACTGCCTTTGATTCAAATAATTCCAAATAAAGGACTTATTAGCTTTATATTAGGAGACCTAATATGCCATATTTTTTGAATCATCGTTTTTTGAGACCTTACCATCAGGAATCGTTTGATGTTAAATGTAAATTTTCCTTTCCCTGATTTCAAGTTTATTTTGCTTTCAGAGTTTTTTAACGATTCTTATTACTGTTTCTATCCTCAATCCTGTCATAGAAACCAGTTGCTGTCTGGTGAGCAAACCTCCGTAACCTTTTCGGACTTGGCTTCCTGGCCTATATAGGGTTTATCATGTCTCTATTCATTATCTCTCTGGCATTTACACTATACATGAGGAATACCAGACACAGGCAAAAATCGGCATCTTCGTCGCCTCCATTGTGGGTGGTATAGTCGGATATATGATACTCAATAAAAAATCCCTCAAAAATGAGGGATAATTATTAGTTGACTCTAACGTCGCAAGATCTGCTCGTACAATAGCTTCCTGTTTGATGATAGCAGCAAATGTAATCGTTACTGGGACAATGCGATCCTCCACAAGCTGGTCCTGTTGGATCTGTTGGATTTGTTGGCTCTAAACCTACACCTCCCGCTGCAAAAGTTGATTTTAATTTTTCTCTCGTTAATTTTTTCATAGTAATTGTTTTAAATTCGATTTAAAGATAAGAACAATTCTCTAATTAATTATTTAAAATAAAATAAAAACTAAAATATAGTTTTGGATTATCGCCATACGTTCTCCAGATCGTTGTGCTTTTTCAGTACCTTTCTTTTATCCCGTTTCGACTTTATGAAAGTATCTTTTTGTGAGATTATATTAGCTATAAAATCTAAACAACAAGTATAATTAATTTATTTGTTAATTATTGTGATAGTAAGGCATCCTAAACATTCAGTAAATAATTTCTTAGAAATTCAGCACTTTAGCTCTTTCCAATTATCGCTTAATTAATTTTTTTGTGAAAACTTGATTATTTGATGTGTAACCTTTTAATAGATATTCTCCGTGAGCCATTAGTGACAAATCAATAGTTTTTGCTGATGCGATTTTCATGAGTAACTTTCCGTCCACCGAATACACCTCTATCTCTTTAAGTTGTTCAGAGAAATAAACAATATCTCTACTCGGATTGGGATAAACAGAAACTGAGTGAACAACTGCAGATTCTCCAATACTAAGCACTACATTGCTTAATTTATACAGAAGCAGATCATACACATTTTGGCTGTTAGAGGTTGAACTTCCGGCAACAACATACCCATTGCTGACCTCATAGATGTCTGTTGCATTATCTGAATTGATTCCTCCTAGTGATTTTTGCCAGATGATATTCCCAGTTGCATTTACTTTCAGTGTCCAGTAATCATAACCATCACCCCCAAAGTGTTCTGTTACATCGCCATCTGTAGAAGAGCTGTCCCCGGCAATGATATAACCACCATCCAAAGCAGGCTTTGCTGACATGGCAATATCAGATCCAGTTCCGCCATAACTTTTTTCCCATTGAATATTTCCTGAAACATCGGTTTTTACCAACCAAAAATCCGGTGCCGGATAAGGTTGAGTTACCCCAAAGTGAAAACTCACATCACCATCTCCAGAACTGCTTTCTCCGGCTAGAATAAGGCCTCCATCAGGAGTAATTTCTACCGAACCGGCTTTTTCATTATTACTGCCACCTACACTTTTTTGCCATTGAATATTGCCATTTATGTCCGTTTTGACGATCCATATATCTGAAGTGTATATGTCGCCGTGGTGACCGCTTGGTATATCTCCATCATTTGAATAGGAGTCTGCCGCAATAATATATCCTCCATCGGAGGTATGTTTTACATCTTTAATCATGTCATGGCTTCCGCCTCCATAAGACCTGCTCCACAAAACATTTCCGTTTGTATCGATTTTCATCAGCCAACCATCTGTGTAAGATAAGGAACCATGATGTCCACTGAGATCTCCGTCATTAGAATATGAGCTTCCGGCAATCAGATAATTACCGTCTGCTGTAAGAATTACAGCAGAGGTATAATCACTCAGTACACCGCCAAAACTCTTCTTCCACTGTACATTTCCTGAGCTGTCTAATTTTAACACCCAAGAATCCGAGCTGCCCGAAAATCCTTTGTGGTCTGTTACATCCCCATTATTTGACTCCGAGGTGCCTGCCAATATAAAACCGCCGTCAGGTGTCTGCTGTACACTGTAAGCGATATCATGCTCACTTCCTCCGAAACTTTTGGTCCATTGTATGTTTCCGGAACTGTCCGTTTTTAAAATCCAGAAATCAGCACGCGTCGTATTACCGTGATGGTTCATAAAAATGTTGCCGATGTAAAGAGAATATGTCTTTCCTGCAAAAACATATCCTCCGTCGCTGGTTATTTTCATATCATGGATCACTTCATGCTGTGTACCGCCGATATATTTGCTCCACTGGATAGACGGAACTTGACTTTTGTATACTGTAAAACTGATAAATAGGATAAGAATATAGATATGTCTCATAATTAACGACCGGATATTTGCAACCGTAAAAATAATCATTTTCCAACAATTCGAATTTAATTCGTAATATTAATTATTTTCTGCAGATTGTAATTGAATGTTGCTGCTTTGGCAATCTTAAACGTGTTTAGAGATTCGCTTTTAATTTTTATCTGGATCTACTTATTTAGCTTCCAGTAAAAGTTAAGCATAAAACCTTAATTTTACTTTATGAAACGAGAGCGAAAAACTACAATCCTGCTTTTAAGACCAAAGCCGTTCAATTGAGCAATGAGCGGAGTAATATCTCAGAACTCGCACGAGAACTGGGAATCGCAGTCACACTACTTTACAAATGGCGCAAAGAGTACGAAGAATTTGGGGAAGGTAGCTTTCCAGGGAATGGCAATTTAAAACTTACACCCGAACAGGAAAAAATCCACGAACTGGAGAAAAGACTCAAAGATGCAGAGCTGGAGCGTGATATATTAAAAAAAGCAATCGGCATCTTCTCCAAGAGCGGTCGATGAAATATAAATTCATAAAAGATAATGAATGTATATTCCCGATTGAAAAGATGTGCAATGTTTTAAAATTAAGTTCCAGCGGTTATTATAAATGGAAAAACAGACGCAGTAGCAGTAGACTGCTTTTGAAAGAAAAAATAAAAGATCAAATAACTTCAATTTATTTTTCATCAAAACAACGTTATGGAAGCCCTAGAATTACATTTGAGTTGAATTCTTTAGGATACAAAACATCCCGAATTACGGTGGCAAAATATATGAAGGAGTTAGGCTTAAGAAGTAAATTGAGCAGGAAATTTAAAGTTACCACCAACTCAAAACACAATTATCTGTTGGTGGAAAATGTTTTGGATAGGAACTTTACCGTTGCTGCGCCTTCTGAAGTTTGGGTTTCTGACATCACTTATATTCATACCAAAGAAGGATTTTTGTATTTGACAGCAGTTATTGATTTATACGACAGAAAGGTAATCGGATGGAGTTTGAGTGGCGGAATGAGTACCGAGGACACAAGCCTTGCAGCTTGGAAAATGGCTGTCAAAACTAGGAAAATAGTTGATGGATAATTTTTCATAGCGATAGAGGCGTTCAATATGCAAGCAAGAAATTTACAAATACTTTGGAATTTTATGGAATTACAAGAAGTATGAGCCGCAAAGGAAATTGTTGGGATAATGCAGTGGCGGAGAGTTTTTTTAAATCTTTGAAAGCGGAACTCATTTATGACAACAAACTTATTACAAAAGAACAAATGGAGTTGGAAGTTTTCGAATACATCGAAGTCTGGTACAACAAAAAAAAGACGACATGGTATCCTGAATTACCAAACAATAGAAGAATTTAACAATCAAAACAAAATTTATCAAAATGTAGCTTAACTGATACTGGAATTTTTATTAGCATATCCAATCATCCAAATACCGATGAATGGTATAGCTATGGTCAACGCTGAAAACCGATTTCAAACCCAATTCTTTTACAGATAAATACATTTCATCTATTGGATCACTTTCTGTAAGATAATCCCTTCCAATTTCTTCCATCACAGAATTAAAAACACACTCCCAATGTATTTTATTTATCTCATACTTTTCGACGATAAGACTTTTCGGATAGTTTTTAAATCCAGATAATTCTGATGCAAAACTCTTAACTTGTTCTAATTTTTCTAAATCATCGAAAAAGCCGAGAAGTTTACAACCCGTATGTGATTCATCTGTGTATATATGTTCTAAAGTGTATATAAAATACTTCATAATATCAATCTTTCTTTATAAGAGAAAGCCAATCTATAAATCACTTAATAAATAATTCAAGCTTTTTAGCAAGGATAAAGTCAGAATCGTCATCTGACTTTTTGTCGTCAGAAATATCAGGATCAAAACTTAAATAAATACAATCATCAATATGCAACAATTTAACATTTTCAACATTATAAAAATTATAAATATGAGTATAGTAAAATTTGAATTCTATAATATCGCTGAACAATAAGTTTATTTTTGAATAGTCACTCTTTCTAGAAAAGCCGCTAATGGTAATACTTATTTTTAACTCTCCTAACTCATCTTTATTGAGATTTATTTCTTCTATCTTTGTGCTTACTAATGAGTTTTCTTTGATAAAAACATTGCAAGCCGTAGTTGTTATTTCCATTGTATTTATTTTCTTATTCCGAAATCTCTAATTAATTCTCCTTTTTTAGGCGGTCTTCCTGGTTATCTCTCTCCTCTTCCAGTAGGATTATGAGGATTTGGTTTATAATCATGAATATGGTCATCCTGTTCATTTTTAGGATAGTTTTGACCATGTCCTTTATTAAATTCTTTTTGAACATTTCAGGCCCATATTTTTTAGATATTGTGCCTGGATCATTAGTCTCAACAGTATTCAGCTCCCCTTTATCTGGTATTCTATTTTTTCTCATTTTCCCTTCTTCTGGAACCTCCACATCATTTGCATCTGAATCCTCTTCTGCAGCATCCTCAGTTTTCAGATTCCTCATACCAACACCAGGATCAGCAATCGTTGTATGTTCCGGCAAAGGAGTATACCATTCTATTTTGGGTTGGGTAGCCAGTCTATATATTACATAAATACCAATAGCAGCCAAAAAAGCCCATCCGGCAGGATTTTTAGCATTAGCAAAACCTGCTGTAGCCGCAGCTGCCACTGTACCTGGGCTGCTGTTTTTTGACTGTACAAGTATTGAAACTTGAGTAATAACCGAACTGCCATCTTTGAAATCTCGCCACAAACCTCTCTTTGCGTCCCAATAAAACATCCCATCCGTATCTTCCCAAACCTGTCCGTCTTTTGTACCATCATTAATCGGAAAGGCAAACATCTCTCCAAACATGCCTATAGGATCATTATAAGAAATCGGATTATTCCAGACATAACTGTATAATTCATGGGTATACTGGCTTTTGGGGTCTATTGCATTCCATCGCGCAATATCAGGCATATACATCCTCGCTCCATAATCATACATACCGCTTTCAGTCTGCAGTTCCTTTCCGCTGTACTTGTACTGATATGAAGGATTTCCTGCCAGAGAGTTATAGCCTTCATGCTTCAAGCCAAACGGATAATAATTATTTTCTTCAAGAACTTCTGTGCTGTTGCCATTATTGAAATAACTTAACCTAACATTTCCCAGATGGTCCACATACTTGTAAATATACACCAGCGGGGGGATTTTAATGCAAGAAAATCGTATAAGTAAGTTTTGCTTTACTATATAACACAAAACTCACCGAAATTGCGGTGGGTTTTTTATTATTCCTCACGGATTACAAATCCGCGAGATTGAAGTGATTTCTATCTTATTTTATTTCTTTTTCAAACAAAATAGGAGGATCAAATTTTACTTCTTTTATAATTTTATTTTTAACCGTATCAAAAATAACTTCATCTTGTATATACTCATTTTTCCCATCGTGACCAAATGTATATATCGAATAAGGTTCTCCGGTATTATTATAAAAAATCCATGTTCCTCTTCTTAGATATAAATTCTTGTCTTTAAAATAATCACCTTCTCCTTCACTTGCTGTCTTTTTATTTTTATGATAAAATTTTGTTACATAATGATTAGGTTTTTTTGTTAGATAAGAATAAGACCGTGTTTTTCTGTCAGAATAATATTGGTACATTTTAACAATTACACCATTGTCATAAATTAATTCTGTATTCAATATTCCAGATTCGTATGTTTTTGATACAGTTATTTTTCCATGATTGTATATTATTTTTTGTACAATATTTCCTTGCTTCTTCTCTTCTGTAGTATATTCCTCTTTCTTGCAAGAATTTAGAAAAACAATTAAAATTAATAATATTGATATCCTCATTTTATTTTTTTGATTTCATGATACTATCTCGTTTTTCAATCATATTTGGATTGAAATTTTGATTGTAAAAAGATCCATTACGAGGATCATAGTACGTTGCTTTTTCAGATGCCTTCGGAATTTTAACATTTATCATTCTATCTTTACCATCAAGAGGGACTGATAGAGGAACTATAGTATCAGTTGATTTTTTTGAAGAATTTCCGAAAGGATTACCAATACCTTCTACATCAAGACCAAATTGGATAAAAGCATCCATAAAATTTTTATGGTCAAGTTTTGTATTTCTTCCGTAAAAACTAAATATTGTTGCAAACATATCGTTAGTTTCAATCTTATCTCCAGGCAAAACTTTTTTCATAGTATCGGGATCTGTCTCATTTACTCCACCGGTAAAAATTTGGAATGTTTCCTGGGTCCAAGTTGTCCAGGAACCTCCTAAAGACATTGGCAGTGCATCTACATTGCATTCATGGAAGATAGATCATCCGCAGCAAGCTTTGCTATAGAACCACCTTCATTTAATTGTGCATAAGCAGATTCTGCTCCTCCGTCTACACTTACATTTGCAAGAACTGTCCCATTCTTAGCAAACCCGTCTACACCTTTAATTTTTTGAGCTTGTTCAACCGTAGTAACATTGGCATCATATTGCCACTTTCCATCTTTCCTGATCCAATCACTTTCTGATCTTCCATCAGGATCAATAAATCTTATTGGATTATTTATAGCATAATTATAAGGTGTAAACCTTCTATTAATTTCAGCTAAAGGATCCACCACGCCCCATCTTCCAATATCCGGCATATACATCCTTGCCCCATAATCATACATTCCCTTCTCTTGCAGCTCCTTTCCATTGTACTTGTAATTCTTATAAGCCGATGGGCTGAAGAAAGAATTCCCGCTTTTCAGATGGTTCATCCCGAAAGGATAATAATCATTGGCATCTGTAATCTCAAGAACGCCTGCGCTGTTTCTTCCGAAACTAATCCTTGCTGAACTTCGTTCGTAGCCTTCGTAAAAGCTTCTCTTTTACTTGTATATCTAAATGGTCTTTGTATTGATAAATGTAATGATCTTTTTTGTAATCGTAATAGCCTTCTGCCGTCGGGAAAAACTGGAGATCAGCGTTTTTAAGGCTCATGGGTGTTAAGGCAATAGGGTTATTATCTATGGAATACGGCTGTCTTTCAAATGCTCTTGCCAATTCTGAATTTGCCATCAATGATTCAGATCCGCAACTTCCCAGTGGTAAAGGTGGATTTCTGGAGGAAAGATACTGGAAGCCATCTAGATAATCTGAGATCCTGATAGTGGTGATATAGCCTGTATACCAATCACAGTCGTTGCATTGGTTTTGCTGACTTTTACATTATAAGCACGAGCAAGATGCTCGCGTCAGCGTGGGAAGATAAAAATGCAATTTACCATATTATTGACGGGATGCTCACAAATCTAAATTTAAAGACTTCTTTATAAAAACGTAGCCGCTCTTTAAAACATACAAACGCTAACCATAACAGTTAGCGTTTCTATTTATTACCAGTCACGGATTGCAAATCCGCGAGATCGGGGTGCATAGGTTGACATGAAGGCACACAGGGTAAGTGCGCTCGTGTAGAGTTTTTTCATGCTTAGTATAATTTGAGTAATATGTTATCAATTTTTAAAACGCTGCAAAAGTATGGGTTTTAATTCACGATTGAAAGGTCTATACATATATTTAATGTGAATAGTATAAACTTTATTTTAAACAAAATCATAATGGAACAGAAAACTTTCTGTTATTTTTTTATAATACTAGGCAACAGCATCCATGATCGATAATAATAACTATTTGACACATGAATACTCCTATTTTCGAAAAAGCGAATAGGATGTATATAATTTTGATTTTACATGAAGTGATTTTAACAAATTGACCGAAAAGTTTGTTAATTAAGCTGGCTTTATTATGCCAGATCAACAAGCAGATAATTATGAAGAATAAAATTGAAATAGTATGAAACGGGATAAGAAAAGCTGGAGCATTATTAAGGAAGTTCATATATTCATATTTTGGAAATAAGAAACCAACTCAATTTGAGCTGGCTTCTTAATATTGTTTAGATAATAAATATGGATAAGGTTCCTATATAAGACGATTTTATTATGTTATAAACTATTATTTGTCAATTATCTGACGTTATTCACTGGAATTTTATTAACCTCTAATCTGTACCATACTTCCATAAATGTCTTTGAGTCGAAAGTATTAATTATCTGTCTGGACAAGTCTTAATTTATTTTATTATGCAAATATTCTGACTTTTTTCTAAAGTATAATAATGATTATATTTAATTATGGTTGAATCATTTAAAATGTACTCATTAGGAGATTCAACACCATGTTGTATTAAATCACTAACTGGAATTATTTTCAAAGAAGAACTTTTTCCTAATTTAATTTTTTTACAAGAATTAGAGTTATTTTCTTTAAATGCTTCTATAATATCGTTATTGTTTGCCATTAATAAGTATACTTCTTTATTTTCTTTAAAAGAGATTATTTTTCTTGTTATATTAACAGGTTTTGAACTAACAATTATATTGTTTGTCTGACAACTGTAAATACAGAAAAAAAATAATAAAACTATATTTTTCATAAGATTATTTTTTTAGTCCTTTATCATCCGAATAAACTTTATATAAAGGCTGTGTCTGAATTTTTCCGTTAACATCTTTTTTTGCAGCAAAACCTTCATAATATTTTTTTGTCGTTGCCCCAACAGTTTCAAATCTTGTTCTAGCTGATATCATTAAATTATCATATGACATCATGGTTCTTGTTTGATCATGAATTTTATCAAATATTGGACTAGGATTTAATGCTGTCTTTATCGGAATGTCTGTTTTTGTATTTAAAGATTCTTGAGTAATAAGCACATTTTCGACAACCTCATGTGTTATTCCTGTTCCTGTCTGAGTTCCTGTAAAGCTTTCTGCATTTCCCAATACATCTGGATTTGCATACTGAGTTCCTGTGCTAATTCCCGTTGCTGAATTATAATCAGTGCCACCAAAAGATCCTCCAGGCATTAAACCGCCACTTGGCGTTACATTGTTGTTCTCGGCATAAATTCTTGAATCAATATTAGTATTCTTTATACCGTCATATAAAACTTTATCAGTTGCGGAAAGCTTATTATAGTCACTTTTCCCCAAATTTGCAGTGTTTAATTTGCCATTCGAATCCTTTGTCATGGCAAGGCTACTATTTGCATTTAATTGCTCAAGTGCTTTATCAGCTAAATTCCCCAGAAGATGGATATCTTTATTTTCCCTACCATCCGGATCAATAAACCTAATCGGATTATTAAACGCATAATTATATGGACTATGTCTTGTCATCTTTTCGGCCAACGGATCTACGACACTCCATCTTCCAATATCGGGCATATAAAACCTGGCTCCGTAATCATACATCCCGCTTTCTGTCTGTAGTTCCTTGCCATTATACTTGTACTGATACCAAGGGTTTCCCGCCAGTGGATTATAGCCCTCATGCTTTAAGCCAAACGGATAGTAATTGTTTTCTTCAAGAACTTCTGTGCTGCTCCCATTATGGAAATAACTTAAGCGTACATTTCCCAAATGGTCTGCATAGTTGTAAATATACTTATTTTTTACAAAATCATAATACCCTTCTGCTGTCGGCACAAACTGTAAATCCATTGGCAGGGATCCGTCCGGGCTGATCAGTAAATTCTGGTCGGTGCTGTACTGGAAACCATCCAGGTAATCCGTATGCTTCACAGCTCCTAAAGAAGTATTCCCTATAAAATAATTATGCCTTTTGGAAAGCTTCACCCCATCGGCCCGGTACGTATAGTTGGTATTGACGTAATACATTTGCCCCCTCCGGGAAACATATTTGTTAAATTTAAGATAATCGGGAAGATTTAAATAGTTGTATTTGATCTGAAGGATTCCCTTGTCTTCATGGGAGGTCATATTCCCGTTATTATCATAAGGAATGGTAATTCCTGACGTGTCAGGATATCCGTTATATACCGTTGAGGAATCCGTAACGGATTTCAGCCTGTTCCCATCCTGCTCGTATATATAAGTAAGGTTATCAATCAGAAATGCCGGTGCGCCCTGCTGGGATTCTGCCGACCTTTTCAAATGGGCAATATTCCCGTTCAGGTCATAATTGATCTTCTCAAGATATTCCTTTGCTGAAGGATTGCTGTCCGCCTGGTAGAAGCCTGCCGAAAGACGGTTGAGCCTGTCGTATACATAACCGTACCTTCTCAGGTAATCCCCCTGCACGGTACCGGTGCGCCAGTCTACCTCGGCAATGTTCCCGTTATACCTTGGCAGCACTTTTAAACCCGCATCCAGAGCATCGGGCGTTTCAAGACCCTCCACCTGGTTGTATTTGATTTCATAGCCGAACAGCTTCCCGTTCAGGTTCTTCGGATCATTGACCTTAGTCATCCAGCCACGGATGTTGTATCTATAATCAATCATTAAACCTGAAAAAAGTAAATGATGAATAATTATTTTTAAAATTCGCTTAATAACAACGAAGCCAACTCAATTGAATTGGCTTCGTTGTTATGACAGATACGAGCGTGACGCTCGCACCAGCGGGGGTAGAAATCTGTACTTGTGTCTAAGACACCCCAATTATACACTATTTCTTTAAATGCAATCCCTGAAGATTATCAACAAAATATAAGTCATATATTCTTTCTTCTTTACAAATATTTGTTTCTTCATCGAATCTAAAACAATTTACATCCATATAATTTACAGGTTTTAGTTTAATCCCGTTTATTGTAGGAGCCTGAGAAGCTATTGAATGTAAAATAAAATTATAGCTCTTATTTACACTTATTTTTTTATGATTTATTGCATTCTCTTTTTTAGATACTATCTTATACAGGGAATCTCCTTTTTTTGCATACACTAGGTAATAACTGTTTATGGAATCTATTTTATAAACTTCATATTTAGCATTATCTTTATTTTGATCTATATGTTGACTATTACAAGATGTAATTAATGCCAAACTAATTAAAAATATAAAATTTCTCATTGCTTTTTAAGGGTTGGCTTCTTTGTTATTATAGATACGAGCGTGACTCTCGCACCAGCGGGGATTTTGTTTGGCCATTTTTATTTTCTGCACTCTTCTTATCCCCACTGTTTTTATCATCTTCACTATTTAAAACTCCGTTGGCCAATGCTATGCCTACCAGACCGCTAGCCCTGATAATATTATAATTTGTATCCGCAGCACCGGCCCAGAAACGCAATGAGTTTTGAGTATGTCTCTTTAGTTCAGTATATACTGCTGTTCTTGGAGATACCGGTGCAACTGCTCCGGCAGCTGCCGCCCGGCTACCAAAGATGAGCACCTTTTCCAGACCTTCAAGTTCTCAAGCATTAACCACTGCATTTTCAGAGAAATTGTATGGTGACTGATATGCATAATCCTCTGCCAGCGGGTCTACATTAAAGAACCTCCCTGTACTTGGGTCATAATTCCTCCACTTAAAGGAGTTCCAACGGTTTCTTCCTGCTTTTCCTTTATCTAAAAGGTATACAAATATTTCGGAGATACGCTTAAAGAAATATCGTAGTTGCCACCCGAAAATTACAATTCAAAAGTATATTTATGCTTTAAGATAATACAGGTTGTATCAGTATGAATGTTTAATTTATTCTAATTTGATTTGAAAATCTAACAATAAATTTATTCTGATAATAAAATAAATATATGATTCTATATTTTTTATCAAGAGGTATTTCAATACATGCTTTATTTAATTCACTTTGTAAATTCATTATGTTTTTATCATTACCATCCATCTTATATATTATCCTTTCCGAATAATCATCAGGCTTTTGATTATTAGTAATAACTTGTTTATCAAAAATTATTTTTTTGTTAATATTAATTTTTAATTTATCATTAAAATTGTTTTCTATATAAATTATAAAATAATTTTTATCTTTCTCTTTTTTAGATAATAGATACTTTTTTGATTTATCATACTGGATTTCATAAATATCATTACATGAGCTCTGCTTAATACTATTTGTATGGTTTTTACAACTAAATACCATGCAAATTAAAATAAAAAAATATAGTTTCATAATAGCGATTTGTTAAGGTTGTTGATTTTCTATAGTACGATCCATTTTATTAAGTTGTCCAGGAGTCAAACTTGTTCCGTTACTATTTATTTTATAATCTGAATTTGGATTAGCCCCTGAATTTAAAAGGTTATTTTTTATTGTATTTGGTAGGACAGTTGCTGAATTTTGATTAATATCAGACACATGATCTCGGTTTTCCCATGGATGATCTAAGCCTGCAGAATGTGCAGCCTCATGATTAAATGATCTTGTTATGTCACTAGTTTGTCTTTTACTTCCATCAACTGTGGCCGTAACGCCAAATGCATTTGCCTGGGTTTCCCCTAAAGTTGCTGTTACGCCTCCTCTATAAGTTGAAAATTCATCTCCATTATCGTTCGTTATAGTTTGGCTTGTCTGATTTTCTAAACTAACTCTCATAGTTGCATTATCGGAAATTATTAATTGAGCCCTTGCTCCGTCAGCTCCGAATACATTTGAGAAATCTACTTTTATAGAATTCACTAATCTATTATATTGTCTTTCATTAAGTGTAGTGCCATTTGTAATTGATACTGTAAGCTGTCGATTTGTTGTTTGACCTTGAGCATTTTTTGTACTTACCCATTCTAACCCTTCTAGCTCTCTGCCATCAATTACTCTATTCTCAGAAAAGGCATAAATTGAATTATAAGGATATTTTTCCGCCAGCGGATCTATATTAAAGAACCTTCCATATGAAGGGTCATAATTTCTCCATTTAAAGGATACCCAGCCCGTTTCTTCCTGTTTTTCTTGCTCCTGAAAAGTATAAAAATATTTCGGAGATAGCGTTGTTGTGGTATTCAGTCCGCCTCCCCCGAATTCCAATCCAAAAGGATAATAATCCGTTGCACGGTCTATCGCAGCATTTCCGGCATCGTCTTTATAATAAGTAAGCCTTACATTTCCAATCTGGTCTTTGTATTGGTAAAAATACTTATTTTGAACGAAATCATAATAGCCTTCAGCTGTAGGTACAAACTGTAATTGCATCGGGACACTTCCATCCAGCTGAAGGGTTTCATTGACATTGGTATACTGGAACCCGTCCAGGTAATCAGTGTATGATATTGCGCTCTGATTAAGATCCTTAAAATAATTGTGTTCTTTGGAGAGCTTTACGCCGTCTGCTCTGTACGTATAATTGGTATTCACATAATGGATCAGGCCTCTTCTGGAAACGTACTTATTAAACTTTACATATTTGGGTAGGTTAAGGTGGTTATAGTCGATCTGAAGGATGCCTTTGTCAACCTGGCTCTTCATGTTCCCGTTGTCGTCATAGGAAATCAGGCTTCCGGAGGTATCCGGATATCCAAAATAGTTTCCGGAATCATCTGTCACCGTATTTAACCTGTTGCCCATATAAGTATAGGCAAGATTGTCAATACGCTGCTGGCCAATCCCTGAAGCATTACGGAACCTTTGGAGTGTCTGTATATTTCCGTTCAGATCATATGTCAACAGCTCATTGTAATACCCGTTTTCCGGAATCGAGGCACCCGGCTCGGAATAGATGCCGCCTTTCAGTCTTCCCATAGTATCATACCGGTAAGAATACCTTCTTAATCCATTGCTTTCGGGAGAGGCCCAGTCCAGTTCAGCGATATTGCCGTTATAGTAGGGGGATGAAAGAGAAGTATTGACCGGATTATTAAACTTCAGCTCATAGGCAAACAGCTTACTTCCTAAGTTCTGAGGGTTGTTGACCCTGGTCATCCAGCCTTGGATATTGTAGGATTGCTCTATATTCTGAAGCGCAGCAGCAGCACTAGTACCGCCAATTTTCCTATTTACTATTTGTGAAAGCTCGTTGTATACATTCTGGGCGAGTATCTCAACGGGGTTATTGTTTACCTGGTGCTTATGAGCCAGCAGCCTGTTCTGGTGGTCATATTCAAAAGTCTCGGTAATAACATTCTCAGTATCCGTACTAAGCCTTTTATGATATGTTATACTTTTTTCTATCTGCCCTGTAAAATCCAGTTTGAGTTCCTTGTGTGTGTATCCACCCAGATGATTGAATGATTTTGTTGAGATCAGCCTTGCCTCGGAGTCGTAGTAATCATAGTTTGTTGTCCAAAGGTTCCCCTCTATATTTTTTAGGTGATAGGCGGTTCTAAGACTGTTGGTAGATGCATCATTATTCGCATCAAGGGTTTGTGTTAAAGAATGCTGTCCTGATATGGTAGTTGGTACCGCAGGGGCATCACCCGGATAAGTGTCATAGTAATTAACGGTTAATAGGGTTGTACCGGTCGATGGAAAAGCCAGGTTGCGGTAATATAGATTAAGCCCGTTTACGGTACTTGGGTTTGGCACACGCTCTTCGTTACTCGGGGCTGTAGCAGTCAGGCTGTTCAAAGAAGTCTGTACGGCAAGCCTTGACTCTGCGTTCTTATAGAAACCGGTAATAACCACACGCCCGTAGCTGTCGTATTTGGTGTAAATCCAACCCCTGCCCCTAAAGTTGTTATCGGATGTTCTCAGTACAGCATCCTGCGACAAAACCAGGCGGTCCTGCTGATCGTACACAAAGAACTCCCAGCCCTTATTAGGCAGCTTCTTTTCTGCTAACCGCTGCTTTCCGTCATAGTGGTACTGGTAGCATAAAGTATTCAGGATATCATCAGGAACCGTTGTGCCTCCGGCAAGGGCCTTAATACCATCCGCAGCTTTAGGAGGGATAACAAATGCTAAATTGTTATATTCATCATAAATATAATAGGTATCCGCATTTTCAGTAGGGCTAAGCGTCTTGCGGGTAAGCAATAACCGGCCGCTGCCGTCCAGAAACTCATAGGTCACATTGCCGTCTTCATCTGTAATCTTATTTTTATAAAGCTGGTTTTCCTTATAAAACCCGCCCTGTGATCCCGAGTCATCAGCAACCTTAAGCAAAGAATTTGTTATGCCATCAACTGGATTTGTATTGGTAACATACTTTCGGATATCATTCGTTGAATTGGCGGAATAGTCATATTTAACAGGTTTATCCGCCCATGCAGTTCCCACTTTGGTCTGCTCCTGAAGCCGGTCTAAAGGGGAGTTTTCGAGTTTCTTTTCAGCTATAATCCTTTCGTTTCCGTAGATGTCCGATTGGGTGGCGTTAGCCAGAGGAGTAGGGACTATATTCCCGTTAAGCGTACCGGCCTGTGGCACGGGTAAAAATTCTTTCACCTGTCTGCCAAAGGCGTCATATTCAAAATGGGTGACCACATCTTTTCCTGCCGGTGATGCTTTAACATTAACGATCTGTTTAGCCCTGCCGAGGCCGTCAATATATTCTACCGTTATCTCTTTTTTTATACAGTCTGCATCGAGGCATTTTATAGACTGCACATAGTTCTCACTCCCGGACTGGGAATAGGACATCGATGCCAGGGCTATCGCCAGCAGTGCAAATGTTTGTTTTACTATATAGGTTCTCATGTTTGGTTATGGCTTATAGTTGTATTTGTATTCGGCAGCCTTTTTATCCGTATAGGCTCCTGCATTGTCCTTGCTTCTCACTTTGGTTTCCTTGAGCCTGTTCGCGGCATCATAAGTAAACACCTGGCGTATCCCCGATGGCGGAGTAATCGAGGTCACCCCGATCAAAGGGTCATAGGTATAGGTCGTTACTTTTTTATCTGCCAGCTGGCTGTTTTTCCTGAAACTACTTAAAGCATCGAGCAGCAATCCTTCTTTGTTAGGGTCAGCACCATCTTCGTTTGAGGCACCAATAATTGCAGTCGGGGAAGCAAGGGAATTTAGCTGGTCATACGTCATCCCTTCCACCTTGGCAATAGGCTGGGTCTTGTTGTACCCCCAGATAATGGTTACCGGAATACCGTCTTTACCGGTATACTGAAGGACATTGCCTTTCTCGTCATACTTATCGTAAGACACTTCCGTGGACATTACCCCTGTAAGCTGGTCAGATGATTTTGCAGAAAGTGGTAACAAAAGACTGCCGGCCTGCGAAGTCGGATAAGAATTCTGATCAGGATAGACAGTTTCTACTCTTGAAGTTGTTTTTCCAGGATCATTGAGGTCTTGCCTCTCAATAACAAGAGTTTCCAACGGGATACCTGTCATGTTTGCTGAAACTAATTTCTGATTATTTTTTTCTACCGCATATTGATAGGTGGTCTCAATAATTGCTCCTTCAGGTCTTTTAGCAATCTCCCTGGTTACCTGACTATGGGCAGGCATCCCAGAATATTCATAATTAATGGTTGAAATGAGCTTCCTATAGTTGTCTTCAGAGGTGTTCAAGCTGTCTGCCGCAAGGTAATCTCCGTAATTATTGTAGAATGATACAGGAACTTCATCAATATATTCCGTGATTCTTTTTCTTTGAAGCTTAGTATCTACTGTATAATTTTTATAAACAGAAATATAAAAATTAGCAATACGCTGAACACTTGTCGATCCACAGACACCATTTGTAATATCATCAAAAGTTTGAGAAATAAATAAGTTAGGATTTGTACTGATTATATTGTATTTATTTTGAAGTCTCTCTTCTTTAATCTTAACAATACTATTGCCTTTTTTCCTAAAGTACCGTATTTGATTTAAGGTGCCGCTGAATGACAATCGGTTGCCTTTAGCAGAAAAATACATATTGTTAAGCATAGTTCCGAACATGTTTTTTAATCCACCCTGAAGATCCGTAAACCCCATACCGCTTGACGGAGGCCCCGCTGAGTTTCCGGGTGCTGATGCAGGTTGGATTCGTATTAATGGATCATCAGAATCTGTTTTAAAAGATTTCTGATAACCTCCTGCCTCAAAATGATCCCCTCCAACACTACAGGTTACAAATCTATATCTATTCCGTAATTTATTATTATATAATTCTGATGAATTATTTGAACTGTGAAGTGAATAAAAAACGGGACCTGATAATCCATCATGCGTTTCTTTAAAAGCTACATCCTGGGTAGTAGGGAAAGTCATAAAATCAATGGCATTAAGATCTTCTTCTTTCGCATTATATAATTGAATAGGACGATAATAAAATCTTTTGTACTCACTATTCTGTCCGTTTTCGGAATGGGTCACTGCTTTTAATCGTAATCCAAAATCATCAACAGGATCTTTATGGCTATAGGAAAATGTTAAATTGGCTGATCCCCAAGGTTTAAATGAAATGATATACCTTTTATCTTTATATAAGGAAAAATGCCCTGTAATGGAATCACTTGGTGCATAGCCATAGTATTTGTAGTCTGAATGGATCAGTTGATTGCTGTCTAAATCACGTATCTCAAAACTTGCTATATTCATATGGTTTTGACTTTGAGGCCCTGAATAAGTTTTCAATATATAACTGATAAGCTGATCAGACTGAAGATTCTCAATAATTTTTGTTGTGGTTCCCCCTTGTAAGGGTAAAGGAAAAAACTCATCCGGCATTGACACATTGGTGTGAAATAAAGCTCTGGATTTTGGAGATTCATACTCGAATTTTGTTTTTCCCCCTGTAGGGTAAATAACTTCTGTAAGTATACCTTTTGATGCATAAGAGAAGTCTGGCCTACGATCACCTAATATCGATAGGGTATATTGATTATACGATGCACTTGGCGGCATTGGAGTATTGAAAAAGCCCGCTATCAAAGACGGATTTCCTCGTCCGTTGAAGTAGCCAAACATATCCTGGCTGTACGATAGCCTTGAAGGCAGGCTTAGAGGGTCATTATAGCTGAATTGATATTTTTTTTCAAATATATCATTAACGTAAAATTTTATTTGACTAAGATAAAATCTTTCAAGCGTTTGCTTGATCTCAGGATCTTCAAAAAGATAATTAAATAGTATCTTTTTAAACAATACATTATGTACTCGATATTCAATTTCTGACAGGTATTTCTTAAAATCAGAGTCTGTCTTGTCAGAATATATAAAGTTAATAATGTCTCCATTTTCACTATTGCTGATTGTTTTAATTCTTTTCTTATTTCTTGTATAATGCGTTTGTGTATTTAGACGAAGTGTAGGTTCGATATTTGGTATATTCCCGCCATTCATAACACTAGTACATAAATAGAGCGAATGGATTTCACTGATTTTATTAACAGTAAGCAGCGTCTCTTCATAAGAAAAATTAATTTTTTCTCCAGTTAAAGATTGAATTTCTTTTAAAAAAAATGAGGTTACCGCATAATCGCCCGGTGGATTGGCCGGCATTGCTTTTGAGGCGGTGGTTTCCCAAAAGTCTATGCTCCCGCCAAAGATATATTTTACCCCATCGTTTGTCGTTATTTCAAAACCTGTAAATTTTCTGTTATTGGTTTCTCCATTGGGAAGGATATTCTTTATTTTTATATCATCGTCATTTTTCAGAAAGACCGGCAGAAAATTCTGGTCTAGATAAAAAGAGCCGGATATATCTGCGAATCTGAATTCAAAAAGATCACGTTCCGTATCCATTTGAAAAGGAGTATAGCATGCCGACCTAATCTCTTCATCAGCGGCGCAGTCTGAAGCGGTTTTCTGAATAAGTTCCGCTTCACTCTTGTTCATACGCATGGTAGCGAGCTCATCAATCAAGCCATTAACAGTTCTTGTAACAACCCCTCCGGTATTTAATACCCAAGTCATCCCGGACTCATTTGGTAAATCATCAACTTTTACCCCAGCCCCATTATATAGAATACTTATACCGGTACTTAGTTTATTTGCTTTGTAATTAAACAAAGGGATGTTTACATTCGCTGAACCTATATGCTCATTCTCAGAAACCGCATTGGTAGCTTTAATAAAGGAAAACGATTGTGGGCTTGGAGGAATAAAGCCGGATTGCGAGAATATCAATACGGAATAAAGAAGCATTGAAATCAATAATAAGTCGAATTTTATTTTCTTCATGGTCTGGTCTATTTTTATTTCTTAATCAGTTTAGCACTCGCCGTTTTTCCCTCAGCCGTTTTTACACTCACTAAATAAGCCCCCTGAATCAGCGGCTGCGTATTGATCTTGGTCACTTTGTTCTTCGTTTTCACATTTTGAAGCTGTCTTCCGCCCATATCATATAATGTGATATCCGCTTCCTTAAAATCAAATCCAATTTCTACATATGCATAATCACTTACCGGGTTCGGGTAGATCTTAATATCCTGCTTTTCGATCAATTGGTCAATCTGTTTATCCCCAAGCTTTACAATCTTCCAGTTCTCTTTCCCAAGTTCCTCAGCACTGGTGCCGGCCAGGATAATCGAGCCGTCGCGGTTAAGCTTTAAATCTGACAGTCGCTCTTCCCGCTGCCTCTTTTCTCCCTTCACATGCTTTCGCCACTGCTCATTCCCGTTCTGGTCCAGACACAGCATCCAGAACGTCTCATCATCCGTTTCGATCCTTTGCTCAGCCTGGGTATAACCGCCCAATAAAATCCCGGTCGTAATGTCTTGGCTTTTGATTCTTGTATCTTGTGTCTTCGTAATCACACTCATTCCCATTAAAATATCCCGGTTCTTGAAACTGTACGACTTCTGCCAGATCTCTTCGCCTCTTTCATCTAGTGAAATGAGCCACAGATCCGTGCCTTCTTCGATGCCCGTCGTTTTATTCCCGGATCTTTCCGATCTCGATTCCCCGCCGATCAGAAAACCGGTTGAAGTCAGGGCCAGAGTCCTTGGGTGGTCATCGCCCTTGCCACCGAAATTCTTTTCCCATTCTACCCTGCCGTCTTTATTAAGCTTAATGATCCAGTAATCCCCTTCGCCATAGTTCTCTGTTTTCTTTGATCCTCCTGCTGCGCTTCTTGAATAGACTCCCAGTAAAGCACCGCCGTCTTTGGTCGGAACCATTTTCTCCACTTCATCCAGGCCTTTCCCGCCTAAGATCAACTGGGATAATTCCTTCCCGTTTTTATCCAGCCTGATGACCAGAACATCTTTCGAGCCGTAGCCTTTGGCGGCATTCTGTATATTCCCCGCAACAAAGAATCCGAAATCAGTCGTCTGGATCACCGCCCTGGCCTCTTCATCAGAAGCTCCGCCAATGGTCTTTTGCCACAATTCATCCCCGAATTCATTAATCCGGATCAGCCAGATATCAGAGCCGCCTTTGGAATCTTCCTTCTTATCAAGGCCTTTCGGGCTGTAGGAAGTACCTGCTAAAAGGAACCCACCCTCTTGGGTATTAACCGTAGCCGATAAAAAATCGTGGTTCTTCCCGGAGAAATATCTTTCCCAGACTTCTTCGCCCTGCTGGTTTAATTTTATCAGGTGAAAATCGTACCCTTGGTTTTGTTTGTTATCCGAAGAAATTTTATCGGACCGGATGCTGCTTCCGGAAATTAAGTATTGCCCGTCGATGGTGGTGGTGACCTGGGAAAGGAAATCCTGCGTTGAGGATTTGATGTCCTTCTGCCAGAGGACTTCCTGGGCTGAAATGCCCAGAACCGTACACACGGTCAGTGCACTCATGTAGAGTTTTTTCATGTCCTTAGTATTTTAATTATTATTTTTTATAATTCCTGCAAAAATATACTTTTTACCTTATGATTAAGAGATTTATTCCATCAATTTAACATCATAATAACCATTGTCCGGCAAAGCTATTACCGTAAGGCGACAAATCATGTCGTATTAAATTTATTGACATTAATTTTCTTGCTCAACTATAATATCGTTTCAATAAATCACCATTTTTATAAACTAAAATCCAATTAAAAATCTGTATTTTCTTATGAAACTAAAGCCCTTTAACCCATTCTGAGCAAATCCATGTAAACCGGCAGGGTCATAGCGTAAACTTATTCAGGCAATCAGTCTTTTTGGATATCGGATCCGTGATTATGGAAACCGGGCGGAACTGTGCCTTTAAGAAAAGTTCCGGCATAGGGTCCCGAAGAAACCGGCAGTGACCTGAATAAAAATCCTTAAGGAAAAAAATTACCGGTCTGCTCAAATTATTTATATGTATAACCTATAATAGGAGATTGTTTATGAATAGAAAAATCAGGCTGATATTTTAAAGTGAAATAATTTTAAGTATTGAAAATACTGCTGACAAACTGTTGTCACAACATGGCTTTACCTTTGTACCAGCAATAACAAACACTATTAAAATTATGACTGCAACAACTACAACTACAAACACCATGGCACAGTTCCTGACTGCTGAACAATTGCTGAATCATTGGCAGGGACACCGGAATTTAACCCGCAGGATCATCGAAGCCTTTCCGGAAAAGGAATTATTTGAATTTTCAGTTGCCGGGATGAGACCTTTCGCGAAACTGGCCGTTGAGCTGATCAGCGTAGGTGGACCAGGGCTGAAAGGTATTGTCAGCCAACAGACAGAAGCTTATGACGAGGAAGCTTTCAACCCGAAAACCAAGGAAGAACTTCTCAAGAAGTGGGATGAGGAAACGGAAACCATCAACCATTATTTTGTACAGATTCCGGAAGAGCGTTTCCGGGAAAACTTTAATTTATTCGGCCAGTATGAGTTTCCGGTGTATGAAAATATCCTGTATTTCGTAGACAATGAAATCCACCACCGCGGCCAGGGGTATGTTTATTTAAGGGCTCTAGGAATTGATCCTCCTTTTTTCTGGGAAAGATTTTAACCTCAGGATCGCTAAAAAAAAGCTTTCAGAAACAATCTGAAAGCTTTTTTCCGGTTTATTTATTCCGGAAGAATATTTTTAAAGAATTTAATGATATTCCCTTTGAGCTTGGTAAACATATCTGAAGTCCCGAACTCTTTGTTATCATAACCTATAGGAAACCCTTTTTCTACATATTCATTGTTTTTGCTTAATGTAAGAACATTGAAATCTTTATTCACTTCTCCCATGCTTTCGGTATGGATGTCTAAGAATTTCACAGTAGCATTTTTAGAGAAATCCAGCTTTTTCATGTCGATTGTTTTCACTTCTTTTTTAAGATCGGACCGGAACGAGAGGTTCATATGCTTAAGGTCAATCACCGTCTGCCATTCTCCGGCATGGATTGAGTTCAGAATATTCCAGGCATAGGCCACCGGCTTCTGGTCGTATTTGTAGTTATTCAGCATATAATAGGCCCGGTTGTAACGGTCTTCCCATTTCCCCTGATCCGCAAAATTAAATTTTTCCTGACCGCCTAAAAAATCAAATTTCTGAGCGCCGGCCAGATCTTTCTTATACTGGTTGTTGCATAAAAGAGGCATCGGCATATCTTTATCGGTCAGCACTTTATACTTTCCGTCCAGCAATGCAATGGTTGCCGCATTACCGGCTGCATCGCTCAGGAAGAAATGGCTTCCGGCGGCATTCGGCCACCAGTCGATATTCGGGCCTTGATTCAGGTGATCCACAACTTCTTTTACCGATTTGTAATTATCCAGCTGATACTGGATCCACTGTGCCCAGAACATATCCGGCTGTGAAGGGTTTTTTACTTTTGAAGTCTCTTCAAGGTAAAGTTCCACCAGGAAAAGCCCTTTTTCATTTACTCCGTAACACGGGAAGTCATAGCCCAGCAGATTGAAGGTTACGGAACCGTATTTTGAACTCCACTGCTTGGCGTACTTTGAGTTGTCGGTCGTCAGGTTTTCCCAGCTGATGTTTCTTTTCTCAACATCGCGCTTATTGACCACAATCATCCCCGGCATCGTTTTCCAGTTTTCATTGAAGCCGACGACACAGTGGTTTTTCCCTTTCAACAGAAAAGCGGAACATGCAGAAGCAGCTGTTGAATAAACGACGGTACATAATAATAAACAACGTAACAGTAAAAATTTCATAATGAATTTGAATAATAATATTTTAGATTTTTTTTGAAATGTCTGCCATTAATTTTTTAAGGCTTTCTTTAAGAGATTCAGGTTCCAGGATCTCCGCATAATCTGCAAAGGTAATCAACCAGCGCGGAAAACCCTCATCGATCCAGTCGGTTTCGAAAATAAGTTCCGTGTTATCCCCTCTTTCTATCTCTTCGGTAAGGCCGTAATATTTTTTGGAATTGATGATGTGTGCGATGATTTTTTTCTCTACCAGAAGCCTGACCCTGGTTTTATTTCCGTTCGGGGCTTTCCGGTAGTCATTGATCTGCCCATATTCCTGCAGAAACGGATATCCGGTTATGGAAATCTGCAATATCCTGTCAATCCTAAACTGCCGAAAATCATTCCTTAAGGTACAGAATGCCATGATATACCAGAAATTAAATTCGAAAAAAACGCCGACCGCTTCAACAGTCCTTACAGACACTTTATGATCAGCGGTTTTATACTCCATGAGCAACTGCCTTTTTTCGGCGATACTTTCCAGAATAATCGGAATCACATTTTTAATAGGGTCCTCGGTTTTCGGCTGGTAATTGTAGATATCAATCTGTTTTTCAATATTTCCGATCAGATTCCGGTCTGAAAATTTCAATACGGAACGAACTTTCTCCATAGCAGACCGGTAATGGCTGCCCAGGCTTTCGTGCAGAAATTTCTGCATGAGCTTTTCTGCCGTAATGAAGCTCAGAACTTCTTCTTTGGTAAACATAACGGGCGGAAGTTTATACCCTTCCATTAGAGAGTATCCGCTTCCCGCCTCTCCGACAATAGGGATGCCGGCATTTTCCAGGGTTTTAATGTCGCGGTAAATTGTTCTTATGCTCACTTCAAACTTTTGGGCAAGATCCTGTGCGCGTACAACCGGCCTGGACTGCAGCTGAGTGAGGATAGCGGTTACCCGGTCGAGTTTTTTGAGGTAGTGATCATTCATGGAGCGAAACAGAAATTTGAAGTGTAAAGCCAATATACTTTATACTTTAATATCAATTGTCTTTAAAACTATTCACCAGCTTATCAAGGTTCAGGCTCCTTGCGGAAGCATCAAAAATTTCACGGTAGGTTCCGTTGAGCTGTACCAGTTCATCATGGGTGCCGTTTTCCACAACTCTTCCTTTTTTCATTACATAAATGTTGTCGGCATCTAAAATCTGCGATAAGGAATGGGAGATCATAATTACCGTACGGCCTTCTTTTATGGCATCCAGGGAATTTTTAATCTGTTCCGTGGAAATGGCGTCGAGGCTTGCCGTAGGCTCATCCAGGAAAATAACCGGTGGATTTTTCAGGAACAGCCGGGCAATGGCAATCCGCTGCTGTTGTCCGCCGGAAAGCTGGGTTGCATCGTGCCGGTATTGGTCCGGAAGTTCCAGGATCTGCTCATGGAGATAGGCTTTTTTTGCAGCCTCCTCAATTTCCCTGAAATCGGCATTCATATTGCCGTAACGGATGTTATCTTCAATGCTTCCCTGAAAAATATGGTTTTTCTGAAGCACCAGGCCCAGATCACTCCTCAGGAAGGTATTATCAAAATTATTTAAATCCTGATCATCCAGCAAAATCTCTCCTGAATCCGGAAGATAAAATTTACACAACAGATTGATGACGGTAGATTTTCCGGCTCCGCTAAGGCCTACCAAAGCCGTAGTCTTCCCGTTCTCGATTTTCATAGAGACCTCATGCAAAGCGTGGGTCCCGTTAGGATAGGTAAAACTGACATTTTTAAGTTCAAAGTTCCCCTTGATATTTTTTTCTGTAAAAGTTCCGTTGGGCTCTTCTTCGTTATCGGCATTCAGAATATCGAAATATCCTTCGGCATAGATCATTGCATCATTCATATCGTCATAAATCCGGTGCAGCTGGCGAATCGGCGCCGAGACATTGTTGAAGAGCATGAGGTGCAGCATGATGGCCCCGATGGTCATCTGCTGATCCAGGACCAGGTAAACCGTGAGAAGGATAATCAGCACCACGCCGAACTGCTCGATAAAAGTTTTCAGTCCGTCATAAATAAAATTGGTCCGGCGGGTAAACATCTGGCTTCCCATCAGCTGCATCTGCAGGTCGTACTGCTTTTTTCCTTCAAACTTTTCGCGGACAAAACTTTTGATCACCATAATGGAATTGATCAGGTTCAATAATCCAGAGGTTTTCTGCTCCCGCTGGTTCCTTAATGTTCTCCGCACGCCGCCCAGCTTTTTCGCCTGCAAAGAGCTGATGTAAAAATAAATGGGAACAATGATGGTAGAAACCATACCCACATACACATTCTGCATATACATGATCACCAGTGCAATGATTGAATTGGAAAACAGGGGCAGCATATCGATGAAAAAATTCTGCACCAGCCTTGTCAGGCTTTCTATGCCGCGGTCGATCCTGATCTGGAGCTTTCCGGATTCATGGTTTTCATCATTAAAATACGCCACTCTGTAGGTAAGAATCTTATCAATGGCCGACTGTGCCAATACGGAGCTTACATTGATCCTGATTTTTTCGCCGTAAAATTTCTGTCCGAAATTAATAAAGATATTCAACAGTTCTTTTCCGAGTAAAATGACGGAAATCAGCACCAACACATGGATGCCTTCAGACATCGGGTGCGGAAGATGGGTCAGGCTGGTTACCTCATCAACGGTATATTTCAGCACCAGCGGGTTAACCTGCGCAGCAAGCGCCCCTAAAAACGTAAGGAACAGCGTCCCGTAAATCATTAACCTGTACGGCCGGATAAACGGAATAAGCTGTTTATAAATCCCGAATAAAGTAAGTGTTCTGTTGAAAGGCTTTGCCATAAGAATGGGTTTAACGGAAACACGCACCGTTTACTGGAGAAAAGGTACGTTTTATTCTGTTTTAAAGCAAATCTGCCTGTTAATTATCCTTCGTAAATATAGGTGGTAAGGTAGTGAAGCTCAGGTGTACCGGCTGCTTTTGATTCTGCTTCCGCCTGCTCTTTTGAATATTGGGAATTGATTTCCTTTTTCTGCAATACAAAAGAATTATTGGCGTTTTTATCAACCACCTCATTGAAAATATGCTGGATTTCAGATTTTCCGAGCGAGGCAAAACTGATGTCCTCAAACCCGTAGATCAGTCTCAGGTCATCGAACTGCGTAAAATTTTCATCCACAAAATCCTGAAACCGGGCTTTGGAATCAAAGTTCCCGGCCCAGATGTTATAGCCATAGCTTTTCTTTTTCGGCTTGTCCAGGATACTCTGGTATACAAAGTTCTCGCCCAGATAGGCTTCCCTTACCTGAGGGTCATTCGCCAGTTCTTCCGGAAGGCCTTCTTTCAGGATCTTCCCTTCGAACATGATATAGGTTTTATTGGTAATAGCCAGGGTCTGCTGAACATTATGGTCGGTAATTAAAATCCCTATATTTTTATCCACCAGGCTTCTTACGATTTTCTGGATATCTTCCACGGCAATCGGGTCTACCCCGGCAAAAGGCTCATCCAGAAGAATAAAACTCGGATCCGTAGCCAGGCACCGCGCAATTTCCGTTCTCCTCCTTTCTCCTCCCGACAAAAGGTCACCACGGTTTTTGCGGACATGCTGCAAAGAGAATTCTTCTACCAGCTCATCACATTTCATTTGTTGCTCCCGTTTTGAAAGCCTGGTCAGCTGCAGGACTCCCATGATATTTTCTTCCACCGAGAGTTTACGGAATACGGAAGCTTCCTGCGCCAGGTATCCGATTCCTTTCTGTGCCCTGCGGTACATGGCATCGGTAGTAATTTCCTGCTTATCCAGGAAAATTTTTCCGGAAGTCGGCTTAACCAATCCTACAATCATATAAAATGAAGTGGTTTTCCCTGCTCCGTTCGGGCCGAGCAAACCTACTATTTCGCCCTGCTGAACCTGCACAGACACACCCTTTACTACTTTTTTGGGACCGTATTCTTTGATTAAGTTTTCTCCGCGTAAAATCATAACAGCAAAGATAAAAATTTCTTAACAAGTTGATTAAGTTTAATCTATTTATAATGATTAGTTTTGCAAAAAAATTACAATGAGGCATATTTACTTTCTGTTTTTATTTTTAACTTCTTTGTCATTAACATCACAAACTTCCGAAGGCAATGTTTTATACGGAACTGCCGCTTTTGAAAATTTCGGAAAAAGCATAGGCATGGCAAATAATGGAGACCGTATAGCAGTAGGCATCCCGTCCAATAACGAACTGGGAAATCATTCGGGCAATATAAAAATTTATGACTGGATCAACGGCGCATGGGTATTGACAGGAAATATCTACGGTCCTGCAAATTCTTATCTGGGAACAAATGTAAATATATCTGAAAACGGGAAAACGGTAATTGCGACAACAGATTATAATATAGGAACTGCCAGCCAGAATATCTGTGTATATGAACTTCAGAACAGTGCATGGAATATGACGTGGAATCTTATAAATTACGGAAGCAGCAATCTTACTTTCGGCTCATATACAGGAGTTTCGGATGACGGAAATACAATTACCCATTCCAGCGTAAATATCGGCGGTACTTCAAACAGTGCAAACGGCAGAGTTTTTATTTTAAGAAAGATCAATAATGTCTGGACAGAAATCGGCTTGATTCAGGAAATGTCTTTAAATATCGGTAACGGTAATTATTTCGGGCATACTACAAGGCTTTCTCCGGACGGAAATAAGATTTTCATCAGCGCACCGATAAGAGGATCCCTGTATTCCTATCAATATTCAAACGGACAATGGACACAATACGGTGGTGAAATCCTTGAGGCTAACAATGGTTCCCTGCAATTCGGAAAATCTTTTTCTATCAATTCTACTGCTGACATACTTGCTGTCGGAAACACGTCTTACAATAATATGACTACAAAAAACGGAGCAGTAACATTCTATTCGCTTGTTAATGGAAGCTGGACGAAGAAAGGACAGATTACTGGTATGGCAAGCCAGTTTATGGGAACTACCGTAAGCATCTCCGACAATAACCTGGTGGCCATTTCAAACAACACCAATAATCTGAATCAAAATGTTTCCGGAAGTCTAACAGTTTATAAATTTGATCTTACCAATCAGACCTTTACCAAGCTTGGCGCAACTTTAAATGCGGAATACCTTGACTACATGACCATCAACGACATTTCAAAAACATCTAATAAAGTGGTAACAGCAGGATACTATGCCAACAATCCTAACAATATAAGGACCGGGTATGTAAAAACATTCGGATATGACGCTTTTCTGAATACAAAAGATGTTTTTGCTGATAAGAAATCTGTAACCGTTTATCCCAACCCTACCAAAGGAAGAATATATTTCGATGATCTGGAAAATAAGATCAGCTCGGTAAAAGTATTTAATGCGAATCAGCAATTAATTTTAGAAAAGGAGATTAATGCTAACGAGAAAAGTCTGGACCTGCCTTCTGCCGCCACTCTGTGTTTTGTAACTTTTTACCTTAAGGATGCGACAACTCTGACTAAAAAAATCATTGTTCAGTAAAATTTAATTATACACTCACAAAAAGTATTTAATTTCCATAATTTTATAATACCAATCAAAACATCATATTACTATGGAAAACAATCAACAACTTACGGAACTTCTGGCGCTGGACCTGGGCATCGATATTATCAACCGCAGGCCTTGTGCCAAGGAAGTGTTTAAATGGCAGGACATGGATCTGCTTCCGCATTCTTCCACAGACACCATGCTGTGTGAAATTTATGAGTGGAACGGCAGGAACTGGCGCACTACCAACAATAACCTGATCGGCTATCTATTTTCGGGAGCACAGCTGAATACGGTAAAAGAACAGTTAATCAATATCCGGAAGTTTCCTGCCTTAATTCCTGATTTTGAATTCACAAAGGAAAACATGACGGAATTCGGGCTTTCACTGCCTTCGCTGTTCAATATCGGAGTGAACGGGAATATCAACAGTGCCAAAGCTTTTTCGGTACGGGTAAACGGGGTTACCAAATCCAGGATTACCAATATCGATTCGCCGGGTATTGAAATCCTGAGAAGCTATTCCGGATTCACCCAGGACCAGTCCAGATCCTACAGGAAAAACATCAAGTTCAATTATCTGAGTGCCTCCTTATTTTATGCAGACAGTGTTGAAATCTATCTCGAGAAGGAATCCGGAGCGGGGATTGACGTAAGCTTTCAGACCGAAGATGTCGACGTAACGGCTAAAGTGGATACCGACACCAAAAAACATTTTGTTCTGAAATACAAAGGAAATCAGGCACCTTTTGCGGCAAAATTTACAAAGGGAAAGGATTTTAACATCATGTAATTTAAAACATCATTAATATATTTATATCACGTGATAAATTTTCATTACCTTAGACACTGTTAACCAAACACTTGTTTATCATGAAAAAATTAACCAAAAAAGATCTGATGAAGATCGGCGGCGGAAATATCCGTCCGCCGGATGCCAACGGGAACTGCCAGCCGGGATGGTACCTGTGCCCGTCTGGTATCTGCGTCTATGACAAGGGCGGCCAGAATCCTATCGTACCTGGGTCTCCCCATTATAATGCATGTTTCGGATAGGCGCTAAAAACAAATAACACCTCAGGCTGAGGTGTTATTTGTTTTTATTTTTAATTAATTATCTGTTTAAAAGAATAGCCGCTTCTTTGGCAAAGTAAGTAAAGATCATATCTGCACCGGCTCTCTTGAAGCAGGTCAGGCTTTCAATAATCGTTTTGTCATTATCCAGCCAGCCGTTCTGCGCTGCTGCTTTTACCATGGCGTATTCCCCGCTTACATTATATACTGCGATCGGTAGGTCGATTGCCTCACGGACTTTGGAAACAATGTCCAGATACGGGAGCCCCGGTTTGATCATGATAATATCAGCGCCTTCTTCAATGTCTTTAAACACTTCATTAAGTGCTTCGCGTGAGTTATGAAAATCCATCTGATAGGTTTTTTTATCTTTCGGGATTTCCATGTCATCCTTCGGTGCGCTGTCCAGAGCGCTTCTGAACGGACCGTAAAAAGAGCTGGCGTATTTTGCGGCGTAACTTAAAATCCCGACATCGGTAAATCCACTGTCTTCCAGTGCTTCACGGATTGTCTGCACCCTGCCGTCCATCATATCGCTGGGCGCTACAATATCGGCACCGGCTTCTGCATGGGATACTGACATTCTGGCCAAGGCATCATTGGTGGCATCGTTCACAATTTTGCCGTTCTCAATAATTCCGTCGTGCCCGTAGATTGAATACGGGTCTAAAGCAACATCCGGCATTACGATCATTTCCGGAACGGCATCTTTAATAGCCCGGATCGTATTCTGCATCAGCCCGTTCCTGTTCCATGCTTCTTTTCCGGTATTGTCTTTAAGGTCTTCAGACACTTTCATGTACAGGTTAACCGCTTTTACACCTAAGGAAAACAGCTCTTTGCATTCTTTAATGGTAAGATCTAAGCTCCTCCTGAAAATCCCGGGCATTGACGGGATGGGTTCTTCTTTGTTTTCGCCTTCCATGACGAATACAGGCATAACGAAATCGCTTGTGGTAAGGGTGCATTCTCTCACCAGGCTCCTGACGGATTCGTTAACCCTCAGCCTTCTGTTTCTTGAATGTATCATTGTTTGGAATACTTTTTGAATAAAATTTAATACAAATTTACTATAAGTTCTGTAATAAACTATTGCGAGCAATTGCAGAATTGTTTAGTTTTGTTATAATATAGTTACGAAATTTTAATTTGATGAAAAAACTTTTACTTTTATTTATATTTTTAGGCACTTTTGTTGGATTTTCCAGCAATATGAAGGCACAGATCAAAGAGCCCAGTTCGTTTTCTCATAAGTCTGATGACGGGGTATTGGTTGCTTATCCTAATCCTGCCAGGGATTTTCTTATTATAAAAGCCAAAGAACCTAACCTGAAAGTTAAGAGTGTCACCTTCTACTCTATTCTGGGAACACAGGTAGCTAATTACTCCGTAAACATGAATTCCGGAGAAATCAATATCGAAAAACTTAAACCCGGAAAATACCTGATCCGGTATATTTTGAGCGACAACACGATAAAGGTCACTCAGATTGTAAAACAATAATACACATCAAATCCTGATAATCATCAGGATTTTTTCTTTTGGCTCAGTTCTGTTTTAATATTTCCGTAACTTTCGGCACTTTATCTTACTAATAAGAAAAAACAATCTCAATGCTAAAAGCCGAACATATCACAAAGACCTATAACGCAGGTAAAAAAATAGCTCTGGATGATTTCAGTATCCATGTGCCGAAAGCAAGCGTGTACGGCCTTTTGGGTCCTAACGGAGCCGGGAAGACTTCTTTTATCCGCATCATCAACCAGATTACCCAGGCAGATTCCGGTGAGATTACCATCAACGGGCAAAAGCTTAACCCCAACCACATCAAAGACATTGGCTATATGCCGGAAGAAAGAGGCCTGTATAAAAACATGACGGTGGGCGACCAGCTTCTTTATTTCGGTGAACTGAAAGGCATGAGTAAAAACGATGCCCTGACAGAGGCCAAAAAGTGGTTTGACAAGCTTCACATCGATCAGTGGTGGAAGAAAAAGCTGTCTGAGCTCTCAAAAGGGATGGCCCAGAAAATCCAGTTTGTGGTTACGGTTCTCCACAGGCCCCATCTCCTGATTCTTGATGAACCCTTTTCAGGTTTCGACCCTGTTAATGCCAATCTGATCAAAGACCAGATTATTGAACTTAAAAATAACGGCACTACCATTATTCTTTCAACGCACCGCATGGAAAGTGTGGAGGAAATGTGCGATTATGTTGCGCTGATCGACAATTCAAAAAAAATAATTGACGGCAGGGTTTTCGATGTACGGGAGAAATTCAAAAAAAATATTTTCGGGATTACCCTTTCGGAAATTGATGAAAATAATTTCGCTGATTTTAAAAACAAATATGAGCTTTTTAACCTGTCAACGGCTAACAACCTGGTTTCATTCGATGTTAAAAACAACACCAGCACCAATCAGAATCACATTATTTCAGATCTTATCCGGGTAGGGAAAGTACGGTCTTTTGATGAAAAAATCCCGAGTATGAACGAGGTATTTATTAATGCGGTAAGCAACAACTCTTCATTATGAATCATATTTTTTTAATTACAAAAAGGGAATTTCTTACGCAGGTAAAGAAAAAATCCTTTGTTATACTGACGCTTCTGGCTCCTGTTATGCTGATTGCTTTCGGAGCAGTGGTTGGACTGATGTTCAAAGCTAATGAATCCCACAGCATTATCGAGGTAGTGGATAAGAGCGGACTGTTTAAAAACCAGCTTAAATCCGATGACCGGCTGAACTATGTTTTTGTTTCTGCAGCTGATGAAAAATCCAAGATCAGTCATTTAAAAGGCAATGAATCCCTGGACGGGATCCTGATTCTGCCGGAACTGAAGGACCGTAATTTCACTGACCTGCAGCAAAATGCCAGACTCATCGTCAACAGTAAAATAGGGTTTGATACCAAAAAGAAAATTATTGCTGACATTAATGATGCCATTAAGAAAGAGAAGATCAAGCAGCTGGGCCTTGCCGAAAGACAGCTGAATGATCTTGATAAGGATTTCACTTTAAAAACGATCAACGTTTCTGAAAATAACAAGGAGGATTCTGATCTTGGCTTCGGCGTAAAAAGCGGCTTAAGCATCCTGCTCATGTATGTAACATTTATGTTTATTATTATTTATGGGGTCAGGGTCATGCGGAGCGTTCTGGAAGAAAAGAATAACCGTGTGGTGGAAATCATCATTTCTTCCGTAAAGCCTTTTGAACTGATGATGGGTAAAATCTTAGGGGTAACCCTGGTTGCACTGACCCAGTTCCTGGTCTGGATCACCATGTCCGTCATCGGCGCCCTGGTACTGAATACCGGTTTTTCATCGATCCAGAAAAATATTCCCGGCGGGAATGAAGAACTGGCGGATAAGCTTGATGTAGCCCAGATTGCCGCCCAGGTTTCCCACAGCTTACTGGAACTGAATTTCCCCCTGATTATTTTTGTATTCATCGTATTTTTTCTTCTGGGATATATCTTTTACAGCTCAATTTATGCCGCCATTGGTTCTGCGGTAGACAACGAAACCGAGACGCAGCAGTTTACTTTATTTGCCATCCTGCCCCTAATGCTGGGCATGTACGGAAGCTTTTCTTTAATGAATAACCCGGACGGGCCGCTGGGCTTCTGGCTGTCGATTATTCCGTTTACTTCTCCTGTAGCGATGATTGCGAGAATCCCGTTCGGAGTCCCTGCGTGGCAGATTGCCCTTTCGATCGGCCTGTTACTGGGAACCACGGTTTTCATGATTTTCGTGGCCGGAAAAATCTACCGTGTGGGGATTCTGATGTATGGAAATAAAGCTACGCTGAAAGAAATCTGGAAATGGATCAGAGGATAAAAATTTAAATCAACAGATCAACAAAAATCCCGGAACTTATAATTCCGGGATTTCTTTTATGTCTTGAAATGAATCAATCTTTAATTGAAGATATAGCTTAAAGTTACGCTGAGTACCTGTTCAGATTTGCTTTTTTCAGTAGCCTCTGATTTTGTCCAGGATTCCCTGAGATCAGGATAGGTGTCGGAAAGTCCGAAATTATAATTGATCCCCAGTTCCAGCTGTCTTTTGTAACTGTATCCTATCCCTAATCCTATTCCAAAGTTGAATGAACTGGCTTTACCGCTCACGCCCGGATAAGCCGGATTGGTTACATCAGGATCATAATAAGGCCTTGATGAAGGAGCATTCTTTGTTTTCTGACTGATCAGGAAATTAAACCTCGGACCTGCCATGGCAAAGAATTCAGACTCACTTTCTGAAAAATACCCCTTGAAGAAAACAGGAACGCTGAGATAGTCGTTTGCGTACACTGCATTGTATCCGTCTGCCGTTTTCGCATCTTTATCTTTGCCTGTTTCACCGGCTCCGTAATACATTACTTCAGGCTGTAAGAAAAACTGGTTTTCTTTGCCTATAGGAATCAGTGCAAGCACACCTCCCTGGAATGTGTATCTCGGGCCTGAGGGATTGTGGGCATTCTTCACCCTGGAATAGTTGCCTCCCGCTTTGATACCGAATCTGGTACTGCTGAAATCAATCTGTGCGAAAGAAATGGCAGACACGGCCAAAGCAGAGGCCAATAAAAATTTTTTCATGCTATTTATGTTTATATTATCCTAAAACTTTTGCTACGGTAGCACCGATATCAGCAGGAGAATCCACCACGTTGATTCCGTTTTCCCTCATGATCTCCATTTTAGCCTGCGCTGTATCTTCGTCACCGCCAACGATAGCACCTGCGTGCCCCATTGTTCTTCCTTTCGGAGCGGTCTGCCCTGCAATGAAACCGACTACCGGTTTTGTAGAACCGCTGGCTTTGTACCATCTTGCCGCTTCAGCTTCAAGGCCGCCACCGATTTCTCCGATCATGACCACGGCTTCCGTTTCAGGATCATTGATGAATAATTCCAGCGCTTCTTTTGTTGTGGTCCCGATGATCGGGTCTCCGCCGATACCGATTGCCGTAGAAACACCGAAACCGGCTTTTACTACCTGGTCAGCAGCTTCATAGGTAAGGGTTCCTGATTTTGAAACGATTCCTACTTTTCCTTTTTTGAAAACGAAACCTGGCATAATCCCAATTTTAGCTTCTTCAGAAGTAATGATTCCGGGACAGTTCGGGCCGATCAGCCTGCAGTCTCTGTCTGCAATATAAGATTTTACTTTTACCATGTCTGCTACCGGAATCCCTTCAGTAATACATACGATTACTTTAATCCCCGCTTCTGCAGCTTCCATAATCGCATCTGCCGCAAATGCAGGCGGTACGAAAATGATACTTACGTTGGCTCCGGCTTTTGTTACAGCATCAGCAACGGTATTGAACACAGGTTTGCCCAAGTGCTCGCTTCCTCCTTTTCCCGGAGTAACACCACCAACCACGTTGGTTCCGTATTCGATCATCTGGCCTGCGTGGAAAGTACCTTCGTTCCCTGTAAATCCTTGTACAATTACTTTAGAATCTTTGTTTACTAAAATTGACATTTTATTATAATTTTAATTTATTTATTACTTTTTATTAATGCTCACAAATTTACTTATTTTTCTTTGATTTTAAAGTTGAAAAGATAAAAAGATAAGATAAAGTATAAACTTGTTTAAACTTTTATTTTTTGAGAAGCAAAATAAAAAAAGCCACCTCATACAGGTTTATCCATGTGATTATTACAAAGAAAATATGATTGCCTGTCCTGAAGGATTTTATTCTATGGCTGCCGTTCAATTAGACACAGGGAAGATCCAGTTTTATTTTATTAATCTGAAAAGAAAAATTCAGATTCGTTTGATAGAGTTACTGTAATTCCATCTATTGAACTAACTATAGCTTCAATGGGAAATTTTTAAGGAAATTAGGGAATATTTTAAAGAAAATTATTTATATCAACATCTTTAACTAATATGTCAATACAAATTTGCCATTATCATCTATTTTATATTTATATATATTTTTATATTCAATACCATCACAGTAATAATAGTTATTTAATGTAATAATTTTATGTTTATCAATACAAAAATCTCTAAATCCACTACACTCACTACTAAATTTTGAAGCAATTATGAGATTATCTATATTTATTTGCCTATTATTAAAAGTCTGAATTTCTATTCTTGGTTGAATAATTTCTGAATTAAATAAGTATGCATAAAATACAGCATTAACTGTATTACTAACCTTTAATTTTTTAACAGCAAATGCATTTCCATTAAAGGGGTAATGCATAAAGTTCGCTTGTTTATCTGAAACAAAATCTTCTGTCTTCTTATGAAACTTACCATTCAAATTTAAATCATTAGTTTTTGCGATATTGTGACGAAACAAAAACGTATCTAAATTTGTCTCATAGTAATTGCTTTTAGGAAGTGTATCAATTTTCAAACAGAAAGGCTCCAGTACTTTCTTTGTATCTTCATCAATTTTTTCATCTTCAATGTTATTTCTGGATATAGGTATAGTTGATTTCATTACGTTATTTTTATTATCATAATTACATGATAATAAAATAAAAACGAGACTGATTATTAATTTTTTCATTATTCTTTAATTATCCTTACTATTGAATGATCAAAGCCTGTTAGATGTAAATGATGATAATGTCTGTAACCCTTTTTTCCATCTTTTCTCATATGCTTGGTGTGATTCAGCAAATAATTCTTATTTCCGCTATTATTAAAATATTCTGAATACATTTTTTCCAGTTTCCCCCAACCAAAATTGTAAAGAGCATTATTAAATTTATTTTGAGTTGAAATATCAAAATGAGCATCTTGTAAAATAGTAGCTTCTCCTTTTTTATTTTTTGATAAATATCTCAAATCCCCTTTTTCGCCGTTCCTATGAGAACTGCTTCCCCCTGTTGATTTGGCCTCAAAATTACTAAATCCATTAAATCCTAAGTAATTTATATTCATATCTGCCATTGCCCCTAATAATCCGGCATAACAATCCGGGTTTATGTAATATCTTTTACTATCAGTATTTAAAGTCAAAAATTTTATTTTCACTTCAGATGATTCATATCCATCAAATTCTCTAATATCAATTAATTCAATATAATCATTTCCTACAATATTACCTTTATTCATTTCTTTAGTTTTTTTAAAATGAAAGCTCCCTAATTCATGTTCTTTTCCATTTTTATGATAAACATATTTATATTTTTTCCTGTATTCTTCTTTAATCTTTTTTGGGATGTGCTTTTCAATTTTTCCTCCTGAATAAATGTGATAAGTAACAATATTTTTAGTACTAATAGATGTATTATTATCTTTATGATATCTTTGATATATAAAGAATCCCGTTTTCAGTAATTCATAGTTGCTTTTTCTTGCAGCCCAACCATTGGGCATATTCCCCTTTGCCTTATTTCTACCATTTAACAATACTGAAATTAATTCTAAATATTTATCAACATAAATAGCCAATTCATTTAACGATTTTCCAGAAGTTTCTGCTCCCCATTTATCAACAGCAGGAGATGGAGCTTCAGGCATTTTTTTATTCACACTCCATATCCATGCGCCACTGTCTATGCAATAATCAACATTATCAGCTATGATTGATGGATTTTTAACAATATCCTGATTACGTTTGTAATCCGCATAGTTTTTGTAAGGACCTGGATTATCATAAAATTTCTCTCCTTTTTTCTTGACACCAGTGAGTTGTAAAAGACCACGACCTTTGTATATGCTTTGACTTGATAAAAAATCGCTTTTTGTTTCCTCTGACAGTGTAAAAGTTCCAGTTTCCTCACAAGCTTGGGCAAGAAAATGCATTTTTTGTGCACAGGTATTTATATTATATTTTCTGAATGCAGAATTAATCCCTTTCGTAAGTGCAGCGAAAGATTTATCATTAATATGACAAGTTGCTCTTTTGCCTCCTTTTAAAGCCTGCCCTTCCCAGATGGTTTCGCTTCCTTTTAAAAGCTTTACAAATTGCCTGACATCTTTCTCTTCAAAATCTCTATTGCAGAAACATTTTTCTTTTTCCTGTTGATCAGAGGTTTGATTTTTCACTATCGTCACACTTCTCCCGCCCGGGTCCGGCTTTCTAACAGGCTGATCTTTTTTTATCGTACCCGATGTTTCCCACCAATCCCAGAGTTCTTTTGCTTTATCCGCTATCATATCACCAATGCCTCTTTCTTCTTTTTCCGACGGGAATTTAGAAGCTGCCGGAGAACCCTTAGCTTTCGGAATATTGGTAGGTTTTGCCGGGATTTCATGTTTTAAAGGAGGAAAAGGATTTTTCACCTCCACATTGTCTGTAGCATGCTTTTTATGTTTGTAATATTCTACGGTGACATAAAATTCAAGCTGTTTTATATCTGCTTCACCTTCCATCGCTTTTTTCATTAATGCTTTGGTGAGCATAAATTCTGCTGTTGCGAGTCCGTTTCTTTCGACATATGCCTGTTTAGAATCAATCAGAAGATTTCCGGAAGCATGGCCTTTCCCTTTTGCATCATCTTCCCAAAGCATAAAATTCAGCTTCATCCCACGCATATTGACACAGTGCGCTTTCGCCACAAGCTTTTCCGTAAAACTGAATACGTTGCCTTTCGTATTGTCTGAATAATGAAGATCTAGCTTACCGATTTTAGGAACCTCATTAGGCTGTGGATTAATATCAATGGTCATTGCGCCTTTTCCTTCCGGCTTATAAAGATACGCCTCCAGACGATAGGTGTGCTTTTGTGATACTTCCCCGAACGTAAAGCTTCCGTCCCCTTTTTTCTTCAGATTTGTTGTCGTAAATTGCCCGTTGGAACGTCTTTTAAACAGTTCCCAAGTAACAAGTGCAGGATTACGTTTTTCTTCGGGTGTTGCAGGATACCATTCTGCAATAGTGTATATTGTTTTTTCTCCTACTTTCGGAGAAGGATTTCCTGATATTTTTGAAATGCCTTTTCTGGACATAATTCATTCATTTGTGTTAAACCAAATGTATGAATTTATTCAATATCAAATATCAGAAAATCCCCTTTCAAACTGTGGTGAATATGGATTATTCTAGGTTTCTGAGTTTAACTTCCTTTTTCAGGTAGGTTTTAAAATCTTCTGCAAACATTCCGATATATGTGCCTTTTTCAAGATTCCTGTTGACTCCGGTTTTGCCCAAAAGCACGGTTCCGTCTGCAATTGTATTGCCCGAAGCTATACCGACCTGTCCCCATAAGGTAACTTCATTACCGATTACGCAGCATCCTGCAACGCCCACCTGGGAAGCAATCAGGCATTTTTTGCCGACAACGGTATCATGGCCGATCTGGATCTGGTTATCCAGCACGGAACCTTCACCGATTATCGTAGAATCCGTTACGCCCCTGTCGATGGTGCAGCCGTTCCCGATTTCAACATTATCTTCAATGACAACATTCCCTACGGAAATAAGGCGGTCAAAATTCCCGTTTAATTTTCTGTAATAAAAGGCATCGCCTCCTAAAACGGTATTGGACTGAATGATCACATTATCGCCGATCACTGTTCTGTCACCAATTACCACGTTGGGGAAAATAAGGGTGTTTTTCCCGATGGTTATATTGTTCCCGAGTACAGCAGAAGGATGAATTTTTGTTCCTTCCCCGATTTCTACGTCATGGAGCTCCTCTGTAAAGTTATATATTCTGGTAAAGTGCGTATTGATCCTGTTGAAATCCCTGAAAGGATCATCAGAAATCAACAGTGCTTTACCTTCCGGGCAATCCACTTCCTTATCGATCAGGATAATCGTTGCTGCAGAATATAAAGCTTTATCATAATACTTCGGATGGTTTACAAAAACGATGTCGCCGGGTTTTACCCTATGAATTTCATTGGTTCCCAATACTTCGAAGTTTTCGGGTCCAACGAATTTTGCACCGATAAGATCAGCAATGGTTTTCAGTTTTTGAGGCGCATGAAATTTCATAACAATTGAATTTTTTTAATATATATTGGGCTACCCCCAATTTTCATCAGCCATACTTTTCAGGCTGACTATAAAATAAAATTCGGAATGCGTGTGCAAACCGAATCGGTATAAATTTTATATGTAATTTATTCTTTCACTCTTTCCAAGTAAGAGCCGTCTTCGGTACTTACCTTGATCCTGTCTCCCGGCTCAATAAACAAAGGGACCATTACTCTCGCTCCTGTTTCAACAACAGCATTTTTAAGAGCGTTGGTGGCGGTATTTCCTTTTACACCCGGATCAGCTTCAATCACATCAAGATAAACGGACTGCGGAAGTTCTGCAGAAAGAGGCGTTTCATCAGCTTCTTTCATAATGATCGTTACTTCTTCACCTGCCTTCATCAACTGGGCATTTTCAATCATCTCCTTATTAAGGTAAAGCTGGGAAAAATCATCATTATTCATAAAGTGGAATCCGTTCTCATCATCATAAAGATACTGGAACTTTCTTGTGATCACTTTTACCTCATCAATTTTGTGACCTGCAGAAAAAGTATTGTCAAGAACTTTCCCATTGGTTACTGATTTTAGTTTTGTCCTTACGAAAGCAGGGCCTTTTCCCGGTTTTACATGAAGAAACTCGATTACTTTAAAAATGTCATTGCTGAATTCTATGCACAGACCTTTTCTTATATCGTTACTTGTTGCCATTACTATTGTATATGTATTTATTTATTATTTTTATTGTTTACCAAGACTTTCAGTATCATCGGACACATCAGGTTCTGATAAATTTCCTTTTTTACAGCCTGAAAACCATAATAAGATCCAACATCCTTTAATTGCTGATCCTGCGAAAACAGAAACCGGATATCATCAGAACAAAAAAGAAATAAACCTGTTTTTATCCGGATTAATTATTGTCTTTTCCCGTTCCGTACCCTTTTACGATTCCACGCGGTGAGTTCTGGATAAACTGAAGGATTTCATCTCTTTCAGCCGTCGGAAGCATTTCTTTTTCAATGTGCGAAATAGCCTGGGAAACGTTCATTTTCATCTGGAAAATAGCCCTGTAGATTTTCTGGATTTCAAAGATTTTCTCATTGGTAAACCCTCTTCTCCTAAGGCCTACCGAGTTGATCCCTGCATAAGACATCGGTTCCCTCGCTACTTTTACGTAAGGCGGGATATCTTTTCTCACCAGTGTACCGCCGGAAATCATCACATGCTTACCGATTTTACCGAACTGGTGAACAGCCGACAGGCCTCCCATCACGGTATAATCGCCTATTTCCACGTGTCCTGCAATACCGCAACCATTAACGATGATGACATGGTCACCGATAATACAGTCATGGGCAATATGGGTTGTTGCCATGATCAGGCAGTTTTTCCCGATTTTTGTAAAGCCCAGCGCTTTCGTTCCACGGTTTACGGTTACACACTCGCGTATGGTAGTTTCATCGTCTATGATTACCTGGGTATCCTCGCCGTCGAATTTCAGGTCCTGGGGAATTGCTGAAATAACGGTCCCGGGAAAAATCCTGCAGTTCCTGCCGATTCTTGCCCCATCCATAATGGTAACATTGGGACCGATCCATGTGCCTTCTCCGATTTCCACATCCCCTGCAATAGTTGTAAAAGGTTCTACGATTACATTTTTGCTGATTTTCGCACGTTTATCAACGGCTGCTAATTGATGAATCATTTAATCAACTTTATTTTTTGCAACTTGAGCCATGAGCTCTGCTTCCACTGCTATGCTGTCTCCCACATACCCATACCCCTGCATATGTACGATCCCTCTTCTGATAGGCTCGATCAGTTCAATTTTGAAAATAAGGGTATCTCCGGGAACCACTTTCCTCTTGAACTTCACTTTATCAATCTTAATAAAATAGGTAGAGTAGTTTTCAGGATCCGGAACGCTTGCCAACACGAGAATCCCTCCTGTCTGGGCCAGTGCTTCCACCTGCAGAACGCCCGGCATGACCGGTTCTTTCGGAAAATGCCCAACGAAGAAAGGTTCATTCATTGTTACGTTCTTAAGGCCTACCACGTGGGAGTCTGAAAGCTCAAGGATTTTATCAATCAGCAGAAACGGCGGCCTATGAGGCATCAGCTTCATAATTCCGTTGATATCGAAAACCGGCTCTTTTGTTAAATCAAAATCAGGGACGTTTTTCTTTTTTTGAATTTTCCACTGGCGGTTCAGTTTTTTTGCAAACTGGGTATTTACGTAATGGCCCGGTTTATTGGCAATGACTTTGCCTTTTATTTTTACTCCTGCCAAGGCTAGATCACCAATGACATCCAGCAGTTTATGCCTTGCCGCTTCATTGGGGTAATTTAAATTCAGGTTATCAAGAATTCCGTTCGGCCTGATGGACACCTCGTCTTTCCCGAATGCTTTTTTAAGCTTTTCCGTAGTTTCCGGCGTCAGATCTTTATCCACATAGACAATTGCATTGGAAATATCTCCGCCTTTGATCAGTCCGTGGTCCAACAGCATTTCCAGTTCGTGTAGGAAACTGAAGGTTCTTGCAGAGGAAATTTCGTCTTTAAACTCGGAAATATGTTTAAGGGTAGCATTCTGGGTTCCCAAAACTTTGGTCCCGAAATCTACCATGGTAGTTACTTCGTATGTATCAGAAGGGATAATTGTAATTTCGGATCCTGTAGCAGGATCGCTGTAGGTAAGAACTTCCTTGATCACCAGGTATTCCCTGGCAATATTCTGTTCTGCCACGCCCACGCTTTCGATGGCTTCCACGAAATATTTTGAAGACCCGTCCAAGATCGGAGGCTCGGAAGCATCCATTTCCAAAACGGCATTGTCGATATCGCAACCTACCAGTGCAGCCAAAAGATGTTCGCAGGTGGTAATCCTGACGCCTAATTTCTCTAATGTGGTCCCTCTCTCTGTAGCGGTAACATAGTTGACATCAGCTTCAACCTGGGGATGCCCCTCAAGGTCTGTTCTTACGAATACAAAGCCTGTATTTTCTTTGGCGGGTTTTATGGTCAGCTTTACTTCTCTACCAGTATGAAGTCCGATTCCGGAAAGTGTCACTTCCTGCTGAAGTGTTTTTTGCATATCACTCATTAGTTTTATCTTTTGAGTTATTCTCAAGATTATTTATTCTGTTAACAATTTCAGTGAAATTTCTGAAATGGACGTAGTTTCGAAGATAGTCGTTATAACTGATTGCCGGTGAACCATACAGTGTATCCTTATCATTAACGCTGGAATTCACGCCGCTCTGGGCCTGGATTTTCACCTGGTTCCCGATTTTGATATGGCCTACAATCCCCACCTGGCCGCCGATCTGGTTCCAGTCGCCGATGGTGGTTGATCCCGCAATGCCGGCCTGGGCCGCAATAACATTGTTTTTACCGATTTTTACATTGTGTGCAATCTGGATCAGGTTATCAATTTTGGTTCCTTCGCCGATAACGGTAGAGCCTATGGTTGCCCTGTCTATACTGCAGTTGGAACCGATTTCAACATGGTCCTCAATAATTACGTTGCCCAGCTGAGGAATCTTTTTGAATCCTTCCGGAGTAGGCTGGAAACCGAACCCGTCTCCGCCGATAACGGTATTGGCATGAATAACGCAGTGATCGCCAATGATACAATAATCATAAATTCTCGCACCGCTGTCGATTTTGCAGTTTTTACCGATCTTTACCCCTTTGCCGATGTATACCTGCGGATAAATCTGGGAACCTTCGCCTATTTTTGCTTTTTCCGAAACATAGGTAAATGCCCCGATGTATACCTTATCACCGATGACCGCAGTCTCGTGTATAGAAGAGCCGGCTTCAACACCTTCTTTTTTGCCCTGCATTTCCTGATAGAGATTCATCAGGACCTGAAAAGAAAGATAGGCGTCTTTTACCGCAATTACCGTGGGATTGTAATGGTCTTTGGTTAAAAGGTTCTCTGAAACAATGATAACGGAACATCTTGAGCTGTCCAGATACTGTATAAACCGGTCCTGGGCTATAAAAGAAAGATGTCCTGTTTCCCCGCTTTCAATAGGTGAAACTCCTGTAATAAGCGCATTTCCGTCACCTATTATTTTTCCGTCAATAAAACTTGCAATTTGCGAAGCTGTAAATTCCATATTCTGCAAAGATAAGAAATTCTGTAATTCACAAACATTATTTAGTTTTCGGATTTTGAATTTTATTAATCTTTAAGAAATACCGGTTATTCTTCTCTTGGGAAAGTAAGGATGTATCTTGTTGTCTTGTTGACCATCAAGCCGGACAGGAGCCGGTCCTCGGATTCTTCAAGCCTGATCTTTTCACCGTTTTTCTGCAACAGGTAGATTGGCTGTTTCTGGGTGTCGTACGGGAGGAGCTTTCTTTCAATCTCGTGTACCAGTTCGTTTCCGTTACCGATTCCCAGGAGATCATTTGCATACGCTATTTTTGCCGCAACAAATTCAGGATCAAAAGGATGGGATGAAATAATGGTCTTCGGAAGTTTTCTCCGGATAACACACCTGCACCAGTAAGAAAGGATGACGTCATCTGCATTCTGCCAGCCTTTCATGGCCTGGATAATATCATTGTCATCAAGCTTCGTAAATCTTTCAACATCTTCGTCCGTGGCCGCACTTTTTCCTCTGTATAAAAAATAAGTGAGGTTTTCGGTTGCCGGCAGGTTCATTCCCTGAGAAACGAGGTATTTTGCTCTTTCTAAAATTTTGACCAGAAGAAACTCCGCAAGAGCCGATGTTTTATGATAATAGACCTGCCAATACATGAACATTCTGGCGGTAAGGAAATTTTCAATGGAATATACCCCTTTTGCATCGATCACCAGTTCTCCTTCTTCACAGACGTTCATCATGGAAATAATCCGCTGGGTATTGATGCTTCCCTCTGATACACCTGTAAAAAAACTGTCGCGCTTCAGATAATCCAGCCGGTCAACATCAAGCTGGGAAGAGATCAGCTGGTTAAAGAATTTCCGGTGGTATTTCCCCTGGAACATTTCAATAGCACAGGATAATTCGCCGTTAAACTCATCATTTAAGCGGTTCATCAGTAAAAGTGAGAGGTTTTCATGGTGCCAGTCATCCATCAGCATGCATTCCAGTGCATGGGAAAACGGTCCATGGCCGATGTCGTGCATCAAAATGGCCAGCATCGCCCCTTTTTCTTCATCTTCGGAAATCTTTATCCCCTTCTGCTTCAGGGTTTCCAAAGCGGTAAACATCAAATGCATAGCGCCCAGCGCGTGGTGGAACCTAGTATGCATGGCACCGGGAAAAATCAGGTTCAGCAATCCGGTCTGCCCTATCCTCCTCAGCCTCTGGAAATAAGGATGCTCAATAATGTCAAATAAAATTTCATGGGGAATCCTGATAAAACCGTGAACCGGATCATTGATGATTTTTAGCTTATTCTGCATTGGAAAAGTCAGTATTTGCAAACAAATTTAAGGATTTTAAATTTTAACTTAATTATGTGTGAATTAATGTTTTTAAATTATCTTTGGTCCTCAGCAGGGCACCTTTTGCAGCATATTTAATTCCCTATGGCCTTCGTTAAGATGAATGAACTGCAAACATAAAGCCTGTGAAACCGGCCCTGAAAAAAACAGCATCCGATATGAAGATATGCATTGGTCTCCTATTAACTAAGATTTAACTATTAGGCCTCTGTTTTTGGGAAGTTTTAAAGGAAGTTGGTCAGCAATTTGATACAATAATCATGTAAAAAATAAATTATGTCGGAAAAGATATTATGGATAGATGATGAAATAGATTTACTCAAACCTCATATCGTATTCTTAGAAAAAAAGGGCTATCACGTAACTCCTGTGAACAACGTGAACGAAGCACTGGAACTCATGGATTCTGAAAAATTCGCCTTAACGCTGATTGATGAAAACATGCCCGGAATTTCAGGCCTTGAAGCCATCCCGATGATCAAGGATAAAGACAGTTCCCTGAAAATCGTCATGGTGACAAAAAGTGAAGAGGAGCATATTATGGAAGAAGCCATCGGATCCCAGATTGCCGATTACATCCTGAAACCGGTAAATCCGAACCAGATTCTTTTATCATTAAAGAAAAACCTTCAGGAAGATAACCTGGTAGAACAGAAAACAATCCTGCAGTACCAGCAGGAATTCCGGAACCTTTCCATGGAGCTGTCTTATCTGAGGACGTACCAGGAATGGGCTGAATATTATAAAAAGATCGTTAACTGGGAAATTAAATTCGACAAGGTAGCGGACAATGAATTTGCAGACCTGCTGCAGTCGCAGAAAGAGGAAGCGAATATCCAGTTTGCCAAGTTTATCGAGAACAATTATGAAGACTGGCTCCATGATTCTGATAAGCCGATGATGAGCCACACGCTTTTTAAGGAAAAAATCAAGTCTGAGGTAGAAAAAGAAAAAGTCCTGCTTTTAATGGTGGACAATCTCCGTTATGACCAATGGAAAATGATTGAACCACTGTTCACGAAATATTACAACAAGATTTCGGAAGACTATTATTACAGTATTCTTCCTACGGCTACCCAGTATGCAAGAAATTCCTTTTTTGCCGGATTGATGCCGTCTGAGATTGAAAAACGTTTTCCCAATAAGTGGTTTAATGACAACGAGGAAGGAAACAAGAACGAATATGAACGTGATTTCCTTGAAGACCAGATGAAGAGAATCGGCCTGGGATCCAAATCCATGAAGTACCTTAAAGTGCTGAATGCGGATTTTGAAAGGAAGATTTACGATGATTTCAACCAGCATAAGAACAACGACCTGTTGGTAATTGTTTACAATTTTATTGATATCCTTTCCCACGCGAAAACGGATAACCATATCGTAGACCAGCTGATCCGTGATGACAAGACGTTCAGGTCACTGACCCTGAACTGGTTTGAAAATTCATCACTGATCAAAATCATTAAACTTGCTGCTGAAAGCGGCTTCAAGCTGGTGATTACCACAGATCACGGAACGGTGTATGTGAAGAAACCGAGCAAAGTTGTGGGAGACCGTGAAACATCAACCAATATCCGTTATAAAACGGGTAAGAGCCTTACCTATGATTCCAGCGATGTCTGGGCGATCACCAATCCTGAAAAGCTGTTCTTGCCGAAAGGCAATTTAAGCTCAAAGTATATTTTTGCAAAGAACAGTACATTCCTGGCTTATCCGAAGAATTACAATCACTTTGTGAATTATTATAAAGAAACGTATCAGCACGGGGGAATTTCACTGGAGGAGTGTATTATCCCGATCAGCATCCTGGAACCTAAATAGTACCCGGCTGCAGTTAATTTATTCTAAAAAGGATCGGAAAAAATCTATAGATTTTTTCCGATCCTTTTTTAATGTTCATATCTTCGCAGAAATAAGTAAATCATGTTCAGTATTCGTCCTGTTTGCAAAGTTCTGATTCAGACTTCAGCACTCAGGCCGCCGCCTATTTAAAATCATAGGATTTACTCTTTAAATATTATGATCAAATAAATTTATAAACAGCAATGAGACTCATCACATACAATGTAAACGGAATCCGCGCAGCTTTTACCAAGGATTTTTTAGGATGGCTGAAAACTTCTGACCCTGATATCATCTGTATCCAGGAGAGCAAAGCCGGCAATGACCAGATTGATATCGAAAGCCTGGAAAAGCTGGGCTATCACAGCTATTGGCATTCGGCGGTAAAAAAAGGATACAGCGGGGTGGGTATCGCTTCAAAAGTAAAGCCTGACCATGTAGAATTCGGATGCGGGATTGAAAGCTATGATAATGAAGGCCGGATTATCCGTGCAGATTTTGACGGGTTTTCTGTAATCTCGGTATATGTCCCTTCTGCATCCAATATAGAAAGACTGGAATTCAAGATGCAGTTCTGCCGTGATTTCTCAGATTACATCAAAAATTTAAAAAAGGAAATCCCTAATCTTATAATTTCGGGGGATTTCAATATCTGCCATGAGGCAATTGACATTCATAATCCGGTGGGTTTAAAAAACACGTCCGGCTTTCTGCCGATGGAACGGGAATGGATGACCAGTTTCATCAACGAATGCGAGCTGATCGACAGTTTCAGGTTCTTTAATAATGAGCCTGACCATTATACCTGGTGGAGTTACCGGCAGAATGCCAGAGCGAACAATAAGGGCTGGAGACTGGATTACAATTTTGCTTCCTACAGTTTAAAAGACAAGCTGACCAGGGCCGTTATTCTTAAAGAAGCTGCCCATTCAGACCACTGCCCGGCTTTGGTTGAATTTAGCTTATAAAACAATAAAGCCGGCTTTGAGCCGGCTTTATTAATTTAAATCATACGTTTAATTGATAATTTCATATTCCACCGGAATGGTACCGCTACCGGTATTCCCGATTTCATCGAATGCCGCCTTAGACATATCCAAAGCTCTTGATGAATGGTAAGGTCCTCTGTCATTTATCTTCACAATTACCTCTTTACCATTGTTCAGGTTGGTTACCTTAATATTTGTTCCGAATGGAAGCGTCCTGTTTGCTGCGGTAAACTTTGAATTGCTGAAAATTTCTCCGCTGGCTGTTTTCCTACCGTTAAATTTATTGTGGTAGTACGATGCATAACTTGTTTTTTTTGCATCTGTGGCATTAATCTTGAAAGAGTAAATACCGAAGGCTGAAATCATCATTATGATTACAAGAATGAATCTTTTCATCATTTTGAACTTTTATTTGTTTTGACTGGGCAAATGTATCAGGAAAGTTCCTACCGGCCTATTCCAATTGTTAATTACAGTTAACGAAAACTAAATATTTTGTTAATTTTTATTTTAAGTTACTGATATTCAATAGAATATTTACCATTGTTAAAAAGCGTTAAAATATTTATTAAAAAGTTAATAAAATTAACTATCTCTACTATTTTTATATTATTTTACGAACAGTCAATCTTTATAATCAATTGATTTTCAATAATATTATTATATTCACCGTCTGAATAAGTCAATAAAAAAAACCGATGAAAATTCATCGGTTTATATTTTAAAGAAATTTCTTGATCAAGATTTTATGATGTATATTTATTTATTATTGAGCCCTTATGATTCTCAATTATCTGATTATATTACCTCACCAAATATAACAGCTATAATCCTGAAAAGGCTACACCAATTCTCCGTACAGATCAAACTCTTCTGCGGAAGTAATTTTTACCTGGGCAAATTCTCCGATTGAAATGTAGGTATCTTCAGCAGAGACCAAAACGGTATTATCCACATCCGGAGAATCGTATTCCGTTCTTCCGATGAAGTAATTCCCCTCTTTCCTGTCGAATATACACCTGTAGATATTTCCTATTTTTTCCTGATTCTTTTCCCATGAAATCTGCGACTGGATTTCCATGATCTCTTCTACCCTTGATTCTTTGATTTCCTGTGGAATATCATCTTCCAGCACATAGGCCCCGGTATTTTCTTCATGAGAATAGGTAAAGCATCCGAGCCTGTCAAATTTCTGTTCCTTCACCCAGTCTTTCAGTTCCTGGAAAATCTCTTCGGTTTCTCCGGGATAGCCTACAATCAGCGTAGTCCGTACCGCCATATCAGGAACTTTCTCCCTGAACTTGCTGAGCAGGGCGTTTGTTTTTTCATGGGTAGTCCCTCTCTTCATGGATTTAAGCAGCTCTGAATTGATATGCTGAAGCGGAATATCTATGTAATTACAGACTTTAGGTTCTTCACGGATAATATCCAGGACATCTTCCGGGAAGCCGCTCGGGAAAGCATAGTGAAGACGGATCCATTCAATCCCGTCAATCTTAACCAGTTCTTTCAAAAGATCCCCCAATGCGCGCCTTTTATAGATATCAAGACCGTAATAAGTAAGGTCCTGGGCAATTAAAATCAATTCTTTGGTCCCTTTTTTAGCTAATTTCTGAGCTTCAAGCACCAGCTTTTCAATAGGCGTGGAAATGTGTCCTCCTCTCATCAGCGGAATGGCACAGAATGAACATGGCCGGTCGCAGCCTTCAGAAATTTTAAGGTATGCATAATGTTTAGGCGTTGTGGTCATCCTTTCGCCTACCAGCTCATGCTTGTAGTCTGCGCCTAAATGCTTTAATAGAATCGGCAGGTCGCGGGTTCCGAAATACTGGTCCACATCCGGGATCTCCCTGATCAGATCAGGCTTATACCGTTCTGAAAGACATCCTGTTACGAATACCTTTTCCACTTCGCCCCTGTTTTTTGCTTCTACATAATCCAGGATCGTGTTGATGGATTCTTCTTTTGCATTATCAATAAATCCGCAGGTATTGATCACCACAATATCCCCCCGGTCTTCATGAACAACTTCTTTACCGTTGGCTTTAAGCTGGCTCATGAGGACTTCGGAATCATAGACATTCTTGGAGCATCCAAGAGTTACTACATTGATTTTCTTCTTACCTACCGATTTTGTTCGCATCTTTTTGATTTTGAGTTTGCAAAGATACAAAATATTGAAGAGTGCGGACCAAAAAATAAGACCACTTTAAAAGTGATCTTACGTATGCTGTTAAAAATTCCTGTCTTTAAAGCCCGGGGCATTTTCATCTTTTTCAGACAATACGGCCTCATCATTTGCTATTTTCCAATCGATACCGAGATCTTTGTCGTTATATTTAACGCTTCCTTCCGATTCTTTGTTATAAAAATTATCACATTTATAGGCAAATACGGCAGCTTCGCTCAGCACGGAAAAGCCATGCCCGAAACCTCTCGGAATATACAGTTGGACTTTATTTTCTGCGGTAAGCTCCACGCCGAACCATTTTCCGAACGTCGGGGAGTCTTCCCTTAAGTCTACGGCAACGTCCCATACCCTTCCTTCCAGACAGGAAACCAGTTTTGCCTGGGCATGCTCCCCTTTCTGCAGGTGAAGGCCGCGAAGAACGCCGTAAGAAGATCTGGAAACATTGTCCTGAACAAAATGACCGTTCATTCCCGTTAATTCCTCAAACTTTTTTTCATTGAATTTTTCAAAAAAATAACCTCTGTCATCCTCGAAAATCGTTGGTTCGATGATGTAACAGTCTTTTAAAGGGGTTTCTTTTATTTTCATAGTAAATTATTGACCATTATAAATACGTTTTAATGTATAAAAATTTTAAAGACAGTTTTTATTAAAATTTTTATGTCTGTAGAAAACGACATATTTTCCAGATACTGCATACTCATCTGTACTTTATCCGGAAAAATAATCTCGTCATTGTACTGTACCGGATTTTTCTGTGCTTTTAATAAAGCTTCTTCACTGCTGTATTTGATACTGGCTTCAGACGTGATCCCGGGCTTTAAATTTAAAACCTTCCGATCTGCCCCGGCTAACCTGTCATAATAGCCTTCGATATCCGGGCGCGGGCCTACAAAGCTCATTTCCCCCTTTATAATATTAAACAACTGCGGCAGTTCATCAAGCTTCAGCTTCCTGAGCATCAAGCCGGTTGCTGAACTTTCTTTTTCCGGTTCTCTGAGGGTTTTAAACTTATAAATGGTAAAGGTCTTTCCGAACTGCCCCACTCTTCTCTGGCAGAAAATACCGTTAGACCTTGTATCAATGCTCACAATGATGAATAATAAAATCATTAACGGTAAAAAAAGGACAATCAGTACTCCTGACAGAATACCGTCTAAAACTACCTTCCAATACCTGTAATGATTCATTTAACAGAATTATTTTCCAAAAAATGTTTTAATTACATTTGAAATCCTTTCTTTTTCATCTTCTCTGAGATTGGATCCGGAAGGAAGACATAAGCCGTCATTAAATAATTTTTCGGAAGTTCCTCCGCCATAGAACGGTGCATTTTCAAAAACCGGCTGCATGTGCATCGGCTTCCACAATGGTCTCGATTCTATGTTATCTTCAAGAAAGGCCATTCTCAGCGCTTCCCTTGTTTTTCCGGTAACCTGGGGATTAACTACAATTGCAGAAAGCCAGTGATTGGAATAAAAATCTTCTGAAGGCTCTGAAAATACAGTTACCCCATCAATATCTCTGAAAAGGTCTGCGTACAGCGTATGCATGTCCCTCCTTGCTTCCACCCGGCTGTTTAAAACTTCCATCTGCCCTCTCCCGATTCCCGCAACGATATTACTCATCCTGTAATTGAAGCCAATCTGGGAATGCTGGTAATGCGGTGCCTGGTCTCTCGCCTGTGTAGAAAGGAAAACCGTCTGGGTTCTATCTTCGGAAGTCTGGCATACCATCGCGCCGCCGCCTGAAGTGGTAATAATTTTATTACCGTTGAAGCTCAGAATCCCAAACCTTCCGAAAGTCCCGCACATCTGGCCTTTGTAAGCTGATCCCAGTGCTTCTGCTGCGTCTTCAATCACTTCGATATCAAATTCTCTGGCAATAGACATAATTCCGTCCATTTTTGCAGGCATCCCATATAAATGAACTACAATAATTGCCTTAGGCTTTTTCCCTTTTTTGATCCGTTCTCCAACAGCCTGCCTTAACCCTGCAGGACACATATTCCATGTTTCCGGCTCGCTGTCTACAAACACGGGGGTTGCCCCGCAATAGGCGATCGGGTTGGCGGATGCTGAAAAAGTCATAGACTGGCAGATTACCTCGTCACCCGGTCCTACTCCACACTGGATCAAGGCGAGGTGAAGCGCTGCGGTTCCGGCTGATAAGGCGGCTACCTTGACATCTTCTCCCAGGAATTTTTCCAGATCTTCTTCAAATCCGTCTACATTAGGCCCCAAAGGTGCCACCCAGTTTTCAGCAAAAGCCTCATTGATATATTTTTGCTCGTTACCTCCCATATGCGGGGAAGAGAGCCAGATTTTTGAGTTCATATTATTCGTGAAATTTTATAGGTTTTGCCGGAATTCCCACAGCTGTACAGTTTGCCGGAAGACTTTTTGCCACTACGGCTCCAGCCCCCACAACGGTATTTTCTCCTATTTCCAGCAGATTGATAATTTTAGCACCTGTCCCGACATATACGCTTTCATTGATCATCACCTCACCGGAAATATTCACGGTAGGCATGAATGAACTGAAGCTTTTAATTTTGGTATCATGCCCCAATGTACAGGATAAATTCAGGATCACAAAGTCTTCAATTTCAATATCCACCGTTATGATCACTCCGGCACAGATGATATTTCCTTTCCCGAAAGATACATTATCTTTTCCTATGATTACGGAAGGATGGATAAGATTTGGGTATTCAATATTTTGATTGGTTATTTTACCGATAACTTTCTTCTTGGTAAAAGGATCTCCGATTGCAACAGCCAGACATACAGGATCATTTATTTCATTGACATTTTCTACCTGCCCCAAATAAGGTATTCCGTTAATTATTTCTGCGTGCTCTTTGTCATCATAGAAGCCTATGATCTCGTAACCCGGGGTTACTTCATTTATCTGGTCGATCAGCATTTTTACTTCCCGCCCAAAGCCTCCGGCTCCAATAATTGCTATTTTTTTCATATTTAATTATTTCCGTTAAAAGGTTTCATGGTGGCCTGCCCTTCCTGATAAATACCTTCTCTTATAAATACTTTTTTAATGGTCAGAAAAAAAATCTTCAGGTCCAGTGATAAAGAAAGATGGTCAACATACCAGACATCATATTCAAATTTTTTCTGCCATGAAATTGAATTTCTGCCGTTAACCTGTGCCCAGCCTGTAATTCCGGGCCTTACTTCATGGCGCCTCGACTGAAATTCATTGTACAAAGATAAATATTCCGGCAATAAGGGGCGCGGCCCGATAAGTGACATATCTCCTTTCAGCACGTTAATCAGCTGCGGAAGTTCATCCAGCGAGGTTTTTCTTACAAAAGCCCCTACCGGCGTAAGCCGTTGTGCATCGGACAAAAGGTTTCCGTCAGCATCTCTCTTATCATTCATTGTCTTGAACTTTAAGATACTGAAAATTTTTCCGTTTTTGCCGGGCCTCTTCTGGAAGAAAAAGGGTTTTCCGTGATTGGCAAGGAAAAGTCCGGCTGTTGCTAAGATAAAAAAAGGGCTTAAGAGTAAGAAACCTATTAATGCAACAAAAAAATCGATAAGCCTTTTAAAGAAGTTTTTATACATCTTTTATTATTTCTAATATTGTTTCATATGATTTGTCTGCAGAAAGATTTTCGAGACAGAATTTTTTCCCGTTCTGCCCCAATTCATGACATTTGGATTTATCTTCGTACAGTTCCTTAAAAGCAGAAAACAGATCGTCCGGAGCATCTGCATAGGCAAATTTACCCATGCTGTTCTTTTCCAGCAGAATCCCCAGATCATTTCCCCTGTCAATAGATGCCAGCACAGGAATTTCCGCATTTAAATAATCGTTAAGCTTCATCGGCGTGTTGGGAACGGTGAAGTTTTGGTGAAGGCTTATCAAACCGATATTACAATTTGACAAGAGCTGAAAGTATTCTTCTCTGGGAACTTTATCAACAAACTGAAGATTGTGCAATTGCATTTTACCTGCTTCCCTCTTCAGTTCTTCAACTTCTGTACCGGTACCGATAATAAGAAACTTCACATCTTCATAAACGCTGCATTTTTTTGCCAAAGAAAGTACATTCTCAAGCTGCTGAGGCTTTCCCATATTTCCCCCGAAAACCACAATAAATTTATGGCCAAGGTGGTATTTTGTCCGGATATTTTTATCTGACGAAAATTCTAGCAGTTTGGTGCTGTTATATAAAAGTTCTACTTTTTTGTTTTTCAGAAAATCATAATGTTTCAGAAGATAAGCAATGTTTCCGGGGGACGTGCATCCGATATAATCCGCTTCAGATAAAAGCTTTACTTCATTTTTCTTGAAAAAATTATAGGTTAGTCCGTCTTTTTTCATGAGCCCCAGATCAACTGCATTCTGCGGGAAAATATCCTTCTGCATCAAAAGAACTTTAGCTCCGGTATATTTTTTCAGGTATGAAACAAACCCGGCAAACATGACTGAAGGTGTGGCGACAATGATAAGATCTATTTTGTTTTTCTTCCAAAACCTGTTGTAGCCTTTTTTGAACTGATTTGAAAGCAAAATGTTTGCAAATCCTTTTATGAATTTATTTTTACTGAAAACATCCAGCGTTTTTATTCTTAAAACGTCAATCCCTTCTTCCGTGGAAACAAAAGATTTGTTTTCCTGACTATCAGCAGGGGCCATTGGAAAAACCCTGTGTCCGTTTTGGTGAAACACATTGACCATATCACTGTACATTGCGGATTGTGATAAATGTGGTAATGTGAAGAAAACAAATAAAATATTCAAAATCAGTATGTATAAAAATTAGAGAATTCCATCATCCAGTGTTTTTGTTCTTCAAGCATTTCCCTGTAGCCCGGAACCTGATAATCTAAAGTTTTTGATTTTACCAAAGACTTATCTGCCTTTTTCCCGTCATAAGAATTTATCCGTATGTCTTTCCTGTCCCAAACTTCTTTAAATGCCGTAATCAGGTCATATTTATTGATCGGAATACCGTTCGTAAGGTGCACCAGGCCCTGCAACGGGTTTTCTATAAGGAATTCCACTGCTTTGGCCAATTCCAGTGTGGTCACCCCGCTCCAAAGGGCAGAAGTATACCCGTTGACTTCGCCTGACTGATTCATAAACCAGTGAAAAAGGCCGATGCCGTCTTTGTTAAGTTCAGGACCGATAATGGAAGTTCTTACCGTAAGATCCTTATGGTTGGTAATTTCTCCCAAAGCTTTAGACTGGGCATAAAAACCCTCACCGTCCTTAACATCATCTTCTTTATACTGTCCGCGCCTGCCATTGAAAACACAGTCTGTACTGATCTGGATAACCCTGGTTTTCATCTCTTTTGTTACTTCTTCTAAAAAATGCGGGAAATAGCTGTTGAACCAGATTGCTTTTGCGGGATGATCTTCGGCGTCTTTATTCAGGATCCCGATGCAATTTATGATAAAATCAAAGTTATGATCTTCAATGATTTCCTTTAATCTGACAGTATCAGAAACGTCTAAAGAAAATTCCCTCGCGGTTTCACTAATGTTTCTTGCTATACCATATACTTCATGGCTATCATTTTTTTGAAGATAATTATAAAGAACATGGCCCGCCATACCTTTGATGCCTATAACCAGTACTTTTTTTATTTTTTGTCCCATATCACTTTATTTACAATGGCTGTATAGCTCTGGATTGCTTTGACCACCCGGTCTGAAGTATTTTTTACATTATATTCAAATGACAGATCAACAGCAGGGTCAAACAGGCCTTTGGATACTTCAATGGCGTTTAACATCTGGTTTTTAGAAATCCCTCCCAGTACGATTGTTCCGGCATCAATTGCTTCCGGCCTCTCCGTGCTTGTTCTGATACTTACTGCCGGAAAGCCCATCATCGCAGATTCTTCACTAATGGTGCCGCTGTCCGAAAGGACAATAAAAGATTTGCTTTGTAATTTTACATAGTCAAAGAAACCTAATGGGGCCACATTCTGGATTAATGGATGAAATTTAATGTTATTTTTTTCAATCCTGGTTTTTGTCCGCGGATGGGTAGAAAAAATGACAGGCATATTGTATTTTTCAGCAACGGCATTAATGGATTCCACCAGAACTTCAAAATTATCCCCTAGGTCTATATTTTCTTCCCTGTGTGCACTTACTACTATAAATCCGGATTCTTTTAATCCAAGCCTTTCAACAACATCACTTTGCTGAATTTTATCCTGATATTTATCTAAAACTTCTCTTAACGGAGAACCTGTTACAAACACATGGTCTTTGCGGAACCCTTCGCTCAGCAGATACCTTCTGCTGTTTTCTGTATAGGTAAGGTTGATATCACTGATATGGTCTGATATTTTTCTGTTAATCTCTTCAGGAACATTCTGGTCAAAACACCTGTTGCCTGCTTCCATATGAAAGATCGGGATTTTCAGCCTTTTTGCTGCAATCGTGCTTAAGACACTGTTGGTATCTCCCAGAACCAGCAATGCATCCGGTTTTTCTTTCGAAAGGATTTCATAGGATTTGGAAATTACATTGCCAATTGTTTCTCCTAAGTGAGCCCCAACCACATTCAGAAAATAATCAGGCCTGCGAAGGTCCAGGTCTTCAAAGAAAATCTCGTTAAGCTCATAATCATAATTCTGGCCGGTATGGATCAAAATGTGCTCAAAATAATGATCGCATTTCTTGATACATTCTGTCAGACGGATAATCTCAGGCCTTGTCCCTAATATTGTTACTACTTTTAATTTTTTCATTTTATTTCTGTTTCCATTTCTGGGAATCAAATTTATAATTACTTTCTCTTTCTTTGAGCTAATAAAAAATCTAAAAAACTGATTTTAATTTATCTCGAATATATACCGACAGAACATTGCTTTCTCGGTAAAAGTCCGTTAAACGCCCTTAATAAATTATGATTTCTAATTACCCAACGGGTCTTGGAAAAGGTTCAGTTTTTTCAATAAAATTTTCACTCCTTCCACATCTTCTCTTTTTGTATTGTGAGAATTATAATCATGTATTGATTTTTCGATCTGGTTGCCTTCGGAGAAATACTTGGCATAATTCAGGTCACGGTTGTCTGCGGGAATCCTGTAAAAATCTCCCATATCTTCTGCATTCATCATTTCTTCTCTTGTACAGAGCGTCTCATACAGCTTTTCACCATGCCTTGTCCCTATAATTTTGATCTTATTGGAGGCCTGTTTCAATTCCAGAACAGCTTTAGCCAGATCGCCTATGGTTGCGGCAGGTGCCTTATTGACAAATAAGTCTCCGGGATTGGCGTGTTTAAATGCAAATAAAACCAAATCTACGGCTTCATCCAGCGACATTAAAAAGCGTGTCATGTTAGGATCTGTAATGGTTATATCTTCATTATTTTCAATCTGATTTAAAAACAGAGGAATTACAGAGCCTCTTGATGCCATAACGTTTCCGTAACGGGTTAAGCATACTATGGTATCTTTCAGATTCCTAGCTTCGGCAACGGCAACTTTTTCCATCATTGCTTTGGAAATCCCCATGGCATTTATAGGATAAGCGGCTTTATCCGTTGATAGGCAGATGACTTTTTTCACTTTGTTTGATGCCGCCGCACGAATAACGTTCTGGGTTCCTTCAACATTGGTCTTAACGGCCTGCATGGGGAAAAACTCACAGGACGGAACCTGCTTCAGGGCAGCGGCATGAAAAACATAGTCTACCTCTTTCATTGCATAATCCACACTGTTATAATCCCTTACATCTCCGATATAATATTTTATCCTGTCATTTTTGTAGTAGTTACGCATATCATCCTGCTTTTTTTCATCACGTGAAAAAATGCGGATTTCTTTAAAATGATCTGTATGTAAGAATTTTCTTAAAACAGCGGTGCCAAATGAACCTGTGCCGCCGGTAATAAGAAGGGTTTTATTTTGTATTTCCATGTAAAAGTGTAATAAGCTGATTAATATTGTTTGTGATTTTTTTCACAGAGGGTTTTACATCTTCTTTCAAAGATTGTGTCAGGGCATTAACGATGCTTCCTTCATCGTAAGGGTTGAATGTTATTGAAGGCTCGCAGACTTCATAGGTATACGGCAGATCTGCACCGATGATATTACAACCGTTTTCAATAGCTTCCACAAGGCCTAATCCGAAACTTTCTGCAAGAGACGGGAAAATAAGATATTCATGTGACTGATAAATTTCTTTCAGATCCTCACGTTTTATAAAGCCGGTGTTTCTGATAGGATACCCCAAATCCTGTTTTTCTCTGATCAGCCGGCACAGTTCCGTAAAACTTTCTGCTACCGTAATGGTAAGTACGCCTTTTTTATGGTTTTCGTAAAAACGGCAGAAAGCGTCTATCAGTTTAACATGATTCTTATGGGGAGCCGCATTGCTTACAAAAACATAGCTGTGCTTTTCTCTCTTCACTGCGGTCTGAGTTTCCTTAAAAGGAGGGTAAAAAGGCATTAATAAAACCTTCTCCTGTTTTATTTTATATTTTCTGGTAAGCTTTTGCTTTATAAAATCTGACTGTACCAGCCAATACTCTGTATTCCTGCGGTCATAAGACAATATTTTTGTTTTGAGCCAATACATTATTTTCTGTCTGACCGGCATATCATCAGGCAATTCTAAAAATAAAGGCTGATGAAAATAAGTATATGAAGTACAGTTTCTTTGATTAATGGCAGGAGGCAAATTTCCGAAACACAGCAGGGTTGAAAAATGTTCTTTATTTTTTTTATAAAACCTTTTTCTTCCATAATAATCTGCTTTCTGAAAAACGATCCTGCATTTTTCGTTTACGGGTTCATGATTATTTTCTATTCTTTTATCCAACAGGTAAAAAACAGGAACATCAAGCTTATCCAATTCCTGCATCAGATAATCCAAAAGCACTTTTCCGCCACCGTTATTTATGTATAAGGCATCAATAAAAATCATTTTTTTATTATTTGGTGGTATAAGTTAATATATTGCTGTGAGATTTTTTCAGGACTGTATTTCCTGATATTCTCTTTGCCGTTTTTTATCAGCTCTTTTCTTTTTTCTTCGCTGTGGATCAATTTGAGCACGGCATCTCGTATTTCTTTCACCGAAAAAGGATCTACCAGCAGCGCTCCATTGCCGGCAATTTCTTTCATCGGGGAAATACCGGAGGTTATGACACAGCAGTTTTGCGCCTGCGCTTCAAGGATCGGCAACCCAAACCCTTCATATAAGGATGGAAATAACAATATATCTGACTGATGATATTTTTCCGCTAAATCTTCATCAGAAATATTATTAAAATTACTGACATGCAGATTATTCTGCTCTATAAAGATATTATGGGATACTTCCAGTTTTCCGATAATTAATATCTCCGCTTCTATGCCGGTTAACGCCTCTAAAATCCGTTCTACATTTTTATTTGTCCTGGTTCCTACCACCAGCAGTTTCAGCTTCCGCTGAAGACTTATATCATTATGTTCCAGAATAGGAACGGTAACACAGTTAGAAATTACATGAATTTTATTTTCTGCTGACGGAATATATTTTAAAATTTCATTTTTTGTTTTGTCTGAAATTACCGTGATATATTTTAATTTTTTTACAGGAAGATAAACCCATAGCAAGTAATACAGATATCTTTTTAATCCGGTATATTGATGAAGCCCTACCAGATCATGTATAGAAAGTATTGTTTTATGCCTGTCCAAAAGTAAACAGGCCCAGTGAATATCTCCGGTGATATGGTTTACGTCTCCCTGGTTCCTTTTAAAAAACCACATGGCTTTTCCAAGCTGCTTTAACGGAAAAGGATTTTTTATAACCTTAAACTTTATGTTTTGATCTTCCAGCTGCCTGTATAAGACTGAAAAAAGTTTCTCAATACTAATCTGCCCTTCTGTAGGATGTCTTTCAAAAAAATGAATTTCCATAATTTAGAATGTAAAAAATATTGTTTTATACGGCAGGAAAAGCTGTGGGTAGTTCATTATATACTTGACGCAAAGTACAAGAAAAAATGATACTAATCCTGCAATATAAAGATACTTTCTCTCTCTGGTATATATCGTTATCAGCCAAACATAAAAAAGAGCTTCAAAGATATTGAAATAAATACTAATCCGGGATATGATAAACGTAAAATTGAAAGACAGGATTATATAAGCAAAGAGTGAAAAGAACATTATATTCAGAATATACTGTAATCTGGTATGATCTACCAGCTTGTTGAGCTTATTTTTGTTTACAAGCAGTAAGAATACAGGCAACCCACGCCTTAAAATTCCAAAGAAATAGGTTCTCAGATCTATTGTATCAGGCTCTGATAAGGAAAGGTATGCGGTAAATCTGTCTGAATAACTTTCAGGTAAAAGACTGATAAATTTTCCCATTATAAATGCATTAAACCCGCTGATCTGTATTAAAAGTGCAGCTGCAATCATGCAGAGCCAATATTTATACCTGATGTTATGATTAAACACAACAAAGATTAGACAAACAATTATTGTCCTGTGAAACAGCGATGCCAGAAGAATGCAGGCAATAAACGCTACTTTTTTGTTTTCTAGAAAATAAACACTTGCAAAAAACATAATGGAAACAGCCATCAGTTGTCTGGTACTGCCCATCAGCCCGATGGCAAAACAAAAGAAAATGAACAGAAAAAGTATAGAATTTGGTGTAGCCTTCCGGATTGAAAAAAAATAAAGTAAGAATATAACCGAATAGTAAAGTGCATTAAAAACATAAAATGTACACTTCAGATAATCCCTGCAGAACAATACCAGAAGATTATATCCCAGCTCAAATCTGTCTGTGCTTACATGGTTTATACGTAAGCCGTCAAAATTATTATAGTAATTATAAAAATCTGTTCCGCTTTCCCATCTGAAACTTTCCAGGAACCACCACATTACCAAACAGAAAATCAATACTAAAGTCTTTTGTACTGATGAAAATTTTTCATCAAAAAAAGAAAAAAGTAATAAAAGAACTATTAATAACGGTATCATTAAAATTTAATATTTAAACAATTCTAAAGAAATACTTATGATAAAGGATTAATAAAAGTTGAAGCTATTTTACTCTTTTAAAGAAAAATCTGCTAAATATATAATAGACAAATAAATTCTGTATGAGACCTGCTATAAAAAAATAGGTGTCATTTTCAATCGTAACAATACTTATTAAAAAGTTAACGTAAAACATAAAATAAAGAATGGTATTCTTATATTTCGTGTATTGTATGATGTTAATAACAATCAGAAGCATCAGTAAATGACAGAAGACAAAGACAGATCCCCCTTCCAGATAAGCCCATCCGTATAAAGTAGGGGTTATGGAATTATGGGTGGCTGTGATCATTGACTGTAAACGCACCCCGATATCTGATACAGGCTTATCAGGAAGAATTGCCCTGGGCACCATACTGACCGGAAGATAGACAAATCGTTCCATGTTTTTATAGTACTTCCATTCTTTCTCTTTTTCCATAGAAAAAATCAGATAAGGCAGCAAAGAAACTCTTTCTGAATAACTTTTACTGCCGGACGATACATTGTTATTAAAATCCAGCTCCACTGTTTTGGCAATCGCAATTACAAAAGCATCTTTTTTAGATATTCCCGGGATGTTGATCAGGGTATTCCTATAATTGTTATTAAAAGGATACAGGAATAATAAAAAAATAAGTACAGGCACAATCCATTTCTTGGGAAGGCTTCTACCGGATTCTAAATAAGGAATAAGAAAAATCACAATCCCAAAAATTAAAATCCCTTTCATCCCTGCAATCAAGCCGAAACCGAAATACAGTATAATATAAGTATAAAAATAGAAATTGAAATTTCGGGAATCGTATTCGCTTATAAATTTTAAAAAGAAATATATTGTCAGAAACAAAGGTAAAGTCTGGTTGGTAATCTGTAACAGAAAGGAATAGCTTGATAAATTATTTTCTTCGTCTGCACCATATCCTATTACCCCTGAAAATAATAATATAAACTGCAAAATCATGATACAGTAAGAGGATATATAAAAAATTCTCAGATTTTTTAACTTATACTTCCTGCTTATCTCATAAACATTCAGCCGCTGTAATTTATTTTTCGATATGATAAGGAAAATTAAATCTAAAACATTAATCATTACAAGACTGAGGAATATGATCCACATGGCCGGAAATACCAAACTCTGATTAACATACAGCTCTCCGTATATCCCTACGTCTTTTGTCCCTAGTTTATCTGCAATCTGATAATAATTAAGGATAAGATATAAAAATGTAGCGAATTTCAGCCAGTCTGATAAAATAGGCTTGCCTTTTTTGTACCAGTTGTACCCGAAAGGCACCCATACCAGCAGAGACGATAAAAAAGCAACAATCAGCTCCGAAAAAACTTCACGATTTTTTACATTATCATAGATATCAAATGATCTTATCAATAAAACAATTATCAATAAAACAATCATTGAAATATATCCAAAAAAAGAGAGTTTCAGTTTCAAAAGATGGTTTATTTATGAATTAATTTTAACATTTCAGTGAGCCTGACATCGTACGTATGATTTTCTATAAAATGCTGTCTCTGAAGATCACTCAGTGCGTACCTTTCTTCGGGTTTATCCAGGTAATACCTGACTTTTTCAATGGCTTCGTCTATATGCCTGTAGGTAAACTTTTCAACATCAATCTTAGAATACTCTTCCAAGACGGGTTTATAATCGCACAGCTGAAATGCTCCGATTCCTCCTATTTCGAAGAATTTTACGTTGGCAGAATTAACTTCGGCATAATGGAAATTATTAAACACTATTTTGGATCCGCATAAAACTTCTGCTTTTCTCTCACCGGTAATAAACTCATTCCTGAAGTTTTCAGCAATTTCTTTTCTTGCAAATCTTTTATCTGCAATTCCGAACAACACAACATTAATATCCGCCTTTATCAGCTCGCTTACCATTCTTGAACGGTAAGGATACATGGTGCCGAAGGTTACCACATCAATATCTATTTCTTTCTCTAATTGATTTCTGTCTTTTGCCGAAGGCTTGTGTACCCTAGGATTTAAGGCTTCCGGAAAATAGTGTGCATTCAGCCTCATTTTATTCTGCATAAAATCCAGCATATACTTTTCTTTGGTAAACCATGCATCATAATCTGATGCGAAGATCTGCTGGTGCTCCAGAGTGGTCATCTGATCCGGATTGATATGGATCACCTTTGCCTTCAGGTTCTGCTTTATCATTCTGATACAAACAGGATGGATAAAACGATATGTAGCAATGACAAGGTCCGGCTCCTGTTCAATCACTTTTTCTGCGATTTTTTTGAAAATAAGCTCATCATAAGAAGGGAAAAGCTTCGTGGCCCAATAATTATAACGGTAGGGTATCTTTATGACATCTTTGATATCAATATGAAAAACCTGGTGCCCGAGAAACTCCAGGGAATCATGCAAATGATATTCTAAACTATCAAAATCTTTGCTTCCTATAATAGCTACTTTCATACTAATGTTCTTTTTACAGCATTTTCATAATTTTTCCTTTCCTGAGCGGTATACCGGGTATTAAATTTATTAATAAACAGAAAAAACATATCCCAGAGTCTGTATTTGCCGAAATTCCCGGGATCATTTTTTTTCAGAAAGAGGTTTTTACTCGTATGCGTTATAATTCTTTTTTTATTGCTGTAATTTTTTATTTCCTTACCGCTGCCGTCTTCTAAATGGATTATTTTTGTATCCGTATATACATAAGCGTGATAACCGGCTTTTTTCATACGGTATTGCAGGTCACTTTCTTCATAATACATAAAAAAATCCTTGTCAAAACCTCCCATGTCCGTAAAAACACGATTTCTTATCATAAGGTCTGCCCCGATAACGTAATCAATTTCAAAAAATTTTTTTTCCAGAGGAAAAGGAACTTCAGTTTTACCCCGTAACAAATACTTCATCCCGGGGATGATTTTTTTATAATTATCAATTTCTTCTGCACAGGAAGTAAAATGGCTTCCGCAGCCATTATAGTTCATCTCTTTATCCACAAGTACACAGCCTAGACTTCCAATGTTGAGTTCTGCTTCTTTATTTCTAAAAAAACCAAGAAGTTTTTTAACTGAGTTTTCAATCAGCACAGTATCCGAATTTAAAAGAAACAAAAATTCCCCTCTGGCCTTTTCAGCTCCCAGGTTATTAGCTCTTCCGAACCCGATATTTTCAGGAGACTGTATAAATATAATATCTTCCATTTCACTGAAAAAAGCAGGAGAATCATCAGTAGATGCGTTATCTACCAGAATAATTTCATAGTTTATATCTTCCGTGAATTTTTTCACAGATTCAATACAATCATTGGTAATTGTTTTTGTATTGTAATTAACGATAATAATTGAACAATCCATCCTATCTCTTCAATTTAGCTTTAAACATATTGATTACCTCAAAAAAAACTTTTTCTTTGGAAAGATAAAGAATCAGCATAAAAAATACAACAGCGGCACTTATTTCTACAGCAACTTTCAATACCAACGTATGATCTGGAAGCAGTGAAGTTAATAAAAACAGAAGGATTGAAATTGCAATTGAGGCAATAATATAAATGAGTATGCTTCTGTTAAAAAAATTAATTTTCCGCAGCATTGATTTCCCTAAAATAATCATAAATACAACGCCGATAACCTCTGAAAAAACAGCTATTGATGCCGTTGCATTATGCCCGTATCGGTTGACAAAAATTAAGTTCAGAATAATACTGAGTACAGCCGCAATAATTGTTGACACTGTATAAATCCGTTCTTTCCCAAGCGGAAAAAGGATCAGAAACCCTAAAAAATAAGCCAGTCCTACGATAGTTACAATAGGCGATAAGATCTGAGTGGTGAGAATTGATTCCTCAAAACCATCGCCACCCATTAAAAGTGTAAAATCTTTCGCCAGGACCAGGAAACCAAAGGTAGCAGGTATCGAAAAAATCATTATATAATTCAGAGCAGTTTCTACCAGATTATAGAATGCCCTCTTATCGCTTGCCAGCAAATGCGCGAGCCTGGGCAGCATAACGGCACCGATTGTGGTCACCATTGCAATTACAAAGCGGATCAGCTTATTGGCCATTACGTAATATCCTACCGCTTCATCCCCTTTAGCCGTACCAAGAATGGTAATATCCAGCTGTAAATAAATACTGACTGAAATTGAGCCCACAAAAATAGTCATGGCCGGTTTTAAATGCTGTTTTAAGTCTAAGTTTTTAAAAGAAATTCCTTTAAAGTCCAAATATTTCTTCAAGTATAAAACATTGAAAACGTTTGCTCCCGCCGTGCTTAAAACAACGATAGAAGCATACCAGAGATAATCATCCGGGTTTTTGACCAGAACAAACAGCAGGACAAAACTCAAACCCCGGACAACCAGATAACGGATTGTTATAAACATCTGGTCTTCAATACCCTGATAAAACCATTCTGCCCCGAAATTCGTAAACAGTATTGTGGTGCTCAGGATAATGATAAGTTCTTTGTATGAAAAAAAATAAGGAAGATTAAGAATGACCCCGAAAATAACCAGATAGGAGATCAGGGTCGTAATTCCTAAAATCGTCAGCAGCTCAGTTACTAATTTCGTTCTTTTGAAACTGTCGTTTCTTATTTTTGCAACTTCCCGAAGCCCGTACATGGGGATCCCCAACGACGATAATAATAAGAAATAAGTAATAATAGAATTTACGTATTCAACTTTCCCTAAGCTTTCGGCACCTAAAACTTTATTGATATAAGGCATTGTAATAATGCCAAACAAAATACCGGAAACTACTCTCAGTAAATTTAATGCGTAGTTTACTTTAATACTTCGGATTTTCATTAAGAAAAGTAATTGATTTATAAAATTTCTTAAAGAAATTTGATTAAATTTTAAAGAAACATTATAAGATGCAAAGCAATGTTCCTTTTATCTGATGTATCTTCTGATTAGTACTCTGAAAATATTTTAGATATTTTCCAACATTATAATCTTGCGTCTACAGCATCTTTTTCCAAGAATGCTTTAACATCAAATAATACAGATTCATGACTTTTCAGGGAACTGATATCCAAATCCTTGAATTCTTTATGAGATACAGCCAGAATCACAACCTCATATTTTTTGTCAGCCGCAAGGCTTTCCAGTGTTTCCAGATTATATTCAGACTTTACTTCGTGATGGTCTGCCCACGGATCGTAGATGTCTACATTCAGCCCGTATTGCTTCAGTTCTGCGTAAATATCCACCACTTTTGTATTTCGGATATCCGGGCAGTTTTCCTTAAAGGTAACTCCAAGAATCAAAGCGTTTGCATTTTTAACCTGGATTCCTTTCCGGATCATCAGTTTTACCACTTTTCCGGCGATAAATTCCGGCATCATGTCATTTACTCTTCTTCCGCTTAAAATTACCTGCGGATGATATCCCAACTGTACGGCTTTATGCGCTAAATAATACGGATCTACAGAAATACAGTGACCTCCTACCAGGCCCGGGCGGTATTTTAAGAAGTTGAACTTGGTCCCTGCAGCTTCCAGTACATCATGGGTATCAATCCCCACCCTGTCGAATATCAATGCCAGTTCATTTACAAAAGAAATATTAACATCTCTTTGCGCATTTTCAATGGCTTTGGAAGCTTCTGCCACTTTTATGCTCGGTGCCTTGTGAGTTCCCGCTTTAATAATGAGCTTATACAGCTGGTCAATATTCTCGGCAATTTCAGGTGTTGAGCCGGAAGTGACTTTCTTTATTGTTACGAGCGTATTAACTTTGTCTCCGGGTACAATTCTTTCGGGAGAATATCCAACATAGAAACCCTCATTCAGCTGTAACCCTGATTCTTTTTCCAATACAGGAATACATTCTTCTTCCGTACATCCCGGGTAAACGGTGGATTCATAAATAATGATATCGTCCTTCTTTATAATCCCGCCCAACATTTTGCTTGCTTTGATCAGTGAAGTAAGATCCGGAGCATTAAACCTGTCAATCGGGGTAGGCACGGTTACAATGTATACATTGGCATTGGCAATTTCTTCCAGGGAACAGGAAGGCACATAGCCTTTTTTAAAATTGGTTTCGGAAGCTTCATCCAACCGTTTTTGTATTTCATCAGAATCGGCTTCCAATGTATGGTCATCACCATTTCTGAGCTCCTCTATTCGCTTTACATTGATATCAAAACCATAGACCGGTAAGTGTTTTGAGAATTCTAATGCTAACGGAAGACCTACATATCCCTGTCCAATTACTGCAATTTTGTAACTATCAACTGTATTCATTATTGTTATTTAAAAATACTTTTTATTTTATCAAAAAAGTTTTTGTGGTCTGCACCGTATCCGTACCCGTATTTATTGCCATAGGCAAAAAACTCCCTGTTTACGTCATTAAGTACAAAAGCTGTGTTTTTTATTCTCTGGCTTTCAATCTGCTTATTGGCAAAATCAATTAAAGATTTCTCTGTATGCCCAGATCTTGTAACGTATAACGTAACATCTGCCATATCAGCAATCAGTAAAGTATCTGTTACCAGCATCAAAGGAGCCGTATCAACAATAATGTAGTCATACTTCGTTCTGAGCTCTGCCATCAGATCTTCATATCTGCCGTTAGATAGTAATTCCGTAGGATTCGGAGGGATACTTCCTGAATATATTACATCTAAGTGTGGATTAAAAGAACTTTCATGAACAATATCTTTTACTGAAACATGATCATCATAAAGGAATTCCGTAAGGCCCGCCAATCCTTTTCTTGCCGCATTGTATCTCTGCAGCTGAGGATTCCTGATATCTGAACCGATAATAACAATCTTTTTCTTAGGAGTAGCCATCGTCAGGGCAAGATTTACAGATACGTGCGTTTTACCTTCACCCTTGACCGTAGAGGTTATAAAAACGGTCCTTCCCATCTTAAGGCTTTTAGGGAACATAAAATTCATGTTCGTGATAAGAATCCTGAAGGATTCTGCCATTGGTGAAAGATCGTTCATTTTCACAAGCTCATCCTGCCCGCGCTCCATACTTGGAATTTCCCCGATAATGGGTTTTTTGCGGGTCAGTTTTTCCAAATCGTGCTTGGTTCTTACCTTATTGTTGAATAGCTGCTGTAAATAAATAAGCGCTAACGGAAACACCAATCCGAGCACAAGGCCTGATAAAAGGATAACCATTGATTTTGGGGCAATCTGCATGCCTACATAGGCTTCATCAACAATTCTTGCTTTAGGAGCGGTTACGGCCATAGAAATTGCCGTTTCTTCCCTTTTCTGCAGCAAAAGCAGGTATAATGATTCTTTTATCTGCTGCTGTCTCTCAATACTCCTGAAAAGTTTCTCCTGAGCAGGAACTCTGGCAATTTTACCTGAAATATTATTCTGTTCAGATGACAATCCGTTTCTTGCCAGTTGAAGCCCGGTTTTGTTTTTCTGTAAACTCTGGATCACTGAACCCCGGATGTTATTGATCTGTTTGGTAATATCTACAACCAGAGGGTTTTCCGGAGTAGCACTTCCCAGCAACCTGTTTCTTTCCAAAACAAGCTGATTGTACGTACCGATGCTGGATGTGGCACTCGGATTATTCAACCCTACATTACCCGGCAGCGTCTGATAAGAATTCTGGTTGGAAACATATCCCAATAAAGCATCTGTAAGCTCTAACTGAGCATTGATTTCCAGCTCTTTGCTTTTGGCCTCTGCATTGGTCTGCAGCCCCAGTTTGGTTTCAGTTTCTATATCAGAAATTTTATTACTCTGCTTAAAATTTTCCTTTTCATTTTCAACCTGGCCTAGATCTCTTCCTACCTGGGTTATACGGTCATCAATAAATTTTGCGGTATTATTGGATTCTGTATTTTTATCTGCAATCGCATCTTCATTATAAGCCTGAACCAATCTGTTGATAAGGGTTCTTGCCTTCTTCGTCTCACTGTAGTTCATGGCTAACTTGATGACCGTTGCATCTTTATTTACCAGTGATACATTAAGTGCAGCCTGATAAGCAGATGCTTTATCATCTAAACTCGAAATATCCAACAGCAGCTCTTTAACCTTCTTTCCGGAATACTTCTCATTTTTTAATATCATGATATTGGCAAACGGCAAATTAATCACTTTATTAAATGTTGAAGTGATTACAGGAATTCCTTCTGAACTGATCTGCAGCTGTTCCCCGTCTATTTTTAAGTTCATTAAACGGGATACTTTTGCAGAAGTTTCCTTCTCCTGAATAATTCTTACCTTTACAGGAGATGTTTCACTGAAAAGTTCATGTTTTACATCACCTTTAAAAACATCTGTTTCCAAACCCAACACTCTGACCACTTCTTTCATCAGCTTTTTAGATTTGAAGATTTCCATTTCATTCTCCACTCCGTTACTTCCCATCTTTCCTATCCCGGAGATGTCCCGTAAAACAGCAAAATCCTGGTTCCCGCCGCCACTTGGCTTGGAATCTTTGATAAGTACAGTAGAAGCAACTTCAAATACGGCGACCTGTTTCCTTAAATATAGATATGCACATAAAAGCGCAATGATCATACTTGCTGCAAACCAGTACCAGCGTTTTATATAGGGCTGTATTATTTCACGGATATGCAATTCAGAATCCTCTGCTTCCACTACATGGTTGTTCTTTTTCGTCATCTTTCTTTTTAATTCTTAAATAAACCTACTGCTACAGCTATGGCTGTAACCCCTATTGAAATAGCAGATAAAATGAGTGGCGTATTAGGGTTTTGTTTAGACATTGCATCCCTTGTATTATTAGAAGATACTATGATGGCATCACCTTGCTTTAAATTATAGTAAGGCGAATTAATAAGATTGGCATCCTGCAGATTTATTCTTCCATGGGTAATCTGTCCGTTTTCTGTCCTTATTACCAAAACGTCATTTCTTTTACCATACATGGTAAGATCGCCTGCCATGCCCAGAGCATTTAAAATAGTTGCCTGCCCGTTGGCAACCGTATAATCCCCCTGTCTGTTTACTTCACCTAAAACGGTCACTCTGAAATTTGCCAGTCTTATGTTAACGGTAGGATTGGTTACAAATTCCTGCATTTTACTGCTCAGTTCTTCCTTAAACTGGATGAAGGTTTTATTTGAGGTATTAAGCCTTCCCAAAATCGGGAAATCTATATCTCCGTTTACATTTACAATATAAGATGGCCCCGAAATATTCACGGTTCCCTGGCCGGGGGTGTTGCCTCCCGCCAGAGTATTCGTCTGAATGAATTCTGAAGAAGAATAATTCTGATTAAACGGTTTTACAACATCCATATCCTTAGCGGTGACAAGGATGATAAGCTGATCTCCGGGCTGGATGGTGGACTGGGAATTTTTAGCTGAATTTTCTACTGCAACATTTTCTATATTCTGCATATAGTTAAGATCATTATGTGCATTAGGATTAGTTTTACAGGAAACTAAGATGAATACTACAACAACTGCAGCAAATATTTTACCTTTCATCATATTTTAAAATTGTACAAATATACATTTTATATTTTTTTATTTGTCGAGTATTTCGTAAATAGAATTATTACTTCTAAATTCAGGTACGATTATTTTTAAAATCTTAACCACATCCACTTTGTCTTTTCGTAAAGATGCTTTGGTAATGGAATTAACCAGGGTTTCAATTTCTATAAAATTCATGGTCGGGTCTTTTGAAATCATTATTTTCTCATTATGGGTGGGAAGCGTTTTGGCATCGTCACTTAAAAGTTCTTCATATAACTTCTCCCCGGGACGTAAGCCCGTATAAATAATTTTGATGTCGATATTGGGTTCAAATCCTGATAATTTGATCATTCTTCTCGCCAGGTCTAATATCTTCACCGGTTCACCCATATCAAAAACAAAGATTTCACCGCCCTGCCCCATAGTTCCGGCATGCAGTACCAGCTCACAGGCTTCTGGAATCGTCATAAAATACCGTACGATATCAGGATGGGTAATGGTAACCGGCCCGCCGGCTTCTATCTGTTTTTTAAAATGAGGAATTACAGATCCGTTTGATCCTAATACATTCCCAAATCTTGTGGTAATGAATTTTGTGGTGTTTCCGTCGACATCCTGCAAGGCCTGTACAAAAAGTTCTGCCGCTCTCTTTGAAGCACCCATAACATTGGTTGGGTTTACCGCTTTATCGGTGGACACCATTACAAAACGGTTCACATTATATTTACTGGAGAGTGTAGAAATAATTTTTGAGCCTAAGACATTAACTAAAATACCTTCATGCGGGTTTTCTTCTACCAGAGGCACATGCTTGTAAGCCGCAGCATGATACACCATTGAAAAATTATAAGCCTGAAACAGCGGCTCTATCCTGTGCCTGTTGGAAACATCAGCCAGCACAAATTTAAACCTGATATGCGGGAACCTTTCCTTCATTTCAAGCTCAATATCATATAACGGAGTTTCCGCCTGGTCCAGTACCACAATCAGCGAAGGGTTGAATTGTGCAACCTGTCTTACAATTTCACTGCCGATAGATCCTGCACCGCCTGTTACTAAGATTGATTTATTAAAATGCCTGCTTCTGACCTCTTCGTTTTCAATTTTAATAGGTTTCCTGTTAAGCAGATCTTCAATCTGAAGATTTCGGATTGACCCCCCAAGGTCACTGTCCCGCAATTTTTGTACTGAAGGGGCTTTGAAGATATTAAGGTCTTCTTCCAGAAACAGGTTTACCCATGAGTTCATTTCATCTTTAGACATCATTTCTTTTACGATGATGACCCCGTCTACCAGAAGTTCTTCTTTGGTATTTCTTTCTATCTTATCTTTGGAAAATATAGGTTTCCCCAGTAATGAAGCCCTTTTGGAGTCTGTTCTCTGGGTAAGGAAGCCTACCACATGATACGGCAGGCTGGGATTATCCAGGATAGCCCTGGCAATGGCTATGGACTGCTCATCAATGCCCAGCACCAGGATTCTTTTCTTCAGTGTACTTCTCCTGTATTCCCTTACAATATGAAAAAACTCCTTTACATATAATCTGAAAAGAAACAATCCCATAAATGAAATGATAAAATAGAGGATTAAATAAGGGGTGAGGATAAATTTGCCGCCGGTTATCCAAAAGTAAATCATATTGATTGTACCTACCATAAACATGGTACAGAAACAGGAAATCAATAATTTAAAAAGATCTATAAAAGTAGAATGCCTTATAATCCCTGCATAAGTCTTAAAAATATACATGAATACAACATTCATTGCGATAATGCAGACAAAGACATTGGTCTTATCTTCATGGTAAATAAATTCCTGCTGGGTAATTTTCTCAATGATGTAGGTAGAAAGAAACAAGGATACTACCAGAATAATAATATCGATTACGAGTATTATCCATCTGGGAAGGTATCTTACATCTGAGAGGCTGACAACATTATCTCCCCCAAAAAGTCTTTTCCTAAGAGAACCGTACATTGTCTTTATTTGTATTCATATAAATTAAAGTATAAACAGGAATATCATATTTAAGGATATTCCCTGAGTATCCATGCAAAATTAAAATAAAATTTCATCTATAACCTGAATTTAAAAAATAAATTTATTCCGGTTTATGCATAGTTACCTGATTAAACAGAAGGGATATCGATCATTAAAAGATACTTCAAATAAATCATTATAAAGTATTTATTTCAGATAATAATCTGCTTAGGACACTTCCTTGCTTATTCAAGAATATCATTTATTTTCTCATATTCAAAGCCCCGGCTCATCAGATATTTTATGGTCTTTGATTTCCGCTGGTATTCTTTCAGTCCGTTTTGTTTTGAATAATAATCTTCATAGATTTTCCGGATGGTTTTCTCATAATCGCCTTCATCAATTTCATCGAAGCATTTATTAATCAGCTTTTCGGGAACCTGCTTTTGTTTCAGGTTCATTTTGATCTTGGTTTTCCCCCAGTGCTTGATATAGAATTTCCCCCTGATGTAGCTTCGTGTGAACCGTTCTTCATTTAAGTAATTTTCCCTTAAAAGATAAAGCATAATATCTTCTCTCGCTTCATCAATCAGCAGGAATTCTCTCATCTTCTGCTCCACTTCCGCATGGCACCGGTCCTGATAAACGCAGTAGTTTACCAGCTTAAGTTTTATTTCATCAAAAGTATAGGATTTCTTTTCCATATTGATAAAAAAAGAATGAACAAAAATGCCCATTCTTTATATTTTCTGATTGAGGCAGATGTTAATAATTGAATAAGGCCTTCCCTTCCATCAGCTCGTTTACTTTCTTCCGTACAGAAGTTATGCCTTCTTCATTTTTAATATTATCCACCACTTCAGAGATCAATTCTGCAATGGTTTCCATGTCATTTTCCTTCAAGCCTCTTGTAGTGATGGCCGCAGTCCCCAATCGGATCCCCGAAGTAGTGAACGGTGACTTATCATCAAAAGGGACCATGTTTTTGTTACAGGTAATATCGGCAAGCACGAGTGCTTTTTCCGTTTCTTTACCGTTTACCCCTTTATTTCTAAGGTCAACAAGCATCAGGTGGTTATCTGTTCCGCCGCTTACAATATCAAATCCTCTGTTAATCATTGCTTTTGCCAAAGCCTGCGCATTAGACTGAACCTGTTTTGCGTATGTTTCAAACTGAGGGTCTAAAGCTTCACCGAAGGCCACTGCTTTACCTGCGATCACATGTTCCAGCGGGCCGCCCTGGATCCCAGGGAAAACAGCGCTGTCCAGAACCTGGCTCATCATTTTCGTCTCTCCTTTCGGCGTTTTATGCCCATATGTGTTCTCGAAGTCTTTGCCTATCATGATCATTCCTCCTCTCGGGCCTCTTAAAGTCTTATGGGTGGTGGTGGTTACCAGATGGCAGTGTTCAAACGGGTTATTGAGGAGCCCTTTGGCTACCAGGCCGGCAGGATGCGCAATATCTGCCCAAAGCGTTGCACCTATCTCATCGGCAACCTCCCTGAACTTGGCATAATCCAGGTCTCTTGAATAGGCAGAGAAGCCTGCAATCAGCATTTTCGGCCTTTCTCTAAGTGCCACTTCCCTCATCTGGTCATAATCGATCAAGCCTGTTTCCTGCTGAACGCCGTAAGATACCACATCATACTGGATCCCGGAGAAATTCACAGCCGAACCGTGGGTAAGGTGGCCTCCCATAGAAAGATCCATCCCCATGATTTTGTCTCCCGGCTTCAAAACCGCCAGATAAATGGCTGCATTTGCCTGAGATCCGGAATGGGGCTGCACATTTGCATAATCCACGCCGAAAAGTTCTTTTGCCCTGTTGATGGCCAGAGTTTCAACCTCATCTACTACCTCACATCCTCCGTAATATCTTTTTCCGGGATATCCCTCCGCATATTTATTGGTCAGTACGCTTCCCACGGCTTTCATTACATTCTCAGAAACAAAATTTTCTGATGCAATCATTTCAATCCCATGGGTTTGTCTTTGTCTTTCTTTTTCGATAAGGTCAAAAATAATGTCCATTTATTTCTAGATTTAGATTTTGAATGCCAAAAATACGGAATTTCCAAGGATTATTATTATCAATCAGCTTATTAATTTATCATTGATTCATCATTGAAGATTTTATAAGCATTCAGATAAATTTTCTTCGTATAATCTTTGTGAAAAGATCTTTCCAGGACCTTAAAATTTTCAGAATAGGAATAAAATTTGAATAGTCTGAAAACACTATCTATGAAAAATTTATCTTTGCATCAACCTTAAAAAAGAAAATCACCAGAATTATGGGAAAGAAAAAATATAAAAAACAGTTAATAAGCACTTTAAAAAATTTAGAAAGATCGGAACATTATATTCTGGAAAGCATGACCAACCTGATGCTGCTTGGAGAATTAAAGAAAAATAAAATTGAATTTAAAGATGGTGACACTTTCAGCTTCAAGGATAATATCTTTGATTACAGCGAAGACAAAAACATCCGAAAACTGGCTAAGCTCCGCAGAAAAATGCTCGTTACTATGAATAAAATGGTATCTAAAAATAAATTTAAGGATAAGGAAATAAAGTTTCTGAGCTGATTTAAAAATAAGATAAGTCCCGGACTGTTCAGGATTATTTATTGATGCGGCTCACTGATGAACAGTTCACAAGAATTTTAATCAGATATCCGGCAATTCTGAACAGCCGGTTGATTTTCTAAACGACGCGGGAAGCCCTGCCCGGATCTACGGAATCCTGCTAAAAATTTTAATATAATAATAAATAATATTTACATCAATTAAAATCTTTTCACACAGTTCCCCTTTCACCAGTGTTGCCGTTATGTTTCCCTGCGCAACGGCGCTGGCAAAGGATTGCATCACCGCTGCATCGTCCCCGCAGGCAACAACTCCGTCCACATCTATTTTATAGAAATGATCGATTTTAATAAATTCATATTCCGTAAGCTCAATGTCCGGGTTTTCAGTGTTGGTATCCTGTGCAAAAGGTATTTTTACATACAAAGCACCTGGCAGGAGTTATTTTCCGTTTTTTTCGGTACTAACTGTTTCTTCATGCCTGAATAATGGTGTGTGATTTAAGCATGCCCTGTTATGTTATTCAATACAAAATTAAAACAAACAATACTGCTGCTATATGACCGCAATACTATTCTCATACCTGCAGCATGGTGAAAAGAAATACAGTTTTCCGGCAAACGATTCCGGAATGTTCAAAGAAAATCTCAATCGGCAGTTAAAACGGAAATCCATTTGCCGGAAGGTGACCGCCCGGCGGCATTAACGGATTCATTTCCGGACCACAATGAGATATTGAGTTCCCATTCATCAAATCAGTAATAAAATTACAGCCGCCGCCCTAGCCCCGATTGCAGTTAAAATCCTTTTTTGAAAAAAAAGATTGCAGCGGAAAGCGGGAAACAGCTCCCGTTAAAAAATGAAATTCATCCGGATAAGAAAAAAGCCCTGAGAAAATTCCCGGGGCTTCCGCTTGCAGCGTATAATGAAGTTTATTATTTCTTGGATTTGTCTTTCAGTTCTTCTTTATCTTTATCCGAAGGGTTCCAGACTTTGATCTCGGAATTTTTATCAATCGGCGACCCCGGCAGTACCTGAACGTTAATGCCGTCGCTGGCTCCCAGTTTTATATATTGTTTTTTAAACTTGCCGTCTTTCTGTTTTACCTCCACAAACGGGACATCTTTACCGTTTTTCTTTTCGTACTGAACCAGGGATTCATCCAGCAGCAATGCATTTTTCTTGGAGCTCAGCACAATTTCACCGTTGGCAGAAAACCCGGCCCTGATGTATTCATTGTTCGGGTTGTGCACATCGCCTTCTACCGGGAATTTAATGGTCCCGTTGTTGTCTTTTCCTTTCGGCGCAATCATGGTCAGCCTTCCGGGGAATGTTTTGTTCTGAAGGGCTCCGATCACAATATTCATATCCATGCCCTGCTTCAGTTTTCCTGCCTGTGCCTCATCAATTTCCCCCTGGAAGATCAGAGAATTAAGGTCTGCAATGGAACAGATGGTGGTTCCGGCATTGAAGGAATTGGCTTCAATGACCTGGCTTCCTACTTTTACCGGCACTTCCAGCACGGTTCCGGATGCTTTGGAGCGGATCTGCGTGGTCGCCAGGCCCTGCAGTTCAGGGATCGCGCCGGTTTTGGCAATCTGTAATGCTTTCTGTGCCGTTACCAGCTGCTGGTTTGCATTTCTGAGTGCCTGCTGCTGGGAAAATAGCTGCTGCTGGGCGTTCAGGTATTCCTGTCTGGAAATAACGCCCTGCTTGAACAGCCTGTCCTGCATTTCAAACTGCTTGCGCATGTTTTCAACATTCATTTTGGCATTGCTGATCTGCAGCTGGGCATTCTGAACATTCTGCTGGGAATTGTTTACATCGGCAAGATTCGGGACAATCCTTACGGTGGCGATCAACTGCCCGGCATCCACACGGTCTCCTTCTTCCACTAAAATTTTGTCAATGATGCCTGCTATGTTCGGTTTGATTTCAATTTCTTCTTTCGGAACAATTTTCCCTGTTGCCATTACCTTGTCATCCATATTCTGGATGGTCGGTTTACGCGTAAGGAACGCTTCGCTCTCTTTGGAATTGGATTTTACAAGATATCCGATCCCGGAGAATAAGGCCACTGCAAATAAAAGCCCTAAGACGATATAAACGGCTTTTTTCCAAGTGAATTTCTTTTTCATATGTATAGTTTATTTTTTATTTAAAATTTAATTATTTAAAAATGATGCATTACAAAACCCCATAACCGGCAACTCATAACTCATCACTCATAACTCATCACTCATAACTTACTCCGTTCTCAACGCTTCGATCGGCCTTATCTTCACAGCCCGCTGCGCCGGGATCATCCCGATAATCAGTCCTAAAACCACCATTACGGCCATGGCTGCAAAAACATTCCCGTAGTTAACGGTAGGATTGTAAAAAGGAAAGGCATCCTGGCCCTGTGTAACCATATTTAAAATCATCAGCACAAAGATCCCGAACATAAACCCGAGCAGCCCGGATGAAAGCGTGATCACCACACTCTCCAACAGGATCTGATTCCTTACTTCCGAAGGCTTTGCACCCAATGCTCTTCTGATCCCGATTTCTTTTGTCCTTTCCTTTACGGTAATCAAAAGAATATTGGAAATGGCAATTACCCCCGCAAGAATCGTCAGGGTTCCTACGATAATGGTAAGCAGCTGCATGCCGGTTAGAAAGCCTGTCAGTTTTTTAAACTCTTTCCCCAGGTTGAAACTCCCGAAGGCATTGGTATCTTCAGGAGATACTTTATTTTTGGCCTTCAGCTCAAGCTTTACGCTTTCTTCCACGGAATTGACGCTGGCATTGGGCTTGCTCACAATTGCAAACATATCAATCTGGTCTGCGGCGTTATACATTTTGGTATAGGTGGAAAGCGGAATGAACACCGTCTGGTCATTTTCGAAACCACCTCCTTTTTTCACCCTGAACACCCCAACTACGTTGAAGAAAATTCCTTTGATATTGACCGGCTTGCCCAGCGGGTTTTCATTTTTTTTGGCATCGAAAAAGTTTTTATAGATCTCTTCGCCTATTACTGCTACGTTCTTGTTTCCTGAAACATCTGCGTCATTGATGTAACGCCCGAAAATAAGTTTTTTCTCTGAAATCTTATTGCCTACCGGATAATCCCCGGTTAATGAATAGGTCCCGTTTTTACCGTTTCTGGACATGGCTTCCCCCGGTGTGCCGGTAAAGCTCCCTCTTGAATTCTGAGGGGAAATATAATCGATGTCCGGGATTTTTCTCTTCAGCATATCAATATCGGAAAGATGAAGGTGCACCTGCCGGCCTTTCGGGAAACCGTCGTACGGAATGGAGGTATTCTGCGCCCAGAGGAAAATAGAGTTGGTGGCAAAGCCTGAAAACAATTTATCGAAACCGTTCTCCATCCCTTTTGCAGAACCCAGCAGGACAACATATAAAAACATACCCCAGCCCACACCGATCATGGTGAGGAATGTCCGGAGCTTATTATTTTTAAGAGAATAATAAATTTCCTGCCAGGTATCTTTTTTCAGTAATATGTTCACTTTACTTTATTTGATTATCAATAATGGTCTGTAAGTATTTTTTTCAGCGGTTCCGGTGGTGTTATATTACTCGGTCCTCAATGCTTCAATCGGTTTGATTTTTGACGCTCTGTACGCCGGGACGAATCCTGCAATCAATCCGGAAAATACCAGTGCGATGAATGCCGTAAAAATGGTTCCCCAGCCCACACTCGGGCTTTTAATGAAATATTCTTCGAGGCTGTCGCCGATTAAATGTAAAGCCAGCACGCCCAATCCTACGCCTATAAATCCCGATATGACGGTAATTACCACACTTTCCTGAACAATGAGCGCAACAATACTCCGTGGTTTGGCTCCGATTGCTTTTCGTACGCCTATTTCTTTGGTCCTCTCCTTTACGATATACACCATAATATTGCTGATCCCGATGATTCCTGCCAGCAGGGTACCCATCCCGATAAACCCTACAATTGCGGTAAGAACTGCCATAAACATAAAAGTCTCGTTCATATTCTGGGCGTTATTCCAGATCCTTACGCCGTTTTCATCTTCGGGAGATACATTTTTTCTTGATTTCAGCCTTTCCTTCAGTTCATCACCATATTTAATGGCCTGCTGCGGATCCAGTTTTTCATCATAGGCAATGTATACTGTACTTACCGTATCAGATCCTTTTTTCATCTGCTGCAGGGTAGAAATAGGAACCGTAATGTGCCTTTCATCCCAGTCTCCGCCGTCATCAGAGAATACGCCGATTACTTTGAACATGGTTCCGTTGATATTCAGCTCTTTTCCTACCGGGCTCCCGTTCTTGATCAAATCCCTCTGCACCATCCTCCCGATAACGGCAACATTCTGTTTGTTCGCCATATCATTCGGCGAAAGGTAACGACCTTCAAGTATTTTCCGGTTCTCGATATACTGTTCGTCCATATTGGCCCCGTTGATCTGGTAATTCCCGCTTTCCCTGCCGTATTTCACCAGCAGGTTGGAGGTATACCTTGCCGTGGAATTCCCTACTTTCTCTTTATCCACATTAACCAGGAAATCATAATCGTCATTGTTCATGGTAACTACCCGGTCAGACTGCAGCCCGTTGTAGGCTACCGTTGTTTTACCGGTAAAAACGGAGATCAGGTTCTGGGCATCCCGTGCAAAGCCCTGCGTAAACGCATTCTGCAGTCCCGTACCGATCCCGAAAAGCACGATGAAGATAAATAATCCCAACGCTACGGTAAAACCGGAAAGCACCGTCCGCAATACATTGCTGCGGATGGAACTGAATATTTCCTGCCAACGATCTAAGTCGAACATATATTTTAGTTTGAAGCGGAACACTGGTGAGGCGTCTCTCCAATCCTGCCGCTGTTTTTAATTTAATTTATTGCCATGTAATTTTATTTCAGAAGAAAAATAAGGAACAAAGTCTAAAACATACAGTTCATTTAATTACTTCCAAAAATTTCCGGCCTCCGTTTTCCCGCTACAACACAATCTGCTTGATAAATGCATCGCTTTCGATAATCCCGTCACGGAGTATCACGTTTCTTTTGGTCTGTGCGGCTACGTCCGGCTCATGGGTAACCACGATAATGGTTTTCCCTTCATTGTTGATATCCTGAAGAAGCTTCATGATATCGTGGGTCGTCTTGGAATCCAGGGCTCCGGTAGGCTCATCGGCAAGCACCACCTTTGGATCCGTTATCAATGCCCTTGCAATAGCCACCCGCTGTTTCTGCCCGCCTGAAAGCTCATTCGGCAAATGGCCAGCCCATTGTGCCAGCCCTACTTTTTCAAGATACTCCATCGCTTTTCTCTCACGTTCCTTCCGGGGTACATTCTGGTAATACAACGGAAGTGCTACATTATCCAATGCCGTTTTATATCCGATGAGATTAAAAGACTGGAAAATAAAGCCTAAAAACTTACTTCTGTATTCCGCCGCTTTTACTTCGGACAAATGTTCGATCGGAACATTATCCAGTTCATAGGTGCCGGTATCTTTCTCATCAAGGATCCCGATAATATTAAGCAGGGTAGATTTTCCGGAACCGGAACTGCCCATGATCGAAACGAACTCGCCTTCGGAAATATTCAGATTAATTCCTTTCAGCACATGAAGCTTGCTTTTCCCCGTATCGTACGATTTATGTAGGTCCTGAATGATTAGCATTAATGATGGTTGTATGATGTTTATGCCTAATAAGTAGAATATATTCCGGATTTGTTACAACAATAAAATTTTCTTTACCGGAATTAATGTTTAACATTATTCCTGCTTATTCACAGTGGATTATAAAAAATTGTTTAATTCTGATGTGCTGATAATGTATATTTTTTCACAACAATCCTGTGTAAGTCAATACCTAAGCGGTTTTCATGTAAATGTGGAAAACTTTTAAGGTTAAAATTCAGTCATTTAGTGTTTGCCTCTTTCAAATACAGTTCCTGTTGTCTAACTTTGTACCTGTATCTTATGGAAAGATACAGAGTATTCAAGGGTAATGATTTTTATCCGCAATTAACAATAAATCAATCTATTGGATATTGATTAAGCATATTCAATCTGATGAGCATTTTAATTTAAGACCTTCTACATATGGGAATTTTTGACAAAAGAGTAAGTTATAAGCCGTTCGAGTATCCTGAAGTTCTTCAGTTTACAGAAGCCATCAACAAATCATTCTGGGTACATTCGGAGGTGGATTTTACTGCCGATGTTCAGGATTTTCAGTCGCAGCTGGAGCCGCACGAAAAAAACGCGGTAAAAAATGCGCTTTTGGCCATTGCCCAGATTGAAGTTTCGGTAAAGTCATTTTGGGGGAATCTGTACAATCATCTTCCGAAACCTGAACTGAACGGTTTGGGAGCCACTTTTGCAGAATGCGAATTCCGCCATTCGGAGGCGTATTCAAGGCTGCTTGAAGTATTGGGTTACAATGAAGAATTCCTGCATGTGGTGGAAGTTCCCGCCCTGAAAAAGAGGATTCAGTTTTTATCCAATGTCCTTAAGCATGCCAATTCTGCCACGCCGAAAGAGTATGTTTCGTCTTTGCTTTTATTCAGTATCCTGATTGAAAACGTATCCCTGTTTTCACAGTTTGCCATTATCTTATCGTTTACCCGATTTAAAGGGTTCATGAAGAATGTTTCCAATATCATCGCCTGGACTTCTATCGATGAACAGATCCATGCCAATGGCGGTATTTACCTGATCAATAAGATCCGTGAGGAGCAGCCTGATCTTTTAACGGATTCTGATATTGAAGATATCTATACCCTTGTTGATCAGTCTATCGAACTGGAAGGCGAAATTCTTGACTGGATCTTCGAGCTTGGCGAACTGGATAAATTCTCCAAACAGGACCTGATCAACTTTATGAAATACCGTGTGGATGAAAGCCTTGATAAGATCAACATGGAAAAACGCTACAACATCACGGCAGAGCAGTACAGCCCGATGAAATGGTTCGAAGAGGAGGTTTTTGCCAACTCAATGGATGATTTCTTTGCCAAAAGGCCGGTGGACTATACAAAACATGACAAGAGTATTACGGCGAACGATTTGTTTTAAATTAACTGAATAATATTTATTGGGGCGCCTTTTTCCGCCTTCCGTTCCCGCTTTTTTGATATTGCGAACCACTTGAAGCAATCTGTTGAACTCTTTGTGAACCGCAATAACAAAAAGAGCTCCACTCAAGTCGGGGCGCGAGCGAACAAAACAGTTGGTATTAGACCGGTCATGGTAAGCCTGTCGAAGCATCAGATTGGATTGCTTTGTGCCTCACAATGAAGGAAACAGATAATTTGGCGGTTTGGTAAGAAGTAAGGGAAACAAAATGTCATCTTAGCCCTGATTGCAGCGGCATCCTTTTTTTGAGGGGCCGGCAAAGACAAAGGCAAAAAAAGATACAGCGGAAAGCAGGCAAGACCAGTGAGGAGAAAAACAAATTTTCTGCTCCTGAAAAAATTAACAAAACAATGTACCCGGTACATTTTACAATATAAAATCTATGGACGAACAAAACAACAACATATGGTGGCTCAACGAGGAATCTGAGCAAATGCTGAACAGAGGGTACCTGCTGAAAGGGGAAACCGTAGACGGTGCCATTGACAGGATCACCACTGCGGCAGCAAAAAAATTATACAAACCTGAGCTTCAGCCGGCTTTCAAGGAGATGATCATGAAAGGATGGATCAGTTTTTCCTCTCCGGTCTGGGCCAACATGGGAACGCAGAGAGGCCTTCCGATCTCTTGTTTCAACGTGCATATTCCGGACAGCATTGAAGGGATTACCCACAAAATGGGTGAAGTCATCATGCAGACGAAAATCGGGGGCGGAACTTCAGGATATTTCGGGGAGCTTCGTAACCGAGGGACTGCCGTAACCGACAACGGAAAATCTTCCGGTGCCGTGTCATTCATGAAACTGTTTGACACTTCCATGGATGTTGTTTCCCAGGGTGGCGTAAGAAGAGGTGCTTTTGCAGCCTATCTGGATGTTGACCACGGGGATATTGAAGAATTTTTATCCATCAAAGACATCGGGAGCCCGATTCAGAACCTGTTTACCGGAATCTGCGTGCCGGATTACTGGATGCAGGATATGATTGACGGTGATGCCGACAAACGTAAAATCTGGGCCAGGGTTCTGGAAAGCCGCCAGCAGAAAGGCCTTCCTTACATTTTCTTTACCGATAATGTGAACAGGAACAAGCCTCAGGTATATAAAGATCTCGGGTTAACCATCAACGCAAGTAACCTTTGCTCTGAAATTATGCTTCCGTCCACAAGGCAGGAATCTTTCATCTGCTGCCTGTCCTCCATGAACTTAGAATTGTATGACGAGTGGAAGGATACAAACGCAGTACAATTGGCCATTTATTTCCTTGACGCTGTTTTATCTGAATTTATCGAGAAAACGGAAGGAAACTATTACCTTCAGGGAGCAAGAGACTTCGCATTACGCCACAGGGCATTGGGTCTGGGCGTTCTGGGTTACCACTCTTACCTGCAGAAAAACATGATTCCTTTTGAGAGTTTTGAGGCAACGCAGTTTAATGCAAGGGCTTTCAAACACATCAGGACTCAGGCAGATATCGCGTCAAAAGAACTGGCTAACATCTACGGGGAACCGGAACTGCTGAAAGGATACGGAATGAGAAATACAACGGTAATGGCCATCGCCCCTACCACTTCAAGCTCCGCCATTTTAGGGCAGACTTCACCGGGAATCGAGCCGTTTGCCTCCAACTATTACAAAGCCGGACTTGCTAAAGGAAACTTTATGCGAAAGAACAAATACCTGGCGAAACTGCTTGGGGAAAAAGGCCTTGACAATGAAGAAACCTGGAGGACGATCATGCTGAACCACGGTTCCGTACAGCACCTGAACGAATTATCTGACGAAGAGAAAGCCGTATTCAAAACATTCAGGGAGATTTCCCCGATGGAAATTATTTCCCAGGCTGCCCAGAGACAGCAGTATATTGATCAGGCACAGTCGCTGAACCTTCAGATCCCTTCCACAATGCCTGTAAAAGATGTCAACTATCTTTATATTGAAGCATGGAAAAAAGGAGTGAAAACCCTTTATTACCAGAGAAGCTCATCCGTTTCCAAAGAGATGATGGTGAACTTTGTGACCTGCTCTGCATGTGAAGCTTAATTATAAATTTTAAAATGCATATAAAAGCCACAGTATCCGTACTGTGGCTTTTATTTTACTTATAATGTAAAATAAACTTTACATTCCATCCATGATTTTTGTGCAACCTGACCCCTGATGGTCAGCCTGGCTGTATTAAAAAATAAACTACAGAAAATTTCTGTAATTTTGGTTTTATTTTTGTTGAAACAGTTAATCACTAAAGACTTCATATGAAATTCGGAAAACTGGAAGACGCTTCCCATATTAATTTTACGCTGCCCGAAGACCACCCTGATACCAAAGAAGCACTGGGCCGGAATGCAGCCGGGCTGGGCAATGTTTCAATCGGGTGTGCAAAATGGAGCAAGGCCGATCTGAAGGGCTTCTATCCGAAAGGCACGAAGGACGAACTGTCCTATTATGCTACCCAGTTCAATTCCATCGAGCTGAATGCCACGTTCTACGGAATGCCGGCACCGGCGCAGATCATGACCTGGAAAGAGAAAACACCCACACATTTTAAATTTTTCCCGAAAATCCCCAATACCGTTTCCCATTTCAGAAGACTGATTGATGTTACGGATCCCGTAACCCAGTTTGCCACTTCCATCATGAATTTTGAAGAGAAATTAGGGATGGCCTTTCTTCAGCTTCATGACAATTTCAAACCTCAGGATTATGCCAGGCTGGAAAAATTCGTCAGGGAATGGCCGGAAGAAATCCCACTGGCCATAGAGCTCAGAAACATGGAATGGTTTACCGATGAAGATAAGTTCAATACCACCTGCCGGCTTTTCAGGCAGCATCAGATCACCAATATCATTGTGGATACTGCCGGCAGAAGAGATGTGCTCCATATGCGGCTTACCACGCCTGATATCTTTATCCGCTATGTTGCAACCAATACGGAAACCGATTACCGGAGGCTTGACGAATGGGTAGAACGCCTGACGGAATGGAAAGAACAGGGCCTTCGGAATGCAGCCTTTTTCATCCATCAGGATATTGAGGCCGATTCTCCGCTTCTCTTCACCCACTTTATACAGGGACTGAATAAAAAATGGAAAACCAATCTTCAGGTTCCGAGAATGGCAACGGGAAGCATGGGAACCCTGTTTTAAGGATTAATCATTTATTTCGGGATAAAAAAAATTATATATTATCAGCGGCATTGAATCCGGCTTAAATTAATTGACAAAATAAATACTTATTTCTTTTTCCTTACCAGCAGTACCAGGTTCAGAAACAGCAGCAGAAAATCCAGGGCAATCCAGATTCCGACTTTTATATTTTCATAATTGTAGGCCTCCACCTGCTTCTTGGCTAAGTCAGAAAGCTTTACACTCTGATTGATATAGTTCTGAATTTCAATGATCTGGTCGATATTTTTATTCGGGATCGCATGCTGTGAGAAATACACCAGGTTTTTTTTGCCGAGATACCCTACAATCCAGTATTCATCAGACCTGTCCATGCTGAGGTATTCTATTCTGTAATATTCAGGGCGGACTTTCCCGATATGTTTGGTTTCGATGATTTTGCCTGCTTCAGAATCATTTAAAGTCACCACATAAAAATCCAGTGGTTGCGGAAGCTTGTTGATGACCTGCAACGCAACTGAATTCTCCACGATACCTACCACACTTTTCTTCACAAACCAATAGGTAAAAATGGAAATTGAAAAAATAACGGTAACAATGCGGAACAATTTTGCCCATTCAGCAGCTTTTCCCTTTTTTATCTTTGATAAAAGCAGAGAAAAAATTAAGGCCCAGAAGATAATCAGAACAGTGAATACCATGCTGCAAAGATACTTATTTTAAAAGGTTTTCAGCGTTGTGTCAGTCAACATTCCATTCTTTGTAAAACTGGTCAAGGAATTTCAGCATGAAATCATGACGCTCACCGGCAATCTGCTTTCCTTTTTCCGTATTCATCAGGTCTTTTAACAGCAGCAGTTTTTCATAAAAATGGTTGATTGTTGTCCCGTTGGATTTCTTGTATTCTTCTTTGGACATAGTCAGCTTAGGCTCGATATTCGGGTCATACATCAGGTTATTTTTAAAGCCTCCGAAATTAAATGTCCTGGCAATGCCAATCGCCCCGATGGCATCAATCCGGTCGGCATCCTGAACGATTTTCAGTTCTACCGGTAAATTTTCAGGAGCTTCTCCCCTGTTCTTGAACGAAATATTCCGGATGATAAATAGTACCTGTTCAATAATGTCTTCAGAAGCATTCTGGCTTTCCAGGAATTTCCGGGAAACACGCAGTGCCAGTGTTTCATCCCCGTTATGGAATTTAGGGTCTGCAATATCATGCAGAAGGGCAGCCAGTTCCACTACCTCCATATTACAGGGTTCCGTTACGGCAATCTTTTTTGAAAGCTTCCATACCCTTTCTATATGAAACCAGTCATGTCCAGCTTCGGCACCTTCCAGTTTTTTCTTTACAAACTCTACTGTGTTTTCAATCAGATCCTGCATTTATATCAATTCAGTTTAATTTAATTTAATAATTCAATTTAATTCATCTAAAACAATATCCCAGAGCTTCCTGTTATAGCTCCTGAAAAAATTAATGTGCCCGATTATTCTTCTCTCCGATTCGGAGGCCTTAACCAGCCTGTGCTTAGGCTTAAGAAAAGGATAAGTGTCATCCAACAGGCTCTTAACGCCTTTTTCAGTTAACCAGGCATCATCTTCCGCACGGATAACAAAAACTTCCCGGGTTAAGCTTTTAGAATAATCACCCGTTTTCTTCAATAAGGCACCGGTTGATTTTCTGTTTAAAATTAAGGTTCTCCAGTCATATGCACAATTTTTCGGCAGACTTTCTCCCAACCCGAACCAGTGTGCCGGAAAATATCCCAGACATGCAGTGGTCAAAGGCTGTACAATGCCGAAACCCAGGCATGCTTCAATCTTGGTTTTAAGTTTTAAATTTCCCGTGAAAGCATTCTGTGTCCCTACAAAAATAAACTTCTCAAATATTTCACAATCCGGATTCATTCCGATAATCAAAGCTCCGACGGAATGCCCCAGGCAATACTTTCGGTACTCCCTAAAATGAACTTTGATATAATCCGTCACGGCTTTAAAATCTTCGGAACCCCAGCTTCTCATGGATGCTTTAAAGCCTTTAAGGTTTTCAGGTTTTGAAAGCCCGATCCCGCAATAATCATAGGTAACCACAGTAAACCCTTTTTCGGAAAAATACCGGGCAAATGAGAAATAAACCTGCTGCCTTACCCCGGTTGCGGAATTGATCAGCAGAAGCCGGCCGTTGCTTTTTTCAGGATGAAAGATGTGAGCGGTAACCGGGAAATGATACGAAGCCAGTATGAGCTTTTCCATAGATAAAAGAAAAAATTCCACCGTAAAAGTGGAATTTTAAACTGTATTATAAATTATATTTTCAATCTTTCGATATGCAGAAAATAATTAAAGAAAGTCAGATACCCTTGGAAGTCCGGTCTGGGAACCTTTTTTACCGGATACTTTTGCCGAAACTTCGTTTCCGAATTTCACGCATTCCTCAATATCATTGCCGTGGCACAGCGCAATGGAAAAACCGGACGTAAAAGCGTCTCCCATCCCCATCTTATACGCATTTTTGTCATTGTAATTGCTGCTGCAGTATTTCATTTCCGTGCCGTCAAAATAAACAGTGGAGTTGATATCGTCCCTTACAAAAACCTTGTTGAAATATTTTTTAAGGATCACTTCTCTCTGATCTTCGCCGAACACAATATGCAGCTCACTGCTTTTTACTATGATAAAATCAACATTTTCAAGGATTTCATTGCTTAATTTCTGCGCCGGAGAAGCATACAAGCCTACTTTTTTGCCATGTTTCCTGGCCTTCCTGACAGTATATTCAATTACTTTCATTGAAACCTCAAGCTGAAGAAGCACAAGATCTGCGGTATGAAAATATTTATCTGCCGCTTCTACATGTTCAATGCTCAGATAATTATTGGCTGCAGGCACCACAACAATGGCGGCACTTCCGTCAGATGTGGTAACGTAAGCCGTTCCTGTAGCTTCACGGTCAGTTTCAAAAACAAATCCGACATTTACATTCTCGCCAACCATATTCCTCATAATCTGCTGGCCGAGCGGATCCATCCCTACACAGCCGATAAAATACACACTGGCTCCTAATCTGGCTGTGCCGATAGCCTGATTGGCTCCTTTTCCCCCAAAATAGCTCTCTGAATTATGGGCAATTACCGTTTCATTTACGCACGGGACTTTTTCTGTTTCTAAAACAAGGTCAATCGACGAGCTTCCTACAACGATGATTTTTGGCTGTTCTGATGAGAAATTCATTGGTTTTATATTATTTTGGTGTTGACAAGTAACAAATGTACAAGGTGGAAATTACGTTTACAAGATAATTAATATTAATTAACTGATTTCAATAAATTCCGTAACGATCTTTACCGGCACCCGGTTTTTATCATAAGCAATGTAACTTGCATAAAAACCTTCGCCATACCCGGTCTCAAAGGCAAAAATGGTTCCGGGATGGCTGTCTGACGGCTTTAAAAAAGCATACTGGTCAATAGCTCCGTTCTCATCAAAAAAGTGTTCATGGAAAAACTCTTCGTAAATTCCCATAAAATCCACTCCTTTGCTGTGATAAAGCCTTTGTTCCAGCTCATTCAGGACAATCTGTGTATCCGCATCCATGAAGCATCCCATGCCGCTTTCAACAGGATATCCGAAGATCTCGCCTTCCGCTAAGTCTTTCACCAGCTGTCCTTGTGTTGTGGCCAGCTGCCAGTCTGAAATTTCAGAGTTGCTGAAGACAATTTCCGCATAGGCTACACAGTTGCTCTCTCTTTCTTTATGAAGCAAAACAGCAAAATCCCCTTTTGGAAACACCGCAGTAAACGGCTGCATATCATTGGTAATCACCGGATCACAGGCTACCAGCTTGCCGCTTGAAAGATAGATTTTGCCGACTTCGAAACTCTCCAGCAAAGGGCTTTCCACGAAGTCTTTTGAGAATAATTTTTTTATGTTTTGTATGTGTGTCATTTGTTTGTATTCATTTCGATACCGGTACAGAGAGGATTCTTAATCATTATATTCTCTGAGCCTGATATCCAATAAACCGGCCAAGATTACTGCGGATCCGTTATAAGCTTTTCAGTTTTTCTTCCAGAATGGCAATTTTGTCTTGGGCATCTTTCTGCTTTCTGCGCTCCACTTCCACGATTTCAGGCTTTGCATTGGCTACAAACTTTTCATTGGAAAGCTTCTTATCAACGGAAACCAGAAACCCTTTCAGGTATTTTAATTCCTCTTCTGTTTTGATTTTTTCTTCTTCGAGATCCAGGTTTTCACTTAAGGGAATCGAAACCTCGGTTGATCCTACCAGAAATGTAAAGCTCGGCTTGTCTGTTTTTGTCCCGAAATGGATTTCTGAAACATTGGCCAGTTTTTTAATAACTGATTCATTGGTAAATCCGGATGCATTGGTGAAAATCTCCGCTGCTTCTTTCGGGGAAATCCCTTTGGTCTGGCGGTAATTTCTTACCCCCGAAATCACTTCTGCTGCCGTTTCAAAGTTCTTAATGATGTCTTCATTAAAAGCTTCTGCTTTCTTTTGCTGCGCGATGACCAGCGCTTCATCTGTTTTTCTTTCCGAAATCAGCTGCCATATTTCTTCTGACTGGAACGGTAAAAACGGATGCACCAGTTTCATTAATTCTTCAAAAAGAGCAACGGTTTTATTATATACTTCTTTAGAAATCCCTTCACCATAATTCGGCTTGATTGCTTCAAGATAGTAGCCGCAGAAATCATCCCAGATTAATTTATAGATCAAATGCAAGGCATCGGAAATCCTGAACTTCTCAAACTGATCATCAATTTCAATGATTGTCCTGTTCAATTTATTTTCAAACCATTCGATTGCCTGGGTCTCTGCGGAATTTGCAGGTTTATCTTCATGGTTCCACATATTGATCAACCGGAATGCACTCCAGATTTTCGACATGAAATTTCTTCCCTGCAGCATTAAATCTTCATCAAAAAGAAGGTCGTTTCCGGCTGCGGAACTCAATAAAATCCCTACACGAACGCCATCAGCGCCATATTTATCCATCAATTCCAGCGGATCGGGTGAGTTTCCTAAGGATTTTGACATCTTCCTTCTCTGATTGTCCCTTACGATCCCTGTAAAATAGACATTTTTGAACGGGACTTCTTTTCGGTATTCCAAACCGGCCATGATCATCCTGGCTACCCAGAAGAAAATAATATCCGGCCCGGTTACCAGGTCAGAAGTCGGGTAATAGTAACTGATATCTTTATTTCCGGGATCGTTCAGGCCGTCAAATACAGACATTGGCCATAACCATGATGAGAACCAGGTATCCAATGCATCTTCGTCCTGTTTAAGATCGTCTGCCGTTAGCTGTCCGTTACCCGTTTTTTCTTTTGCTAAAACTAAAGCATCTTCTATATTTTCTGCAACCACGAAATCATTTTCTCCGTCTCCGTAATAAAATGCAGGAATCTGCTGCCCCCACCAGAGCTGGCGGGAGATGTTCCAGTCGCGGATGTTTTCCATCCAGTGTTTGTAGGTATTTTTAAACTTTTCAGGATAAAATTTCACCTCATCATCCATCACCACGTCCAGCGCAGGTTTTGCAATTTCAGACATTTTAAGGAACCACTGAACGGAAACTTTAGGTTCGATCACTGCTCCGGTCCTTTCGGAAGTCCCGACTTTATTTACATAGTCTTCTGCCTTCAGTAAAAGATCTTTTTCTTCCAGTTCTTTTGCGATCTGCTTTCTTACGTCAAACCTGTTTTTGCCTGCGTAATGCTGACCGTGATCGTTTAAATTCCCGTCATCATCCAAGGAATCAATCATCTGAAGATTGTGCTTCTGCCCGATCTCATAGTCGTTAACGTCATGGGCCGGCGTAATTTTCAATGCCCCTGTGCCGAATTCGATATCCACATATTCATCCTCAATAACCGGAACTGCCCTGTTTACGATCGGTACGATTACTTTTTTACCTTTCAGGTGAGCATACCTTTCATCATTAGGATTGATACAAACGGCAGTATCCCCGAAAATTGTTTCAGGACGCGTTGTAGCCACCGAAAGGAATTCTTCTGTCCCTTCGATTTTATATTTTAGATAATATAATTTTCCGTTCTGTTCTTTAAAGATGACCTCTTCGTCAGAAATATTGGTTTTTGCTTCAGGATCCCAGTTTACCATCCGGTACCCTCTGTAAATTAAACCTTTGTTATACAGGTCAACAAAGCTTTTAATGACCTGCTGAGAAAGGGATTCTTCCATGGTGAAACGGGTTCTGTCCCAGTCGCATGAACATCCTAATTTCTTTAATTGCTCAAGGATGGTCCCGCCGTATTTGTCTGTCCATTCCCAAGCATGCTTTAAAAATTCTTCACGGGTAATATCAGATTTATTGATTCCTTCAGACTTCAGTTTGGCAACAACCTTCGCTTCTGTAGCAATGGAAGCATGGTCTGTCCCCGGAACCCAGCAGGCATTAAAGCCCTGCATCCTTGCACGGCGTACCAGAACATCCTGAATGGTATTGTTCAGCATGTGCCCCATGTGCAAAATCCCTGTAACATTGGGAGGAGGAATGACAACAGTGTAAGGCGGCTTTTCATTGGGTTCTGAATGGAAGTATTTGTTTTCCAACCAGTAATTGTACCATTTCTGTTCTGTTTCCTGTGGATTGTACTTTTCTGAAATCTGCATAAATTCTAATACTTTACTTTACAATGTGCAAAAATAGTCTAAAGAAAAAAAATTTTGAGTATGAATTAAAATAATTTTTAACTTTGTTTCTTGAAATTTATCTAACAACGTATTTAACATTCAAGAATATGAAAAAATTAATTGCAGGAATTGCATTATTCGGAACATTTGCACTAGCATCTGCACAAACCATCACGTTTGATAAGACCACTTTTGATTATGGTACCATCAAACCAAGTTCAGACGGTACAAGATTTTTCACGGTAACCAATACCGGTGACAAGCCTCTGGTACTTTCTAATGTTAAAGCATCTTGCGGATGTACGACACCTGAATTTAAGACAGACCCTATTATGCCGGGAAAATCTGCTCAGATTAAAGTAGGATACAACACGGCTATCAACGGCGGGTTCAACAAAATGATCGAGGTATTTTCTAACGACCCTGCAAACAGCAGAAGCGTTATCTACATCAAAGGAAATGTAGATGCGAATGCGCCTGAACCAAAGCCAATGACTGCTGCAGAACTGAAAGAAAAAGCAAAAGCTGACAAAAAAGCAGCAAAGCAGGCTAAAAAAGTAGCTGCTGTGAAGTAGTCTCTACTTAAAGAATAAAAAAACCGTCTCTACTGAGGCGGTTTTTTTATTATATTTAAGTAAAATAAGAAGTAAGATATATCAGAACCAGATCTTAGACTTACAGCTTTATGTTTTAAATTTAAAAATAAATTAAATCATCAGATCATTAAATCATTATAATAAACTATTAAAATATGAGTACCGATTTCTCAGACGATTTTTTAATCAAAGGAAAGTTTTCCATAAAAAAAGCATCTACGGCATATAAAGGTAAAATGACTAAAGAAGAAGGAGTACAACTGCTGATCCGGGAGCAGGAAAAACTTCGTAAACTTCAGGAAAAACTGTATGCGGACAGCAGCAAGTCTCTGCTAGTTGTACTTCAGGCTATGGACGCAGCAGGAAAAGACAGTCTGATTGAGCATGTTTTCGGCGGCGTTAATCCGCAGGGATGCAACGTAATGAGCTTCAAAACACCAAGCTCCAAAGAATATGCCCATGATTTTTTGTGGAGACATTACCTGGCCCTGCCCCAGAAAGGGATGATCGGGATCTTCAACCGTTCGCATTATGAAAGCGTCCTAGTATGTAAAGTACACCCTGAGTATAATTTAAGTGAAAAAACCTGGGATTCCGTAAAAGATTTTGATGAAACATTCTGGGAAAACCGGTATGAAAGCATCCGGAATTTTGAAAAGCACCTTACACAAAACGGAACGACGGTTGTTAAAATATTTTTAAATGTCTCCAAAGATGAGCAAAAGAAAAGACTGATTGACAGGATAGACGAGAAGGAAAAAAACTGGAAATTTTCAGCGGCAGACCTTCCGGAACGGGCTTTATTCGATCAATACATGGAATGCTATGAAACGGCCATCAATGAAACGTCAAAAGATAACGCACCCTGGTATGTAATCCCGGCAGACAGCAAATGGTTTGCCCGTGTAGCGGCTATCCAGATTATTATTGATGTGCTGGAAAAGATGGACCTGAAATACCCCAAACTTTCCGAAGAAGACCAGTCAGGTTTACAGGATGCAAAAAAGCAGCTGGAAAACGAATAAATAAAATGAAATAAAGTAAAATGAATTCGGATGGAGGATGGAAGTAAAATTACGGTATTGAAACTTCCCTCTTCCTGCCCTAAATCTGTAGTTTTTTAAAAAATCACGAGAAAATCTGTAAGCCGGATTTTGTATCCTGCCGCAAGCAGCAGGATGCCTGTTATTTATCTGCGTCGTGCATTGCTGCAAAACTTGAGCTGATTACCCCTCGGCTTTCAGAGCGAGCCACTCCTATTTTCATTGCTGAAAAGAACCGATATACTTATCATTGCACCGCAAAGAGTTTACCTGGTTTCACTACAGCCGAACTGTACCTGCTTTCTGTTGCACTTGTCCTACCCTCGCGGGTGACGGATGTTATCCGCTTTGCTGCCCTCCGGTGTCCGGACTTTCCTACCTCCCAAAAAAGGAAATCAACAGGCCGACTTTCTCGTGGCTGCAAAGATACAAATTAGTTATGAGTTGAGCGTGATGAGTGACAGGCTGAATAAATTTGATTTACGTAAATAAATGAATAATGTATTTTTAAATGTAAACCATTACTCATAATTTATAGCTCATAACCATTCATCAGTTAACACTTTATTACTATCTTCGTGCAACAATTACTAAACCGGCATTGGCTTCAAAAGAAAAGGAATTTGCGCAGCTTATTAAGGATAATCAGGGCCTGATTATCAAGGTTTCGCGTCTTTATACCAATTCGCTGGAAGACGAGGAAGACCTGTTTCAGGAAATTGTCCTGCAGCTGTGGAGAAGCTATGACTCTTTTAAAGGAAACTCCAAGATTTCCACATGGATGTACCGTGTTGCGCTTAATACCGCCATTACCCTTTTCAGAAAAAAAAGCAAAAGCCTTCCCACCAACGAGCTGGACATCAACCATGCAGATTTTATAGAGGATGATGATGAAAAACAGCAGCAGGTATCACTTTTGTATACTGTTATAAAAACACTTCCGAATGTGGAAAGAGCAATTGTTATGATGTACCTGGATGACCTGCCTTATAAGGATATTGCAGAAAACCTCGGAATAACAGAAGTGAATGCCCGTGTAAAAATGAACCGATTAAAGAAAACCCTTAAAGAACAGATGGAAAAATATGCCTGAATTTGATTTAGACAGCTTTAAGAAAACATGGCAGGAACAGCCTGTTCAGGAGAAATACGGCAACCAGGACATCCTTCAGATGCTGAACAGAAAATCGCGGAATTACGTAAAGTACATCTTCTGGATCAGTGCAGCGGAATTCCTGTTTTTTACGCTGTTAGGACTGTTCTACATCATTCAGGGGAATGAATCCAATTCGTTCATCAGCATTCTGGGAAAACTGGGGATCCGGAAAACACCGGAAATGGAAACGGATTTTGACCATATTTACCTGACGTTAAAAATCTTAAGTTTATGCGTAACTGCTTATTTTGTTTACAAATTCTATCAGAACTACAAGGATATCAAAATTGAGGAAAACCTGAAAAAATTCATCCTTAAAATCATCCAGTTCAGAAAGACCGTTAATGCGTTTATCTTAATTAATATTGCCCTGTTACTTGCCTTTACATCTATTTTCACCGTCTTTGTTTTTTATATTGTGAACACCCAGAATATACAGATCACAAATTCCATGATCACAGGTTTTACAGCAGGGATCATCATCAGCACAGTTTTCACTGTATTGATTGTCTGGTTGTATTACAGGGTAGTATACGGCATCATTATTAAAAAGCTCGGCCGGAACCTGAAGCAGTTACAGGAAATAGACTCTCAGGAAATGCCGGATTAATTTCCATCCTGATTTCCGGGAATACCAAAAAAAATTATTATTCATCAGACATAAAAAAAGCATTTCAGATTGAAATGCTTTTCTGTATTTAAAGTTCTTTTCTGAGCCTTGCAACCGGAATATTAAGCTGTTCGCGGTATTTGGCGATTGTTCTTCTTGCAATATTATATCCCTGTTCCTTCAGGATAATCACCAGGGCATCATCAGTCAATGGTTTCCTCTTATTTTCCCTGCTGATTACTTCCTGCAGGTGCATTTTGATTTCTTTGGTAGAAACTTCTTCACCGTCATCATTCGTCAGGCTGTCCGAGAACAGGTCTTTCAAATAAATAATCCCGTTTGAAGTGTCTGCATATTTGCTTTTTACTACTCTTGAAATGGTAGAAATATCAAAACCTGTAATATCTGCAATATCTTTCAGGATCATCGGCCTTAGGGATTTCTCATCGCCTGTGATAAAATATTGCTTCTGGAATTTCACAATAGCCGTAATGGTCTGCAGTAAAGTATTCTGGCGCTGGTTAATCGCATCAATATACCATTTTGCAGCATCCAGCTTCTGTTTGATGAATAAAGCAGCCTGCTTGTGCTCAGAAGAATTTTTATCGTGGGAATAGGTAGTCAAAATATCCTTGTATTCTTCGGATACTCTTAAAGTAGGGGCATTTTTGCTGTTCAGCATAGGGATAACCTGCCCGTCTTTTACCTGAATAACGAAATCCGGAATAATTTCCTGGTTGATGGTAATGGTCTGGGTATCAAAATTCCCGCCGACTTTAGGCGATAATTTGGAGATTTCTTCCAATGCATCTTTCAGGTCTTCTTCTTCAATATCGTATTTCTGGATAATTTTGTTGTAATGCTTATTGGTAAGCGCGTCAAACTGGAACCTCAGAATATTGGCAGCCAGAGAAACCGCTTTGTTGGCACTCACTTTCTTCTCAATCTGTAGAAGAAGGCATTCCTGGAGGCCTCTTGCCCCTACTCCGGGCGGATCAAGCTTCTGTACATAATTTTCAAGAATATCTTCAATTTTTTCCTTGGTCGTATAAATTCCCTGAGAGAAGGCAAGGTCATCAACAATTGATTTGATTTCCCTTCTTAAGTAACCGTCCGTATCCAGGTTACCGATGAGGTATTCTGCAATTTTCTCATCCTCACTGCTGATGTTGATCAGGTGGATCTGCTCCAGCAGGTAGTCATAAAGAGACTGCCCTTCCGTTAAAAGGCTTTCGTTATCAAACTCTTCGTCGTCAGGAGAATAGTTGCTGGATGCTGTTTTATAAGTCGGCTCATCGTCATAAAGATACTGGTCAACATCAAAATCAGTTTCAATGCTGTCTGTACCTTCACTTTCATACGGTTCTTCCAGCGAAGCATAATCATCTTCTTTGGATTCTTCTTTTGCAATTTCCAGGGCCGGGTTTTCTTCTAATTCTCTTTCAAGTTCCTCCTCAAACTCAAGGGTGTGAAGCTGGATCAGTTTCATCAGCTGGATTTGTTGAGGAGCCAGCTTTTGTCCTAATTTGAGTTGTAAGTGTTGTTTAAGCATATTTTACTAAATGGTGTTAACATAACATATGCTACGAATTTAATAAATAATTTCGATAAAATAACATTTTAGCACGATTTTTGTACCATGGCTGGGATAATAATGACTCTTTTAGAATAAAAAAAGCCTTACGTATTACAGTAAGGCTTTTTTGTATTTAAAATTCAGCATTTTTGGGAGTCCTCGGAAAAGGAATCACATCCCTGATGTTGGTCATTCCCGTTACAAAAAGCACCAGTCTTTCCAGACCAAGGCCAAACCCTGCGTGCGGCACGGAACCGAATTTGCGGGTATCCATATACCACCAGAGCTCATGCTCGTCAACATGCATTTCTGCCATTTTCTGTTTCAAAACATCCAGTCTCGCTTCTCTTTCCGAACCTCCGATGATCTCGCCGATTCCCGGGAAAAGAACATCCATAGCGGCAACGGTTTTGTTATCATCATTCAGCTTCATATAGAACGCTTTGATCTCTTTCGGGTAATCAAACAGGACAACCGGGCTCTCAAAGTGCTTTTCAACCAGGTATCTTTCATGCTCAGACTGAAGATCCGCCCCCCAGTTTTCAACAGGATACTGGAATTTACCCTTTTTATTTTCTTTTGAATTCAATAAAATTTCAATGGCTTCCGTGTAAGAAACTCTTTTGAAACGCTTGGCCACCACATTTTCAAGCTTTTCAATAAGACCTTCTTTTGCTCTTTCTTTCTCCGGTTTTGTTTTCTGTTCTTCTGCAAAGCGTTTGTCCAAGAAGTCCAGGTCATCTTTACAGTGGTCTAATACATACTGGATAACGTATTTTAAAAAGTCTTCTGCCAGATCAATGTTATCTTCAAGGTTATTGAAAGCCACTTCCGGTTCGATCATCCAGAATTCTGCAAGGTGCCTTGTGGTGTTGGAGTTTTCTGCACGGAATGTAGGCCCGAATGTATAGATTCTTCCCAATCCCATAGCAGCAGTCTCGCCTTCAAGCTGTCCGGAAACCGTCAGGTTGGTTTTTTTACCGAAGAAATCCTGGGCAAAATCAATATCGCCCTGCTCATCTCTCGGAATGTTATTCAGATCAAAATTGGTTACCCCGAACATTTCCCCTGCACCTTCTGCATCAGCACCCGTTACGATCGGCGTATTGATGTAAAAGAACTGGTTCTGGTTAAAGAAAGAGTGGATGGCAAAACTCACCGCGTGGCGCACTCTGAAAACAGCTCCGAATAAATTGGTCCTGAATCTCAAATGGGCCTGATCTCTCAACGTTTCCAATGAGTGTTTTTTGGGCTGAAGAATCGTTTTATCCCTTTCTTCTGTAAAGTTATCCCCTAAAATAATAATTTTTTTAGCGATAATTTCCACGGCCTGTCCGGCTCCCTGGCTTTCAACCACTTCACCAATAACCTTTAGAGAAGCAGCCGTACTTATTTTGTTAATAATCTCTTCGTCGAAATTTTCGAAATCAACAACGATCTGCAAATTATTAATCGTGGAACCATCATTAAGCGCAATGAAGCGATTGGCACGGAACGTTCTTACCCAGCCGTAAACCGTGATATCATGATGTAATACTTTCCTGTAATCCTGTAGGACTTCCTTAATCGTCTGCTTTTTCATGTGTTGATAATAAATTTTTGTATAAAAATTAATGTGCGCAAAGTTACAAAAAAACAGCGCAATATGATGACTGCGCTGTGCTTTTACAAAATCATTTATCAATTATTTAATCAGAAAATCTACTGTAAATAAGGTTTAATTGAAGAAAACCGACTTTTTCCTTTGTTTTCCGCTGCGGATCATCCAGGCATGATAAGAACTGGGAATGTCATACTGCCATTTGGGGAGCATCAAAATAATAAGAATAACATCCAGATGGGAAATAAACCCTAGGCCTACGGCCAGATAAAAAGCCCAGCCCGCCTGTTGGAATCCTATCAGATAAGTAAAAGCAACCAGCAGGCTCAGTCCCCATATTTTTGATAAAAAGGCATGCGTACAGGTTTCTTTTCCGAATTTCAGGAAGCTGACGAGGTAACAAAGCGCTTCCATGGCAAAGATTAAAAGGATGGCCGGCCATTCGTTTTTTATCAGTTCAGGATTCAGAAAATAGGAAGCAAAGCCCAGCGAAAGCCAGAAAATTAAATCGGTCTGGCTGTCCAGTCTCCGCAGTTTTTCCGATGAAATGCCTGCTTTCCGGGCAATGATTCCGTCAAAAATATCGGTAAGCAATCCGGCATACATCAATGTTAAAATTAAAAACCGGGATTCTGTACCATTAAAATAAGCTAAAGCAAGAATAATTGGGGCAAGAATAAATCTCACGGCGATTAAAATATAGGGTATTGTTTTCATGACTAATGTATTTTTTCAAAATCCAAATGGTAATGCAAAGTTTTCCAATCGCTCATAACAATCATAAAACCGTTACAAAAAAAATAGTTTGTCTGCACTTGCAGATTGTTCTTCGTATCCACTGTAAAACGGGATTTCTGAATATTTAATCCTCCCAAAACCAACGGAATTCCCTCCAGCATAAATCTTTTTTCTTTTAAATATAGAAAACCGTCACTTTCCAGCTTTACTCTTAAGTCTTTATCAGCCAATAAGTTTCCGGCATTATAAATTTTTACATTCAGTTTTTTCTGATTTATTATCTTAAGCTGCAGTTTCATATCTTTTCCGTTATATTTATCTTTAAAGGCAAACATCCGTGTATTTCGGTCAACAACATCTGTAAGGTTTCCTACATAGCCTCCGGCATGTGAAATTGAGGCATTACTGTAAATACCATCTAAGAGACCGAGATTATTTTTGTTGAGAACTGCGTTTTTATTATCCACATCCCTGAAACCTGCACAACTGAACAGGAGAAGCAGACCAAAATAATAACTTATATTTTTCATAGCTTATAATGTATGATTCAAAATTACCTGTGGAAAGCCCTATCCTGAATGCGGAAAAAAATTAAAATAAATACCTACATTTGTGAAAATCACAAAATATGCATCAGGAACGTTTACTTAAGGAAATCAGAAAGAAAACAGGCGGTAAATCTTTGAATGATGAAATTGCCAACATTCTCAACATAAGCTATGATGCGGCACACCGGAGAGCTTCACAGAAAGCGAAATTCAGTTTTGAGGAAGCACTGGAGCTGGCAAAATATTATCAGGTTTCCCTGGATCAGTTCATGACTTCGGACCATCAGATCCTGGTGCAGAAAACCCCGGCGGTTACTGAAACAGAAGACCTGCAGTCATTTTTCAAGAACAATCTGAAGGTTTTTGAGAACCTGCCGGGCTCTGAAATGACGGTCTATTATTCTGCGAAGGACATTCCGTTTTTTTATACCCTTTCCGATACGCTGCTTTCCCGTTTCAAGGTATACGTATGGATGAACCTGCTGAATGCAAAACAGGTTTTTATCCCTTTCCTGAAGTTTTCACTTCCCTATTTTGAAACCAACACCAAAGAACTGAGAAAGAAATACGAGGAACAGAATGTTGTGGAACTGTGGAATGAAAATACGATTTCCAGCATCCTTCAACAGGTATTATTTTACAGTGATACGGGACTTTTGCAGAGAAATGAAGCGGAAATTATCCTGAAAGAACTCAGAACGCTGATTGAATACATTGAAAAGAAAACAGAAAGCAACCCGAAATTCCACCTTTATGAGAATGAGCTGATGCATCTTTCCAACGACATTTTCTTCCATCATCCGCAGCAGTCGCTTTTCGCCGTGCCTGTCAACATGTTCGGCTACATCCTGATCAATGATGAGAAAACCTGTGAAGAAACCCGGAATTATTTTGAACACCAGATCAAAAATTCAAAATCGCTAAATACTTCCGGAAACAGGGACCGGAAAATATTTTTTAATAAAATGTACAGGCAGATTGAAAATTTAAATCAAAAACTTTAATATGAAAAATCTTCGTCGTGGCGAGTTCTTCGGGCAGACCGGCGAAATCCTCAATTTTGATGGTATAACCATTACGGATACGGAATACACACTTTCTTTCGTCGACTGGCATTATCATGAAAATCCATACTTCACTTTTCTGCTACAGGGAAATATGACGGAAGGGAATAAGAAAGAAATCTATGATTGCTCAGCAGGAACTTTGCTTTATCATCATTGGGAAGATCCGCATTACAACGTCAAACCAGATATTTTTACCCGAGGTTTGCATATTGAAATCACAGAAGAATGGTTTGAAAAATTTCAGCTTTCAAAGAATAAAATTGAAGGAAGCCTTAACATTAAAAATCCTGCAATAAAGGTATTGATGTATAAAATTTTTAAAGAAACAAAATTAAATGATGATTTTCCTGATCTTTCTGTCCATCAACTTTTATTAAGCCTCTTTAATCAATTATCCAATCAAAAAAGCAATTCAGAAAAGAAGCCTGTATGGGTAAAACAAATTGATGAGATCCTGCATGAGCGTTTCACAGAAAAATTAAGTTTAATTGACCTTTCAAAGATCTTGGATATTCATCCTATGCATTTAAGCAGAGATTTTCAGAAATATTTTCAGTGTAATCTGGGAGAATATCTCAGGAAATTAAGAGTCGAAAAATCGCTGAAAATTTTAACTCATTTTGAGTCTTTATCGGAAGTGGCACTGGAATGCGGATTTTCAGACCAAAGTCATTTTATTCGATGCTTTAAAGAAAATATCGGAATTACACCTTTGAAATATAGAAAGATTTTGGGCTCATCTTTTATATAAAAAATGTTTGCCTTTCCGGTTTATATGAAAAACTGAACGCATACTGATTTACATCCAAAGAAAATCAGAAATGTTAATTTCATTCTATTTTTTCCGAAAATCAAATTCTAATTTTGTCAGATAAAATCAACTCGATGCATAAGCTTTCAAAACAATCTAAACTATTTCTGTCTTTATTTGTATTGATGTTTCATTCCTTTTCTTCCGGACAAAAAACGAATATTGTGAAAACTGAAGGCATAAAAACAGTATTGCAGAGAAATAATATCGGTAAAATATTTTTTACCGATAAGAAAATTGGGGAAGATATTTTGAAGCAGGCAGATTTTCTGGATTCTTATACGTTTACCAACAAGAGTAATCTTTTTTTCGTTGCTTATTTTGACAATTCATTGACCAATCACAAGCATTTTCTGTCGCCGGAAGTTCCGTCAGATTCTTTATTCAAAAGCGGTAACTACCAATTTACCCTGTTTGTGGACGGAAGAGAAATTTATAAGAGTAATCTGCTGCCGGGAGCTCCGCCATCTGAAATCCAGGATAAAGTGACTTCATTATACAGACCTTTTATAGACAATATTAATGGTCAGGGTTCCTGGAGCGAATCTTTCTGGAACCGATTTCTGAATAATGGTGGAGACAAAGCTCTTTCGGATGGCAGCCATACCCTGAAAATGGAAATCCGCCCTTATGTAAGAACCGAAACTGTAAAAACAGGCGAAATAATAGCTTCCGGAAGCCTGGAGCTTAACGTTATAAGAAATCCAAAAATTGATATTTCAAATATTACTTTAAACAGAATAGTTCCTTACAATGGATTTTCTGTTTCCAGAGAAAAATATGATACAGAAAAAATAAAATTACTTAAAGGTTCCATAGATGAAGGAATATTTAAAAAGATAAACAGTGTTGTTGTTATAAAAAACGGCGAAATATTAATGGAGGAATACTTTAATGGAGAAAATAGAGAAACGCTGCACGACCCGCGCTCTGTAGGAAAATCATTTACGTCAACATTGATGGGACAGGCAATTTCGGACGGTTATATCAAAAATGAATCAGAGTCCCTTAAAACTTTTTACCAGCTTAATCAATTTGAAAATTTCAGTGCAGCCAAAGAGCAGATTACAATTAAAGATCTTTTGACAATGAGTTCCGGATTCGACGGAAATGATGAAGATTATAACAGTCCAGGAAATGAAGAGAATATGTATCCGACTTCCGATTGGGTAAAGTTTACGCTGGATTTGCCTTTTCAGGAAAAGCTTGATCATACATGGCATTATTTTACAGCAGGAGTCGTTTTATTAGGTGATATTATCAATAAATCGGTACCGAACGGTTTAGAAAGATATGCTGATGAAAAACTACTCAAGCCACTCGGTATCAATCACTATGAATGGCAGTATACCCCGCAGGGCATTCCAAATACAGCAGGCAGTATCAGGATGAATGCTTTGGATTTTGCAAAGTATGGCCAACTCTATAAAAATAATGGGGTCTGGAACAAAAAACAAATTCTCTCAAAGACTTGGGTAAACCGTACTTTTACAAAACAAAAACAAATATCCGGCAGGGAAGATGAATATTATGGTTATCTGTTCTGGAACAAAAGCTACAAATCAAAAGGTACATTATATGAAGCTTTTTATTGTGCGGGAAATGGAGGAAACTATATTTTGGTCTTTAAAGATCAGCCATTAGTAATGGTTATTACAGCAAGTGCCTATGGGCAACCTTATGCCCATTCCCAGATTGATAAAATTATACAGGATTATTTATTGCCCGCAATGTATGAGTAATGAGAGTGGGTAATAAGCAATAAAATACGGTGAAGAAATGCAAATGGTTAAAAGTGAATTTGCTTTCTCAGCTCATTTTCCTTTTACCAAAAAGAAATTATTCGTCTTTCTTGGAAGGAACGAGAAAAACATCGATAAGACCTTCGGGAAGCTGTATTTTGATGAATCTTTCATCTCTGTTCACTTCGATAATCCAGTCTTTGATCATGGGGATCACTACTTCTTTACCATCCAGATTGGTCACGAAATAGACCTGGGCGGTCTGATCATTTACTGAACGGATGACGCCGCAGTCCCGATCGTTTTCATCCAGGATGCTGTACCCGATGATTTCATGGTAATAAAACTGTTTGCCGGAAAGTTTCGGTAATGTAGACAGCGGCAAATATACGTCTTTACCCAGGGATTGGTCTACGAGTGCTTCATTGGAATTTTTAAAAGCGATGTTCAGGGCATCCAATTTGCTCCAGGATGATTTTTCAATAAAAAAAGGAACCAATAATCCGTTGATTTCAACGAATATTGATTCCAGTTTATTGTAAAGCTCGGGCTGATCGGTATCCAGTTTAAGGATAACGTTGCCCGCAAGTCCGTGTCTGCGTGTGATTTTTCCTAATAAATAGCAATCTTCTTTACGCATATGGGATTGTCTTAAGCTTCAGTGTTTTCTTCAGTAGACTCGGCAGCAGGTGCTTCTCCTTCAGTAGTTTCTTCAGCAGCAGGTGCGTTTGCAGCTTCTTCAGCAGCTTTGGCATCCGCATCAGCCTGTGTTGCAGCAGCAATTCTGGCTTCATTCACTTTAGCTTCAGCATCTAAAGCAGCTTTCTTAGCGTCAGCCTGAGCTTTCGTTAAACCTTCTACTTTACCTTGTACTTTTGAATCTTTGGCTTCTACCCATGCATTGAATCTTTTTTCAGCTTCAGCCTCATCAAAAGCACCTTTGGCAACACCACCTTGTAAGTGTTTTTTGTAAAGGGCACCTTTGTAAGAAAGGATCGCTCTTGCAGTATCAGTCGGTTGAGCACCGTTGTTTAACCACTTTACAGCAGAATCAACGTTCAAATCAATAGTTGCAGGGTTAGTAATTGGGTTGTAAGTTCCAAGTTTTTCGATGAATCTACCATCTCTTCTTGCTCTGGAATCTGCTACCACGATGTGGAAAAAAGGCTTACCTTTTTTACCGTGTCTTTGTAATCTGATTTTTACTGACATAATGTTTGAATTTTACGGGAACTCGTCCCAGTTAAATATTTTAAGAGTGCAAAGATAGTAAAAAACTTTAAAGTAAAAACACCCAGGTAAAAAGTTTTACAAATTCAGATTTTTTCCGGAAGCCGGGAACCTGCTCTCGCTACTCGCTTTTTTCTTCTGCAAAGAAAAAGAGCTCAGACAGGCCGCTCAATCAGGGCTATCTATTCCAGGTTACCCATGTAAAATAATCCCAGGCATTTCTGGTTTTCCTCAATGACCAGAGCATTTTTTAACTGATCAACAATTTTCGGGGAGCTCCAGTAACACCCGATTCCGTTTGCAGTACAGGTAAGGTACATGTTCTGGACAGCCATGGAAACGGCTGCGATTTCTTCCCACTCGGGAACCATTCCGCTGAAATTAACCACAATGGAAACAACGGTATCTGCTTTGTTGATCTTGAAGCCTATATCATTGTACTTTTTTTCCAGAAAAAGATGTTCGGGCTGGGAAGCTTTATAGATGGCCTGCATTTCCGAAGCCAGTGCTGCTTTCTCTTCATTTTTAAATACTTTAAAACGCCATGGCTTGGTGCGTTTGTGATTAGGTGCATAGGTTCCCGAACTCAGAATCCCATCAATAATATCCTCAGAAATTCCTGTTTCCGTATAATCTTTCGGGAAGATACTTCTTCTCTGCTCTATAATCTCTTTTAAAACGTCTGCTTTATTCATGAGCACAAATTTACGGTATGTAATTCATATATCATGCAGGGCATGTACGGCCTGTTAAACATCAGGTATGAAATTTTATAAGCTTTTACATCTGATTGACTCTACGTACCAGATTGTATCTTCATTTTAAATCTGATGAAACCTTAAATCTGCGGTAAATTATTTAAAACAGATTCTAAGCGTCCATTATTAATTTCCTGCTCTTGTATGCCCTGTAATTGCTTACTGTAAAATTCATGAGAACTCCTGAAACCAATATCCCTGAAAGCCATTGTGCATATATATTGTCTTTGATAACTCCTAAAAGGCAGATGGCTGTAAAACAGACCGCGTATACTATTCCGGCATTGATCCACTTACGTGCAGGATCGGGAAACTTATCCATTCCTGGTGGTGTATTATAATTGATAATCGGAAGCAGTTTATGTTTGTCCCAGATCAAAAGTATTATTACGGCAAACATCATCAGGGAAGTGATGATCCAGGTTCCGTTAAATGACATGCTGAGGGTGATGATCCAGATGTTGGAAATGATCGCAAAGAACATCAGTGCGCCTAAAGTAGCGTAACGCTGGGTAATCAGCAGTATTCCGGCAATGACCTGTACCCAGCCCAGGAAATTCCAGTACATGCCCGACTGATATAAAGCCTCAAAGAAATAGCCCACCGGATTGTCCGTCTCAATAGTAGTAAACCTGTGGCCCATTACTTTTACCAATCCGGAAGGAATAAAGGCAAACCCGATTAAGTACCGAAGATGAATAATAATCCACTGATTAATTCTGTTTGTCCGAAGCCGTTGAAAATCCATATATTAGTATTTTGCATTGCAAGGTACCAAATAAAAACAAAACTCCAAATAAATTTGAAGTTTATGATGATAAAATTTATAAGACCTCTATGATTTTCTGGTAAATATTATTGAGGGTAAACTCGTCACCGGGCCTCATTCCCATCATTTTTTTTGCCATCGGGCTTTCGGGCGAAATTGCATAAAACCGGTCGCCTTCAAAAAAAAACTCACCCAAAGAAACGGAAATATAGAAGCGGGCTTTATTGGTAATGACCAGTGATCCCAGCTGCACTCTTTCGGTTGAGTTGTTCAGTACTTTGGCCATATTGCTCTTCAGATCATTCAGGGCTCCCAGCTGCCGCTGCATCTGGTAAATTTCTTCCTGCATTTCTTCACGCATGCTGTCATATTTCGGAGTCTTCTTGATATCACGGCTTGCTTCCAGGGTAAATTCCATGAAATTTTTAAGTTTCTGAATTTTTTCGGCAATGGCGGCCTTTACATAGTTTCTTATATTATTTTTTTCAAATACGATCTTCTCCATGAATCTATTCTTTATATAAAGATAATATTTTTTAAATAATATGTATTTGGCCCGGCATAAAATAATGCTTCAAAATCTCTCTCATAGACAGTATAAATTTTAGCATTGAAACCCTGAAAAAACTTTTAATGCTGAATGTTCAGCAGGTTTTAATGCATCTGAAAACCTGTATAATCTCTGTTAGCTGCGGTAATTATTCAGTGAAATGAATTTTATAGGAGGTTCTAAAATTTCAAAATATTTTTTACATTTGCCGCTCATTAAAAACTAACCCATGTTTAAAAACCCGTTTTCATTTGAAGGAAGGATAAGAAGAACAGAGTATGGATTATCATACTTAATTTATTTAGCGTTTTACCTTCCTTTTAACATGTATCTGAGGACCAATGATAATCCTTCAGAAATCCTGATGATCTTATTCCTTATTTTACTGATCCCTTTGATATGGTTCAATCTGGCACAGGCAGCAAAAAGATGCCATGACCGGGGAAACTCCGGATGGTTCCAGATTATTCCTTTTTATGGCCTCTGGATGCTGTTTGGAGACAGCGATTACGGGCCGAATACATACGGGCCTAATCCTAAAGGAGAAGGAAACTACAGTTCAATCAACGAGATCGGCGAAAAACACTAAGCTTAATCAGCCCTGTATGCGTACAGGGCTTTGTTATTTTCCAACCAGTACTTTCGGGTTACTTAGGCTTTCTCCGTAATATTTTCCCATCTGGCAGTCCATCAGCGGGCGCATTATTTTCATCTTGGCGTCCTGCTCGGTATCCATAGTTCGGGCTACTTTTGCAGCATTCCCCTGCGGAAATAAAATAATTTCAGAAACAGCTTCTCTTTCAAAGGGTCTTATAAAGGTCATTCCTGTTTTCTGCCTTTCATTGAAAACCAGTTCCTTAATCCCCTGGCAGATTGCTCAGGCATCGTCATTTTTACTGTCCCAGCAGTACTTATCGCCCACCTGCCCGGAATTTCCGGTATATGTAATGTTCATTTATATCCTTATCCAGTTTTATCCAGGGATTCCATCGGTTAAAAGCTTTCATTGAGCTTACCTTCGGCCAGACTTTATCTTCAGGAGCATTCAACACCACAGATTTTCATAATGATAATCATTGCTGAAAGTCAGCATAGCTGTTACAGCATACGCAACAATTAACAGAATAAGGCACCAAGGATTTTGAAGACTGTATTCATAGATTGTATTGTTTTTGGGTTAAATTCTGATGACGGGACTTTAGTTTTCCGCCTGTTGCCAAAATTAATTATTGAAGCATAACTTTACTTTCTTTTTCTTATGACAGGATTTACCATGATACATCATTTTGTCACATCTGCCGGCATGGGCATTATTTTTGAGCTATTAAGCTGTAGAAACATCCCTATGTATTACATTTACAATAATTAAAAATTATCATATGAATATTTTAACTGAAAAATTCAACACACCATATCATGCTGCGCCATTCAACGCGATAAAAAATGAAGATTACCTTCCTGCCTTTAAGGAATTGATTCAAAAGTCTGAGGAAGAAATCGATACAATTATCAATAATCCGGAGGAGCCAACCTTTGAAAACACCATCGAAGCACTGGCCTATTCAGGAGAGCAGCTGGACCGGGCGTCCAATGTCTTCTTTAACCTGAATTCGGCAGAGACCAGTGACGAGCTTCAGCAGATTGCCCAGGAAGTATCTCCGGTTTTAACGGAATATTCTTCAAAAATCTCCCAGAACGAGGCCCTTTTCAATAAGATCAAAAAAGTTTATGACCGCAAAGATCAGTATGACCTGAACGAAGAACAGCAGATGCTCTTAAATGAAACATACAAAGGCTTTGTGAGAAGCGGTGCTCTGCTGAATGAAGAGGATAAAGAAAAATTAAAGAAAATCAGTATGGATCTGTCTTTAAAGTCGCTTCAGTTCGGGCAGAATGTACTGGCTTCAACCAATAGTTATTTCAAGCACATTACCGATAAAGAAGAGCTGGCAGGAATTCCCGAAGCTATTCTGGAACAGTATGCCGAGGAAGCAAAAGAAAGAAACCTGGAAGGCTGGGTTGTAACGTTGCAGTACCCAAGCTACATCCCTTTTATGACCTATGCGGAAAACCGGGAACTGAGAAAGGAGCTTGCACTGGCCAACGGCAGAAAATCTTTTGACGGCGGCGAATTCGACAATCAGAGCCTCATCAAAGAACTGCTTCAGCTGAAACAGCAGAAAGCTGAATTGTTAAGATATAAAAACTATGCAGACTATGTTCTGGAGGAAAGAATGGCCAAGTCTCCTGCCAAAGTGATCGATTTTTTAAATGAATTGTTAACCAAAGCAAAACCTTACGCCGAAAAAGAGATCGAGGAATTGAAATCTCTGGCAAAATCCGACGGTATTGATGAAATGCAGGGATATGACCATGCTTTTTACGCCGAAAAGCTCCGTAAAGCAAAGTATGACCTGAATGACGAGGAATTAAAACCTTATTTCCCTCTGAACCAGGTTCAGGATGCAGTCTTCGGTTTGGCAGATACCTTATTCGGGTTAACTTTTGAGGAAAGAAACGATATTCCGAAATACCATGAAGAGGTAAAGGTGTATGAGGTTTTTGAAATAGGAACCGGGAAACCGGAGGATGGAAGTGACCACTCTGAAAAAACCTTCAAGTCTTTACTGTACGTGGATTATTTCCCGAGAAAAGGCAAAAGAGCAGGCGCATGGATGACGAGCTATAAAAGCCAGTATATAACGGCAGGCGAAAATTCCAGGCCGCATATTTCCATTGTCTGTAATTTCAGCAAACCAACCAAAGATACACCGAGCTTACTAACATTTCAAGAGGTGACTACCCTGTTCCATGAATTTGGCCACGCGCTCCACGGCATGCTTGCAGATACACAGTACCCTACCCTTTCCGGAACTTCCGTGAAATGGGATTTTGTGGAACTGCCTTCGCAATTCCTGGAAAACTTCTGTTACGAGCCGGAATTCCTGAAAACATTTGCCCGGCATTATAAAACCGGGGAAGTTTTACCGGACGAGAAAATTGAGAAAATCGCACAGTCCAAAAACTTTATGGAAGGATACCAAACCTTAAGGCAGATCGGTTTCGGATTGCTGGACATGAATTACCATACCAAGGTTGAAGAACTGGAGAATAAGACGGTGAAAGAGTTTGAAGATGATTATACCAGAGCTACACAATTATACCCTGCCAATGCCGAAACAGCCATGAGCCCGAGTTTTTCCCATATTTTCCAGGGCGGATATTCTGCAGGATACTATTCTTATAAATGGGCAGAGGTTCTGGATGCCGATGCGTTCCAGTATTTTAAGGAAAACGGAATTTTCAATGCTGAAATTGCGACAAAATATAAAGTCCTTCTTTCTTCCGGCGGCACCAAAGACCCGATGGAACTGTATAAGAGCTTCAGGGGAAGCGAGCCTAAAGTAGAGAGCCTGCTGAAGAGGGCATTTGGGTAAAAATTAATCAGCTTCCGGATTTTCCGGAAGCTTTTTTATTATCAATGGATCAGAGGATTCATTTTTGCATTAAATAATTTCATGATTAATCTTAAATTTATTCAATGGTTAAAAAAATTATTCTTTTTGTGCTGATCTATGCAGCGTTGATTACGATAATTACGCTTACCGTGCCTCAGGACAGCAACACTTACCTGATTGTAATTACGGTCTCAGGCTTGCTTCTGGGTGTTCTGGTTATGCGCGAAGTATACAAAAAATACTTTACCGCTTTCCCGAAGAACCAGAATATCGTATACGGCAGTTCAAACCATGAAAGCCTGAATAAGATTTCACAAAGGCCGTTTTTGTTCGGTCTTGAAAAAAAGATCATTTCTGAGGATGATTTTTACTTTGACGATCAATTTTTTTATGCCATTAACAAAAATAACCAGGCCGCAAAATTCAGCCTGACAGACATTACGGAACTCGGCAAAACATCATACCAGATCAACAACAGCAGGATCTGGCAGGTTAAAATTAATAACCACGGTGAGGAGTTGCTTTTTAAATTTGCACACAATTATTCTGTCTGGAACAGGAACTTCCTCCTTTTTTACGATAAATTAAAAGAAATCAATCCGTCTGCAATCCGGTCAGAATGGAATTCCTGGAGCATGTAAGAAATGACTCTAAAAATACGTAGCTTTATAAGGTTTATAGACTTATAACTTATTTTTTGCCTGATGTGAGAATAATTCGTTAATACAAATTAGTTTAGAGCTTTTTATCCGGTTTAACGGTAATTTATCCTTAAACAATTGAAGAGAGTCCAGAGTAAATCATGACCATAACCGATGATTAAAAAAATTAAAAAGTTTTCAGATGCTTTCTTTACGTTCCTGGGAGTTATAGTAGTTGCTGCGCTTTTGGTATTTTATATATTCATAGAAAACCCGGTAATCTATTTTTTGTATGCTTTTATAATCGCGGCGGCTGTTAATTTTAAAAGATTAAGATCCATAAGAGTTGATTTCAGGAACATAATCAGAGATTTTTCAGTCATTCTAGGTATTGTTTACCTGGTAATTATTACCATCATGTCCCTTTCTCCCTTTCTCACGATTCAGGAATTTAAAATTTCCCACTGGAACTGGAAGACTGTAGATGCCGGAGAAATAAAAGCACTTCCTTCCTGGGACAGCGGCTACAAAAGGATGGGAAATGCTTATGCTGATGTTTATTATACCTATCAGTCCGGCAGAACATTATATAAAAAGACGGAATCTGAAGCTTTAAAAAGATATTACCCGTTCTGGAACAGCCAGGAACCTGATGAGCTTGTCACAGCGTTTTCCCGGTACATTTCAGAGAAGATAAAACAGGAAGAATTTTCCGTTTTTTACAGTCCGGAAAATCCCAGGAAAAGCAAACTGTTCCTGTCCACAGATCTTTTTTACTTTCAGGGCTCTTTATTTTACAATTTCATAACAAGCTTCGTTACGATGATCATTGGCATTATGGGATTAATAACCGCAATTATTTTATTTTCAAACAGGAATACATTGGGAAAATTCCGTTAAGCCTGAATATAAGTATTTACAATTTCGTAATTTTACATCATGAATACCATTACCCAGCGATTAAAAAACGTAAAAAAACTCCAGGCCAAAAGATGGGACAATGAAGACCACTGGGACCAGATCAATGATCTTCTGATTAAAGAACTGGATGAAATTCTGCTTATTGAGCCTCAGAATACTTCAGCCCTAGTTAGTATCGGGGCAGTTTACTCGGATATGGGAGAAAATGAAACGGCACTAAGCTATTTGGAAAAGGCACTTAAACTTGGATCTGAAGATAAAAACCTGTTTATCAACCTGTCCATTGTCATGGTGTATATGGAAAAGCACCCGGAAGAGTACCATGAATATCTTGAGACCGCCGAAGACAAAGCTGAAGACCCTCTGACTTTCAAAGCCTATTTTGACCCTCAATCACATTAGGAAATTGATTACAATGATTCAATTGAATGTAAAGTATTGAAAAGTGTAGAATGAAATGCGGTTTTTATATGGATACCATTTAATTTTCTATACTGACTTATTTAAAAAGCATCCTGCAATGTAATAATAGTCCTTTATGTCAATTTTTTTGCTAACTTAGTATGGAAAACATCAACAACCGAGGCTTTCACAATACTATGGCAGAAAAGCTTTACTTCATAAAAATCAATCCTGTTGCCGCAAAGATCAATCTGTACAACAGGCTCTGCCGTGAAGAGGATCATCAGGTACTGGATTTTCTTGGAGAAGATAAAAAGACAAGCCTGGAGCTTATCCGGAAAAAAGTCCGGGAAAATGCTGAAGGCCTTTCAGGAGAAGAGCTTCTGGGGATTGTTAACTGGTTCAGTACGCAACATGCTTCAGATCCTGAAGAAATGAAAACCCAGCTTTTCGTACACGGAATCGACCTTTTTTATGAAATTACCTCCTCGGTTCATACAGAACATTTCCTGCAGGTTCTTTCGGATTATGAAAAAAATTCACAGATCACGATCAGCCATTTTACGGATTCTGAAAACTTCAACCGGTTCTTAGTGTATGGAATCTTTTTTACCGGTCTGGTGAACAAAGAAAAAACTGAAAATGATTACCTGTTTGAAACGCTGAAATCCGAACATGCAAAAATATATTCCCTTGCTGAAAATGAATATCATGCCAAGAACCCGGCACAAACTGTTCCTGAAGACCTGTATGACTATTTCAAGAATTTATTTGACAGCACCCGGTTCTATAAAGGTGGTGTGATTAAACTTCACAGCGATACATAAACAGATTCTTTTCAGTTCACATTGTCATTAGGTATTGCTAAAATTGTACGCCTGACGAATTCTTACTGATAATATGAATTTACCTCCGCCATCGCAAAGATCTCTAGATTACCGATTTTATTTAATGATCTGGCCCTTGTAATATTTTTCAAGAAAAAATGCCAGGTCTGCACGGTAACCGATTCCGGAAGCCTCAAATTTCCAGCTCCCGTTCTTTTTATATAACCTCCCGAATTCCACGCCTGTTTCAATGGAAAAATCTTCATCGAGCTCATATTTTGCAATTTCCTGATGGCTCATATGGTCTATAATTCTGATGTATGAATTTCTCACCTGCCCGAAATTCTGCTTTCTTCTCTCGTAATCTTCAATGGTTACCACGAAAAGGATTTCAGTTACCCTGTCATCTACTTTATCAAGATCCACAATAATGGCTTCATCGTCATCGCCGTCGCTGTTTTTGCCGCTCGGGTCGTCACCGGTATGGGTAAGTGCTCCGTCCGGAGAATTCAGGTTATTATAGAAAACAAAATAGTCTTCACTTACCAGCTTTCGGTCTCCGTCAATCATAATTGCAGAAGCATCAAGGTCAAAATCATAGCCCATCCCTTCATTCGGATCCCAGCCGAGGCCGATGGTCATTTTTGTAAACCCGATTTCTATTCTTTGCCCTTTCTGTAAATTAATTGCCATAATAATGTGGTGTAATGTGTTGCTTCATCTAAGTTAGGGCTGTTTTATAAATTTTCCAACACATTTTATCCGGAATAATGATATAAATTGTAATAACGGAACAAAAAATATTGATGATCAGTTACAGAATTTCAGTCATAAAAAATCCCGGCCATGGATGGCCGGATATCATTATAAGATATTCAATTAAGACTCTTTTTATCGATCTGTTCTTCTGAAACCCTGTTGTTCCTTGCTTTCGCCAGCATAGGGATAGAAATCAGGCCCATGGTAAGCATGATGATAATCTGTAACGGCAAAGAAATGAAAGAATAGGTAAGTCCTGTTTCACCTCCCAGTTCACCGCTTTTCCCCATGGAAATAAACAGGGCCATAAAACCGTATTTCATGGCCAGGTTAAAAGCTCCGATGCCACCGCTGGCAGGAACAATCATCCCTAAAGTCCCGACCACAAGGATAAGAAAGCCGTCATCAAACGTAAAACCTGAAGTCTCAGGCAGCGCAAAGCATACCAGATAAGCTGCAAAATAATAGGAAATCCAGATTCCTGCTGTATACAGGATGAATTTTGCCTTCTGCTTTAATTTGAATATGGATGTCAGACCCTGAAGGATCCCGTCAATAAAACTGATGATTTTATCCAGAACCGGTACTTTAGCCAGCTTTTTCTTAAATGAGAAAAATAAAACAGTGCAGGCCATTAAAACCAAAAGAACAACGAGGATTTTATTCGTATTAAAATTGATTCCGGAATTTTTATAAAAAGAATAAATGACTTCTCCTTTAAAAATAATGGTCAGTCCCAAAAAAACAACCATACACATCAAATCCACCACCCTTTCCAGGATAATAGTCCCGAAAGACTGGTCGACAGGCACTTTCTCTACGCCGTATAAGGCCGTTGCCCGTGCCACTTCCCCGCTTCTGGGGATGGTGAGGTTCATTAAATATCCGAAAGAAATGGACCACAGAGAATTGGAATTGGAAATCCGGTGTCCCATCGGTTCCAGCATCAGGTTCCATCGGATGGCCCTGAACCAGTAGGCTGAAATACCGAAACAGGCAGCCAGCAACACCCACCAGTAATTTGCTTTTGATATGGATTTCTTAAAAGATGCATAATCAAAATCCTTAAGCGCAAGCCATAAAAAAAAGCCTGCAAAAGCAAGCGATATTACTATTGTAAGAATCTGTTTTAAGGGGTTATTTTTTTTCTTCTCCATTGAATTATGTCAGAAGATTGGTTCTTTCGTCCGGAAAGACGATCTTAGGCTGAAAGTTCTGCGCTTCCTCAGGGGTCATCTGGGCATACGCAATTACGATAATAATGTCATCCCTCTGTACTTTTCTGGCAGCCGGCCCGTTCAGGCAGACTTCCCCGGATTTTCTTTTTCCTTTGATCACATAGGTATCAAAGCGCTCTCCGTTATTTACATTCACGATGTACACCCGCTCTCCCACTACCAGACCGGCAGCATCAATCAGGTCTTCATCTATCGTTATACTTCCGATATAATTAAGGTCAGAAGCCGTAACTCTCACCCTGTGAATCTTAGACTTGAAAACTTCTATTAACATGGTGCAAATTTATTAATAAAAATTTACAAAACAGACTTTTGCCATAAATTTAAAACCAGCAGAAACACAGCTGTTTAATTACCTTAAACCCAATATTTAAAGACTTTGATTACTAAATTTATAATATATTGCGATAACCATTAATAAATAATACAAAATTCAGGATTTAATAAATGTAAAAAATAATTTATACTTATTGCTAAAGTCAATAAACATAAGCATTTGGCATGATTTTAGTGACCGGTAACGTAGATTTTTCGCTAAATTTTAAATTATCAAATTTTAACCAATTCGGCTAAAAAACGAAAAAATTATTTATTTTTTTTCATAAAAATTGCACATTTACAAAATAGTATTATATTTGCTATAATTACGAACTAACTTTAATATTTAAAAAAATTATGAACAAGTCTGAATTAATCGATGCAATCGCTAAAGATGCAGGAATATCTAAAGTTGCAGCCAAAGCTGCTTTGGAATCATTTATTGATAACGTAATGACTACGTTAAAAAAGAAAGACGGAAAAGTATCTTTAGTAGGATTCGGTACTTTCTCGGTAGCGGAGAGGGCTGCAAGACAGGGTATCAATCCTGCCACTAAAAAGCCTATTAATATCGAAGCTAAAACTGTTGCCAAATTCAAGGCAGGTGCAGATCTTTCCGCTGCCGTTGCTACAGCGAATGCTCCCGCAGCTGCTGCCGGAAAAAAGAAAAAATAATCACTTAAAAAGATTATAAAAAGGCTGTTTCAATGAAACAGCCTTTTTTATGCACTATTAAATGATACTCGTATTCTTTCTTTTATGATAATCAAGGAGCCAGCCGGGAAATTTTCCAGTCGATCCCGTTTTCCAGCTGATAGACAATCCTGTCATGAAGCCGGTTTGGTCTTCCCTGCCAAAATTCGATTTCATAAGGTTTTGCAATATATCCGCCCCAGTCTGCAGGCCTCGGCACCTCGGCATTTGTGTACTGCTCTTCCATCTGTTTAAGCTTTTTTTCCAAAAACTCCCTGTCGGGGATCTCCCTGCTTTGCGGGGAAACTGCCGCACCCAACTGGCTGCCCTTCGGCCTGGAATGGAAATAGCCGTCACTCAGATTTTCAGCAATACGTTCGAGATTGGCCTTGATGATAATCTGCCGCTCTAGGTTCGGCCAGAAAAAATGAAGGCATGCCGTATGTGTTTTTTCTATTGATCTTCCTTTTTTGCTTGTATAATTGGTGTAAAAGATAAATCCTTCATAAGTATAGGCTTTAAGCAGCACCATCCTTGTACGCGGGCAGCCGTCTTCCTCTACCGTGGAAACCGACATGGCATTGGCTTCATAAATATCAGGATTTCCACCGGCCTCCATAAACCAGTCGCGGAACTGCTCAATCGGATTTTGTTTTATCTCACTTTCAATAAGTTGGGATTTATCATACACTTTTCTCTTGTCGTGCAGGTTTTCCATAAATATTTTTTATTAAATTTGAGTATGAATTACTCATACAAAGGTAAAATATTAATTTCCACACCTGACATTTCCGGTGATATTTTTTCCCGATCGGTTGTATTGGTTGTTGAGCATAATGAACAGGGTGCATTTGGTTTAATATTAAATAAAAAAAACAGCCAGATGAGTAGCAAGTTCAAAGATTTTTTCGATTTCAAAATCGAGGTGTATGATGGCGGACCTGTAGAAAACGACAAGGTTTTCTTTATTGTCAAAGGAAAAAAAGTAACCGAAGCATTTACCGAAATCAACAAGGAATTTTATCTTACGGAAGATATTGAAAATATCATCAGTGCCGTGCTGAGCGGGGAACTGGATATCAATGATGTGAAAATCTTCTCAGGGTATTCCGGATGGTCACCTTTACAGCTGGATGATGAAATTCAGAAAAAAGTGTGGACTGTAGTGGACGTATATAATCTGGATTACACGCTGCCCAATGACCAGACCTTATGGAAATCAATCATGCAGAACCTGGGCGGAGAATACCTGCTCTGGGCCAATTCCCCTGAGGATATTTCCCTAAATTAAACAGGCTGTGAAGCGTCAGCGATTTGTAAGATTGCATTGCCTTAATTTAATTTAACGCAATTCCCTGATAAAGCCTGATAAAAGATTTTAAAAATCTTCTTTGCTGGGTTTACCTATTTTATGAAAAACTATTTCTCCAGTTATCTGTCAGTTCAGTGAAACGAATGTTCCCGAACGTTTTGTTTCTTATTTTGCCTACAGGGAAAATTCCTTTTTCATCAGAAACCAGCATAATTTCTTCTGCTTTCTGGGATTCAAAGGCTATGATTTCATGTTCCTGTATATCGGCAAGGTTATTTTTGTGCAGGAATGTAACGAAATTCTCCAGCAGTGGCGAAATATAGGCCCCTTCAGACTGTTTCGGCACTTTAATGACATCCCCTTCCAGGAACAGTAAGTTACCGGATGTAGCACGGGCAATTCTTTTATTGGGATTCAGGAGGATCACATCGTCCAGGTCATTTTCCTGCGCATAAATTCCGCCATAGATATTTTCAGGGCTGTGCACACGGATATTGTTCAGAAGATTGTTGTTTATATTGATTTCCTTAATCAGATCCAGTTCCAACGGCCTATGGTGCATAGCCAGAACATCCTGCATTTCTGTTACTTCATAAAAATAGGACACCGAAGATTTTGCTAACGTAATCCCGTCTGTATTACGCATGACCTGAAAATTGACAATCCCGTCGGTAATTCCTTTCCTTTCGATTATTTCCTGCGTGAAAAGCGTCTGAAAAAATTCCAGTGTATAGGATAGCGGAATATTCATTCTCATTTTTCTCATGGAGGCCATCAGGAAGAAATAACATTCTTCGTCCATGATCAGTTTGGCATTCCTGATAAAAAAGGAAACTTTTACGGCATCGCCCAGGAGAAAAGCCCGGTTTCTTACATGTATGTCGTCTGATGTGAAATATTGATTTTCCAATGTGAGCGCGATTTATTTATAAAAAAATAATGAACGATAAATCGTTCATCAGTTTTATCATTCAGCACAGCTTACGTTTAAGCGGCACCTAATTTTATTCTAAGATTTTCAATAAGATTTTCCCAATACAGGGCATTTTCCTCTTCATCTCCTTCTTCACAGAAATCTGTAATATTCAGTGCCAGATCTTCCGTAATATCATCGATTATGATGGTCATTTCAAAAAAATTCTTGGTCCCTTCATCTTCTTCCCATCTGAAACGCACGAAACCTTCAGGCTTATACCTAATCAAAGTCGCTTTCTCGGCAGGGCCGCCTCCCCAGCTGAAAAAGAAATCATCTCCTTTCTCTGTTACATCATCCGCAAACCATTCAGACAATCCTTCCGCAGTAGCCAGATATTCATATAAAATCTCTGATAAACAGTGCATTGGAAACTCGTAATGGACTTTATGTTTCGCCATATAATCTTTGTTTTATCGTCCCGCAATATATAAATTAATTTTTTTATTACACAAAATTGTATTTATTTTTTTAGATAATCTTTATGATATTTATCAGAGATTTTTAAATATGTGTTTAGTATAATTTTCCGGAACAACAGGATACAAACAAGCAGAAAAACGCTTTCAAAGTGAAGCGTTATCATCTTTAATACAGACTATAAATTTTAAAAAACGGAAATTCAGCTTTATACCCTATTCTTCCGAAACCCATTTTGCTCCATCCTGTTTTATTGTAATCTGAATAGCGGAAGAAACAATCTGCTCCGTAATAAAAATTCCATTTTCCGTATCGTTTCAGGTTTCTGTCAATCCCCAGTGTAACATTGAGTATAAATGAATTCTGAAAGAGCTCCGTCATTCATTTTATTCAACTTATTATACAAATCGTCAGTACATTTTTTTGTTTCCTACAAATCATTAAGTACCTCAAGAATAATTTTACATCCCTCGGTAATCTCGTCCTTTGAAATGGTAAGCGGAGGGGAAATTCTCATGTATTCATTTCTGTACAGCTGCCAGAAAACAATCAGCCCTTTTTCCATACATCTTTTTGCCACTTCCAGGGTATATTCCGATGTACCGAGATTGACCGCCAGCATCAGCCCTTTACCGTTGATATTCTTGATCCTGGGATGAACCAGCAGTTCACGGAAGAGTTTTTCTTTTTCATCCACCTCACCCATCAGGCCGCTTTCCAGAACTTCTTTCAGGGTAGCATAACTGGAAGCTGCAATTAGCGGATTGCCTCCGAAAGTGGTAATATGGCCCAGCTTAGGGGAATGTGCCAGGGTTTCCATAATTTTCTTTGAGCTCATAAAAGCGCCTACGGGAACGCCGCCGCCCATTCCTTTCCCCATCACCAGGATATCAGGAACTATCCCGAAATGCTCAAAAGAGAAAAGCTTTCCGGTTCTCCCGAATCCGGGCTGAATCTCATCCAGGATTAATAAAGCCCCTACTTCCTCACATCTCTTTTTTAATCTGATCAAATAATCATCCACCGGTACTAAAAACCCTGCCGCGCCTTGAATGGTCTCAAGAATAACACAGGCTGTCTTCTCCGTAATTTTATCAAAATCCTTTTCATTATTGAATTCAATAAAAGACACCATAGGCAGCAGCGGGCGGAATTCTCTTTTATGGTTTTCATTTCCTGAAACGCTTAGTGCCCCGTGCGTATTTCCGTGATAAGAATTTTTAAAAGAAACAATCTCTTCTCGTCCGGTATATCTTTTGGCAAGCTTCAGGCTTCCGTCAACCGCTTCCGCTCCGCTGTTTACCAGATAAGTAATTTCCAAAGGATCGGGAGTAGCTTCAGCCAGCAGCTTACATAAGGCTACCGGTTTTTCCTGCGCATATTCTCCGTACACCATTACATGGAGGTATTTTTCTGCCTGTTCCTTAATCGCACTGACGATTTTGGGATGGGAATGGCCCAAGGTATTGGCCGAAACACCTGCCACGAAATCCAGATATTTCCTTCCGTCAGTCCCATAGATATAACTTCCCTCTGCCCTTTCCACCTCAAATCCTGCAGCGAACCGGGTAGTCTGTGCCTGATATATAAAAAAATCCTTTTGCATGTCCTGTTTTCTTTGAAAATTTCAGCAAAACTAAAAAACATTAATCAAATCCCGAAATTAAACCGATAGAATAAAAAAATCGCTTACAGTAAACCTGTAAGCGACACCACCAAATCACAAAATATTAATATAATTTCAATTGAATTACGCTGTAAATATATATAAAAAACTGAATTAAAATACACATTCATTAAAAATTATCATTTTATCATAACAATAACACAAAGCAATTCAACAAACGTTGAATATTTATCTTATTAAAAGCCTAATTGTGATAAGGATTGTACATTCACTGTATTTTGAATAAATTTTCCAAAAAAATTTTTCCTGTTTTATAAAAAATGCCCAAAACGGCAGTTATAAAAACGATTTTATAAAATAACTCACCATTTTCCGTACAGAAAATGGTGAGTGGTTTACTTGCTTTAAGATTTTATATAAAAAAAGAATTACCTTCTTACTCTTTTTGGTTTTTTGGCTTCTTCTTTGGCCTTTTCTTTTTCTACAATTTCCTTGGCTTTATCATACAGCGTGTTATCGGATTCATACTGTATTTCCGGATAATTCGGGGTATCAACCAGGATGTCCTGCCATTTCAGGATCCTGTCTTTTGTATTCCAGTTAAAATCCGGGAATTTCCGCCTTTCAGGTTCAATTTTGCTCATCGGATAGGTATCTGAAGTAGCGCCGATATTGCAGGCTACAATATACAGGGCTTTCTCTTCAAAAAGCGCATCGATAATCCCGCAGGACGTCAGCGAAATCCCGATCCTTTCTTTCTTTTTGGTCTGTGTATTTACATCGTCAGAATACGTAATGGACTGCGCATTTCCAATGACCTTTGCTTCTTTGATGTTGTTGTCTTCACCATAATACACGGTCATAAGTTTTCCTTTAATCTGGTTGAATTCATCTTTCATATCAAGGGAATCCACTTTGCTGATGGCAAAAGCATTTCCTATGACTTTGAGAGAATCGATGCTTTCCGTCCGGGTGTTAAAATAGGCTTCCACTTTGTCACCGGTTACCTGTTTTCCGTTGCTCCAGAGAATAGGGTCGGTATACATATGGAGCACCCCGTCTGTTTCATTGAACGCAATGGAGTCTGCCCTTCCCTGTGCATTGGATTTGTAAAACCTCCCTTTCCTGAAAGCCCGGAGAAAACTTTTCTTTACGGTAATGTCTGCAGGGTCTGTTTTCTGGAAAGAAATAATCCTGTCTGCCGCAAAATACATCGAGTCTTTTTCCAGAGCTTTTACCGCATACGGATTTTTGGTCATCATCGCAGAGTCTTTCTTCTCGAAAATCTCTCCGTATCCGCCTTTCATCCATCTGTTTTCCTTCGGGTCATCCAGTGTAACGTTTCCTGTAGCTTTCCCGAAGCCGGACAGCTGGTTATAATACATTTCATCACCGGTAAGGATTTTATCATTGTAATGAACCTTTGAATTCTTGTAAAGAAAAGCTTCCTTGGAATTCATATTGTAATTCCCTTTTTCGGTAAAGATATAATTCTTCGGGTTCTTCCTGTTGGTAATGGTTGTCGGCCCATTGATGTCGACAATATTGGTATTCTGGTTCTGGATTACATTCCTGCCTTCCAGGGTATAATCTTTATCCTCGATTTTCACATTTCCGGTAAGGTCTACGGTCCGTGTCGTGAGAAAATAGGTAGCGGACTTTGCATAAGTTGTGCTTTTACCGTCATTAATGGTTCCTCCAGTATTATAATAGGCCTGATTGGAAACCCTGTCATAATACATGGTTTCAGTCTTAATAACCGTTCCCTTCGGATCGGTAAGCACTACATTTTTTCTGGCGATTCCCCGTTGTGTATTGCCGTCATATTCCATTTCCTGCGCTGTGATCACGGAACCATCCGAATTCTGGAGCTTTACGTTCCCTACAGCCTTTACGAAGTTCTGGCCTTCATAAACAATGACGAGATCAGCATTCAGCAGTGAACCCTGATGCTCGAACTGGACATTCCCTGAAAAGTAATTGTTGCCGTCATACTTTTCATCTTTCCGCAGCTCATCAGAATGGATATGCTTTACTTTTTCTGCAGGCGGAGCATTCTTTTTAGGAACTGCCGTGGGCGTAAAGTACGGATCTTTCTGCAGAGGTTTTTGGCTGTCCTGTGCAAAAGCAAACGTAGAAATAAAGACCAATAAAACAAAGACCAGTCTTACAGATGATCGGTTAGTCATTCTTTGTGCCATAAAAATACAGCGAATGGGAATCTATTTTTACACCGAATGCCTCTTCAATGGCTTCTTTAATTCCCTGGATCCTCGGATCACAAAATTCAATGATCTCTTCTATTTCCTTATCCGAGTCTTTCTTGTAAATCACCAGGTGGTCATGCTGTTTATCAAAATAAGATTTCTCATAAGATGAGGAAGTAAGGGTTTTTTCACCGAACTGATGCTTACGGATCAGCCCTGCATCAAGAAAAATCTCAATGGTATTGTAAATGGTAGCCTTTGAAACATGGTATTTTTTCTGCAGCATCAGCAGGTACAGATCATCAACGTTAAAGTGGTGATCCATACTGTAAATCTCTTCCAGTATCGTATATCGTTCGGGCGTATTCCGGAAACCTTTTTCCAATAAGTAGTTTCTTAAAACGTCCTTTATCAGTGTAATATTCTTTTCTTTTTGTATCGTATCCATCAAAAAAATTATCTACAAATTTATTGATTTTTATTTACATACGTATTGTAACGCAGTGTTAAAGAATTTAACTGTTATGACGGATGTATTCACACTGCTGGATCTTGGATTTCCCTACGCAATCTTCCGTCATAGGCGCAGATTCCACCACTACATTATGGGAAGTGATTCCCCATGCCTTGAAGTCATCACTGCCTACATATTTAACAAAGTTATAGATATTAAGGATAATTTTCTCTTTTACGGTAAGAAGTATATCGTTAATATAGGTATTATCGATAATAACATACTTCAGGTCGGGCGGAATATTATGGGCTCTTAAAGAAGGATGGCTGCTGCGTGAAGGGATTACGCCGTCTGCCATTAAATCCCTCAATACCATATCAAAATAGTCATTGATCCTTCTGTCCATCTTGAATCCCAGCATGAAATTAATCTTGTAAATTGTGCCCGGGAGCACTTCATCCACCGAATATTTAAAGGTGTAGGGATCTTCCTGATTGGTAATACTCAGAATAAAATAATGATCCGCTCTTTTCGGCTGTTTCTTAATAATGGAATAGATAATTTTTGATTCTATTTCATCGTTTCTTTTTGCCCTGCTCAGATAAGCGAGGTTGGTGGCATATTTAGGAATGGTTTCATCAAGCTTCATGTCCTTTATAATCGGGATATAATTTTCCAGTTTAATGAATTTGATGAATTTTGTTTTAATGGATCTTCCGTTGTACCAGGCATACATGCAGACTCCTATAAAGCCGGCTAAGATAACCGTGATCCAGCCTCCTTCAAAGAATTTAATGATATTGGCACTGAAGAACCCAAGCTCAATGGCCATATAGATCAATGCAAAGAAGAGAATAATCAATTTGTTAACCCTGCGTTTCAACAGCCAGAAAACCAGAAGAATGGTTGTCATCAGCATGGTTACGGTTATGGAGAGGCCGTAGGCCGCTTCCATTTTACCAGACTCCTTGAAATGGAGAACCACCACGATACAGAACAGCAAAAGCCCCCAGTTGATTCTCGGGATATACATCTGCCCCTTTACCCCTGATGGATAATCAATTTTCTGATTCGGCCATAAGTTAAGCGACATGGCTTCAGAGAAAATGGTGAACGAACCGGTAATCAAGGCCTGGCTGGCAATGACCGCTGCTGCAGTTGCCAGGATAACGCCCGGAATAACCATCCATTCTTCCATGATCCCAAAGAAAGGATTGACCACAGAAAAACCGGGTTTGTTGTAATTCGTCAACAGCCACGCTCCCTGTCCAAGGTAGTTTAAAATCAGCATGATTTTAACAAATGCCCAACTCAGCCTGATGTTTTTGGCGCCACAATGGCCCAGGTCAGAATACAATGCCTCCGCCCCTGTCGTACAAAGGAACACAGCGCCCAGGATAACAATAGCACTGGGTGAATGGGCAATCAGCTTATAGCCGTAATAAGGATTAAAAGACCTTAGGATCTCAATATTTTCACTTAGATGCGACAGTCCCAAACCGCCTAAAACCAGAAACCAGATCACCATTACCGGGCCGAAGAACTTCCCGATAAAACTGGTCCCGAATTGCTGGATTACGAAAATTACAATTAAGATCGCAATGGTAATAGGAACTACAGGCGTATGGGGATTGTATATTTCCAGGCCTTCAATGGCGGACATTACCGTAAGCGAAGGCGTAATAACTCCATCTGCAACCAGTGCTGCCGCTCCCACGATCGCGATAAGGTACAGCCATCCTTTTTTCAGGTTCTTGACTAAAGAAAACAGTGCTAAAATCCCGCCTTCTCCTTTGTTATCTGCCCTAAGGGCAATAATAACATATTTGATGGTGGTCTGGAGCGTCAGTGTCCATATAATACAGGACAGTGCTCCCTCTATATATTCATTGAAAGGCATCGTGCTTCCGCTTTCTCTGGCGTTGACGATTGCTTTCATTACATAAAGCGGTGAAGTACCAATATCTCCGAAAACAATCCCAAGAGAAACCAAAATTCCAATGAAAGAAAGCTTCTTAATGTCAAAATGATGACCGCCTTCTATACCTTCTGCCATATAGCTAATTTTATTTTTAAAAGCGCAAATTTAAATCAAATTTACATCCCCGTGAATTTTTATTCATGAATATAATAAATGAAAAAACTTCCTTTCGGAAGTTTTTCTCTATAATCATTGCAATTACTTTACGTACATTGCTTTTTTAATCTCTTCTTTTACTTTTTCAAGTTTAGGGAACCATTCTGCAAACAAAGCTGCGGAGTACGGTGCAGGCGCATCAGGAGTAGTGATCCTCTTGATTGGGGCATCCAGATAATCGAATGCTTTCTGCTGTACCATATACGTGATTTCTGAAGATACTGAACCAAACGGCCATGCTTCTTCCAGAATAACCAGCCTGTTTGTTTTCTTTACTGATGCCAATACGGTATCGAAATCTAAAGGACGAACGGTTCTAAGGTCGATCACCTCAACAGAGATCCCTTCTTTTTCCATATCTTCGGCTGCCTGAATCGCCAGCTTCATAATTTTCCCGAAAGAAACCAAAGTAACATCGGTTCCTTCTTTCTTGATATCTGCCTTTCCGATCGGTAAGTAATATTCTTCTTCGGGAATTTCCATTTTATCACCGTACATCTGCTCAGACTCCATGAAAATAACCGGATCATTATCCTGAATCGCTGTCTTTAACAATCCTTTTGCGTCATACGGATTGGACGGAACCACCACTTTAAGGCCCGGAACATTGGCAAACCAGTTTTCAAAAGCCTGAGAGTGTGTTGCCCCCAATTGGCCTGCCGAAGCGGTAGGACCACGGAAAACGATAGGACAGTTCCACTGTCCGCCGCTCATCTGGCGGATTTTAGCCGCGTTGTTGATAATCTGATCAATCCCCACAAGAGAGAAATTGAATGTCATATACTCTACAATAGGCCTGTTACCGTTCATCGCAGCACCTACGGCAATCCCTGTAAAACCAAGTTCAGCAATAGGTGTATCGATTATTCTTTTAGGGCCAAACTCATCCAGCATTCCTTTTGAAGCCTTATATGCACCATTGTATTCTGCTACTTCCTCCCCCATTAAAAAAATGGATTCGTCTTTACGCATTTCCTCGCTCATTGCCTGTGCAATTACCTCACGAAAAGTATATTCTGCCATATTTATTTGAAAAATTTAGAGTACAAAAATAGTGTTTTTTTATGATGTACATATAAAAACGGCATCTCATTTAATGAAATGCCGCTGATTAATTTTATTTAATGTTAATTAATTAACTTTCTGCCATGTCTGTGATCTTCCAAACATAGAAACGCCTACATATCCTCTTACATTCAGTTTGTCACCGCTTTTTGTAATGGTACATTTATATGTTTTGCCAGACTTAGGGTCGGTAATCGTTCCTCCGGTAAATTCATCACTTTCTTTTTTGAGTCCTCTGATAATCTCAAGCCCTAAGATCGGCTTCCCTTTTCTGTCATCTTTACATTCCGTACAGGTAGAACTTGCAGGCTTTATCAGCAGCTGAGAAATCTTGCCATAGTACTGGTCTCCCTTCTTATAGATTTCCACAATAGACTTAGCCTGTTTGGTTTCGTCATCTATGGTCTTCCATTTCCCTTCAATCTGAGCAAACGACATTACGCCAAACAAAGACAGAACGAATGTCAATAATAATTTTTTCATATTCTTTACCGTTTTAATTTCAATAATAAATTTCTGTTGTCAATTTACCGCTAAAAATATAAATTAAATTCAAATAAACAAAAAAATTTATTATCCGGAACATAGATGCCGGAGATTACAAGGTATTGTGAGGATATTTATAAGTGAAGCCACGGAAAATAAGTTCACTACTTTTAATACATGATATCCTGATGATCACCTTAATACATTTTCCTGTTCATGACCCTGTCCATATAATCCTGGTACCAGGCTTTGGCGACCTGTTTTCCTTTTCGGGCTTCGGGGCTGTTTTTAAGCTGATCTGAAAGGTTTTTTTCCAGGCCTAAATCTGTCCTGTCGAAAATCCCCAGCACTTCTTTCCCGTCAAAACGGTAGATATAATTCCCGATGATGAACTGTTCCACAGTACCGTCCGAATTGGCAATAACCGGAGCATATTTCTTTTCGCTTACCAGGCTTCTTCCCCAGCTCCTTATCTTTTTGTTGTACCCGATCAGGTCTGCAAGGGTAGGATATATATCAATCTGCTGAGCAGGCTCATGGTCAACGCCTTTCAGACGGTATTCAGGATTCGGGGAATAAAATATAAGAGGGACAGCAAAACGGTTCATTATTTTCTCATATTCAGGATAATATACTTCATTGGTGTGGTCGCCTGTAAAGACAAAAACCGTATTATGGAACCAGGGCTGCTTCCTGGCCGTTTCAAAATACTTTTTGATCGCATAATCGGTATACTGGATCGGTTCATGCATCTGGTTTTTCCCTTTTTTAAACTTTCCGCTGTACTGTTCGGGGATTTTGAAAGGATGGTGCGATGAAGCTGTGAAAACCGCAGCCATGAAAGGCTGTGTTTTGCCAGTATTCTTCGAGAAATACTGTAAAAAAGGCTCGTCCCAGATGGCCCACATCCCGTCAAAATCTTTATCGTTGTTGTATTCGGTTTTCCCGAAATAATGTTTGAAACCCAGAATATTCCCAAAGCCCAGAAAGCCCATCGAACCATTCGGAGCACCATGATAGAAAGAGGTATCGTAGCCCATTTCGTTACAAACTGAAACAATAGACTGTATTTTCTGGTTGGAGTAAGGCGAGCTGGTAAATGCATCCGTTAAACTCGGGATTCCGGCCAGAACAGAGCTCATCCCGTGAATTGACTGCCTTCCGTTAGCAAAGGTATTGGGGAAAATCAGGCTTTCACTCGCTAAGCTGTCGATGAACGGCGTATAAGATACATAGTCCTTGATATGCTTATCTTTATTGAAAGCCCCTGAGTATTCCCTGCTGAATGATTCCACAATAAAAATCACGATATTGGGTCTGGAAGTTACTTTTCTTTCGTAAATTTTATACGGATGGATATGGTCATTGATAAATTTTTCATCTACAAAATGAACTTCCTTAAAATTGTTCGTATTCAGTGTCCGGAAAAAAGAAAATGTACTGTTCAGTACCATATTTCCCTGAGCGGGAAGTTTTACGAAACGGTTGGCATCTACCAGGTTAATCGGCCTGGTGCTGTGTTTAAAATCTCCACGGATCCCTCCGATTGCCAATACTGCCGTCAGGCAAAGCGCAATGGCCGACCAAATAAAATACGGCACCCATTTTACAGGTTTCCTTTCCGGTATTTTTACTTTCCTGTAAAGAAAGACCCAAAGCCACATCAGTGCGGCAAACCATAATAAAACATACGGATTCTGCATGATGGAAACGGCGAACACTTTGAAAATATTATCTTCATGCCGGGCTACCTGAAGTGCTGCAGAAGTCAGCCTCATCTGGGAAAACCTGAAATAGACCATATCCCCGAAATTCATCGCATAGGCAATTCCGTTGGTGATAAAATACAGCCGGAAAAGGAATTTCTGGTACCTTTTTTGGGTATTGACAATTGCAGGAATAATACTTAACAGGATAAACAGGGCATTGACATATAAGATAGCTGTAGTATCAAATGCAGTTCCGTGCCAGGAAAGAATGAAATAATCAGAGACGGAATCAACCTTTATCAGGTCTCTGTTGAAGTACCAAAACAGAAAACGGGCAGCCTGATAGAAAAAATAAGCTAAAAAAATCCTGTACAGCAGTACCAGAATTTCCTGCGCCCTGCTTTCTTTAAACAATTTCATGGCGCAAATTTACATCAAATTCAAATTAATTTAACAATTTGAAAATCCGGAAATCAAAGCAGGACAATGGGATTAGTAATGAGCAATGCTTAAAAATGATAAATGATAATGGCTTACATTGCAAATTGGTATATTGCTGCATTGATATATTGTTTTAATTTTGCGGCTATGAACTTTATAAAAAATAATCTTGCCAATGCCATCACCTTAGGAAACCTGTTTTCCGGCTGTGTAGGCGCCATCCATCTTATTCTGGGTAACTATGAAACAACGGCGGTCTGCCTTATTTTTTCCCTGGTCTTAGATTTCTTTGACGGTTTTGTGGCAAGAGCATTAAAAGCAAACTCCAATTTAGGGGTCCAGCTGGATTCCTTGGCTGATATGGTAAGCTTCGGAGTGGTTCCGGGACTGACGATGTTTAAGATCTTGGAACCGTTCGGGAGTGACATTTCAGGAGTTCATCTGCCTTTTGAAATTAAATATTTCGGGTTGTTGATCACTCTGTTTTCTTGCCTCAGGCTGGCTATCTTCAATCTGGACGAGGACCAGAAATATTATTTCAAAGGACTGAATACTCCCTCCAATACGATTCTTATTTTCGGGTTATATTATGCTTTTAAAGAAAACGGAAGCTTTGAATTTCTGTTATCCAGTGAAATTTTACTTGTTTTGCTAACGGTTATTTCCTCATGGCTCCTGATCAGTCCCATAAAAATGATCGCGATGAAGTTCAGATCAATGAAGCTGCAGGATAATTATCCTAAACTGGCTTTACTGGCAGGTTCTGTTATTATCTTACTTATTTTTAAAGCTGCCGGGATCCCGGTGGTGATTATTTATTATATCTTTATTTCAATGGCCTTTCATAAACAGCTCCGTTAAACCGGAAGACACGTAAAGACAGATATTCTTTATGGACATTTTCAAATTATCAAATTAACATATTTTCAAATTTAAATAATGAACTTAAAATTATATAAACCTCTTTGTATTTTTGACTTAGAAACCACAGGAACGAATATCGGGAAAGACCGGATCGTAGAAATCTGTATCTTAAAGGTGAATCCCGATGCTTCCCGCGAAAGCAAAACATGGAAAGTCAATCCTGAAATGCCGATCCCGAAAGAAAGCAGCGAGATCCACGGAATTTATGATGAAGACGTAAAAGATGCGCCTACTTTCCGGGAAATTGCTTCAAAAGTTTTGGAAATGATCACCGGTGCAGATTTAGGAGGTTATAACTCCAACCGGTTTGACGTCCCGCTACTGGCCGAAGAACTGCTGCGTGCTGACTATGATTTTGATTTGAGCAAATTCAAATTGGTAGACGCACAGACGATTTTCTTTAAGAAAGAGCCGAGAAACTTAGGCGCTGCCTATCAGTTTTATTGTGGAAAAGCCTTGGAAAATGCCCATTCTGCAGAGGCTGACGTGATGGCGACCTTTGAAGTTCTGGATGCCCAGGTTGGAAAATATGATGATGTTCCAAAAGAAATTACAGATCTGAGCGAATTTTCAACCCAGAATAAATTTGCAGACCTGGCAGGCATGATTCATTTCAATGAAAAAAATGAAGAAATTTTTGCGTTCGGGAAGTACAAAGGCCAGAGTGTGAAATCCGTTTTCAAAAAAGATATCGGCTATTACGGATGGCTTCAGAACGCCGATTTTCCTTTATATACCAAGAAAGTGTTTACAAAAATCCAGTTATCCAGTAAATTTTAGAGATGAGCGAGCTTGTTAAATTCAGATTTTACGAAACGGCCCTTCAGGCGAACAGGGACAAACAGATCCTGGCTGAAAGCGGCATCAACAGCTTCATTGCGAATGAACAGCTGATCCAGTCGGACTGGCTGCTTTCCCAAGCCGTGGGCGGCATTCAGCTTCAGGTTTTTGAAGATGACCTTGAAAAAGCGCAGCAGGTATTACAGGATTATAAGGAAAACGAAGAATTTCCGCTGGAAGTAGAGCATACGATCGGGGATCCGGCATTTGATTTTGTATGTCCGAAATGCGGCTCCAACCATATCTACAGAGACGACAGCGCCACGAGCTTCTTCGGGATTTCGATTTTAACGAGCCATAAGTTTGTCTGCTATTACTGTGGAAACGGGTTTGAACATTAGATAAAATGAGGAGAAATGCTTTGGCAGGCTAAGTATGACATTTCTGACACTTGCAGTTAAAGGTTTTCATCCTGTTTGTCATACCTGAGGAATCTGAGCAAAGTTCCAGAGAGTGATCCGAAATTCATGCCCGGATTCTGCGGAATGACAGAAATGGCAGTTATTTTGAGACGTTGAAAAAAATTAATACAGCCTTAGCCCCGATTGCAGCGGCATCCTTTTGTGCAGCGCCGCGGAACAAAAGATACAGCGGAAAGCGGGAAACAGCTCCTGAAAAAATTAAGCAATAAACAGTAAGTAATAAAATAACATTATGAAAATAATCTGTATCGGAAGAAATTACGGTGAACACGCCAAAGAATTAGGAAACGAGATCCCTGACAAACCGGTCATTTTCATGAAGCCGGACACGGCGGTCCTGAAAGGCAACGATTTTTATATTCCGGAATTTTCGGATGATGTTCATTATGAACTGGAAGTGGTTGTGAAGATTTCGAAAGGGGGAAAATACATCCTGAAAGAGTCTGCCCACAAACATTATGAAGAAGTCGGTCTGGGAATTGACTTTACGGCACGCGACCTTCAGAGCGACCTGAAATCCAAAGGCCTTCCGTGGGAACTCGCCAAAGGTTTTGACGGCTCTGCAGTAGTAGGCAATTTCTTTAAAAAAGGGGATTACAGCCTTGAATCCCTGAATTTCAGCCTGCTGAAAAACAAAGAAAAAGTACAGGACGGAAATACAAAAGATATGATATTTACCGTTGACGATATTATCGCATTTGTGTCCCAGTACTTTACTTTAAGGGTAGGCGACCTGATTTTTACAGGAACCCCGAAAGGAGTCGGAAAAGTTGAGGAAAATGACATTCTTGAAGCTTATCTGGAAGACCAAAAAATTCTTGATATCCGGATATTGTAAGGAATTCATCATCTGTTCTGGCATAATTTTCTTATCTTTAGTACACAAATTAAAGGTCATGGTAAATATTGTATTACCCGTAGATTTTGGGGACAGAACAGAAGAGCTTGTCAATGGAGCGGTAAAATTTGCAAAACAGGTGAACGGAAGGATTTTTCTGATTCATGTTGCGCCTTCGGACATCGGTTTTGCCATCGGTGATATGGGATTCCAGTATTTCCCTGAGGTGGAAGAGAATGAAATCCGGGAAGAACTGGTACAGCTGAATGTGATACAGCAGAGAATCCTGGCTGATGGTGTGGATTGTGAGCATCTTCTGAAACAGGGCATTGCAAAAGACATTATCCTTGAATATGCCCAGACGAAGAATGCGGACTTCATTGTAATGGGCTCCCACGGAAGAAGCGGGATCTACGATGTATTTGTAGGAAGCCTTACCAAAGGGATTACCAGGGATTCTGATATCCCGGTCCTGGTGCTTCCGATACACGATCATAAATAAATCAAACTGATTATAACCCCATTAAAAAAGCCGGACAAATAAATTATCTGACCGGCTTTTTACTATATAACCAATTAATTAACCTTCTTTTTTATAGATATTCGGATCGTAGTAAGGATTCTTACCCTCCGTTGGAGAATAATAGTCTTTATCTTTATCTCCACCTAAGGTAGCTACCAGAACGTAGCACCAGTACGTAAATAATACGCAGCAAACAATAAACAGAATCCAGTTTAGCACATTACCGAAAGTATCAAAGAAACCGAAAGACCATTTGAAAACTTTGCTCAAGAATAGAAAGAAAGACGTCATTATTTTCCTTTTTTAAATTAACTTTGTACAAATTTATAAAAAATGTTTAGATTACTTTCAAAAGAAAGCAATATTTTTTCAATCCCGGTCTATATTGGTTTTCTTCTGTTAATAGTAATATCTTTTAACTTTCTGAATTTCAACACTTATGAAGCAGTAATCGCAGGCATTACTTTTCTGGGCATTGCTTTGGGGTATTTCTGTTTTCACAGCATTGCGCTGAATTACCAGACCCATCTGCCTCTATTTCTGTATACATTTTTTATTTTCGGGCTTTATCCCGGTAAAATAGATGTTGGGCTTGCCGTTGCCCTGCTTACGAATTCTTTTCTTTTGCTGCTTCTGACCAGTACCAATGAGGACATCCGCAAGAAGTCTTACGTTCTGGTAGGATCTATTGTAGCCCTTAATTTTATTTTTCTGCCTACAACATGGCCGATGGCGGTTTTCGTGATGATCCACGTGGTGGCTACTTCGGAAAGGATCGGGCTGAATATTTTCAGGTTCTTTCTGGGGATTATCTTAATTGCCTTCAGTTATTTTTCTGTCATGTTCTTTATAAATTTCACTTCCTGGAACCAGGATTATTTCCCCTTCGGAAAGATAAAAATGGTGACAGACTATGAAGAACTGATCCCTTTGGCCCTGATTGCCTGTATGCTGGTGTATGCGGTATACGACCATTTTAAGAATTACAATAAAAAGAGCCCGGTCAGCAGGTACAAATATACCTTCCTGCTGGTTTTCTCTATAGCACAGCTTATTACGATTATTCTTTACATGAATAAAAGTTATGAATATTTACTGCTTCTTGCCTTTCCTTCCACGATTATCATCAGCAGAATGCTGAAGTTTTTACCCAGATACTGGATGCAGGAAGTAAGCTTATGGGTAATTATTTTCAGCTTAATCGGTTTTAAGGCCGGAACTTATTTTGATTTATTTTAAAGATTATGATTCAGATAGACGATAAATTGATCTCCGAAGATATTTTTTCTGAAGAGTTTGTATGTAACCTTACGAAATGTAAAGGCGCGTGCTGCGTAGAGGGAGATGTAGGTGCTCCGCTTGACAAGGATGAATTGGTGATTTTAGATCATATTTTTGATAAAGTAAAACCTTATCTTACCCAGGACGGCATCAAAGCACTGGAGGAACAGGGAACCTGGACCACTGACCCGATGGACGGAATGTATGTAACGCCTATGGTGGAAGATGCGGAGTGCGCATACGTAACCTTCGACGAAAGGGGAATTACCAAATGCGGCATCGAGAAAGCTTACGAAGACGGGGCCATAGACTGGCAGAAACCCATTTCCTGCCATTTATACCCGATCCGGGTGACGGAATACTCTTCTTTTACCGCACTGAACTACCACGAGTGGAGCGTCTGTAGTGATGCATGCACCTTGGGAAGGGAATTGCAGGTTCCGGTTTATAAATTCCTGAAAACCCCTCTGATCCGCAAGTACGGTGTAGATTTTTATGATGTAATGTGTGAAGCGGCTGAAGAATGGAAGCAAGAGTACGGTTCATAAATTAACCTGTTTTACATACTGGATCATAATATGATTATTAATCCTTACGTTTTTAAAATGCCTGTTTCATCTATTACAGATGCAGGTTAATGTCATATAACGATGATGATACAGAAAAAGCCTTTTCTTCAGTATCATGTGATTTGAAATAAAATAATAAATCCGCCCCGTAAAATTTACGGGGCGGATTTTATCAATTGAAAAGCCGCTTAATTTGCAGCTCCTGTTGTTACGGTAACGGCTCCCGTTTTTTCAGGATCTTCTTTTTTGGCATTCTCCCATCCGTCTTCCGGCATCAGGGTTGCTACGATCCTTCCTTTGGTCAGGTATTTTTTACCGACATCCTGAAGGTCCTTCACCGTTAAAGCTTTTACCTTTTCTTCATGGTTCAGGATTTCATATTTATCGCTTCCGTCCATCTGGTTTTTCGTCAGGGCATTCATCCAGAACATATTGTCTTTCATGCTTGTTTTAAGATCATTGTATTCTCCTTCTTTATATTTGTCGAGATCCTTTTGTTCCGGGCCTTTGTCTACCAGCTTCTGGAGTTCGGCCATAGCGCTTTTGGTCAGTTTTTCAGCATTTTCAGGACCGCAGGGAAAACTGATGCTGAAATTGTAATTGCTGTATGGCACTCTGTAGATTCCGCCTCTGGCACCGCCTCCGTAGATTCCGCTTTCCTCTTCTCTCAGCTTTTCAATCACTTTAATAGTGGCTACTTCGCCTAACGCTTCCAGTGCCAATGCTTCTTTTTCGTTATAAGGAGTTTCCCCGATATAAGAAATGGTCACCATGCTTTTAGGATCTTTTCCTTTTTTATAAGTCCTGGTAAAATCTCCCGTCATCTGCCGGTAACCGGTATCTCTGAAATTGGCAGGTTTTCCCGATGATGGAAGACTGGCAATATACTGCAGCACTTCATTCTTAAAAGCAGGTTCATCAATATTCCCTACGAAATAGAAATGGAAGTTCCCTGCATTGGCAAAACGTTCTTTATAAATACCATATGCTTTTTTATAATCTGTATTAGCCCAGTCTTTCTCCATAGGAATGATCCCGATAAACCTCGGGTTCTTCTGGTTCATAAACTTTGCATGCTCGCTGGAAAAGTAAAACTGCGGGTTAGACAGCAGGTTGTCCAGCATAGCCGACTGCTTGGTTTTATAGGCATTGAATGCATCAGGATTGTAATTTAATCCCGTGAAATAAGCATACATCAGCTCAAGGGCTGTCCCAAGGTCTTTCTGTGTGGTTCTCCCGGAAATGCCTTCATATAAAGGTCCTACGGAAGGATTTACATTTACCTGTTTCCCGGCCAGGTAATTGGTGAGTTCGGCTTTTGAGAATCCGTTAACTCCGGCTTCCGTCAGAGCAGGGAAAGCGAACTGGGTTTTATTGTAATCCGTGTCATTGATTAAAGAGCTTCCGCCCATACTTCTTGCAGAGAAAACAATTTCATCATCCTTGAAATCGGTCTTTTTGAATGTTACTTTTGCGCCGTTGTTCAATGTCCAGGTCGTGGTTCCCAATTTTGCATCGGTTTCTGTTTTGGCAATTTTCCCTTCAGATTTGAAAGGCTTTACCAGGCTTTTGATGGTTGCTTTTTCCTGATATGGCTTAAGGTCTGCCATTTTAATGCTCTCAAACGTATTCAGTACCATTGCTTCCGTCGGCATGGCTACATTATCTTTTTTAGGGCCGGTAATCACCACTACCCTGCTGTCGTCTTTTACAAACTTCTTAATGACTTCATTGGTCTGGGCCAATGTTACGGAAGGCAAGAACTTTTTGGTGTCTTCATATTCCCATGCAATTCCCGGCATCGGTTCCTGCTCAAGGAAATTCCTTACATATTCATCTACCAGGATATTGCTTTCCGTTTTGTCCCGGTTGTTGTATGTTCTTTCCATACCGGATAAAACCTGAGCTTTTGCCCGGTCTAATTCCGTCTGCGTAAACCCGAATCTTTTGGCTCTTTCCGTTTCTTCCAGAAGAACTTTCAGTGCGTTCAGCTGGTTGCCTTCTTTTACCATCGCAAACCCCTGAAATCCTTCCTTGCTTCGGGCATAAGTGCCGCCGTGATATACAGAACCGTAGGTAAAAGGAGGATTGGTGGAATTCACCAGCTCGCTTAACCGGTTGTTCAGCATGGTGGACGTAAGGCTTTCAATGATGCTCTGGTTGTACTGTTCAACGGTTACATCCGGCTCATAAGCTTCCGTGTCTTTCATGACAAACTGTACCATTGAACTGGTAGCATCCGGATCGGTTTCAACTGCCACCAGTGTTTCTTTATGGTTCGGCAGATCGAATGCTTTTCTTTCTTTTGTTTTTGAAGGGTTTTTATACTTGCTGAAATTATCTTTGATTTTCTTTTCAACATCATCCACATTGATATCGCCCACCACTACAAGCGCCATCAGGTCCGGCCTGTACCAGTCTGTATGGAACTGACGGATCACTTCAGGCTTAAAGTTTTCCAGCACCTCTTTTTTACCAATCGGCAGCCTGTTGGCATACTGTGATTTATATAATAGTTTCGGAAGATATTTGTCTGACATTCTTTTATCAGCCCCTAATCCCAATCTTAACTCTTCCAGAACAACGCCTCTTTCTTTATTGATCTGTTCATCCGAAAGCGTTGCATTGAACGCCCAGTCTTCCATCACCTTCAGGCCGGCATCCAGATTTCCCGGTTTATCCAAAGGAACGGGAAGCATATACACGGTCTCATCAAAACCCGTATAGGCATTAAGGTGCTGCCCGAACTTTACCCCGATTGACTGCAGGAAGTCTACCAGCTTGTTATCCGGAAAATTTTTTGTCCCGTTAAAGTTCATGTGTTCCATAAAATGGGCAAGGCCTCTCTGGTTTTCATCCTCCAGGATAGATCCTGCGTTGATGGCCAGCCTGAAATCAACCTTTTTTTCAGGAAGCGTGTTTTTTCTGATGTAGTACTTCATCCCGTTCGGAAGCGTACCGATTCTTACAGAAGGATCTGCAGGAATGTTTTGTGCAAAGCCACTGGCAGACATTAAAACAACTGCTGCCAGTGAAGAAAACATTTTTCTCATATCGTTTTTGATTATTAAGTTTTTAAATTTAAAGGTACTGATTATTCACCATTAAAGGACATTTCAAGCAAAAAAAATGACTGAATCTTAACGGTACAGTACGTAAAAATCTAACAAACAGCACAATAGAGATTCAGTTACTGAAGAACCCATTCTTTTTCGTTATTTTGTTTTGTGTCCCTTGTGGACAAAATTATCAATTCCCGTTTTATCCGGATTATCTTTTTTAGTTAAACTTAAGTTAAAAATGGGCATCAAAAAACCGGGAAAAACCCGGTTATATAATGTTAAATTTAACTGTTTATTGAAAATCTGCTTCTGTAACCCCTGAATTCATGATCACTTTTACGGTTTTGATGGTCACTTTCTGTCCGTTCCCTTCTGCATCAATTTCCTGTGGAAATTTTATACCGTCAACGGTCATATAACTTTTTATTAAGGCACTTCCTTCTGCTGCAGAAGACTTGTATAATAATCCCGTAGAAGCATCAAAATAGAATTTCCCTTTGTCTGAACTCAGGACATTGTACTCTTTCCCGTCCAATTTTTCAATGGTTACATTGGTATAATTAGACGGATTATAAGCCAGTGCATCAATCACCATGCTTTTCTTCAATTCTGCAATTTTATCCGCGGGAATTGCATTTTTGGTTCCCATCTGGTCAAAATAGCCTTTTTCCCCATCAAAAGACTGAACCATTTTCTGGCCCATTACAGATTGTTCGGATTTGAATTTGTTACCCATTTTTTTAGTCACCATGGTCACCTCAGCAGGCATTCCCGGTACGGTAAGGGTGTTTTCAATAACCGTTGTTTTAACAGCCTGCAGCTTATCCTTTCCTCCTAGCGCCTTCAGGTAATTATCAATGACTTCTTTAGAAGATAATTTAGATTTTACGGCTTCTGTTTTAGCAGGAGCGGCAGTAGTCTGCTGTGCAGCCATGGGAGCAGCAAAAAGCACAGCACAGAAAAACGGGATGATGATTTTTTTCATATAGTAAGTTTAGAGCGTAAATATAGGAATATTGAATGATAAACATTTAATGATTCACTAATAAAAAACCACCGGATGGCCGGTGGTTTTTCAAATATTTATAATAAAATAAGATTACTTCTTAAGTTCTTCAAGAAACTCGTCGTGAGAAATGGCCGTTTCTTTCTTCGTTGCTTTTTCAAGGATAACGTCTTTCAGCTTTGTCATGGCTACTTCAGAAGAGATCTGTCTTACCTGCTCCTGGTCTTTCAGCATTTCAACCGCATATTTCTGGATTTCCTCATCACCTAAGTGGTGGATTCCGTAGATGGCCAGCTGGTTTCTTACCAACTGCTCTGCCTGACCTAAAACATCTGCATAATCTAACTGGATGTTGTTATCCGTCATCAGTTTTCCTTCGATGATCTGATGCTTCAGCTGGTTTTTCTCAGATTCAAGGATTTCTTTAGCCTGGTCTTCGGACTGGATATTCTGGTTAGAGAACAGCAACCATTTTACTAGGAATTCTTCAGGAAGCTTTACCTCTTCTTTTTCAGAAACCTGCTCCAATACTTTGTTCACAAAATGAACATCTGCATTCTGCTGGAAATATTCGTCCAATTCTGATTTTACTTTTTCTTTAAGCTCTTCTTCAGACTTGATGTTCCCTTCGCCGTATACTTTATCGAAAAGATCCTGGTTAAGCTCACCAAGGTTCAGAGAATAAAAATCTTTTACTTTTACCTCTACTTCATTGTGGTGTAAGTGCTCAGCTTCTTCTTTGGAGAATCCTAATTCCTTAGCCAATTCTTCATTACCGGCAAGCGTCTCTTTGCTTACTTTTACAGAACCGTCCATTTTCAGGTCTTTCACCAATTGGAAAGCTTCTTTGTTTTCAGCAGTAACGGTAACGTTTTTCGGCTGGTGGTGGTGCTCTCCTTCAGCATTTTCTTCAACAACCTGAGAAACTTCCAAAGCGATATAAGACTCATCGGTAATTTCTTCCTGAGGAACCTGCTCCGCGAAACGCTTCTGCATGTTTTCAATACTCTTGTTGATTTCTTTTTCAGAAGCTTCCACTTTGTAGTGAGGGGCTTCGTATTTAGCTAAATCTATAGTGAATTCAGGCTCATATCCTACTTCGAAAGCAACTTCCAGCTGATCTGCATTGTAATCGAACTCATTCACTGGCTGAGGAACCGGCTGACCAACCAATCTTAGTTTGTTGTCATTAACATAGCCGTTCAGAGCATCAGAAACCTGCTTGTTGATTTCCTCGAATGCAATACCTGCTTCATATTGTTTTCTAACCATACTCAAAGGCACTTTCCCCTTTCTGAAACCGGGAACCTGTGCGTTCTTAGCATAATTAATCAATTGCTTTTCTACTTTATCTTTGTAGTCAGATTTCTCCAATGTTACTGTAAGCAATGCACTTACATCATCATGGTTTTTTGCGGTAACCTTCATTATTGATTAAAATTTTAGGTTGCAAAAATAGGAAATTTTTATCAAAATCACCCATTTAAACTCAACTTAAAAGCTAAATAGTGTTAAATAAAAACCCATTGAAACAATCCAATGGGTTTTTGCTAACAAGATTAAGGATAATATATTAATTGGTAATATTATAATTTGCCTGTGCATCTGTTTCTCCTCCGGTGTGAGCTCCGTATACCACGCCGTTTCCGCTTACTGAAGAAGCTTCGGAAACCGTTACGGGTTCATGGAACAAGGTAAGTACCAGCTGGGCCGGCGCAGAAGCATTTTTTACCGCTTTATTTACCACCCATTTTGTTTTGAGGCCTACTCTGATTCCGCCTTCTCTGGTAGAGCTTGCATCATCCGTACGGGTCAGGGTAATATCAGAATTCGGGAAATTATAGACTAAAAAGTGTTCGTCTTTTGCATCTTTGATTTCCTGTGTGGCATCTTCATTCCCGTTCTTGAAAATAACTTCTACATTATACGTATGCCCGTTCGTTACCTGAACATTAGGATTGGTTGTACTGTTTACCTGATAATCATAAACCACAGAAGTTCCTGTAGCTTCATCCGTTACCTTCAAAAGAACATCGGAAAGTTCTTCCTGAGGAAGGTCATCTGCTTCATCATCGCTTCTGTTACAAGAGGTTATGCTAAAAGAAGCTGATAATAACAAAAGTCCTGCGATCAATGTTGTATTTTTAAAAATATTTTTCATTTTTTTTGATTTAAGTAATTAAAATTGATATTTAAGCGTTAAAATAAAGTTTCTTCCCATTTCATCGGAAAAGAAACGAAGCCTGTTCAGATAGTCTCTGTACGACTTGTTAAAGACATTACGGACTGAAAAATCAATTCCGAAATTTTTAGACAGACCTACTCCGGCCTGAAGGTTCCAGAGCGAGTATCCGCCCGGAGGCGTGGAAATATCCACTTCCTGGTTATAGGCATTTCCATCAGAATCAAACAACCTGATCGGAACATTGTAAACAGGAAACCGGGTTTGCTTCAGATACGTATTGTTACTTATATTGAAATAAAAGTTCTTCCATTCCTTTTCACTGAATTCCAATGCATTATTAAAATTCGGCGGCATCATCATAATCAGAGGCACATCATGCGTAAGATCCTGTCCGTATACATAAGATGCACTTCCTTTGTATCCTAAATGATCCATGATTTTAAGCTGGACATCAAGGTCCACCCCATACATCTTTGCATCAATCTGTTCATATTTATACACTACAAAAGCGCCTCCCCACTGCGTATTCTGGTAGCCTGAAGGAATTTCATTAATAAAATTTCTGGTGTAAAATAAATATGGATTTACGGAAACGTTCAGCCCTTTCAAGAAATCGGCTCTCACGTCAGCCACCAAATTAAACTGGTTCCCCGTTTCACTTTTAATCCTCAGGTCTCCCCTTTCAATGATCGCTGCCGAATGGTGAAGGCCGTCTGCAAAAAGTTCAGCTACATTAGGAGACCTCGAAACCCTTGCATAGTTGAATTTCAAGTCAAAATACGGAGAAGGACGGTAAACGATCCCTGCATTTGCCGAAACGTTATTGTAACTTAACGACGGTTTTGTAAGAATCCGGTTCTGGTTTACCCTTACTAAAAAGTCTGAATAATCTGAAGCATAAAGCCTGTTCCAATCGCTCAGGTCATACCATTTCGTGACTTCATAATGGTCAAAATCATACCTTCCTCCCAATTCCAGGTCTAATGTTGGAACAATCTTATATTTCAATACAGAATAAATCCCGGCATAATACCTGTCATAATTCGGTACGAGGCGGCGCGCTTCAGTCTGTGTATTGGAATAATTATTCTGATACCCTGCATTGACTCCTGATTCCAGGTTCCATTTCCCCCGCTCTATGATATGATCAATATTCAGATCATTGGTAATCAGCTCCAGATCCAATGCCGGTTTTTTACTGAGTTCTTCTCCCCTGCGGATATCGAATTCTTTTCTGTGATTATACTGGAGGCTGTATGTGGCCGTAATCTTTCCGAAATCCTTAAACCTCTGATAAGCGGAAATTTTAGCAATATGATGTTCAATATCCTGCCTAGGGTTATCAATATCATAACTGAAATCCCTCTGATAAATCGGCGCCGGCGAGGTAAGAGCCAGCCGAAGGTCTTCGGAATTTCCGACATGGGAGCTTCTCAGAATCCCTACCGAACTTTTTGTCAGATAGTAATCAAAAGAAAAACCTTTATTGAAAGTCATCTTCTGAACCCCGAAATTAAACCCGGAACTTTCAAGCCCTGTGTTCATCAAGCCGTAATCAGGAGCCTCAAGATCACCGAGTTTCTTAAAACTTCCGTTTGTTTTAACCGCCCAGCCGTTCGCCCAGGTCTTTGCTACTTTCACGTTCAGGTCTCCGCCCTTTCCGTTGGAAATCCCGGAAAGAGAAACAAGCCCCATAATGGTGTCTTTCTTAGGCAGGACCTGTGGCTGCAAAACCACAACGCCGCCTACAGCCCCGCTTCCGTACTTCAAAGCAGATGCTCCTTTGATCACATCGATATGTTCAAAATTATTGACATCTACATTCGGTGCATGTTCCACGCCCCATTCCTGTTCTGCCAGCTTAACGCCGTTGTTAAGAATAGCCACCCGGCTTCCGTAAAGGCCGTGGATAATGGGTTTTGCAATATTATTTCCTGTTTTAAGAACATTTACGCCGGAAATATGGGTGAGCAGGTTGCCCAGGTTTTCTGTAACATTCCGTGAAATGGCAGACTGGTCAATCGTCTTTACGACCATGCTCCCGTTATTCCTGTGGCTTCCATGTACAGTTACCGTTTCAATATCCTCAATATGGTGTTCAAGGGTAATCTTCAGATGCATGTCCTGTGTAACTCCTATATTTTCAGTATAATCATTACAGTCAGCATGCTTGGCGATAAGTACATATTTCCCTGCAGGAATTTTTCCGAATGAAAACTTACCGTTTTTATCAGTCCGTACAGAGAAATCCCCGATTTTCACCACGGCATTTTCCAGCATGGTTTTATCGTGAAAATCCTGTACAGTCCCTTCCACAGCATAGGCCTGCTGTGCATTTGTCAATGCAAACCCGCAAAGGATAAGCATAAAACTATAGATCAATTTCATTGTTAAATAGATTGATGGTGTACTTTATAAAGTACTTTTCCGTAAAAAATTATTGAATGGATTATTTTCTGCACAGCATAATACACCGTGTATCATTGTAATGGGCGATGGTAAGAAAACCAGTGCTCAAAACATCAGTATAATCCGAAGAATCTGTAAATTACGAAATAGCGGGAGGACCCCGGAGCTGAAAGGTGAATTTGGTCTGTGACCAGACTTTTTCCTGAACTGTAATGATCTGTTTTACTTCATGCGTATCGCTTTCAAAGGTAAAACTGAACTCTTCAGGAACCAGAGTATGCCCTGTGGCCAGGAAATGACAGGCCAGACAGTCTCCGGCTTTTTCTTTTGCTGTATTTTTCACCATTGTGCTTTCCGTTTTTTTCAGGTTGAAACCTTTAAAAGTATCGGTTGAATCGTGGTGGTGAAAACTTTGGGAAAACAGCGCCAGAAAGTATATTCCAAACAGGAGTTTGGAAATAAAACTTTTCAGATTTCTGCTTTCTTTAAAAACCATGGATCAAAATTATAAAAATAATTTAAAAAAGCACATTAAAGTTTGCTTAAATGCGCTTTTAAATTATTTGCAGTATGTTGTAGAAGTAAATTTCTTTTTAAAGGATTCGACAATAAACAGTTCACAATCAGAAAATTAAATAATCTGGGTCCCCAAGTATTCCCATTCCTGTAAGGCCACATCCAGCTCTTCTTTTGCTTTATTGTAGGATTCCAGGGTTTCATCAGACGGGTTTTCTTTGGTAAATGAGGCTTCCATCTGTTCTATCTTTATTTCAAGCTCAGAAATCTGTTCTTCTACTTTTTTAATCTTATTCTGGATGTTTTTCTGCTCCTTGCTTACGATTACTGAAGACTGGCTGTTGTTTTCTGCAGGTTTTTCCGCTTTTTTAACCTCAGCTTTAGGTTCATCACCGCGAAGTTTCGCTTTTTCCGCAGAGATTTCCCTGATGCTCTCTTTCTGCCTGAACTCAAGATATTCATTGATATCACCCAGGAATTCTTTCATATGCCCGTCACGGAATTCATAAATCTTGTCACAGAGGCCCTGCAGAAATTCCCTGTCGTGAGAAATGACAATTAGCGTACCTTCAAATTTCTGAAGTGCCAGCTTAATGATTTCCTTAGACTGAATATCCAGGTGATTGGTAGGCTCATCCATAATCAGCGTATTGAACGGGCGCAAAAGCAGTTTACACAGTGCCAGACGGTTTCTTTCCCCTCCGGAAAGCACTTTTGTCTTCTTGTTGACCGCTTCCCCCTGGAAAAGGAAAGATCCTAACAGATCCCTTACTCTGGGCCTTGTTTCTTCGGTTGCCGCATCTTCGGCTTCTTCCTGGACGGTTTTATTGGGCGTTAAAACTTCCTCCTGATTCTGTGCAAAGTAACCGATATTTACGTTGTGGCCTAAATTCCAGGTCCCGGAATGGTCTTTAATATCGCCGGCAAGAATTTTCGCCAGCGTTGTTTTACCTTGTCCGTTCTGTCCTAAAAGAGCAATCCTGTCGCCACGCTGGACGATGAAGTCTACATCATCAAAAATCTGCTTCTGCCCGTACGCTTTCCCCAGGTTTTCAGCCTCGAAGATTACTTTTCCGGGAACTACAGACTGAACGAAACGGATATTGAATTTTGACACATCTTCATTATCCACTTCAATACGATCTATCTTATCCAGTTTTTTGATCAATGACTGGGCAAAAGATGCTTTGGTAGCACTGGCACGGAACTTATTGATATTGTCTTCCATCTGCTTGATTTCCGCATCCTGGTTCTTTTTTGCCTGGATCAGTTTTTCACGGCGGTCTTCGCGCATTACCAGATATTTGGAATAATTGGCCTTGTAATCATCCACTTTTCTGTTATTCACATCAAAAGTCCGGTTGCAGACAGCGGTCATAAACTGTTTATCGTGACTTACCAGAAGGATCGCTCCGGGATAATCTTTCAGAAAGTTCTCCAGCCAGATAATGGATTCCATATCCAGGTGATTGGTAGGCTCATCGAGAAGCATTAAATCATTTTTCTGAAGAAGCAGTTTAGCCAGTTCGATCCTCATTCTCCACCCGCCGGAAAATTCGTCGGTTATTTTATGGAAATCATCTGCTTTAAAACCTAAACCGAACAATACTTTTTCGATATCACCTTCCAGATTATAGGCATCATGATGCATGAGAAGGTCATTCAGATCGGTCATTCTGTTAATCAGATCTGTATAAGCATCGCTTTCATAGTCGGTTCTTACCGTCATCTGATGATTTATTTCTTCCAGTTCTTCTTTCCATGCATTGATCTGTTCAAAGGCCTGCATGGTTTCATTCCAAACCGTTCTTCCCTTCACGAAATCAAGATCCTGCTTTAAAAAGCCGATGGTAATGTTTCCTTCGGGGACCACATTTCCTTCGTAGAATGTAATTTCTCCGGAAAGTATCTTTAACAAAGTGGATTTACCGGCACCGTTTTTACCGACCAATCCAATTTTATCATCTTTTTTGATTGTGAAATTCACATTTTGAAACAGATAATTTCCTGAGTGATGTAATCCTAAACCTTGAACCGAAAGCATGTGTAAATGAATAATTAAAAGTGAATAATGTCTATTGAATATTTCAAGGCGCAAAAATACGCAAAAAGAAATGAATCGCAGGCATTAAGATCAGGGATCGGCTTAGAATTAATATTAAGAATAAAAAGAGCTGCCCGTTAAAGACAGCTCCACACCTAAATTTAAAACTGAAAAAGTACTAACATTTGTTATAAAGGTTTTCTTTAATCAATATCGTACGACTCCAATTATCGTTATTCGGAGTATTCATGCCGTATGCATAATCTACTACAGAATTTTCCACATGATGTATTTCTGAGCGTAATTTCAACTGGTTTGCACTGAACTGGTCGTCAGAATGTGTAGGCACATTCAGTCCGTTATTAATAAATTCTGCATGGGCCCCTTCTTTTGAATGAATCAGACCGGCATGGAACAACCCGAAATTAGCCGAAATATGGGTGTAATCCACCAGTTTTTCGTAACTGTACTCCGGTTTCAGTTCCGCAGAAAGATTTTCTGCATAAGCCTCCAATGCGCAGTAAAGTTCTGCCAGATACGGATGCTTTTTTTCGTCTATCAGAAAATCGGATTCACTAAAATCATCGATAAAGACCTGATGATCAAGGTTGGATTCTTTCACCATTAATCTCCCGTAGATCCTGGAAATCTCACTGTATACGAGATCTCTTTCAAGATATGCCTGGGAAAAAAAATCTCTCCGCTCTATGTTTACCTGCTCTAAAAGATGATCCCAGATGCTTTTCCCGGCTGTACCGGCTGATGTTTCCCTGATGTTTTCCACATAGGAAACAAGTTCATTGCTGCTGACAAAATCAGGAGAGATATATACGGATTCTGAACCTTCCAAATAACCTCCGCCAACGTCCGCATGGGCTCCGGGAACAAAAATTTCCTTCCACACAGCATTTTTCCTTTCATATTTTGTGTCTGCCAGTTCCCGGGATTCTTCAAAAAATCCGGTTAGCGGGAAAAAATACCGGCATTCATTCAGAGAACAAAGGTGAAGTGCTTTTTCTATCAAAGGTAAAAGGGTAACATTATATTCACTGAAGGCAGAAGACTCCACGGTATCAAAAACCCCCAGAAACTTTACTGTAATATCCGCCTGCATGGCTGGCTCCGGCTTCAGCAGCTCGTGGCAGAAATGCCTGGCCAGCATAGCACCCCTGCTGAATCCGTAAACGTACAATGCATAGCTCCTGTTTTTGTCAGCCGTTAAGTTTTTGATAAAAGAAAAGGCCTTTTCAAGCTTATCATCGGAAGAATAACCCTGGGATTTCCCGGGATTGCGGCAGGTAGCCATTGCAAAATCGCTGTCTTCCTGATCCGTTACCGTCCCTATTCCTTCAATATATATTTTCTCATCACCATCAAAAAGCCCAAACATCTTATAGATATTGGTTGCATTGCCGTAATAACTTTCATTATTAGACTGAGGCTTCCGGGAAGCTGTTGCGTTGATCCCGTTGTTTCCGGTTCCGTCGAAAAAAATTCCGACAGTGATGATATTATTTTTCATCTACTTTGTGGCTTTATCTTTAATTTTCATTAACAGTTTAATGCTTATTAAATGAATTCCTCAAAGTAACGGTGAAAAAGAGCAGGATTATAGCGTATAAAGTACCAAATAAAAAATTCCGTATTTCTACGGAATCAGATTTTATCTAAGGAGTATATATTATTAATAATGGCATAGATTACAATTCCGACGGTATTTTTAGCCCCTATCTTTTCGACAATCCGCTGCCTGTGGCTTTCTACGGTTCTCGGGCTTATAAATAATTTCTCGGCAATCTCGTTGTTGGTGTATTCCTGGCAGATCAGCTTTACAACATCCTTTTCACGGTCTGAAAGTTCGTCATCCATATCAAAAAGCGTCCTTTTTTTGGTAGGGCTGTTCATGTAGGAAAAGATCATCTGATGGTCTTCGGGCGTGAAGAAAATCCCGTTTTTATACACCATGGTGATTGCTTCTATAAAAGCGTTTCTGTTTGAGTTTTTAGGCAGGAAGGCCGATACTCCAAGTTTCACCATATATCCCAGAATGGTTGTTTTATAGTGTGAGGAAAGGATGATGATCTTGAGGTCCGGATACTTTTCTTTCAGGATCTCGACCAGTTCAAAACCGTTCATGGGCTGCATCTGAACATCCACCAAAGCAATATCGGGGAAATCTTCCTTTGAAACGTTCTCTAAAATCTGTAAAAAATCCGGCCCGTTGTTGGATGTGAAGCCGACAGTAATATTCTGCTCGGATGACAGTAACATCTTTACGCCTTCAACGATCAGCTGTTCGTCATCAATCAGTGCTATTTTGATCTGGAAATTCATTGTTGTATGGAATTTTAATAATTAAACGGCTGCCTTCATTTAAAACATTTTTCCATTTGTAGGCCGCATTCATGGATTTTATTCTGGATTCGATGTTCTTTATTCCCATTCCTTTTTTCACTTCTTCATATTCAAAACTCTGGCCGTTGTCTGAAATAACCACCCCGAGGTAATCTTTATAATCCTTAATATAAATCCGGACTTTTGATGCTTCCGAATGCTTCAGGACATTGGTGGTAAATTCCTGGATGATCCTGTACAGCTGTACTTCTATAAATATATTTTTCTTCTGGAATTTCGGGCTTACAGTCAGCGAAATATTGATTCTCCCGGACAGGTTGGCAATCAGTTCCTCTATGTACAATACCAGCCCTACGGCCTCCAGGTTGACGGGATACAGGGAATGCGAAATGCTTCTTGCGGAATCGATCAGGGAAGACATCTGTGTTGTGATATTTTTCTTGATCAGCTCATCTCCTTTCGTATCCAGGTTGTTCAGCCATAAGGAAAGGATGTTCAGGCGGTTCCCTATGTCATCATGAATCATTACGGCAATCCTTTTTCTTTCGGATTCCTGAGCCTTGATATTTTCCAGGGCCAGTTTTTTCTGATGCTGAACTTCCGCTTCATACTGTGCTTTTTTTTCCCTGATAATTCTTTGGATAAAGCTTCTGTACGCCAGGAGAATAAAAGACATGATGATTACCAGTACGGCAATCAGTGCAATGAAAAAGGTGATATTTAATGTTATTTCTTTAATTTTAAAAAGGTATAAATCATGGATATATAAAGAAACGCACAAAGAATATTATTAATACTCCAGATAAGTTCGACCTGTTCCGTAGTAAATTTGGGCAGCTGACGAATGAGGAAAAAAAGGAAAACCGATAATCCGTAATAAAGAAAAATCAGGCTGTCTGCCGGAATAAACCGGTCATCATTCCTGGTGTTCTTAATTTCCATCAGCAGGGCATAACCGGCAAAGCAGATGATGATGATGTTGGAAATTACTTTTTTTACTTCATTTGGAATAATCCCCAGATCCAGCAGGAAAAAGCCTGCCAGCAAAGCAACCGGGATATAGCAGATCCGGGATAAGCCCAGTTTTTTGATGAAGAGGATTCCCAGAACCAAAAAGTCCCCGGCAACATAATAAGGAAACAGGAAGCCTAAATCATTTACATTAAATAACTTAATAGAAATCTTGGCTGCAGCTTCTATTAAAAAAAGAAAAATGATATAATATAGATACCATTTTTCTGTATTTTTAAAAGATCTGTACTTTAAAAGCCCGATAAAAGCACAAATTACAAGTAAGCTATTATTGAGATAAAGTATTATCTGATAAACATCCACAATATTTTAGGTTAAAAATTACATATACTTACATATCGGAGGACATGGCTCCGACCAGTCATAGGTATTGGAGATTCTTTCAATGCTTCCCGTATTCTGAAGATCCTGATAAAAGGAAATAAAAATAAGGGTAGGCAGGATTCTCTGGTATACATCAGAAAATTTAAGCCCGAATGAACAGACGATGTTCGTAAGCCCCGGTTTTGAAGGAATCAGGTCATTTGAAGGCACATAGAACCTTTTGAAAATCCTGTTTCCGCCAAACTCATCGCACTCTCTGAAGAACCAGCTAATCCCGTCGTTTCTCCAGGATTCTATTGCTGCTACTGCTTTGTCCTGATCCATCATCGGCTTACCGGACACCGGGAAGTACATATCGGAATTACCGTCTACTTTTCTAAGGTCTTTAGAAAGAACGGCATTTTTTACAACCGTATACGCTTCGGTCTCCACCAGCCTCAAATCCCTATCCAGTTCATTGAGCGTGCTGTAAGCATAATTATCTGCATAGATTTTTCTTCCGTCTACATCCATCGGATAAAGAATAGCCACCATCTTGTTTTCATAAATTCCTATCTGCGTACAAAAGTCGCTGTTTTTATTCAGCTTCTTCATCCAGTCAACTTCATCAGCATCAAAATTAAAAACATAATTGGTAGGAATCAGATTTTTTATCATTTCAAAATTCCTACAGCAGTTAGTCCATTCGGCAATCGCTATTTCACATTGTTCCCTGTTCAGTGTATTCATATTTCACGGTTTTTGTGGCATAAAAATATGTAAACTAAATTATCTGTGCAAGTATATCACGCGCAATTGAAAACCTGTTAGTAATTTCTTACGGTTATATGGAAGCAGCTTTGCTGTTTTTCTTTGATATAATAAATCTTTCCGGCATCGGCATAATATTTCAAAACCTTTTCCAAAGCTGTTTCCAGCTTAGCATTATACTTTAAAACATCATTAAACCGGACGTATGAAATATCGAATGAGTTGCCGTAATTATGTGAGCTGATCCCCAGGGAAGCATTGGTATTAACTTTTCTTAACCTGCACTGGTCTTCCAGAGTCCTGGTAACGGAAGAAACGGTAAATGCATTCCCTTTAGTTTCTTTATTGAAGCGCTTCCCTATTTTTTCCAGCATCAGCTTCGCTTTGGCTACCATCCACGGCCGGCTGTAATCAAGTTTATAAATACGGTAGCCTTTCCCCGAGTTTTTTACTTTATGAAGTTTTCCGTTGTTGATATATTTCGTTACTGTTTTCGGGTTTTCAAGAAGTTTGACTCCGAATTTTTTCGAAGCATCCAGGTGGGGTTTATACAGGGAGGTAGGTGTCACCTTTAAAACTTCTGTCAAATCATAGCATGGCAGTGATTTTCTGGAAACCTGACTGCAAAAAACATGATAAAAAAAGAATGGGATGATGTACAGAAGCTTGTTCATTAAAGATCCTTTTTGAATTTAACGTAAAAATACATTTTTATGCCTAAAAAATCATCCACACCATACCATAATATTTTATAATTAACTATTTCACAAATAAAATGAACATTAAACAGATGTTCTGTATCAGAAAAGAAAAAAACAGGTAAAATAATTATTCATCAGTAATCACAGTAGCAGACAGCATTACAGGTGTGATCTTCCTGAGATACCTTCATATTCGGCTTAAGTGCAATTGCTAAGGCTTACGATACCGTTAGTCACATTTCAGGATGGCTGCATCAATCCTTCTGTTTTACCGGCAATGGAATGAATGGCTGCAGCCGGAATACTGTACGTAATCTTTATCAATCACCTAGGTACAGTACCGAACTCTTATCTGGTATATCGTTTAATTTTGTCTGAATTTTTGGTTGGGGCCGTTTTTTTCGACAGGATTTTTATTTTAATTTTTTGAGATCGAAAGGATTTATGAAAATCAGTTCTTCATGTTTACCTTTGATTTCCAGTTTCCTCTGCAGTAAGTTCAGCGCCATTTTCCGGATGAAGAAATCTTTGTCAACCAGCTTCCAGTAAGAATCTTCATGTACGCGTTTCGGAGCGCGGATCGTATAAAATTCCGTAACCCAGGAATCTGCATTGTGGTAAAATTCAATAATTCCGCAATGATCAGGGATCAGCGAATGGTCTACCATTCCCATCGGAAGCAGGAAACTGAACGCATTGCAGATGTAATCTCCGCAGCATATTTTATCATGTTTCAAAAACTTTTCTCCCGTATTGACATTGGTGTAGGATTTTTTAAAATCATTTTTAAAATCGCTTTTTGAAAGCTTGATCTCAATCTCATGGCTGAAACCTTCGGCATCAACAATAAGTATATCCGCTTCCCAATCGGCATGGAAATGATTGGTCAATACAATTTCCTTCTCAAAATTGCAGTGAGAATGCATAAATGCATGAACTAATTCTTCAATTTTCACTTTCATAAATACTAAATCTGGACGTTAGGAATTACCTGAATTATGAAACCAAAAGGCTGCACCCGCGGATATCGGAATGATCAATCCTGCCCAATACCTGGAATTTATTTCCCGTGATTTTCCCTAGATCCTGTGTTGCAATAAACGAACAGGAATGGATATTGGCCAGATCAATGATATTGATCGCTCCGGTCCTTCCCTCTTTTTCATAGCCCAGCGGATCTTCGGCATTTCTTACCATAATTTTCATCCATGACGGGCACTCATATTCGTTATTCCCTAAAGAATACGCCTGTGAAAGTAGTTCCGTCATGGAATATTCTGAATAGATCTTATCTGTTTTAAACCCATACTGTAGGATTTTCAACAGTTCATCCTTCGTCATTTCCTCTTTCCTTCCTTTCATGCCGCCTGTTTCGATCACTGTTAAATTTTCAAGGAGGCTGAGGGGCTCCGCGTTTTTTTCAGAGTGGCAATAATCCAGGAAATCCAGTAATGCAAATGATACTCCGAAAAGAATTACTTTTTTATTTCCTAAGATATTCAGCAGGTTAAATAAATCCGAATGGTTGTAAAGGAAATATCCGTTTTCCGGCTGAGCGGATTTTTTCATCAGGTAGTCCACCATATAAATGAGGGAAGAATTCTGTCTTTCCAGATAACTGGGCAGCAATCCCAGGAAAATAAAATCTTCGGGTCTCCCTATAAACTGCTCAAAACTTTTATAAATACTTTCTTCATAGGTTTTTTCATCAGCAATCCAATGTCTGGACAGGTTCATTTTTGTAGTTCCGGAACTCTGGAAGAATAGATCTGCTGTTTTATTCCTGTCTAAAATCTGATGGTTTTTAAACATCTCAATCGGCAGAAAAGGGATTGTTTCCAGACTGTTGACCGTTTCAGGGCTGATCTTTAAATAGTCTACGAACTTTCTGTAGATTTCTACATGGTCATACTGGTACCGGAATGTCTCCAGTGAAGCTTTTAAAAAATCCTGTTCTGTCTTTATACTGAATATATTTTCCACTTAAATAGTCATTTTTGCGGTTGCATTTTCGTTATCAATCAGTTAATATGCCACCTTTTATCTTTGATCTTTTTTTACTTTAAAAATTAAATTTCAGTCAGATTATTGTAATGATACATCGGAATATGGATTAAATAAAGGTGAATTTTTTTCCGATGAATTATTTTATGGGTAATTTTCTATGCGTTCTCCAAGCCAAAAGTTTTCAGCTCAAATTCGTGTTCAAATACCCCATAGGTAAAGTAGGCAATCCAGTCTCCGAGGTTGATGTATTTTGCATTCTGACCCAGATCAAGGACCATGGGAAGGTGCCGGTGCCCGTAAATAAAATAATCAATCTTTTGGGTCTTCAGCTTTTCTTTGGAATAAATAATCAGAAATTCTTTGTCTTCCCCTAAAAACGCTTTGTCTTCATCACCAGAAATCATTTTGTTCTTCTGAGACATATACAGGGCGATCTTCATCGCCACATCGGGATGAAGCCATTTGAAAAACCATTGCGCCACAGGGTTCGTAAAGACTTTTTTCATTCTTTTATAACCTTTGTCTCCAGGTCCGAGGCCGTCTCCATGGGCCAGTAAAAACTGCTTTCCACCCATTTCAAAGTACTGTTTTTTATAGAAAACCGTACACCCGATTTCTTCTTCCAGATAATCCTTCATCCAAAGGTCATGGTTCCCTACGAAAAAATAAATATGGATCCCACGGTCTTTGAGTTCCGCAATTTTCCCTAAGACCCGCACGTACCCTTTCGGGATCACGTGTTTCCATTCATGCCAGAAATCAAAAAGGTCACCCATTAAAAACAGTACCTGTGCATCATGCTTGATCTCATCCATCCATCGGATAAAAAGCGCCTCCCGCACCTTACTTTCTTTTGGCGTAGGAGCACCGAAATGCTGATCTGAAGCAAAGTATACTTTTTTCCCGGGCTCTAAGTTAATGGTTGTCTTTAACACCTTTTATATTTTTGCTGAACATCATTACTGGTTATCTTCCGCAAACCATTCCCCGTAAGAGTTTTCGGTTTCATGAAGTTTCAGGTAAGCCAGGGAAACCCCTTCCGGAAGGCTTCGTTTTATTTTTGAGGCAATGGCATACAGCATATTTTCGCAGGTCGGCTGAAAGCTGCAGTAAATTACTTTATGCCCCTTATTTTCAAGATCTTCGCCCAATTCCCGGTGCGGCGTCAGCGCGTTGATTAACACGGCATGGTCCCAGACATCTACAATCTCAGATTTTACGATACTTTTGATATCACTAAAATCCACCACCATCCCGTTTTTCGGGCTATCCAAATCATTAACAGGCTTTCCTTTCACCGTTACAAACAGCTTATAGGAGTGTCCGTGCATATTTTTACATTTCCCGTCATAATTATACAGCACGTGAGCCGTCTCGAATGTAAAAATTTTTGTAATACATATCATAATGCAAAGATAAGGAATTTGGTTCGTTTCGCTGATCTATTTCCGCGGAGTGAGAAATCTGATCTGCAGTAATTGGAGCGGAAAAAATTCTGAAATTCTGAATAAATAATCAGAGCCTATCCAGCCAGGCACTTTCCAGTCTTTTAATTCTCTGCGTTTCTTTGTCAATAAAAACCCATAGCGTCAGCGAGTCCACCACCAGTTCACCATTACGGTAAAACTCAACTTTTCTTGGCTGGCGGATTCCTTCGGGAGGTTTGGGATAGGTTTTAACGGTAATAATATCCCCTAAATAGACCTGTTTTTTGTACCGGATATGATGATCAATGAGCATCCAGATGTCATTAGGATACCCCAGTTGATGTTTCACGGAATCCCAGTGCTCACCGGCAATCTCTTCAACCCAATGGACATACTGAACATTGTTCACATGGTTATTCCCGTCAATATGCTGCCCGGTTACCTGTATTTTCTTTTCATAAATCAAACCCATCATCAAATATAAAACTTTTAAATTTTATGTTTTCCCATTATTTCGATTTCATTACTCATTCGGAAGCAATCAACAGAAATAATTATGCAGGGTATTTTTTGCTTAATTAAGTAAAATACTTAATTTTAATTATTAAATACACACAAATGATTTTAGACCTGCTCTTCCCGAACCGCTGTCTTGAATGCAACCGGATTATTGACGGAGACTTACTTGTTTGTAATCTTTGTTTCGGGCACCTCCATTTTACCCACCAGGCATATGCTGATATTACGTACATGCAAGAAAGATGTAAACTGCTGTTCCCTGTAGAACACGCTTTTGCCCTGATGAAATTTGAAAATGAAAATGTCAGCAGGAAAATAATCCACGAACTAAAATATAAAAGCAGGAAAAAAGCCGGGAAAATTATTGCAGGCTGGACCGCAGAACGGCTGGATTTTCCAGAGAAAAAGCCGGACGTTTTGGTAACGGTGCCGCTGCATCCGAAAAAGTTAAAGGAAAGAGGATACAATCAGCTGCATTTATTTACGGAAACCCTATCGGAATTCTACAATATTCCTTTTGACCATGGTCTGCTTAAGAGAAACCATTATTCAAAAGCGCAGGCATTAAAAAACAAGCAGCACCGCCTGGAAACTGAAAATACATTTTCCGTTACAAAAGATATTTCAGGAAAGCATATTCTACTGATTGACGATGTATTTACCACCGGAAATACGGTAGCCAACATAGCATGGGAAATCATAAAAGCTGGAAATAATAAAGTAAGCGTTCTGGTCATGGCTGTAGATATTTAAATTCCTGTTTGAAAGGAATTATCCGAAACTTTCAATTGATAATCTTTTATATCAGATATAATCAAGTGTTTAGATGTAAATTTCTTCCAGATTAGGGTGACCACGCAGATTTTTTGCCTGCTATATCTAAAAAGCAGTGAAAATAGAGTTAAAGTAATCTTCAATGCTAAAGCTTGACTTGACCTGTAATATAAAACCTTTGGAGTTATATCATTTATTATCTCTGAAGCTTTTCTCCGTAACTTAAGTCGCCTGCATCACCCAATCCCGGGGAAATATACCCTTTTGACGTCAGGTTTTCATCAATGGCACCTACCCATATTTTTGCATCGGGATAAGCTTTTTCGATGGTTTCAACGCCCTGTCTTGAAGCAATGGCAGCAACTACATGAAGCTGATCAGGAATCCCGTTGGTCAGCAGGTCTTTAATGGCTTCAATTAGAGAAGCACCTGTTGCCAGCATCGGGTCTGCCACTATCAAAGGCCTTCCGTTGATATCCGGGCAGGTTAAATAATCCTGTTTGATCGAGAAATAATCATTGGCATCGTGCTTTCTGTAGGCTGCCACAAAACCGCAGTCTGCTTTATCAAAATAGTTCAGGATCCCTTCAAATAAAGGAACTCCGGCCCTCAGAATGGTTGTAATAACCGGCTGAACAGCAATTTCTATTGTTTTGATGGTATCCAAAGGAGTCCGGATCTCTATTTCTTTATACTTCAACGTCTTACTGATCTCAAAAGCAGCAATTTCCCCGATCCTTTCCATATTTCTGCGGAACCTCATCCGGTCATGCTGGATCTCCACGTTCCTGAGTTCATTGATCCAGGAGTTCACAAGTGAAAATTGTTCTGATAATACCATGGTATTCATTATTGAAAGCTTTGTTTAAATTTATAAAAATTTAAGTAAGAATAAAATCCCTTTCAGAAAAATCTGAAAGGGATGGTAAATTATTTCTGTCTGAAATAGACTTCAATCGGAACACCGGTAAACCCGAATTCTTTTCTCAGCTGGTTTTCAGTAAATCTTTTATAAGGTTCCTTTACATACTGCGGAAGGTTACAGAAGAACACAAACTGCGGTGACGGCGTAGGGAGCTGCACACAGTATTTGATCTTGATGTATTTCCCTTTGTTTGCCGGCGGCGGCATGGCTTCGAAAATCGGCAGCATTACTTCATTCAGTTTGGAAGTCTTGATTTTCTTTTTACGGGCTTCATACACTTCCATTGCCAACTCAACGGCTTTCAGGATTCTCTGCTTGGTCAGCGCTGAAATGAATAAGATCGGAATGTCATTGAACTGGCCGATTTTATCTTTGATCTGGTTTTCGAAATCACGGATGGTATTGGTCTTTTTATCTTCAATAAGGTCCCATTTGTTAACCAGTATAACAATCCCTTTTCTGTTTTTCTGGGCCAGGCCGAAGATATTCATATCCTGGGATTCCCAGCCCTGTGTGGCATCTACCATGATGATTACCACATCAGAATACTCAATGGAACGGATGGAACGCATCACGGAATAGAATTCCAGGTCTTCGGAAACCTTGGATTTCCTTCTCATCCCGGCGGTATCCACCAATACAAACTCGTGCCCGAATTTGTTGTAAAGGGTCTGGATACTGTCTCTGGTCGTTCCTGCAACATCGGTTACAATATTTCTTTCCGCATCCAGCAAGGCATTCGTTAACGTGGATTTCCCCACATTCGGGCGGCCGGCAATGGTAATTTTCGGCAGTCCCTCAAACGGGTCTTTATATTCTGTAGTCGGGAAATCTTTAACGATATCATCCAGGACCTCACCGGTTCCGGAACCCGTTGCAGAAGACAGGGTGTAATATTTTTCAATGCCCAGCTGATAAAATTCCGTTGCAGCAACCTCTTCTTTTGAAGAATCCACTTTGTTAATCACAATGTAAACAGGCTTGTTGGACCTTCTCAACATCTCATGGATTTCATAATCCGTATCGGTAAGGCCTTCTTCCACGTTCAGCATGAAAATAATGGAAGTAGCTTCATCAATAGCCAGCTGCACCTGCTTGGAGATTTCCCCCTGGAATACGTCATCATTATTTACATCATACCCTCCGGTATCAATAACTGTGAAATCTACTCCGTTCCAGTCGGATTTCCCGTAATGGCGGTCTCTGGTAACACCGGCTGTAGAATCTACGATGGCTTCTCTTCTTTCCAGTAAACGATTAAAAAGTGTGGATTTTCCTACGTTGGGGCGCCCAACGATTGCGACAATATTCGACATAAAAATGTTTAATAATCCCTCGACTCAGCTCAGGATGGGTTATTAATGGGTTTCTCCAACTTTTGGAGCCCAATTTTTTGCAAAGATAGGATTTTTATTTCAATTGATTTTCAATGACAAAGGGAAATTGCCGGCCCGATGAAACCATCGTATCATAGATCACTCACTCTGTTATAACCAAACCCTGCTCCATAAATCGTTGTTTTGATTTTGAAAACTTTCTTTAAAATAATGATTTGACTATCAATAAATAACACTGAAAGCACTCTTTTTCCACGACCGATCTGGATTTTTAATTTTTATATGTAAAATAATTTCTATAATTTCGCATCATCAAAAGAGAGACCCATGGTGTAACGGTAGCACTCTGGTTTTTGGTACCATCAGTTGGGGTTCGAATCCCTGTGGGTCTACGAAAGCCATCTTTGAAAAGGATGGCTTTTTTAGTTAAAGCTAGTAAGAATCGATAAAATTGATCCTAAATTGAAATTGCAAATAAAGCAGCCATTACTGACCGCTTCCTGTTCCTAACTCATCGATACTTTCCAATCTTTCATCAGATCAATAAGTTCCTGTAATGGCATTTTAAAGCTTTGGTTCGCTTTGTCTTCAGCTAAAAAATATGCGGTATCATTTTCTATATCTAAATTCCCATTACCATAAGCAATATCCCAGTTATTCCCCAGAGGAGCAATAATTTCTTCCCACGTTTTTGCCCCGCTTTTTACATTTTCCAAATCATCTATCACTTCCTGTATATCGTCTAAAAAGCGGAATTGACCAACGAAAAGGCTTAATAATATATATTTATCATCCGTAGCTACCGGTCCCGTAATTTCTTCTCCGTCTAACAGACTTTTTGTTTTAAAATTTATTTTATTCATTTTAATAATTTTTATTTAAAATAGATAAACGCTGTAGTTATTTCTCTACTTTTTGCATCAATGTAAAATTTATATTCAAGTCTGGTTATAAAGTTTCCATAAATGCCTACATTTAATGTTTTCTGCCGGAAGCCATCAATTTTAGGTTTCAGACCAAGATTTTCTAAAGCCTCTGCCGTTTCTCTGCTGAAGCCCAATTCTAAGAAGTCTTTGGGTTTGGAAAGTTTATATCTTGCTTTTAAAAACCAAATCTGTTACGGGAATTTTTTAAAATAAAAGCAGCCATTGCTGACTGCTTTCTGTTCTAACTCATAAATACTTTCCAATCTTCCAATAGGTCGATAAGTTCTTGTAACGGCATTTCTAAATTTTGAAAAGGAGTAGAACTATCTGCAATAAAATAGGCTTTCTCTTTATCACATTTAAAATCACCTGCATCGTTAATTTGCAAAAACATCCAAGGATTTATAATTTCCTTCCAGGTTTTATTACCATTTTTTACAGAGTTTAGCATATCTATAATTTCTTGAATATTATCCGGAAATCTATACTGTCCTATGAAAAGGCTTAATAATATATATTTATCGTCCGTAGATTTTACAACTCTGAAATCTACATCGACTTTTTTAAATTCTATTTTCTCCATAATTTTAATGTCTAAATACTATATGCTTTTTGGAAAGTTTATATTGTATGCTTAAAAAACTGTTTTATATAAAAGTCTCAAAATTTTTTATATCTGTTTTAAATAGAAAAAAAGCAGTTCGAAGACTGCTAAAAATTAATTTTCTATAATTTTTTTTATATCCTCTAAGATACTTCCTTGATATTCTTCTATGGAATTATAATTCGTATCACAGATTATCATTATTTCTTTTGCTTCTTCAAAAGTTATTTGAGGAAAATCCTTTCTCATTTTCTTCATAGATTCTAAAGGAGACAAAGTTTTTTTATATTCTAAATAGATTTCAAAAACGTTTTTCCAATTTGCTGATAATAATTTTTTATGTTTCATAGGGGGATTCAAGTGATAATTCAAGTTTTTTAAATAGATATCTATTTTCTACTTATCTAAATAATATTAAACTCATCTTTAATCTTTTCAATTAAAAAAGGTAAATCAGCGATTGCTTTATCATTAATCATTTTATCAAAAGTATTGAGTTTTTTTATATCAAGATTCTTCAAAATTCTTTCTTCATAAAAATATTTAGGGACAATTATATAATTTTTGCTGTTGTCTGAACTCTCCATTACCCAATCAATATTTCTAACAAATTTGTTTATTATATTTTGAAGTGTTTTGTACACAATATCTTCCTTTGAAGTATCTTTAAACCTAAAAATTAACCTAAAAACTCTACTATACTTATCATCTACATTATGTGTTGATGCAAAAGCGGATTCTATTGGTTTTATTTTTTCTAAAGTTTCAAATAGTGATGTATTTGTAATCATATTAATTTTTTTTATAGATCTATTTTTTTTATATTCAACCCTTTCGGATTTATCTTATTTATTTCTTCTAAATATTTCGATAATGAAACTGGAATTTCAGAGAACCAAGGATCAAAGACCATATTGTCTTTTGTATAAATTTGGTGATAAACCCAATCGTCAATTACTCCATTTTCATATCCTTTCATCCACCTACCTTCCTTTGGCGTTAACTCTATAATTTCTCCAGATTTAAATTCCTTTAATATTTCTTCGGCTATTTCTGAACAATCTAGTAAATCATTTTTAGCTATACTCCTAGCTGTCTTAAATATTAACAATTCATCCAAATATTTGTCAGCAGCTTGATTGCCCATATTTTTCAGTTTTTCAGCAAGGACTTCTACTTCTTTTTTACTCCCTTCAAATACGGTAACTCCTTTATATTCCAATCGTGTTATAAAGTTTCCATACGAAACATTTATTGGGGCTGCCGTCGATTGAAAACCAAGCTTAGGTTTCAGACCAAGATTTCATAAGGTCTCTGCCGTTTCCCTGCTGAATCCCAATCCTAAAAATTCTTTAGCTTTGGAAAGTTTATATCTTGCTTTTAAAAACCATTTTTGCAGCTCGTTCCAAACCTGCTGCAGGAATTTTTAAAAATTTAGTCATTTTACAATAAAAGCAGCCATTGTTGGCTGCTTTCTTATCTAACTCATAAATACTTTCCAATCTGTCATTAGGTCAAACATTAACTGTTTGTTTATGACATAAGCATTTAGTCTTTAATGTATTTATTATTAGAAGTCTTTTAGGCTGACTTCATATGAACATCATCTGATTTTCTTAGACTTTTTTTTAATCCAACCTATTCTATCGAAAGATACATTGGTTTATTTTCAGACAAACATTCTTTTGCAATAGTTACGATTTTGTAGAAATCCTGAATATTTCTGCTTTTTGGACTAATGAGACTAAGATTCATATCATACGATTTACCTTTCCATTCGAAGGTCAGGCTTTTGTATCTCCTTCCTTCTACGGGTTCGATTAAAGGAAGGTTTTGATCTATCTGCTCTTCAAAAACATTCTTTATCTGTTCTGTTTGTTCTTTGCTTAATGCAAAATCTTTAAAAGTTCCTTCTACTTTATTGCCCAAAATTTCCCTTAATTTTCCCAAATAAAAGGAACCTAAAAATCCTGTTATATCATAGACAGAAAAAAATTTATATTTATCTTGATATGAAAAAGTTTTGATATAATCTTTGTCAAAAAAACTATAGTTACTTAATATTATACTTTTCATTATACCCTATTTTATTAATTTTATTATTGTTTTATCTCTCTGTACGTCGCCATCATTTCTCCAAATAGCTTTTTTGAATCCTTTTGCTTTTGCCCATTTTCCTGTGAAAGTTTCATAGGCCGCTTTTTCATAAGGCATTCCATTATCTACAGCTTCCCAAAAAGCTTTAAGATTCACCGATTGCCCACCATAAGGATTATATACTCCATCTGCTTTCCAGAAACCAAGTATTCCGTCTGCTTCACCTATTTCTTTATTTTTCTTCATAAATTCATAAGTGTCATCCAATATCACTTTACCTATTTCTGCAAATTTATCGGTAACTTCTTTACTGATATTAATATCCCCGTAAATAATTTTTTCTCCTGCATTTATAGGTAAGTTATGCAGTGCCGCTTCCTCTGGTGACATAATCTGTAAATAACCTGAGTGTTCCCCATTTATAAAATAATCGATGTAAATTTCTTTACCTTCCTTAGTTACTTTACGGACCATTTTTAAAATTGCTTCGCCAAATTTATCTACTAATGATAACTCTATTTCCGCAGCCTGCTCACCTAATCTTTCTATATCATCAATATAAAGAATTTTTCTACCCTTACGTTCGATTCCCGCTAACTCATTTAAATATTTAGTTGCAGCTTCTTCACCCATTTCATCCAGCTCTTTCGCGAATTTAGCAACCGCTTTTTTACTTCCAGTAAAAACCGTAAACCCTTTATATTCCAATCGTGTTATAAAGTTTCCATACGGAGCATTTATTGGGGCTGCCGTTGATTGAAAACCAAGCTTAGGTTTCAGTCCAAGATTTCCTAAAGTCTCTGCCGTTTCCCTGCTGAAGCCCAATCCTAAAAATTCTTTGGTTTTGGAAAGTTTATATCTTGCTTTTAAAAACCATTTTTGAAGCTCATTCCAAACCTGTTGCAGGAATTTTTTCAACCCGATACCTCCTTTTGAGAAAAGTTCCAGTAAAGCAGACATTGCCCTGTAAGCCTGATCCTTTCCATACTTTGCAGCGGCTGAGATCGCTGCTCCGACTTCTTTGTTTACCGCTTCAACGATTTCTGCAATTTTGCCCAATTTGGCAACTTTCAGAACCTGCGTAAAAGGTATAAAAAAACTGGCTATAAAAGCAACTCCGCTCCCGGCAATATAAGCAACCCTGACCCAATCATAATCTTCTTTATTGTGAGTTTTACAAAAATCCAGCATTTTATGATACATTTCTGAAACCGTAGTTCCCAGGTTTTCCCAAAAATGTCCGTCAAATAAGAAATCACAAATAGTATCCAGCGTTTCCATAGCCCCCTGAAAATCCTGAGCTGCATTAAACGGAGCTTCTAAAATACTTCCTATAAACTTAAACAGTGAGGATATAAAATCCACCAACCCATTCCATAATCCGCAATAGTAAGCTACCCACAACTGCATTTTCCCCGCCAGAAATTCTCCCAAACCAGTATCAGCAAGCTTATAAATAGATTCTACCTCCTTTGTAATAAAATCATTGTAATACCGGATAAATTCTTTTATGGCATCTGAGTATTTTTTGATGTAAGTATCAAGAATGTTCGGTGTTAAATCGTGAAGATCCAATCCTCTTTTGTCGGCAAAAAGCTTATCAATGCTGTTTACCAGTTCATCCGATACAGTAATTTTCTCAAGCAGATTATTTTTGTCAAAAAAATAATCTTCACTTTGGGTATCCCAGAAATCGTCGGATACTTTCAGATGGTCAAGGCCATCTCCTATTTTATTACAGATCCATCCCGTTGCTTTTGAAATGGCAAAAAAATTAAGAAACCCCTGTTTAAGGGCATTTAACAGATTTTCTATATTTACGTTATCTTTTTCAATATTGCCTTTCTCCAGAAGTTCCTTTATAATATTTATTTCCAACCCGGTTTCTTTGGCAAGCGTACGCATCGTTGAAGGATTGAAAAACCTTTCATCCAATTCTCCTTCTTTATTATAGAACTGTTTTTTTACCGATGGAGATATCTTAGCATAAAGTTTTTTAGAGGAGAAAAAATCCTCATCGCCTTCAATAAAGAAATAGATATCATTTTCTCCCAATCTTGCTGTTTTATAAGCCTCCCGGACTTTATTTCCGTCATCCGAAAAGAAAAAGTAAACGGTAAACAATAACTTCTCATCAGGATCCCGTACGCCGTTGAGATTTTTATCAAAGAAAACATCCAGAGAAGTATACAGATAGCCGTCCTTCGCTGTTTTTTTCAAGTCATTAACGATATTCAGATTTCCTTTTTTTTCTTTCTGTGCATCAACAAAATAAGTCTTCTTTAAAAAATCTGCATTTTTACTATTATCTGCCGGCTTCATTATCACCAATGGACTCACATGGCTCATGCCTCTCACAGTTTCTCCAAGTCGTATAGGTTGAGGCATGCCATTGTTGGTATTAAGGAAATCCTGAAAATTCTTATTGTTTTGTTGCATGACAGTAGAAAAATTCAAAAAATTTCCGTTTTGAAAATCTTCTAAAAGCTCCCTTTGTGATGCATCATCAAAATCCTGTATCTCATTTAAATAATCCTGAAAATTCATAAGTCCAGATATTTGTTAGACAATCTTTTTGCTGTTTTTTCCCAACAACAAGGAAAAGTGTATAATTTTAATTGTAGATTGATTTTTTTCATAAGTAATTTTTGTAATATTTTGTCTTTTAATATTTTGTAGTTTTAATACTGAATTTTATTTTCTGTATCTCTATGTGCAAATATCCATAGGGAATACGTCAAAACTCGTCGTATTAAATTTTTTATTATTTTTTTTCAAAATGTATAGGCAGCACGAATTATTTCACAATAAAAATCCGTATCCCATCGTGGCAATACGGATTTTTAACGATAAGGATTTAAAATTTTTAAGTTGAGATCATTTTTATTTATGGTAAATAACTGGAGGTAAGATTGTGAACAGAAAAAAGCAGCCCAAAGGCTGCCTCCATCACTTAACACTATATAAATATTACTTTATATCAAACCGGTCCAGATTCATGACTTTCACCCAGGCAGCCACGAAATCATTAATAAATTTCTGACGGGCATCTGCGCTGGCGTAAACCTCGGCAACAGCCCTCAGTTCGGAACTGGATCCGAAAACCAGGTCTGCGCGGGTGGCCGTCCATCTTTTCTCCCCTGTTTTCCTGTCGGTTCCTTCATACAGTTCATTATCATCGGAAGCTGATTTCCATTGCGTGTTCATATCCAGAAGATTGATGAAGAAATCATTGCTCAATACTCCAGGATTCTGAGTGAAAATCCCATGTGCAGAACCGTCGAAGTTAGCATTCAATGACCGCATCCCACCAATCAGCACGGTAAGTTCCGGTGCGGTCAGCGTTAACAATTGGGCTTTATCAAGTAGTAAAGACTCCGTAGAGACCGAGAATTTTTTCTTCAGGTAATTTCTGAATCCGTCCGCCGCAGGCTCGAGGTATTTCATCGATTCCACATCCGTCTGCTCTTGGGAAGCATCCATCCTTCCCGGCACGAAAGATACGATGACGTTATGTCCCGCATCTTTGGCTGCTTTTTCTACCGCTGCACTTCCGGCGAGAACAATCAGATCCGCCAGTGAAATTTTTTTGCCGCCGGTCTGGCTTTCATTGAATTCCTTCTGAATATTTTCCAGAACACCCAATACTTTCTGCAGCTGGGCAGGATTGTTCACTTCCCAGTCTTTCTGCGGAGCCAGGCGGATCCTTGCACCGTTTGCGCCTCCTCTTTTATCGCTTCCCCTGAAAGTAGAGGCTGATGCCCATGCCGTAGAAACCAGTTCGGAAACACTTAGTCCTGAATCCAGGATTTTTGATTTTAAGGCTTCAATATCTGAAGTATTGATTAACGCGTGATCCACTTCAGGGACAGGGTCCTGCCAGATCAGTTCTTCCGCAGGGACATCCGGTCCCAGATAACGGGCTTTAGGCCCCATATCCCTGTGCGTAAGCTTATACCAGGCTCTGGCAAAAGCATCGGCAAATTCTTCCGGATTTTCATAGAAACGCCTTGAGATTTTTTCATATTCAGGATCTATTCTCAGCGAAAGATCCGTTGTCAGCATGGTTGGCCTGTGTTTTTTTGCAGGGTCAAAGGCATCCGGGATAATGGCTTCTGCATCCTTAGCGACCCATTGGTGCGCTCCTGCAGGGCTTTTGGTAAGCTCCCATTCGTTTTCAAAAAGGTTTTTGAAGAAATAATTGCTCCATTCCGTAGGCGTTTCCGTCCAGGTCACTTCCAGGCCGCTGGTAATGGCATCCGGGCCTTTCCCTGAATTATAGGTGCTGTTCCATCCGAATCCCTGCGCTTCGATTCCGGCTGCTTCGGGTTCTTTGCCTACATGATCTGCCGGGCCGGCACCATGTGTTTTCCCAAACGTATGCCCGCCGGCAATAAGGGCCACGGTTTCTTCGTCGTTCATAGCCATCCTGCCGAAAGTATCGCGGATGTCTTTTGCAGCGGCAACAGGATCAGGATTTCCGTCCGGTCCTTCAGGATTTACATAAATCAGTCCCATTTGTACGGCAGCCAGCGGCTTTTCAAGATCACGGGTATGAATTTTGCCGTCTGCATCATCATCTGCAGAAAGGACACCGTGGTTCTCCACTACCCCTTCAGAACCTTGGGAATACCGGAGGTCTCCACCCAGCCAGGTTTTTTCTGCACCCCAGTAGACATCCATATCCGGTTCCCAGACATCTTCCCGCCCTCCTGCAAAACCGAAAGTTTTAAAGCCCATCGACTCAAGCGCAATATTTCCCGTAAGAATTATTAGGTCTGCCCACGAAATTTTCTTTCCGTATTTCTGTTTGATCGGCCACAGCAGCCTTCTGGCTTTATCAAGGCTCACATTGTCCGGCCAGCTGTTCAAAGGAGCGAAACGCTGCTGCCCGGTTCCTGCGCCTCCTCTTCCGTCCCCTACCCGGTATGTTCCTGCACTGTGCCAGGCCATACGGATAAACAAAGGACCGTAATGTCCGAAATCGGCCGGCCACCAGTCCTGAGAGTCTGTCATCAGTTCATGAAGATCTTTTTTTACGGCTTCAAGGTCAAGGCTTCTGAAGGCTTCCGCATAATCAAAACCCTCATCCATAGGGTTGGAAAGTCGAGAATGCTGCCGAAGAATATCTACCCGCAGCTGATCCGGCCACCAGTCTTTGTTTTGGGTGCCGCCACCGGCCACATTTTCTTTCTTCATGCTCCCGTTGTGAAAAGGACATTTACTAATGTCTCCTGAGGTATTTTCCATATTATTTTATTTTTAATGTTGATAAACAGTTTTCTTTTTTTAATAAAGCAAATGTAGCTTTGCAAATCCATAAATACAATCTATCAAAAATATTTTTACAATAGCTAAAAACAATAATAAGAATATTTTGAAGCAACAATCTGCATTTATTAAATTACCCCATTAAATTAGGAAATTTAATATCAATTTAAATATTAAATACCCATATTTATAACAATTCAATATAATCTCAGAGCATATTTTTAAGAAATGATCATTTTTTATGGCAGATTTTACTTTTTATATTAACCAGAAATCCTCAGATTGATCGGGTTCAGTAGATTTTCCTCACATTTAAACCTGCGTAATCCTCATAATTTGTGATAAATTATATTTTTCTGCCAAATTTAAATATGCTTCTACGGTTTCTTTACTTGTTGCTGTTTTTGTTAGAAAAATTTAGTTAACTTTATATAACTGGAATATATTTTAAATATATGTACAGAAGAAAATTTAAAGGCCAATTATAAACAATCATCATTGGTATCTAATTAAAATGTATTAAAATAATAACCTGATAATCAATCTTAAACTTTATTTCCAGGATTTAATTATGAAAAAAATATTGACTGTTATTCTTGTTGCATTTATCATCATCCAGTTTTTCCCGATCGATAAGAAAAATCCTGCCCCGACACCGGGAATGGATTTCATAAAAATAAAAAATACCCCTCCTGAAGTGGCAGCAATCATTAACCGCTCCTGTTATGATTGCCACTCCAATGAAACCCGTTATCCATGGTATTCCAACATTGCCCCTTCCTCATGGATTTTGAAAAACCATATAGATGAGGGGCGTAAAGAACTGAATTTTTCCACATTTGCCGTCTATGAACCGAAGATACAGGCACATAAATTGCAGGAATGTATAGAAATGGTAGAGAAAAAGGAAATGCCGCTGGAATCTTATTTTATCGGTCATCAGGACGCAAAACTGACTGATGCTCAAAGAAAGGTTTTAACGGATTATTTCAAAAGGGAGAAACAGGAGACAGAACGCAAAATGTCACTTTAAAAACAATATTATGGAAGGGAACTGGCAGGATAAGCATGTGGTATTTTTTGATGGAGATTGCGGGGTCTGTAATTTTTGGGTACAGTGGATTCTGGAGAGGGATAAAAATGACCAGTTCATGTTCGCATCGCTTCAGTCAGATTTCGGACAGAAGTTTTTATCTGAACGGGGTCTGGATACCAAGGTTTTTAATACCATGTATGTATGGAAGCCCGATCAGTATTATCTGGAAAAATCCCAGGCGATTTTGAAAATTGCCAATTTACTGGGCGGGGTTTATAAACTTTCAGCAATCGGAAAAATTATCCCGCGTTTTTTAAGCGATAAAATGTATGATACCGTTTCTGAAAACAGAATGAAACTCGCTAATCAGAAATGCTATCTGCCTACGCCTCATCAGAGGACAAAATTTATTGAAGTCTGAATTCCGCAGCTTATTTAATTATCAGATTTAATTTGTACAAGCATAATAAAAAGACTGTTTCAGTTGTTGAAACAGTCTTTTTTATGATAGAAATTACTGACCTATATTCTTCGGGGCAATAAACTAAACTACATCATCAGTTACTGGTTTAAAGACCATACGGAATAAGAATTCGGGGCGCACTGTATCTTTACCCATTTGTCATTCTGGGTGGTAGGATACCAGCCTGAGCTTCCTGTAAAATCCTTAATCTGCTGGCTGGTCCAGTTGGTCTGCACCCATCTTTCCTGCCAGCTTGAAGAATTATTAATGTATACCACCACTCCCGGATTTCCATTGTAGCCATTCCTTCTCGCAACATATTCGTCATTGTCGGTATACAGGATTGAAGTGGTGCCTGTTGCTTTATTGTTATGGATCCAGATCAGGTTGTTTAAACGTTCTTTGTTCAGCCATTCTTCATAATCCCGGTAAAAAACGGTGGGATACCCTTCGTGGGTAAGAATATAAGCATACGCCAGCATTTTCTTACCGATAACATCTGTGTCATGGTTGGAGACAAATGTTACGGCTTTATAAGGATTTCTTTTCCACATCATATCATCATTCAGAAGGTTCAGGTTACCGTTATCAAAAGCTTCGTCCATTTTATAATACGCTGCAAAATCAAAGACGGAACTATTGGCATTATTGGCCCACGATTCTAACGTATTGACATTGGAATCCCATAGTTCCCCTACAGAAAAGCCGCCGACATTCGAGTTCCAGTTATTTACTACCCAGGCTCCGAACCCTTTGACATAATCAAACCGCCAGCCGTCAAACTTCATGGTATTTCTGTAATATTTCCCAACGGAATCATCCCTTCCCCAAAGCCAGTCCTGAACGTACGGATTGGCATGGCACAGATCCGGAAAGCCTCCGAAAGCACCCTCATCATTGGTTCCGTAAGCATTTTTATAAAAATCATTGTAGTTTCTGGGGAATTTTCCTGAGGCCACCCCTGAAAAATTCGTCCACGTATTGGATCCTGCATAGGGATTGTATTCAGACTGTCCGCCGCTGTTGTGGTTAATGACAATATCCGCATACACCTGCATGTTTTCTGCATGGGCTTTTGTGATTAATGCTTCCAGCTCCGCTCTTGAGCCGAAACGGGTTTCAACGCTTCCGTTCTGGTTATAATTCCCGAAATCATAATAATCCGTAGGATCATATCCCATTGAATACGCTCCGTTCTGTGCTTTGGAAGCGGGAGGCAGCCAAACAGCACCGATACCGGCATTGGACCAGTCGGTAAGTTTTCCTTTCACGGTATTCCACCAGTTTCCTCCATCCGGGACATCCCAGTAGAAGCCCTGCATGAGTACGCTTCCTCCGGGTCCGGCAACAAATTTTGAATTTGAATAGGCAGATGCCCCTGTACTGAAAGGCCTGCCGTCATGATGGGTAACATTTACTGTTTTGTCATGAACTTCAGGCCGGTTCATGGTTTCGGCCATCATTTCGTCATTGCTGCTGCATGAGGTGATAAAAGCTGCAGCCAGCAAGGAAAGAAGATAATACGGTTTATTCATATCTAAAGTTTTAACTGTTAAACGATTACCTAAATTACAAATTTATCAGACAAGTTCTTATCTGGGTGAAATATTTTTTTTATTTTTAAAAGATGCCCGGCAAAATGACGGTTTGAAATATTCATTAAAAAATCATAAACTTTAAAGATTTTCGGTACAATTTTTCCATTATTGCATATATTTGCATACTATGGAATACAATACCCAAAAAACCCAGCTTCAATTGCCTGAATACGGCAGAATTATACAACAGTTGGTTGAACGTTGCAAAGAGCTATCTTCGAAAGAGGAAAGAAATGAAATGGCGATGGCAATAATTGATTTTATGGGTCAGAGAAACCCGCAGCTGCGCGACGAAGACAATTATAAACATAAACTTTGGGACCATCTTTTTATTCTGGCTGAATATGATCTGGATGTTGATTCTCCTTATCCGTTCCCTACCATGGAGCAGCTTGCCGAAAAACCGAAAAGAATGGAATACCCCAAGCTTCAGGGCGACTTTAAATTCTACGGGAAAAGTATTCTTCAATTAATAGAAAAAGCCATCGAACTGCAGGAAGGTGATGAAAAAGAAGCCCTGATCGAGGTGATTGCCAATAATATGAAGAAGTCTTACAACGTATATAATAAAGAACATGTAACAGATGATGTAATTTTCCGCCATCTGAAAGAACTTTCGGAAAACAGGCTGGACCTTACCGGGATAGATAGCCTGGAGAAAAGCAAGATTTATTATTCCAGCAACACCAACCGAAGCAATAGCAGCAATACCAATAACCGGAGTAACAGCAACCGGAATAACCAAGCCAATAACAAAAGAAGACATAACAATAATAATAACACCAACAGCAATTATAAAAACAGAAAGTAGACATGAGTGGAACATTTCAGATAAGAGGAGGAAAAAGACTGCAAGGTGAAATCACTCCACAGGGAGCAAAAAATGAAGCTTTGCAAATCCTTTGTGCCGTTTTATTAACTGACGAAGAAGTCAGAATCAAAAATATTCCGGATATCCACGATGTAAACAGGCTGATTGAGATTCTAGGCGATTTTGGTGTAAAAATCAATAAAAACAGCCAGGGTGATTATACGTTTAAAGCTGATAAAGTCAATTTTGATTATATTAAATCTGACGAGTTTAAAAAAGACGGAGCCAAACTGAGAGGCTCGATTATGCTGATGGGGCCCATGCTGGCAAGATACGGTGAAGCATACATGCCGACACCCGGCGGCGACAAAATAGGAAGAAGAAGATTAGATACGCACTTCCAGGGACTTGTAGAACTGGGAGCAGAATTTAATTATGATGAAGAGGAATATTTTTACTCATTAAAAGCTACTGAACTAAACGGTAAATTCATTCTGCTGGAAGAAGCATCCGTTACGGGAACTGCCAATATTGTAATGGCCGCCGCTTTGGCTAAAGGCAAAACAAGAATTTACAATGCAGCCTGTGAGCCTTATCTTCAGCAGTTGTGTAAGATGCTGAATAGAATGGGAGCACAGATTTCAGGGATTGGCTCTAATTTACTGACAATTGAGGGTGTGGAATATCTTAATGGCACAGAGCACACCATGCTTCCGGATATGGTGGAAATCGGATCATGGATCGGTCTTGCTGCCATGACAAAATCTGAAATCACCATTAAAAACGTAAATTGGAACCAACTCGGCGTTATCCCGAATACATTCAGGAAATTAGGGATTGCGCTTGAACAGAGCAATGACGATATTTATATTCCGGCTCAGGAAAATTACAAGATCCAGAAATTTATAGACGGGTCAATCCTTACTATTTCTGATGCGCCCTGGCCCGGATTTACCCCTGACCTCTTGTCCATTATCCTGGTAGTGGCTACTCAGGCAAAAGGAAGCATCCTGATCCACCAGAAAATGTTTGAATCCAGATTATTCTTTGTGGATAAGCTGATTGACATGGGAGCTCAGATCATTCTCTGCGACCCGCACAGAGCAACTGTGATCGGACTTAACCAGGAAAATCCTTTAAGAGGGACTACGATGGTTTCACCGGACATCAGAGCAGGAAATGCCCTTCTTATTGCTGCCCTTTCCGCAGAAGGAAAATCAATTATCCATAATATCGAACAGATTGACAGAGGATACGAAAATATTGACGGCAGACTAAAAGCAATTGGCGCTGATATTGAACGGATCTAATCTTATCATACAAAAACCACCTTTTCAGGTGGTTTAATTTTTTACTTGAATTAAAAAAGGGCTGTCATCATAAATTGACAGCTCTTATTACTATTAAACGATATAAATTCCGGTTACAGATACTTTCTGCAGACATATTCTATGGTTGTGCTCAAAAGTTTGTTTTTATAGAGGTAATATTCCAGCTGTTCAAAATCATCTGAACTGACATTAATATAAAGCTGGACAGATCCGAAGCTTCTCCCGTTGATGTATTCAACATTGACGGACAACACCCTGTGGCAAATTCCCAATTGGCCGTAAATAGCATTCATGAGATGCTCAAACTTCACTTTCCCGTTCAGTTCAATTTCCAGGATCCATTCTTTCCTGGGCTGGTTTATGCCGTTTTGTAAAACCTGGACATTAGGATAAGGTGTTGGTGTTGTCATAAAATTCTTTTTAGGTTAAATACTGCTGCTGCTCACTGATCTGTCTTATTAAATCTCTGACAAAAATAGGAAAAATTATTAGTCTACCAAACTAGTAGGGTATTAATTTATAGCTGAGCCTGATAATTTTTTGCCGGCTTCATCTTATGTCATATTTATTAAAGCTATTCAACAGCAAAAGCGGACTAAAATCCGCTTTCACTATATTAAATCTAACAGTTAGTTGTATTATTTCAGCTCCCCTATCCTATCAAGCTTACCGGAGGCGGCTAAACCATTGGGGTTGCATCCCGGCTCCCCTTCAGGGATTTCCAGATTTTTCTTCTGATAAAATTCCTGCCAGAAAGCATTGGTTGTGCCGGTTTTTGGGTCAATGAACGTCATGGGTTCCAGTTTAAAGATATGATCTTCTCTGAAAGCTCTTTCGATGAAGTCTGAACAGTAATATGAATTTTCATCCAGAATGTAATTAAAATTGTAAGGCTTTCCCAGCATAGATTCTGCTTTCCGAATAGCTGCGGGAACAGCATTCTGATATTGCGGTTTCAGCCGGTAGATCATTACTTTCCGGTCTTCATCAGAATGTTCTTTTATAAATTCTTTTACACTTTGTTTCTGGGATCCTCCTTTCGGTGCAGCATGAAGGACAAAAACCCCTTCCCTGTTCTTTTCCACAATCCCGATATGATCGAAAGATGCATTTTCCTGTTTTTTAGTAACATTGTTAATCGCTCCTGAAAGCCCGGTATCTTTTGCGGTTACAAAAAGCAGATCGCCGTTATCCAACCCTGAAAGCTGTGCACTTTTACAGGCCAGTATGCAGCTTACCATAAAAATAACGAAAAAAAATTTCATCATTATATTACTTTTTAAAATTGCTTTCATAAGTTTCAATCCATTCTTCAACAGTCATTTTTTCACTTAGCCTGGCCAGTAATTCCAGAGGGATATCATCCATTTTTTTGAAACGGATACAGGATTTCCCCATATCCGGTTTCCGTTTGGAATATTTTGGGAATTCTTCGGTAAACCAGTTCAGTAACTCGGGCCTTGCATAGATCCCCATGTGATATAAAGCAATGAAATTCTTCTGGGATGCCAATGCCATAAACGGCAGCGGTGCACCCGGCGTACAGTGGTAACCGGCAGGATACCTCTCCAGCGGGACGCCCCAACCGATCATTCCGGAGCTTATGCTCTGTGAAAAACCTTCCGGCAAATGGTCATTAACGGTATCAAATACTTTTCTGAAAACCTCCTGTCTTTCTTCAGGAACTTTTAACAGGTAATCTTCTATGGAAATGGCCTGGATCTGCATTTTTAGGCTTTTTATAATTGCTCAAATTAACAAAATTTAATTGATAATTCATTACATCCTTCTTCACCATTTACCGGAAAACATATCCGGATGCTTTTCTTACCTCCTTTATTTTAATATTGGGAAATTAAATCTTATTTTTGTCATACAAATTTTTCAACAATGCCGAATATTTCAAACAGAGCACAACATATGCCGCCGTCGCCGGTAAGGAAACTGGTTCCTTTTGCAATCAATGCCAAACAGAGAGGGATAAAAGTATATCACCTGAATATCGGGCAGCCTGATATCGAAACTCCGGAAACGGCTCTTAATGCTTTAAAGAATATCGATTTAAAAGTATTGGAATATGCGCTTTCTGAAGGGAATTTAGACTACAGGCAGGCACTTACGGACTATTACCATTCATTGGATTTCACAGATCTTACACCGGATCATTTTATCGTGACCAACGGAGGCTCCGAAGCATTGAACTTTGCCATTTCCACTTTGTGTGACGATGGTGACGAGGTAATTATCCCTGAACCGTATTATGCCAACTATAACGGTTTCACCAGTACTTTTAACGTAAATGTGGTTGCAGTACCTTCTACAATCGATACTGGTTTTGCCCTTCCTCCGATTGAAGAATTTGAGAATAAAATTACAGAAAAAACAAGAGCCATTGTAATCTGCAACCCCGGAAACCCTACCGGATACCTTTATACCCGTGAAGAACTTCAGAAACTGGCAGAAATTGCTTTAAAATATGACATCGTTATCATTTCTGATGAAGTATACAGGGAATATGTATATGACGGAAAACAGCAGATTTCCATGCTTGCATTTCCTGAGCTGGCAGAAAACTGCATCATTATTGATTCCGAATCCAAGCGGTACTCCATGTGCGGCGTAAGAATAGGATGCCTGATTACCCGTTCCAAAAAAATTCATGATGCAGCCATGCTTTTTGCACAGGCCAGGCTGAGCCCGGTACTTTTAGGGCAGATTGCCGCTACTGCCGCGCACCAGAATGACGGCGCTTATATCAGGGCCGTAAGAGAAGAATACACACACAGAAGAAATGTTTTGGTAGATGCGCTGAATGCCATTCCCGGCGTGATCTGCCCGAAGCCGAAAGGCGCTTTTTACTGTGTGGCCGAACTTCCTGTTGATGACACCGAAAAGTTTGCCCAGTGGCTGCTGGAAAGCTATTCAAACCAAAATGAAACCATTATGGTAGCTCCCGCCGGAGGATTTTACAGCAATCCTGAACTGGGTAAAAAACAGGTAAGGATCGCCTATGTTTTGAAAGAAGAAGATTTAAAAAGGAGTGCCGCTATTTTAAAGGATGCCCTTGAAAAATACAGACTGGAATTCACCCATTAATTAAAATAAGCAAAGGATCTATGTCAGCAATAAAAAAATCCGGATTGAAAACGCTCATTCCTGTTGTTTTATTGCTGATATTTTTTTCCTGTGATCCTAAAAAAGGGGAAAACAGTCCGTCCGGTAATTCCGATGAGATCATTTCCATAGATTATTCGGATATTGGCGGAGAGGCCGGTAATTACACCATTGTTAAAATCACAAAAGACTCTGCCCGCCTGGAAACCGGAGTTACCCAAAAGAAAATCCATAAAGAATGGAAATCTGCCATTACTCCAAAGGCCTGGCAAAACCTTACCTCTGCTATTGATGCAACCACCCTGGATAAGATCAGGAGCTCGCCCAGCAAACAGCCGGTAGACGGGTTTGATGAAACATTCCAGATCAGGACCCGGAAGAAATACCATGCGTATGTGAATGCATATGCAGACACCGTTCATTACAGACAACTTGAAAAGCTGAAAGCCCGGATCCAAAACATGATTCCGCAGGAATACAAATAAATGATGCACGAAAATTTTTCACTTAAGCCGTATAATACATTCGGCATCGATGCGAAAGCACGCTATTTTACCGAAGTCCATTCTACAGAAGAATTACTGGAAGCGCTGAACAATCCGGCCACCCAATCCCTTCCCCTTTTGTTTTTAGGCGGAGGAAGTAATATTCTGTTAACCCGGGATTTTGAAGGGCTTGCCGTTCAGTTAAACTTAAAAGGCATCCATGAAGACATCATTGGTGAAAATGAAGTTCTGGTTACTGTAAAAGCGGGAGAAAACTGGCATGAATTCGTTTTATTCTGCCTGGAAAAAAATTACGGCGGCATGGAGAATCTTTCACTGATTCCGGGAAATGTAGGAACTTCACCGATGCAGAATATAGGGGCGTACGGAGTGGAAATCAAAGATGCTTTTGTAAGCTGTACAGTCCTGAATTTAGAAAACCTCCAGCTGGAAACCTTCAATAAAGAGCAATGCAGATTTGGCTACAGGGATTCTGTTTTCAAGCAGGAAGGAAAAGGGAAATATGTGATTACTGAGGTATCATTTACCTTAACCCGAAAAGACCATCAGCTTAAAACATCATACGGCGCAATACAGGCAGAACTGGAAAAATCAGGCATTGAAAACCCTACGATTCAGGATATTTCAAAGGCTGTAATCAACATCAGGCAGAGCAAGCTGCCTGATCCTAAAAAGACCGGGAATGCGGGGAGCTTTTTTAAAAACCCAACCATTCCGCTCACTCAGTTTGAAGAACTGCAGCAACAATTTGCAGATATCCCGGGCTACCCGAACGGAGATTTCGTAAAAGTTCCGGCCGGCTGGCTGATCGAACAGGCCGGCTGGAAAGGGAAGCAGACCGGAAATGTGGCAACCCACAGGCTGCAGGCACTGGTGATCATCAATGCCACCGGAAATGCTACCGGAAGAGAAATTTTTGATTTCTCTGCGGAAATCATTGATTCCGTACAGAAAAAATACGGAATTGAACTGGAACGGGAGGTGAATATTATTTGATATATTTAAGCATAATTAAATTTCAGATGCTTCGACTTCGCTCGGCATCACACTTCTAATACTAATATTTCTATCATTAACGTAGCTTTAATGTAATTACTTTAGCAACGTAATCTGAGGCTCCTGAAGGATCTTTAAACCAATAAAAGCAGATATAAAATATGAAAATCGCAATTCTCGGAGCCGGAAACATGGGTTTATCTTTTTCAAAGTCATTTTTGAAATATGAATTGATAAAACCTGAAAATCTGCATTTGATCACAAGAAACCAATCTAAATTTTCAAAAATATCTGAAGAATTTCCAAAATCTAAAATTTCCACTTTCGACGAAACAATAGAATTTAATGCGGATTTAATCATTATTGCCGTAAAGCCTCAGGATTTCCAACATGTTGCCGAAAATTTTCAGTTTCAGTTAAAAGAAAATCAAATGGTATTATCGATCATGGCGGGAATTAAAATAGAGAAAATTCAAAAATTACTCAATCATCCATTGGTCGTCAGAGCCATGCCGAATTCTCCTACGCTTTTAGGGATGGGAATCACAGGGTATACCGCTGCACAAGGTATTTCTTTTAGTCAATTAATCAATATTGAACGTTTGCTGAACTCAACCGGAAGATCGGTATATTTGGAAAACGAGGAATTACTGGACGGCGTGACAGCACTTTCCGGAAGCGGACCGGCATATTTTTATTACATTCTTGATGCCATGATTAAAGCCGGTGTTGAAATGGGAATTGATGAAAATTTATCCAAGCTTTTTGTACAGCAAACCATGCTGGGAGCCTATCATCTTATTAATAATTCTGATAAAAATCTGGAAGAATTAATTCAGGACGTTGCTTCAAAAGGCGGAACAACCGAAGCTGCCCTGAAAACTTTTAACGAAAATAATTTAAAAGAAATTATAAAACATGGAATTCTTAATGCTGAAAAACGTGCAAAGGAATTAAATAATTAATTTTCTAAACATTTTCTCTACAAAATTCCGGATCAGGAACCCGAGGTAGACACCAAACGTATTCAGGATGATGTCATCCACTTCAAAAATACCCATTCTGGTAAAATACTTAAGCCCTTCAACAATCGTAATGGCTGGAATAAAAGCAAAAAGCAGGGTTTTCATGTCATTAAATCTGGTGAAGATCCATCCCAGGAAACCGAAAGGGATGAACATCACGATATTCCCAATGACAATTCTGATCACCTATTTTAGGGAAGCGGCTCCTTTGATAAAATTAATCGTTGCCAGTACAGGCTCTAAAGTCAGCAGATTGTCTTCATACTGCCTCCTTCCCATTCCCAGAAACATGAGGTATAACAAAAACAAGGTATAGGGAACAATTATAATTTTGTACAATTTCTTTATCATCACTTGCCGGTTTATTCGCATCAAAAATAGTAAATTTGTATCTTAAATAAATGTAATGAAATACATATTGCTTGCGCTCATTTCGGCAATGCTGTTATCCATATCCTGGCCTACATACGGCGTTCCGTTTTTTATATTTTTCGCTCTGGTTCCGCTTTTAATGATGGAACACGGCATTTCGAAATTTTCAGAATACAGCCGGAAAAGCTGGGTGGTTTTCGGGCTGTCCTACCTGTGTTTTGTAATCTGGAATATCGTGACTACTGGCTGGCTGTACGGGTCTAAGAATCCTGACGGCAGCCATTCCATGATGGCCGTGGTATTTCCGGTTCTGGTTAATTCCTTTCTGTACTCACTGGTGTTCCAGTGTTACCACTGGTACAAGAATGCACAGGGAACCTATTGGGGCCTGGCTTTTTTCATCGCAATCTGGATGAGTTTTGAAAAATTCCATTTAGGCTGGCAGTTGACCTGGCCGTGGCTGAACCTGGGAAATGTGTTTTCCGATTATCCTAAAGTAATCCAATGGTATGATACACTGGGGGCTACCGGAGGAAGCTTCTGGATTCTCCTGGTTAATATTCTGATATTTTATACTGTAAGGACCTGGGAGGCAGGCAGAAAAAGAAAAGACCTGATTAAAAATTCCGCTATCGTAGCGGCTTTAATTGTCATTCCAATGATTATTTCGGCCGTTCAGTATAACAATTTTGATGAAAAACCTGTCGGCACGGTCAATATTCTGATGCTGCAGCCTGATCTTGATCCGTATGCTGAAAAATATTCCCAAGACAGCATGGTCATCCAGAATGATTTGCTGAACCTTGCCGAAAGCAACTCAAAAGGAAAAATAGATTATTATATTGCCCCGGAAACCGCTCTTCCCGGAAGAGGTTCCATTTCTGAAAACGCTTTTGAAAAAAGTATTATCCTGAATAACCTTAAAACATTTTTATCCGGACATCCCGGGTCTGTTTTTGCAACAGGCATATCTTCACACCGGATGTATACCAGCCCGGAAAACCTGCCGGAAGAAGCGTATCAGCTGAACCAGGGGCTCTGGGTGGAAAGCTTTAATTCCGCCGTTCAGGTGATCCCGAACCATAAAGTGGAAGTTTACCATAAAGGAAAACTGGTTCCCGGCGTGGAAATCTTCCCTTACATGAACTATTTAAAACCGGTTTTAGGGGATGCCATGATCAATCTGGGCGGAACAGTTGCTTCCCTGGGAACGGATAAAGAACGGGTTGCCTTTTCAAACCCGTTCAACAAAGGAAAAATTGCCCCGATTATCTGTTATGAAAGCATTTACGGGGAATTTACCGGTGATTATGTGAAGAAAGGGGCCAACTTTCTTGCCATCATGACCAACGACTCCTGGTGGGGTGTTACAGAAGGCCACAAGCAGCTGTTATCCTATGCCAGGTTAAGAGCTATCGAAACCAGAAGAGAAATTGCCAGGGCTGCCAACAGCGGTATTTCTGCACATATTGATGCCAGAGGTGAAATAGCGGCGGATACTTTTTACGGAGATAAAACCACTCTTTTTGCCAAAGTAAACCTTTACGATCAGATGACATTTTATACAAGAGCAGGAGATCTTCTCTCAAGATTTTCAATATTTGCTTTGGGGTTCCTGTTGTTTTATTTTCTGATCAAAAAGTTCCAGAACAGAATAAAAAAGAGCTAGGCATCAGTAAGCTGTAAAAGCTGATAAGAGTAATACAATTTCTTCTTTGAAAGATAAATTTTGGATAAACCAGGGTTATCGGTCTATGATTTCAGTGATATTTCAGTGTCATAATTAAACCTGAATAACCATTTGCATTGCAGGAATGAATTATTTTTTCTGAAAATGAATTTAATATTTACGGATTTGATACTTTCGCGGTCTGGCTGTATTGTAACCGCGAAATCGCTGTTACGGATCAATAAATTATTGCAAATAATTTCTTAAAAGATTTGTCTATCTGAAAAATTCTTCGTTATTTTGCACTCTCAAATATTATAGTACAAATAAGAACATCGAGATATGTCAAGAATTTGCCAAATAACAGGAAAGCGTGCAATGGTTGGTAACAACGTTTCTCACGCTAATAACAAAACGAAGCGTCGTTTTGAAATTAACTTATTAGAGAAGAAATTTTACCTTCCGGAGCAAGATAAGCACGTAACACTGAAAGTATCAGCTCATGGATTGAGAGTGATTAACAAAATTGGAATCGAAGAAGCTATTGAAAGAGCGACTAGAAACGGATTGATTAAAAAGAACTAAATCATGGCAAAAAAAGGAAACAGAGTTCAAGTAATCCTTGAATGTACAGAGCATAAAGAAAGCGGTATGCCGGGAATGTCCAGATACATTTCTACAAAAAATAAAAAGAATACAACTGAAAGATTAGAATTGAAAAAATACAATTCTGTTCTTAAGAAAGTTACAGTTCATAAAGAAATCAAGTAATTTATAAAATATAATTTACCATGGCAAAGAAAGTAGTAGCAACCCTACAAAGCGGACAGTCAAAAAAAATGACTAAAGTTGTTAAATTGGTTAAGTCTTCTAAATCAGGAGCTTACATTTTTGACGAAAAAGTAATGAATGCAGACGAAGTAGACGGTTATTTGAAGAAATAATCTCCGCTTTATTTACAATATAGAAACTACTCATCTTTTGGGTAGTTTTTTTGTTATCTTTGCTTTTGGATTAATATTGGGTTATGCATCAAATGATAAACAGTCAGGCGGAACAATAACTCAGAACCCGTAATTTAAATTCCGTAATTCATAAGATGAGCTGGTTTAAAAAGATTTTTAAAAAAGAAGAAAAAGAAACGTTAGATAAAGGATTGGAAAAATCCAGCCAGGGTTTCTTTGAGAAAATGACAAAAGCCGTAGTCGGCAAAAGCAAAGTAGATGATGAAGTCCTGGATAACCTTGAGGAAATCTTAATTGCCTCCGACGTGGGCGCATCTACCACCATCAAAATCATCGAAAGAATTGAGGAGCGTGTTGCCAGAGATAAATATGTCAGTGTAAATGAACTGGATAAAATCCTCCGGGAGGAAATTTCTGGGCTCCTGCTGGAAAATCCCCACGCCGGAACAGGGAACATTGATACTTCTAAAAAGCCTTATGTTATCATGGTAGTCGGCGTAAACGGTGTCGGGAAAACAACAACCATCGGTAAGCTGGCCCACCAGTTTAAATCAGAAGGCAAAAAAGTAGTTTTAGGCGCTGCCGATACCTTCAGGGCTGCAGCCGTTGATCAGCTGGTGATCTGGAGCCAGCGGGTAGGCGTTACCATAATAAAACAGGAAATGGGTTCTGACCCTGCTTCCGTGGCGTTTGATACCGTTCAGAGTGCCGTTGCCCAGGATGCTGATGTGGTGATCATTGATACTGCAGGAAGGCTCCATAATAAAGTCAATCTGATGAATGAGCTGTCCAAAATCAAAAGGGTGATGCAAAAGGTGATTCCTGATGCGCCGCACGAAGTCCTGCTGGTTCTTGACGGCTCTACAGGACAGAATGCTTTTGAGCAGGCAAAACAGTTCACAGCGGCAACGGAAGTGAATGCTTTGGCCGTGACAAAACTTGACGGTACTGCAAAAGGAGGCGTGGTGATCGGTATCTCGGATCAGTTCCAGATTCCGGTAAAATATATCGGGGTCGGAGAAAAGATGCAGGACCTGCAATTATTCAATGGTACGGAATTTGTTGACTCGTTCTTCAAGAAGAGATGATGAGAGTCATCCCTGTCTAAATTCAAATAATTAAATCACAACATTAACATTAAAAATTTACGACTATGGGAATTTTAACTTGGATCATATTTGGTCTTATCGCGGGTGCTATTGCAAAAATGATTATGCCCGGAAATCAGGGCGGCGGATGGATCATCACCATTATTCTGGGAATTGTGGGAGCTTTTATCGGAGGGGCAATAGGTGTTTATGTTCTTCACTGGGGAGATGTTGATTCTTTCTGGAATTTCAGAAGCTGGATCCTGGCCATCGGAGGTGCATTGATTCTTCTCTGGATCTACGGAATGGCAACAAGGAGGAATGCCTGATCCATATAATTGATTATTTCACTAAAAAATAAAACGGCGGATTTGAAATTTCAAATCCGCCGTTTCTTTGTACAATATAATTTAGTTTAGTCAATCTTAATCTGATAAGGCATTTCCATTTTTACTTCAGACTGCAGTTTCCTTTCTTCCATAACATGCTGCATGATTTCATAATTGGCTTTCCCGATTTTATTTTTAATCAGCCTTGCCGAAATTTCATCTTCATTAAGATCTTTGAAGATCTGTTCAAAAGGAGACATTCTTTTTGGGTATGATGATAGGACGTAAGATTTCAGTCCGGCTTTACCTGCTGCATATTTTACTGCATCATTCAGTGTTCCCAGTTCGTCTACAAGACCAATCTGCTTGGCTCTGGTCCCGCTCCACACTCTTCCGCCTCCTACACTGTCAATCTGCTCAAACGTCTGCTTCCTGTTCTGGGTAACAAAATGCACGAACCTTTTATAAGTACCTTCAACACTTCTTGTAATCATGCTTACTCCATAAGGGCTTACCCCGTTTAATGAAGAATAATACTGGGAATTGGCATTCGTAGCCACAATATCAGCACGTATGCCGTTTTTGTTGGCGATATCTTTGAAATAAGGAATAACGCCGAAAACACCAATGGATCCCGTAAGTGTATTGGGCTCAGAGTAAATTTTATCTGCAGCCATGGCAATATAATACCCTCCTGAAGCGGCATAATCCCCGAACGAAACAACAAGCGGCTTTTTCTTTTTCAGCTGCTGAAGTTCAAACAGAATTTCATCTGAAGCATTGGCACTGCCACCCGGAGAATTGATCCTGAAAACAACAGCTTTCACTTTATCATTTTCCTGAAGCTCCTTGATGTATTTGATATATTTTTCCGAATGGATGTCATTATACTCATCTCCGCTGTTGATAGATCCTGATGCGTAAAGCACCGCTACCCTGTCCCCGGATTTTTCATCATCCGAATAAGAAGCAATGTATTTACCTAAAGAAATCTTATTTAATTTTTCATCCTTCTTTACTCCTAATTTTGATTTGATCAGATCGTCATACTGGGTTTTCTGAATCAGCTGATCCGCCAACCGGTATTTCACTCCCAATTCAGGAATCATCCCGTAAAGGCTGTCGATCACCGTTCTGAACTGAGCCGTATCAATTTTTCTGGAAACCGCCATTTTGGATGAGGTGTTTCTCCAGATATCATTCAGAAGCGTACCAAGCTGTTCTTTATTTTCAGGGGAAATATCGTTACGCAGGAAAGGTTCCACTGCAGATTTAAATTTACCATGACGGATCACTTCAATCCCTATTCCGTATTTATCTGCGAAATCTTTAAAGAAAGCAACTTCCGTGGCAAGGCCTTTAAGTTCAATCATGCCCGCAGGATTCAGGTAATACCGGTCTGCCACAGACCCTAAATAATAAGAAGACTGAGAAACGGCATTGCCATAGGCATAGACAAATTTCCCGCTCTTTTTAAAATCTTCTATCGCGCTCCTGAGATCATCAATCTGGGTGATCCCTGCACTCAGCTGATCTGCTTCAATGCTTATTCCTTTGATATTATCATCTGTTTTGGCTTTCCTGATGGCTTCAACCGCATCATAAATCAAAATACTTTTGTTCTGGTCGCTGATATCAAACAATCCTTTTCTTTCTTCAGTCGGGCTGTCTATTATATTGGTTTTCAAGTTAATGGCAAGTACGGAATTCTTTTTCACCACCGCAGTTTTTTCATTCCCCATAGCACTGAAAACCAGCATTACGATGAAAAAGAAGAAAAATACGACACATAATAGGACAATAGCCACTATATTTGCCAGTACATTTTTTAAAAAGCTTTTCATAAATCAATCATTTTACAATATGTCGCAGCATAAAGCAGTTTTGTTACTCGGAAGTAACCTCGGGGATCAAAAAAAAAATGTGGAGACTGCCCTGGAAAAGATCAAAGAAGGGGGAAACGAAATATTACATATAAGTGAATTTCTGACATCAGAGCCCGTAGAATTTGCCAGTTCCAATATTTTTTGTAATATTGCAACGATAATATCGACACATCTTTCGCCCATCCAACTGCTTGATTTTGTTAAGAGTATCGAAATAGAAATGGGGAGGTTAAACGATTCCCTGGCAAGCGGAGGATATGTAGATAGAATAATAGATATTGATATCGTTACCTATAATGGACTGATATTTGCATCAGAGAGGTTGAAAATACCTCACCATAAGCATCTTTATGAAAGAGCTTTTTCAAATAAACTATTAAAAGATTTTTATTCAAATCAAAACATAAAACATACTGTATGAAACTAGGTTTATTATTATTGGCCACACTTCCTATTGCTGCTTATGCACAGGATAGTATTGCTGTTACTTCAAATGATATGTATCCGAATACATTCTCTTCAGGTTCTGCCAATGTTCAGCCTTTCAATAGCAAGGCCAAAAGATTCAACGACTGGTCAATTTCAGTTGGAGGAGGTGCTGCTTTTATGGTGCATTCGGACCTTACATCATTTTATGATAAGAAAGTGAACTGGGGATACAACAGCTACGTAAGCTTAGACAAACAGATTACCCATGTATTTGGAATGAGCCTTATCTATCAGAGAGGAGAAACTACACAGAAAGCACAGCTTGAAGGCGCAGCCGGTGTTGCCGGTGGCGTTGCCGAAGCCAATACAAAATTCAATCAGATCGGTTTATTAGGAGATGTTAACTTCTCAAACTTGTTGAGAAGAGTAGACAACCACTCGCCTTTCAGATGGGCATTACACGGATACGCAGGTTTCGGATTCATGAATTTCGATACGTCACTGCATGATAACAACGAGTTCAGATGGAGCACTTCTCCTGCAAGAATCCCTTTATTTATTAAGCAAAAACTTGAATTTAACTCACTGTACTTTCAATTTGGTACCGGTGTGAAATATAATGTTTCGAAACTTATTGATATTGAGGCAAGAGCCATGTATATCATAAGTGGCGATGATGAATTTGACGGCGGCGGATACGCGGGTCCTGATGATTATAATCCTGCTTCAAAAGTATCCAAGTACAATATGATCAGCAAAAAAAGATCTGACAATGCACTGACAGTTAACCTAGGCGTGTCTTTCAAACTTGGCAAGCACTTATCTCACCTTGCATGGCATGATCCTTTACAGGAAGCATATTACAGAATGAATGTTCTTGAGAACAAAGAAGCTGATTTCGTAGTATGTGAAAAAGGCGATCTTGATAATGACGGTGTCTGCGATGACTGGGACAGACAGCTTGATACACCTGCAGGTGCAAGGGTAGACGGAGCCGGAGTTGCTCTGGATATGGATCTTGACGGCGTTATCGATTTATACGATAAATGTGTAACCGTTCCGGGACCTGTTGAAAACAACGGATGCCCTACCAACTAAATAATAACTAAATCATTTAATTAACTAAATAAAAAATACACTATGAAATTAAGTTTAGCAATTGTTGCATTTGCACTGGCTGTACCTACAGCGGGCTTTGCACAAGACTCAACTGCAGTAGTTTCAAACGGGGAATATCCAAATACATTCTCTTCAGGCTCTGCTAACGTTTCTCCGTTTACCAATAAATCAAAGAGATTTAATGACTGGGCGATTTCAGTTGGAGCCGGTGTACCATTAATCCAATCTGCAGACTTAACGTCTATAAAGAACGGTAACGGTAAAAACCTTTTCGGGTATTCAGCGTATATCAGTATTGATAAAGCAATTACCCATGCTTTCGGTATTAACTTACAGTATGACAGAGGGGAAACAAGACAGGGATGGTTCAATACAAAAGATCCTGCTCCAACCAATTCCGTAGCTTATCAGCAGGTAGGTGCAAGAACCCAGTATGATGCGATCTCATTATTAGGGGATGTCAACTTTTCAAACCTATTGAGAAGAGTAGATAACCATTCTCCTTACAGATGGGCACTACACGGATACGGAGGTGTCGGTACCATTGCTTACAAGGCTTATCAGAAGGACAACATGGGACAAAGAATGGTAACGGAAATCAAGCCGTTTAAGTTAGGATCTATGTTTGCTCAGGCTGGTGCCGGAGTTAAATACAAGGTAAACAGAAGACTTGATATCGAAGCCAGAGCAATGTATGTGATTACAGGTGATGATGAATTCGATGGCGGAGGAGACAAATACAGCGCTATCAATCAACGTGAAGAGCAGGTTTCCGATAACTTCTTCAATGCGACTTTAGGTATTTCTTTAAAATTAGGAAAACACGAGTCTCACTTAATGTGGCATGACCCGCTTCAGGAAATCTATTACAAACTGGATGTACTGGCTAATAAAAACCAGGATATTGAAGTTTGTAAAAAAGGAGATCTTGATAATGACGGTGTTTGCGACGATTGGGACAGACAGCTTGACACGCCTGCAGGCGCAAGGGTTGACGGTGCCGGTGTTGCTCTTGATACCGATTTAGACGGAGTAATTGACCTTTACGATAAGTGTGTAACCGTTCCGGGTCCTGTAGAGAACCAGGGATGCCCTACCACTGCACCTGCAGCAGGTGGGCCTGTAGAGGAAAAAGAAACGAAATTAGACGGTATTGAATTTGATCTGAACTCAGACAGAATTCTTCCTTCTAACACACCTATCCTTAACAATGCGGTTAACTATATTAATTCTTCAACAGGAACTTATACTGTAGTGGGAGCTACCGATACGAGAGCTTCTGAAGCATACAACCAGAAACTGTCTGAAAGAAGAGCAAACAATGTTAAAGATTATCTGATGAAGAACGGTGTTCAGTCCGGAAAGCTGAATGCAGAGGGAAGAGGTGAAAAAGACCTTAAATATCCTGAATGCGAGCCTGCAACCAAATGTCCTGAATGGAAAAACAGAGCAAACAGAAGGGTTTACTTCGAAGCTAAATAATACATTTAATCTGATCAGTAAATATATTAAAGTCACGCCCCGCGTGACTTTTTTTGTTGGCATACTTTCATTATTTTTATCCCATGATTTCTCAGCAAGATTTTCAAGAACTAAAATTTAAGACCCTAAAGTATTTTTGGGGGTATGACCACTTCCGCGATTCCCAGGAAGACATTATTGATTCGGTAGTCAATGAAAAGGATACCCTTGTGCTGCTGCCTACCGGAGCCGGCAAATCACTCTGCTACCAGCTGCCGGCCTTATTAAAAGAAGGGACCTGCCTGATTATTTCCCCGCTGCTGGCGCTGATGAAAGACCAGGTAAACCAATTGAAATCAAGAGGAGTGGAAGCTGAATACCTGTCTTCCGAACTGGATGAATATGATGCGGAAGGCATTTATAACCGCTGTAAGGATGGATTGACAAAGATGCTCTATGTTTCACCGGAACGGCTGACCAACAAACAGTTTTTACAAAACATTGAAGAAATCCAGCTTTCATTTATTGCGGTAGATGAAGCGCACTGTATTTCAGAATGGGGCCAGGATTTCCGTCCCAGTTATCAGAACATAAAAAATTTCAGGACAAACAACCCGAAAATCCCCTGCCTTGCCCTAACGGCAACTGCTACCCCGAAAGTCTTGGAAGAAATCAAGCTGAAACTTGAGCTTAAGGAACCCAAAGTTTTTCAGAAAAGTTTTAAAAGAGAAAACATCCGGATTTTCACCGAAGAAGTTTCTGACAAGTTCCAGCGTATTTACGATATTTTAAAATTCACGGAAGAAGCGGGAATCATTTATGTAAGGACAAGAAAAGAAGCTGAACAGCTTACCGAATTTCTGCTTAAGAAACAGATGACCAATGTAGATTTCTTTCATGCCGGCCTTACAACCAAAGAAAAAAATGCCAAACAGACGATCTGGAATAACAGTGACCGGAATGTTCTTGTTTCCACCAATGCTTTCGGGATGGGGATTGACAAAGACAATGTGCGGTTTGTTATTCACTACTCGCCTTCGCCTTCCATTGAAAATTACTACCAGGAAATCGGGAGGTCCGGCAGAGACGGCCGGGACAGCTTTGCTTTTTTACTCTGGGATAAACAGGAGATCAGCAATTTTGACCAGATCTTAAAAAACCAGATTCCCAATAAAGCCGAATTTTTAAAAATCATTACTTACCTCTACTCTGTTTTTCAGGTAGCGGAATTTGAAATGCCGGACAAAGTCTTTCAGCTCAATACAGCCGGAATCCAGAATTTTACCCGGTTATCAAATGCAAAGATCAAAAATGTTCTGAATTTTCTCCACAACCAGGAGATTATTTATTTTAACGATCATAAAAGCCTTTCCTCATTACAGCTTTTAATGCAGGCCCATGAGATTGACCAGCTGCCTCACAAAGATGCCTATTTCATTGAGCTGATGCTCCGTTCGGTTTCAGGGATTACCACGCACAAAGTGATGTTCAGCGAACAGCAGGTAAGCAATAAAATCGGTGTAAGCATCCATCTGATTAAAGAACGATTAAAAGAGCTTCAGAAAAAAGGCTATATAGAGTATGTTGACGGTGCTTTATCAAGTATTAAATTTTTAAAGCCGAGGGACGAAAGGGTTAATAATGCCGCCTACTGGAAACTATTTGAGCATATCCAGAAAAATAAAATCCAGAAATGGGAAGAAATGAAATTTTATGTTGAAGACAGCCAGTACTGTAAAATGAAACTGATCCTGGCTTACTTCGGAGAGAAAAAATCCAAGAACTGCGGACAGTGTTCGGTATGTGAAAAAAACAAGCAGTCTATTTTCGGAAAGAATATTTCAAACCAGATTATCGGCTTACTGGCAAAAAGGCCTTCGTCCATTGAGGAACTTTCTATCCAGCTGAGTTACCATTCCAAAGAAAATATCCTGGAAAACCTTATATTCCTGCTGGATTCGGGAAAAGTAAAAATGCTGAATTTCAGAACGTACTCACTAGCCTAGAACAATTTTGCGGTATGCTGCGGGCAAAGCCGCCGCCATAATTTATCACTTATAACCCAAAGACCCTATCTTTGTATTATGAAATCATTAAAAGTCGTATTTTTAGGAACTCCGGAATTTGCCAAAAATTCACTGGAGGCTATCCACCGGTCTCACCATCAGGTCGCAGGCGTGGTAACCGTTGCCGATAAGGCAAGCGGACGCGGGCAGAAGATCAATCAGTCACCGGTAAAAATTTTTGCAACGGAAAACAACCTACCTGTTTTTCAGCCTGAGAAACTGAGAAACCCTGAATTTTTAGAAGACTTACGGAAACTGGATGCTGATGTTTTTGTAGTCGTTGCTTTCAGAATGATGCCCAAAGTCCTTTTTGATATGCCTAAAATGGGAACTTTTAACCTTCACGCTTCCCTTCTTCCTGATTACAGAGGAGCTGCCCCGATTAATTATGCCGTAATCAACGGTGAAGAAAAAACAGGAGCCACAACGTTCTTTATCAATGAAAAAATAGATGAAGGAAATATTCTGTTACAGGAGGAATTAGCCATTCTGCCTGACGAAAATGCCGGAAGCCTCCATGACCGGCTCATGGAAATGGGTGCCGGGCTGGTAGTAAAAACATTAAATGGGCTGGCCGAAAATTCAATCACTGAAAAACCTCAGCCGAATGTTGCGCACCCTAAGAATGCTTTTAAGATTTTTAAGGAAGACACGAGAATCGACTGGACGAAAACGTCAAAAGAAGTTCACCAGTTTATTCTGGGCATGTCGCCTTATCCTGCCGCTTTCACCACTTTAAAAATAGGGAAAGAAGAAAAAGGACTGAAAATCTTCGGAGGAAGATTTGAAACTGCTGATCATGGAAAGCCGGCAGGAAGCCTGGACATTTCAAAGAATGATTTTAAAATCTATACGCATGACGGGATTTATTATCCTTCAGAACTGCAGCTGGAAGGTAAAAAAAGAATGGATACCAAAGATTTCCTGAACGGATTCAGGAATTTTGACGAAATAAAAATGGCCTGAGTACATCAGGCCATTTTATATGAATTTTCAATAATGATCCGCTTTATAATCAGATTTATATAATCTGAATCCTCAGCAAATTCATTTCTATTTTATAGCTGTACCATCTCCGTTACCTCAACATCATAACCGCCTACCTGAGGCTTGATGTCCGGGTTTTGGGTGATTACTTTAAACTTATTGATTCCCAAATTCTTCAGGATCTGTGTCCCGATCCCGTAGTCCCTGTAATTGAAAGCGGCCGTAGGGTGTTTCTGCTGTCCGTCCTGATAGTTCAGAAACTGCTGCAGCTTTCTCAGTGTATTTTCAGAATTGGAAACGTTATTGATAAAAATAATTGCACCTTTTCCGGCTTCATTTACCATGCGGGTCACTTTTTCCAGTAATGGCTTTTCACCGTTGTTCAGCCTCGTTAACACATCAAAATAAGAATCGGAAGACTGAACCCTGACCAGGACAGGCTCGTCAACAGCCCACGTTCCTTTCGTCAGTGCAAAATGGATCTGGTCATTGGAAGTTTCCCTAAATGCCAGAAAATCATAATCACCATAAGCAGTTTTTACTTTTCTTTCTTCAATCCGCTCGATAAGGTTCCCTTTTTTCAGCTGATAATGAATCAGGTCTTCAATGGAAACGATTTTCATATCATGTTTTTGTGCAAAAGCGTACAAGTCAGGTAAACGGGACATGGTACCGTCTTCGTTCATGATTTCACAGATCACGCCGCCCTCTTTTAAACCTGCCAGACAGGTAAGGTCAATGGCTGCCTCCGTATGGCCCGCTCTTTTCAGAACCCCTCCTTTTCTTGCACGAAGCGGGAAAATATGGCCCGGGCGCATAAAATCAGTCGGCTTGGAATTTTCATCCATCAAAGCAAGAATTGTTTTGGCCCTGTCTCCCGCAGAAATCCCTGTAGATGTACCGTTGCCGAGCAGGTCAACAGATACCGTAAAAGCAGTTTCCTTAGGATCGCTGCTGCGGCTTACCATTACATCAAGTCCCAGTTCGTCACATCTTTTTTCAGGAAGCGGCATGCAGATCAGGCCTCTTCCGTGAACGGCCATAAAATTGATCAGTTCAGGAGTCGTCAGTTCAGCTGCACACAGGAAATCCCCTTCATTTTCCCTGTCTTCATCGTCTACCACTATGATTATTTTACCATTTTTAAGGTCTTCGATAGCCTCCGGAATAGTATTTAATTTAATATCGGACATTTTTACTTTAAATTTCGGCAAAGATACTTATAAAAAAAGCATCTCCCAATTTATATAAACGGTTTGTTACACGGTAACTAGAGAGTCTTTTGCATTTCTGAAAATATGATAAGACTCCAGCCTTTTCTGATGATCGTAAATATGGGAATTGATCATCAGTTCATCCACATTGAATTCTGCCTGAAAGTTTTCCAGCTTTTCTGCAATTTCTGCCTGGTCCCCGATAAAAGTATACCTCAGCTTCTGCAGCACCATTGATTTCTCCATGGGCGACCAGATGCCGTCCATATCGTCAACTGGCTGTGCAAAAGGCTTCCTGTCATTTCTTACGATATTGATAAAAGCCTGAAACAAAGTGGTCGATAATTTATGGGCTTCTTCTGACGTTTCTGCTGCTATTCCGTTTACGCAGGCCATAATATAAGGCTGGTCTGCATATTTTGAAGGCTCGAAATTCTGTCTGTAAATATTGAATGCCATTTCCATCTGTTCCGGAGCAAAATGCCCTGCAAAAGCATACGGAAGCCCCAATTCTGCAGCCAGGAAAGCACTGTCTGTACTGGAACCGAGAATGTACAGCGGAATATCCAGCCCTTCCCCGGGAATAGCGCGCACTAAGGCATCTGCATTATCTTTTGAAAAATAAGTCTGCAGTTCCAGAATCTGCCTTGGAAACTGCTGGTTAATGATGGCCGGGTTCCGGCCCAGTGCCTGAGCCGTAAGGCCGTCGGTTCCGGGGGCTCTTCCGAGGCCAAGGTCGATCCTGCCCGGAAAAAGGGATTCCAAAGTCCCGAACTGTTCGGCAATAACCAGTGAACTGTGGTTCGGAAGCATGATCCCGCCCGATCCTACTCGTATTTTTTTGGTTCCGTTGGCAATAAAGCCGATCAGAACGGATGTGGCAGAACTGGCAATGCTTTCCATATTATGGTGTTCGGCAAGCCAGAATCTTTTATAGTCTAAATTCTCCGCATGGTTTGCTAAAGACAGACTGTCCTGAAAAGTATCGTGAATGGTTTTGTTCTGTTTTACAGGCGCAAGATCCAGTACCGATATTTCAAAATTCTTCATTTATAATTATTTGGAAAGAAAAAGATAAAACTAATAAACTTCATTAGTTACTTTTTGTAATTGATAGGATTGATTGGTCTGGTGAGAGAAAAACTATTGGAATAAAATTGCTGTTTAATAATTAGCTTTACACTCCGAACGACTTTCTATATTTAAAACTTATATCCTTTTTTAAGATGAGCGTATTAATATTAAATATATGTCCAGTTAAATAAAGTCATGGAATAAAGTCTTAATATTGCTGAGCGAATTTCACATTATGGAATCAAAAATAATGTATATTGAAAATAAATCTTACGGTCATCACGGACCGGCATGGATTGGTTTTGCAGCATTCTCAAAATCAGGACAAACAGTTTACTTCAACGGAAAAGCATTAAAAAAACTTAAAAATCCAGGAATTAATGCAAATCATTTTGATATAGAAACCGGTGAAGCGTATTGGATTTCCGGCGTCAAAAAAAATGGAAAAGACCGTCATCAGTCCGGCAGCGGAAAAATTATGATTGATAAAAATTCGGTTGATGAATATTTGAAACTGGTTGATTTTAATAGTTTTGACGAAAAAAAATTCATCATAATTGAATTTACTGAAACCGACAAAAGCAGATTTAATCAAATTGAAAATAAAGAAACTGAATTCAGAGATAAAAACCGGTATGCTACTTTTTGGGATAACAACAGACGAAAACTAATCTTAGATAATTAAATTGAAATGAAAAAAATCTATTTTCTATTCATCGCTTTACTTTTAATAAGCTGCAACTTTAATCAATTTTATAAAGATCGGGAATCCGATAAAAAAGATGGCGAAAAAATCCCGCAGAAATTTTATTAGGAGCTTAGATATGGAGCTAATCAGGAGGATATTTATAAATTGTTTGGTGAAAAATTTTTCGCAGTTACCAACAAAGACAAACTTATAGAACTCATTAATGTTACTCAAAATAAAATTGGTCCGGTTCAGGAATATAATCTTATAAAATGGGAGACCATGATTATAAAAGGAAGCAATGCCCGCAGTGAATATCTTTTTACATACGATGTAAAAAGAGGTACAGAAAATACCGAAGAAACCTTTACCATGGAAAAGAACAAGGATGGAGATATAAAAATCATAGGGTATAGGGTCAATCAGAATTTATTGAATAAATAAAAAAAGGTTTAGTAATTGTCAATTATTAAACCTTTTTCAACTATTTTACTTTCTCCTTCTGGTAATTAAAATGATTAATTAAAATCCGGATTTCATTAAACTCAAAATCATTGGGCAATGCATTTTTCCATTCGGTCAAGGTCTCTTTAGGATCCTTATGAAACAGTTCTTCAAAAGCTTTGATTTTATCCGAAGTAATAACTCGTGAAATGTCCAGTAAGCCCTGTTCTGCGAATTTTGCCAGATGGCCGATGACCGTTTCTTTTACGAGGCCTCTTTCCAGTGCAATTTCGGAAATGGTTTTCCCCTGCTCAAACAGCTGAAACGTAAGCACCTGGGACGGCACTTTTGCAATTTTCATGCTCACTTCCTTATCGTTTTTTTCCTCCAGAAGCCGGGTTTCCAGCAGATGAATTTCCTTCAGGCTGTTCAGGTATTCTTCAATATCTTCAAGCCATACCCGGAATTCCTCATTGTATTGCTTTAAGCCTTTGGTCCCTTTGATCTCTGCATAAAATTCCTTTAGCGGACCGAATACTTTATCCCTGACTTCGGTAAAAAAGAAATTAACGGCACCTTTGGATTTATTTTCAATATCAGACCATTCTTCCTTTTTCTCAATAAAAAGATTTACCTTTTGGGAAATGACCCTTTCCAGTTTTTCAAAGATTTTTCCGAGGTTTACAATCTCAGGTTTCAGCTGAACATACAACTGCTTTGTTTTTAGATGATCAATACTTTTTGTAGCAAGAGAAAGGCTGTTCCATTCTTCCACTTCTTTTAAAAGCCATTGGGAATCTACGGTACGAAGCACTTTCCTGATGCTGTAGTCGTATTTTTCCTGATTTAAAATAGATTCCACGTTATCATTGGCATGGGTTTCTCCCTGGAATTTTAAGATCCGGTTGTCTTTGAATATCACTTCAGGCGTTATTTTGGATTTTAAAACAATTCCTTCCAGAGTCCGGCAGCGTGACAGTGCTACATATACCTGGCCTGCCGTAAAGCTTTTTCCGGCATCAATAATTACCCGGTCGAATGTCAGACCCTGGCTTTTATGAATAGTGACAGCCCAGGCGAGCTTAATGGGAAACTGCTCAAAACTTCCGAGTACTTCCTCTTTGATATTTTTGTCCGTATCCAGGAAATATTTTTTCTGTTCCCAGACTTCCCGTTTGACCGTGATTTCCTTTTCGCTTCCGTCGAGGATTACCTTGATCTCATTTTCATCCAAAGCAGAAATTTCTCCCAGCTTTCCGTTAAAATATCTTTTTTCCCCTGAAATATCATTCCGGATAAACATAATCTGAGCCCCGGTTTTCAGGTCCAGGAACTGCTCGTTCGGAAACTGGTTTTCCCTGAACTCACCGAAAAGCTTGGCTTCATAGGTCTTAGCATTCACTTTAATCTGATCCAGCTTTTCCTGGTTGATATCGTCTGCCATCTTATTGTGAGAGCACAGATAAACATAGGGCTCATCCTTGGAATTAAAATCAGGATCGTATCTTTCATTTAAATGATCAAAATTAATATTGGCAATATCCCCGTCACGGATGGCATTCAATATTGCCAAAAAGTTTTCATCAGACTGCCGATAGACTTTTGTCAGCTCAATTGTAATCAATGGGATTTCCTTGATGGCATGGCTGTCAAAAAAGAACGGAGAGTTGTAATACATTCTTAGAATATGCTCGTCCCTCACCACCGGCGGCAGCTGGTACAGATCCCCGATAAAAAGCATCTGGACCCCTCCGAACCGCTGGTTGTTCCTCCGTATGAACCGCAGTGAAAAATCCATCATATCCAGAACGTCGGCCCGCAGCATCGAAACCTCATCAATGATCACCACTTCCACTTCACGGAGAAGCTTGAGCTTGTCTTTCCGGTATTTGAAATGCGGCATCAGGTCAGCGATGTTATTGGCCATGCTGGTGTCTATCCTTTCCGTAGTCGGCAGAAATGTACGCAGCGGCAGCCCAAACATGGAATGGATGGTAACGCCTCCCGCATTGATGGCGGCAATTCCTGTCGGGGCTACAACAATGTGTTTTTTCCTGGTCCGTTTTACAAAATCATTCAGGAATGTTGTTTTTCCCGTTCCTGCTTTTCCCGTCAAAAATATACTCCGGTTCGTGTGCTCTATTAAGTCAAAAAAATGATTGTTCATCGTCGTCAAAAATACGAAAATGAAATGTAAATTTTTGCCTTGGCATACGTTTTGAAAATACTTCTGCGTAATAAAAGAAAAAATACGATATGAAAATCCCTGTACTGGCCGTATGTCTGGCCCTTTTTACGGCTTCGTGCACTTCAACAAAAAATATGGACGCCCATCTTCCGAAAGATGTTTCAGAAAGGCCTCTTGACGAAAACAGCCAGAAATATGAGCAGGCGCAGCTGGACCAGATGAAAAGTTCAATTCAGTCTGAAATTTCAAAAGAGAAATGCAACGACGCCAATGAATGGACTTTTGCCCCGATGGGAGCCAAAGCCTGCGGCGGGCCTCAGCTCTATATTGCCTATCCTAAAAAAATGGAAACAGCCATTCTTGCCAGAATCAATGATTACACGGAAAAAGTAAAAGCTTTCAACCAGAAATACGGACTTGTTTCTGACTGTATGATGATTGTGCCTCCCACTTCTGTCAAATGTGTTAACGGAAAGGCAGAACTGGTAAATTCTTAATGCAATATGAATTGATTCATCTGATTTTCATGATATAAAAATACCGCTTCGTCATAACTTGATGAAGCGGTATTTTTGAATTTGGCCGGTAATGGGCAAATTAATATTTTAACCTTCAACATGTTTTACATGTTCTTTATACCATGAAGAATATTTTACATAATTATCGGCAATCCTGTTCACTTCCCCTTCAAGCAGCTGCGCATTGATATCCTTAAGCTTTCTTGCCGGCACGCCGCCCCAGACTTCCCCGGATTTGATGTGCGTACCCTGGGTTACCACCGAACCGGCTCCTACAATGGAGTTTTCCTCCACCAGGCAGTCGTCCATCACGATGGCTCCCATCCCGATCAGAACATTATCATGGATGGTGCATCCATGGACAATCGCGTTATGGCCGATCGATACATTATTCCCGATATTCAGCGGGTGTTTCTGATACGTACAGTGCAGCATGGCATTATCCTGGACATTAACCTTATTCCCCATTTTAATATAATGCACGTCCCCTCTTATGACCGCATTGTACCAGATGCTGCAGTCTCTTCCCATTGTGACATCCCCAATTACAGTTGCCGTTTCAGCCAAAAATGTATTTTCCCCGATCTGCGGTGCTTTCCCTAAAAGTTCTTTTATCAGTGCCATAATTCTTGATTTGATGATTTCAAATGAGCCGTTAAAAAAATTAAATTCTGCTTCACCGTTTTTAAATGATACCGATAGCAAAAATCTAACTTCGATCTTCGGACTCCTAATTTCTAATTGCGTATTTTTGTAACTCAAATTTAAAGAAAAAAATGCGTACGATACTTATAGAGCCAACCGAAAACCCGAAAGTGATGAAATTTGTCGCGGATTACAATTTAATCCCGGGATCTTTGGAGCTGGACAGAAATTCAGACATTTCAGAAATCCCTATGGCACAGGAGCTTTTCAATTATCCTTTTGTGGAAAGAGTTTTCATTACGGCTAATTTTGTAGCGGTTGCCAAACAGGACACGATAGAATGGGAACATGTGGCAGACAGCCTAAAAAACGTGATTGAAGACGAATTGCTGGCCAACCCCAGGATTTACCTTCAGAAGAAAAAAGAAATGTATGAGATCTACTCGGAAATGACCCCGAACCCGAATGTAATGAAGTTTGTTTCCAATAAACTGCTTCTTGAAGGTTTTGTGGAAGTAAAATCAAGAGAGCAGGCAGACGGCGTTCCTTTGGCTCAGGCTATTTTCAAAGAGTTTGATTTCGTGAAGGAAGTATTTATTTCCGATAATTTTGTAGCGGTAACGAAAGACCCGTCTGTAGAATGGCATCAGGTCATGATGACCGTTCGTGCACTGATTGCAGACTATCTGCAGAACGGAGGCGAAATTTCCACCGTTGAATCCCAGAAGCACGAAAACCCGGTAGAAAAAATCATCAACAGGGACTATACGGATGACGAGCAGAAGATTTCCGATATTTTAAATGAATACGTTGCCCCCGCTGTGGAAAATGACGGCGGAAAGATTTCTCTGATGGAATATGACCAGGAGAGCAAAACTGCCAGGATGCTTCTTCAGGGAGCCTGTTCAGGATGCCCGAGCTCAACCGCCACCCTTAAAAACGGGATTGAAAATATTTTAAAACAATTCGTTCCTGACCTGGTAGAAAGAGTGGAAGCCGTTAACGGATAATATAATATCAGCAACATTTCAATTAATGAAAACAGTTCTTCTTTTATTATTGGGTTTAAGCCTGTTTTCCTGTAAAAAGGAACCTCAGCTGAATGATGTGATCCATGATGACCTTGCTGAAATGGGTGTTGCAAAGGACAGCCTTAAGAAAATGGATGCGGTGCTGGAAAAACTAAACCGGAAAAACACTGCTTTCCTCGATTATTATTTTCATAACTATTATGAACTGGATAAAGAAATCCATGATGAGATCAGGAAAATGAAAGGAGAACAGTTCATTTATGATGCTGATGACGAATATCAAAAACTATTCACAAAACTAGCCATTGAAAAAGGTGACCGGTACAGAAAATCTTTGGGCATGACCGAAAAGGATAAACAATTGGCGCTTGAACTCTATATTCTGCGCTTAAAGAAAAAATACGGTCCCACTATTGATGAAAGAGTAAGAAATCTTAATTAAATTATGAAGGGAATCCTATTAGTAAACCTGGGGTCGCCAAGATCTACAGCCGTTAATGATGTAAAAGAATATCTGGATGAATTTCTGATGGATGAAAAGGTCATCGATTACCGGTGGATTTTCCGTGCGCTTCTGGTACGCGGAATTATCCTGAACACAAGGCCCGCAAAATCTGCTGCCGCTTACCGGACGGTCTGGACTGATGAAGGTTCTCCCCTGATTGTGATCACAGAAAAAATTCAGAAAAAGCTGCAGAAACGGGTAGATGTTCCTGTAGAAATAGGAATGCGGTATGCACAGCCCAGTATAGAAGCCGGAATCCGGAAGCTTGTTGATCAGGGCGTTACAGAAATCGTACTCTTCCCGCTGTATCCGCAATATGCGATGAGTACCACGGAAACCGTTATTGAAAAAGCGGAAGAAGTGAGAAAAGAAAAATTCCCGGAGGTAAAAATCAATTACATACAGCCTTTCTATAACCGTGAGATCTATATTAATTGTCTTGCGGAAAGCATCAGGGAAAAACTGCCGGAACATTTTGATGCCCTGCAGTTCTCTTATCACGGAGTTCCGGAGCGGCATATTTATAAAACCGACCCTACCAAAACCTGTAATTTAAATGACTGCTGTACACGGGACGAAAACCCGAGCCACCAGTTTTGCTATCGCCACCAGTGTTTCAAAACCACTGAAACGGTGATTGAAAAGCTTAATTTACCTAAAGAAAAGGTGATCGTTTCTTTTCAGTCGAGACTGGGAAAAGACAAATGGATCGAGCCTTATACGGATGAAACCTTTGAAACCATTCCTAAAAAAGGAATTAAAAACCTCGCAGTGGTCTGCCCGGCCTTCGTTTCCGACTGCCTGGAAACCCTGGAAGAGATTTCTGTTGAAGGAAAACACCAGTTTACGCACGCAGGAGGAGAAAATTTCCATTACATTCCTTGTCTGAATGATGAAGACCGGTGGATTGAAGTGGTGAAGACCCTCTGTGAGGAAAAACTCAATGAGTTTTATCTGGTTTAAAATATACATGGCCTTCGTTTTACGAAGGTCTTTTTTTCGTCAACAAATTTATTTTCCGGCTGTGAGATATCTTTACATTTTAATTAAAAATCAATTCCACCCCCCTCAATTATACCAATTAAAAACTCAAATAATCAATAAATTTAAACACCACCCCTATTAATTTTAAAATAAATTCATAAATATTTATATTTTTCATATCTTTACCCCATCAAACAGCCCCAGTAACTTTAAAATTTTAAAATGATGAATGCAACAGCCGAACTTTTAAAAACCAAGATTGAGAATTTCAGTCCGGAAACCCTGGAAGCATTTGCCAGAATAGTAGAAAGCTTTGAGGAAACAAGCCAGCCGGCAATTCCTCAGTTCCAGCTGGATGAGATTTTATACAGGATTCAGTTTCATCACGAAAACCCGATGACAAAACTGGATTTTTACGATAACATTTCCGAGCTTCAAAAGAGCTGTGCCTAACGATGAAGATTCTTCTTTCTTCCATTGCAAAAAATGACATCAGGCTGCTGATGCGGGTCTTTAATGCTGAACATGAGAAAAAAGGAATTAATTTCCTGGAAGATTTAAAAAGATCGATCGGTGAGATTATGCTGCATACCGGAACCCATAGATTAAAAGAACTGACCGTAAAACCCATGGGAGCTTTTCCGGTGAATATTCACTATATCTTTGAAGACGAAGAACACCTGCTGGTGACGGCGGTTTTTAAAGCCTGAATTCATAAGAACTTCCAGACTATTTTATATTGAAACCTTGCAGAACACTTTTCTGTAAGGTTTTTGCTTGAATACAGGTGCTAAAATTATCTTACCGGTGTCCTCAGTTCCCCGTATCCCATAAGCCCGTCATAGTTCCTTCCGAAAGGCGCATAATACAGAAATGCCTGATAGAGGTTTTCCGTCTGCCAGAAATTTCCGTTTACCTCGCCGAAGTTAAGGCTGCCGTCAGGATTTTTTGTGGCTAAAATATAGTTATAAAAGCCCTGCTTTAAGTAGATTTTCGCTACATACTTTTTTGTTTCCGCATCATACTGCATCTGGTTTTCCTTGCCAGGCTTAAAATTATTAAATCCTCCCAGCACATAGATTTCCTTTTCGGCAGGATCGGAATCCAGCGAGAAATACACCCACGAATAATCAGCTTCCCTTTCCGCATCCCTTTCCCTGCCCAGGTCATTCCTCCTGTAATACCAGGCTCCGTTTACGTCCGGCTGATACTGGTAATTCAGCGGGAAAGCCCAGACCGGGTGAAGATAGGTGTTGTTAATGCCTTCTTTTACTTCTGTAGCACGCACCATATCGGCCGCCATATTCATGTTCTTATTATCGAAATAATAAAATTCGTTATTGCCGGGAAAAACAAGGGACATCTGCTGGAAAAGCAGCTGGTTCCCCATTGTTGTGCTTGCTTTTAGGTTATTCACCGTGACATTGGGGTTGTTGTTCTGCATTACGTTCAGGGTCATAGAATTGACATTGGATGACAGATCCCCTCCTTTTGAAACAGCCTTCACTTCTACCCGCTGGTTTGCATCCGGTTTTCTGGCATCGGCAAATCTTGAAGCCCCGACAGCCAGCGTTGCCGCATCTTCCACCAGGTAAAACCTTCGTTTAAACAACGGTTTATCTGCCGAGTCTTTATACACGATGATTTCAAAATTCCCTGAAATCTTAGGCTGTATTTTTTCGTTCGGAAAGGTCAGCTTATAATGGGTATACGCCTGCAGCGTATTGAAGGAATACTGAAATTTATCCAGTAAGGCGTTCATGCTTCCGTTGGCAATTTCCGTAAAGAAAAGGTTGTCGTCTTCCCAGTTTCTGTTATAATGCTTGATGGTATACCGGTAAATCTCACTGGAATTGGTGAGGTCGTCAAAGCTCAGTACCAGCTGCTGATTAAAATTAATAACCGGAGTCTCGTCATTCGTCTGTGGATTGAACAGCTGGATGCTCTGGATGTTCTGCCCGAAAGCCAGTCCGCTTAAAGAAAGTAAAAGTATTCGCAAGGTTTTCATTATGACGAAGATAACGAAAAATCAATTTTAAACCATAAAAATAGAGATAAGTTTCCGGAGCTTAATCTTTCCATTTGTATAGTTAATCAAAATATTTAAGCTAAAAATAAGAACGGACGGTATGAACATAATTTTTTGTCGTTAAATTTGCTTTCATAAAAAATTATCCAGAATATGCTTCATATACAGACTTTCGTATTCAATTTTGCAAGCGAAAACACCTACGTCCTTTATAGTGATAATAAAAAGGCATGGCTTATTGATCCGGGAAACGCGAACGACCAGGAAACACAGTCAATTAAAAATTTCATTGCAGAAAAGGACCTGCACATTGAAAAAATCCTTCTCACCCATGCGCACATTGACCATGTTTTAGGTTTACAATGGGCTTCCGATACGTATAAGGTCCCGGTTGTTATGCACCGGGATGACAAAGAAGTCCTGGATATGTTCCAGATCAGCGGCATGAGGTTCGGGATGACGCTTGACCACATTACTGCGGACATCGAATATATCAGCGAAGGCGATGAAATACGGCTTGACGGAGAACGGTTCAAAATCTACCATGTCCCGGGACATTCTCCGGGCAGTGTAGTGTACCATAATGAAAACCGCAAATTCATGATTTCAGGTGATGTCCTGTTTGAAGGCAGCATCGGAAGAACCGATCTTTATAAAGGAAATTACGAACAGCTCATAGAAGGAATTAAAACCAAACTGTTCATCCTGGATGAAGAGACCCGTGTATTTTCAGGGCACGGAAATCCTACGAGCATCGGGTTTGAGAAACAGTACAATCCTTTTTTTAAATAAGTAGAGTTTAAACCTTTATAAGGATTAAACATAACTCTTAGTGTCTGCTTACTAATTTAATAATTTATCTATTTGTGGTAAACCGTAAGGATAGTCAGTTAGTATATTTTATTTTCGTAACAATATTTTACAAACAATTTAAAATTACAAAATTATGGCAATTAAAATTAAATGTATTAACAAAGACAACGGTTACCACGAAAATCCAAACTTAGCAATTACACATTTAGGCTGGATAAATGAACAGACTAATGAATCAGGAAAAAATACCCGATTAGAAATATACGATTGGATAAAGAATGAGCAAGGTGAAGCCTACGTTAAAGATGTTTATGGAAATAAGGCAAAAGTTATTATTGCAGAAACTTATAATGGTACTAAATACTTAAAGACTGAGGCAGACAATTCAACAAGAAACAACCTATTGTCACTTCCTGAATGTAAATAAATTATTATTCACGCATCACTTCATTAAAAAGCAGAAGCCATCATGAAAATGACGGCTTCTGTTTTTTATCACTTAAGGCTTATTTCCATTTGATATTGCATCCCATGCTTGGTCTCTGGATTTCTTCCTGCGGCTCGCCCAGCAGCAGGTTTTCAAAAGCAATGATCAGGTCTTCGCCGGTTACGTCTTTATGATTCCCCGGTCTGGAATCATCCATCTGACCTCTGTAAATCAGGTCCAGTTTTTCATCGAAGAAAAAGAAATCCGGGGTACAGGCCGCATCGTAAGCTTTGGCAATGGCCTGGCTTTCGTCATACAGATACGGAAAATCAAAATTCCTTTCAATCTGGAACTCGATCATTTTCTCCGGAGCATCTGCAGGATATTTTTCCACATCGTTAGCATTGATGGCGATAAATTCAATCCCTCTTTCATTATAATCTTCATACAGCTCGTTCAATTTATCAATCACGTGCAGTACAAACGGGCAATGGTTGCACATAAAGATCACCAAAGTCCCTTTCTCTCCTTTCAGGTCACCCAGTGATTGGATTTCATTGCTTTTTGACGGGTTGGGAAGTTCAAAAAACGGCGCTTTTGTACCTAAACCGATCATGTTTGAGGGCGTATTCATAACTTTTTTATTTAGGTACAAAGATAGAAATTTCTTTTATTAATAGCCGGTGTGAGATTTTATAAACTTCCATTAAATGTTAAATATTAAAATAGGTTTGCAAGTTATGGTTAAAAGTTTGTAGTTTTGCTAACACTGTTAGTTAAACAATATCATGGGCCTACACGAACGCCGTCAACGAGAAAAAGAATCCATCCGTGCCAATATTCTGGACGCGGCATTTTCTCTGGCTAAAACGGAAGGCTGGGCTTCCCTTTCAATCCGGAAGATTGCCGATGCTATTGAGTACAGTGCTCCCGTGGTATATGATTATTTTGAGAACAAGGAAGCCATCCTGTTTGAAATTTCACTGAACGGTTTCCACCAGCTGCACATTGAACTGCTGAAAGCCCAGAAAAAACATGAAAGCCCGGAAGACCAGCTTGTGGCTATTGTAGATGCTTACTGGAAGTTTGCCTTTAACAATAAAGAATATTATCAGCTGATGTTCGGTTTGGGGATGCAGTGCAGCGGGAAAGGGATGATGAAAGAAGAATTCTCATCTTTTCAGGATATGCTGTATGACTGTACCTATGAAATTATTAAAAAGAAAGGTTCAAACCCGGATAATGCATGCCACTCTTCCCATGCGCTGTTTTCCGCTGTGCATGGCCTGATATCCATTATGATGATGCGCAATGATGACATTCCTTCAACCATGAACAAGACCACGCTGGATGAGACCGTTTCTGCTTTCATTAAATCTTTATAATTTTTTTTTGAACAAAAAATTAACACCGTTAGGAAATATAACACTCAATTAACTAATCCGTTATATTAATAAAAGCCTTTATAATTTATTATTAACACCGTTAGAAAAGTTAACGTATCAACAATATCATATTCAGTATCCTAAATTAAAATTAATTCTCCAACATTATGAAAACAACAATCTGACAGCATTTGCATCCCACTCTTTTACCATACAATTAACACTGTTAGTAAAATTAACGGAACATTAATTAAAAACATCATTATCTGATTTAACACATTACTTACTTCATTAAAAACTTGAACTTACAATGAAAATATCCGGAAAAATAAGGTTTATCGTACTGATTTCCAGTATAATCCTTTTACAGAACTGCACTAAGGCCGCAGAAGGCGCAAATATGGCGCCGCCTATCCCTGAGCTTCCTGTTTACACCGTCATTACGTCTCCCGCTACAACATATCAGGAATTCCCTACTGCCTTGGAAGGGAAAAACAATGTGGAAATAAGATCCCAGGTAGATGGCTACCTGGACCGGATCTATGTGGAAGAAGGGGCTTACGTAAGAGCCGGCCAGCCTTTATTCAAAATAGATTCCAGGGCATACGGCGAGCAGATGAACATGGCACAAGCGAATTTACAGGTGGCCAATGCCAACATCCAGAAAGCAAAGGTTGAGGTCGACAGGCTGCAGCCCCTGGTTGCTGCAAAAGTAGTCTCTGACGTACAGCTGAGAACGGCAAAAGCCAATTACGCAGCCGCAGTTGCCGCCGCTTCACAGGCAAAAGCCTCGGTTGGCGGAGCAAGAATCAATGTAGGATTTACGACCATTACTGCACCGGTAAGCGGATATATCGGAAGAATCCCCTACAAGAAAGGAAGCCTGATTTCACGAACAGACCCAAATCCACTTACTTTACTTTCAGACATCAGTGAAATTTATGCTTACTTTTCTTTAAGCGAACTTGATTTTATTGCTTTCCAGAACAAATACCAGGGTGCTACTTTAGAAGAAAAACTGAAAGATATGCCGATGGTGGAACTGGTGATCGCAGACAACAGTGTCTATCCGCAAAAGGGCAAAATGACCATTGTTGACGGGCAATTTGACAAAACAACAGGAGCCATCAGTGTCCGTGCGGTTTTCCCTAATGCCAACGGAACATTGAGAACAGGAAACACGGGGCGCGTACGCATGCCTCAGCTTTTCTCCAATGCCCTTGTGGTTCCACAGGAATCTACGTTTGAAATTCAGGATAAGACTTACGTTTACGTGGTCGGAAAAGATCACAAGGTAAGCAGCAGGCCTGTCAAAACTTCAGGGAAAACCGAAAACTATTACTTTATTTCCGAAGGTTTACAGCCGGGAGAAAAAATCGTGTATGTAGGGTTGGGCAGCCTAAAAGACGGTGCTTCCATCAAAGCAAAACCTATTTCCTCTGACAGCCTCCTGAGAGCGAAGCCGCTGTAACTGTTTAAACTTAAATCCATTAATTACAAAACTTTCAAACACTTTAACCGGATCGGATTATCAATATTCTTCCTACTGAGAATTTAAGTACACCTGACGACCATTTCAAACCGAAGGAAACTAAGTGTTTACAATTAAGCTAAAAGTTTAAGCAACATTAAAAATAAACTTCTTATGTTAAAACAATTTATAGAAAGACCGGTACTTTCAACGGTTATCTCCATCATACTCTTATTACTGGGGGCTTTGTCCCTCTTTAATTTACCCATTGCCCTCTTTCCTGATATTGCGCCGCCGAGTGTTCAGGTGACTGCATTTTATCCGGGAGCAAACGCGGAAGTGGTAGCCCGTTCGGTAGCCACACCGATTGAAGAAGCCGTAAACGGTGTTGAGAACATGACCTACATGACCTCAAACTCCAGTAATGACGGAACCATGACCCTGAGCGTATTTTTCAAACAGGGATCCGATGCAGATAATGCAGCCGTAAATGTTCAGAACCGCGTATCCAAAGCGATGAGCCAGCTTCCGCAGGAAGTGGTACAGGCGGGAATCTCGACGCAGAAAGTCCAGAACAGCATGATTATGTTCATGGGATTGTCAAGTGATGACCCGAAACAATACGATGAACTTTTCTTACAGAATTATTTAAAAATCAATGTCATTCCTCAAATCCAGCGTATTCCGGGTGTTGCTCAGGCACAGGTTTTCGGAACAAGGGATTATTCCATGAGGCTCTGGCTTAAACCGGACCGATTGGCTGCCAACAACCTTTCTCCGCAGGAAGTATTGAACGCAGTGAAAGACCACAACCTGGAAGCTGCCCCGGGACGTCTCGGACAGGGAAGCAAGGAAACGTATGAATATATTTTAAAGTACAAAGGCAAATTAAACAAAAACGAGGATTATGAAAATATTGCCATCAAAGCGAACAGCGACGGTTCTTTCTTAAGGCTGAAAGACGTGGCAAGGGTAGAATTCGGTTCCTACACGTATACGGCAGCCAACAGGGTGGACGGCAAACCTGTGGCCGGATTTGCCATCCTTCAGACTGCAGGTTCAAACGCCAATGAGATTTTAACGGAAATTGAAAGCCAGGTTGAAGAACTGAAAACAAACCTTCCGAAAGGGGTTGAACCGATCATCATGTACAATTCCAAGGACTTCCTGGATGCGTCGATCCATCAGGTAGTGGAAACGTTGGTTATTGCATTTGTGCTTGTATTTCTTGTGGTGTATATTTTCCTTCAGGATTTCAGGTCGACACTTATTCCTGCAATTGCCGTTCCGGTGGCGATTATAGGTACATTCTTCTTCCTTCAGCTGTTTGGATTCAGTATTAATATGCTGACCTTGTTCGCCTTGGTTCTCGCCATCGGTATTGTGGTGGATGATGCCATTGTTGTGGTTGAAGCGGTCCATTCCAAAATGGAGCATACGGGAATGCCGGTAGAACAGGCCACCGTACATTCAATGAGTGAAATTTCCGGGGCGATTATTTCCATTACCCTGGTGATGTGTGCCGTGTTTATCCCGGTTGGCTTCATGCAGGGGCCGGCGGGCGTTTTCTACAGGCAGTTTGCCTTTACCCTGGCCATTGCGATTATGATTTCTGCCGTTAACGCGTTGACATTAAGCCCGGCCTTATGTGCTATGTTCCTCAATGATCCCCAGGGAGCACACGGTGAACATGGGAAGAAAACAGGTTTCGGAGCAAGGTTTTTCAACGCCTTCAATGCGAGCTTCGATAACATGACCAGGAAATATATTTACAGCCTTAAATTTTTAATCAAAAATAAATGGGTTGCCATCAGCGGTCTGGTGGTCCTGATTGCAGCCAGTGTTTTCTTAATCAACAGAGCGCCGTCAGGATTTATCCCGACAGAAGATCAGGGATTCGTTCTGTATGCGGTGAACACACCTCCGGGAAGTTCACTGGAAAGAACACACAAAGCTACCGAACAGATTGATAAAATCATCAACAGCGAAAAAGCCAAAAACCACCTTTGGGTAGCCGACGGCATGAACTTCATCAGTAACTCCAACGCTTCTCCCTACGCGGCAGGATTCATTAAACTGAAAGATTACGGAGACCGCGGCGAAATGAAAGACCCTGATCAGATCGCAGCGGCACTCACAGGAAAAGTAGCGCAGGTGAAAGATGCCAATGCTTTCTTTTTCAACTTCCCTACGGTTCAGGGATTCGGTAACGTTTCCGGTTTTGAGTTTATGCTTCAGGACAAGACCAACGGTTCATTCGAGCAGCTGGGAACCACCACCCAGGCATTTATCGGAGAACTGATGAAGCGGCCGGAAATTGCGTTTGCCTTTACCACGTATGCAGCAGGGAATCCTCAGTATACGATTGATGTAGATTCTGATAAGGCCAATCAATTAGGGGTTTCCATCACGGAACTGATGCAGACGATGCAGATTTATTACGGAAGCAGCTTCGTGTCAGATTTCAACAGGTTCGGGAAATATTACAGAGTGATGGCACAGGCGGATATTCCTTACCGTACCGATGCCAATTCCCTGGAAGGGATTTATGTTAAAAATAAAACAGGCGAAATGGTTCCTGTAAAAACACTGGTGACTTTAAAAAGAACTTTCGGGCCTGAAACGGTGACCAGAAACAACTTATTCAATGCTGTTACCATCAACGGAACGCCAAAGCCCGGCTACAGTACCGGTGATGCGATCAAAGCTGTGGAAGAAACTGCCCAGAAATCACTGCCGAGAGGTTTCGGATACGAGTGGACAGGGATTACCCGCGAGGAAATCAAAACGGGCGGGCAGACCACTTTCATCTTTGCATTAAGTATCCTGTTCGTGTATTTCTTACTGGCAGCACAATATGAAAGCTACATCCTTCCGTTTGCGGTTATTTTAACGATACCAACGGGGATTTTCGGGGTATTTGCCTTCACGGGATTAGCCGGAATCGACAATAACATTTATGTTCAGGTCGGATTGATCATGCTCGTCGGGCTGTTGGCGAAAAATGCCATTTTGATTGTAGAATTTGCAGTGCAGAGAAGGAAAGCAGGAAGGTCATTGATCGAATCCGCGCTCCAGGCTTCAAGGCTGCGTCTAAGGCCGATCCTGATGACTTCATTCGCATTCATTGTTGGGATGCTTCCGCTGGTCTGGTCTCAGGGCGCGGCGGCAAAAGGCAACCACTCAATCGGGATCAGTACTGTAGGAGGCATGTTTACCGGGGTTGTATTCGGGATTTTCATTATTCCGGTGATGTTTGTGATCTTTCAGTATTTACATGAAAAAATGCCGAGCAGAAAAAAGAAAAGACTTCAGAAACAGAAACCTGATGCAGAACTTTTAGCAGCCGCCCATTAATAAAAAGGATTTATAAACTTTGAGAATTCTAAACCATTAAGATGTTACCAAGAGGTTAAGAATATTAAGATGAGTTTCGTTTAAAGAACAATTCTTAAGAATCTATTTGATTTCTCTTAACGCTTAAATGTTCAATAAAGCAATACAATTTCTATTGTCAAAGAGCTGTTTGCCTGAATTTTCTCAAAGTTTGTATTCAGTTAAAAGTCATCGTAAGAATTATACAATCGATTTGATTGAAATATAAGTCCAATGAAGATATCGTGATTGCATAATGACCTTTAAAACCATAAATATCAACCTATGAAAAGAATAAAAAATATCATCATCGCATTTTCGCTGGCTTTAGGCTCGGTTTCCTGTGTGTCTAAACTGGCATTCAAAGAACCTGAACTTGAGCTTCCGGAAACCTTTAAATATACCGCAACTGCCGATACCGCGAGTGTTGCCAACCTGGAATGGAGGCAGTTTTTCAGTGACCCAATGCTGCAGAATTTAATCGAAAAAGGGATTAAAAACAATTACGATCTGCAGATTGCTTTAAAACAGGTGGCTTCTTCACAGGAAAGGCTGAAACAGGCGAAATACCTTCAGTACCCGGATGTCGGTTTCGGGGTTTCTGCGCAGATTTCAAGGCCTTCCAAAAACAGCATGAACGGGCAAAGCCTCAATTTATTTTTAGGACAGAGCCACGTGGAAGATTACAATGCAGCATTTAACCTTTCCTGGGAAGCAGACATCTGGGGAAAGATTAAAAACCAGCAGGAAGTTTCGAGGATGCAGTATTTGCAGACTTATGAAGCCACAAAAGCCATCCAGACCCAGGTAGTGGCAGCCATTGCCCAGGGATACTATAATCTGCTGATGCTGGACAAACAGCTGCAGATTGCAAAATCCAATCTGGAACTCAGCACCAACACCCTTTCTCTTACAGAAAAATTATGGCAGAGCGGCGATACCACTTCTTTGGGGGTCCAGCAGGCTACGGCACAAAAGCAGTCGACAGAACTTCTGATTACCCAGCTGGAACAGAACATTGCGATTCAGGAAAATGCATTGAGTATTCTGGTAGGCGAAAATCCGAATCAAGTCAACCGAACGATTGAAATGTCGGACACTTCTTTACCACAGGATATTTCTGCGGGGCTTCCGGCAGCCATGGTAAGCCGCCGTCCCGATGTCCGTCAGCAGGAACTGGTTTTGCTGGAATCCAATGCGGCAGTAGGGATTGCCCAGGCCAGCATGTATCCGGCACTGAGAATTACAGCCAATGGCGGGGTCAACTCATTTAAAATCGATAACTGGTTCCAGATCCCAGCATCCTTATTCGGGTCTGTTCTCGGAGGCCTGACCCAGCCTGTTTTCCAGAAAAGACAATTAAAAACGGACCTCAATGTGGCTAAGATCCAGAGGGAGAAAAACGTATTGGCCTTCCGTCAGTCGGTTTTAAATGCAGTAGGTGAAGTTTCTGATGCGCTAGTGTCCAATGAAAGCCTGAAAGTTCAGGAACAAAAAGCCACAGAACAGGTAACGACTTTGAAAAACGGAATTAAAAGTGCCGAAATGCTGTACAAAGGCGGTATGGCCAATTACCTGGAAGTGATTACGGCTCAGGGGAATTCCCTGCAGGCTGAACTGAATCTGGCGTCCGTAAAAAGACAGCGGCTCAGCAGCATTGTAGATCTGTACCGGGCTTTAGGCGGCGGCTGGAAGTAGTCAGTTTAATTATATTGTTTGAAGTGCGGTCTCTCGGGACCGCATTTTTTTTTACCTGAAGCTTTCGTAACATTCGAATTGTTGTTAAAACAAAGTGAAGCTTGAAATCTAACCTAATAATTCAAAAATTAATGAAATAACATTTAGACATCCTTCATTGAAAAAGACTTCTTATCAAACCATAATTTAAATAACTATACAAACTATTATTTTAAAGCCTGCTGATTAATATATCCAATCAATCGGTTAAAATCCTCTTCAGAATAGCCCAGCTGCAGATAATAAATATCATCCGCCTTACGGTACCAGGTCAATTGGCGTTTTGCATACCTCCGGCTGTTCTTTTTAATCTCGGAAACGGCAAAATCCAGGTCCCACTCGCCATCAAAATATTTGAACAATTCAGCGTAGCCCACTGTTTTCAGCGCCGTCAGGTCTTTAAACGGTTCAAGATTTCTCGCTTCTTCCAACAGTCCTCTTTCCATCATAAGATCCACTCTCCTGTTGATCCGGTCGTACAATTCCTCCCTCGGGGCTTCAATCCCGATACGGATCACATTGAAATCCCGGGCATCCTGCGAAACGGCAATCTGTTCAGAATATTTCTTATCCGTCTGCCACATCACGTCAATTGCCCGCAAAAGCCTCCGGTGGTTATGGATATCCACCACTTCAAAATATTCGGGATCGAGCTCTTTCAATACTTCCTGAAGCTTTTCCAGACCTTCATTTTCGAGGATATCCTGCAGTTTTTTCTGGTTTTCTTCATCCGCTTCCGGCAGATCATTCAGGCCTTCAATCACCGCTTTTTCATACATCATACTTCCCCCTGCCAGAATAACGGTATCGTATTTTTTAAAAAGTCCGTTGAGTTTCCGTAAGGCATCTTCTTCATACTGTCCGATGGAATAGTATTCCTGAACCGAAAGATGGCCGATGAAATGATGCGGCGCTCCTGCCAGTTCTTCTTCAGAAGGCGCTGCAGTACCGATTTCCATCCCTTTAAAAAATTGCCGGGAGTCACAGGAAACAATCTCTGTACTGAAATGTTTGGCCAGGTCTATGGCCAGCCGTGTCTTTCCTATTCCGGTGGGCCCGACAACAGAAATCAGATTTTTCTTTTTCACTGCGCTAATTTACGAAATTGAGATAATTTGAACTTATTTTTTAAAATGCCAAAGAAAATGTTAATCTGCTAGAAGAGGCAAGTTTCGAGATGGAAGTTTAGATTCGTCAAAATATCGCCTGCAGTCATCATAGGATGGGATGAAGATATTTGTATTCTTTTGTATCTGTTACCCGCTTCCCGTTTCCTGTCTCCGGCTTCCACATTAGTTAAACTATAGACTTAAATGTTTATCTTTGTAAAACAATAAAAAACTATGATTTTATCAATGACCGGATTCGGCAGGGCCGAAGATGTTTTTGAAGGCAAAAAGATTACCATCGATATCAAGTCACTGAACTCTAAGAGCTTTGATTTAAATATTAAAATACCTTTACGCTATAAAGAAAAAGAATTCGAGATCAGAAAAATTCTCAATGACAGGATTATCCGCGGAAAAGTGGACTGTTATGTCAACATAGAAAATCTGGAAGAGACCAACGATGTGAAAATCAATAAAAGCTTGATTGATTCCTATATCAATGAACTTCGGAGCATCGCATCAGATGCTCCTGATTTTGAATACCTTAAAATGGCGGTACGTCTTCCGGACGCTATTACGTCAAGACCGGACGAACTGTCTGAAGGCGAATGGGAATCTCTGGCAAAAATTGTGCATGCTGCGGTAAACCGTTTTGAGGAATTCAGGAAAACGGAAGGAAAAATCCTGCATGAGGAACTGGAAAGAAACCTTCAGAATATTGATAAGAATCTTAGCGCGGTTATCCCTTTTGAAGAAGTAAGGATTCAGAGCGTAAAAGAACGTTATCAGAAGTCCTTAAAAGAATTCGAGAACGTGGATGAGACCCGTTTTTATCAGGAAATGGCCTATTTCACAGAAAAACTGGATATTTCCGAGGAAAAAGTAAGGCTTGCCCAGCATCTGAAATACTACAAGGAAGTTATGGACCATGAAGACTTCAACGGGAAAAAACTCGGCTTCATTTCTCAGGAAATCGGAAGGGAGATCAATACGCTGGGATCAAAAGCCAACCATGCCGAAATACAGAAACTGGTAGTGATGATGAAGGATGATCTGGAAAAAATTAAAGAACAAACGTTAAACGTTTTATAAAGTGATAAGTTATTAATGATGAGTTAAAAATCGCTTTGCGGATTTTGAAGCTCATCATTTAAAACGCATAATTCATAACTAAAAAAATGAATAAGGTGATCATATTTTCGGCACCGTCCGGAAGCGGAAAAACCACACTGGTAAAACATGCCCTGGAGGCATTCAGTGAACTTCAGTTTTCCATTTCATGCACAACAAGACCGCCGAGAGGCAGCGAGCAGCATACAGTGGACTATCATTTTTTAACCCCTGAAGAATTCAGGCAGAAAATCACAGAAGATGCTTTTGTGGAATTTGAAGAGGTATATACTGATAAATATTACGGAACCTTAAAATCTGAAGTCGAAAAAATCTGGGAACAGGGAAAAGTGGTGATTTTTGATGTGGACGTCAAAGGCGGGATTTCTTTAAAAAAGTATTTCGGGGATCAAGCCATGTCGGTTTTCATCGAACCGCCTTCTGTTGAAGAACTGGAACGGAGATTGATCTTAAGGAATACGGATGATGCGGAAACCATCAGGACCCGTGTGGAAAAAGCGGAAGAAGAAATCTCTTATGCCGGAAAATTTGACAAAATCGTCGTTAATACGGACCTGGACGAAGCCAAACAGGAAATAGAAAGTTTAATACAAAAATTTATAGAAAGTTAAAGGCCGGATGATGGAAGTTGGAGGCTTGGCGTTTAATAATTTACGTCAGAATTTTAATTTCTGAAATCTAACTTCTATAATCAAAAAATATTGGGGTTGATATGAGTACCGAAACATTAGAAAAAGCAAAATCTGCAATTCCTGTAAGGGGATTTCTGGATATAAAAGATCTTATTATTCCTGAAGGGGAAGAACTGGTAAAAGCAATTCTTCAGCTGAAAGAAGAAAAAAACGCCGTCATTCTGGCACATTATTATCAGCCCGGAGAGATCCAGGATATTGCCGATTTCCTGGGAGATTCGCTCCAGTTGGCCAGGCAGGCAAAAGATACCAATGCAGATATGATTGTATTCTGCGGTGTCCATTTTATGGCAGAGGCCGCAAAAATCCTGAATCCTACGAAAAAAGTAGTCCTTCCCGATACGATGGCCGGATGTTCTCTGGCAGACGGATGCTCAGGTGAGGGCCTGAGGAAAATGCGTGAGCAGCACCCGAATGCACTTATTGCAACATATATCAACTGCAATGCTGAAACCAAAGCGGAAAGTGACATCATTGTTACCAGTTCCAATGCTGAAACAGTGATTGAAGCACTGCCTAAAGACCGCCCGATTATTTTCGCTCCGGATAAGAATTTAGGAAGATATTTATCTCAAAAAACAGGTCGTGATATGATCCTGTGGGACGGAAGCTGTATCGTACATGAGGCATTTTCGATGGAGAGAATCGCGAAACAGCTGGCTGATAATCCGGATGCAAAACTGATTGCTCACCCCGAAAGTGAAGAGGCCGTTTTAAAGCTGGCCCATTTTATCGGTTCTACCTCTGCCCTGCTGAATTTTGTGGAACAGGATGACTGCCGGAAATTCATTATCGCAACTGAGGAAGGGATCCTTCACGAAATGAGAAAACGCGCCCCGCACAAAGAACTGATCCCGGCTCTGGTTTTTGATGAAAGCTGCAACTGTTCGGAATGTTTCTATATGAAGCGCAACACAATGGAAAAACTGTACTTGTGCATGAAGTATGAACTTCCGGAAATCCTTATCGATGAAGAATTGCGACTGAGGGCCCTGAAACCGATTGAAGCCATGCTTGATCTTTCGAAAAGCATAAAATAAATGAAAGGCTATCTGTTACGGATAGCCTTTTGATTTGATTGCTGATCAACTTTTTGTTTGCTTTTAAAAAAACTACTGCGGATCAGAGTTAATGCAGAGGCTGCTTACAAAGACACAGTTTTTACAGCGGCTTGGCAGCACGTTATAATCTTCACAGGAATGATCAAAACCATTGGATGAACCTCCCGGACCATAACCTCCCGCAGGGCAACCGCCGCAGGTAAGTGCCGCTCCGTTTATTTGGCATAGGTCTCCTCTTTTTAATTTTTTCAGATTTTTCATAAAAATTTAATTTTTGTTTGACCTGTTAAATATATTACTTTTGTTATATACAATCAGCTTATGAGTAAGATATTTCTTGAAGAGGTGAAAATTTATGCCTGCCACGGTGTCCTTCCGGAAGAGAACAGCATCGGGACATATTATATCCTTGATGTTGAACTTCACACCGATCTGTGGAAAGCCGCAGCATCAGACGATCTGACCGATACGATAAGTTATGCAGACGTCAACGATATTATCCACAGCGAAATGAAGATCAACTCCAGGCTGCTGGAGCATGTGGCCGGAAGAATCATTCATAAAATTCACGAAAATTTTTCAGGGATTTCTTATATTAAACTGAAAATCACCAAAACAGCACCGCCTATGAAAGGGGAGATGAAGGGTGCCGCAATTGAGCTGGAAAAAAGTTTTAAGCCTGTAAATTAATTGATTACTTTTGTTTAAATGACACTGTTGAGAATCCTGACCTTATTTTTTCTGGCTGCTTCTGTGTATGTTTTCGGACAGACCGCAACGGGCAGCGAGCCCGGCTCCTATAATTTCCCAAAATTAAAATCCAGCATTACCATGCCGGTTATCATCCCGCTTTCGGAGATCGGCAATATGGTCAATGCTTCTGTAAAAGACCTGGTCTATCAGGATGACTCGTATACTGATAACAACAACGACCAATTTAAGGTAAAGGTCTGGAAAACCCGCCCGATACGGCTTGTAGGAGGTACCAGCCAGAACCTGCTGATTGAAGTGCCTTTAAAGATCCAGGCAGAAAAAGGTATCGGTACTTTGGGGATCTATACGTACCAGAGCACGACTTTTGAAACGGTCATGTCCTTTAACACCACCCTTAATTTTAAAAATGACTGGACGGTTACCACAGCGACTAAGCCGAACGGCTTCAGATGGGTTATCAAACCGACCCTGGACTTCGGCAAAATACACATCCCGATTACGCCTCTGGTTGAAAAAAGCTTAAAAGAACAGCAGGAGAAATTCTGTAAAACCATTGATCAGCAAATGGCATCCCAGCTTAATTTCCAGCAGTATGCTGTGATGGCCCTGAATGCTTTTTCCAATCCGTTTCCCATTTCAGAAGAATACAATACGTGGCTGAAAGTTACGCCGCTCAGCGTACATGTGACCCCGTTAAAATTCTACGGGAACCAGATTGATACTTACCTGGGGATTGATGTGTATTCCGAGACTTTTACCGGAACCAGGCCGCCATCTTCACCTGTTGTAAAAACCGCTCCTGATTTTACCTTTGTTCCTGTTCCGGCAGACCAGTTCCTGGTCCAGACCACCGCGAATATCCCGTTTTCGGAAGCCACGCTTATTGCCCGGAATCTGTTTTTAAATAAAGCATATGACGTAAGAGGATCTGCCGTAAAAATAAAAGATATAAAAGTGTACGGCGCTGATGACCGGGTGATGATTGAAGCGGAAACGGAAGGGTACATTACCGGGCGCGCTTTCATTTCAGGGATTCCGGTTTATGATGAATCTAAAAAGAAAATTGTTCTTTCCAATACGAAGTTTAATTTAAAAACTTCAAATATATTACAGAAAACGGCTACGCTGCTGTTTCGCGGGAAGATTGTGAAAACCATTGAAGATGAGTACGGAATTCCGACAGTGGATCTGGAAAATACATCAAAGAAAAGCATAGAAGAAGCTTTTAACAAAGAATATTACAAAGGCCTTAAAATGAACGGAAAGGTTTTCAGCCTTAAACCGGGCACTATTTTTATGAACCCGTCCGGAATTACTGCTGTCATTGATACCAAAGCCAATCTGCGCCTTACCCTTAACGGAATTTGAAACTAACTAAAAACCATAATTTAAAGCATGAGAAAATATTTACGGATTGTCGACCGCAACAGAGCCACGAAATGGACCAGATTGGCCAATTTTATTATTGACCGGGTTATTTTTAACCTGTCTTTTATGATTATAGGATTTATAGGCGTATTCATAGACAAGCTTCTGGGATCTTATTATATTTCTGCCTTTTTTCTGAAGCTGTCTGAAGTCAACCGCCTTGTTGACATCGTGATTACTTCCCTTCTGTTTTTTGTCTATACTTTTTTAATGGAGTACTTTACCAAAGGAAGGACGATCGCAAAGTACATAACCGGAACCAAAGTGATTACTACGGACGGACAAACCCCTACCCTGAATGAATTTTTTATCAGAAACATTTCAAGGCTGGTACCTTTCGATGCTCTTTCTTTTTTGGGAGAAAACGGCTGGCACGACAGCTGGAGCGATACACGCGTTATCAGCATTAAAAATTATGAGTCTGAAAGACAGGCAAAAAGCGAAATAGAAGACATCGGCACGAAAGAAATTGCCTGAAAATTTTTATCGGATCATATATTTTGCTATATTTGCACACCTGAAAATGGTAAAGACATGGTACTTTGGCCGAGCGGCTAGGCAGTGGTCTGCAACACCATCCACAGCGGTTCGAATCCGCTAGGTACCTCATAAAATCCCTACTCTATTAATTTAGCTTAGGGATTTTTTTATTGCCGGTTCTGACTATAATTTTGAAATAAAGAACCTGGATCTGAAACTTTTCTGTCTGAGTGAACTTCCGTAAAAAAATAAATTTCAAAAATCTTAGAGCCTGTCCAAGAATAGTAATTTTACATTTCTTATAATGGATTTTACCTATTATATTAAATATAAACTCACAGATTGAGCTGATTCAATAGATTTTTCATTGTATTTAAATCCGCGTAACTACCATAATTTACAGTAAGTTATACTCTTCAGCCAAATTTAAACAGACTTTAATTGAATTACAAGTAATTTTACCTGTCTACATCAAATCAGAGCATCATATGGGTATACAAATGTCCTATTCCACTAAAGCTACAGCTGTTAAGATGTTGTTCCTTAAATACTTTAGATAAATAAGCAGTCAAATTTCTTCATGAAATTATAGAGTTTAAGCCTGATTACGAAGCAGATTGATGACTATTATTTTACAATCTTTTCAATTCGGGCCTTGGCACAATGGAAAGCTTCTTCAGCTTCTTCATAGAAAATTTTCAAAGATATTTCAAACCCGCTGGCCATAAAATAGGTCACATGGCCTTCCAGGTTAAAGCTCAGGAATCCAATATGGTCTGCGTTGATAACTAATGGCTTGCCCAGAACCTTGGCACCTTCAATTGAGTTGGGTCTCCTTACATGAATTACATGAGATGCCTTTAGATAGATCAACCCACCAGATGTTGTTTTAACTATATATGACACAGATAATTTTTTGTAAAGATACAATTTTATCCAAGCACAAAAAACCCCCGGCCAAAGCAGAGGATTAAATGAAAAAATTAATATGTAAGTGATGGTGTTTTGTTTAAAAATATTCCCTGATAATTCTGAGAATATACAAGAGTAAAAACTCCCTATGGTGATCTTTAACAGTTGTGATGGATTATTCAAGTATGATGCCAGGAATAGTAAAATCCCTGTCTTTCCTATCAATAAAAGCATAAAATTTCAGGACAGAAAGGCATACCGTGTTTTCAGATAAAAAAACCCCTCATAAGAGGGGTTAAACTACTGAGATATTTCTAACATTTATATGTTATTGTCATAAAATTATAAATTAAGTCAGCACAAACTTATGATTTCAGTCAATAAAAAATCCCCACATTGCTGTGAGGATAAAATTAATAACCATGAAAACTCAATTAAGATTGAGAATCACTGCAAAGTTATTGAATTATTTTCATTAAACCCTATAATTCAGGCCTATAAAATTAGCACAGCCATATTTTTTTATTCACACAATATTGATTAAATTTGCAAAAACTAATCAATCATGACATTCAGCGAAGCATTAAAGTACAAAAAAAGCATCTTGAAAAATTTAAGTCCCTTTACAAAGACCCTCTATGATTATGTTATTATTCCGGATTTAGAAGAAGAAGGACAGAAATACTTAGACGACTTCCGGAAGTCACCTTCCCTTTTTCTTGATGAAAGCTGTAAGCGGTACAGCAGTAATTCTCAATTCAGGGTGTGCCTTCATACTAAAGATAATGATTCATCAGTAATAGGTCAGAGTCAGGATCAGTAAGCACTGACAGCAATGTGATCCTTTTGCGGCTACTCCAAAAAAAATCCCTGTATTGCTACAGGGATTAAAAACTAATAACCATGAAAACTCAAATTAAACATGAGTGACTACAAATGTATAAAATATCCTGTTTTCTATATGTGCAATACAGTTGCTAAACTGGTAAGTTAACAATTTTTATCAGAGATTAAAAAAGCATTAAGACAGTCATTAAAAACTTACATAAGTAAAAAACAGATATTAGAAACTGTTTTTCAAAAGTTTACCGTCTAAATATAAATCAAAGACAATTTCTGACATTATCAAAAATTTCGTTAAAAAAATAAGCCTTCATTGCTGAAGACTTATTTTATAAATGATTATCAATCCATTATTATTCTTTGATGAACTTTTTCTGGGCAGCGCCCTGAACATCATCAATATCAATTACATACACTCCGCTAATCAGGGTATGTACATCAACCTTATTATTTAAAATAATGCCTGATGATATAATCTGTCCGGTAGCATTATAAATCTTATAATTAGCCTTTCTGCTGATATTCTTCACATTCAGTACAGTTTTTACAGGATTCGGATATATTAAGATTTCATCCTGTTTAACGGGATTCTGGATTGCAGGCTTGGAGATCCTCACCGTATAATCTTCCACTTCACCGTCCGGGAAGCTGGTACAGTTTACAGGAATTCCGTCTTTCTGCATTGCTATCCTCATCACTACATATTTGAAATCGGTCATGCTGATAAAGGCATCAGCAGGCACAGAGAATGTTCCGCTTACCGTCTGGCTGTTATTTGGACCCGAAACCAATACCCTTTCATTAATATCAAAATATCCATTTCTGTTGAAATCAATCCATACGGCAACTCCGGCGTTGGTATTGCCTGATAATTTCTTTTCTATCGTAATCTTATTATTTGAAGAACCTTGGATCAATTCAATGAACTTATTGGTCACACCTGTATAATCCGTGTAATTTGAGCCTAAGGACTGATTCTGCATTTCCGGCTTTCCGTCCGGAGTTACTGTTACTTTTGAAATATAGTCAACCGTTGAACCGGTTGAGCCCATCTGGCAGTATGTAATAGTAGGGTTTGTAAACAGATACGGCGGGGTGTATGTTCCTGGTGTCCCGCTGCAGACATTTGCCACCTGCATTTCATACTGTGTTAATTCCGTTAAGCCGGTTAAAGTAACCGTATTGGCAGCAGAAGCAACTGACGTCCAGCTCGGGATACCTACTTTTCTGTATCTTAAGATATAAGTAGCCCCTGGAAACGGTTCCCATGTTATGGTTGCCGTGGTTGTGGTAAGACCTGTAATTGTGAGTCCCGGAGGCGCAATATCACATGTTCTTTCGGTAGTAAAGACTTTAGGGTTAGACCATGTATTTAATGTACTTTCATTATCACACATATTCGCAACCTGAACTTCATAGGCTGTATACACGTTCAGCCCGCTAATCGTATATGTATTGGCTGGAGCAAGAGGCAAAGGAATATTCGCACTCCATCCTGCAGCACCGCTTCCTACAATTCTGTATCTTAAGAAGTAGCTGGAGCTTGCAGCCAGCGGCGCCCATGTAATCAGCGCTGAAGTCGGCGTAATGTTACTGACCGTCACATTCGGCGGCGTTGGGTCGCATCTTGTTAAAAAGGTGTTGTGAGAATACGCCCCTGCAGTTCCGTTACAGATGGCCGCTACTTCAACTTCATACTGTGTAGCTGATAAAAGTCCTGTTAATGTCGTGGTATTAGTTGTTGCAGGCGAAGCCGCAGCTCCTACGCTTACCGTCTGCCATGTTGCAGTGCCTACGGGCCTGTAACGTACTGTATAGGTGGCACCGCCAATATCCTGGTTCCATGTTAACACCACTGAATTATAGGTAGGCGTACCTACCGTCACTATCGGAGTTGCATTGCTGCAGACACGCAGGATGATGTTATCAACGGCAGCCGGCGGCTGCGTCCCCGCACTTCCGTCATTCCTCCATTCAAATACAAGACGCATGGTCTGCCCTGCGAAGCTGCTGATATTCAGGGCAGGATTAAGAACAGTCTGCCATGCAGTCTGCTGGTTATAGTTGGTGCCGATCTGAATCCTTCCGGCTCCGGCAGTTATCTGTGTACCTGCAACCGGCGTAAAGGCAGCCGGAACAAGCCATACCCTCAAATAATCAAATGTACTTTCGCCCGCTGCCTTCCAGTCAAAAGAGAATGCAGCAACTGTAGTTCCTGCAGGGATGGCAATATCCCTGTAGGCATGAACCACACTTGTGGAACTTACGTTATAGGCATTTGTGGTCCCGCTGGTATTGGAAATATATACCGAGTTACCGGTATTTCCCGCAGCATTTCCATAAGTCCATTTGTTTACCTGGGTTCCTGCCGTAAAGCCTAAATCATTTCCGGTATTGAAATTCTGGATATACGGAAGGTTAGCCGGAACCTGGGTAGTTGTGAATCCGGGACCTGCTACCCAGAAACTTCTGTCCGGCCCTACACAAACCGAACGTACCCAGATATAATAAGTTGTGTTGGCTGCCAACAGCGTTAAGTTAAGGGTAGTGGTTGCAGATGAACCGGTGGGTACGGTTGCTCCGGTAGGCGCAACATTTGTTGTGGACAGATAATACTGGTAGCCACCAACCGGTGCAGGAGTTGGTGCCGTCCAGGTTGCAGTAGCCGTGGTGGTTCCAACTGTTGTTATGGTTATATTGGACGGTACTTTACAGGTAGGAATACTCAGGTTGATGTTATCAATAGCTGCAGGAGGCTGCGTCCCGCCGCTTCCGTCATTTCTCCATTCGAATACCAGGCGCATGGTCTGTGCCGAAAAAGAGCTTAAATTCACTGCTGTATTAAAGTAATTCTGCCATGAAGTCTGCTGATTAAAGTTCCCTCCGATCTGGATCCTTCCTGCCCCGGCTGTAATCTGGGTACCGGCTACAGGATTAAAGGAAGCAGGAACAAGCCATACCCTTAAATAATCAAAAGAACTTTCCCCGTCACACTTCCAGTCAAAAGACAAAGTAGCATCCGTAGACCCTGCAGGAACGATGATATCCCTGAAAGCATGGACCACACTGGTAGAAGAAACGTTATATGCATTTGCAGTCCCGTTGTTTGAAATATAAAGTGAACTGGCAGGATTTCCTGTTGCAGAACCATATACCCATTTATTGGCCATAGCCCCGTTAGTAAACTGCAGGTCATTTCCTGACGTGAAATTCTGTGTATAAGGAATAACAGCAGGCACCTGGGTTGTGGAAAAGGACGGACCGGCTATCCATACACTCTTATCAGTAACGCTGCACACGGAACGCACCCACCAGAAGTAAGTTGTACTGGCAGTAAGCCCTGTGGCCGTTGCAGAGGTTCCGGCATTTGCCGTTCCTGCTGTTGCAGCGGCAGGTGCTGTATTAACAGTACTTACGTAATATTCATATCCGTTTCCGGGAACAGCAGATGGAGCAGTCCATGATAAATTTGCTGAAACTGTAGTTACTGCTGATACGGCAGGCGCGGCAGGCGCAAGGCAGGTAGGAATACTCAGGTTGATATTATCAATTGCGCCAGGTGGCTGGTTCCCGACGCTTCCGTCATTTTTCCATTCAAATACCAATCTCATGGTACTTCCCGCATAAGCACTGATATTCAGGTTTATGGTGCTGAAATTCTGCCATGTGGTTTCCTGGTTGAACTGGCCAATCTGAACCCTTCCCGTTCCTGCTGTTATCTGAGTTCCTGCTGCAGGCGTAAATGTGGCAGGAACTGCCCAGACTCTCAAATAATCAAATGTACTTTCTCCGTCGCCTTTCCAGTCAAAAGAAAAATTAGCAGTTGCTGATCCCGCAGGAATGGTAAAATCCCTGTAGGCCTGTACGGTGCTGGATGAAGTTATTGTATAGGCATTGTCAACCCCATTATTGTTTGAGATATAAAGGGAGCTGCCTGTATTACCCGTCACGGCACCGTAAAACCACTTATTGGTCTGAGTTCCGTTAAGCAACGTGAAATCATTGGCGGTAGTAAAGTTTTGTGAATACGGCAATGTAGCAGGTGCCTGTCCATAAGCATCCGGCAGGGCACCTAAATTTAGCAGACACAGAAGAAGTACTAGAAAATTAGAAATTTTCTTCATAAGTTATCATTTAATATTAATCGTTGCAAATCTAAAATGTTTTTTAATAATATAAAGTATAAAGCAGGATGTATTTGTATATATACTGAATAATTGTGAAATAATTGTAGAATTATAAAGGTCCGTATGTAAAATAAACGTTCATTCTTTTATTTTATTATACCTGAAAAAATTCCAATAACTGAAACCGTTCCTTCATTGATATAATTCGCCGCGTAGTCAGGTAAAGGAAACTTAATACTTAAAAAGCTTATTTAATTATTAGACAGTAATGTGAAAATCTAATCCCGCTTTTTCCGAACTCAGAGATCAGCCTGTTTTTGTGTATTTTTGTATTGCCTCCTGATTCTTACTGGTTAAAAAAGTTTCTATTCAATATACTGATATAATTACGAATCGATAAAAAAAGGCCTCCTAATAAAAGAAGACCTAAAAACACAAATGATGAAAAAAATTTTGTAGTATCAATTAATTTAATTGTTTATAAAAATAATCTTAAAGTATATGGAATTTTATGAGTCAGATCATGTAATTCATGATTTCTACAAATTTATAGAATAAATTCTGTATTTTACGAAATTTTATTTAAACTTTATCAAATCAGAATTACTATTTTATCTTTAAAATATTTAAAATCAGCTATTTAATATTAAGCTAAATTGATAATTTTTATTTTTATCATCGAAATAATTCTATAATATAAAAAACTAATCCATTAATTAAATGATTTAGATCATAAGATTTTCACAGTAATTTACGTATATTTGTATTATATTAAATCAATAAAATGTGATTAAAATATCTATCCTGATTGCAAACTATAATAACGGAAAATATTTTAGTGAGTGTTACGAATCAATTATCTCACAGGGTTATGAAAATTGGGAAGTTATTATTGTAGACGACTGCTCAACGGATGATTCCACAGAAATTATTACCGGGCTTATAAAAGATGATCCCCGTTTCAGATTTTATCAGAATAACAAAAACAGAGGCTGCGGCTATACCAAAGGGAAATGCATAGATCTTTCCGAAGGAGAGCTTTGTGCATTTCTGGATCCTGATGATGCCTTATATTCCTATGCACTTGAACGCTCAGCAGACGAATTCAGAAAATCCGGGAATAATACCATTGCCGTGTATTCACAATTGATGTTCTGTGATGAAAAACTTAATCCGAGAGAAGTTTTTACGAAAATAAAACAGGTACGTAACCATAAACTTTTTTTTAATGCACCTATCCAGATTTCAGCATTTTTTATGTTTAAAAAGAATGCCTATCTTAAAACATCCGGCATCAACCCTACTCTTAAAAATGCGGTAGACCAGGATCTTTACCTTAAGCTTCTGGAAATCGGCGATGCCAGATTTATCAGTGAGGTTCTGTACAAATACAGACTCCACAGCAACGGAATTTCCCAGCAGACTTCCAAACAGAGTGCTAAAGAATCGTTTGCAAAGGTTATTCATGAATCCATGAAGAGAAGAAAGATTACTGCAATCCAGAATGTAAATGTTCCGGAAACCTTTACCACATCAGAAGAAATTTACGGCCTGCTAAATTATCAGACAAAGATGCCTTACCGCATTCTGACAAAAATAAGGACGAGCTTGCATATATAATTCTGCTCTCTTTCATCATATCTTATTAAAAAGCAAAACTCCTCATTTCTGAGGAGTTTTCTAATAAGGGTATAGGAGTCTAAAAAGCGTCCTTTTTTTATCTTGTCGTACCGCTTCCTGTACCTGTTGTACCTGTACCGGTAGTTGTATTGCCCGTACCTGTAGTACCTGTACCTGATGTAGTTCCGGTACCGGTTGTTCCCGTTCCTGTAGTTCCGGTTCCTGAAGAATTCTGCATACCGCTTCCGGTATTAGATCCGTTGGTATTCGGCATAGTCTGGTTAGTTGTTCCTGAACCTGTACCAGTTCCCTGGTTCATTGCGCTGTCACGAACACTTGCTGTTGTGTCCATTGCCGTTCCCGTGCCAGACATATCACCAGACATTGTGCCTGAAGTGGAAGCAGAATCACTCATCGTGTCATTTGCATTTTGTGTTTCCTGCTTTTTACAACTTACGGCAAAAAGGCTTAATCCTAGCGTTAATAGCATTACTTTTTTCATATAAAAATTTTTGATGGTCTTATTGTTTTCAAAATTAGAGACTTAGAATAAAGAATTATATGAGCCTGATCATAATATACTAAAAATAATTCTTTAAGTACAAAGCCTCCAAAAAGGAGGCCATAAAATGTAAATCCGGAAGCCCGGCTAAACTTTCATAAAATAAATCAACCTGATGTGCTATTTTTGAACCAGACAGTACACACTGAGTTTATTCTTCCCATGCAATAGGAACATAAACCGTAATGTAGCCGTCCTGATCTATCTGTACATCAGAAACAACTCCGGTCACAGAGCCGTATCCTACCCAGCCGCCCTGCCCTTGTGTGGCTGTAAATATATAGGTGCCGGCAGGAACCCCTTCACTGTATTTCGGCAGCGACTGCAATCCGCTTCCGGCATAAGTTTCAAAAGATTCTCCGGTAACCGTATTCGTAGCCACAAAGCTGCCGATGTCATAACTGCCGGAAAGTACCGGTGTTCCGTTCTGGGAAAGAAGCCCGTAACGGATGGTATAGGTTTTTGATTTTGAAGCCTCTTTTGACGCAGCCTGACTTGGAATATCAGGGTTCAGAAGATCTTCATTGGACGAACATCCGGTAAGAATACCTGCCAGCCCTGCCACAAACAGGATCCTGGAAATCGAATTTTTCATAATGATGTAATTTGGTATTCCTAAATTAATTAATTTATATACACCCTACAAAAAGCACATATTAAATAAAAGTTACAAATTGCTTTTGCATTGTCTGCATTTTCTATGATAACACTTTTTATATTAATGAATTTAATATCATTTAGACCGTTCATTTAATATCAATTCTGCAATCTTTTTTGACATTTAACATTACTTAACTGCATTTTGGCTTTATTATTGAAATAACCCTATATCAGAGTTATGCTTTTAGCATCTATTAAATTAAAATTTGAATTATGAAAAGTATAGTGGTGACAGGCTTGTTGTCGGTTTTTTTACTGACTGCCTGTAAAAAAGATGATCAGGTTGCCGAAAGGTCCCTGGAACAGCAGAAGATGGAATTTCAGATGAGGCAGCTTGAAATTGAAAAGCAGAAATTAGCTATAGAAAAAGAAAAAATGGCTTATGAAGCTCAGAAGAAAGCAGACAGCATTACTGAAGTTCAGAAAGCAAGAACAGTAGCTGCCAATGCAAAACCTCAGGTGATAAGAGAAACGCGCACGGTATACAGAGACAGACCGAGTTCAAGCAGCAATAACGGAACATATGCAAATAACGGGACAAGTTCTTCCCAAGGAACTACCACCCAGAAAAAGGGCATGAGTAAAGCGGCAAAAGGTACCATCATCGGTACAGTGGGCGGTGCGGCAGCCGGAGCTATTATTTCCAAGAAAAACAGAGGGCTTGGAGCAGTTATAGGCGGTGTCGTAGGTGGTGCAACAGGATATACTATCGGTAGGTCAGGTGACAGAAAAGACGGCAGGGTACAGCCCAGATAAAATATAATTTAACGTTAACATAGAAAGATTGCTTATTTTTAGGCAATCTTTTTTATGGTCGTAATTCTGCTTTCTACAATATTCATTCTTCCTATCCTCATGGGCTGGGGCGATCTGTTTCAGAAATTTACAGGCTCTTTTATCCAGGGGATTTCCGGGAAGGCACTTTTGGGGATTCTTGGAATCAGCTTATTTTGGACAATCCTTGCTTTTTTTATTCCTCTGAATATTTATGCAGAGATCCCTGTTATTCTGGCAGGCTTGTTCTTCTTTTTCAGGAACAGTGTATTTCGGCAACTGCACCTGTTTAAAGCCGGAGACTATCAGCTACTCTTATTCATTGCACTCATTATTTCCTTTTGCGGGTCATTTTACCCATATGTTCTGGATCATTTCGGGTATTATGTGCCGACGATAAAATGGCTGACGGAATTCGGGCTTGTCAGGGGGATTTCAAATGTAGACCTTACTTTGGGACAGATGTCAGTCTGGCATATCTTCCAGTCCGGATTTTCTAATTTTTCGGATCCGTTTCTGAGGATGAATTCAGTTCTGCTTATTGTTTATGCTTTATATATCACAGAAAATAAAAGCTGGATCCATCTGTGCTTCATTCCGGTGTTACTATTATTTTCCCAGTCGCCAAGCCCGGATTTACCGGTAATTGTTTTTTCGCTGATTCTTTTAAATGAAATTTTAACCCAAAATAAAAATACCGCAGTACTCTTTGCTTTCTCGGTTTTTGTATTTACCATCAAGCCAACGATGATATGGCTGCCGGTGCTGGGCCTGCTTTACGCTGTTTTTATTATCAGATCAGATTTAAAAACCTTAATTCCGGGTATTTTAATCGGATTATTGTTTTTCATTAAGAATATTTATACTTTCGGATATCCTGTTTTTCCGGTTGCCTTAGGAGATTTAGGAATAAGCTGGCAGCCTGCCCACGAAGTTTTACAGATGTCTTCGCAATATGCAATCCAGAAGACCTATGATATGCAGTATTCCTATCAGGAAATTCAGTCTTTTCCCTTTTGGGATTATATCAGGAACTGGCTGTTTTTAGAAGGAATAAAATCTAAGATCAACATTTTTTTTATCATAAGCCTCGGAGCTTTTACCGTATATTCCCTTAAAAAAAAGAGAAGGATTTATACTTTTATCTTAGTCTCAATACTCATTAAAAGTATTCTCGTACTGATGTTTTCTGCCCAGTACCGGTTTTTTCTTGATGTCTTTTTCGTGATCTTTTTTATCGTTTTCATTGATTGTTTCAACCGGAAAAAATCAGTTGCCGTATGTGCTGTTTTGAGTTCGGTTTTTATTGCATTCCTGACTGCGCCCACTATCCTTCAGACCTATGTCCCCAGTTTTAATCTGGGAAACTTTATGGGTAAATTTGAAAAAGAACAGCTGTACAGGCCTTCCACATATCACTATAATTCATTTCAGTCATACAGAATAGGAAATTTTAAATTCAATGTTTCCAAAAAATACCCTTACAGTTTTGACACACCGTTGCCGGCTGTTTCAGAAAGCTATCTTTCTGATCATATTAAAGCCGGAATTTTTCCACAAATGACAGACAAAAAGGATCTCAGCAAAGGATTTATCTGGAAAAAGCTGAACGCAAAGGAAAAAAAGGAAGCGGAACGGGTAATCCGTTCTGTTAAAAATGCATATCAATAGAACAAATCAGGCAATACTTTACATCTGAAGAAAAAGCTGTAAATTTACCTCATGTTAAATACCTTAGGCAATTTACTCAGCCTTACAACATTCGGAGAAAGCCACGGCCTGGCGTATGGCGGGATTATCAATAATTTCCCGGCAGGCCTGGCGGTTGATCTCGAAGCTGTCCAAAATGAACTGGACCGCCGGAAACCCGGCCAGTCTGCTATTGTAACCCAAAGAAAAGAAAGCGATACGGTAAAATTTCTTTCAGGCATTTTTGAAGGCACAACAACCGGAACGCCTATCGGATTTATCATAGAAAATGAAAACCAGAAATCCGGGGACTATGACCATATTGCGGAATCATACCGTCCGAGCCATGCCGATTTTACCTATGACCGGAAATTCGGAGTGAGGGATTTCCGGGGCGGCGGAAAATCTTCAGCCAGGGAAACCATCAACTGGGTAGTTGCAGGCGCTTTGGCAAAACAACTGTTATCAGATATAGAAATCAATGCTTATGTGTCTTCCGTAGGGGAAATTTTCTGCGAAAAACCTTATCAGGCACTTGATTTCTCAAAAACCGAAAGCAATGAAGTCCGCTGCCCGGATGCGGAAACTGCTGAAAAAATGATTGCCAGGATCAAAGAGATCAAAAAAGAAGGAAATACCATCGGCGGAACCATTACCTGCGTGATTAAAAACGTCCCTGCAGGAATCGGCGAACCCGTTTTTTCAAAACTCCAGGCAGAACTGGGCAAAGCGATGCTCAACATCAATGCGGCAAAAGGCTTTGAATACGGAAGCGGTTTCTGCGGAGCAAAGATGACCGGAAAAGAACACAACGATCTGTTCAATGAAGATTTTACTACGAAATCCAATCTTTCAGGAGGAACCCAGGGTGGCATTTCAAACGGAATGGATATTTATTTCCGCGTAGCCTTCAAACCTGTGGCAACGGTCCTGAGGCCTCAGGAAAGTGTGGATAAATACGGGAATCCCGTTATTGTGGAAGGAAAAGGGCGCCATGACCCCTGTGTGCTTCCGAGAGCAGTGCCCGTTGTGGAAAGCCTGGCCGCTTTTGTGCTGGCAGATTTATTCCTGATCAACAAAACAAGAAATATCAATAATTTTTAAATATAAATATTTTAGAAATGAAAAATTACTGGGAAAAAAGCATCTCTTTTGAGGAGTATGTGGAAACCGGAAAACAGAGACTGGCCTATCCTGCAACGCAACAGGAAACCGATTACAAGCAATACTACCAGCTCGGCCTCCAGAGAATTGAAAGAACGTTAAAAAAATACGTTCCGGACGAAAACCAGCTGAAAGAACTTGAAGCCAAAGGTTTTGACGGAAAAATCCTGATTGTTTCAGAAGTATGGTGCGGCGATGCAAGCGCAACCGTTCCTGCATTGGTTAAATTTTTTGAAGGTAAAAATGAAGTCAGGATCTTTCTCAGGGACAGTGACAAAAGCTTAATCAGTCAGTTCCTTACCAACGGAACTGAATCTATCCCGAAAGTCATTATCCTGGATAATGATTTTACCGTGAAAAATTCCTGGGGACCGCGTTCGCAATATGGAAAAGAACTGCTGATGAAACATAAGGCAGACCCTGAAAATTATACGAAAGACCTTTTTTATAATGAGCTGCAGCTATACTATGCCAAAAACAGAGGTAAAGATGCAGTTCAGGAAATCCTGGAACTGCTGTAATTCTTATTAAAAGTTAAAATGAAAAAAAACATCATTTATCTTGTATTGATTGCCATTATCGGAGTAATTGCTTTTGTTCCGGGCGTGAAAGAAAAATTACAGGACGCCTTCTTTCCGGTTGCCGCCATTGAAAATGCCGTTCATGTAGGCGATGAAGATTATGATATTGAACTTCAGGGGATCAACACGCCCAGCACCAATCTTAAAAAATTTAAGAACCGGGCCGTTTTCCTGAATTTCTGGGGAACCTGGTGCCCTCCGTGCAGAAAAGAATGGCCTTCTATCCAGAAATTATATGAGACGAGAAAAGATCATGTGGATTTCGTATTAATCGCGATGAACGACGAAGAGGCAGCCGTAAGAAAATTCCTTAAGGAAAACAACTATGATGTCCCGGTATATATCGCCCAGAGCCCGATCTCCGAAAAAATCCTGCCGAAAGTTTTCCCTACAACTTACCTGCTGGATAAAAACGGCAGGATCATCATTAAGGAAGATGCTTCAAGAGACTGGAATACGGAATCCGTACACCAGTTTATCGATAATATTATTAAATAATCTTTTAACTAACATTATAATAAGTTGGTACAGAATTTGAGAAATATACAGTTCTGAAAAATTATTTAATCAAACACCAAAAATGAAGTATTCAAAACTGAATCTGGCGAAAGAAGCGATTAGCCACAGGGGGTTTATCAGAAAGATTCCTGATATTTTCAGGATGGTAAAGATGTGGAAAAAAGGGCAATACCCGGTAAGATCCATTGATATCATTCTGCCTATGTTGGGACTGCTATATGTCATCTCTCCTATTGACCTCCTTCCGGATTTCGCCTTACCGGTTTTAGGAATTATGGATGACCTTGCCGTACTGTCGCTGGTTATCCCGAAGCTGGTAAAAGAAGTGGATAAGTTCCTGATGTGGGAAACCGAGAAAAAGTACAGTTCAGCCGGTGCAAAAGTAATCGACGCTGAAATCGTAAAATAATGAAACCATCCTCAGGGATGGTTTTTTGTGAATATAAAAGACCTGAACTCTTTCTTTTTAATTTAACATCTGTTTTAATTCACTATTTACCTGTAAAGTAAGCCTACAATTGACACCTGAACCTTTCAGTCTTCATATCAAATCCTTAAATTTGCAACATCTAATAAAAAATTAATGGAAAGTAAAAAAGAATTTTTCCTGGAGTGCTATAAACTGGGCATTATCAAATTCGGGAGATTTATCCTGAAAAGCGGCATTGAAAGTCCGTTTTATGTAGACTTACGGCCTTTGGCATCAGATCCTAAAATCCTGAAAAACCTGGCTAATTATTTGCTGGAAATGCTTCCTCTGGATAATTTTGATCTGATCTGCGGGGTTCCCTATGCAGCCCTTCCAATGGCTACTGCCATGTCTCTGGAAAGTTACATTCCGTTAATTATTAAAAGAAAAGAAGCCAAAAACTACGGCACCAAAAAGCTGATTGAAGGCATCTACCAGAAAGGGCAGAACTGTTTATTGGTGGAAGATGTGATTACCTCAGGGAAATCTTTGATCGAAACCATTGCCGAAGTAGAGCAGGAAGATCTTAAAGTAGCTGACATTGTGGTGGTTTTAGACAGGGAGCAGGGCGGAAAACAGCTTCTTGAAAGCAGAGGCTACCGCGTTCATACCCTTTTCAATATTTCGGAGGTCTGCACGATTCTTAAAGAAACAGGAGAACTGTCAGATGACGAAGTGAAAAGAATCCAGGACTTTTTAAAGGGCAACCATATCAATTTTGAAGAGAAGACAAGATGCTCCTATGAACAGAAACTGGATACCGCACAGCATTCCGTTTCTAAAAAACTGCTGGAAACCGCTCTAGCCAAACAGTCTAACCTGATTGCTTCCGCAGACGTAACCACGACCCGGGAATTGCTGGATCTTGCTGAAAAGGTAGGCCCTCATATCATTGCCCTGAAAACCCATGTTGATATCATCTCTGATTTTGAATATGAAAAAACCATTACGCCGTTAAAAGAACTGGCCGCAAAACACAATTTCCTCCTGATGGAAGACCGTAAGTTTGCAGATATCGGGAACACCCAGGAGCTTCAGTTTACAAGCGGAATTTTCAACATCACGGATTGGGCAGATTTTGTGACTTCCCAAGTAATCGGAGGTTTTGAATCGCTGGACTGCTTCAGGAATGTAGGCGTTGTAGCCATTATCGGGATGTCTTCAAAAGGAGCATTAACCACTTCCAGTTACCGGGAAGAAGCATTGAAAGTAGCTTCGTCCCATCCTAACGTAATCGGAGGTGTTTCACAAAACCCGCTTCCTGAAGAAATGCTGCTTTTTACTCCGGGAGTGAATCTGGCGGACTCAGGTGACGGGAAAGGTCAGCAGTACAATACCCCTGAACATGTTTTTAAAATGCTCCATACAGATTTCATCATCGTGGGGAGAGGAATTTATAAATCTGAAAACCCTGCTGAAGCTGCAGTTACATACAAAAATGAAGGCTGGAAAGCTTACTTGGATTCTTTAGAAAAAAAATCAATCCAAAACTAAATACTCCGGATTAAATATCTTAAAAATAAGTTATATTTGATGTTTTATCAGGAATATTGAAAAAGATTAGCATTTGTCTTATTTTATTTGTGGGTGTTGCAGAAGTTTCTGCACAGAAAGACAGCATTTATATTGAAGCCAGATTGTCTTCAGATAAAAGGATGCTTGATGTAAATGAAGAACTGGCCTATCACAACCATTCCGGAAAGGATTTACAGACGGTAAAACTTTTGAACTGGGTTTCTGCCTATAACAGAAGAGAGACTTCGCTGGTCTACAGAAAACTGGAAGACCGGAATACGGATCTCCATTTTGCAGAGCAGCACGAGCTTGGAAAGTTAATAAGCTTACAGGTAAAAAATGCTGATCAGGAAATACCTGTTAACGAAATTTCTGATGAAAACCTTATGCTTCCTTTAAAAGAAGCACTGGCACCCGGAGCGCAAATAAAGTTTCAGCTGCACTATCGGATCCAGCTTCCCGACCGGAAATTTACCGGCTACGGAACTTCTGATACCCAGGTGGCCTTAAAATACTTCTTTATTGTTCCGGATCACTTTGATCCGGACAATATTTCCACTAGGAAATATGTGGATATTGAGGAAGCTGTAAACTTCAACACCTACTGGACCGTAAATTTTGACCTTCCGGTTAATTATTTTATTGAAAGCAACCTGCAGCAGGTCCAGATGAATTCCTTTAAGGGTTATCTTGACTCAGATCCGGAATTTCTGATTTCCCAGAATGAATATCCGTCCATAAGAGTCAATACTGACGGTACGGATACCGAAATAAAATTCGGCTACAATCTGAAGCCGGAGGAAAAGCAGAACCTTGAATTTTACCTTCCTCTGCAGTTAAAATTTATCAAGGAAAAAACCGGTCTCGTTCCGGAAAGGCTTTTTATTTCTGAAAAGTTCAGGTCTAAAGAAGACTTTTTCGGGAATAATGACATTTCCTTCTGGAAGTTCAGGTTCAAGCTTTTTACTGATGCGGAAAAAGCTGATCTGGATTACTTCGGGATCATTGCCAAGAAAATTCTGGATGAAAGTATCATTACGGACAAACAGAATAACCACTGGTTTAAAAACGGTTTAAAATCTTACCTTGAAATCCAGTATTTAAAAAAATTCTATCCGGATACCAAACTGCTGGGGGCACTGCCCGAAACCAAAATTTTCGGGATAAAACCCTTAAAGCTGTTTCATGCCTCGAACGTAAAGCTTACCGAGCGCTACGGCCTGACCTATCAGTACATCATGTCCCAGAATCTGGATCAGAAAATTGATGAGAAATATGCTGTCCTGAGCAATTTCAATGATATGGCGATCAGTAACTTTGAAACCGGGACTTTATTCAGTTACGCAGCAGATAAAATGGGCTATGAAAATTTTGATGATCTGGTACAGGAGTTCATTTCTAAAAATACAGACAAACAAACAGATCCGAGGGAATTTCTAAAAGAACTGGCTGAAAAAGATAAGCGGAATGCCTATCTCCAGGATTTTATACAGCACAAAAATAGAGTAAATTTCAAGCTCAAAAGATTTAAAAAGGAAGGAGATTCCCTAAACGTTAAAATCAGTAAAAACACACTGGAAGAAATTTCTGTGAAACTGCAGACAGAAACAAGAGAGGGCGAAAAAAAGGAATACTGGATTGATACTGCCGGTGAGGATAAGACAAAAACGGTTTCCATTCCTGCCCTGGATGTCTATAAGATTACCCTGAATGATGACTACATCTTTCCGGAAGCCAATTACAGGGATAATTTCCTGTACGCGAAAGGCCTGTTTTCAAACATGAGGAAGGTCAAACTAAAGCTCATCAAAGATATCCCGAATCCTGAATTTAATGAAATCTATATAAACCCGAGGATACGTTTCAGTAATACCTATGACAAATTCCTGATCGGGTTCAACTTTAAGAACCAGTCGCTTTTCGATCAGAAATTCCTGTACTCCGTTACGCCTACCTACAGTACCGGAACGGGTAAACTGGTAGGTTCAGGAGCGGTAGCCTATTCTTTCCTGCCCGCAGAGAGCATGATCAGAAGCTTAACCTTCGGAGTTTCAGGCTCCCGGTTCCATTATGATTATGACCTGGCCTATAAAAAAGCATCAGTTTACTCCAATATCAGTTTCAGGAAAAACCCGAGGAGTACCGTAAGCCGAGGCATCAGTATTTCCTACAATTATTTTGAGCGTGACCTTAATGCCGAAATGATCCTCAGAAATGATTATGACCGGTACAACCTGTGGAGTTTAGGATATGGGTATTCTGATAACCAGAGCATCCATGAAAAGAGCTTAAGTGTAAATACCCAGCTCATGAAAGATTTTAACAAAGTGACCGCCGAAGGCTTCTACCGTTGGGAATTTGCCCCGAGACAGAAATTAAGCGTGCGGCTTTTTGCAGGGTATTTCATCAAAAACAATACACGGAACAATACTTTCAACTATGGTATTTCCAGGGTTTCAGATTATTCTTTTTCCTATAATCTCCTGGGGCAGAGTGCTACAGGCGGTATTTTGTCTCAGCAGTACATCCTGGCGGACGGAGGTTTTAAATCATTCATTCCGGGAACTGTAAATAAATGGATCACTTCCGTCAATGTAGACACAAGCGTCTGGAAAATCTTTCATATTTACGCAGATGCGGGTGTATACCAGAACAGCAGCCGGCCTACTCAATTTATCTGGGACAGTGGCGTAAAAGTAAGGGTAATTCCGGATTTCCTTGAAATTTATTTCCCGGTACAGTCTTCTTTAGGTTTCGAGCCAGGCTTCAAAGATTATGCAAGACGCATAAGATATACCCTTATTCTCAATCTGGGTTCCGTTATCAACGCAGCCAGAAGGGGCTGGTATTAGAAACAGGATCAATCCCTGACAATTCTTTGGGAAACCGGTGAATTATTGATCATCCCGTTTACGGTATATTTCCCTTTCGGTAATTCGGTAAGGTTAAGTCCGTAGGAAGTTTTCGTCGGCGACTGCATGACCACCTGCCCGAATTCATCATATATTTTTACGTTCTGCACTTCACCGCCAAAAACGATGTCATTGTTATCTTTAACAAAAGGATTAACGATAAAATTGAATTTTGAATAATTAAAATCCACATCAGCCAATGCCTGGGTTCCGGCTGTGGAATTAACGGGATTTACAGGAGCTATGATAAAATCAGCAGTATTGGTATTGGTGCCGGCTGTATTATCAAGTACTCTTTTAAATGCGGTAGCCGCTGTAGGGGAAAGGCCTGCCGTTGTTCCTGCAAACTGAACAGATGTTCCATAAGCGGCAAAATCTATTACGTGGGCATCATCAGTATTGGTAACCTGCAATGTATTTCCGGCCAATGCTATTTTACCTGATGCCATATTGAGGTTCAGTCCTGCAGAAGCATTTTGGCCTTGGGAACCATAAAAATACAAAATATTACCGGCTATAAAATCCGGAGCCGGAAGGCTGCTGACTCCTCCCCCACCTGATCCTTCCTGAATAAGATAACTCTGTCCTGAAGACAACGTAATATCAGGCAGAATATGATATTGGTCGAAAGTTCCGTCTGCATCTGCATACTGCAGCGTTGCGCCGCGTAAAGAAACGGTTTCAGCACCTGTATTTTTCAGAATAACATAATCATTTATTAAGGTAGATCCCGCATCACCGCCGCCGCCGTAGATTTCACTGATGACAATCTGTGCATGAGCTGATGCCGCTATTGATACGATGCCTAAAAGAATAGATATTTTTTTCATAATGATGTGTATTGGTACCCTCTGGAAATTACAAAAACGATACCATGTTGACAGAATACATATAAGGTATGGCCCAAAACTGCTTAACTTTCAGATAAATAAAAACAGCCGCTTCAAAGAAACGGCTGTTATGTGTGGTATCTGAAAACTTAGATTAGTCTTTCAGAATTTTCTGAGAAACAGGCTTGCTGTTTACTGTACCCGTTATGATATAGTTCCCTTTCTGTAATTCGGCAACATTCATAGATTCATTTTCTCTTACAGAAGCTGTTTTTACGATCTGGCCTGTCATGTTATACACTTTTACATCTTTAGCCTCGGCACCGAAAGTGATTTCGTTGGTTTTAACGAAAGTGTTTTTCACGAAAGTTCCTTTTGCTTTTGATAAATCGGTAACTGCTAAGCTTCCTGAAGCAGAGTTTTGAGGTGTTGGAGTTCCTGCAACAAAGTCAGAAGCATTATTATTTGAATCTCCTGATGTTCTTGCAATTGAATTGACATTAGATGGAGCCGGAGCCGGTCCTGTCCCTTCAAATTGATTAGCAGTTGTTCCAAAACCAACAAAATCAATTACACTTGCAGCAGTAGGGCTGGTAATTGAGGTAGCACTGGAAGTTAAAGCAACCTTACCGGCTGTTCCTGATAAATTTATACTTCCAGATGCATCAGTGGTAGGAAGATCTGCACCATTAGCTCCTCCAGCTTCTGCGATCAGATATGTTTTTCCCGGTGCTAAAGTAATATCAGGTAAAGAATGAGTGTTTGTTCCTCCATTAAATGTTCCTGCGGCAGAAGCATACTGAATAAATGCGCCTGTTAATGTAACAGTACTGCTCCCAACATTTTTTAATTCAATAAAATCATTTTTATATGAAGCACCTGAATTACCTCCGCCTCCATACACTTCATTTATTACAATTTGCGCATTCGCAGCAGTTGAAATAGCAACAATACTTAAAACTGTAAAGACTTTTTTCATAACGTAAAATTTTAATTATTAATAATTTGTAGGGCAAAATTAAGTCATTTTTTTAATTTAAGACAATAAAGAGATTAATTTTTTGTTAATAATACTAAAACCCTTTCCGTTAAGTATTTTTAGTTATTTTTACGGATTATTTTAAGAAGCTTGCGAAATTGTATCCTGATATTCGTTTTGTTTTTGATAGGCATATTTTCAGGAAATGCCCAGGTATTTACATGGAAAAATCCCAACCTTCCGCAGGACAGCCTTAAGCAGGATACCATTTACCAGGACAGCATCCTGGCGGCCAGGTTTGAGCAGGACATTTTCGCAAAAGACACCCTCGACTTTGTAAAAAACAGCAATAAGATCATTGTTGATGAAGCGGTTCTTGCCAGAAATGATAAAAAAAGATTTCTAGGGGAACTCAATTCCAAAGGATCGATTATCCGCGGGATTACTTTCGGGAACAATCAGGGGCAGTCGGTGCAGAGTTCAATGGACCTGCAGATTTCCGGAAGGCTTTCAAAGGACGTTACCATCCTGGCCAGTATTTCAGACCACAACCTGCCGATCCAGGCAGACGGATATACCCAGACGCTGGAGGAATTCGACAAAATTTACATGCAGCTTAATATCAAGGATAAATCCATCCTCAGGGCAGGGCACCTGGATCTGATCGAAGCCAAAAACTATTTTGCCAAATACCAGAGACGGAGCATGGGCCTGGAATTCCAGACAGAATTCGGGAAAGAGAACAAAACTTTTGTAGATGTCTCCATGGGCGTGGCAAGAAGTGAATTCCACAGGATCCGTTTCCAGGGAGTGGAAGGCAACCAGGGACCTTACCGTTTAACGGGTAAAAACGGTGAACAGTTTATCACCCTGATCTCCGGTTCCGAGCAGGTTTTTATTGACGGGATTTTAATGAAACGCGGAGAAAACCAGGATTATATCATTAATTACAATACGGGTGAAGTAACTTTTACCAGCTTCCGCCCTATTTTCCAGCAGAATTTTATTACCATTTCCTATAATTATACCAACAGGAACTACTCCAGATATCTGTTTACCGGGAAACTTGAGCATAAACGGGAAAAATTAAAGCTCGGGCTCAACTGGTTCATGGAAAATGACAATAAAAATGCACCGCTTGCTTTAAATCTCTCCGCAGAAGACCAGCAGATCCTTGCCGAAGCCGGAAATAACCCTAACCTGATGTATGCGCCTTCAGGAGTTATAGCGGAATATGACGTAAATAAAATCCTTTACAGGCTTGTGCAGAGCCCGGCAGGAAATTATTACGAATTTTCAACGGATGCCACCCAGACATTATATACGGTTTCCTATACTTATTTCGGAGCAAATCTCGGAGAATATAAAATTACCCAGACCACCAATAACGGACGTGTTTTCCAGTACGTAGGCCCGAATATGGGTGATTACCGGGCGGTAAGAAAACTGCCTTCACCGGAAAAATCACAGGTCTACTCGATGAATTCTGAGTACCTGCTGAAAGACGGAAAGATCGGGGCTGATATTTCCCTGAGCAATTATGATGTAAACCAGTTTTCATCAAAAGATTCGGACCAGAACATAGGCTATGCCTGGAGGGTTTTCGGGAACAAAACATTTACCCGGAATAACTGGAAAGGAACCCCGAATTTTGAATACCAGTATATCGACAGGCAGTTCCATATCTTGGACAGGATCAACGACGTGGAATTCTCCAGGGATTTCAACCTGGCCCAGGAATTCAGCGGAAGGACCCAAAACAGGCTCATTTTCAGTTTCCTCAATAAATGGAACAATAAATCAACACTGAACTACAGAATCAATTACCTTGATGAAGAAGACACGTATAAAGGGATTAAAAACGACCTTGATTTCGGATGGATCAGCGGTAAGTTATTTACGAAAGGAAGCTTATCTTACCTGAATACCAATGCCACCCTTCAGGATACCAAATTCATCAGAGGAGGTGTTTCAACTGAGTATACCGGCAAAAAAGGAAGCTGGGCCTTAGGCGGAAGCATGGAGCATAATGAAAAGAAATACAATGACACACAGCTGATGGATGTCACCAGTTTCAGCTGGAAAGAAGTTTTTGTGCAGAAGAAAATCGGTGACAGCACAAGAACCAAACTGCTGGCCAAAGTTTATATGCGTGACAATGACTCGGTCCGTGACAACAGGCTTCAGAGCATGAACAATATTTTAGGTTTTATGGCAGAAAGCCAGCTGATCAAAACTGAAAAAACAACTTTAAATGCGCTGTTGCACTATCGGAAATTCTTTTATCAGAACCAGGATGCCGACGTGTCCAGAAACAATGATTTTGTAGTCGGGAACATTCTTTACAACCAGCAGCTGTTCAGGAACGGGATGCGCCTCCAGGCTTTTTATGAACTTGGAAACGGACAGGAAGCTCAGCGTGAATTCCAGTATATTAAAGTGACGGACGGACAAGGGATTTACAAATGGACGGATTATAACGGCGACGGCGTTCAGCAGCTTGACGAGTTTGAAATCGCAGAATATTCGGATCTGGCACAATACATCAGGGTCTACACCAATTCCGTGAGGTATATCGCTTCCAATAAAAATAAAATCCAGCTCGCCTTATTTGTAAACCCTTCTATTGTATTCAATTCTGAGAATAAGTTTTTAAAGCGTTGGAATTTTAACGTCTCACTCAATTCCCAGAACTCTTTCTATAAAAAAGACAAGGTACTGGTATTGAATCCTTTTGAAAAAAGTGCTGACCAGATCCTTAAAAACCAGAATATTTTAGCATCGGTTCAGTTCAGTCCTACCGATAAGTCCGGATGGAACGGGAACTACCGTTTTATCTCGAATGATAACCTCATCAATGCCAATTTCAGCAATGAAGAGCGCGAGCAGGTATCGCATTTCTTAAATGTCGGTTACTGGTTTAATAAAGAATTCAGGATCGACTGGGAAAACTCAGTTCATGATATCCGGAATTCGTCCCAATTGTTTGTAACGAGGGATTACCGTTTAAACAATCTCGAAACCAAGCCGAAGGCTACCTATAAATTCACGGATGCCATCCAGGCTGAGCTTTCATCGGCCTTCAGGCAGAAAGACCGTGTGGACGGCGAAGAATTGTTAAAAGCTTTTGATGTTACCGGTACCATCCAGTGGGAACGAAGAAAAACATCCATCAGGGGGAACTTTTCATTCATCAACAATAATTTTAACGGTAATAATTTCAGTATTGTCGGAAACCAGATGCTGGACGGGCTGAAGCCCGGAAAAAACCAGGTATGGAGCGTTTTTATCCAGCAGGCCATTAATTCTTTCCTGCAGCTGAATTTAAATTACGAAGGAAGAAGTTCCGGGGAACGAACGATCCATATCGGAAGCATGCAGGTAAAAGCAAGCTTCTAATGCCATCTGCCTGAACAGCTTTGACTGCAAATTTCTGCTTTCAGGTTCATCCATCACATTAATAGACATTATCATATCTTCAAAGTTTAGAATTTTGTAAATTTGCACCATGATAAAAATTGGCAATATAGAACTGCCGGAATTTCCGCTTTTACTGGCACCAATGGAAGATGTAAGTGATCCGCCGTTCAGGAGATTATGTAAAATGCATGGTGCAGATATGATGTATTCGGAGTTTATCTCTTCCGAAGGCCTGATTCGTGATGCCATGAAAAGCAGGAAAAAACTTGATATTTTTGATTATGAAAGGCCTGTAGGCATCCAGATTTTCGGAGGTGACGAGGAAGCCATGGCTATGTCCGCAAGAATTGTGGAAACCGTGAATCCTGACCTTGTTGATATCAACTTCGGATGCCCTGTAAAAAAAGTGGTCTGCAAAGGCGCCGGCGCCGGAGTACTGAAAGATATTGATTTAATGGTCCGTCTGACAAAAGCAGTGGTAAGCTCAACGAGCCTGCCGGTAACCGTAAAAACCCGTCTGGGCTGGGACAGCACTTCCATCAACATTGATGAAGTGGCGGAACGTCTCCAGGAAACGGGAATCAAAGCACTGACCATCCATGCGAGAACCCGTGCCCAGATGTACAAAGGGGAAGCTGACTGGGAACATATTTCAAGGATTAAGCAGAACCCAAATATTGAAATTCCGATTTTCGGAAACGGCGATATCGATTCTCCTGAAAAAGCATTGGAATACAAACAGAAATACGCCTGTGACGGTATTATGATCGGGCGCGCTGCTATCGGTTATCCGTGGATTTTTAACGAGATTAAGCATTTCTTTAAAACAGGTGGGCACCTGCCTGCGCCAAAAATTGAAGACCGCCTTCTGGCCGTAAGGCAACATGCAGAATGGAGCGCGGAATGGAAAGGCGAAAAATTAGGCCTGATTGAAATGAGGCAGCATTACAGCAATTATTTCCGTGGGGTACCACACTTTAAAGATTTCAGGAAAAAATTCCTGGAGGTTTTTACTTTAGAGGAAATGGATGCCTTAATCAATGAAACCCAGGCGTTTTATTCAGATTATTTAGCCCGGCAAGAGGCATAAAAAATAAACCATCAGATGATCTGATGGTTTTGTTTTTTTCTTATTGCCATTTATTTCAATACCCTTCCGTTCCGGACTGATCTTTTATGAGAGCCAGTGCGGAGGAAGTCCCTATCCTTTTCACGCCCATACTGATCATTTTTTCTGCATCTTCAGGCGTTCTTACGCCTCCTGCTGCTTTTACAGAAAGTTTTCCGGCGTGGTCAAGCATAATTTTTATGCCTTCAAATGTTGCTCCGTTCGGCTTGCCGCCCTCTGTTTCATAAAAGCCCGTTGAGGATTTTATGAAAATTTCCGGCAGGTCATTTTCATTGAAGTCTGCCTCTGCCCAATCTGAAATATTCCGGGTGAGGTCAGCGATCTGTTCATCTGTAAGTGCAGCGATCTCAATGATCCATTTGGCCACTTTATGATGCTGTATACATAGTTGCGTGCACTGTATAAATTCTTCTTTTACCGTATGCAGGTCCCCGTTAAGATAAGCCGGATAATTGATGACAAAGTCCAGTTCATCTGCGCCGTCGGCAATGGCTCCGGAAGCTTCTGCAAGTTTGTCCTCCACAGAATAGGTTCCTTCATGAAAACCGATCACCGTTCCTACGATAACGTCAGCATTTTTCTCACGGATATATTCTTTAATTTCAGCCACGTAATCCGGACGGATCATTACGGCAAGAATTCCGTTATCAATAGCTTCCTGTGCTAATTCTTTATTTTTCTGTAGTGTTTCCTGATTTGAAAGCCCCGACTGTTGAGGTGTTTTCAAATAGGTTGAATCTAAATACTGAGCAATGTTCATACTGTTTGTTATACTTTCAGTTGTCTGTAAATTCCCTGTTCCAAAGATATGAAAGTTTCCGTTCTGGTCACGCCTTTCAGCTTCTGAAGTTTACTCAGGATCTGCATCAGGTGATCATTGTCTTTACAGAGTACTTTTAAAAAAATGGTATAATTTCCTGTGGTATAATGTGCTTCCACTACTTCATTAATGTCTTTTAGAGATTTTACCATATCCGGGTAATGACTTGGCTTATCAAGGAAAACACCTATGTAAGAAATAACTTTATATCCTATTTTTTTGGGGTTCAGAAATGAAATTGAATTTTCAATGACTCCTGCGTGTTCAAGCTTTTTAATTCTCTGATGCACTGCAGTGGTGGATATTCCGATATTTTTAGAGATATGGGCTAAAGATGTTTTGGCATTATCCATCAGCATGTAAATAATTTCCTTGTCAATGGAGTCTAGCTGATAGCTTGTGTCATCTGAATTTTTCATACTTTGTTTATGTTTTTTTTGTATTTATTATAAGTTTCTGAATCTCACAAAAACCGGAAAATGATCACTATAGCCTCCCAGGTACCGTGTGCCTGAATACGTCCGGAAAGGCCGACCTTCAAATTTCCTGTCCCTGCTGCTGATTTTTCCGGAGCTGAACACTTCAGCATCCTGAAAAGAAAGTGTTTTAACATTATTGAAAAATGACTTTGACAACATAATCTGGTCAAAGAGCAGTCCGGACCTGTAATGAAAAGCAGAATATTTCTTTTCTGAAAACAGCTGCTGGAAAGGATTCTCCAAAACCCTGTTATTCAGGTCATCATAGAGTATTTTCTTTACATTTTCATCATCCGGATTTTCATTGAAATCACCACACAGAATTACACTTATCTCATCATTGTCCATGATCTTCAAAATCCTTTTCCGCAATTCAGTAAGTATAAAGGCTCTTTTGGGAGCATTCATATCTTTTTCGCGCTGAGAAGGAAGGTGCGCAATAAAAATATCAATTTCCTTTTCTTTATATTTTACTTTTGAGTAAAGTACATCTCTGGTCGTTTCATGGTTTTGTATGCTTTTGTCCTCAGCTCCAAATAAAAAGGTAATGGCTTCTGAATGAATGATCTCAATCTTATTCCTGTCATACAGCAATGCCACATCTACATTCCTTCGATCCCGGGAGCTGTAATGTACGATTCCGTATTCAGAATTGAAAGGTTTCCGCTGCACAAGATCTTCCAGTACTTTCTTTCCGGAAACTTCGGAAAGCCCTATCATGAACGGCAGCATCCCATTATCTTCTTTTATTAACTGAAAAACATGTGCTATCCTGGAAAGTTTATTCTGATATTTTCTTTCATCCCAATTTCTCAAACCCGAATAGGTCGGATCTGATTTATGTTTCGGTTTGGGATCTGGTAAAAATAAATTTTCAACATTGTAAAAACTGAATAGCTCCATCAACAAGCTTTTCTAAAATTCATTAAAAATGATCATTTGATTCAGGATGTAAATTTATTATTTTATTTTATTCCCGATTAATATTTTCATAAAATTTTCAGGTTAATTTTATATTTACAGCGGTTGATTTGAAAGAAAATTTTAAGCCCTACCAAATATAAACGATTAACTTTTTTCACTTCATTAAAATAACGGAATTAAAACAAAAATAAACAATAATACAGATTGCTGTTTTTATAGAAATAACATATGTGAATCTACGTTTTTTTATGATATTTTTAAGTATAATTTAAAGTTAAAAAATTATTATCCCGATTTTGAATTATCATGGAAAATAAGTGTGTAAAATAGGGATAATAAGTACCATATATTGTTTTCTACAGGAGATCAGGACGCTTTTCCTGAGTAATCCTGACGGCTTCATCATGACGCCATTCCTCTATTTTCGGGAAGTTTCCGCTTAAAAGAATTCTGGGAACTTCAAGTCCCTTGTATACTTCCGGCCGGGTAAAAATCGGTGGTGAAAGAAGGTCATCCTGGAAACTGTCTGTTAAAGCGCTCTGCTCATCATTCAGAACGCCGGGAAGCAGCCGGATTACAGAATCTGCCAATACACATGCCGCCAGTTCACCTCCGGTAAGAACATAATCCCCGATGGAAATTTCCCTGGTAATATGCAGGTCCCTCACACGCTGGTCAATCCCTTTATAATGTCCGCAGAGGAAGATCAGATTATTTTTGATGGAAAGCGTATTGGCTATCTTTTGATTTAAGGTTACGCCATCCGGTGTCAGATAAATAACCTCGTCATATTCCCTTTGGGATTTCAGCCCGGTAATGCATTTATCTATGGGCTCTACCATCATTACCATTCCGGCCCCGCCGCCGTAAGGCTCATCATCAATCTGCCTGTGTTTGTTGACTGCCCAATCCCTAAGCTGGTGAAAATGCACTTCTGCCAGTCCCTTATCCATGGCTCTTTTTAAAATAGAAGTCCTGAACGGGCTCTCCATAAGCTCGGGAAGCACACTTATAATATCAATTCTCATTGTAATGTTTCGTTTTTCTTATTAGGCAAAATAATTAACCGCAGAGAGGAATCTTTATTGAAATAGCTCCACATCCAGTTAAAAAAGACAGCCAGCTTATTTCTTACACTTAAGATCAGCATTAAGTGGAGGAACATCCAGAAATACCATGCAAAAAGCCCCTGGAATTTAACAAATGGTAAATCTACTACCGCCCTGTGCTTACCGATGGTTGCCAGGGAACCCCTGTCTTCATATTCATATTCCTCCCAGCTATCGCTGCTTTTCTTTAAAATATTTTTACCTAATTTTTTCGCCTGGTTGATGGCTACATTGGCCACCTGCGGATGCCCCTGCGGATATTTAGGGGTTTCCATATAGGCAATATCCCCGATGGCAAAAACATTGTCATAGCCTTTTACCCTGTTGTACCGGTCTGTTATGTACCTGTTCCTGATCAGCTTTTCCTGAGGAAATCCCTCTACCACATTCCCCGTTACTCCGGCTGCCCAGATTACATTGTTGGAAGGGATGGTTTTTCCGCTCTTCATAAATACCTTATCGCCGTCATAATCCGTTACATATTCCTGACTGAGGAAAACAACGCCTAAATCTTTCAGGTACTGCTCAGATTTTTCCTGGGATTCCTTGCTCATTACGGCCAGCGGCTTTTCTGTAGAGCTTATGAGAATAATCTGAAGATGCTCAAAATTCATGTAGGGGTAATCTCTCGGAAGGATTTCTTTTTTCATTTCAGAAAAAGCCCCTGCCAGTTCTACGCCTGTCGGTCCGCTTCCTACGATTACGATATTCCAGTTGCCGTCGTCACTCCTGCTTTTCTCAATAATAAGCTTTTCAAAGGTCATCAGGACATGGTTTCTGATGCTGATGGCTTCCTGTGTATTCTTCATTGCGAAAGCACGGCTTTCAAGATCTTTGTTTCCGAAGAAATTGGTTTTACATCCGGTGGCGATGATCAGCTTGTCATAACTGAATTCTGCCTCATCTGTGATTACTTTATTACCGGCCGTATCAATGGATCTCACTTCCGTAAGGCGGAACTGGGTATTCCGGGAACGCTGAAAAATTTTCCTGAACGGAAAAGAAATATTGGAAGGCTCAATCCTTCCGCACGCTACCTGATAGAAAAGAGGCTGAAACATATGATGGTTTACCCGGTCTAAAACAAGTACTTTCTTGTTTTTATTATTCAGTGATTTCGCAAGCTGCAGCCCCGCAAAACCTCCTCCTATAATGATGATCTTTTCGCGTGTTTCCATAGTATACAAATTTACAGATTTTATTTAGCATTTGGCAGTGAAAAAAGTTAGTTTTGCAAAACTTTATGCCGCAGAAAAAGTACAGCAGGAAAACCGCCAGAAAGATTCATCAGAACCGCCGGAAAACTTACTTTTTCCGACGCAGCGTGATACTGGCTGTTCTTATGGTTGCACTCATCGGCACCGGGTTGTATCTGAAGCAGTCCGTAAGCTATTATTACGCACTGTACTTTAATCAATTCACCCACAAAAAGCTCAGCAACAGCGAGAATGAAACCCTAAGGATCCAGAAAATCCTGTCAGGCAACCTCGATAAAGCATACGGCTTTGATATTTCCCACTATCAGAATACGGAAGACATCAGCTGGGACAGCCTGAGCATAGGAAACAAAACCATTCCCCTGGAATTTGTCATCATGCGTGCCACAATGGGAAACCGGAATGCCGACAAACATTTCAGCGAATTCTGGCAACAGGCGAAAAAGCATGAGCTGATCCGCGGTGCCTATCATTTCTACCGGGCTGACGAAGATCCCGTTATCCAGGCCAATAATTTTCTGGAAAACGTAAAACTGGAAAGCGGAGACCTGCCTCCGATTCTGGATATTGAAAAAGTGCCGAAACGGAAAACTAATCAGAAATTAATTGAAGACCTGAAAATCTGGTGCCGTATAATAGAAGAAACCTATGGCAAAAAGCCGGTTATCTACACCTACTACCATTACTACAAAGATTTCCTGAAAGGCGAATTTGATGATTACCCGCTCTGGCTGGCCAATTATAATGATGTGCCGGCTCCTTCCCCCGAGGACAGCTGGAAATTCTGGCAGTTTACAGAAAACGGAATCGTTCACGGAATCAATACCAAAGTTGACCTGGATGTCTATAACGGGAGTGCATGGTCTTTACACAGGCTCACGCTGGATTAACTTCGAAGATCCGGACAGCAGTCAGCATTTGGTTATTATTTAAAAGGTTTTCTCTGAATCCACTCTGTTGTAGGAGCGACAGAGGAGAATATATGCTTCATAAAATAATTGATCAGGGGATTGCGGTGTCTCATCAGTCCGAAAATTTCAGTGGGTTCCGCTCCGATCGTTGATTTGATTTCCAAAGCGGTCCTTCCGAAAATGATCCTTGAAAAGCGGTTGCTGATGCCGAATTCCACCATATCCAGAAGCATATTCAGATACAGCTGATTTTCCTTCTGGCAGTTTTTGTCATAGCCTAAAAAATAGGTATCAATATCATCATTATTTAAGATCAATGTATAAAAGCCAATCAGCTTTTCACCTGAAAAGTATCCGAAGAACCTGAAGTTCTCCTCCAGGTTCTCCTTCATGCTTTCAAAATGGCCTTCTCCTAAGAAAAACGTATTGAAGGATGCGTTTTCAGCCACATTCTGATACAGAAGATGGATCTGTTTCCGGTAAACCTTTATTTGGTTAAGAGTTAATTCAGCTTTCTCAATACCGGACATCTTTTTCTTCGCCGACCTGGCCCTGGCCCTGTATTTTTTAGAAAAACTGTCCATATAATCCTCAAAGCCCGTCCAGCTTTCCCTAAGCTTAAGCATCATATTCGGCTGTACAGAAAACCTAAGGTATTTTCTGTAATTCTTACCCTGAAAATACGCCACAGAATTCGGTTGGTAATCTTTATAGATAATCAGAGAAGTTTTCCTGATTTCCTTCTGCATTTTCAACACGGCTTTATGGAGGAGGGGCATAATTTCTTCTACCGCCATCACGGAAGCATCAAAATAAAACCCGTTCTGTCCCGTCAGCATGTTATTCCCTAAAATCATCAGATCTTTACTGAACAGGCGCGCAAAGAAATTCCTGATATTATATAATGCTTCGTTTTTCTGAAAAGTCTGGTGACTGATAAAATTCAGGTATTGAAATAAGGCTCCGCCCACAAGCTGTCCGTCCCGGAAAAAAGCCATGAAATAACATTCCATGTTTTGAGGGCCGGAAGCATCTAAAACCTTAAAGTATTCTTCGGAAAGCATAATGTTATGGTTTCCTATCACAGAATTCCAGTTTTCCGGCAGATCAGAGGATGCAAGGTATATTTGTAAATGGTATGACATAAAGGGTACGCAAAAATAGCTTTATCTCGCGGATCTTTAAAATTATTTAACGCACGGAATGATCACAATGACAATCTTAAGATTTTTTCTTGCTACATTTTCGTACTTTTGCAGCTCAATTTAAGTTTCAAATCAAATCATTAAATTTCAATGAATTACGTTTCTGCAGAAAATCTCACCAAATCTTACGGCATCAAAGTTTTGTTTAAAAATATTTCCTTTCATGTGAATGAAGGCGATAAAATTGCCATCGTTGCCAAAAACGGGAGCGGAAAATCTACGCTCCTGAAAATTTTAATGGGAAAAGAAATTGCAGACAGCGGAACCGTGACTATCAATAAAGATATTCAGGTGGTATTATTCGATCAGGAAATTGATTTTGAATCTGACCTGACCATTGAAGAATTTATGATGACTTTAGATTCTGCCCCGATCAGGGCACTGAAAAACTATCATAAATCCCTGTTGTCAGACGATCATGATTTTATGGAACAGGCTTTGGCTGAAATGGAAATTCATAAAGCATGGGATCTTGAAAACGAGATGACCCAAATACTCTCTCAGCTGAAAATTACAGATCTTGATGCGAAAATGGGAATGCTTTCCGGCGGACAGATCAAACGTGTAGCCCTGGCAAAACTGCTAACGGAAACCAGAGCGGAACACCGCCACACTTTGCTCATTATGGATGAGCCTACCAACCACCTTGATGTGGAAATGGTAGAATGGCTTGAAAATTATCTGAATAAAGCTAAAATCACACTTCTTCTTGTAACACACGACCGTTATTTCCTGGATGCAGTTTGTGGAATTATATGGGAGATGGAAGATCAGAACCTGTATTTTCATAACGGGTCTTACGCAACGTATCTTGAAAACAAGATGATCCGTGAAGACAATATGAATTCGACGATCGATAAAGCCAACAACCTCTACAGAAAGGAACTGGAATGGATGCGGAGACAGCCCAAGGCAAGGACCACCAAATCAAAATCCAGGCAGGAGGACTTTTACGAAACTGAAAAAATAGCCAAAACCGACACCCGGAAAGAATCTCTTGAGCTTGATTTTGAAATGAAGAGGCTGGGCAACAAAATTCTTGAGCTGAAAGACATTTCTAAAAGTTATGGAGATAAATTATTGCTTAAAGATTTCAGTTATTCATTTCAACGGGGTGAGAAAGTAGGCATTGTAGGGAAAAACGGGGCAGGAAAATCAACTTTACTGAATATCATTCAAGGATTTGAACCGAAAGATTCCGGAGAAATTGAAACGGGAGAAACCATCAAATTCGGGTATTTTTCTCAGAAAGGACTTAAATACAAGGAAGATGAAAGAGTAATTGATTTCATCAAAGAAATTTCTGAAAACTTCCCTCTGGCCAACGGCAGAACCATTTCTGCATCACAGTTTTTAAGGTTATTCTTATTCGACGACCAAACGCAGTATTCTCCGATTTCTAAACTTTCGGGTGGCGAAAAAAGAAGGCTGCATCTGATGTACATCTTATACCAGAACCCAAACTTTCTGATTTTTGATGAGCCTACGAATGATTTGGACCTTCCGACATTGACGGTTCTGGAAAATTTTTTACTGAACTTTCAAGGAAGCCTGATTATCGTATCCCACGACAGGTATTTTATGGACCGGATTGTTGATCATATTCTGGCATTTGAAGGCGAAGGGAAAATCAAAGATTTTGTAGGGAATTTTTCGGAATACCGCGAAAATCTGAAGCTGGAAGAAAAGAATCCAAAACCTGCAGCCGTGCAAAAAGCTGAAATACCTGTTGCTGTTACTGATGCACCCATCGCAAAGCTACAGGATCCAAAGAAAAAGCTTTCTTTCAAGGAACAGCGTGAACTGGAAACGATTGAAAAACAAATCCCTGAATTTGAAGAAAAAAGAGCAGCCATATTAGAGCAGCTGAACAATGAAACTGATTACGATAAAATTTCAAAACTTTCTGCAGAACTTGAAACGCTTTCCGGAACACTGGAAAACCATGAGCTGAGATGGCTGGAGCTGCAGGAACTTATGGGATAAAAATTTATAAGTTATGAGTTATAAGTTGTAATTTCAGCAACTTATAACTTATAACTCTAAGCTTATAGCTTATAACTTCTTATATTACAGTTCAGGAAACTCAATGATCCGTCCTTGTCTTGCACTTTCCATGGCCGCATCAATAATCCTCATATTTTTGATGATTTCTTCTGCGGGAGAAGGCAGTGCATATCCGAAGACCATAAATTCGTACACCTGCTGATAATAGTTCATATAATTTCCGGGCTCGCTTGCAGTAAGCATGCGTTCTGTTTCTTTCTGATCGTTTAGAAAATTAAGGACCCCATCTGTTTCTTTTAACGGCAAAGTCCAGTCCTGACCGTATACAGGAACAGTGCCGGAAACCAGTTCGTTTTCCTGATTATCTGTCCTTTCCTGAAGGAAGCTTCCCTTTTCCCCGTGAACAGCATATGCGTAATGTGCCTCTTTGGTAAAAACAGAAGATTTTAAGCGTACCCTGAGGCTGTCGGGATAATATAAAATAATTTCAAAATAGTCATTGGCAAATTCCTGTCCCTTCATGGAAAATACATCGGCAAAAAGTTTTTCCGGAAACCCGAAGTACTGTACCGCCTGGTCTACCAGATGCGAACCCAGGTCATGCAGAGACCCTGAGCCTGCGGCTTCAGGATTTTCTTTATGGTCTTTTCCGCTGGGCTCTGTCCGGAACCTGTCAAAACGGATTTCCGCTTCCTTAAGCATGCCCAGATAGCCTTCGCTCATGATTTTCTGGACCTGCAGATAATCCCGGTCAAACCTCCTGTTTTGGTAAACACTGAGGAACAGCCCTTTTTCTTCGGCAAGCTGTACCAGTTCTTCCGCTTCGGATACATTGACGGTAAAAGGTTTTTCAACAATAACATTCTTTCCGGCTTCAAGTGCCATTCTGGTATACTGGAAATGGGTCTGAACCGGTGTATTGACTACCACCAGGTCGATATCTGCATTTTCCAGCATATCTTCTACCGAGCGGTAAATAACTGCATCCGGATATTTTTCTTTAGAATCCTCCCTGCTTCTTTCCACAATGGATGATAAAAAAAATCCCGGATGTTCTTTCAGGAATGGAGCGTGAAAAATCTTTCCGCTCATGCCAAAGGCGCAAAGCCCTGTTTTGATCAGTTGCATACAATTATTTTTAACAAAGTTATTGATAAAAGCCTGCAATCCATTCACCAAAGGCAAAGTAAAATTTCACAGCAGATGATAAATATCATTTATTAATTTTTATTAGTTCTAAATAATAATATACTTTTGTGCTTTATTTAAAACCACTCTAAATAACATGCACGAATGAAAAAAAATCTAATAGCCTTAGGATTGTTATTCACAGCCGTTTCTGTAGGTGCACAGATGAAAAACACTGATTCTGACACCATTAAGATCCAGACGATTGAAGATGTCAACCTTCACAAAACCGGCAACCCCAACAAAGCAAAGCCGTTATCTACAAAATCCAACCTTACGGTGATGGAAACACCGCAGCCCATAGCAATTGTTACCCATGAAATTATTGAGCAGCAGCAGGCCAAGCAGCTGAGTGATGTTTTGCAGAATGTGAATGGTATGTATGTTACTTCATCAAGGGGCAATTCCCAGGACAGCTTTGGAGGACGGGGTTTTATTTTAGGAAATGATAATATTTTCAAAAACGGATCAAGGGTTAACAGCGGTGTTTTTCCGGAGGTGACCGGACTGGAAAGAGTGGAAGTCCTGAAAGGTGCCAATGCCATGCTTTACGGAAATACTGCGGCAGGAGGTGTAATTAATATGATTACCAAAAAGCCCCGTTTCAACTTCGGAGGGAGCGTGGGGATGAATGCAGGCAGCTGGAACTCATACAAACCGACAGTGGATTTTTATGGTCCGTTATCTAAAAGCGTTGCATTCAGGGTAAACGGCACTTATGAATATGCCGAAAGTTTCAGAGATGTGGTACAGTCTGAAAAATATTACTTCAACCCGTCATTCGTCTTTAATTTAGGTCCGAAATCCCAATTGATCGTAGAGGCAGATTACCTTAAAAACAATTTTACCCCGGACTTTGGAATCGGGGCCATTACAAAAGAGGACGGCCTGACTTATGAACTCAATAAGCTTCTTCCGAGAAATGCCTATTTAGGAACGGACTGGCAGTTCCAGGATGTGGAACAAGTAACCACAAATGTTACGTTCAATCATCAGATTAATGATAAATGGACCCTGAATGCCACTGCATCCTATCAGAATTATACAAAAGATTATTTTTCTACAGAGCGTGTACAGTGGGGATATGATAAAAAGTTCCCTACCCGACTTTCATGGAACAGGCCGCTGAACAGAACCTATAACGAGCAGAACTATACTTCGGCACAGGTAAACCTTAACGGAGAATTCAATACAGGGAAAATCAACCATAAAGTATTAATCGGGACCGATGCCGATTACGGTGTGGCAGACGGTTATACCTATTATAACCCCGCTGACAATAAAACCTTCGGCAACGCCTATTTTTACGGAACCAACGGAGGTTCAGGCCTCCTATATCTTGATGATCCTTCTACCTGGGCCGGCGGGGCAATGCCTGATGCAGAAAAGCTGGAAAAAAACAGGGTCAATACAAGAAGAATCGGGGTGTATGCACAGGATTTTGTGAGCCTTACCAAAGAATTCAAAGTGATTGCCGGCTTACGTTGGTCATATATCGAAAATATGCCGACCATAAGGACAACTTTTAAAACTGTTGCAGCAGGAAAAGTTGATCCTAATTCTGTAACCAACAAAAAACTGGTAGACAATTCTTCATCATCAGACCAGGCTGTTTCGCCAAAAGTAGGCCTGGTGTATATGCCTGATGATAATTTCTCTGCCTTCGCCACCTATACCAATTCATTTGTCGCAAATGTCGGAAGACTGAGGGGCAGTGATGAAGGCCTGACACCTACAAATATTGACCAGTATGAAGTAGGTATTAAGAAAAACCTGTGGAACAGTGCTCTGGCCATCAATGTGACAGCATATCAGATCCTTTATAGGAATTATTACCAGAATGCCTTGGATGACAAAGGAAACCTTCTAGATACTACCGGCCTGATCAAAGATTTTGCAGGAAAAATGAGGAGCCGCGGAGTGGAACTTGATATTACAGGAAACCCGACGGAAAACTTATCCGTTATCGGAGGGTTCTCCTATAATAATTCCGTATATCTGGATACCCCTGAAAATTTCGGGTATGTAGAGGAACAGAGGCTTGTAAGGACACCTGCCACTACGGCCAATGCATCGGTATTCTATAAATTCACGAAATATGTTCCCGGATTAAAAGTGGGAGCCGGAGCTTATTTTATCGGAAAAAGATTAGCCGGATGGAATGATACCAAAACGGGAGCCAACAGTTTACAGGCCAGAAAAGGGGTAAGCAGGATTTTTGAACTGGAAGATTACACCACTGTTACCCTATCGGTAGGTTACGAATGGAAAAAATTCATGATCCAGGCAAGAGTAGGAAACTTATTTGATACGGAAAACTACAATGTTCATGAGAATTATTCCGTAAACCCGATTACGCCGCGAAATTATTACGTTACGCTGACTTACAAGCTGTAAAAAATTTAATATCAAAAATTTCTATAATCAAAGTGGGAATTGCATTTTTGCAGTTTCCACTTTTGAAATTTAAACAAACAACAACGATACGATATGGACAAGATCAAAGACACGAGAAGCTTTATGAGAATCACACACCGCTACCTGGGGTATTTCCTGGCAGGGATTATGGCCGTTTATGCTGTAAGCGGTGTTTTGCTGGTGTACCGGGATACCGATTTCCTGAAAAAAGAGAAAAAATATGAAAAGACAATCGGCAGAAACCTTTCTGAAAAAGAATTGGGAAAGGAACTGAAAATAAAAAATTTAGAAGTTGAGAAAACGGACGGATCTGTCCTGAAATTCAAGCAGGGAACATACAATGCTGCTACAGGAGAAGCTAAATATGCCAAGAAAGAGCTTCCGTTTGTATTGGATAAAATGACGAAGCTACATAAATCCCAGTCAAAAGATACGCTTTCCCCCTTAAATACTTTTTTTGGCGTTGCCCTTTTCTTTTTCGTGATTTCAAGTTTCTGGATGTTTAATCCTAAAACCAAAGCCTTTAAGCGCGGAATGATATTTACTGCTGCCGGGCTCGTAGCAGCGCTGATTATGCTTTTTATATAAAATCCTCTGCTGTGGGCTACCACAAAATTTCAGATAATAAGCATTGTTATTAGGTTCCTTCTTTTAAATTTCACTGTGGATGGAACATTCTGGCACATTTATTGTTTTTCTGATAGCACAAATAATTAAGCATTAAATATTAAATTATAAATTATGAAAAAGTTAATTTTATCAGGAATATTAGCCGTTGCAGGCTTAGCGACAACTGCTAATGCTCAAATCCAAAGAGGCAACTGGATGGTAGGAAGCAGCCTTTTATCCAGTAACTTCGGATTAAACACAGGTGGTGGATATAATATCGCAATCCAGCCGAAAGCAGCATATTTTATTGAAGATAACGTAGCTGTCGGAGGTTATGTAAATTTAGGAGTGAGCAAAGTAACCAACGGAAGCCCTACAAGATTTGACTATGCAGTAGGAGGCTTAGGCCGTTATTATCTTTCACCAGGTGAAAAAGGTGTGGATAACTTGTTAAACCACGGACGTTGGTTCTTCGAAGGAAATTTAGGTGTTGGAGGATCTTCTGTTGAAAACGGAAACTCTACCAGCGGTCTTGATTTCGGTGTTGGTCCTGGATATTCTTACTTTATTACGCCTAACATCGGTGTAGAAGGTTTGGTTAAATATGTAGGTCAGGCAGGATTCGGAAGCGAGGGTCTGAACTCTAATATTACATTCAACGTAGGTTTCAGTATCTTTATTCCTACTTCTAAAGGAAGAGATGTTGTAAACGACGTAAAACAATAAATCACTTCACACACATCATATCACGTATTACATTACATTAAAATCGCCGCAGAATTTCTGCGGCGATTTTCAAATTAAAACTAAACTATAAAAAATCAAATAATCTCATAATCATGTATTCGGCTGGGGTGTATACCTCAGGTACGGCTTTATTTCCGTAACCCCTTTAGGAAATATTCCCTTGGCATCTTCTGTAGAAATGGTAGGCGGCACAATAACATCATCGCCGTTTTCCCAGTTAGCGGGGGTTGCTACTTTATAGGAGTCGGCTAACTGAAGCGCATCCAGCACCCGCAGGATTTCATTAAAGTTTCTTCCGGTAGAAGCAGGATAAGTAATGATCAGCCTTACTTTTTTATCAGGGTCAATAATCAGGAGAGAGCGGACGGTTGCGGTTGCAGAAGCATTGGGATGAATAAAATCATACAGCTCAGAAACTTTCCTGTCTTTATCTGCAATGATAGGAAACTTCACTTCAGTATCCTGGGTTTCATTAATATCACGGATCCAGTTCTGATGGTCTTCTACCCCGTCTACACTTAAGGCTAAGACTTTCGTCCCTCTTTTATCAAATTCTGCGGTGAGCTTTGAAGTGTACCCCAGTTCGGTAGTGCACACCGGCGTATAGTCTGCAGGGTGTGAAAAGAGGATCCCCCAGGAATCTCCCAGGTAATCATAAAAACGGAGGTCTCCCAAAGACGTTTCTGCTTTGAAATCCGGTGCTGTATCTCCTAGTTTGATTGACATAATATTTTGTTCTTATTAGTCTACAAATTTAGTAGAGTTTTTGGAACTGGCAAAATTTTTGCTGAAAAATTATACCTTTCATTTAAAATTTATATTTATGGAGAAAAAAGGCCTAAGCTATATTGATGTTGTGTACAATGTCCTGGAGAACTGGTATGTGAAATTTGCACAAATTACCCCGAAACTGATTGTCGGCATTGCCGTATTTTCTTTGTTCCTGTTTACCAGCAAGTATTTGAGCCTTTTTGCCGTTAAGCTCTTTCATAAATTTTTCCCCAAAAGCAAAAAGGAAAGCTCTTTGGTTACCCTGATCAGTGTTTTCAGGTTCCTCATCATGATTATGGGGAGCTTTATTGCGCTTGAGATTATGGGATTCAGCGGATTTCTCTGGAAATTCATCGGAAGTCTGGGCGTGGCGGGGGTCATTGCCGGGGTTGCCCTGAAAGATCTGGTATCAAGTATATTTTCAGGGATGCTGATCGGGATTGATAAGGCATTTAAAGTCGGGGATTACATTTCGATCGGAAATAATTCCGGGACGGTCATGGAAATCGGTTTCTTGACGACAAAAATAATTACGGATGACGGGAAAAAAGTGTACATCCCGAACCAGGTTATTTTTAACGCTCCGTTTTCAAACATTACAGCCTCGCCACAACGGAAGATTTTTTTAAATTTCGAAATCCCTGCTGATGAGAACATCAGCAAAGCCCGTGAAGGTGTGATGGATGTCCTTAAAGATCTGGATCATGTAGACAAGCTGGATACTGCTGAGGTTATCTTCACCGATTTAAAACAGGGGGTATTTAATCTTCAGGTAAAATTCTGGATGGAACCGGGCGCCAACATGGGGTTCCTGAAGAATGACGCTTTCCTCAAAATAAAAGAACGTCTGGACAAAGATGGGATTCAGCTGGTCACCCCTACCAGCATAAGCATTGCCGGCGGAAATGCCGATGCACTTTTAAACAACAACCAGAATAATTAAAAATAAAAAATCAGCCTCATAACACGAGGCTGATTTTATTCAGGGTATAGCGGGTTTCTATTTTTTAATCATCAGTTTTTCAGAAAAACGTTCTCCGTTGTCAAGAACCACTGAAATAATATAGTTTCCGTTCAGCAGTCCGTTAACTTTTATCTTTGTTTCACCTGTGAAGTTCCCGTTTGTGATTAATCTTCCTGAAGCATCAAACAAGGTATAACCTGCTTTTTGCGAAGCATTCTTTAATACAATATTCACTGTATCATGAGACGGATTCGGATAGATTGAAAAACTCTTCACATTTGTTTCAGCAGTTGCGAGTACCACCTGTGTAATTGCAAAACCTGAAGAGTTAAGTGCATAATAAATATTATCCGCAGCTTTTACCATAATTCTTGCAGAAGCCACATTTTCATTCGGAAGTGTTACAGTAGCCGATCCGGTATTAGGAACACTTGCTGCCAGAACCGTAGGGAATGTAAGTCCGCCGTCTTTAGACAGTAAAACCGTTACATTCTGTGTATTGACAGGCGGTACATTGGTCCCGGCAACATTCCAGGTTACCGGTACAGCGGAACCGCCGTTCAGTACAGCTCCGCCTGCTGCCTGTGATGTTACTGTAAAAGGCCCGTCATCGGTAACATTTACCACCATCGCATCTCTTGCAGCCTGATTGCCGGTTGCTTTATTATCATTAACAACAAGAGAGAAATTCAGTGTTCTTGCCACAGCCGGGGTTACTTCCCATTTCGGAACCAGATTGTTCGCTACTACAGAACTCAGCATCGGGAAATACCTTGACGGAGAAGCTGTCGGAGTGAATGAGCGGTAAACAGGCCCGGCTGTGGCTGTGGAAAGCGGAGGCTGTGTACTGTTGGTATTATCATACTGCTCCCATAAATAGGTCAGCGAATCCCCGTCCGGATCGGTACCGGTCCCTGTCAGGACAAAAGCAGTACCTTTCGGGATGCTGTAGTCCGGTCCCGCATCTGCTGCAGGCACTGAATTACCATTACTGTTTTTAACAGAACAGTCATTCGCTCTTTTCAGGACATTGTACATTTCTATCACGCTGGCTGCATGAAAATAAGCATCACTTGTGTTTTTCACATTATTATTGGCTCCGCAGATCCCTGCATACGCCATAATGGTGCTTCCGCTGCCGGGCTCAAAAGCTGTATTGTTATTGGCATTGCCCTGACAGGAAGATGTGGCCGCCCTGAAGGTATGGTTGGCTCCGAACTGGTGCCCGATTTCATGGGCAACGTAATCGATATCAAAAGGATCTCCCACAGGGGCACCGGAACCGGTTACTCCCCTGGCTTTGCTGCCGGAAATACAAACCACGCCTAATCCCGCCAGTCCGCCGCTGTTGGTTCCGAAAACGTGACCGATATCGTAGTTGGCAGATCCGATAATTGAGGTAACACTGGTCTGGTTCTCATTGATCATCGCTCCCGGATTTCCGTTAGTGAAAGGGTCTGAAGCAGCATTTACATGAACGAGAAGGTTATTGTTGGCCACCATGACCATGGTTGTGGAGATTGTTTTTTCATAAATTCCGTTAACCCGCGCCATGGTAGTAGCCATTGCAGCCATCGCCCCAGCTACGGTTCCGCCGTGAAAAGAAGTATACTCTCCTGTCGCAGACAGTGCCAGCCTGTAGGTCCTGAATAATCCGTCTGAAACCAACGGTGCTTTGCCTGCCTCACCGCTATTTTTCATCTGATCCAGGGCGTCTTCTATATGGCACTCAAAAAGCCTGTTGTTTTCCGGCAGGTCTTTTCTCTTGTAGATCATGAAAGATGAGTTGTCTTTGGCATAACGGTCAAGATAGCTTACTTCCCACTGATCAAAATACATAATGCTGATCCCGTTTTCCGGGGTAATGCTGAAACGGATGGTATTTTCCGGATGCCCTTTCTGCCAGCCTGTATACGAACGGATTTCCGAGAATTTTGCCTGCAGTTCCGGCTCCATCACAGATGCTTCCTGAATAATATAATTTCTTATATTCCCGTCTGCATCAGGAAATTTAATGACCAGGCTTTCGTCCGTGGAAAAACGCTGCGGAGCATTTTTAAGGTCAGCTTTAATTTTTTCCAGATCCAGTTGGTACAGGGAAAAAGTTTTTGGAACCGTCCATCTTGGCTGAAGGTTTTCTTTTACGGTCCTGTCGTCTTTCAGTTTAGACCAGTAGTTTTGCTGGCCGAAGCCGTGGGCTGCCATGAGCAGGCACGAGAGAATAAATGTTTTTGTTTTCATGAAATTATTTATCGTTAATATATTGTGATGACGTTTTTAAAATTAACATGACCTGTCAGTTTCAGGAAAATATTAGGCGGGACCCGGCTGTCCCTGTCAAAATCCGGATTATCAAATGCCGATATTTTTATGTAGAGGGTATCATGATCTATGCTTACCGAATCAACGGAAACATCATTGGAATTTTTCAGTTCAGGCTTTATGATGAGGTAAGTCTCATTTTCGCTGACTGCAGGAATCGGAGAAAACCTGTTCCCGACATTTTTCTTATGAATCAGATTAAAAACCTCATCCATCGTTTTCTGGGAACTGATGATCAGGAATTCTTTCCGGGTTAAGTTAAAAGGATAATGGTATTTGTCTTCAAATGGAATTTCTTTACCCGCAGGCATGGTTTTGCTGCCGGCAACCTGAGACTGGCAATTAAGGAGTATCAACAGAAAAAAATACAGTATGCCTCTCATTTAAAATCCCTTTTTGTAAAAATAGGGAATTTTAAAATGCATCAGTTTTTTTTAACATAAAACATACCCGGTTTTGAAACAGCTATCTTTTTAATGACGATATTTCACGGCATTGCTTTCCGGTTTGCAAATTTCAGCTATGGAATCATTTTCAGGCATTACCATCTCGCCCATTACAAAATTTTGATTTTCAATCTGATCTGTCTCTGTCTCTGTCTCTGTCTCTGTTTCCGTTACCTTAACACTTCCGGTGGTTGCACAGGCTTCTTTCTGCTTTGAACAGCCTGTAAAAAAAATCAATAATAAAATAACTGCTGTTATTCTGTTACTCCGGAAATTTTCAGGAATACCGGCGAGAAACCGTGCTTCTAACTGCTCAGACTTATCACGACTATGCAATTGATGGATATGGAATCTTCCGCAGATGGTTTCATTCTCATTTCTTTTTTCAATGAAATCTGCTGAATTTCCTCCGGGTGTTTGTCACTAAAGTCTATGACACATTTGCTGCAGGCAGAGCAAAACCTTCCTTTTTCCTGAAGAGACATTATTCTCCAGTTTTCTGAACACGCATTCGGGATCTGAATATTTTTCATCGGCTGTTATTTATAGTTCCGTTTAAATTTTGTGGTGTTCGCAAGCTTATTACCTAATTATTTAAAGATACAGGATTCGGTCTTATCTGAGTTTATAAAGAATTTAATTTAAAAATTATTTATGTCTAAAACAAAAAACCGTCTCAAAAAATGAAACGGTTTAAATATAGATCAGGTTTTAGTCTTAGGCTAAAACTTCTTTTACTTTGTTGGCTGCTTCTTCTAAAGTAATGGCAGAATGTACAGGAAGACCTGACTCGTCAATTAATCTTTTAGCCTCAACAGCATTGGTTCCCTGTAGTCTTACGATCAACGGAACCGGAAGGCTTCCCATTGCTTTGTAAGCGTCTACAACCCCTTGTGCTACCCTGTCACATCTTACGATACCTCCGAAGATATTGATCAGGATTGCTTTTACGTTAGGATCTCTCAGGATAATCCCGAAAGCAGTCTGTACTCTTGCAGCATCGGCAGTACCACCAACGTCCAGGAAGTTCGCCGGGTTACCACCGGATAATTTGATGATATCCATGGTTGCCATTGCAAGACCGGCACCGTTTACCATACAGGCAACGTTACCGTCTAATTTAACGAAGTTAAGACCTGCATCGCCCGCTTCTACATCCATAGGATCTTCTTCTCTCGTATCCCTTAATTCAGCCAGGTCTTTGTGACGGAACAATGAATTGTCATCCAGTGTTACTTTGGCATCAACGGCAATGATTTTATTATCTGAAGTCTTCAATACAGGATTGATCTCAAAAAGAGAAGCATCAATGCCTGTATAAGCGTTATATAAAGAGACAATGAATTTTGTAAATTCTTTAAAAGCGTTTCCTTCAAGACCCAGGTTGAAAGCGATTTTTCTTGCCTGGAACCCCTGAAGGCCTAAAGCAGGATCAATGATTTCCTTATGGATCAAATGAGGGGTTACCTCAGCAACATGCTCAATATCCATACCGCCTTCCGTAGAATATACGATGGTATTTTTACCTTCAGCTCTGTCTAAAAGAATAGAAACGTAAAATTCTTTAGTTTCAGTTTCTCCCGGATAATATACATCCTCTGCAACCAATACGGAATTTACCAGTTTACCTTCAGCAGAAGTCTGTGGAGTGATCAGCTGCATCCCGATAATGTTCTGAGCGTTTTCTTTAAGCTTATCCATATTCGGGGAGAACTTTACACCGCCGCCTTTACCACGGCCACCTGCGTGGATCTGTGCCTTTACCACCCATCCCTGAGCTCCTGTTTCAGCAGTCAGTCTTTCAGCAGCCGCTACAGCTTCGTCTACGTTGTTTGCTACGAAACCGCGTTGGATAGCCACTCCGTACTTTGATAAAATCTCTTTTGATTGATACTCGTGAAGATTCATATTATTTTTATTATTTTATTTTAATCGTTAAAGGTTGACAAATTTACTAAAAATGAATAAGGTTAAAAAGAAATTGTCAAACTTTTAACGGATTCAGCCTGTTTAATTCCAATCTTACTCCGGTATGCACCGGTGGATACAGACCTATTACCGGTATCGTCTGAATTATCCGATGTCAAACGGGTATTATTTCTAATCATATTTTAATGGGATTCTAATCTGCCGGATTTTTATTAGTATATTCCACCCACTATCTTTGCATCATAAAACCACAAAAATAATTCACTGAATCTAAGTAAAATAAAGCTTATGGAATAGTCATTGCTAAGCAGACCTAAAACCCATTGGTTTGCTCATCATAAAACCCTTAATAAAAACACAGTCTTAACAAAAATGAAGGAAATGGAAATAACGGCCGGTGAACAGGGCAAAAGGCTCATCCGCTACATTACAAAAGAAAAAAAAGATGTTACCAATATTTATTTTTATGCTATTCTTAACGGCCTGGTGCAGCTGAGTGTTCCATTAGGGATACAGTCTATCGTAAGTTTCGTTATGGGGGCAACAATGGCCACATCCATTTACATACTTATCTTCTTTGTGGTGATCGGTACCTGGCTTGTGGGTTACTTCAGGCTGAAGATTATACAGATCATTGAAAAGATACAGCAGAAGATCTATGTTGAGTTCTCCATGGCCATTGCAGAAAAAATTCCCAAAATAGACCTTTCCTATGCAAGGAAATATTACCTTCCGGAGCTGGTTAACCGTTTCTTCGATATCCAGAACCTTCAGAAAGGAATATCTAAAATCCTGCTGGAAATCCCTACGGCGCTTATCCAGATTTTTTTCGGGATTCTCCTGCTTTCCTTTTACCATCCGTGGTTTCTGGCCTTCGGAGCACTGGTCATCATCTGTGTGGTGCTCATTTTTGCTTATACCATGGAAAGCGGTATAAAATCCAGTATTGAAGAAAGTGACAGAAAATACAATACCGCTGCCTGGCTTGAAGATGTTGCCGGTTCGGTAAAAACATTTAAGATGCACGCCGGAAGCGAAGGCCATCTGAAAGGCACCGATGACAGGGTGGTTGAATATCTGGACCACAGGACTTCGCATTTCAGGGTCTTGGTTTTTCAATATAAGACCATTATCGCATTTAAGGTAATCATCACGCTTGCCATGCTGGTGATAGGAACTTACCTGTTGATTAACCAGCAGCTTAATATCGGGGCATTTATTGCAACGGAAATTGTCGTACTGAGCATTATGGCGGCCGTTGAAAAGCTTATCGTGAGCCTTGAAAGCTATTATGACATTATTGCTTCTTTTGCGAAACTGTCTAAAATCACCGATCTTAAGGAAGAAAATAACGGCGACATTGTATTTTCACAGAAAGATAAAGGTGCCGAAATCGAGTTTAAGGAAGTAAACTTTGCATTTAACGACAGCATTCCTATCCTCTCCGACCTCAACTTTAAAATACAGCATAACAGCATCAATGTGATCACCGGAAAACTGGGAGCCGGCAAATCACTGCTCCTCAATATGGTTGCCGGTTTTTATGAACCTACTTCCGGGACCATTCTGTTTGATAAAATCCCGCTGAAAAACATTGATAAGATGCAGATGAGGAATACCATCGGGCTTTACCTTGAAAATATGAGGATCGTCCAGGGAACCGTGCAGGACAATATCCTGCTGGGAAATACTACGAATAATACGGAAGACATCCTGGAACTTTCCGAAAGCATAGGGCTGGAAAACATACCAAGCCTCTTCAGCAAGGGATTTTTTACCGAAATCAGTGAGACTGACCCTGAAATAAGCTTTAGCTCCAAGAAGAAGATCCTTCTCCTGCGTGCACTGTTAGGAGACAAAAGGCTGATCATTCTGGAAGATCCTTTTTCCGGCATGAATGCAGAATTTAAGGTTAAGATGATGCACTACCTGCAGCAGATCAGGGAAAAATCGACGGTTATTATTGTTTCCCATGACCAGGACATCCTGCAGGCGGCAGACCAGCAGATCCTTATGGAAGGCGGCACATCAAGAATCGTATTATAAAAATTCAACACAATGACAATGAAACTGAAATCATTTGATAAAATATATCATATCCATAAAAAATCCAGTGTAAAAAAATGGTTTCTGATCTTTTTGGCAGGAGGGCTCATTACTCTGTTTCTACCGTGGACACAGAACATCAAGGTAAGAGGAAACGTTACGTCCTTGTATCAGGAACAGCGCCCGCAACAGCTGAACTCCCCTATCCCGGGACGGATCATCAAATGGAATGTGAAAACAGGAGATTATGTAAAGAAAGGAGATACGCTCCTCCAGCTTTCGGAAATCAAAGATGATTACTTAGATCCGCTTTTGGTACAGCGAACCGAGGAACAGGTGGAAGCCAAGAGAGGCGTACGGGATTATTATGAAGCGAAGGTGGGAACAACAAGGAGCCAACTGCAGGCACTGAATGCATCAAGGGATCTTAAACTGAGCCAGCTGAAAATAAAAATCAGCCAGCTCAATAACAAGCTTTCCGGTGAAGAAGCCGAACTGGCAGCTGCAAAAAATGAGCTCAGCCTTTCCGAAGACCAGTTTGCAAGACAGAAAAAAATGTACGACGAAGGGCTCGTTTCGCTTACCCAGTTCCAGCAGCGAAGCATTTCTTACCAGAATGCTGTGGCTAAAAAAACCGCTTACGAAAATAAAGTGGCCCAGACCCGCCAGGAAATCATGAACACTGGCATCGAACAAAGCTCCGTCATTCAGGATTATACCGAGAAACTGAGCAAAACCGAGGGAGAAAGATTCCAGAGTATGGGACAGATCGAAGGAAGCGAAGGAGATATTGCCAAGCTGGAGAACCAGATGGCGAACTACAAAGCAAGACAGGGCCTGTATTTTATCCTGGCTTCACAGGACGGACAGGTCGTTCAGCTCAATAAGGCAGGAATCGGGGAAGTCCTGAAAGAGGGCGAAAATATTGGAACCATTGTTCCGACTACGGTGGATTATGCCGTGGAAATGTACATCAAGCCGGTAGACCTCCCGCTGATAAAAGAAGGGCAGCGCATGATGTGTATTTTCGACGGGTTTCCGGCAATTGTATTTTCCGGATGGCCCAATTCCAGCTATGGGACATTTGCCGGCAAAGTGGTGGCCGTGGAAAGCAACATCAGCATGAACGGACTGTTTAAGGCCCTGATCATAGAAGATAAAAATGAAAAAAAGTGGCCGCCAAAAATTAAAATGGGAACCGGTGTACAGGGAATCGCCATCCTGAACGATGTACCGATCTGGTATGAACTGTGGAGGAACATCAACGGGTTCCCGCCGGATTACTATGAGGTAAAAAATGAAAAAGCAGGCAAAGATGAAAAAGCAAAATAAAATTATTTTTATGCTCGTCTTCTTTTTTTTTCAATACGGTTTTTCGCAGGATTCGCTTAGGATTTCGGCTCAGGAATTCATTTCGGTAGTCAGGAATTTCCATCCTTTAGCCTTGAAATACAGGCTTCAGAACAAAATTGCCGAATCGGAAATTACCCGGGCAAGAGGAAACTTCGATCCTGTACTGGCAGGAAAGCTAGGCGAAAAAAACATAGACGGGACAAAATATTATGAACAGAAAAATATTGAGTTGGGAATCCCCACATGGTATGGGATTGATCTTACGACGAGCTACAATTACCTCGACGGTGAAAAACTGAACCCGAGTGATACCAGAGGCGGGCTCTACCAGTTTGGGATTACTGTTCCCCTCGCCAAAAACCTTTTATACGACAGGCGGAGGGCTGTGCTGGACCAGGCAAAGTTTGCCCTGAAAATGACGGAAGCGGAACAGGCTGTGCTGACCAACGACCTTCTTCTGGAGGCGGAAAATACCTATTGGGAATGGGTACAGAGCTTTGAAGTTTATCAGCTGCAGGCAAAAGCGGTGAAAATCAACAGAAACCGTCTGGACCTTACCCGTAAAACCCTCGAATACGGCGAAAGACCTGCCATCGATACGGTAGAAGCCTTATCCCAGCTGCAGAGCTTTGAGCTCCAGCAGCAGGAAGCATACCTGACTTTTGTAAAGAATACCCAGCAGCTGCAGATGTATTTATGGAACGACAATCAGGAATTTTACGAAATTTCCCGGCTTATTTTCCCTGCTGACCGGCTGACCGACCATCCGGCATATTCCGAATTCGAATTCCTGATCCGGGATGTTGAAAACAGGAGGACCGATAACCATTTTTCCATCCTGTATTACAACCAGAAAAACAATATCCTGGAAAGCGAGCGCCGCCTGAAATGGCAGAGCTTCCTGCCGAAACTGGATTTTACCTATAATTTCTTCAACAAGGAAAATTACCGGGCAGACTACCTCCCGCTGTTCGACAATAATTTCCAGTATGGCTTAAAGCTTGAAATCCCGCTGTTCCAACGGGAAGCCCGTGCGGGCTATGAAATTGCCAAGATCAAAATCAGCCAGAACCGGCTGGATACCCGGCTGAAGATCCGCGAGATCGATACCAAGATCGAAACCTATAAGAATGAAATCCTGAACTATTATACCCAGATCAATTTTTCAGAAAACAACCTTTTGAATTACCGGAAGCTCCTTAATGCAGAAGAAACGCGGTATAATAATGGAGAAAGTTCCCTTTTCCTGATCAATACCCGGGAAAATAAAGTGATTGATGCACAGGAAAAACTGATTTCCACCAGGGCAAAATTCCTTAAGAGCTTCAATAAGCTGAAATGGATGAAAGAAAATTTCTCTTTTTAAAAACGGTTAAGATACTGTAGTATCTGAAATACCCAGACCAAACCCTTGTTGGTTTTTCTTGGTTTTCCATAACAAGTCTGTTTTGTGTAAACTTATTTTAGGACAGGACAAGCTTAATAAAAAAGTTCAGGAAGATATCCTGAACTTTTATTTTATTTAAACCTGTTCTTCTTCAGCAAATATTCTGATTGAGAGCCTGTAAAAGTAATCTCTGGAGCCGCCTTAATGGTTCAGTTTTCCGGAATTGAAATCCAGCAGACTGAATAATTGAGGACTAAATCCTGTTTTTGGCAAAATAGAAAATCAGCATTCCCCAGCTCAGGATCATAAACAGACCTCCAAGCGGAGTAAGTGGGCCTAAAAATTTCAGGTTCATTCCAAAATAATCCTGCAGGCTCAATCCGTAAATGCTGAACGAGAACAGCATGGTTCCGACAATCATCAAAATAGAAATCCATTTTTGCGACGAGGTATCAAATTTTAAAATATACCCGACGATCAGCAAAAAGAAAGCGGCATACATCTGATATCTTACGCCTGTTTCAAAGCTTTCCAGCCTCTCCACAGACAGAATTTTCTTTAAAGCATGCGCGCCGAACGCACCCAAAATAACGGACAGCATTCCGTATACGGCACCAAAAATTAGCGTAATTGTTTTCATTGTATTTAATTATAATTTTCAAATTACGAATTACGCAGCTGTAATAAAGGCTCAAATTATGATTGATATAACCAGCACTTTCCTTTCGTAATTTATTTTAATATTCCTAATTTTATTTTAAGTGTTTTCTGAATAAGACCGATGATTCCTGGCAGTGACACCAGCGCAGTTCAACAAACAATCTGTTTTGATTTTTCTAAACAAGAAAAGGCTTTAAGCATTTTATCCGGTAAATTGTTTCACGCATCTCTCTATATGAAACGGTTATTTTCATGATCAGAATGCTTTGACTGAAAAACATGATCCTTTTCATTTTTAAAGCGTAATTCGTAATTTCTGATTGATTATTAATTATTAATTACTTCCTCTCAAACGGTTAAACTCACTGATCACCTCGTGATGCGTTACCGTTTTATCTTTAAAGTATGTTACAAAATGCTGTTTCTCTTCTTCGGTGGCACCCATCTGGTTTAAAATATTCAGCAGGTGCATTTTCATGTGCCCTTTCTGGATTCCGGTAGTCACCAGGGAACGCAGGGCCCCGAAATTCTGGGCAAGGCCGGAAACCGCAAGGATACTCATAAGTTCCTGGGCAGAAGGCTTTCCGAGAAGTGCCAGAGAGAATTTTACCAAAGGATGCAGGTTCGTCAGCCCGCCCACTACCCCTACGGAAATAGGAAGGTCAATCCAGAACCTGAAAATACCGTTATCCGTAGTACAGTGCGACAAAGAGCTATATTTCCCGTCTCTCGCGGCATACGCATGGGCACAGGCTTCAGTTGCCCTGAAATCATTTCCTGTAGCGATAACCACAGCATCCACCCCGTTCATAATTCCCTTATTATGAGTAGTTGCGCGGAATGGCTCAATCTCGGCGATGTCTACCGCCTGTTTGAACTTCCATGCAAATTCTTCATTGGAAATCCCGCTGTCATCTTTTAAATCTTCAATCTTACAGGAAACCTCAGCCCTTACGATGCAATCGGGCGTAAAGTTGGAAAGGATATTCATGACAATCTGCAAAGAGTTCTTTTCTTCCTGCGTAAAATCTCCGGTAACGGCCACTTCCTGTTTCAGGGTTTTTCCAAACTGCTCCAGACAGGAATTAATAAAGTTTGCGCCCATGGAATCTACCGTGTCAAAACTGGCTTTAAGCTGGTAATAGTTCGGCATCTCGGAAGTTTTATCCACCAATTTAATATCTAAAATCCCTCCGCCGCGGTTTCTCATGTTGGTGGTGATGGCTTCCGTAGCTTCCAGTAATTTTTTCTTCAGTTTAAAATTGAAAAAGTGGAGCAGCTTATGGGCTTCGACATTAAAAATAAAATGGGTATGCCCCAGTTTTTCATTGTTGATGATGGTGGTCTTAAAACCTCCTTTATCGATCCAGAATTTCGCAGCTTTTGAAGCAGCAGCCACCACGGAGCTCTCTTCCACGGCCATAGGAAGGGCAAATAACTTCCCGTCAATCAGAAAATTAGGGGCAATCCCGTAAGGCATATAGAAGTTGGAAATGGTGTTTTCTGAAAATTCATCATGGAGTTTCTGAAGTTCAGGGTTTCCGTTCCTGTACTGGTTTAAAATGTGCTGATATTCGGTATTTCCTTCAAGGTATTCGGCAACAAGCCAGTTGATTTTCCCCTGTTTATCGAGCTTGGAAAAACCTTCAATCGGTTGGTGATTCATAGTATAACTTTAATGAATCGTAAATATAGTGATTTTATGACTTTCAGTTGTTGATAACTTCAATCAAAAAAGATTGATTTTTATCAATTTTGGGCTTACATTTGAATAGTTTCTAAGATCTAAAATTAACATTTTCAATTCCATCATATGAATTTTGACCGCCTCAAAGAAAAACTCGAAATCCTTGCTGATGCAGCGAAATATGATGTTTCCTGCTCATCCAGCGGAGGCACGAGAAAAAGTAAAAAAGGCGCATTGGGAGACAGTTCTGCAAGCGGAATCTGTCATACCTACACGGAAGACGGGCGGTGTGTCTCGCTTCTCAAAATCCTGTTGACCAACCACTGTATTTATGACTGTGCCTATTGTGTTTCAAGAAGTTCGAATGATATCAAGAGAGCAGCGTTTACGGTGGAAGAGGTAGTTGATGTAACCATTAATTTTTACCGCAGAAATTATATCGAAGGCCTGTTTTTAAGCTCAGGGATTTTTAAAAATGCCGATACCACGATGGAACGCCTGGTAAGAGTGGCAAAAAAACTACGGCTGGAAGAAAACTTCAACGGATATATCCATTTAAAATCAATTCCGGGTGCCAGCGATGAACTGATGCAGGAAGCAGCGCTGTATGCAGACAGGCTGTCAATCAACATTGAAATCCCTACGGAAAGCGGACTGAAACTTCTGGCTCCTGAAAAAAACCGACAGGACATGCTCAATCCCATGAAATATATCCAGAACGGGATTGCCCAATACAAGGATGAAAAGAAAATTTTCAGGAAAGTCCCGAAATTTGCTCCGGCAGGACAGTCTACCCAGATGATCGTAGGTGCCACCAATGAAAATGATTTACAGATAATAAAAGTTGCTGATCATTTCTATAAAAATTTCAATTTAAAAAGAGTTTATTATTCCGGTTATGTTCCTGTTCTGGAAGATAAGAGGCTGCCTTCATTAACAACTGAAGTCCCGATGCTCCGTGAAAACAGGCTATACCAGTCAGACTGGCTGATGAGGTTTTACGGTTTTAAAGCAGAAGAAATCCTTGATCCGAATATGCCGTTCCTTGACCTGGAAGTGGATCCTAAAATGAGCTGGGCTTTAAGGCACCTTGACCAGTTCCCTGTTAATCTGCAGACGGCAGACTACCAGATGATTTTAAGAATTCCGGGTATTGGTGTGAAAACAGCCAAAAAGATTGTCGGCGCAAGACGTTTCCAGGTACTCACCATGGATCATCTGACAAAATTAGGAGCTGCAGTAAACCGGGCCAAATATTTTATTGACTTTAATGCAGGCAACGCTTACCTGAGGTATTTAACGGATAAAAATTTCAGAAAACTGATCATCGGGGGAAGCTCTTCCAAATTCCATAACCAGTTTTCCCAGCAGCTCACCTTATTTTAATTTAATCGTGAAAACAAAAAAAGCGTTTAGATACAGTGAACAAAAAATAAGGGATACTGATAAAGCTCTTTTGAAATTTTCCCAAAAATTTATGTCGAATTCAAAATGGATCAGATTAATTGAAGCTATCATTGAGAATTCCCAGGAATTTAAGAAAATTCTGTTTAAGAAAATTCAAAATGAAAAAATTGGAGTACTGTATCTTGATGAAAATAGTATTTTTGAATTTGATTATTGGAAGACTGCTTTTGAAGGAAACAATTCTGTTAATGACTGGCTCGAATACAGAGAAATTGAATACCTTATTTTTCAGAAGACTGCCGATTCCAGGACAAATCAGGATGTGGAAAAAATTTCAGCCGTTATAAAAAGTGCTGGTGAATTTTATTTGGAATCAGATGAGCATGAATTAAAGCTTATTTGTTATAAAGAATGATTTCAATAACAGATTTATCATTCCTGAATAAGAAGAGTAATTAACTAATTTTCAAATCATATCACTTTCAAATTAAACTCATGACCACCCTACTCTATGACGGAAGCTTCGACGGACTTTTCACTGCGGTATTCGAAGTTTTTGAATACCGTTATAAAGAGGCGGAAATTATCAGCAGGGAACGCTTCCACCAGGAAAATATTTTTGCAGAAATACATGATGTGATTACGCAGAATGATAAATCCGAACGCGTATTGAATAAACTGGAACAGAACATCGGCAAATCCGGGATTCATGAACTGCTGAAAGTGTATTTATCGGAAGAACCGGATTCAGAGCAGCTTATTTTATCGACAGTACAGCAATCAGTCAAACATCCGGATAAAAATATCCTACAGAATTATGCCGACAGTGATATTTTAAAAATTTCCAAGATCTGCAAATCCGTAAACCGGGAACGGCACCGGATGACCGCTTTTGTAAGGTTTGAAAAAATGCAGGATGAAGTTTTCTTTGCAAAGATCGATCCCGATTTCAATGTACTCCCTCTGATCCGGAAGCATTTCAAAGACCGTTACCAGGACCAGAAATGGATGATTTATGACCTTAAAAGAAACTATGGAATTCTTTATGACCTGGAAACCTGCGATTTCTTTTATCCGGACGAAAAATTAGACTTAAACAAGTATCAGCAAAAGTTCCATGATGAAGAAACGCAATATCAGACGCTCTGGCAGCGCTATTTTACGAAAACCAATATTGTGGAAAGGAAAAACCTGAAACTGCATATCCAGCATGTGCCGAGAAGGTACTGGAAGTATCTGACAGAGAAATGGTAGCGGTTAATTTTATCTGTAATAAAGTGAAATTTTACGGTCTGGGAAACTTTTGGTGAAAATTAAAGCTAATTCCCAAAACTTGTGCGAATTTGCCGTTTGTTGTTCGGTATTAAATGGGTCTCGTGCTTTGGGCTGTAGGAATTTTTAATACGTTAAATTTCATTTTTTTTAACGTCCCATTGGAAACTTTTATATCTTTCAATAAGATTAAAGCCACATGAAAAGAATTATTTGGGTAGTGATTTTTATTGCTGTCGTAAGCTGCAACGGTGACAAAATCCCATCAAAATCCCATATTGAAAATAAAAGTTCCGAGACTTCCGGTCCACAGGATATAATTCAGATTAACAAAGATAAAAATACCATCCGGGAAAGATTTTCTCCTCCTGAAGGCTATAAATGGGTGGAAGAAAAGCCAGGTTCTTTCGGCTATTTTATTGAGAACTTTAAGCTGAAACCGTATGGGAGCCGGATTTTAAAATATGACGGAACTCCGATTACTGTCCAGCATCTCCATGAAGCTGTTTTCGATATTGATACCGGAACGAAGGACCTGCAGCAGTGTGCCGATGCCGTGATCCGCCTGAGAGCAGAATATTTGTGGGCAGCCGGGGAATCTGATAAGGTCATCTTTCATTTTACCAGCGGTGACCCGGTTTCATGGAATGATTATAAAAGCGGGAAAAGGGCTTTTGTAAATGGCAACTCTGTTAGTTTCAGGAAAACATCCGGATTTGATGATTCATATGAAAATTTCAGGAATTATCTGGATCTGATTTTTAATTATGCAGGAACCATTTCATTGAACAAAGAAACAAAACCGGTTATTAAAAACACTGACCTTAAAACGGGAGACCTCCTGATTACACCGGGAAGTCCGGGACATGTGGTCTTTATTTCAGGCGTATGCCGCAATCAAAAAGGGGAAAGGCTCTTTTTACTGAGTGAAGGCTTTACCCCTGCACAATCCGTGCATGTTGTTTCCAATCCTTTCAACCGGGGAATTTCACCGTGGTATAATCTGGATGTTGACCGTCCGGAGACCAAAACGGCAAGATACATTTTCAAACCTGCCAATTTTAGGCAGTTTTAATGATTTGTATTTAAAACTCTTGTTAAGTTACTGCCTGTATCTGAACTTGTTTTTGTAAATTTGTGTTTGAAATTTTTTACCAGATGAAAGAAAGTGCTGTAAAAAAAATTGCGGTTCTTACCTCAGGAGGCGATTCTCCGGGTATGAATGCAGCATTAAGAGCGGTCGTAAGAACCGCCAATTATTATCATGTTGAATGTTACGGAGTACGTGAAGGCTATAACGGCCTTATCAACGGTGATTTCCTGAAAATGGGTCCCCGTTCCGTAAAAAATATAATCAACCAGGGCGGAACGATTCTGAAATCTGCCAGATCCATGGAGTTTAAAACTGCAGAAGGCAGGAAGAAAGCTTATGACAATTGTGTAGCGCTCGGTATTGACGGACTGGTCTGTATCGGCGGAGACGGGACATTTACAGGAGCCAAAATCTTTAACGAGGAATTCGGAATCCGGGTTATCGGCGTTCCGGGGACTATCGATAATGATATTTTCGGGACTGACAATACCATCGGCTATGACACGGCACTGAATACGGCCATGGAAGCCATTGACAAGATCCGTGATACAGCTACTTCGCATAACCGGGTTTTCTTTGTGGAAGTAATGGGCCGTGATGCAGGGTTTATCGCTTTAAACAGCGGATTGGCAGCCGGAGCTTTGGACATTTTGATCCCGGAAAGGAAAGACAGTATTGATGAACTGTTCGCCAATTTCAGGAATGCGGAAAAGACCGGAAAAGCATCAAGCATTGTTGTAGTAGCTGAAGGTGAAAAATTAGCCAACATCTACGAACTGGCAGAAAAAACAAAAAAGGAATTCCCGGATTATGACATCCGCGTGGCAATTCTGGGCCATATCCAGAGAGGCGGTTCCCCAAGCTGCGCAGACCGGGTGCTGGCGAGCAGGCTAGGCTACGGCGCAGTAACCGGATTAATGGAAGGACAAACCAATGTAATGGCCGGCATGCGATCCAACGACCTGGTTTATACACCGATTGAGGAAGCCATTAAAAAACACAACGAAATCAACAAGGATCTTTTGCTGATTTCGGAAATTTTAGCAATCTAATATTTTTTAATATAATTTAAAACAAACTATTATGTCAACAATCAAAGTAGGTATCAACGGGTTTGGTAGAATCGGACGTCTTGTATTCAGAGCAATGACTGAAAGAGATAATATCGAAGTAGTAGGAATCAATGACCTGATTAATGCAGAATATATGGCGTATATGCTTAAATATGATTCTGTACACGGTGTTTTTCCGGGAGAAGTTTCTGTAGAAGGAAACGATCTTGTGGTAAACGGAAAAAAAATCAGGGTAACTGCTGAAAGAGACCCGAATAACCTGAAGTGGAATGAAATCGGAGCTGATTATATCGTTGAATCTACAGGTTTATTCTTAGATAAAGAAAACGCTGCAAAGCACATTAACGCCGGTGCCAAAAAGGTAATCCTTTCCGCTCCGTCCAAAGATGACACACCGATGTTCGTAATGGGAGTAAACCACAATGAGCTTACCGACGATATCAAAATTTTATCCAATGCTTCCTGTACCACCAACTGTTTAGCTCCGCTGGCAAAAGTAATCCATGATAACTTCGGGATTGAAGAAGGCCTTATGACAACGGTACACGCCACAACGGCAACCCAGAAAACGGTTGACGGTCCTTCAATGAAAGACTGGAGAGGAGGAAGAGCGGCACTGAACAACATCATCCCTTCTTCTACAGGTGCTGCCAAAGCGGTAGGAAAAGTAATCCCTGCACTGAACGGAAAACTGACAGGTATGTCTTTCAGAGTGCCTACGGTTGATGTTTCTGTAGTAGATTTAACGGTAAGGTTAGAAAAGGAGACTTCTTACGAAGAAATCTGTGCTGCCATCAAATCTGCTTCTGAAGGGGAATTAAAAGGTATTTTAGGCTACACTGAAGATGCAGTGGTTTCCCAGGATTTTGTAGGGGATAAGAGAACTTCCATCTTCGATAAGGATGCAGGTATCATGCTGTCTCCTAAATTCGTAAAGCTTGTTTCATGGTATGACAACGAGATGGGATATTCCAACAAATTAGTTGATATGCTGATCCATGCTGCTTCTTTAACCAAATAATAAGTAACGGCAATCCATCATACAAACCTTCCGGATCCGGAAGGTTTTTTTTGTATCATTAAATTTGTTATTTTTGATACAGATATGGATTCAGGAATATTTCAGGAAAAATCAGGCTTTCCAAAGGCCTTTGCCATTCTTCTCATCTTTCAGGCTGTAGTGGGGAGCTTTATCCTTATGAAGCATAAGGAATCGCCTTTAATCGTCATCCTCATCACGATTCCGCTAACTTTACTGTTCTTATTTTCTGTTTTAAAATTAAACCTTAACCCGCAGTATTTTGAATATTATTTTTTCCCTTTTGCATTTAGACCGAAAAAAATCAGATGGGATGAAATTAAAGAAATACAATTCGTTCATACAGATCCTGTTTCAGATTTCGGGGGATGGGGTGTCAGGCTGTCGAGGAAATATGGAAAAGCCTTTATCACAGGCAGCCGGGAGATCATCTTCCTCAAGCTGAAAGACGGAAAAAAGAGGTCTTTCTCCATAAAAGATAAGGAAAAGCTGGCGGCATTTTTAGAGAAAAACAACATCCCGTATCAATAAACGATTGAAGATCCATTCGAGTTGAATAATCTCATGATTAAGTTTATCATCCAGTTTAAAGTTGCTTTATAGTTCAACTGATAAATTTCACGGCTCCGTTTCGGCGTAAAACTTGTAATTTTATCTTTAATGGAGAAAAAGATAATGCAACCGCGATTTAAAGATTCACCTCATTTTAAGAATTTCTGGACGAAAGGCAACGGCAGACAGCTGATTGAGTTTTCCGGTGCGGAAGTCGGATTTGCAGATTTTGAAAAGTTTGCCCCTTACTTTTACCATGTAGACGAAACAGGTGATCAGGTGGTAAGGGATATCTATTTCACCAAAAATTTTCATGAAGCCTCCCGGGAAACCGAACAGTATATCCGTAACGGAGTTAATGAAAGCGATCTTGTCCCGGACAGTGTAAAAAAAATGTTTCTCCAGACCCAGAAAATCCCCGATTGGCTGGATGACAACCTACTCAGAAGCGGTGCAGAACTGTGTATGAGAAGCAATCTGGATGCGCTTATTTCACTTCGGGATTACTGCCTGATGGGCGGTTATGATTATGCTTACCTCAACAAACCGCTGATTATTACAGAAGCCTTAAAAAAAGGGGCCGTTAAAAGACTTTCGGAAACACTTGATTTCTGGGTAAACGCAACACGGTATAATGCACTGGAAGTTCATAAAAAGGGATATGAATTTGCTGTGAAAACCCGGCTGATCCATTCTTATGCAAGGCTGTCCATTAAAAAACATTATAAACAATGGAACACTGAAAACTGGGGCGAACCGATCAATTCCTGGGATATGATGGCCACTTACACCGGTTTCAGCCTGGTGTTTCTCCACAGCCTGCACAAGCTGGGAAATACGTTTTCAGACGATGAGGAAAAAGGGCTTTTCCACCTCTGGAAATATGTAGGGTATCTGCTGGGAATGCCTGAAAATCTTTTACCGGACAATAAGAAGGAGGCTACCGAATATTTTTACCTCTGGACTTCCATTCAGCCGCCGGCAGACAAGGATTCTGCCCTGCTTGCCTGTTCCCTATTAGATGAATCTCTTGAAAACCCTATTCTGAAGTATCAATTCCAGAGAAGAAACCTCCGTTACCTCCATATCTGCTGTACATGGTTCCTGCTTGATGATGAAGTGTGCAGAAGGCTTCAGATTCCGGAAGTCACCTATAGAAATGCCTTTCCCGAAATAAAAAGGGCCGTTAATAAAGTATATGACCGTATTGTCAGCCGCAAAGCCCGGATTAAAAAGGGAAATAAAGACCAGATGAAAGTCCTGCGTGATTATCTGAGGATTACGCAAAATTCAAATTTTCATTAATATTTCAGTAAAACGATTGACTGCTTTGCAGGAGGTGATTGTTAGCTTGGCAACTGTATTAAAAAACCTTAAGCAAAATCCTGCCGTTCTGGTTTTTAAAAGCAAAAAACATAAGAATATGAAATCGTTGAAATATACTGTTTTCTCCAGAGCAAAATCAATAATTGCATGGGTTATGTGAGTGTGAGTCATATACTTTACCGGATTATGAATATATTAAAAATTTATACTTTTTTTAACTATCAAAACAGCTTTTAATGGTATATAATATTAGTTTTTAAGTGTATTTTTTCGTAAATTTGATTATTAATTAAAAGACAGATGAGTAACATTGAAGATAAGAAAAAAGCACTTTCGCTGGTGCTTGACAAGTTAGATAAAACATACGGAAAAGGAACGGTAATGACATTAGGTGACAGTACCATTGACACGACCATTGAAGTTATCCCTTCCGGATCTCTGGGACTGGACATCGCTCTTGGAGTGGGTGGCTATCCGAGAGGAAGAATCATCGAAATTTACGGGCCTGAATCTTCGGGTAAGACAACATTGACACTCCATGCCATTGCAGAAGCCCAGAAAGCAGGCGGAATCGCTGCCTTTATCGATGCAGAGCATGCTTTTGACAGAGGTTACGCAGGAAAATTGGGAATCGATCTTGAAAACCTGATCATTTCCCAACCGGACAACGGTGAACAGGCTCTGGAAATCGCAGACAACCTGATCCGTTCAGGAGCAATCGATATCGTAGTGATCGACTCCGTTGCCGCACTGACTCCTAAAGCAGAGATTGAAGGTGAAATGGGAGATTCCAAAATGGGTCTTCATGCAAGGCTGATGTCCCAGGCTTTAAGAAAATTAACGGCTACGATTTCAAGGACAAAGTGTACGGTAATTTTCATCAACCAGCTTAGGGAAAAAATCGGTGTCATGTTCGGGAACCCGGAAACAACAACCGGTGGTAATGCATTGAAATTCTACGCTTCGGTGAGAGTGGATATCAGAAAGGCAAGTGCGCCGATTAAAAACGGTGATGAGGCGATAGGAAGCCGCGTAAAAGTGAAAATTGTGAAGAATAAAGTAGCTCCGCCTTTCAAAATGGCCGAATTTGACATTATGTATGGTGAAGGAGTTTCTAAAACCGGAGAAATCCTGGATCAGGCGGTAGAACAAGGAATCGTTAAAAAAAGCGGATCATGGTTCAGTTATGAGGAAACCAAACTCGGACAGGGACGTGACGCCGTGAAAGATGTTCTGAAAGACAACCCTGAGCTTGCGGAAGAACTGGAAAACAAGATCAAAGATGAATTGAAGAATAAGGTAAAATAAGTTTTTCAGAAATTATAACGAAGGCAGCTTTAGAGCTGTCTTTTTTTTGTAGGAAATGATCTGTGGATCACAGCAATACAATTCAAATAATCATTGATCACATCAACCTGGCAACAATCCATCAGCTGAATTTCAAAACAATAGACCAATCATTAAATTACTTCCATAACCTGCTGACCCTAAAGTTACTTATGAAAGACTATTCTTTACACTTTATACAAATAATGTCAAATTGTCACATTATGGAGATCGGTATTTTTTTTGAGAAGGTTAAGAAAATTAAAAACAAAAATTATTATGACTAAAGGAAATATCAATGTATCTGTGGAAAATATTTTTCCGCTTATCAAAAAATTTCTTTACAGTGACCACGAAATCTTTTTAAGAGAACTGATCTCCAATGCAACGGATGCTACTTTAAAATTAAAGCACCTGACAGGCATCGGGGAAGCAAAAACGGAGTACGGAAACCCGAAGATTGAAGTTAAGATAGATCAGGAAAATAAAACGCTTCGCATCATTGACCAGGGAATCGGGATGACGGCTGAAGAGGTTGAAAAATACATCAATCAGGTAGCATTTTCGGGTGCTGAAGAATTCCTGGAAAAATATAAAGATACGGCTAAAGATTCAGGAATTATCGGGCATTTCGGGCTTGGATTCTATTCTGCCTTCATGGTTGCAGAAAAAGTGGAAATCGTAACAAAATCTTATAAAGATGCACCGGCTGTTCGCTGGATCTGCGACGGCAGCCCGGAATTTACGCTGGAAGAAACAGCGGATAAAACGGAAAGAGGAACTGAAATTATCCTTTACATTGCAGAAGATTCCACAGAGTTCCTGGAAGAAGGAAAGATCCGTGAGCTGTTACTGAAATACAACAAATTCATGCCGGTTCCGATCAAATTCGGAACTAAAACCCACACGCTGCCATTGCCGGAAGATGCTGCCGAAGATGCAGTAGCAGAAACGGAGGAAGTAGACAATATCATCAACAACCCTACTCCGGCATGGACAATTGCTCCGAGTGAGCTTACGACTGAGGATTATATGAAGTTCTACCATGAGTTGTACCCAATGCAGTTTGAGGAGCCTTTGTTCAATATCCATCTGAATGTTGACTATCCTTTTAACTTAACCGGGGTATTATTCTTCCCGAAACTGAACAACAGCCTCAACATTGAAAAAGACAAAATCCAGCTGTACCAAAACCAGGTTTTCGTAACGGATGAAGTAAAAGGTATCGTTCCGGATTTCTTAATGCTTCTTCGCGGTGTAATCGATTCTCCGGATATTCCGCTGAATGTTTCCCGTTCGTATCTACAGGCAGATGGTGCGGTTAAGAAAATTTCTTCTTACATCACCAAGAAAGTGGCCGACAAAATGTCTTCCCTGATCAATGAAAACCGTGAGGACTATGAACAGAAATGGAATGATATTAAAGTGGTCATCGAATACGGCATTATCACCGAAGAAAAGTTTGCGGAAAAAGCCGATAAATTTACGCTTTACCCGACTACTGACGGAAAATATTTCCTATGGAACGAGTTAGAGGAAAAGATCAAGCCTAGCCAGACGGATAAGGACGGTAAGCTGGTTATTCTTTACGCTTCCAATGCTGACGAACAGCACAGTTATATCCAGTCGGCAAAGGATAAAGGCTATGAAGTACTGCTTTTTGATTCCCCGATTATCCCGCACGTTATCCAGAAACTGGAAAGTTCAAAAGACAACGTTTCATTTGTAAGAGTTGATGCAGACCACATCAATAACCTGATTAAAAAAGACGAGCCTGTTATTTCCAAATTAACGGAAACGGAAAAAGAATCCCTGAAAAAGAATGTGGAAGAAGCGGTAAATGATAAAAAGTTCACCGTTCAGCTGGAAGACCTTGACAGCACGGATGCCCCGTTTACCATCACCCAACCCGAATTTATGAGAAGGATGAAGGATATGCAGGCTACCGGAGGCGGAGGCGGTATGTTCGGCATGGGCGGTTTCCCTGAGATGTATAATCTGGTAGTGAACTCCAACAGTGAATTTGCGGATCAGATTCTGAAAACCGAAAATGCAGAAGAAAAAGAAAGCCTGATTAAATATGCCGTAGACCTGGCTAAACTTTCCCAGAATTTACTGAAAGGTAAAGATCTGACGGATTTTATCCAGAGAAGCTACCAGAAGCTTAAATAAGTTTTTAAAGGTATTTTTTGGTTTCGGCGGGGCTTTCAGCCCCGCCGAAACTTTTTATTGCCATCCGAAAGTTAATAATAATGTAAAATGAACAAATATGATCATTCCTTTTTAGCAATACTAATCTTATCTTACTCTGTATGCTGGGCTTTAAATTGTTTATTCGGGTTTAGCCTATTACAATTCATCCATCGGATTCCAGAACAATTTCTTAAAATCCTTAATCCTGAAATTCTCCACAATAATTCCTTCTGCTTCCAGCCTTTCCTGAAATTCGGGGACCGATAAAGTTCCGGAACCCGAAATCACCCGGTGGGCAGGCACATCTTGCGGGCAGCCTCCCATTGCTTTTCCTACGTGACGGGAATGATTCGGATAACCGACCGCTTTCGCAATGGCTCCGTAACTTGTAACTCTTCCTTCGGGTACCAGCCTGGTAATTTCCCATACCTGCCGTTTAAATATTTCGTTCATACTGACTCTTTTGCTTCTCTATTACTGGGAGAATAATCTAATCTCTATTTTTATCCTTCCGAATTTGACAATGGACCAGAATTCAGTTCTTCTTATGGTTTTGCACTGTTTTTGAATGAAATCTTATACTTCCATTAAAACATAAAGTTATGAAAAAATCAGTTTTCAGACTTCTGAATAAGATCAATAAAGCAGTACTGCCTAAATTAAGCGGTAAAGATCCTGCCAAACTGACCAAACTGCAGAAAGGGATTCTCGCATATCGTTATTTTGTGCTTATCAATTCCATGGACTGAATCGCGTGAGGGATATGCAGAGTGCAGGCGCAGCGGCAGTCCTGTTGCTCCTGCAACAAGGACCGGAACGAAGTGGAGCCCGGAGAAGCCCGGCCTGAACGAGCGAATGGAGCAAAGCGGAATGAACGAGTGAAGGACACGCCCCAATACATTCTGCTTATACATTTTATTCAACAGAACATAAATAAAAAAGCGCCCGACACTACCGTACCGGACGCTTCTTTATCTAAAGCTTTATTTAGCAGCTAATTAATTTTCCAGAATATATGAGAACATCAAGGGTGCACAGATAGTCGCATCACTTTCAACGATAAACTTCGGTGTAGTGATATCCAGTTTGCCCCAGGTAATTTTCTCATTCGGCACAGCACCTGAGTAAGAACCGTAAGAGGTAGTAGAATCTGAAATCTGGCAGAAATACGACCAGAAAGGAATGTCATGCATTTCCATATCCTGATACAGCATTGGCACCACACAGATTGGGAAATCTCCTGCAATTCCTCCGCCAATCTGGAAGAAACCAACTCCTTTTCCTGCTGAATTTTTGGTATACCAGTCTGCAAGATAAGTCATGTATTCAATTCCTGATTTCATTGTTGTAGCGGTCAGTTCGCCTTTGATACAATAAGAAGCGAAAATATTCCCCATCGTAGAATCTTCCCAGCCCGGAACCACAATCGGAAGGTTTTTCTCAGCGGCTGCAATCATCCATGAATTTTCTCTCGGAATTTCATAATACTGTTCCAGAACACCGGAAAGAATCATCTTGTACATAAATTCATGCGGAAAATACCGTTCTCCTTTAGACTCAGCATCTTTCCAGATTTCAACGATATGTTTCTGCAGCCTTCTGAAAGCTTCTTCTTCAGGAATACAGGTATCGGTTACCCTGTTCAGGCCTCTTTCAAGCAAGTCCCACTCGTCCTGTGCGGTTAAGTCCCTGTAATGAGGAACCCTTTCGTAATGTGAATGTGCTACCAGATTCATCAGATCTTCCTCAAGATTCGCACCTGTACAGGAAATAAAATCCACTTTATCCTGGCGGATCATCTCTGCAAGGATTTTTCCCAACTCGGCTGTAGACATGGCACCTGCCAAAGTGATCATCATTTTCCCGCCTTCTTTAAGATGGGCAACATATCCTTTGGAAGCATCTACCAGAGCTGCTGCATTGAAGTGGAGATAATATTTTTCTATGAATTCTGTAATCGGTTTGTTCATTATGATAATTTTTTGCAAAGATAAAACTTAAAAACGGAATGTAAACGCTGCGCTCAAAGAAACTCGGGTTAAACCTTCTTTCTCTTACTCCCCGAACTCATAGATCTGGCCATTGATGTCCATCTGCGATAAAGTTCCATCTTTAATCCGAGTTTCGGACCAATCAGAATATTTTAAGTTACGGCATACTGATAGGCAAAATTGGCTTCCAGTACTAAGTTAGTGCCTTTCCCTATTACCGGCCCTGTAACTGATTTATAAGAAATTGCCCCTATCCCGAAATCCGTAAAAAGCCCATATGATTACGTAAAACCTTTCAAATAAATTTTAAAATGGGCTCTGAAACCAGGTGACTAAGGATAAGAAACAGAGGAAACACTGAATACATGTTGCTAATATTTAAACTTCCTGTTTTCCTTTTTTTCAGAAATTTTCTTCTTGGTATCCAGTCTTTTCTGTTTCTGGCCTTTTGAAGGTTTTGTGGAAATCCTTTTCTTAGGAATAAACAGAGCTTTATCTACAAGCTCAAGAATTTTTTCAACCGCCTTATTTTTATTGGCCAGCTGTGTCCTGGTTTCGGAAACATTTAAAAAGAGAAAACCTTCAGCATTGATCCTGTTTTTTAATTTATTCCGGATCAGATCTTTCTGTTCTTCACGAAAGAGCTCAGACTCAGCAATATTCCAGAGCACAGTCACCAAAGTTTCAACCTTGTTCACATTCTGCCCTCCTGCCCCGCTGCTGCGGGAAGTTTTAAAGCTGAGCTCTTTTGAAAAATCTTTCATTAGGGTTTAAGAGTAATAAATTACGGGTAAAGATAAATACTTATATCATTTTTTTCAATTCAATCCTGCTTATTTTTCCATTCGGCGTCCTTGGAATTTTCTCAATAAAAATAATGTCTTTAGGCCTGTGAAAGTTTTTCTCAAACTGTATTTCTGAAATCTTTTTAATGATGTCCTGAGATTCCGTACCTTCAACAATAAGTATAATCTTTTGTCCCAATGTATCATCTTCCTGCCCCAAGAATACGGCTTCATTCGGAATCTTTTTCTTAACCAGGGCTTCAAGCTGCTCAGGAAAAATTTTTGCCCCGCCGGAATTGATGACATGATCAATCCTCCCTAAAAACCTGAACTGTTTTTCATTGATTACTTCAACTAAATCATTAGTATGCAAAACCTCATCATTCAGATTGGGCGCATAAATTTTCAGGCATCCTCTTTCATCCTCCGAAATTTCAACAGAATCAAACACCGTAAAATAATCTTCCGCCTGAGGAAAAATCTGTTTGAGGCCGATATGGGAAAGGGTTTCGGACATTCCGTAGGTTTCAAAAATACGGTTATCCTGCGGCAGGCCTTTTTCAGCAATCATCTTTTTTAAAGATTCGGATACGGCTGCCCCGCCGATGATTAGGTTCTCAATCAGGTATAATCTGTCAAGGGAATTCTCCACCTGAAGCGGTGTCATGGCACAGAAATCTATTTTTTCAGTCAATTGTTTCAAGGGGCTGACGGACGGTTCAGCAATAATCAGTTTCAGTTTCCTGGCTACAGACCGTACCACCATCATTTTCCCGGAAATATATTCCACAGGAAGACATATCAGGGCGGTATTTTCTTCTTTCAGCCCCAGAAAATCACAGGTCATTTCTGCAGAACTGATCATTTTCCTTTTCTCGATATCAAAAATTTTCGGGATCCCGGTAGAGCCGGAAGTCTGCACTTTTACGGTTTCAGAATCTGACCACCATTCTTTCAGGAAAAAAAACACTTTTTTTTCAAATTCCGTCTGAGGACATAAATTATTAATTTCGAGATTATTGAAGTTGAGCTGCATATTTCCTGCCATTAAATTGTAATGTAAATTTAAATAAAATTTAAAAATGATTTGCAGATAAAGAAAAAAGCTTTAAATTTGCATCACTAAAACAAACAGACCCATGGTGTAACGGTAGCACTCTGGTTTTTGGTACCATCAGTTGGGGTTCGAATCCCTGTGGGTCTACAAACCATCCTTTTCTGAGGATGGTTTTTGTTTTCTATCATGTTAAGAAAATTTTTAAATTTCCTGAATATTTTTTTGACGGTAAATAAAAAATAGATACATTTGCATCACTAAAATAAACAGACCCATGGTGTAACGGTAGCACTCTGGTTTTTGGTACCATCAGTTGGGGTTCGAATCCCTGTGGGTCTACAAACCATCCTTTTTAAGGATGGTTTTTGTTTTTGTAATGAACAGGAAAAAGATGCAGGAAAATCCTGCACCTTTTTAAAAATCTGAAATAATCTAATCTACAATCGGCTTAACTTACAGCCTAGCAACAGTCTTTTAATTCAATCAACCTTTTTTACTGCTGCTGCTATTTTATCGTTGCTTTTAACTGCTCGATTTCCTTATGCTGAGAAATTGCATATAATGTCAGTTCTTCAATTTTCTGCAATAATTTCATTTGGAAGCCGCCTAAATCTGCTCTGTCCCTGAATCATTTTATTTATTGAAAGAACCCAGGAAGATATATGTTTATAAATTTAAAAAATAAATACTTAAATAGATCTTTTAAAATACAGTATGAAAAAATAATAATTACAAGAGCTCCTTCGGAACCTCAATCCCGCTCTTCTTCATATATTCCACCAGGTCGTGGTACTTGTCTTCAAAATCGTTGCCGCATTTGTGGGAGATGCTGCAGATTTCGGAAGGCCTGATTTCTAAAATAGCGGAGATTTTCGTCAGGATGTCAAGGTTGATTTTTACCTTGGAATTTTCAATATCAGAATAGGCTTTCTGGGAAATGCCCATTTCAAAAGCCATGTATTCCTGGGTGAGATCTTTGCTCCTCCTGATTTTCCTGATATTCTGACCGCAAATTTTCATCCCTTTTCTTTAGTAGTTTTCGGTATATTTTAGAAGTATACCTATTAGCGTTCCACAAAGTTAGTAAATACCTTTGTCAAAACATTACCACGCTACATGATATTTATTTTTAACGGAATTTCAGGCTGATTATTCAAATAAGAACTTCTTTTTCAGGGCAAATATCACTTCAGTACAATACATTGGAATTATGGAGACGCAACAATTTAGTTATGACAACAGCATTGTCAGGGCATTCCTCTATGCGACCATCGCATTCGGCCTCGTCGGTTTTTTACTCGGACTTACGGCTGCCCTCATGCTTTTCTATCCGGAGCTACCGGAATTTCTGTTCGGAACGGATGACACCACAATTAAAAGTCTTTCATCAGGAAATATCCAGGGGCTGATCAATACCCAGGGTGCCTTGGGATTCGGAAGGATCAGGATGCTGCATACCAGTGCCGTTATTTTCGCGTTTGTCTGCAATTCCTTTTTCTGCGGGGCCTATTACAGCCTACAGCGGCTGTTGAAAACCCGGATGTACAGCGATACTTTATCCTGGATCCACTTCTGGACGTGGCAGATCATGATCATCAGCGTAGTGATTACCTTCCTGATGGGAATCAACACCTCGAAAGAATACGCTGAGCACGAATGGCCGATTGATATTTTAATTACCGTTTCATGGGTGATCTTCGGGATCAATATGTTCGGGACCATTGCCAAAAGACGGGTACGGCATTTATATGTAGCCATCTGGTTCTATATGGGAACCTGGATTGCAGTGGCCATGCTTCATATCTTCAATAATCTGGAAGTTCCTTTATCATTCACCACATGGAAATCCTATTCAATTTATGCCGGCACAAAAGATGCGTTGGTGCAGTGGTGGTACGGACACAATGCGGTTGCATTCGTACTGACGACTCCGGTTCTTGGCCTGATGTATTATTTCCTGCCAAAAGCTGCCGACAGGCCTGTCTTTTCTTATAAATTATCCATTATCCACTTCTGGTCACTGATCTTCGTCTACCTTTGGGCAGGTCCTCACCACCTTCAGTATACGGCTTTACCGGCTTGGGCCCAGGCAGTGGGAACAGGTTTCTCCATTATGCTGATCGCTCCGTCATGGGGAGGGATGCTTAATGGTCTTCTTACCTTAAGGGGAGCGTGGGATAAAGTCCGGGAAAACCCGATCCTGAAATTCTTCGTGGTAGCCGTTACCTGTTACGGAATGGCCACTTTTGAAGGGCCGCTGCTCGCCACCAAATCCTTAAATAAAATCGGGCATTATACCGACTGGGTCATCGGGCATGTACACATCGGAGCATTGGGCTGGAACGGTTTTATGGCATTCGGCATCGTCTACTATCTGATCCCAGTGATGTGGAGAACACCGATGTGGTCTAAAAAACTGGCCAACTGGCATTTCTGGCTGGGAACATTAGGAATCATCTTTTATGCGGTTCCGATGTATATCTCAGGATTTACCCAGGGATTGATGTGGAAGCAGTTTAACCCGGACGGAACCCTGGTTTGGAAAAACTGGCTGGATACGGTTACGGCTATTATCCCTTATTACAAAATGAGATTCTTCGGAGGTTTCCTTTATCTGTCAGGAGCCATCTTAATGGTGATAAATGTTATCAAAACCATCAAAGCCGGATCATTCCAGAAAAATGTTCCTGCAGTAGCACCCGCTTTGGCGCATGTAGGAAACGGAAGGAAAGAAGGCGAAGGCGTTCACCTGTGGATCGAAAGAACACCAAGGCTCATGGCCATATTGGCTTTGATCACCATCGCCATCGGAGGCCTGGTAGAAATCATCCCGACTTTGACTTTAAAGCAAAGCGTTCCGACCATTACCGCCGTAAAACCTTACTCTCCACTGGAACTGGAAGGAAGAGACTTATACATCCGGGAAGGCTGTAATGCCTGCCATTCCCAGATGATCAGGCCGTTCCGTGACGAGATAGTAAGGTTTGAAGGGAAGAACGGACAGTATTCCAAAGCAGGAGAATTCATCTATGACCGGCCATTCCTCTGGGGATCAAAAAGAACAGGCCCGGATCTTCAGAGAGAAGGCGGGAGGAACCCGGACTCCTGGCACTTCAAGCATATGTACAACCCGAGGATTACCTCTGCCGGATCTATCATGCCGCGTTTCCCATGGCTGATCACAAATAAACTGGATAAAGAGCAGATGGTAAATAAAATGAAGCTCATGAAAAATTATTTTGATGTCCCGTATACAAAAGCCCAGATCGATTCTGCCAACCAATGGGCAGGCCACCAGGCAGAAGGCATTGTAAAAAGAATTTATGCCGAAGCCACGGATGTGAAGCAGCAGGTACAAACAGATAAGGCTGCAAAAGGCAGTGCATTCGTACCGCTTGAGCAGAGAGAAATTATCGCCATGATTGCCTATCTGCAAAGACTGGGAACTGATATTAAGACTACACAGATCCGGACTGCGAGTGCAGAATAATTTAAATCCATTCATTCATATGAAAACAAGAACTCCCGTTTCCGTATACATCCTGGTCACTGTTGGTTTAACCATTATGGCGTTTGAAATGTTCGCGCCCGGTTCAGGGTATTTTTATTCTCCTTTTTTCTGGGGGCTGATGGCCATTGCCGTAATCCTGCTTCTCATTGTAAATGCTATCGGAGACCTGATTGAGAACCACAACTTCACCCGTTTATCAGATGAAGAAAAAGCACGGTATATCAAAGACAAGAGCACGCCGTATTTTCAGAAACTCTGGAACTCGGCGTTTAAGAAACAGCCGGCTACGGAAGAAAAAGATATCCTGATTGACCATGGTTTTGACGGAATTACGGAACTTGATAATTCCTTGCCAAAATGGTGGGTCGGCCTGTTCTACTTCGGATTTATTTTCTGTGCAGTGTATATGGCGGCATTTGCGTTCACAGATTATGCCCATCCTGAAGCTGAACTGAACGATGAAACCAAAGTCATGCTGGCTTCCATTGAAGAATTTGAAAAAACCGCGCCTCAGGTCACCCTGGAATCTGCAAAATACAATGCAGACTATATATCCGAAGGTCAGGAGCTTTTTAAAACCAATTGTGTCACCTGCCACGGAGAAGGGGCAAAAGGAGGAATCGGGCCGAACCTGACGGATATCCATTGGATCAACATCAAGGAAAAAAGCCTATTTAAAAATGTCTTCTGGATGCTGGAAAACGGTTCACAGAATAACCCTGCCATGCGTCCCATGATCAGGGAAGGGACCATTACAGGAAGGGATGCGGAAAAAATAGCTGCCTATATTTACCACATCAACCAGGAAACCGAACCTGTTACCCCTGCCCAGGGCGGTGCCGTTCCGCAGGGAGAACCTGTACGGTGGGAAAACGGAAATTAACAAATTATTATTTCAGCATATTTTAAATTGTGCCATACCCCCTTTTAAACACTGAACTTATATTGAATTTTCATTTTTGCTAAAACCTTTTCAACATAGATAAAAATGATAAAAGGGGGTTTTTAAACAACTCAAATCCGGTCTTTGGCTGTCTTCATCAACTCATTCACTAAATAGTTATTCAACTAAATTCCATAACAGGCAGCCAAGGCAGGATTTTTGCACTCACAAAGGGTACCACAACAGATCATTAGTAAAATTAGTATTATATTTGTTCTAAACCCAATCACTCTTGAAACTGAAATTTAACAAAAGAAAATTCTTTAAGCGTTTTGCAATAACCATTGTATCCATTCTGGTTTTTCTTACGCTGCTTATCCTTAGTTTAAGACTTCCGGTCGTCCAGAATTTTGTCAAAGACAGGCTGGTAGTATATCTGGAGAAAAAAATCAAAACAAAAGTAAGCCTGGAACGGGTTTACATAGCATTCCCTAACAGCCTTGTTATGGAAAACCTGTATTTAAAAGGCCAGAATATCGATACGCTTTTAGCTGTTAAAAAGCTGGATGTAGGGCTAAACATGATGAAGCTGATCAGCTCAACGGCAGACATCACATCAGTGGACCTGGAAGGTGCCAGGGCAAATGTGGTAAGAAAACCTGACGGGACTTTCAATTTTGATTATATCCTGGATGCTTTTGCAACGAGTGATAAAGAAGAGAGTACATCAAAGCCTTTTATTATTTCCCTGGATAAAATCAATCTGAAAGACATCGGTATTACTTTCAATGATCAGCAGTCAAGAAATGACATCAATCTTTACTTCAAGTCTTTTGATACAAGGGTAAAAACTTTTGATCTCCAGAACAATGCCTATGCAGTGGGTGACATCAATCTCGACGGGCTGAAACTAAAGCTGAAGCAGGACCTTATAGAGGAAGTTTCAAAAAAAGTAGAGAAAAAAGTAGATTCCCTGAATAACAAAAAGCCCATGCAGCTTGGTTTAAGAGGGATTAAACTGACCAATTTCAATATCGACTACGGAGATGACAATACCAAGACCTTTGCTAAAGTCCTGTTTAAAGAACTGAGTACGAAAGTAAATAAGCTGGATCTGGAAAATAATGCCTACAGTGTAGAGCATGTGGTTCTTTCAGGCGCTGATATCAATGCCAATCTTTACTTGCCGGCCCAGAATGCCAACCCGCAAGAAAATAAAGAGCCAGAAGTTTCCAAGAATTCCGATCAGCAGAAGGCCTTAAGTTTACTGCTCGGGAAACTGGTTTTCAATGACGTAAAGGTAGCCTACAACAATACAGCAGTTGCTCTGACCCGCCAGGGAATGGATTTCAACCACCTGAATTTTTCTAAAATGAATATTGAGGTAAAGGGCTTTAAAATGCAGAACAACACCTTTGCAGGAACGGTAAATTCAGCTGAAATCCAGGAAGCCAGAGGCCTGGATATCCAGAAATTTAATACCGATTTTGTATACAACGAAAAGGAAGCTTATCTGAAAGACCTTTATCTTCAGACCCCGAAAACGGTTTTGCGCGATGAAGTAGTCCTGAACTATAATTCTATTGAACAGCTCAGCTCAAACCTGGGCGCGGTAAAAATTTCAGCGGATATCAAAGATTCAAAAATAGGATTCTCTGATATTCTGAACCTGGTTCCTACCCTGCGCAATACAGCCCCTTTCAACAAATACCCGAATGCTGTGCTGAATGTAAATGCCAATGTAAAAGGGAATGTTAATGACCTTCTGATCAATAATCTTAAAGTTTCGGGATTAGATCAACTGAGGGTCGCTGCTTCAGGAAGGATCAGGAATGCCATGAACCCGGATAATCTCTATTATGACCTGAAAATTGCAGAATTATCTTCATCCGCCAGAACAATCTTTAATCTGGTTCCGAAGAATACCATCCCTTCCAATATTTCACTTCCTTCCAATATGAGTATTAAAGGAACGGCAAAAGGCACCACGAAAGTAGTGGATGCCAATCTGAACCTCTACTCTACCCTCGGCAACGCAGCTGTTATTGCCAAGCTGGATATGCGGAGAAAAAACCGTGAACTGTACGAGGTGAAAGCAAACCTTCAGGGATTACAGATCGGGAAAATTATTCAGAACAAAGATATCGGAACCGTTTCCGTACAGATTTATGCGAAAGGAGAAAGCTTTGATTTTAAAAATGCCAATGCTGATCTGAGAGGCCATGTTGCTTCCGCCGTTTATAAAGGATACCGGTACCAGAACATGAATTTAACCGGAAAAATAAGAAGCGGCAACTACCATGTTATATTGAACTCTAAAGATCCGAATGCCAATTTACAGTTAACAGCTTCCGGAGTTTACAATGAAAAGAATCCTACCGTAAAAGTTAACGGTAATATCAATAAATTAGATCTTAACAGGCTCGGGTTCTATAAAGACCCAATGATCCTTGCCGGAAAAATAGACGGTGATTTTACCAGCCTGGATCCTGATAACCTGAACGGATACCTGAACCTGAAAGACTTTGCTTTTTCGGACAGCAAAGAAGTATACCCGATACAGGAAGTCAACCTTAAAGCTTCTTCCACCAATGATTCCACAAATATCATTTTCAATTCTCAGATTGCAGATGTGGAGCTGAGAGGCAAATATAAGCTGACCCAGATTTTCGGAGCGCTGTCACAAACAATTAATCAGTATTACCAGTTCCAGAAGCCTGCGAAAAGCCAGAAAATACAGGCTGGACAGTTTTTCACCTTTAATGCCAAAATTAAAAATGATGACCTGATCCGGAAATTCGTACCGGAACTGAAAAGTTTTGAGACCATTAATCTTACCGGAAATTATGATGCGGATTCACAGAAAATAGAAATTGACGGACAGATCCCACGGGTGATGTATGGCGAAAATTCCGTTGAAAACGCTGCGATCAGGGTAACCAATGAGAACCAGGCCTTACAGTATAATCTGAATGTAGCCGCATTGAAAAGTGCAAGTTTTGCGTTAAATAAAGTGAATATCGGCGGAGATGTTGCGAACAATATCATCAATTACAACATTACGACCAAAGATGAAAAAGATGAAACACAATTCCTGATTGCCGGGAATGCAAAATCGCTGAACGACATCACGGAAATTTCATTGAATCCGGACGGACTGAAATTAAACTATACGGACTGGACTGTTGGAGAAGGCAATAAAATCCAGATCAGCAGCAAAGGAATCCTGGCGGATAATTTCAGGATTTCAAACGCAGGCAGTGAGATCCTCCTGCAGTCTGAAACCCAGTCGCCGAATGCGCCACTTAATGTATCACTGAAAGATTTCAAAATCGAAACCATCACGGAACTGATTAAAAAAGACACCGTGCTGGCAAGAGGTACCATCAACGGAACCGCACAGCTGCGTGACCTGACGAAAAAAATGACCTTTACGTCTGACCTGAATATCTCCGACTTAATTGTCTACGGAAGCCCTGTAGGGAACCTTGCCGTAAAAGTAAACAATACATCATCTAATCTCTTAAATGCAGATATTACGTTATCCGGAAACAACAATGATGTAAAGATCCTGGGAGATTACAATACTTCATCAAGCACCTTCGACCTGAATATGGCTATTAACCAGCTGCAGATGAAATCTGTACAGGGCTTCTCCATGAATGCCATTACCAATACGGAAGGATACATTTCCGGAAACCTGAAAATTACCGGTACTACCACGCAGCCTAACATTTTAGGTAAAGTGAAATTCAATGATGTAGGACTGGAAATTGCCAAAACCGGAAGCGATTTCAGGAAACTGAACGACGATATTGATTTTACCAGCCGCGGAATTGAATTTGATGATTTCAAAATCAATGACAAAGACGGGAATTCCCTGGTAATCGACGGACAGGTACTGACACAGACCTACAGGGATTTTGGATTCAATCTTGATCTCAATGCCAAAAATTTCAAAGTGGTAAATTCTGAAAAATCAAATGATGCCATGATGTACGGAATCCTTGCGATCGATGCCGGATTACGCATCAGAGGAAATCTTGATTTGCCGAAAGTAGACGGCAGGCTTGCTGTTACCGACAATACGGATTTTACATTTGTGCTTCCCCAGTCTTCCCCCACTTTACAGGAAAGAGAAGGGATTGTTGAGTTTATCGACCAGGACCAGATTGCCCTGACTAAAACGGTAAAAGCAGACTCTTTAAACAGCCAGACCCAGATTAAGGGGATGGACGTAAGTGTAAACATAGAATTAAGCAAAGAAGCCAAACTTTCTTTACTGATTGATAAAGCCAGCGGGGATTTTGTGAAACTTCAGGGGGAAGCGGAACTGACAGGCGGAATTGATCCATCCGGAAAAACGACATTGGTAGGGGTTTATGAAGTGGAATCGGGAAGCTATGAAATGACGGTAAGCGTATTAAAACGTAAATTCGATATTGAGAAAGGAAGCACCATTACCTGGACCGGAGAACCGACTACTGCGAACCTTAACATTACCGCAGTGTATAAAACCGAAACTGCACCATTTGATCTTGTCGAGCAGCAGATAAGCGGGGAAAGTTCAGGAATACTCAATCAGTTTAAGCAGAGAATCCCTTTCAATACATTATTGAAAATGAACGGCGAACTGCTGAAACCGGTAATTACCTTTGATATTACCACCGATGAAAAGAACAATGCCGTTTCTTCCACCGTTACAGATATCGTAGATCAGAAACTGTCTCAGCTGAGAACCCAGGAGTCTGAAATGAACAAACAGGTGTTTGCCCTATTGTTGTTAAACAGGTTCATCGGGGAGAATCCGTTCCAGTCCGGAGCCGGACTTTCCGGAGAGATGATGGCAAGGCAGAGTGTGAGCAAAATTCTTTCCCAGCAATTGAACAATCTGGCTTCTGACCTGATTAAGGGAGTTGATCTTAACTTTGATCTGGAATCTTCAGAAGATTATTCTACAGGAACACAGAATACGAGAACTGATCTTAATGTGGACATCAGCAAAAAGCTGCTGAATGACCGACTTAAAGTTTCAGTAGGAAGTAATTTCGGCCTGGAAGGTGAATCCCGCCAGAATGAAAGCACGACCAATATTGCGGGCGACGTAACGGTAGATTACAGCCTTTCCAAAGATGAACGGTATATGCTCCGCGCCTACCGTAAAAATGAATACCAGGTTGCCCTGCAGGGCCAGATCGTAGAAACAGGGCTTGGATTTATCATCACCTTGGATTATGATAAGTTCCGTGATATCTTCCGGAAATCTAAAAATAACAAGCAGAAAGAACCTAAAAAGAACAAGCAAAACCAAGTTGTAGAATTTAAATAATGAGAAAAAATTATCAGACATACTTCAGATATATACTTACATGCGGGATGGCTTCGGTAACGCTTTCGTGCAGCAACACAAAATACCTGCAGGAGGGACAGATGCTGTATACCGGGGCAAAAATCAAGATTGAAAATGACACCCTTTCCAAAAATGAAAAGAAAGATCTGCAGGCTGCCCTGGAAGCCAATCTTACCCCTAAGCCCAATTCATCTTTCTTAGGATTAAGACCAAAGCTGTTCTTTTACAATATTGCCAAAGAGCCTAAAAAAGAAAAAGGCTTCAATTACTGGCTCAAATATAAAATAGGTGAAAAGCCTGTTCTGTTAGGTGATGTAGACCGCGAGTTTAACAAGGAGATTATTGAAAATTATTCTGAGAACAAAGGTTATTTCAATGCAGCGGCTACCTATGATACGGTATCAAAAAACAAAAGGGCACAGGTTATTTATACGGTCAGGCCGGGCGCAAGATACCTGATCAGCAATGTAAAATTCCAGAAAGATTCTTCTGTAGTAAATCAGGAAATCCAGAATATTACGGATAAAACCTTTCTGAAAAGAGGAAATCCGTTTGATCTTGATGTCATTAAATCCGAACGGCAGAGAATTGACAACAGCTTAAAGGAAAAAGGGTTCTATTATTTTCATCCTGATAATCTTATCATTCAGGCCGACAGTACGGTGAGCAAAAACCACAAAGTAGAGCTTAATGTAAAACTAAAAGATAATACGCCTGACCTTTCTACCCAGCAGTTCAGTATTGATAAAGTGGTGGTTTTTCCTAATTACAACATCCAGGATGTAAGGCAGGGGAAATACAGCGTCCCGATGGATCCGGATTCGCTTCAGAAATATGCCCATAATGATATTTATGTAATTGACCCGCAGCATA